>JBFMBX010000001.1:0-768038 GCA_040754815.1 Chloroflexota bacterium
ATTGGACTTTGTCTGCGCCATGGTTGGGCAAATATCGCCAAAGCCCGCCGTTTCCTTTCTGCTCACCCAAAGGTTGCGTTGCACTTGATTGTTAAGTCTACTAATCCTTTCTTGTGAAAGCCCTGGGAAATTGCCGGCAAGGTCTTGACAAATCGGGTGAAAATTATTATGATTGCAATACCCCACCCCCCATGGGGTGGGGTCAAGGGAGATGGCTTATGAAAGACGAAACTATTCTCAATCGCCTCAAAACCGCCGAAGGACATTTGCGCGGCATTCAACGCATGGTTGAAGAAGATGCCTATTGCATTGACATCATCCGCCAAATTCAGGCCGTCCAATCGGCACTCAATAAGATAAGTTCGATTCTGTTGGAAAATCACCTCAATACCTGCCTGATCACGGCCGTTCGCGGTGAAGACCCGCAGGAAAGAGAGCGTGTTTTGCGCGAAATTGTGGATGTCTATGAAGCCATGTCCAAAGTCTAATTCAATCTTTCATGGAGGTAAATCATGAACACCGTAACTTATTCTGTCCCCGGTATGCACTGCCATCACTGTGTTCATACCATTGAAATGGAAGTCGGCGAACTGGAAGGGGTTCAATCCGTTCATGCTGACCTGAACAGCAAGCAGGTGACCATCACTTTTGATTCCCCCGCCAATCCGGAAAAAATTGAAAATCTGCTGGCGGAAATCAATTACCCGGTACAAAAATAACTATGAGCGAAACCAGACAGGTTGTTTTACCGGTTACCGGCATGACCTGCGCCAATTGTGTTGCCACAATTGAGCGCAACCTCAAGAAACAACCCGGCGTTGAATCCGTTTCGGTTAATCTTTCTTCCGAACGGGCAGTTGTTGAGTTTAATCCGTCACTGGTGGGGCTCGATGACTTGATCCAGCGTGTCGAACGTGCTGGCTACGGTGTGGCAGCCGGTAAAGCCAGTTTTATCGTTCGGGGAATGAGTGATGACAACGACGCACGCCGGCTGGAAAAAACGCTTCACCGCCTTGATGGAGTACTGAAAGTTCAGGTCAACTATCCCGCCGAGAGCGTACAGGTTGAGTACATCCCTACACTCGTCAATCAAACCGATTTACGCAAAGCGATTCAATCGGCCGGCTTTTCAACATTAGAAACCGATTCATCACTCCATGATGCCGAAGGGGAAGCCCGTGCCGCCGAAATTCGCCATCAGCGTCGTTTACTGATCACCGGCATCCTCTTCACTTTGCCCCTTTTCGTTTTATCCATGGCTCGTGATCTTGGCCTGTTGCCGATGGAATGGACACACGCCAGCTGGCTGAACTGGCTCTTGTTCGTTCTGGCAACACCGGTTCAATTTTTTGTCGGCGGACAATATTACCGCAACGCTTACCACGCCCTGCGAAACGGCTCTGCGAACATGGACGTCCTGATTGCTATGGGTACTTCGGCGGCTTATTTCTACTCCATTGCCGTTCTGTTTGGGCTGGTTTCCGATCATGTCTATTTTGAAACGGCTGCCGTCATCATCACTCTGGTGAGGCTCGGCAAATTTTTAGAAGCGCGTGCAAAAGGGCGAACCAGCGAAGCAATCAAAAAATTAATGGGTCTGCAAGCCCGCACGGCACGAATCCTGCGAAACGGACAGGAAATGGAAGTGCCTGTTGATGAAGTTACGCTGGGGGATATTGTTCTGGTTCGACCGGGAGAAAAGATTCCTGTTGACGGGGTTATCATTGAGGGACATACCAGCGTGGACGAAGCCATGCTTACCGGCGAATCCATGCCGGTTGAAAAACGGCCGGGAGATGCTGTGATCGGCGCCACATTAAACCTTAACGGTTTCATTCGTTTTGAAGCGACGCGGGTAGGCAAACAGACTGTACTGGCTCAAATAATCCGTCTGGTTGAAGAAGCCCAGGGCAGTAAGGCTCCCATTCAAAAGCTGGTAGATCGCGTGGCAGCAGTCTTTGTTCCCGCCGTCATAGGAATAGCCCTAATCACCTTTTTGATCTGGTATTTCGTTATCCCCATGCCCCCCAATGCCGAAACCGGTTTGTTCACCCGTGCAATGGTAAACATGGTAGCAGTACTCGTCATCGCCTGTCCGTGTGCAATGGGGCTGGCCACCCCCACAGCAGTTATGGTGGCTACCGGGCGCGCAGCCGAGGCAGGCATCCTCATTCGTAACAGTGAAGCACTGGAAAGAGCGGGCAAAACCAATCGTATCGTTCTGGATAAAACCGGCACCGTTACCCGAGGTCAACCCAGCGTTACCGATCTTGTTCCGCTTCCTGACAGGAATGAAATGGATTGGGAATGGCTGCGACTGGCAGCCAGCGCCGAACAGGTCAGCGAACATCCGCTGGCACAGGCCATTGTTGCCGAGTCGGGTAATCGGGAATTAAAATTAACCTCACCTCAATCCTTCCGCGCCATTGCCGGTCACGGCATTGAGGCAGAGATTGAGGGACATAAAGTGGTTGTCGGCAGCCCGCGGTGGGAGGTGTTTCAGAATATCTCCCTCAACGGTATCCAATCCCAGATCAGCGCATTGGAAAACGAAGCCAAAACGGTGATTCTGGTCAGTGTGGATGGTTCCCCACGCGGACTGGTTGGTATTGCCGATCAGATCAAGGATGGTTCGCGAGAAGCAATTGCCGAATTTCATCAGCTGGGCTTATCCGTTACCCTGCTGACCGGTGATAACCGCCGCACCGCCGAAGCGATTGCTGCCCAGATTGGTGTGGATGATGTTCGCGCCGAAGTGCTGCCGGATGGAAAATCGCAGGTCATCAAAGAGCTGCAGCAACAGGGAAATATTGTGGCAATGGTCGGTGATGGCATCAACGATGCCCCCGCACTGGCACAGGCAGACGTGGGTATCGCCATTGGCACCGGTACCGATATCGCCATGGCTACTGCACCCATTACCCTGATCAGCGGCGATCTTCGGGCTGCGGTTAGAGCAATTCGTCTGTCACGCAAAACCCTCACCACCATCAAACAGAACCTCTTTTGGGCGTTCTTTTACAACACCATTCTCATCCCTGCCGCTGCCGCAGGGTTGCTCAATCCCATGCTGGCAGCCGGAGCAATGGCATTCAGCAGCATCTTCGTGGTCAGCAACAGTTTACGGTTGAGAAAAGCAAAACTAACGTAACAATTCCATTTCTACCGTCATAAAAATTCACAGATTTTCCCCACTCGGGTCAAATCTGTGAATTTTTTTGTTTTTTTTCTACATCTAACGGGGTTTCAATCAATTAAATGGTAGAATTTCAAGCAAATTGCTGTTCGCTATCATTCTTTTCAACATCATAAATCATGGAAGGAATTCAACAAAATGCAACTTACTCCGGATTTTGAAGAAAAAGCCATCAATACCATCCGTTTCCTTTCTGCCGATGGTGTTCAAAAAGCCAATTCAGGGCACCCCGGTTTACCGATGGGCGCAGCAGTGCTGGCGTATGTCATCTGGACTCGCTTTCTCAAACATAACCCGGCTAACCCTACCTGGCCGGACCGTGACCGTTTCATCCTTTCTGGCGGGCATGGTTCGATGTTGTTATATTCTCTTCTTCATCTGACCGGTTATGACTTAAAACTCGATGAATTGCAAAATTTTCGCCAGTGGGGCAGCCGCACACCCGGCCACCCGGAGTACGGCCTGACTCCCGGCGTGGAAACCACCACTGGTCCGCTGGGGCAGGGTTTTGCCAACGGCGTTGGCATGGCTATCGCCGAAGCCCATCTTGCCGCTCAATTCAACCGCCCCGGTTTTGAACTGATCAACCACTATGTTTATGCCATCGTTACCGATGGCGACTTAATGGAAGGCGTTGCTTCCGAAGCCGCCTCTCTCGCCGGGCATCTGCGGCTGGGAAAGTTGATTTACCTGTATGATGACAACCGCATTTCCATTGATGGTTCAACCGACCTGACTTTCACCGAAGACCGCGCAAAACGGTTCGAGGCCTACGGCTGGCATGTCATCCGCAATGTGGATGGTTTATCCATTCAAGAGGTCGAACGTGCCATCCGCAAAGCGCGCAAAGACCCCCGTCCTTCCCTTATCATTTGCCGCACCCATATCGGTTATGGTCTGCCCACACGGCAGGACACCGCCAAAGCCCATGGTGAACCGCCCGGCGAGGATGAATTGCGTGCAGCAAAACAAAAACTGGGCTGGCCGGTTGAACCGCCCTTTTACATTCCCGATGATGTGCGCGAATACTTCCGCTCCGCTTTAAAAAACGGCCGCCGCGCGGAACAGAAATGGAATCGGCTCTTCAAAGCCTACCAGCAATCCTACCCCGATCTTGCGGCCGAACTCAAACGCCGGCTGGCAGGTGAATTGCCTCTGGGCTGGGATGAAAACCTGCCTGAGTTCGAGCCTGATCCCAAAGGCATTGCCACCCGCGCCGCCTCCGGCAAAGTGATCAATGCACTGGCCGAACGTCTGCCAGAACTGGTTGGGGGTTCTGCCGATTTGACCCCTTCCAACAACACCTGGATCAACAGCAGCACCGCTTTTCAGGCAGATAACCGTCTGGGACGCTACCTTCATTTTGGAGTGCGTGAACACGGGATGGGTGCCATCGTCAACGGCATGACCCTTCACGGCGGTGTCATCCCTTACTGCGGTACATTCCTTGTCTTTTCTGACTACATGCGCCCTGCCGTACGAATTTCCGCCCTCTCGCATATTCCATCCATCTGGGTCTATACCCATGATAGCATTGGTCTCGGCGAAGACGGCCCTACTCACCAGCCGGTGGAGCATCTGGCTGCACTGCGGGCAATTCCCAATCTCGTCGTCATCCGCCCAGCCGATGCCAACGAAGTCCGCGAAGCGTGGATAGCAGCCTTACGCAATCGCCACCAGCCAACTGCTTTTGCCCTGACCCGGCAGGCAGTGCCGGTACTGGACCGCACCACCTTTGCTCCGGCCAGCGGCTTGCATCGCGGAGCCTATGTACTGGCCGATTTAGGCGGGGCAAAACCGCAGATCATTCTCATGGCTTCCGGCTCGGAAGTTGCTCTCATCGTTGAGGTCGGTTACAGTCTGGTCGCCGAAGGCTTCAATGTGCGGCTGGTGTCTTTCCCATCCTGGGAATTGTTCGAGCAGCAAGAGCAGACTTATAAAGATGAGGTACTGCCACCATCCATCAAGCGCCGGCTGGCAGTGGAAGCCGGGGTTGCTCAGGGCTGGCAGCGTTATGTCGGCGATCAGGGGCGCATCATCAGCATCGAACGGTTTGGCGCCTCAGCACCTTACAAAAAAATCTTTGAAGAATTTGGGCTGACGGCAGCGAACATCCTCAATGAAGCCCGTGGCCTTTTGGGAATCAGCAATTTATAGGAGAGACTACCATGCGTGTGGCAATTGCCTGTGACCATGCCGGATTTTTGTTGAAAGACGAGATCATTTCGACCGTCCGTGCCGCCGGACATGAAGTAATTGACTTAGGCACCCATTCAACCGATGCGGTGGATTATCCAGATTTCACCGGCAAAGCCTGCCGTGCCGTTTTGCATGGTGAAGCAGAACGAGCCATTGTAATTTGTGGCTCCGGTGTAGGGGCAAGCATTGCAGCCAACAAATTTAAAGGGATATACGCCGGTCTGTGCCATGACACCTATTCCGCTCATCAGGGTGTGGAACATGATAATATGAACGTCCTCTGCCTTGGCTCACGCATCATCGGAGCAGAACTGGCCAAAGAAATCGTGCGCTCGTTCCTGTCTGCCACTTTTAGCGGGGAAGAACGCCACGCCCGTCGTTTTGGCAAGGTACAAGCCATTGAAAAAGAAAATTGAGAAGAGGTAAGCCATGAACCGTGTTCATCAACTGCATCAACTGGGACAATCTCTCTGGTACGATAATATCCAGCGTTCTTTGTTGGAAAACGGCACGCTGGCAAAATTAATCGAGGATGGATTGATACGCGGTGTCACCTCCAATCCCACCATATTCCATAATGCTATTGCACGATCCACCGATTATGAGGCTGCCCTGAAGCCAATGGCATGGTCAGGCTGGAGCACCGACCAGATATTTACCCGGCTGGCCGTTGAGGATATTCAGGCTGCCGCTGATCTCTTTCGTTCTTTGTACGAATCCACTAACGGAGCGGATGGATATGTCAGCCTTGAAGTGAACCCCCTGCTGGCTAATGATACCGAGGGAACGGTGGCGGAAGCACAACGATTATGGTCTCTGGTCAACCGCCCCAACCTGATGATCAAAATCCCCGCCACACCGGAAGGTATCCCCGCCATTCGCCGGACGATTGCCGCGGGCATCAATGTCAATGTCACTTTGATCTTCTCACTCGTCCGTTATGCCGAAGTGATTGATGCCTACCTTGCCGGGCTGGAAGACCGCATCGCCAGAGGTCAAGCGGTTGACCGCATTGCATCGGTGGCTTCTTTCTTCGTTTCGCGAGTGGATACCAAAGTTGATCAACGCCTGCAAGAAATCATCAAGAGAGAAGAGAACAATGCTGCTCTGGCTCAAACACTGCTTGGTAAAGCCGCCATCGCCAACGCACGACTGGCCTACGCTGTATTTCTGCAAAAATTTGCCGAACCGCGTTTCCTCGCCCTGCGTCAAAAGGGCGCCCGTCCCCAACGCCCGTTATGGGCCTCTACCAGTACCAAGAACCCGGCCTATCGAGATGTTATTTACGTGGAAGAACTCATCGGCCCGGAAACGGTCAACACCGTGCCACCGCAAACCTTGCAGGCATTTTTAGATCACGGGGAAGCCCAAATCAAACTGGGAGCAGATACGGCAAACGAGCAAAAGGTGATTGAACAACTGGAAGAACTTGGCATTTCGATGGATCGGATTACCTATGAACTGGAAATCGAGGGTGTAAAAGCCTTTGCAGATGCCTATACATCCTTACTGGATGCCATTGAACAGCGCCGCCAGGCCGCATTGCAGGAACTTGGCCCACTGCAGAATTTAATGCCAACCGCAATTCAGAGGCAGGAACAGGAGCAGATCGTACGTCGCATTTTTGAAGTTGACCCCAGCCTTTGGACGGATGATGCAGCCGGTCAGGCCGAAATCCGACAGCGGTTGGGTTGGCTGAAGTCGCCCCAAAACAGCCGGACTCTGATTCATGAATACACCCGACTGGCAAAAGCCTGCCGGCAGGACGGACTCACCCATGCCTTGTTGCTGGGTATGGGTGGTTCGTCGCTTGCACCTGAGGTTCTCAGGTTGACTTTCGGGGTGGGTAAACTGGAAGATCAAGCGGCCCTTGATCTTGCCATTCTGGATTCCACCGACCCCGATCAGGTTAAAGAAGCCGCTGAGCGCGCTCCGCTGGATCGAACGCTGTTCATCGTTTCGAGTAAATCCGGAACAACCAGCGAAGTTAACGCTTTTCTGGATTACTTCTGGCAGCAAGCCGTTGATCAGCTGGGGGATAAGGCCGGTTTGCACTTCATCGCTATAACCGACCCCGCAACACCTTTGGAAAAGGTGGCCCGGGAAAGGGGGTTCCGCGCGGTTTTATTGGGTGATCCGACCGTCGGCGGAAGATACTCTGCCCTCACCCCCTTTGGCCTGTTCCCCGCCGCTCTATTGGGCATGAACCTCGAAAGTCTGCTCGAGCGGGCTGAACGGATGATGAATCAATGCTTACCGGAGGTGCCTGCCGGTCGCAACCCGGCACTGGTGCTTGGCACCCTGCTGGGTGAAGCGGCATTGGAAGGCAGAGATAAATTGACCTTTCTTGCCGAGCCGCCCTTCGAATCCTTTGGTTCGTGGCTGGAACAACTGATCGCCGAATCAACCGGCAAAGAAGGGCGTGGTATTGTTCCGGTAGATCTTGAGCCTTTTGTGCCCGCTGAGAGATATGGTGAAGACCGCTTGTTTGTCTATTTCCGCTCCAACGGCTCACTGGACGAGAGAGCAGCAGCCTTGCGGCAGACCGGTCAGCCTGTTCTGGTTTTTGACCTTAAGGATGTTTATGATCTGGGCGGTGAATTTTACCGCTGGGAACTGGCAACCGCCGTCGCCAGTGCAATTTTGGGCATTAACGGTTTCGATCAACCCGATGTTCAGGATAACAAAAACCGCACATCCCAAAAGATCGCCCAATACCGCACCAGCAAGGTACTGGACGAGGGGCAGCCGGTCTGGAAAAATGAACAGGGCTTCGCTTTTGGCAATGCCCCAGAAGGCCTTGCCCAGGCTTCAAATCTTCGCGAGATCGTTCAAATTTTCCTGAAACAGGCACGACCCAATGATTACATCGCCATTAACGCTTATCTGCCGCGCAATGCCCAAACCATGGAGGTGCTTCAGCATTTGCGTAAAAAGATTCTGGCTCAAACCGGTTGTGCCACTACCCTGGGTTTCGGTCCTCGTTTCCTGCACTCCACCGGTCAACTGCATAAAGGCGGGCCGGATCGTGCTCTCTTTATCCAGATCACCCGCCAGCCCCAAGTGGACATGGAAATCCCCAATCAGGGATTGACCTTTGGGGTTGTAGAACGCGCCCAGGCACTCGGCGATTTTGAAGCACTCCTTGCCCGTCAGCGACGGGTATTGCGGATTCATCTGACCGGCGGGAATATCGAAGATTTATTTTGAATCTCGTTTGCGACGGATTCCGAGTAAAACCAGTAAAAGAAGGACGGCTGCTGGCAGCCAGGGACGTTCAAACACCCATAAACCGGCTGCCAGTAGCCGTCTCAATTGTTCAAATTGGCGGTATTTCATTTCATTCACCTGAACGGATTGACGCCAGTCAAAGGTCACCAATCGTTCCAGGAATCCTTGCTGAACACATCCCTCCAGACTGAAAACGGCCACCTCTGATTTCAGCAAGCCGGCAATCAAAAGATCCCGGCTGAATTCCTGCCAATCCAGAGGACGGGTATCTGCAACCCCTTCGAGGTTCACACCTCCGCCGGTACTGCCAATTGCAATCCATTCTGCATCCTTGCCGTAGCTCAACAGAGCGGCATCTCCCCACGGCCGGTTGAAACTGGAATATAACATCAAAATCTCGCGGTCAACTTCCAAATCCAGAATGCCCAGCCAACGCTGCAATACGGTTGAGCGGACTTTACGTTCTTCAAGTATGAACGGTAATTGATACGCCTCTACCTCAAAGCCGTCGGCATGGATTCGTTCGACCAGTTGACGATAGGTTTGTTTCGCTTTGGCCAGAATTCGACTCCGCTTACGCATTCCCTTGTAAAGATAACGAAAGCCATGCAGGATGCCGTTTCTAAAAGCCGTGACCCAGTGAAAATCCGGCTCAATATCTAACCCGATCCGCTGCCATTTCAAGTTATTCCGGCGCGACCATTCCATAAACTCCACATACCGCCGGGCGGCCAAATCCGCATTGTCCAGATTGAACCAGTAACCCTGTTCTTCGGGCAGCAATAACCAGGCTGTCACCGGCACGCCGGCACGATTCAGCAATTGAACCACCTCAACCCGCTCGTCAGAGAAATCGCGCATTGCCAGTGCAACCGCTGCTTCCAATTTCTTCAATTGATCCACCACTTCTGCGGTTTCAAACAACCGTTTTAGCGGAACGGGATCTAATTCGCAAAAAAAGGTCAATCGTGGCGGCATGGGGAATTGTTATCCTCTAACCCTCAATGTGCAGCTGAGCCAGCGCAATGGCTCCCATCACGCCGGCGCGATTACCCAATGCGGGCGGAACAATATATTCATCAATTTTTTCCAAAATCTGAGAAGAGAAGATATATTTATTCAAATACTGCTGAACTTTCAAACGAATCATCGGGAAGAGATGGGTTTGCTGCATCACCCCTCCCCCAAGGATAATGCGCTGGGGAGAGACAACGCAAATAAAATCATTCAATGCCAGGGCAATGTACTCCGCCTCCAGTTCCCAAATGGGGTGATAGGGAGGAATACTTTCAGCCGGTTTTCCCAGGCGGGCTTGCAAGGCCGGCCCACTGGCAAGTCCTTCAAAACAATCCCCATGGAAAGGACAAACCCCCACAAAAGGATCTGCTTTCTGGTCATGCAGAAGACGAATGTGACCCACTTCAGGATGAACCAGACCGTGATACGGACGACCGTTGATAATCAATCCACCGCCAATCCCTGTTCCAATCGTTAGGTAAATGAAATCTTGCAATCCCTTTGCCGCACCCCATTTACCTTCCCCCAACGCTGCTGCATTGACATCAGTATCCAGAAAGACGGGAACACCTGTTCCCTCATGAATTGTTTGCATCAAAGGTGTGAATGACCACCCGGGCTTAGGTGTGGTAGTAATCTTGCCGAAATTCGGGGATGCGCGATTTAAATCCAGTGGACCAAATGAACCAATGCCGATTCCTGCAAGCCGCGCATTATTTTTAACCATAAACTGACGGAAGAAATCCACCGTTTTTGCCAGAGTCTCTTTGGGTTCAGTCGTGGAAAAGCGCACCTCGGCGCGAATATCCTCTGGCGATGTTCCTATTGCACAGACAAACTTGGTCCCACCGGCTTCTACACCACCATAGAGTTCCATGACTGACCTCCTTAGATATAAAATTTCGTAAAATCCTCTGGATATGTTAATAATATCACAAACCACCCCTCATTTTTTACACTCAAAACTTACGAACAAGGTATAATCCAGCAAGGATTTTCCAGACAACCGGAGCAAGTCCCAGGTAAAATGTAAGCAAACGGTTTTATTCATCTTTTTATCATCCGGTTATTCTTTAAATTACTCAGGAAGAGGTATGTCATCATGGATATATTTGAAAAGTGTTCTCAGTTTACTGCCGCTAAAGAAGCCATTGCGCAGGGGTTTTACCCATACTTCATCCCGCTTAACGAAAACGAAGGCACCGAGGTGGTGTATAAAGGCCATCGCTTAATCATGTGCGGCTCCAACAACTACCTTGGGTTAACCACCGACCCGCGTGTAAAAGAAGCCGCCTGTGAGGCCATACAACGGTACGGCACCAGTTGCACCGGTTCACGCTTCCTCAATGGAACACTGGCACTGCATG
This sequence comes from Chloroflexota bacterium, assembly GCA_040754815.1. Taxonomy (GTDB): domain Bacteria; phylum Chloroflexota; class Anaerolineae; order Anaerolineales; family Anaerolineaceae; genus Bellilinea. The sequence continues at coordinate 11,011 of JBFMBX010000001.1, forward strand.
AACAATTGGAACATGAACTGGCCGAGTGGGTCGGCAAAGAGGCCGCTCTGGTTTTTTCAACCGGCATGCAGGCTAATTTAGGAGCGGTCAGTGCGCTGGTGGGGCGAAATGATTATGTGATTCTGGACAAAGATGATCACGCCAGCATTGTTGATGGCGCCCGCCTGGGATACGGTAAAATTGAACGCTTCCGGCACAATGATGTTGAACACCTGGAACGCGTCCTTCAATCCCTGCCCGAAGATGGGGGTAAGTTGATTGTAGTAGATGGCTTGTTCAGCATGGAAGGTGATCTTGCCCCTCTGCCGGAGATCATTCCCGTGGCGAAAAAATATGGCGCTCGTTTAATGGTGGATGACGCTCATGCCATGGGTGTGCTGGGAGGTGGCCGGGGAACCGCGGCTCATTTTGGAGTCACCGAGCAGGTGGATTTAATCATGTCCACTTTCAGTAAGTCATTTGCTTCTCTCGGCGGTTTTGTCGCCGGAAATGAGGATGTCATTCATTACATCAAGCATCATGCACGCTCATTAATTTTCAGTGCCAGTATTCCCGCTTCCAATGCTGTGGCGGCATTAACGGCTTTAAAAATTATGCGCGAAGAACCCGAACGAATTGCACGGGTTAATGAAATTGGCGCAAAAATGCGCAAAGCCTACACGGAACTGGGTTTCAATATTGGTAAATCCGTGACCCCCATTGTTCCGATCATCATCGGTGACGATGAAAAAACCTTCCTGACCTGGAAATTGCTCTTTGAAAACGGTGTGTTTGTCAATCCGGTCATCAGTCCCGCAGTGCCCCCGGGTCATCAATTGCTGCGCACCAGTTACATGGCCACTCATACCGATGAACAACTTGAGCGGGTGATTGGAATTTTCGAAAAAGTCGGTAAAATGGTCGGTTTGATCTGATAACTTCGACAAAAGTAAAAAAAAAGGCGCAGAGTGTTCTGCGCCTTTTTCTGTTATTTCACCATGTAAAGAATACCAATCGTGTTGGGACCGCAATGACTGGAAATGGTAGCCCCAGCCGTGGTTATAATCACTTCCTGAACTGCGCCGGTTTTTCGAATCTCTTCCGCCAGATAGGCTGCATCATCGTCACAACCTGTATGAGTGACAAAAGCGCGAGCCGGATCCACGTTGGGAAGATGCGACTTGAAATCTTCCAGCATCGTATTCAAACCCTTCAGCCTGCTTCCCCGTATTTTTTCCTTGACTCCCAGAGTTCCATCGCTTCGCACTTCGATAATCGGACGAATCTTCAATACAGAACCGACAATCGCTTGTAGAGCCGTACATCTCCCGCCTTTATAGAGATATTCCATTGTGTCAATGATAAAAGAGGTTCGTACCTTAGGCACCCATCGCTGGATCTCTTCCCAAATCTGTGGTGCGCTCCAGCCGGCATCGCGTAAATCGGCTGCTTTCAATACCAGCAATCCAATACCGGTGGACAGGTTAAGTGAATCAACAATATAAACCTTTTTATTACTGTCCAACAAATCCAGTGCCAGAATGCTGTTCGGTACGGTTGCAGAAAGTTTTGAAGAGATACCAATATAAATGGTTTCACCGGGGGTTTTGAAAAACTCGGCAAACTCCGCAATGGAAGGCGCTGCTGTTTTTGGAAGATTTCCACTTTCTTCCACCATTTTAAAAAGTTGCTGGGGGGATACTTCCCCATCTCTCAAATTCTGGTTATTAATAAACACCTGCAGAGGCAGCACCCTGATGTTTCGTTGAATAATGATATCTGGGCTGAGATCGGAACAGGAATCGGTAGTGATGTCAATCATCTTATACCCTCAAACTTTTATTTTTTGAACTCACGGACAGACAACTTCCCTATTATAATGACCCTTCAGAGGTTTGACTATGGCAATAATTTTTGTACTGGATATTGATGGTGTGCTGGTTACGCCGGGTGGCTATCGCACTGCTCTCAAACGCACTATTTCTCATTTTTTGTCCTGTGCAGGACTGCCAGAAGATTTTAACCTCACCGAAGATGAGATTGGGACTTTTGAGGCACACAGCATTACCAGCGAATGGGATTTGGTAGCTCTCACCTTTGCGATGATATTCGATCAGGCACTTGAAAATAAGGATCTCACTTTCCACTCGCTTGAACAGGCTTGCGAGTGGATGAGAAATAGCAAACCCCCATTGACCAGACCGGCTTACACCGCTCAAATTTCAAAATGGTTGGAAATGCGCATCCCCCAATTACCCGTTGCAGATTCTCTTTTTGTTCGAATTGAGGATAAATTACCCTCTCACCCTTTCCCAAATCTGATCAAACAGCCATTTGCCCGAGAAATTTTAGCCAATACGCGAGACTTTTCCGCAAATCCAATGAGCCGGGTTTTTCAAAATCATGTCTTAGGAAAAAAACTCTTTACACAATACTACCCCGGTTTGCCAGCATTGAATGTTGAATCGACTCTGGAAAAATACGATACGCCGAACATCCCCTCCAAATTACAGGCTGAGATTAGCCTGTTGATAAAAAGCGGTAAATTACGCGCCTCTGCCATGACATTGCGCCCAAATTATTTCAACGGTATTTCCCTGAACGGCAATCAGTATCGGGCGGGTTTTTCTCCGGAGGCAGAAATTGCCTTGCAAATGTGCGGACTGGATGGTATTCCTCTTATTGGGTACGGGAGTCTCCTCTGGGCAGGTGAAGAGTACCATCTCTCCATAGATGAAATTATAAAACCATCTCCTTTTCACGGTTTGGTTGCCATAATCGCCGGTTTTACCAATCTCGCGAGGGCATTAAGGTTAAGCCATTACCTATACCGGAAAAAAGGATACAGCCCGTCAGCACAAGATTTTCGTGATGAACTTAATCAATGTTTGCCGGAAGAGCCGATCCACCTGCATTTATTCGAAGATTCACCCAATGGAATCAAAGCGATTAAAGACGCTGCTCAAATTCTACAAAAAGAAGGATGGCAGGTTACTACCCATCTCTGGGGAATTACCAGCCATCCACAGAAAAAAGAGGCTCTCGAAAAATTGGGAGCGTTAGTTTTTCCAGCGACCGGTCAGGCTTTACAAATTGCGCTTGAAAGCGCTGGCTTTCACCGCAAGACATGATGTTGTACCGGCTTGGATGAGTTTTTTATCAGTTCCGGCGCCGGGATCAATCCCTCATCATGGGGTTCATCTACATATTCCGGCTCAGGCCGGCTTTCCTGTAATTGTTGCGCCTTGGCGTGGATTGCTTCTTTACGGGTAAGCCGCAAAGCAGGGGTGGCAGATAAAGATGCCGGGACGGGTCTCTGGTAATGTTGGCCGGTTTGAGTCAGCCCAGTCTGCTGATGGGATACTTCAGGTGAAATAGTACCGCTAAATGAAAATGTCCCAATCAGCAGAATACGGGTAACCCAAACCAGGATTGCAATGAACACCGGCACGACCTCAGTCAGGATCTCTCTTGAAATAAACATGCTGCTTTGCAAATCGCGGCTCACAATGGCTAGAGAGATACTCCACCACGTCAGAACGGCGTTCATCGTAGCCGCCAGCAACCATGCTCCCATCAAATACCAGACTTCTTTCGAATCGTGGGATTCGGGCAAAAACAATCGGGCAATGCCGGCAAAATCAATCCCACAAAAGGCAATGGCAAGAATGGTTGCCCAGCGAAAACCAGCAAAACGCAAGTCACCCAGTAAATCACTTAAAGCCAGTTCAGTTGTACTGTAATTGAAGATCTCGAACCCCATTAACGCAACTGCCAGAATGATCCCATACAAAAGCCGGCGCTGGGATTGAAGACCCAATACAATTTTACGCAATGGGTTCAGATCAGAATACGATCTTGCGCTCATTTTTTTCTCCTGCACAAAGGAACAATTTTGTGCAAGATTATTATAGAACAATAATTCTATTTTGTCAAATTAAAACCATTTTCTTTTTTTGAAATACGTAATCATACCCACCGCAATGGCAATAAAAATTACCCACACCATCGGGTATCCCCACCGCCACGTTAGTTCCGGCATATACTCAAAATTCATTCCATAGATTCCCGCAACGAAAGAAAGCGGCAGGAAAATCGTTGAGACAATCGTCAACGCCTTCATCACTTCATTCAACTTTAAAGACGTGGCGTTTAGGTAAACCTCCAGCGCGCTGGTGGTCATATCCCGGATACCATCCAGCACATCATAAATCCTTACCAAATGGTCATAAATATCCCTAAAATACATTCGGCTGTATGGGTCTATCATCGAAAAATCATCTCTGCACAGACGATTGATCACCTCTCGTTGAGGTGCAATGACCCGCCGAAGGTTCATGGTATGATGTTTTAATTTCAGGACTCGTTCAAGAATTCGTGGATCGGGTTTATACAATACCACTTCTTCCAGTTGGTCAATTTCTTCTTCGAGTTGATCGAGGTGCGGTATAAAATCATCTACCACCTGATCCAAAATCGCATGGCATAAAAAATCCGAGCCATTCTGATATAAACGCTCATCCCTCTCCAGTCTTTTTTTTAAATTTTCCACCGCGGGGATCTTTTTCAACGCACTGGTCACCACAAAATTTTTTCCAAGAAAAATATTCAACTCTCTGGTAAAGTTGTTATCAAGGTACATTTCGGAAGTAACTGATTGAACGATAAGAAACAAATATTCACCATAATCATCAAGTTTGGGTGTTTGATAACCGTTCGATTGACAATCCTCCACCGCCAGCGGATGAAAATGAAATTGATTAATCAGTACACGAGTCATTTCCTCCTCATCCGGTTCTACCAGATCCACCCAGACCAGTCCTTCAGGATCGGAAAGAGCGCTTCTCAAGGAAGTAAAAGGCAGATCGAATTGCGGTGCACCTATCTTCGGAAAGTAAATTATTGAAATCATATCACTGACCTTTTTTTACAGAAAATGATGGTCTTTTTCGTTCCCAGTTCATACAACAAAATTAATCTTTTATTCGATTTGTAAATTACAATTTCGTTTCTCTGCAATCCATTATACTGACTGGAGGTAGTCATACACCCTTAGATTTTCGATTAATTTTCTTCACAACAGGCTTGACAGATTGGATAGGCAAGTTACAATAATTTTCATGCAGCAATAATCCAACCGGAGGTTTTAGCATGAGTGATCTTTACGAAGAAGTTAAAGCAGTGGTTGCAGAAGTCTTAAAAATAGATGCTTCAGAAATCACCCCCGAAACGCGCTTCATTGAAGACCTGAAAGCCGATTCGATGGATCAGTTCTTCCTCATTGACGGCCTCAGTGAAAAATTTGATTTAGCGATTAGCGACGAGGACGCTCGTCAGATTAAATCCGTTCAGGATGCGGTCAATTATATTCAATCCCACAAGAAATAATCCATAAAAAAAGTAGCGTGGAGAGAAACAAAACCTTCTTTTCCACGCTACTTTAAATTCCCGCCAGACATTTGCTAACTTTTCAATAACACAGGTATCTCTTCGGGATGCCGTGCAACCCGCACACCGGCGTTGTTTAATGCAGCAATCTTATCTGCCGCTGTGCCGCTTCCCCCTTCAATGATTGCACCGGCGTGACCCATTCGTCTCCCGGGCGGTGCAGTTTGACCGGCAATGAAAGCAACAACGGGTTTCGTCATGTGCCGTGATATGTACTCGGCCGCCTTCTCCTCATCCGAACCGCCAATTTCCCCAATCAAGATCACCCTTTCGGTGTATGGATCTGCCTCGAATAAACTCAGGGCATCAATGAAAGAAGTGCCATTGACCGGATCGCCGCCAATTCCAACACAGGTGCTCGCCCCCATACCATGCAATTTCAAAGCATAAAGCACTTCATACGTCAGCGTACCGGAACGTGAAACAACCCCAATATCACCGGGAATGGCAATATTACCCGGAATAATGCCCACTTTGGCTTCACCGGGCGTAAGCGCTCCCGGACAGTTTGGTCCGACAAGACGCACACCCTTTTGATCGAGGTATGCTCGCACAACCATCATATCCTGAACGGGAATTCCCTCGGTGATACAGAAGATTAAGGGCACTCCCGCATCGGCAGCCTCAAATATGGCATCGGCTGCAAAGCGGGCAGGCACAAAGATGACCGAGACATTAGCCCCTGTCGCTTCCACAGCAACTTTTACCGAATCGAAAACCGGCACTTTTCCATCCAAAACCCATTCCCCCCCTTTACCGGGTGTTACACCGGCCACCACATTCGTACCATACGCAATCATTTGTTGAGCATGAAACGAACCTTCATGCCCGGTAATTCCCTGCACGACCACCCGTGAATTTTTATTGATCAGAATACTCACGCCACACCTCCCCTCGCCACCTGCACGGATTTTTGGGCTGCCTCAACTAATGTCTCGGCTGTGATCATTTTTGCTTTTGCCAGTAATTGCCTGCCTTCCTCGGCATTTGTTCCAACAAGACGAACCACCATCGGCACAGCCGGCTTTACTTCTTCTATGGCTGTCAGGATGCCTTTTGCCACCTCATCGCAGCGGGTGATACCGCCAAATATATTGATCAATACCGCTTTTACATTTTGATCGGACAGGATGATGCGTAAAGCAGCGGCGACTTTTTCGGCACCGGCGCCACCGCCAATATCCAGAAAATTTGCCGGTGATCCGCCAAACAATTTGATAATATCCATGGTCGCCATGGCCAGACCCGCACCGTTGACCATGCAGCCAATTTCCCCATCCAGTTTGATATAAGATAAACCATATTTACGAGCCTCAATTTCGGCCGCTGCCTCAACATCTAAATCGCGCTTTTCTGCAAGGTCAGCGTGGCGGAACAGCGCATTATCATCAATGCTCATCTTCCCATCTAATGCCAGCAGCCGCTGATCTTTGGTGATTACCAGCGGATTGATTTCCACAAGCGTCGCATCCGTTTCGCGATAAACCCGCCAGAGAGCATCCGCCAGCGTTATAAAAGACCGCCAGTAGGATTTGGGGAGGTCAATTGAAACGGCAACATCGCGGGATTGATATTCTCTCAGCCCCAGCAGAGGATCAATGAGTATTTTGATGATCTTTTCAGGTGAACGGGCGGCGACCTCCTCTATCTCCACGCCCCCTTCGGCAGAGGCCATCAGAACGGGTCTTTTTGAAACCCGATCATTGGTTATCCCTAAATAGATTTCTTTTTCTATGCTGACAGCCTCATCCACCAGCACCTTTCGCACGGGCAAACCTTTAATCTCCATGCCAAGAATGAGTGTCGCCAGTTCTTCAGCCTCCTGACTTGATTTTGCCAGACGTATACCTCCGGCTTTTCCTCGTCCCCCCGTTAAAACCTGAGACTTCACTACTACTTTTCCACCCAGCTCTTCTGCAATTTGTTTTGCTTCAGCGGGATTTGCAGCCACTCTGCCACGAGGTATAGGCACTCCATATTGTGCAAATATTTGTTTTGCCTGATATTCATGAAGATTCATAGTGACTCCCCAAATCAGAGATGCTCGGTAAAACCGATGAAGGGATTATACCATGAGGACAATTTCGACAAATATGGTTTTAAATATAAAAAAAACCCGACACATTGGCGTGCCGGGTCTGGTTTTATTTAAGTTATCCTTTTAGGAATTCTTCTAATGCGTCCTTGCTGATTCGGTAAGCATTGCCGATTTTCTTCGCTTTCAATTCACCGGCATTTATAGCGGCCAGGACATCTTCCTCGGACACTTTCAAAATCTGAGCAGCCTCTGCCGGCGTCATCACCGAAGGAATTGCTGCTGCACCGGAGGCTGCGGCTGACTGGCCGCCCTGTCCGCCACTTCCTACCCCCTGTAGCGATTGAGAAATCACATTTCCCAAACCGACGCCGGCGCCAATGCCGGCAGTCAAACCTGCGCCGCCGCTGGGATTTTGCGCTGCATCGCGCAACGCATCAGCCGCCTGCAGTTGAGTGTAGGTTGCCATATCCAGCATACCCATAGCCCGCAGCTCTTCGGCGGATTTTTCTGAAGGTTTCAGACTGCCGATGTAAAAGGATTTCAAGGTAAGCCCCAGCGCTGCAAAATCATCCTGAGCCTTAGCACGAACTCCCGCACCAATTTCTTCCACCAAACCGATCATTTCAGCCACCGATTTGGTAGCGCCGACTTCGCCCAATAAATCCTGAAGTTTGGAAAGCAGCATCGTGCGCAGCCGATTTTCAATATCGGTCATGCGGTAAGCACCTTGGGCACCAACGATCTGGGTAACAAATTGCTGGGCATCTTTCACTTGAAAACTGTAAGTTCCAAACCCCTGCAAGAGTGCCACTCCCAAACCCATGCCAGGATTCCGCACCAGAATTGGCTGGGGGGTGCCCCATTTCCGATCGGGGAATTCGCGCATGGAAACAAAATATACTTCTGCCGTAAAGGGTGTTCGGTCGTTAAAGGCCTTTCCGATGAACTGCGTCAGCAGTGGTATGTTGGCTGTGGTGATGGTATGGCGGCCGGGGCCAAAAACATCAAGCGCATGACCATCTCGCATGAAAACAGCATTTTGCGCTTCACGCACAATCACCTGAGATCCAAGCCGTAAATCCGCAACTCCCTGTTCCGGGAAGCGATGAACCAGCTCATCGGTCATCTCACTGGGATATTCAACGACATCAAAAATCCTTGCCATGGTTAGATCACTCCTCTCAAACTGAATTCTTATTATGACTCAACCCCGCCAGATTGGAAGTTCATCATTACTTCATCACGTTTATTGAATGCATCCACAGCGGATTGCGAAACGGTGGTCAGGTTTCGGATTGCGGCGGTTAAACCCTCCGTACCCAGTGATGCCTCGACATGGTCAATGGCCCGTGAAACCTCATCAGCCAGATCAAACATGGCATTATCGTACTCGTACACTCTTGCCAGATCCTCGCTGTTGATCTTGACCGCTGCAAAGAACGGTGAATACCCATAGGAAGCGGTACGAATTCGGTCAATGAACTGGCGCAATTTTATGGCAGCCGCCTCAAGTTCATCAATCCTGCCAATATCACCGGATTGGATCAATTCTCGCTGCAATCCGGAAATTCGCTGCCATAATTGTTCAAAACGATTGGCAACCGTTTCTCTCAGCAGTTTGTCGGAAATTTTCCGGTTTCGCTTTTCCAGATAACCTTTGAACCCCGGCACGTTGGCAAGTAATTTCTTGATGATATCCTGATCTCCCGTCACCCGCTCAAACAAGTCGCTCATTTTGCCTCCCAATTATTTTTGACAAATCTTCATTAGATATACACATTATAGTCATCGAGTCGATCTGTTGCAACCAAAACCGATGAAATTTCAACAGGAATACTCAATTATTCAATAACCCTGCATCATATTTACGAAAATTGTTTATATTTCGTTGCAGTTCAGGAAAATTCACATAAATAGTACTATTTTTCACTTGTATATTTCATATAACATTGGATAAAATATAAATCATCAAAATAAATTTTGAACAGAAGGGAGGTGAGAGAAATGCTGTTCGCACCGAAGGAAAAAGCCCAGGGTCTGGTTGAGTATGCATTAATTCTTGTTCTGGTAGCCGTTGTTGTGATCGTTATTCTGGCATTGCTCGGCCCGGCCATCGGCAACATTTTCTCCAATATCATGCAGTCCATCTAACCTGGCAGGTCAGAATTTTCCTTAAATGAAAAGATAAGCCCCGTCCATCAAGGGGGCTTATCTTTTCACAAAGAGTTGTAAGGTGTTTGTAATTAATAATGCTTGAATTGCAAATTGCAGTAGTTATAATAATGTTTAGATTTAGTATTTCAAAAAATTACGAGCGGAAAGGAGGTGAACAGACATGTTATTCGCTCCCAAAGAAAAAGCCCAAGGCCTGGTTGAATATGCATTAATTCTTGTTTTGGTAGCCGTTGTTGTAATCGTTATTTTGGCATTGCTCGGCCCGGCCATCGGCAACATCTTCTCCAATATCATGAAGTCCATCTAGTCTAACATCGCTCATTGAAGACCACGAGATAAACCCTGTTCGCACAGGGTTTATCTTTTAAAAACTTTCAAAACTATTAGGTGTTTTAGCGGTAATAATCCTTGCGCAATTTTATTGATATTATATAATGGTGATGTAGTCTTATGACCATTTTTGTTTTACCGGAATTATTCGTTTTCCTCAAATACACTCTACCCCAAAATCACATGCACATTTCTAAGTCCATATCTCAACTCAGGAGGAATTTCCATGGCCGCTAAAGGTAAAAGAGGTGGGCAAATCATCATCCTGGTGGCTCTCATCTTAATCTTTGCAGTTGGTGCAGTCTATCTTTGGCTTCAAATGCAACAACAGCAGAGCGCAGAACAGTTACCCACCGCAGAACCATCAAAGCAAATGGTTCAAATTGTGATTACCACACAATTTATTGCTCGCGGTGAAGAAATCACCGAAGCAAAAGTGATGATGATTGATTATCCCGCGGAGTCGTATGTGGAAGGCACTTTCATCCGCGATATTCAATCGGTGATTGGAAGCCGGGCTCGTTACGATTTACAACCCAGCGTACCCCTTACAAAAGCTGTTCTGATCGAACCAGCAGGAGGTTCTGTCGCCTCCTTCGATGTACCCAAAGATTTTGTCGCCATTCCCATCCCCGCTACGCGGCTGACCTCCGTGGATAACTCATTAGCCCCCGGTGACCATGTGATGGTCATTGGCTGCATGTCATTAGTGGATGTGGATACCCAATTCCAGTCCAAATTACCCAATCAAATTGCGGTTGTTGAGCGGCCCGGTGTTGCCGGTGGAGAACAGGCCGGCCCGGAACGGGCTTCGGCAGGGATTATTCCCCCTGCAGCGGGTGCTTCTGAAGGCCGGGCTCAACTGGATTCCACGCTCAACCTGCCGGTATACATTGTGCCTTCGGAACCGCAAAGACCCCGTTTGGTTTGCCAGACCGTTATCCAGGATGCTGTTGTGTTGAAAACCGGGCAGGAAACCCAGCCCCAAGCTCAGCCCACTCCCCTGCCGCAGGAACAACCTCAGGAAGGTGTTCAAACAGCACCCACACCAACCGGTAGTGGAGAGCCCTTCCCTGTGACACTGGTTGTCAGCCCTCAGGATGCAGTTGCTCTGAATTACATGCTATTGAGTGAAGTTAATCTAAATTTGGCATTGCGTAACCCGACCGATACCAATCCAATCGTGACCGACGCGGTAACCTTACAGTATCTGATGGATCAAAAGAACATCCCCTTGCCCGCAAAATTGCCCTATGCAATTGAGCCCAGAGTAGATCAATTGAAAATGCCAGAGTTAGGTCCTACCCCCATTCCGGTTCAATAAATGATGAATTACAGGATGACGGCTTACCGCAGGAGTTTGTATGCCTGAAGTTGTACGGGTCATAATCGTTGATGACAATAAATCCACCCGCGACGTAGTCAGGGATTTGATTAAATTCGATAGTCGAATTGAAGTGGTTGGATTTGCCTCCAATGGCGAAGAAGCCATCCAGGTGGCTCAGGAATTAAAACCCGACGTGGCCATCATGGATATCAACATGCCGGATATGGATGGTATCACGGCCACCGAAAGAATCCGTAAAAAGGTACCCTTTACGCGAGTGGTCATCCTCACCATCCAGAATGACCCGAATTACATGCGCCGGGCGATGATTGCCGGAGCAACCGACTTCCTGAGTAAGCCGCCTAATTCGGATGACTTAATCACCGCAATTCTGAGAGCCGGGCAGATGGCAATGGAAGACCGTCAAAAAGCGGCCGTGTCTTTGCCGGCCTATAATCTGGACACTTCTCAACCCGGCTCTCAAATCCCCTTTCAAAAGGGCAAAATTATTACCGTATATAGTCCCAAAGGTGGGGTGGGTTGTACCACGATTGCTACCAACCTGGCCATTGCCTTAAAGAAACCGGATAACAAAGTTATCATTGTAGATGGCGATTTGCAGTTTGGGGATGTGGTCATCTTCCTGAATGAACAGGGCAGAAATAGTCTATTTGACTTAACTAAGCGGGCGGAAGAATTAGACCCCGACATCATCGAGGAAGTGATCACCAAACATAAATCCTCCGGAGTGGATATTCTTGCCTGCCCACCCAGTCCTGAGCTGGCCGATTCAATCAACGCCGATCAATTTCGTTTGGTATTGGAATTTCTAAAGCAGATTTACAACTTTGTCATCGTAGATACCGCCTCTTATTTGACCGAAACCGTCCAAACCGCCCTCGAAGTTGCCGACTATATTTTGCTAATCACCAGTCAGGACATTCCTTCCATTCGAAGTTGCAGTGTTTTTCTGACCATTGCCAAAGAATCCAATTTGCTTGATCGGGTTCTTTTCGTTTTGAACCGTTATGACAATCGGATAAAATTAACCCCTGAATCAATTTCAGAAAGACTGCATCACCCCATTATTGGCGCAATAGCACTGGATGACCGCAATATTCCCTACACCGTTAACCGCGGCACACCTTTTATCCTTGAAAATCCAAACTTGTTGGTGAGTAAAAATATCCATTACCTTGTTGATCAGATTCAAAAACGGATTCAACAAGATGAAAGCTCTCCCGAGAAAGAACTCGTGGGGAGAAAGTAGTGGTAAATCAGGGGAGATTTAGCCATGTCTATCTTAAAACGAATTCAAGGTGATCAAACTCCAACGCCGGGAGGCAGCAGTAAAATACCCGGAACACCCCCCTCTTCTGCCGGTATGCCACCGCGACGGGTCGGGGCACCCTCCATGCCAACGACGCAGGATACCTATCAGGACCTCAAGGTACGCGTCCAGAATAAATTGCTCTCCAACCTCGATAGCAACATGGATGTGACCCGCGTTGCAGAGGTGCGGCGCACCATTCAGGAATTGTTTGAGCAAATCCTGAATGAAGAAAACATCGTCCTTTCTCGCCCGGAAAAGGCAAGAATGTACGAACAGATTGCCGCCGAAATTTTGGGGTTTGGCCCTTTGCAACCCCTGCTTGATGACGACACCATCACCGAAATCATGGTGAACGGAGCAAAAAACGTTTACGTGGAGCGGCGCGGTAAAATTCAACGCGCGCCGATTACCTTTGAAGACAACGAACACGTCATGCGCATTATTGAACGCATCGTTGCCCCGCTCGGCCGGCGCATTGATGAATCCTCTCCGTATGTGGATGCCCGTTTGCCAGATGGCTCCCGTGTGAATGCGGTCATTCCGCCCATTTCACTCGTCGGTCCGGTTCTCACCATTCGAAAGTTTGCCCGCAACCCCATAACCGTTGATCAATTGATTCAGTTTGGTTCTATTACGCCAGAGGCAATCCAGCTTTTAGATGCCTGTGTGAAAGCACGTCTGAACATTGTTATTTCCGGCGGCACCGGTTCTGGTAAAACCACCTTGCTTAATGTGCTTTCAGGCTTCATTCCGGCGGATGAACGTATCATCACCATTGAAAATGCGGCGGAACTTCAACTGCGCCAGGAGCATGTGGTAACGCTTGAATCTCGCCCGCCCAACATCGAAGGTCGCGGTGAGATCACCATCCGCCAGTTGGTGATTAACTCCCTGCGTATGCGCCCTGACCGCATCATTGTTGGCGAAATTCGCGATGAAGCCGCTCTGGATATGCTTCAGGCAATGAACACCGGCCATGATGGTTCCATGACAACCCTGCACTCCAACAGCCCGCGGGATACTCTCTCCCGTCTCGAAACCATGGTTATGATGGCCGGCATGGACCTGCCCGTCCGGGCTATCCGCGAGCAGGTTTCTTCGGCCATTGATGTGATCGTCCATCAAGAACGCATGAGAGACGGCACACGCAAAGTGGTCAATATTTGTGAAGTATCCGGAATGGAAGGCGACGTCATCACCATGACGGATATCTATCAATTTGAACAGGCTGGTTACGAAAACGGCAAAGTCATCGGACGCTTGCGCCCAACAGGATTACGGCCCAGATTCTACGAAAAGATCGAAGCAGCCGGCATTCACCTACCTCCTTCTCTGTGGGGAATTGGCGAGGGTCGCCGTCGCTAAGTCAGTTCTCTAACCGACTGTTTCTTATGATCAGAAAGCAGGTGAACCTATGATTTTCAGCCCAACGATGATCTTACTTATTGGAGGTGGTTTTGCGTTCCTGCTTTTGATTCTTGGAATTGTGGTTTCCATAACCAGCGAGCGCAGCATGGTTGAAGAACGTCTCGGTCGTTATGTGGAAACTCAACAGCAGGAAACACTCAGCGAGAAGAAACGCACCAGTCCACTTACCGATTGGTTGAATCGCCGGGTTGAGCGGTCTTCGCTGGGAGATCGCATTTCTCAGGAACTCAGCCGGGCGGATATGAAATTCCGTCCCGGGGAGTATATTGCACTGATTGTCATCAGTGTCATCGTAACCGCTGCCGTTGGTTTTGTAATTGGTCAATATAATCTCATTACAGCCTTCATCGGCGCCATTGTGGGCGGATTTTTACCCCGTTTCTATGTGAAACGGCAGCAAAACAAACGGCTGATTCGTTTCAACGAACAGCTTTCTGATATGCTCAACCTGATGGTTAATGGTTTACGGGCCGGTTATTCCACCATGCAGGCCATGGAAGCCGTATCCAAGGAATTGCCTCCCCCGATTTGTGATGAATTTCACCGCGTGGTGCAGGAAATGCAGCTGGGTATCCCCATGGAAAAAGCACTGGATAACCTGCTCAAACGCATCCCCTCCGATGATCTCGATCTTGTTATTACCGCGATCAACGTTCAACGGGAAGTCGGTGGTAATCTGGCAGAAATTCTGGATACCATATCATTCACCATTCGAGAACGGGTCAGAATCAAAGGTGAAATCCGCGTTCTCACCACCCAGGTGATGTATTCCGGTAAATTCCTGTCATTGCTCCCCCTCATTTTGATTGGCGTCCTCTATCTGCTCAATCGAGACTATATTATGACTTTCTTCAAGCCGGAGAGTGTTCCCTGTGGTTATATTGCACTTGGGGTGGCAGCCATTTTGATCATCGCCGGTTATTTCACCATGACTAAACTTGCCGACATCGAGGTTTAGAAGGAGGTTATTATGTGGATCCTTTTGGTGGTCGGTGGTTTGGTAATTATTGGAGCGGTCATTTTGACCGTCATCGGTTTGCGCAATCCCGAATTGGCAAATGAGCGGGCGCTTCAAGCCCGCCTTGAGGAATTCAGCCGAACCGGTGAACAGGTTGACCTGCGCAAATTGGAATTATCGCAGCCCTTCTCTCAACGCGTGATCTATCCCATGGCACGCAAAATGGGCGAGCTGGCCATACGATTTACCCCTCAGAACGCCATCAATTCGATAAATCGCAAACTGGAACTGGCCGGCAGCCCGGCGAATGTGGATGCCACCATGATCCTCGCTTTGCAGGCCATTTGTGCAGCTGTTTTCGCCGGACTTGTTATTCTGGTTTTTACAGTGGGAGCGACCAAATGGCCGTTTGGTCGAGTGCTCCTTTTTGCAATTCTTTTTGGGGGATTGGGGTACATGTTCCCCCAACTGTGGCTGTCCAGTAAAATTTCCCGCCGCCAGAAAGAAATCCGCAAAGCCATGCCCGATGCCCTCGACTTGCTGACCATTTGTGTCGAGGCCGGTCTCGGTTTTGATGCAGCCATGTCCAAAGTGAGCGAAAAATGGGAGTCTCAACTTTCGTTCGCATTTGCGCGCACCATTCAGGAAATTCAGCTGGGGAAGGTTCGCCGGGAGGCCCTACGGGATATGGCCGAGCGGATTGGCATTCCAGAAATGACCAGCTTCGTCGCGGCCGTGATTCAATCCGAGCAATTGGGCGTCAGTTTGGCTAAAGTTTTACGCATTCAATCCGATCAAATGCGGGTGAGGCGCCGCCAGCGCGCTGAAGAAGAGGCCCACAAAGCACCGCTGAAAATGTTGATTCCGATGGCATTGTTGATCTTCCCTTCGTTGATGATTGTACTGTTGACACCCGCTGCCCTGCGTTTGATGCACTCTATGCTCGGCGGGATGTTTCAATAAAAAACGTAAAAAAATACATTTCCTGCACATTTTTTCTTTCAGGCTAAAAGGCGCCTGAATAATGCTTCATACCCTTAGAAATCCCAGTCCTTTCTACTCAATCCAGCGCTTTTTCTGGATTGCTGTGGACTGGGTGTATCCACCTTCCTGTGCTGTGTGTGGCGCAGGAGGTCAAAAACTGTGCAGTTCCTGCCAGCAGCAAATAATCCCGCTGGATCATTCCACTTCATGCCTTCAATGCGACCTCCCCAATCACACCAGCTTATGCCCCACTTGCCAATCTCACCCCCCTCACTTCGATCAATTACGTTCTTTTAGTGTTTACGAAGGGGTCATTCGGCAAACCATTCATCAATTGAAATACCATAATGATTTACCACTGGCAGATACATTATCTTGCTACCTGATTTCTTTGTTCAATCAAGCGGGCTGGGATGTGGATTTGATTTGCGCCGTCCCCCTCAGTTCTCAAAAGCAGCGTCAACGAGGGTACAACCAGTCTGCTCTGCTGGCACAGATCCTCGCCTGGGCTGTTTCGATACCTTACGAAAAGAAAGCCATCGCCAGAATCCGCGATACACGCTCTCAGGTTGGCTTAAATGCAGAAGAGAGACGAGAAAATGTGAAAGATGCCTTCACGGCCAACCCTAAACTCGTCAATCACAAGGTTGTTCTGGTCGTTGATGATATTGCCACCACAAGTGCCACGCTCTCTGCTTGCGCCAAAGCACTAAAGGAAGCCGGTGCCCGAACTGTGTATGCACTTACGCTGGCTCGGACCATTCAACTCGAGCAGAGTTGAGGTATACTAGAAAAAAATTGAATGCGAATGAGCCTTACCCCAATCTTACCCCTCAGGAGGAAGGAATGACATCCCAAATCGAAGTTTTTACCCGTAATATGGAATTGACCGATCGGATTCAGGAGTATGTGACCAAAAAAGTTACGAAGTTAAACAGGCTGATCAACGATGTAGAAGATACACGGGTGGACCTTTCCTACGTGAAATCGGCGCGAAGCGCAGCCGACCGGCAGGTCGCTCAAATCACCATTCGCGGTAAAGGATATATTCTTCGCGCAGAGGAACGCGCCGATGATATTTTTGCAGCCATTGATGAAGCCGTAGATAAAATGCAGCGCCAGATCTCACGGTTTAAGGGTAAACGGCAGCGCGGGCGCGGTGATGGCACTCCCGCTTCCGAAGTTGCACCCGAACCTGTTGCTGAAGAAACCTCCCCTGCCGAAGAAACCCCGATCATTGCGCGTCGAAAGACATTCTCCCTGGTTCCGATGGATGAAATGGAAGCAATCGAACAGATGAAATTACTCGGTCACGAGGATTTCTTCGTATTCTACAACGCAAATACAAACGCCATCAACGTTCTCTACACTCGTCGAGATGGAACTTACGGCTTGATCGAACCAAAATTGGGTTAGTCCATAACCATTTATAGAAAAAAACACACATCCCCGCCATGGGGGTGTGTGTTTTTTCACTTGCCACTCCTGCTGCTGTGCGCTATAATCTAGCAGTTCTCAATCCAAATTGAAAAACAGGGAAAGATTGGTATGATTGATGTAAATGATCTTCGCAAAGGGGTTACTTTCGAACTGGACGGTAATCTTTATAAAGTTCTGGAATACAGCCATCACAAACCGGGACGGGGTAACGCAACCATTCGCATTAAAGCTCGCAATTTACGTACCGGAGCAACGCTGGAAAAAACCTTTACTTCCGGTGACCGTGTCCCCGAAGCGCGCCTTGAATACCACAACGCTCAATACCTCTATAACGATGGCGAAATCTACTACTTCATGGACACCGAAACATTCGAACAATATCCAATTCGTGCAGAAATCCTCGGCGATGCTGCCGGTTACCTCAAAGAGGAAATGCCGGTTAAATTGACCTTTTACGGAAGCGAAGCATTGGATGTTGAATTGCCCACAACAGTGGATTTGAAAGTGACTTATGCGGAAGTTGCTGTGCGCGGTGATACCGCAACAGGCGTAACCAAATCCGTCACGGTCGAAACCGGCATTCAGGTGCAGGTACCGAATTTTGTGGAAGAAGGCGATATCATTCGCATTGATACCCGCACAGGCACCTACGTAACCCGCGTCCAATAACCACAGGACAGGTACATGAAAACCCCGGCAGGTTTTGAGTGCAGTTATTTCTACGGGGATTATTACCGGGGAAGAAAAAGGGAGGAGTGCCGCCTCATCGGTAACGCGCCTCCTCCCTATCACTGGACTGCAGATTTATGTAAAACCTGTCCGGTTCCGGGCATCCAGCGAGCCAATGCTTGCCCTTATATGACGCTGGAAGCAAAGGTCACCCGCGCCTTTCTGGGATTAAAACGAAAAGTACAAATCAGCGCATACTGCAATAAAACCTATCAACTCGTTGCAGAGCCCCACATAGGTTGTGGTCAGTGCCACCCATTACCGACCTCGTTCAACGATCCAGAATCATAATGACTTTACTTGTTTTATTTGATCTCGACGATACACTGCTGGAAAACGACATTCAGCCGTTCGTTCAACGCTATTTTACGCTGCTCGCAACTACCCTCGGCGATTCAACTCCAAAAGAACTATTCCTGCGGGCGATGCAATTGGCAGTGCAGGCAATGCTCACCAAGCAACTGCCTGCCGGGACGTTGCAAAACACCTTCGATGAGGTGTTTTACCCCGCATTAGGCGTAAGTAAAGTTGACCTTGCCGGAAAAATTGAGGAATTCTATCGTACCGAATATCCCCGCCTTCAGCCCCTTACCCGCCAAAAGCCCGATGCAATTCAACTGGTAAAGGATGTCATCGGACGAGGGTGGCAGGTAGTTGTGGCTACGAATCCCCTCTTTCCGCGTACTGCAATCGAACAACGGCTGGAATGGGCTGGTATGCCGGTAAATCAGTTCCCGTTTGCACTGGTCACAACCTACGAAAATTCTCACTTTTGCAAACCAAACCCCGCTTATTATGCAGAAATTCTGGCTCTGCTGCGCTGGCCTCAGATTCCTGCAGTAATGATCGGTAACAGCCTTCAGGATGATATTCTGCCAGCCGAGCAACTGGGCATGCCGACTTATTGGCTATGCGAAGAAACCGGCGCCCCGACCATCCCCAATCGCCATCCTTTGAGTAAAACCGGCCCCATGAAGGAAGTCCTCCCCTGGCTTGAAAACATAGCACAGGCGAGCCCTATCCCTTCCTTTGACACTATTCCGGCTATTCTTGCAACCCTTCAATCCACCCCAGCGGTGCTGGAAAGTTTCTCACTCAATTTTCCTTATTCTCTCTGGAACAAAAGGCCCGAACCCAAAGAATGGTGCTTCACTGAAATCCTTTGCCACTTAAGAGATGTGGACCGCGAGGTTAACCTTGACCGCATTGATACGGTCTTGAAAGAGAATCGTCCTTTTTTACAGGCCGCAATGACGGATGGATGGGTGGAAGCCCGAAAATGTATAAATGAAGATGGCAAGAAAGCCCTGCTTGAATTTATCAAAGCCCGCAGTGATATTCTTCTAAAACTTTTGGAACTTTCGGAAAACGACTGGCAGCGCCCCGCCCGCCATGCCATTTTTGGTCCAACGACGCTAAAGGAACTGGTTGGCTTTATTGCAACCCATGACCGTATCCACATCAATCAAGCCTGGCAGGCCATTCAAGCGGTTCTTTAGCAATTATTGTCGTTCTTCTTCACCAATGGTTGTAGGCGGTTTTTCGGTTTCTGCGGTTTTGCCACCCAGTTCCACGCGAAATACATCCAGAATTCGGCGTACGATTTCATACACTACATTTTGCTTAAAACCGCTCACCCATGCAAAAACATAAATAACCAGCGCGGAGCGGATGGTAACATTTTCTTCCGTTCCGGCGGTTAGCGAAAAGAAGCCCGCCTGAAAAACCAGAAAGACAAACGCTCCCAATGCCATCCCAAGCAAGGGATTGGTAATGTACCACAGCGTATACTGCGGGTCAAAATCCTGATCCGCCGCAATGTGTTTCCATAAAGCGTAATACGCACCCACCACACCGCCAAATCCGCCCCAAAGCAGGGTGTTGATAAACTGTACTAAATTAACCGAGGCAAAAGGACTTGCCTGATTGATTTGCGATGTGAGCGGCTCGATATTGATCATGACAAAAACGGCAATCAGTAAACTGAAGAAAAACAACTCATAGAAAAACAGCCATGCACCAACCGTTCGGGATGCACGGCGCATTCTTTCCATAAACTCCAAATGGTGTTCAACTTCCACCAGAAGTCGCTCGGCTTCTTCGTAATTTTCTTTCCCCTCAAATAGCAAACGGCGGGAGCGTTCGATTTTATCGAACAGTTGACCGGCTAAATCAACCTTGTTGATCTCGTTTTTTATCCTTTCAATTGCCCGGCCTGCCCGGTTGTGTAAGTTTTGAATTCGCTCGGGGCTATGATAGTCAACAGGCGTTACAGCGCCCGGTTCTTCAACTTCGCTCTCCAAAACCGGAAAAGTCGCTCTCATCGGGCGGTCCTCGGGAATTTCCCGCTTTTCTTCTTCCATACTTTCTTCCATTTTTTCCTCAGGTGGACTGGGGGTTGAATCGGGTGTCGTATCCATCTATCACCTCCTTGCTCAACAATTATTTTATTATGTTCAGTATAGACAGGGTTAACCTTTACGTCAATAAGTAAGTTAATCAAAAATACATTTCTAATCCTTATTCATAGACTGGCAGGTAGAATGATAGATTGGTATAATTCTACCCAGCAAAAAATAACAATTGACCTTTATGGGTTTTCGTTAATCAACTGGAGGTTTACGTGAGTTCACGCAATCAATCTTATGTCGTCTACCTGCTGTTGTTTGTAGCCATCATCGCCATGGTGATGTACAGCTTCAATCAACGAGGTAGCACCTCCGAAGTATCCATCAACCAGCTGGCTGAAGATATCAAGAATCAGCGGGTTACAAAGATAGAAGAGGACGACAATCGTTTAAAAATCACCTACAAAGACCTGAGCGAGGCAATCTCTACCAAAGAACCAACCGCAACACTGGTCGAACAACTGATCAATCTGGGTGTTACTCAGGAACAACTGCACCCGGAACGGATCAAAATCGTTATCAAACCACCAAGCGCGTGGGTTGGCGTCTTAACCGCTTTGGGCTACATCCTGCCCTTCCTGATTCTGATCGGCGCCTTCTTCTTCATTTTCCGTCAGGCGCAGGGGAGCAACAACGCCGCCATGTCTTTCGGCAAATCACGCGCCCGGATGTTCACCGGCGATCATCCCACCGTCACATTTGCGGATGTGGCCGGGGTGGATGAAGCCAAAGAAGAGCTCAAAGAAGTGGTGGAATTCCTGCGCGAACCGCAAAAATTCATTCAATTGGGTGCCCGCATACCTAAAGGGGTGCTGCTGGTAGGCCCTCCCGGTACCGGTAAGACGCTGCTGGCAAAAGCCGTTTCTGGAGAAGCAGGTGTACCTTTCTTTTCCATCTCCGGCTCGGAATTTGTGGAAATGTTTGTGGGTGTAGGTGCCAGCCGTGTGCGCGACCTGTTTGATCAGGCAAAACGGCACTCGCCCTGCATTGTGTTTGTGGATGAAATTGATGCCGTCGGACGCCAGCGCGGCGCAGGTTTGGGTGGCAGCCACGACGAGCGTGAACAAACGCTCAATCAGATGCTGGTGGAAATGGATGGTTTCGATACCGACACCAACATCATCATTATGGCAGCCACAAACCGGCCTGATATTCTCGACCCCGCCTTGCTGCGCCCCGGCCGTTTTGACCGCCGCGTTGTGCTGGACCGCCCGGATGTGCGCGGGCGCGAAGCAATCCTCAAAGTCCATGTCAAAGGCAAGCCGCTCGAACCGGATGTTGACCTCAGTTTGTTAGCCCGCGCCACCCCCGGTTTTGTCGGCGCGGACCTAGAAAATTTGGTCAATGAAGCGGCCATCCTTGCTGCGCGCCGGAACAAGAAAAGCATCTCGCAGGCTGAGTTCGAGGAAGCTATTGAAAGAGTCATTGCCGGTCCAGAACGCAAGAGTCGTCTGATCAGCGATGACGAAAAACGCATCATTGCTTATCACGAAGCCGGCCACGCCGTAGTGATGAATGCCCTGCCGGATCATGACCCCGTTCAAAAAGTCACCATTATTGCGCGCGGAATGGCCGGCGGTTACACCATTGCATTGCCCACAGAAGACCGCACCATTATGCCACGCAAGAAACTGATCGCTCAAATGGTCGGCTTACTGGGGGGGCGGGCAGCTGAAGAGATCGTCTTTGACGATATCACTTCCGGAGCCGGCAACGATATCGAGCGGGTAACACAAATTGCCCGCACCATGGTCACCCGTCTTGGAATGAGCCGCGAAATGGGGCCCATGGTCTATGGGCAGAAAGAGGAACTGATCTTCCTGGGGCGAGAAATTTCAGAACAAAGAGATTACTCCGAAGCCGTCGCCGAGCAGATTGATGCCGAAGTTCGTCGGCTTGTCAATGAAGCCTATCAACAGGCCCGCCAGATCCTCATTGAATACCGCGATAAACTGGATGCCGTTGCCCAGCGTTTGCTGGAAGTCGAGACCATCTCGCGCGAAGAATTCGAAAGAATATTCCCGCCTCCGGTACCCAAGCGCAGCGGTGTGCCGGCGATGGCATCGAATAATTAATATTCTTCAACAATCGTTCAACCACCCGCGAATTAAACCGGAAATTTCGCGGGTGGTGTTTTCATTCATGTCAAACCAGTGAATTTGCGGATCGCTCTCTTTGAACCAGTTTGCCTGGCGGCGCACAAACTGACGGGTGTTTTTTCTCATTAATTGGACGGCCTCTTCAAGGCTGATTTTGCCTTGCAAAAACAGCATAATTTCACGATATCCAATCGCTGAAAATGCCGGCGCATGGGGGTCAAATCCTTTTTCCAACAATCGTTGAACCTCATCCACCAGACCAGCGGCCAGCATCTGATCGATGCGCCGGTCAATCCGTTCATATAACTCAACCCTCGGGCGGCGTAAACCAATTTTCAAAACCTGATAAGGTGATTTTCCCTTACCGCGCTGTTCCGAAAAGCGTATGCCTGTTTTGAAAATCACCTCCATCGCCCGGACGGTGCGCCGTACATTACGGGGGTCAATTTTTTCTGCTGCGGGCGGGTCTATGATCGCCAGTTTTTGATGAAAACTTTCCTTCCCAATTTGTCTTGCCCAGCGTTCCAACACTTCCCTCAGTCGAGTATCCGGTTGCTGCGGCGGAACAGTCCAATCTTCAATCAGTGCCGTTATATACTGCCCTGTTCCACCTACCAGAAATGGCAGCCTTTTCCGTGCGTGAATCTCCGCAATTACCTGTTTGGCAGCAGTTTTGAAAACACCTAAACTCCAAACCTCATCCGGTTCTGCCACATCAATCAGATGGTGGGGCACGCGTTGACGTTCTTCCAGCGTTGGTTTGGCAGTGCCAATATCCATACCTCGATAGAACAGGCGCGAATCGGCCGAAACAATTTCTCCCTCAAATTGTTCGGCCAGCCGGAGGGCCGTTTCGGTCTTTCCAACCGCGGTGGGACCCACGATCACCACCAGCCGGGGAGTAGCATCAGCCGATGACATTTTCAAACCACTCCACTTCCGGCTGCTGTTGTCCTAATTTTCCCCGGACGGCAATCAAATCAACCCGCCACTCTCCCTGAAAGTCAACTTCTTGCAGATAATACATCACCGCATGGAGGAGGTGCTCTTGTTTTTTGAAATTCAAAGCCTCTTCAGGGCTTCCGAATTCATCCGTGCTGCGAGTTTTAACCTCGAAGAAAATCATTGTTTCACCGCTTCTGGCAATCAGGTCAATTTCACCATAAGGGGTACGCACATTTTTACCCACCAATTCGAAGCCTGCAGCAAGGATTTTTTCCTCCGCCACAGATTCGCCCCAGGCACCAAATCGTTGAGGGTACTTTTTCAAGGCAAACCTCAATCAATTACTCTTTCAACCGGAGTACAGGATTTTACCAGCCCTGACATAATTTTGCCATCATGCAGATTTGTGCTAAACTTTGAGAAAGGTAAATTCACTCCCCAATTTTACAATAATCTGCCTATGCCTGCTGCCGAAATCATTGCCATTGGAACCGAATTACTGTTGGGTGAATCCATAGATACCAACACTGCTCATATTGCCCGAACCCTGCGTGATTATGGGGTAGATATCTTTCGCACCATGATCGTTGGGGATAATGCCAATCGGATCGCCGAAGCAATCCGCGAATCTCTTTCTCGCGCTCAAATTATCATTACCACGGGTGGTCTCGGTCCAACGGTAGATGATCCAACCCGCGAAGCCGTTGCACTTGCCACCCAGAGCAAATTAACCTTCAGGAATGACCTTTGGGAACAGATTCAAGAGCGTTTTCGGCGCTATGGGCGCCAGCCAACCGAAAATAATCGCCGGCAGGCATTATTACCAGAAGGCGCAATTGCCATTCCCAATCCCGTAGGCACTGCTCCCGCATTCTATTACTCGCTTGATAATCAAATCATCATCTGCCTGCCGGGAGTACCCAGCGAAATGCAAACCATTCTATCTCAATCCGTTGTTCCACTGCTGTGCGAGCGATACAACTTGCGGGGAGTGATCCGCGCTTATGTGTTGCACGCCGCTGGTGTCGGGGAATCTCAGGTGGACGAATGGTTGAACGACCTTGAAAAACAAGCCAATCCGACTGTTGGATTGCTGGCTCATCCCGGGCAGGTGGATATTCGCATCACTGCAAAAGCACCTTCAGTAGAAGAAGCCGATCAAATGATTCAACAAACGGTGGCAGAAATTTATCAGCGGATGGGGTTCGCCATCTTTGGGGTCAATCAACAAACATTAGAACAGGTTGTTAAAAAAAGAATTGACCGGCTGGGATGGAAAATTCTGATTGCTCTCTCCGGCTTTCCGGAGGAAACCAGAAAACGAGCCGAATCAGTGGTCGGTGAGCCGGAGGATCTTCTCCATTTCTACAATGTAGATCATGACGAACTGCTTCAAATCACCCGCCAAAACGCCGCAAACACCACCTGTCACATTCTGCTCATCGCCACGCTGTTGCGAGGTGAAAATCAGCAGCAACTCAAAGTCACCCTTCAAACTCCGGAATGTGTGGATGAAATCGAACGCTTTTATGGCGGACCGTCCGATCTGGCCGGTATGTGGGCCTTTCGGACAACACTCGAATATTTACGGAGACGCCTGCCTTCAAACCTCACGGGAGAAAACCATCTATGACAAAATCCGAAAAATCGATTCTCAGAAACGCCATCGTAGTCACGATGGACAAACAATTCAACCTGTTTGAACCCGGTGCTGTGGTTATTCAGGATGATCAAATTTTAGCCGTTGGGTTAGAAAGCGAAATTTTACAACAACATTCAGCCCAAAACATCTTCGATTGTCGCGGCAAAATCCTCATGCCGGGACTCATCAATGCCCATACCCACGTTCCCATGACCCTGCTGCGTGGTCTGGCCGATGATCTGCGGCTGGATGTGTGGCTGCTAGGCTATATGATGCCGGTTGAGCGAGAATTTGTGTCCCCCGATTTTGTCCGTCTTGGCACAGGGTTGGCCTGTGCCGAAATGATTCGCGGGGGTGTAACCACCTTCGCCGATATGTATTACTTTGAAGAAGATATTGCCAGAGCCACTGCCGAAGCCGGAATGCGGGCAATTTGCGGACAATCTATCCTGAAATTCCCCACCCCAGATGCCCAATCTTATGAAGAAGCTCTGGCCTATGCCCGTGATTACATTCAGCGATGGAAAAATCATTCTCTCATCATTCCGGCCGTAGCGCCCCACGCCCCCTATACCTGCACCGATGAGATTTTGCGAGCCTGCGCGGAACTGGCAATAGAAATGGATGTGCCGCTTCACATCCACCTTGCCGAAACAGCACAGGAAGTTGAAAACATGCGCCGCGAGGAAGGCATGCCGGTAATACCATATGTCAAAAAACTCGGTTTACTGGATGCCAAAGTGATCGCAGCCCATTGCGTTCATATTGACGAAGGTGAAATGCGCACCTTTCAGCATTACAACACCGGTATTGCTCATAATCCCTCCTCTAACCTCAAACTGGCTTCGGGCATTGCACCGGTCAAGAAAATGCTGGATCTAGGATTGAACGTAGGCATCGGCACGGATGGACCGGCGTCCAACAATGATCTGGATATGTTTGAAGAAATGCGGCTGGCTTCATTCCTTGCCAAAGGCTCCAGCGGTGACCCTACCGCTCTGCCGGCCCTGGTTACACTTGCCATGGCTACCTGCAACGGTGCAAAAGCCCTCCATATTGACCATCTGACCGGTTCGATAGAAAGCGGCAAACGGGCCGACCTGATTCTGCTGGATCTGACTGCCTTGCACAATTCACCCCGTTTTCAACGCGACCCTCAGAGCATCTATTCCCAAATCATCTATGCTGCCAAAGCCATGGATGTCAGCGATGTAATGGTCAATGGTCAATGGCTTATGCGTGACCGCAAACTGCTTACCCTGGATGAAGCCACCATGCTTCGCGAGGCGGAAGATTACGCCCGCCGTATTGACCTTTTCCTCATCCAGCGGGAAAAATCGCTTCTTTCTAAATTACTGGCACTTGGCGAAGCCACAGAAGAAGAAGAAAGTTTTGAGGTACAGGTTAAAGTTCCGGTAGAACAGATCGCTCCCATTCAGGATCGGCTTACCGATCCATCCTTTGAAATTGTGCGCACCCGCCACTACCGCGAATACGATGTTTATTTCAACTTCCCGCCGCCGGAGGAATCACGTTTGCGTTACCGGGAAGACCACTTCATCACCCCCACCGGCGAAGTCAGCCGCGTGCGCACACGTCTGACCCTGATCGGCCCCAGCCGTGAACATTCCTTCCCGCAAAAAGTGCTCCTCTCGCGCAGCCGTTATCTGGCAACCGCAACCCAAAGTTTACGCTTTTACCGCGAATACTTCAAACCCGTCAGTGAAACGGAAATTGAAAAAGAACGCCTGCGCTATCTGGTTCGATACAAAGATACCGAATTTTTCATCAACCTGGATACCGTCCAGAAACCTGATTTAGGGCATTTTCTCGAAATAAAAAGCCGCACATGGAGTCGCAAAGACGCCGAATTGAAATCGCAGCTGGTAGTTGAAATTTTGGAAAAATTAGGCGCATCACCTCAACAAACCATTTCACAGGATTATATCGAACTGGTCACAGCATAGATTTCCTTCACGCCTGAGGAGGGGTGAAAAATATGAAAAAATCGAACCAGAAGAAAACCCTCAAGGTGATGTTTCTTGCCTCCGAAGCAGCTCCGCTGGTTAAAGTCGGTGGCCTGGGAGATGTTGCCGGTTCACTTCCTCCCGCTTTACGGCAATTACAATCACCACTTTGGGAAGGCCCTCAACTGGATGTCCGACTGGTTTTGCCCTTTCACGAAGAAATCAAACTCAAAGTGCGTGAACCCCATTTTGTCGCTTCCTTTCTGGTGGATCATCCCGGTGAGGATTTACCCGCTAAGGCGTTCCTGACCGATGTCAATGGATTGCCGGTTTATCTGATCGACGGCCCGCCCATTTTGCCCGATATGCCCGTTTATAGCAGCGATGCCGCCCTCGATGGAGAAAAGTATGTTTTCTTCTCGCTGGCCGTGCTGGAAATGATCAAACACATGGACTGGCAGCCGGATATTATCCACGCTAACGACTGGCACACTGCTACCAGTCTGTATGCCCTGAGCATTCGTCAAAAAAATCAGCCCGAATGGCAAAACATCCGGAAAATTCTAACCATTCACAATCTCCCTTTTATGGGCAAAGATGCCGAAGAAGCCCTGATAAAATACGGAATCCCACGCGCCAAAGATAAACGCCTGCCCAAATGGGCAACCCTGTTCCCGTTGCCGCTGGGTCTGTTAGCGGCAGATCGTATTGTTGCAGTCTCACCCGGCTACGCCAAAGAAATTCTCACCCCGGAATTCGGCTGCGGATTGCAGGATTTTCTCAAAACCCGTCAGTCCTCAATTTTGGGAATTCTGAACGGGTTGGATCAGGAAGCCTGGAATCCGCAAACGGACCCGGCGCTCATCGAACGCTATTCACCGGAAACCATAGACCGCCGCACCATCAATAAGAAAACACTGCAGGAGGATTTGAACCTGCCCGTTGAAGCCAGCACACCGCTTCTGATCGTCATCAGCCGGCTCGACCAGCAAAAAGGCATTGATATTGCCATTGCAGGTCTGCGGCAAATGGCAGAGCAACGCTGGCAACTCGTCTTACTCGGCACGGGTGATCCTCTGCTGGAAAGTGACTGCCGAAGTCTGGAAGCCGAATTTCCTGATCGGGTGCGGGCGATTATTCGTTTTGATGCCGGCTTTGCCCGCCGAATGTACGCCTCCGGTGATATTTTATTGATGCCCTCTCGCTACGAACCCTGTGGGCTGGCGCAAATGATTGCAATGCGCTACGGTTGTGTACCGCTGGCGCGAGCGACGGGCGGCTTGAAAGACACCATCCGGGACGATGTTAACCCTTCCCGCTCAACCGGTTTCCTCTTTGAGCAGACTTCACCCGAGGCATTTATTGAATCTCTTAATCGAGCGTTGAGAGTTTATTCTGATAGCGAAATCTGGCGCATCATTCAATTGAACGGCATGCGCCAGGATTTTTCATGGGAAAAATCAGCCCTCCAGTACGCCAAAATCTACCTTGAACTTACGGAGCAGAGCAGATGAAAATCCGAAGTTTAATCCTCGCCGGCGGAGAAGGAACCCGTCTCAGCGTTCTGACTGCCAAACGTACCAAACCGGCCGTTCCCTTTGCCGGGAAATACCGCATCATTGATTTCCCGCTCTCAAATTGTGTCAATTCCCACCTGTTTGATGTGATGCTCATCGCCCAGTATCGTCCCCACTCACTCATCGAACATATCGGCGCCGGCGGCCCTTGGGATCTCAACCGCGACTTTACCGGCGGGGTACGCATCCTCACCCCCTATCGCGCTCGAGGTTCGAGCTGGTTCGTGGGTACGGCAGATGCTGTTCAGCAAAATTTCACTTTCATTAAACGCGGCAATGTAGATGCCATTTTAATCCTCTCCGGTGATCACATTTACACCATGGATTACAACCCCATGATTCAATTTCACCAGCAAAATCAGGCCGAAGTGACCGTCGCGGTCATTGACGTCCCATTGGAAGAAGCCTCCCGGTTTGGTATTGTTGGCATAGATGAGAACAACCGCATTACCTCATTTGTTGAAAAGCCGGAGCATCCCCCCTCCACACTGGCAAACATGGGGATTTATTTATTCAATCTGGATACGCTGAACGAAGCCCTGTGGGAAGACCACCTGATGCAAGACTCTCAGCACGATTTCGGCAAGAATATCCTCCCCCGCTTGGTGGAATCAGGGCGGCGGGTGTTTGCCTATCGTTATCAGGGCTACTGGATGGATGTAGGTACGATTCAGTCTTACTGGCAGGCCCACATGGATTTATTGTGTCGTCCGCCCGCTTTTAACCTTTATCAACCGGATTGGGTCATCCATACCCGCACCGAAGAAAGGCCGCCCGCAATGATGCAAAAAGGTTCTACGGTTGAGGATAGTCTCATCTGTCACGGTTGCCTCATCGAAGAAGGGGCCAGTGTCATCCGTTCCGTACTTTCTCCCGGCGTTACCATTCGATCAGGATGCCGCATCGAAGATTCGATCATCCTGACAGATACTACCATCGAAGAAAACAGCGTAATTCTTCGTTCCATTCTGGATAAACGAATCAGAGTTGGTAAAAGCTGTCAGATTGGAGCAAATTCGGACGCGAATTTAGAAATCGCGATGATTGGCAGAAACAGCATTGTCCCCGACGGGATGATCATCCATGCTGGTGGTACGGTAGGAACGGATGTGGTATCATCAGACTATCCCGGAAAAGAAGTAAAACCGGGTGAATACATTCAAACACGGAGATTACCCAATGAAATTTAAACGCGCCGCGGGAATCATCCTTCACCCAACCAGTTTACCCGGTCCAGACGGCATCGGTGATCTCGGTCCAGAAGCCTATCGCTGGGTCAATTTTCTCGCCGAAACGGGTTGCAAGCTATGGCAGGTGCTTCCACTTGGTCCAACCGGTTATGGCGATTCGCCGTATCAATGTTTTTCGGCTTTTGCCGGCAATCCTTACCTCGTCAGCCCGGCTTTACTGCTGGAAGACGGCCTGCTCAGGCGGGGAGACCTGACCGACCGCCCGGAATTCAATCCCATCCGTATTGATTACGGGGAAGCCATCAATTGGAAATTAAAAGTCCTTGATCGTGCTTACGAACACTTCAAACGGAACACCGATTCAAAATTGCAAGAGGAGTATCATCATTTCCTTGAAAGCGAAGCAGAATGGTTGAATGATTTTGCTCTGTTCATGGCCATCAAAGAAGCCAACGGCGGAGTATCGTGGGATAACTGGCCGCAAGAGTTGCGCCAGCGTCAGCCTGCTGCCATCGAACAATTCATGAAATCCGAAGCCGACCGCATTCAACGACATGCTTTCAGGCAGTTTTTATTCTTCCGGCAGTGGCTCGACCTCAAAAAGTACGCCAATCAAAAAGGAATTCAAATCATCGGCGATATTCCCATTTTTGTCGCATACGATAGCGCCGATGCATGGTCCAATCCCGATCTATTTTATCTGGACGAAGAAGGCAAACCAACTGTCGTAGCCGGTGTTCCCCCCGATTACTTCTCCCCTACCGGCCAGTTGTGGGGAAATCCCTTATATAAATGGGAGGCACACCGCCAACAAAACTTCCGCTGGTGGATTCATCGGATGCAGGCTACCCTGCGGTTGGTGGATATTGTCAGACTGGATCATTTTCGTGGTTTTGCAGGTTACTGGGAAGTGCCTTATGGTTTACCGACCGCTGAAATTGGCCGCTGGGTCAAAGGCCCCGGTGCCGATTTATTCAATGCTATTCGTCAGGCACTGGGTGATCTGCCGATCATCGCCGAAGATCTGGGCGTCATCACCCCGGATGTCGTTGAATTACGCGATTCGTTCGGTCTGCCCGGTATGAAAGTCTTTCAATTCGCCTTTACTACCGACCCCCTCGATCCCTTCCTTCCCCACAATTACGAACCCAACTGTGTGGCTTACACCGGCACTCATGATAACGATACAGCGCTGGGCTGGTATCTCAGCGCGCCGGAAAAAGAGCGTGATTTCATCCGCCGCTACCTTGCCCGTTCCGGGGAAGATATTTCCTGGGACATGATTCGGGCAGTATGGTCATCCGTTGCTGTGTTTGCCCTCGCTCCCATGCAGGACGTGTTAAGTCTTGGCAATGAAGCCCGCATGAACTTACCCGGCCGGGCAAGCGGAAACTGGTGCTGGAGATTACATCCGGATGCTTTGAATCCAACCATCATCAAACGCCTAAAAGAAGTGAATTACCTCTACGCGCGGACAGATATCGAACGCACCTCACAACCGGAAATTCCGGCGGATTATCCCTTATAAAGAAATCAACAATGCATTATTCACGATTGGCGCGGGAAGCCAGGTAAATGCCACCTAAAATCATTCCCCCGCCAATCACTTCATTTAACAGAGGCATTTCCTTGAGAAACAGCATTGCCAGCAAGGTTGCCCCTACCGGCTCACCCAACAGCGCCAGAGAAACAAAAGTGGCCGGTAAATACCGCAAAGCCCAATTGAAAGAAGAATGACCAATCAATTGGGGAACAACTGCCAGTAAAAGAAACCACCCCATCACCGGTACCGAGTAACCCGAGAGGGAATAGCCAGACAGAACCGCCAACATCACTAAAATGACGGCTGCCGAGGAATAAACAAGAAAGGTGTACGAACTCAGTGAAACCCGAGGCCGCACTTTTCGACCCACCAGCAGGTAACCCGCCGCCATCCACGCTCCAACCAGCGCCAAAAGATTGCCCATGAGCGACTTGCCCATGAAAAAGGAGCGCAACTCAACACAGGACAAACCTTCACCTTCCCAATGGCACATCTCACTGGCTGCAACAATCACCCCTCCAACGATGGCAAGTCCCAATCCCCACCAGACCTCTTTTTTCATTCGTTCTTTGAGGAAGAGGGGTGAAAATATAGCCACCCACAGGGGTGTGGTGGTTACCAGAACAACCGAGCTGGCAACACTGGTCAGTTCCAGTGAAAAAATCCACACTGCAAAATGGATTGCCAGAAAAATACCCGCCAGAAAAATGTGACCTCTCTCCAGAGGAGTCAGGTGCTTAAAATCTTGATGAGCGCGATTCATCGAGAAAGGTAAAAGGATCAGGCTGGCTAATCCCAGCCGATAGGCTGCGATAACCAGTGACGGTGCTTCTTGTTGAGCGTTACGAATGAAAATTGCAGCCGTTGAAACAGCCAGAATACCAACCATCAAAATCAGCGGTGCAAAACGGGATGATTTCTCTGGTGAGATCATAATCACCCTATTATATCCTGAGGAATGCTTGACAAACCCTCAAGCGGTGGCTAGAATAACTTTATCCCAATCATACTAATCCGGTCAGAAAATTAAAGATTTTCGGGGAGGTGTCACGAATAATCCTGTCTTTCTCCAAAGGATAATCAACAAACTTACTTCCTTTTTTTCAAACCTCTTGCCAAATTTCCTCTGTCGTTTTTTGAATCTGCAAGGTACTGTATAAAACCAAACGGAGGTATCAATGACCCACATTATTACAAGTCTATGTCTGCGTGATGGCGGCTGCGCCACAGTATGTCCTGTGGAATGCATTGTCCCCGGCAAACCGGAGGATAAATATCCATGGTACTACATTGACCCGGACACCTGCATTGATTGCGGCGCCTGCGTGCCGGAATGCCCATTTTCAGCAATTTTCCCCGAAGACGAAGTTCCTTCGGCTTATGTAGCGCGTGGCGGTGAGCGTCAATCCATGCCGGTGGGCACACCCGGCTTTACCGAAGTATATGACGGGGTCAACCACGATGGTGAGCCGGTTCACCTCGAAGCCACCCGCACACTTAAGGCCGGCGAGGTGGTGGACCTGACGCCTGATATCCCTAAAAATTACGAATTTTTCAAAGAAGGACCGGGTTACAGCGCTGCTGGTTAATCATCAGCCAGTTACCTTTGCAGGGTTGTTATCGGTGGAAGTTGAATTTTCAAAGTGGTGATTAAACTTCACCATTCATAAAGATGACTCTCCCTTCCACCGACTACACAACCCTGTTTTTTATGACCAAAATCAGCCAAAGGAGGTAAAGAAACTCAATGTCCGATGCAGGCATACGCATAGAGAAAGATTCGCTCGGCGAGGTCATGGTTTCCGCCAACGCACTTTACGGTGCTCAAACCCAGCGCGCGGTTTTGAATTTTCCTGTGTCCGGAATGCGGCCTTACCGTGCATTTATCTGGTCGATGGCTCTCATCAAACGCGCTGCCGCCGAGGTCAACCATGCTGTTGGACTGCTGGATGAAGCGCGGGCAAAGGCAATCATTCAGGCTGGTGAAGAGATTATGGCCGGGCAATGGAACGATCAATTTGTGGTGGATCCATTTCAGGCAGGTGCCGGCACCAGTCACAATATGAATACAAACGAAGTGATCGCCAATCGGGCAACACAAATTTTGGGCGGCAAGATCGGTGAATATCTGGTACATCCCAACGACCATGTCAACATGTCCCAATCCACCAACGATACCATCCCCACTGCTATCCGATTGGGCTGCCTATGGCGACTGGATGAACTGATCACAACCGTTCGAAAACTGGTTGAGGCACTTCAAAGCAAAGCAGTGGAGTTTGATGATATCGTCAAATCGGGCCGTACTCACCTGCAAGATGCCGTACCGGTTCGTCTGGGACAGGAATTCGGCGCCTACGCCCGCGCGGTTGAACGCGACCTTGAACGCATCGAACGAGCGGCTGAAGGATTGCGCCGTTTGGGGATTGGCGGCACGGCAACCGGCACCGGCCTGAACGCACATCCGGAATACCACCGGCGCATGGTAGAGGTCCTTTCTCGTGTCTCCGGCCTGAAACTTTATACCTCCGATAATCTTTTTGAATCCATGCAATCCATGGCGGATATGGCCGACTTTTCGGCCTCCCTGCGCACGCTGGCTCTAACCCTGACGAGAATTGCCAATGATTTACGGTTGCTTTCCTCCGGCCCGGCTACCGGACTGGATGAAATTCGCCTGCCGGCGGTGCAGCCCGGCTCTTCGATTATGCCCGGCAAGGTCAATCCTGTGCTGGCGGAAATGCTCAACATGGCCATGTACCATATCATTGGACTGGATACAGCCGTTGCGCTGGCTTCTCAGGCGGGTCAACTGGAACTCAATGTGATGATGCCCATCATCGCCCATGATCTTTTTGAGATGATGCACGTGATGATCGGCGCGGTCAGTGCTTTCACGGATAAGTGTGTGGTGGGCATCAAAGCCAATCGCGCCAAAGCGGAAGGCTGGCTGGCCCGCAACACCATTGTGGTTACCGCCCTTAATCCCATCATCGGTTATTTGGCCGGTGCTGCGCTGGTCAAAGAGGCCCTCAGCCGGGATTTAACCGTTCAGGAAGTCGCTCTCGAAAAAGTGCGCGAAGGTGCCCTGAAGCACAAGGATACCGGTCAGCCTCTCACAGAAGCGGATATCCGCGCCGTCTTCAGCGATATGCGCAAACTTACCGAAGGCGGATTATTTGGCGGAGGGGGTGGCGGCGGATAAGGTTGAAATTTTTTGACTGGCGTAAACCGCCGCTCCCACAATACCGGCATTGTTCAGGAACAGTGCCGGTGTTATTTTTGCCCGCAGTGAAAGCAGAGGGAGGAATTTATCCGCATTCTTGCTCAAACCGCCGCCGATGATGATCAAATCCGGCCAGAAAAGTTTTTCCATCTCGCTCAGGTATTCCTGCAAACGTTTGGCGTATTTCTTCCATGAGAGGTCTTTTTTCTGCCGGGCGGCATCGGATGCCCGCCATTCCGCATCCTTCCCGCGAATTTTGAGATGACCAAATTCCGCGTTGGGCACCAGCACACCATCCGTGAAAATGGCTGTCCCAATCCCCGTACCGAGTGTGATGACCAGCACAACCCCCTGCACGTCCTTGCCCGCTCCAAACTTCATTTCTGCAATACCGGCGGCATCCGCATCGTTCAGGGTAAAGGTTCGGCAGCCGGTGACTCGGGTCATAAGGTCGTTGACATTCATACCCACCCATGTTGGATGAACATTAGCAGCCATCATGGCGGTTCCCTGTAAAATCGGTGCCGGAAAGCCACAGCCAATCACCCCCTCATAACCGAACTCACGCACCAATTCGGCGCATGTTTCGGCAACTTCTTCCGGTTTGGCGCCATCCGGCGTTGGTAACCGCTTTCGTTCTGTCAGCAGTGAACCCGTAACAGGGTCAACCACCGCTCCTTTGATACCCGATCCGCCAATGTCGATTCCCAGTACTTCCATGATTTTCTCCTTCCCTGTTACCTATGGACATGCATTTTGCAGGTGTTCTTCAAAAGTTTTGGCAAAAGAATGTCGGCCCGAACCATCACATCTGGCCCGAAAGTAAAAGTAAGGCGATTCTGCCGGAAAAGCCACCGCTTCTAATGCGCTCAATGAGGGGTTGCAGATTGGGCCGGGCGGCAAACCGGCATATATATAAGTATTATACGGTGAATCAATCAATAAATCGTCGCGGCTGAGCGGGTTTGTCCACCATGTATTTTGTTTTGCATTAAACCCGAGGGCATACTGAACGGTAGGGTCGGCATCCAGTTTCACCCCTCCCCGTAAACGATTGAAAAACACCGAGGCGATCATCGGGCGTTCTTCCTCTATAACCCCTTCGCGGTGGACGATGGATGCCAGTGTAACGGCTTCATGCAAAGTCAACCCCTGCCGCGCAAAGGCTTCCCGTAAGCCGGCATTGACTTCCTCATTGAACCGTTCCAGAAAAGAGTTCACTACCTCACGAATGCCGGCATCCCGCCTGAAACGGTATTCGCCCGGGAAGAGATAACCTTCCAGACTTAGCGAAGCACTCTCCTCCCCCGCCGGATGCCAGCCGGCTGGTGGATTGTAAACAAATTGCAAAAATTCTTCGGGGGTTATTTGCAGTCCAGAAGTCGGCAGAGCAGCCGCTATTTCTTCCAGCCGCCAGCCGGCCAGAATGACAAAAGTAATTTCTTCTGGTGTTGCATCCAATAAATGGTGCCCGATTTCAATGGCACTCCAGGCAGGGTTGATTTCATACTCACCGGCCTGAATTTGAGTATCCAAGCCGGAATAAACCATGTAATCACGAAATGCCTCGTAATTACGGATGAATCCCTCCTGTTGCAGACGAATGGCAACCTGTTCGGCAGTTTCCCCGCTCTGAATGATGAATTTGCGGGGCGATGTTTGAGGATTGAGGGGAAGAGACAAATCGTTATGATGGATGAGCAGTTTCACAGAATACCAGTATCGGTCAACCTCAGACAAGCGGCTGCTGGCAAAACCATAGCGGGCCTCAGCCCATCGAGGAATTTGAACAATTACCCAACCCAAACCAACCGAACCCACACATAAAAAAAACAAGATCAGAAAACACCCAAATGAAATGCGGCGTTGTTTTTTAGCCATTTCACTCTTCCTCTACAGGAACAAAGCGATCCCGATTGTTCAAATAGGATTGTAAAATGACCGTGGCGGCCAGATCATCCATATGGCCGCGCCGCTGACTTCGTTTTACACCCATTTTCTTTCTGGCACTTCGCGCGGTTTGGGTGCTGCCGCTTTCATCCCATAAAATCACCGGAATATCACATTGTGTACGAATGGCCTCAGCCAGGCGTTCGGCTTTCCGCCCCATCACACCAACGGTTCCATCCAGTTCAACCGCCTGCCCCACAATGATTTCGACCACATTCCATTCGCGGGCAATTTGGGCAATGCTGGCCGCATCCACCAGCCGGGAAACATGCTCAAGCACCTGTAACGGGTTGGCAATGGTTGCGGTCGGGTCCGAAATAGCCAGCCCAATCCGCTTTTCCCCCGGATCAACGGCCAGCACTCGTCCGCGTTCTCGGCTCATTCTTCCTCCACAACTATACGAAAGGTAAGAAACGGCAGGCGATTCCACCATTGGGGTGTAAGGTCTATTTCCGGCGAATCGGCAAGCCGGTATTGTTGACTGATAATGGCCGAAGCTGCTTCGACCGGCAATCCCCGAACTGCATTGGTCACTTGTGCCGGTTCAACCATTTCTTTGAGTATCCGGCTTGCTTCCACCTGAAACTCCGCTACTTCATCTTTATCAAAGCGGAGGGGAATTCTCTCATTGATCTCGAAAGTCTCATCCAGCGGCATCATTCCTTCCGGTAAACTGGCGTTCATCGCATCCATCAGTACCCGTTTCAGGTCAGCATCTTCACAAGCCCATGCCTGGAATTCGACCTCTAAGGTCAGCGTAAACCGATCGGCCAGCTCGCCAATTTGAGGTTGATATACCTTTTCCCTGATACTGCTGATCACCAGCGTTTCCGGCAGCAGGGTTTTACCGTTCGAGAGGTTTCTGCCCATTTGCTGTAAGGCATCTTCTGAAAGTGAAACGATGAGCGTATCATACACCCGTGCGGCATCCGTTTCGCTCACCACTCTGCCCTGCCGATCACTTCCCCCAAAAATCTCATCTGGGTTTTCTGCAGCAACTTTCAATCCAAGATTGCCTTCGATGACGCCCAGCCTTTCAGCAGGGATATTGCCGGCACTGCCCGCCTCCACTGCCCGCACCGTGACTTCACGGCTTTGCCCGCTGCCGGCCGGCAGGGTGACATTCCGGGTAGTCTCAAATCGGATATAGGGCTGCTCAATTGTTCGGATAATCGTCCCCAGCGGGACGGGCACTTCCTCGCTGGTCAGGTTGATTAAACGCACCCGTCCGCTGGCTTTCTTTTCACCAATTAAGGTCACGCCCGTGGCGTTTTCAGATATGCTTCCTTCCACAACAGCCACAACCCTTTCGGCCGGCAACAATCCGGAGGGAGAAAGGACCGTAAACCGCGGGCTTGCCAGCAGGGTCATTTGCAACCTTTGTTCTTCCTGATGCGGTTTTATTCTGATTGTAGCCATTGGAAAGAAAAACATCATCAATGAGAGAAAAGCCAGCAAGCCGATGCTAAAGAACGAAAAACGAACCCAATTCTTTTCCGGAGGCGGATGGGTTTCGGCCAGCCATTTCTGTAAAGTTTCCTTCCTTACGGGATGCCTTTTGTTAAACCTGACCAGTCTTCGTTTTCGTCCAACCGGTTTCCAGATCATTCGCTGGGCCGATGGAACCGTTGGAAAAATCGAGATTCCCAAATTCTCGGCTTCCCGTGCGATTTCTCTGTCCTGGGTCACAATCCCAATTTGAGCACCAAGGGAGCGTGCCTGCCTTTGAAGAAGTATGAAATCAAGTTGTTGGAGCTGTGGCGGGCGGCGGCGCGGCAGTACCAGTAAAATACGCCTCGCTTTACTCCACGATATTTTATCGCGTATGGAGATGAAGTCATCGTGTGATTCCAGACGAATGATTTGGGTTTTCATCTAATTTGATTCGGGCGCCGGGAAATTTCTACTCGTAATTATACACGCCGCCCACTTTTGTTATATTCCCACAAACGGCGGATTTCCTCATCACTCAACTCCCGCCATTCGCCCGGCTGCAAACCCGTCAGTGAAATTGGACCAATTGCCACCCGCACCAACCGGAGAGTAGGGAAACCGACTGCAGCCGTCATGTGGCGAATTTGTCGTTTTCGCCCCTCGTTCAGTACCAATCGAATCCATGTCGTTTCTCCATGAGGGGTTATCGGCTTCGCGCGTGGCGGCAAAAGAGGTTCGGGAATGACCAGAGCCTCACACCGGCGTGTTTTCTTCCCTTTTATCAGCACACCTCTTTGCAACTCAGCCAGTGCTTCCGGCGACATCCGGCCTTCAACCTGAACAAAATAAGTTTTCGGTATCCGGTGCTGCGGATCGGTTAAGAGATGAATTAATTTCCCATCATCACTCAAAATAAGCAAACCCTCGCTATCCAGGTCCAATCTGCCGGCGGGGTAAACATCCGGAAAGGGAATATACTCTTTAAGTGTTGGTCGCCCTTCGGCATCCCGAAAGGCCGTTAACACGCCGAATGGTTTATAGAATGCAATCGTTTTCATCGAAATTCCGTTCGAATATTCATCGAAGATTACAATTCAGATTATAATCAAAGGAACAAACAGCGCATTTGACTTAAAAGGACCAATCATGCCGAAGTGGAAATTCCTCTCAATCATCGTATTATTGCTGATAATGAGCGGCTGCAACCTGCCGGCACCCGCCAGCCTTACCCCAACCGTGGATATTGTCGCCACGCAAGTTTCTGCTATTCTGACCACCCAGCCGACCGCCCTGCCGCTGCCCACCGACACACCTGCCCCAACCGCTGAAAGCACACCACCCCACCAGCCGGAAGCCACCGCTACAAACACACCATTGCCGCAGCCCACCACCACACCCCTCAGTGAAGACCCCCGGCAGATTCTCGGTGAGCCCACCTTTGTGGATACGCTGGATAGTGGACGTTCCTTTGGATTGCAGGATAAACCTTACGACGATGATTATACTTTCATTCGGGTTGAAAACGGCGCACTGGTACTGACCAGCCGCTACGCTACCGGATACAGGGGGTGGCGAACCGGCGGCACAAAAGTTGGAAATGCTTATCTGGAAGTCCTCGTCCGTACCGGCGAATGCAGCGGGCTGGATACCTATGGTCTGGTTTTCCGTTCTCCGGATTTTATCAAAGGCTATTGGTTTCAATTAACCTGTGATGGCAAGTGGGCTTTTGGTTACTGGGATGGAAGTCAATACGTCAATCTCGCCGATGGCGATAATGTTAACAATGCCATCCGCACCGGCTCTAACCAGACCAATCGCATTGGGGTTTACGCAGCGGGGAGTAACTACACCCTTTACATCAACGGCATCAAGATCGGCGAAGTCAGCGATAGCACCTTCACCGAGCCGGGATCGTATGGAATAGTCATTGCTGCCCGCAATACGCCGAATTTCACCGTTTATGCGGAAGAATTTGCTTATTGGAATCTGGAATAAACCGCTATGGCCCTTCCTGATCCTCGCCGCCAGCAGGTGATTCAACAGGCCCGCCAGTGGATCGGCGAAAATCCCCTTTTCATGGATACCGAAACAACCGGGCTGGATAACGCCGCCGAGATAGTGGAGATAGCAGTCATTGACCACCGCGGGAATACCATCTTTGAATCGCTGGTCAAACCTTCCCGCCCAATCCCACCTGAATTGACGGCAATTCACGGGATTGACAACCTGATGGTCGAGAAAGCCCCCACCTTTCCCATAGTGTGGGCTTCCCTTCGCACGCTGTTGCTGAACCGCAAGATTGGTTTTTACAATGCAGAATTCGACCTGCGCATGATGCGTCAGTCTTATGAAATCTACCGCTTGCCGTGGAAGGAAAAGCTGTCAACCTTTGACATCATGCAGCTGTACGCCGCCTATCGCGGCGAATGGGATATCAAAAGGCGGGCTTATCGTTACTTCCGCTTAGAAGAAGCCGGAAAACACCTGCGCATCCCCATGCCCAATTCGCATCGCGCCGCGGATGATGCCCGTCTGACTCGCGCATTACTATACGCAATTGCGGGTTTACCTTACGATTCCTCCCAGCCATGATGAATTTACCGGAACTTACCGCCCTTCAACACGTCGTTGCAGAAAAACCCTTAGGCCGTAAAATTTTCCTCAAAGGGGAACCGGGCAGCGGCAAAACCACGGCAGGAATTGCGAGATTGAAACACCTGCTAGAAAACGGCGTTCCTGCCGATCAGATTCTCATTCTGCTGCCTCAGCGAACCCTTGCAAAACCCTATTACGATTTCATCTCCCAACACGATTTACCGCCCGGCGGCATTCCTACCGTTGTTACGCTGGGCGGCTTGAGCCAGCGTACCATTCAATTATTCTGGCCAGCCATCAGTGAGGAAGCCGGCTTCAGTAACCCTCACCTTCCGCCATTGTTTCTAACCCTGGAAACAGCCCAGTATTACATGGCAAAGGTCGTCGAGCCCTTCATCCAAAAAGGATATTTCGAGCAGCTGGTCATTGACCGAAACCGGCTCTATTCCCAATTAATTGACAATCTTAATAAAGCGGCTCTGATTGGCTTTGCCCACACCACCATTGGCGAACGGCTGAAGCAGGCGTGGAACGGTCAACCCCAGCACCTGATTCTGTTCGATCAGGCTCAAGAATGTATCAACGCATTCCGTGAATTTTGCCTGCAAAACAATTTGCTCGATTTTTCAATACAAATTGAATTGTTCATAAACCACCTGTGGCGTTCCTTTCTGGTTCGTCATTATTTACAAAGCCGTTATCGCCATTTGATTTACGATAACATGGAAGAGGACGCACCGGCAGCTCACGATTTGATTCGAGATTGGCTGCCGGTATTTGACTCGGCCTTGCTGATTTTCGATACTTACGGCGGCCATCGCGTCTTTCTGGGCGCGGATCCCCAATCGGCAGAATTGCTGATGGATGGCTGTGATGAAATCGTGGAATTTACACCCGGCATAACCTGCCCACCTCATATAAAGACCTTCCAGCAAAATTTGATCAAGTCACTCCATCGCCGGCTGCCGGTTGAAGAGGTAACACCAGCGGTCAAAACCGCTTTCACTCATCTTCCGGCTCGTTTTTATCCTGAAATGGTGGATCAGGTTTGTGCGGTCATAAAAGAATTGGTTCAAAAGAGCGGCGTTGCTCCCAAGGATATTGCCGTTCTCGCGCCATTCGTTTCCGATTCACTCCGTTTCTCCCTGATGAATCGACTGGAAGAATCCGGCATCCCTGTTCGCTCGCACCGTCCATCGCGCAGCCTGTATGATGAACCGGCTGCCCGCTCTCTCATTACCCTTGCCAAACTTGCTCATCCCCACTGGAACCTGCGCCCCAGCCGGGAAGAAATCCGCGCCATGCTTGTGTATTGTATTGAAGATCTGGACTTGATCCGCGCCGATTTACTGGTGCAAATGGGCTACTCCACGAAAATGGCCGATTTTCCCATGCGTCCCTTTGATGAAATCGGCGTCATCGGACGGGAAAGGATCTCTTATTCATTGGGGATGCGTTATACCCGTTTGCGCGATTGGCTGCTCAACTATATGCAAGAAACTGAAGAAGAACTGGATGTGTTCTTAGCCTTTTTATTTGGCGAAGTGCTTTCTCAACCCGGTTTTGGCTTTCACAACCGCTTTGATGATGCAGCCGTTACTGCTCGTCTGATTGAATCCATTCAAAAATTCCGTCAGGTGATCGAACCGATCCGCAGACAACAAAGTAATTTCTCAACCGGATTGGAATATCTGAAAATGGTCAGTCAGGGAGTGATTTCAGCCCAATATCTTCTCCCTTCGCAAGACGAAAATGCGGTTCTGATCTCACCGGCTTATTCCTTCATTATGAATAATCAGGCGGTTCGCTATCAATTCTGGCTGGATTGCGGTTCCATCGGCTGGTGGGAACGTTTGTATCAACCCATCACCCATCCCTATGTCCTCAGCCGTCACTGGCAGCCCGGCAGGCTGTGGACTGATGTCGAAGAATATGAAACCAACCAGCAAAGTCTGTCCCGCATCATCTACGGCTTGACCTTTCGCTGCACCGATCATATTTATCTTTGCACAACCCGCATGAACGAACGCGGCGCCGAAGAACGCGGCGCATTACTGCTGGCAATACAGGGCATTTTGCGACGTTTACATCAGGTGGAGTCTGCACATGGTTAAGCACCAGCCCCGCCCCTCCCAAAATCAAATTCTCAATTACACCGGCGGATGGATGGGGATTTCCGCCGTGCCGGGCAGCGGGAAAACCTATACCCTCTCTCTTCTGGCCGCTCAAATCATTTCCAACGGCTGGGTTAATGAAGATCAGGAAGTCCTCATCGTCACGCTGGTGAATTCGGCGGTGGATAACTTTGCCAGCCGTATTGGAAGTTTTGTGGAAGAATTCGGCTTGATGCGCGACATGAATTACCGCGTCCGCACCTTGCACGGCCTGGCACACGATATTATCCGCGAACGTCCCGATCTGGCCGGTCTTTCTGATCGCTTCAACATTGCCGATGAACGCGATAGCGATGAAATTGTGAAATCCGCGGTTTCCGGCTGGATTCGTTCTCACCCTGAATTTCTCATCGAATGGACCAACCCTTCAATTGATTTACGCAGAGATTCAAAGATTGCCAAACAGTGGGAAGATTTACTGGTTAAACTGGGGCGTGCCTTCATCCGGCAGGCGAAAGACCTTCAGCTCAGCGCGCAGCAACTACGGGATCGCATTCAGAAAACTCATTTCACCCACTCCTTGATTGATTTTGGGCTGGACATCTACGAAAGTTACCAGCGGGGATTGAGTTTACGAAGTCTGATCGATTTTGATGATTTGATTTCACTGGCCTTCACCGTTCTGACAACCGACCACGATTATCTGCAGCGTCTGCGCTTTCGCTTCCCTTACATTCTGGAAGATGAAGCGCAGGACAGTTCGCGCTTACAGGAAGAGATTCTCCGCCTGCTGGCAGGTGAAGATGGTAATTGGGTTCGGGTGGGTGATCCAAATCAGGCAATTTATGAAACTTTCACCACTGCCAGCCCAGAATATCTGCGCCGTTTTCTCAACTATCAACGCGTTCAGGCTTTTGATTTACCCGAATCGGGCCGTTCAACCGCCAGCATTATCCGGCTTGCCAATGAATTAATTCGCTGGACCACGCAAGAACACCCCGTTTTAGAACTGAGAAATGCCCTCACCCTTCCTTACATTCGCCCAACTCCCCCCGGCGATCCCCAACCCAACCCTCCCGATCAACCCGAAGAAATTTATCTGGTCCGCAAAAAATATACCCCGGAGCGGGAAATTCAACAGGTCGTTGATTCCTTAAAGCGCTGGCTGCCCGAACATCCCGATCAGACCGTAGCCGTGCTGGTGCCGCGTAACGAGCGGGGCAGTAAGGTTGTGAGTGCGCTCAAAAGCGCAAATCTGCCGGTTATTGAATTGCTTCAATCCAGCCAGACCACCCGCCAAACCGCCGCCGTTTTGGAAAGAATTCTCACCAGCCTTAATAAACCTGCCGATACCAAACGATTGGCTGAAGTGTTCAAAGACACCGCTGCCCTCCTCGCCGACCCGGAAAATCCCCCCCATCCTCTTCATATCCAGAGCGCTATGGAATTGGTGCTGCACAACAACCTGCCGGAAAATTTCCTCTATCCCCAGGCGGATACAAACTGGCTGGAATCGCTGATGCAAAGGGGCGATCAACTGGAGGCCGTTACTCATTTATTGGAAAACTTTGCCACGCTCATGCGCCGCTGGCAGCAAGCCGTTTTATTGCCCATTGACCAGCTGATACTCACCAT
Source organism: Chloroflexota bacterium (assembly GCA_040754815.1). Lineage (GTDB taxonomy): Bacteria > Chloroflexota > Anaerolineae > Anaerolineales > Anaerolineaceae > Bellilinea. Next base: position 55,505 of record JBFMBX010000001.1, read on the forward strand.
TGCGCAGGACTTATTTCGCGAACCAACCCAACTGGCATTGGCGCACAGCCTTGCTTTACTCCTCGGTCGCGCCTCCCAGCGTCACCCCGAATGGCAACTGCCGCATCTTGCTGAAGAGCTGGGTTTGATTGCCCGGAATGAACGCCGAATTCTCGGCTTCAGCGATGCAGAACCCGGCTTTGACCCCGACCAGCACCCCGGCAAAGTGGTCGTTGCCACCATTCACAAGGCCAAAGGGCTGGAATGGGACCGCGTTTATTTGATGTCGGTCAACAATTACGACTTCCCCTCTGCACAGGGATATGACCAGTATTATTCAGAAAAGTATTTCGTCCGCAACCAGCTCAACCTGGAAGCCGAAACACTTAGCAAATTGAAAGCCATTGCTCAGGGTGAATTGACCAGTCTTTACATTGAGGAAGGAATTGCCACCCGCCAAGCCCGCATAGATTACTGCGCCGAACGTTTACGTTTATTGTATGTGGGTATCACCCGCGCCCGCCGTTCGTTGATTATCACCTGGAACAGCGGGAAAAATGAAAGCAGCGGGAACACCGCCGCCCTGCCGTTGGTCCACCTGCAAAAGTTTTGGGAGGAGTACCGCCATGCCGCTTCCGCCTGAATTTGCCTTCAGTCAGAATAACTTACAGGACTTTGTGGAATGTCCGCGCCGTTTTGAATTGCGTTACCTGCTCCGCCAGCCGTGGCCGGCAATCCAATCCCAACCCGTCCTTGAACACGAGCAGCACCTGCGACGGGGTGAGGCCTTTCATCAAATGGTGCAACAGCATCAAATTGGCCTGCCCGTGCAGAAAATTGGTGCTCAGGCGTACGACCAAACCTTATTGGGCTGGTGGGAAGATTATCTCGCCACTTTACCCGAACCGCTCCCTCCCTTCAGGGTCGTAGAACACACCTTACGGACTAGTCTGAGCGGTTTTCGCCTGATTGCCAAATTTGATTTAATTGCCATCCGGCCCGCTGAAAAATTAATTATTGTAGATTGGAAAACCGGCAGGCGTAAACCGCCACGCACCGTACTTTCGCGCCGCATACAAACGCGCCTGTATCCGTTTCTCCTCTGGAAATGCTCATCGGCATTCGATAAAAATATTTCGTATTCACCCCAGCAAATCGAAATGATTTACTGGTTCACCGCTGACCCGCTTGCGCCGGAACACTTTCCATACTCTCAAAAGCAAGCCGAACAGGATGGTGAATATCTCCTCGAATTAATTCATCAGATAGATCACTGTACCCGGACATATTTTCCACTCACTTCGCAGCAGCAGCGCTGTGCTTTGTGCGTGTATCGTTCGTTATGCAACCGCGGCATCGCGGCTGGCACTATCGAGGAAGATCTGGATGAAGAAGTGGATGATGAATCGTTAAACATCTCCTTCGATCAAATTGGGGAAATTGAATACTGAATGAAACACCTGTTTACCAGTACCGAAAGAATCTGGCTGGATGCCGGGCAATCTCCCATACCGGAAGGAATCCAGCGGCTTGCAGGGGAGAACCAGCTGCTGGCTCGCACCCTCATTCGCCGAGGCATGACAGATTTTGCCTCCGCGCGCGCCTTTCTTGATCATCGTTTTTACCGGCCGTCCTCTCCATGGGAACTGCCGGACATGGAAAAGGGGGTGGAAGAAATTGAAAAGGCTATCCGCAGCGGGAAAAAAATTGGCGTCTGGGGTGATTTTGATGTGGACGGACAGACCGCAACCACGCTGCTGGTCTCCGTGCTCAGAAAGCTGGGTGCCGCCGTTGATTATTACCTGCCCGTACGTGAGCGCGAATCGCACGGAGTTCATCTGGATGGACTGGCGCGGCTGATTACCGCCGGCGTACAGGTTATTTTGACCTGCGACACAGGCATTACGGCTCATGCCGCCGCCGAATTTTTACGAAACCACCACATCCCTTTTGTCATTACCGACCATCACACATTGCCGGATCAACTTCCCAATGCCGATGCAGTGATAAACCCCCAGCGCCTCCCCTCACATCACCCCATGCGTGGACTGCCCGGAGCAGGTGCGGCCTTTGTATTTTCTCAGGCCCTCTGCGAACGGTTCGGCCGGCCGGAACTCGTTGAAGAAAACCTCGATCTGCTTGCTTTGGGCTGCGTTGCCGATCTGGCAATATTACAAGGGGATACGCGCTATTGGGTTCAGCGCGGTCTGGAAAGCCTGCGAACCCCCCGCCGCCTCGCTCTCCTGCAGCTCATGCAGAATGCCGAAATTAACCCCGCACACTTGAATGAGCAGCATATTGGTTTTAGTCTTGCGCCTCGCCTGAACGCCATTGGCAGGTTGGGGGATGCAAATCCGGTGGTGGAATTTTTACTTTCAAATGACGCTCAAGCCGTGGCAGTTTTTGCAACCCAATTGGAAGGTTACAACAGTCAGCGCCGCTTCCTTACCGAACAGGTTTTCCTGTCTGCCCTCAATCAAGTAGAAAACGACCCGCGCGTACTGGATTATGCTGTTCTGGTTCTTCATCATCCTGAATGGCCGGGGGGTATCAATGGGATTGTCGCCAGTCGGCTGGTGGAATTATTCCAGCGTCCGGTGATCCTGCTCAGTTCACCGCCCGGTCAGCCGATGCGCGGTTCGGCTCGTTCGGTGGAGGGGATTAACATTACTGCCGCAATCGCCAGCGCGAAAGAACTGTTGATCGGTTATGGCGGTCATCCCATGGCAGCCGGCATGGCATTGGAAGCCGAAAACTTTTTGGAATTTCGCCGCCGGGTTTCTGCTCATGTAGAAATTCAACGCGCACAAAACCAGCAAAAACCCTCCCTGACCATTGACGCCTGGCTGAAAATCAGCGATTTGAGTTTACCCTTTGTGGAGGAACTTGAAAAATTAGCGCCTTTTGGCCCCGGCAATCCGCCGCTGGTGTTCGCCAGCCGAAACCTGAACCTGCTAGAAGCAACGCCTATTGGAAAAACTCAGGAACATCTGCTGGTCATTGTCGAAGATGAGGAAGGTCAAACCCGGCGGGTGATCTGGTGGCAGGGCGCTCGTTCACTGCTGCCGGAAGGGCGATTTGATCTGGCTTACCATGCCCGACCGGTTAATTTCGGCGGTGATCTGGAAGTCCAGCTGGAATGGATTATGGCCCGACCGCTGGAATCGGCGGGCATTCGGTTGAGGCACAGCGAACAACTGGATCTGATTGACCTGCGTTCGGCTCTTGATCCATTGGAACAAATTTCTCGAATGAACCTACCCCGCGAACAGATTCTTTACTGGGCTGACGGGCAATGTTCGGCGAATGTGCCGCTGAGCCAGCGCTGGCAACTCAAACCGGCGGAAACGCTGGTCATTTGCACCCCGCCCCCTTCTCAAAAAGTGTTATCCGCTGCTTTGCAGCAAGTAAACCCCGCTCGGGTAATCCTTTGTAATCTGGATGAACCGGACGATAGACCTCAATCGGTTTTAGAAACTTTAACCGGCATGATTCGCTATGCAATCAAACACAATTCCGGTCAATTGGAAATTACAAGGATAGCCGCTGCTTTGAACCAACGCGAAGAAACCATCCTCACCGGCATTGAATGGCTGAGTGCCCGCGGCTTCATCCGCATCATTCAGCAAAATGATCATCTGACAATTGCCGAAGGCGGTGTGCCAGACCCGCAGGGAGCGAAACAAAAAGAAGCGCGGCTACGCACCCTGCTGGAAGAAAGCCGCGCTTTTCGTGAATTTTACCGGCAAGCCGCGCCGTCGAACTTGATGATGAAAGAATCTTAATCGCTGGAGCGCTTGGGAATTTTTGGAATGAGCCAGTTGAGGAATGCCCCTTCACTTCGGGTTTGTAAAAGCGCTTTACCCGGTCCGGTCAAATCAACCACCAAACCTTCCCCGCCCAGGACGGTGGTTTTAAGACCTCCAATCGTGCGAACTTTGAAACCCATTGTTTCATAAAAAGCTACCAGATGCCCGGTATCCACCGTGTAGGTCTCACCAGCCGCAAGCGTCAGCTCATGAATTGCCCCGTAACTGGAAAGAATCATCGTCCCGGTGCCACTGCAGCGCAGCATTATCAACCCTTCCCCGCCAAAAAAGGTTCGGGCACCCGACCATTTTGTATCGGTGACCACACTTTCTGCAGAGGCGAGAAACGAGCCGGATTGCACCAGATAGGTTTCATTTGCCAGTTCCGTTGTGAACACATCACCCGGCAAGGTCGGTGCCAGCAAAAGTTCACCGCCCCGGCTGCCGGCCCGGTAAGTATTGACAAAAAACGACTCGCCGCCCAGCACCGAACGAGCCAGCGATTGCAACAACCCTCCCCGCATTTTAGTTTCCACCTGAATATCGGCAGACATTCCCACCATTGCTCCGCTTTCTGCCACAATTCCTTCGTTTGGATTCAACACCACCTTGGCTATTGAATATGAGGGACGAAACAGAATCTCGACTTTCATGGACAATCTCCTCTCGGCAAATTTGTGTTTACTGTATCAGCATTTTTGATTTTTGTGGTGAATTTTAAATCCTCGTTTTCGCCTACACAAAACGGCGAATTTGTAGTAAACTACATCGGCTTGCAACAGAGTAGATCTTCGTTGCTTTCCGCTCTTTGGACTGCCCACGGCAGTTACAAAGGGCAATCCCAAGGAAAGGAGGAAACCCCTAATGCGCAGCTACGAGTTGGTCTTCATCCTCCAGCCGGAACTGGACGAAACGGCCGTTGAAAACCTGGTCGAAAAAGTCAAAGGCTGGATCACTGAAGCCGGCGGAACTGTCAACAAAATTGATAACTGGGGAAAACGGCGTCTTGCATACCCGATTAATAAACGCCGCGATGGCCAGTACTTTTTGTTTGATATGAACCTGCCGCCTTCATTCAGCAATGAGCTGGAACGCAATTTGCGCTATCAGGAACAGGTGATGCGCTTCTTGATCGTCAACCGCGATTGAGGCGAATTTTAAGAAAGGGATACAGGGAGATAATCATGAGCCGCGGTCTAAACAAAGTGATGATCATCGGACATTTGGGACGCGATCCGGAAATGCGTTACACCCCTTCCGGTCGCCCGGTTACCACATTCAGCGTTGCAACCAGCCGCATATGGAACACCGCTGATGGTGAACGTCACACCGAAACAGAATGGTTCAATGTGGTGACATGGGGTAATCTGGCAGAGATTTGCAAACAATATCTCAGCAAAGGTCAGCAGGTTTATGTGGAAGGACGGCTGCAAACCCGCCGCTGGGAGGATTCCGAAGGGGTCAAACATACTTCCGTTGAAATCGTTGCCAGCGAAATGATGATTCTTGGTGACCGCCGTGATAATGCCCAAAATCAAGCCGCTCCTTCTCTTGAAGAAGGTGCGGAAGAAGAAATCGAAGACGAATATCCGTTCTAGGAGTAAGAAAGTATGACTGATATGATTCCAGGCGAGAACGAACAGGTTGCAGGTCCGCGACGTTTTGTTGCCCGGCCCAAAATTTGCCAGTTCTGCGCTGATAAAGATCTGGTGATTGAATATAAAAATGTGGACCTTTTGCGCCGCTACATTACCGAAGAGGGTAAAATTCGCCCTCGCCGCCAGACAGGTACGTGTGCAAAGCATCAACGAGTACTTGCCCGGGAAATTAAGCGCGCCCGCCATATTGCGCTGCTTCCCTTCGTTGCAGAAGACTGGAGTGAGGCAGTCCGTTAATCCTTTCTTTTTTTGAGGTTAATTTCGGGGCATGGGCAAAAACAGGCCCATTGCCCTTTTCTATTTATCTTTCAGAAAGGTCTTCAATATGGCTAAGACACCAAAACCAACCGTAATATCCCGCAAGCAACAAAGCCGCCTCGAAAAAGAGCGCCAACAGCGTAAAGTGGTTTTGATCACTACCATCGCTGTTGCCGTTGTGGTCGTGCTGATTTTAGGTTACGGGTTGTTAGACACCCTTTACCTGCAAAACACTCGCCCGGTTGCCACAATTGACGGCGAAAAAATCACCCTCGAACAGTTCCAGACCCGTGCGCGCTTCGACCGGTTTCAATTAATTCAAAACACCCTGCAACTGGTACAGTATCAACAACTGTTTCAGGCTGACCCTAATTCAGCCAACTACTTCACTTCTCAAATTCAACTCAACCTCACAAAACTCAACGATCCGGTTCAATTGGGCAATCAGGTCATTGAGGAACTGATTAACGACGCTATCATCCGCCGCGAAGCCGAAAAGTTGGGCATCACCGTTTCCGATGAAGAGGTGGAAAAAGTCTTTCAGGAAGCGTTTGGTTACTTCCCGCTTGGTACACCCACCAACGCGCCAACCGCCACAACCTTTTCCACTGCCACATACTCACCCCAGCAACTGACTCTTGCACCGTACACCCCTACCCCCACCGAAGCCCCCACTGCAACCGCTCAACCCACCACCGCAGAGGTGGAGTCAACTGCTGAACCGACACCCACCAGCGGCCCAACCAGCACCCCCTTCCCCACTCCAACCCCAATCACTGAGGAAGGATTTAAGACCAGCCTGCAAGAGTATCTGAATAACCTGAAAAATGAAGCCCAGATAGATGAACAAACCTTCCGTGAGTTTGTCCGTTCTTCCCTGCTCTACGAACGAGTTTTTGAAGCCATCACCAAAGATGTTCCGACGGAAGATGACTGGGTATGGGCTCGCCATATTTTAGTTGCCACTCCGGAAGAAGCCGCGGTTGTGAAGGAAGCCCTGGAAAACGGCGGTGATTTTGTTCAGTTGGCAGCCCAATTCTCCACGGACACATCCAACAAAGATCGTGGCGGTGACCTGGGCTGGTTCGAGCGCGGGCAAATGGTCGCTGAGTTCGAGAATGCGGTCTTTGCTATGACCGAAATCGGACAAATCAGCGAGCCGGTACAGACTCAGTACGGGTACCATATCATCCAGCTGCTGGGTAAGGAACGCCGCCCGGTCAGCGAATCGCGACTCAGCACCCTCAAACAGGAAAAATTCAACAGCTGGCTGGAAGAGGTCAAAGCGAGCCTTAAGATTGAAACCAATGACAACTGGCAGGATAAAGTTCCTACCGTACCAACCGTACCGCCCGAGTTGGGTTCATAATCGGCATTCTTAAACTGGTTGATGAGAGGGCAAATTTGAAAATTTGCCCTCTCGATTTTTAACGAACCATCTCTTCCCCCACTTCGTCCAATCGCAGGGATATGACCTGACTTGCCGTATCCTTCCCCATCGTCACACCGTAAATCACATCCGCTACCTGTACCGTGTTGCGGTTGTGGGTTATCACAATGAACTGCGTTTTCTGACTGAGTTCCTGCAACAGTTCACAGAAACGTCCCACATTGGCTTCATCCAGCATGGCATCCACCTCGTCCAACACACAAAACGGCGTGGGAGAAACTTTCAGTAACGAAAAAATCAATGCCACTGCCGTCAGGCTGCGTTCCCCGCCGGAAAGCAATGACAACCCTTGCTCTCTTCTTCCCGGAAGTCGGGCTTCGATGTCAATCCCCCCCTCGGTGGGATTTTCCTCATCTTCCAGCACCAGGCGGGCCGTTCCTCCGCCGAACAAACGGGTGAAATTTTCCTTAAACTCCACTGCAACGGCATCGAATGTCTTGCGAAATTCCTTCTTCATCAAGCCGTCCAGCTCAGCGATAATCTCCCTCAAGTCCTGATCGGCTTTCTTCAGGTCGGCCACTTGCTGAACCAGAAACTCATAGCGTTCTTTGACGGAAAGATATTCCGTGTGGGCATCGGGGTTGATTGCTCCCATCCGCCGTAATTGACTTCGCTGGCGGTTGATGTTTTCTTCCAGATCTGGCGGTATCTCTTTTACCGCCGGTAATTGTTCAACCATGCCTTCCAGCGGCAGTGGAGTAGGCCCGGCAACCTCGCCTTGATATTCAAAGGCTACAAGGCCAAAATCTTCTTCAACCCTGCGGCGTAAACTTTCCAGACTTTCCCTCAATCGGCCAAATTCCAGTTGAGCCTGTGTGGCGTGTCTCTCCGCTACGGCAGTATTTTGCTGGGCAGCGGTTAGATCTTTTTGCAAATTTTCATAGGTCATTTCCAATTGGCCCAGCTCATCCTCAGTTGGTCTGATCTTCGCCTGAACTTCTTCGATGAGCCGGTTAATTTCCCCAACTTCGCTCTTTCGTCTGTTTTTTTCTTCTTCCAACTCTTTAAGAAGCCGGTCAAGGTGGTTCAAACGGTCGCGGTAGGTTTGCTGCTGTCGGCGGTTGTTTTCCAACGCCTGTTGAAAATCCCTCAACCGTCGGCTGGTATCCTGCAGCGCCCGTTCCATGACAGTTACCTGAGTATTCCAGTGAATAACCTGTGACTGCAAATCTTCGAGTATCAGGGAGTTAAGGGCGCGTTGCAGTTCACGAATTCTGGCTTGAAATTGCTGGATTTCCTGACCGACCGCATGAAGTTTTGCCTCATGGTTTTGGATTTCTTTTTCCGTTTCGGTTATCTGCTGGGTGATTTGTTGAAACTGGCTTTGATGCCAGTTCAATTTTTGACGATTTTGTTCGGTTTGCAGACTGAGTTTCTGGATAAGTTGTTGTTGGTGCTTTTCTTCTTCCTGCAAACCGCGCAGTTCCTTTTCGGCAATCTGTCGCTGCTGCTGAATTTCTTCACGCCGGGCCTCGTTCTCCCTCAAGAGAGTTTCATGTTCGGATAATTGTTTTTCCAGCAGGGTTATTTCTTCAGCCAGTTCTTTCAACTGGCGTGGCCGGGCTATTAACTCGGCACGGGTTTCCTTGCCGGCCCGCACCTCTCCGCTGCCGGAGAATACTTCTCCCTGAAGGGTGACGATGCGTAAATCTACCGGTTGATTCTGGATGAGCCGGCGGGCTGTTTTGCGGTCTTTTACCACCCATACCCTTCCCAACAGCAGGTCAACCAATTTCTTCAATTCATCGGCATATGAAACCAAATCGGCAGCATTACCCAACACCTGATCCTCTTTTGGTGCGGGTAATCGCGGTTCTTCACGCAGCCAGCTCAACGGAAAGAGTACCGCCCACCCCTTCTGGCTGTTTTCCAGTACCTCCAGCAATTCTTCAGGCTCTATATCATTCTCAAGCGCCAATCCTTCCAGGCGATCTCCCAAAACGGCGGCAATCGCCGTTTCCAGTTCGGGAGAAACGTGGATGTGGCGGGGGAGCGGTTTTATGTGTTTCTCCGCTTTCTTTTGCTGGACTGCCTGAATAACCGTTTTTACCCCCTGACTCAAGCCGTTGAAGTTTTCTTCCGCTTTTTCAAGCACACTGCGTTCGGCATTTCGGCGGGTGATTTCGCCGCGCAAAGCGTTGATCTTTTCGCGAAGCGTATCTCGACTTTCCTCTAACTGCCGTTGTTTTTTCTGTAAGGATTGGTTTTTTTCATCAACCTGCTGACGATTTTGCTGGAGGGTTTTAAGATTTTTTTGAGCATTTTGCAGTTCATATTCCGCGCGCTGGAGCGTATCCTGCAGTTGAGGCAACTGCTCTCGTAAACGCATTTCATCGCTTTTCAATCTCAACAAGCGATGGTTCAACTCCTGCTGGCGGGCTTTGAGTTCCACCTGTTGGGTTTCAAGCCGCGTCTGATTCCGCCGCATCTCCCGCAATTCACCCTCAACCCGATCTCGCTCGGCTTTCTTTTCCGCAAATGCCCGCTGAGCAGATTGAGCCTGCTGTCTGGCTTCATTCAGAGAATTTTCTTGCGCCGTAATTTCGCTTTGGGTCTCCTCAACCCGCTGGCAGTGCTGGCTTTCTTCTTCCTCCAATCGCGCCAGATCCAGTTGGGTTGTGGATTTTTGATCATTTATCGAGCGTTGACGCTCATCCAGAACAGCCAGAACGCGGTTGAGTTCTTCCCGCTGGTGATGAATTTCAGCCAGTTGAGCGTGCCACTCATTAAGCACCCCGCGTAAGGTTTGTATTTGGGTGCGGACTTCCTGAACCCGTTTTTCCACCTGTTGATTTTGTAACCGCGCCTGATGCAAACGGTTTTCCTGAATGGTCAGAACTTCCCTCGCGTGAGTCAATTCCCCCTGTAAACGCTGCCAGTGATAACCGTACCACTCCCGCAAAAGAAGCCTGAGATCGGCTTTGATGCGTTCGTACTCAATCACCCGCGCAGCCTGTTTTTCAAGGCTTTTCAGGCGCGGCTCCAGCTCACTGAGGATATCCTGCACCCGTTCCAGATTCCGGCGGGTGGCATCCAAACGGTTCAAAGCCTCTTCCCGCCGTGCGCGGTACAAACCAATGCCGGCTGCCTCCTCAAAGAATTTACGCCTTTCCTCCGGACGAAGCGATAAAGCCGCATCCACCAGGCCCTGCCCGATGACCGTATACGTCCGTTCTGCCAGACCAGATTGAGCCAGAATTTCCGATATTTCCTTCAATCTGACTCTTTGCCCGTTGAGCAGATATTCATTCTGCCCATCGCGATAAGCACGCCGCGCAATGGAAACCTCGCTGAAATCAATCGGCAGCCAGCCGTCTTCGTTTTCAAAAATAATGGTGGCTGAAGCCATGCTGGCCCGCGGGCGCAATTCGGAGCCTGCAAAGATCATGTCCTCCGTTTTACGCCCCCGCAAGAGGGTGTAGGATTGTTCCCCCAGCACCCAGCGGATAGCATCCGCGATGTTCGATTTTCCCGACCCATTTGGCCCAACAATGGCTGTAATCTTGCCGGGAAACTCAAATACGGTGCGGCTGGCAAATGTCTTGTAGCCTTGCAATTCAAGGGTTCTCAATCGGTTTGTCATGAATAGCTCTTTATGGAAATTCGGTACCGGCCTAAAAGACCAGTCCAATTTTTTCTAATGCTTTACGGGCTGCATTTTTTGCGGCTGCCTGCTTGCTCGGGCCAACCCCCTCGGCATAAACTTCTCCGCCAATGATGACCGCTACTTCAAACTGCTTGGAGTGGTCCGGTCCCTGTTCTGCCCGGGTTATGTACTGCGGAGCATGAAAACCCTGGGATTGCGCCCACTCCTGCAACAAACTTTTTGGATCCTCGTTTTTTCGGTTTACTAGGATATCCTCCGCTGCCGGTTCCAGCAACGGCAACAGGAATTGCTCGACCTTCTCAATGCCGCCATCCAGATAAATTGCACCGACGAGCGCCTCAAAGGTATCACACAAAAGGGCTGAACGATCTCTACCTCCCCCTTGCGATTCACCGCGCCCCAGCCGCATGGCATTGCCCAATTTGATCTGACGGGCAAAATCGGCTAACTGTTCCGTGTGCACCAACGCAGAACGCATGCGGGTCAGGTCGCCTTCCGGCATTTCGGGGTAATGATGATACAGCCACGCCCCAACCACAAAATCCAGAACGGCATCCCCTAAAAACTCCAACCGTTCGTTATCTTCCAGTGCCTCCGGGTGCTCGTTCAGGTATGAACGGTGAGTCAGAGCACGATGTAAAAGTAATGAATCGTTAAATTTCAAACCCAACCGGGATGCCAGCTCTTCAGGCGATTCCTGCCCAAATGGCAGATCACCGTTTTCCATAGATATTCCTCCGTGGAACTCAAGGGGCGCAAGCCACCCAGCCGGTTCGCTGACGCTCAAGTAGCTCGCGTTCCTTTAGTTCAAAAGATTGGTTTTATGGGTAATATTTTAACCCAATTCCACTTAATACGGCAACTGCTGGCTGAGGGATTTCCCCAATCCGTCTTTTCAGCGCTGCCCATGCCAGTGCAGAAGTCGGTTCAACATAATGGCCTCTTCTGCCCAACTCCTCAAAGCCTGCTTGAATCTCCTCTTCTTCTATTGAGAGAAACTCTCCGCCGCTTTCCAGCACCTCTTTCAACAATGCCCTGCCCCGAACCGGCTGGCGCACTCTAACTCCCTCGGCCAGCGTGGGGGCTTCACCTGCGGTTTGCATGGCTTCAAAACCGGAATGAAAAGCACGCACCAGCGGGTCACATGCCGCCGCCTGCACGCCGATGAAATACGGTAATCGCTCAATATAACCGGCTTTCTTCAATGCGGCAAAACCCCGCACGATCCCGAGCAGCAACCCTCCATGACCTACCGGTGCAACCACACTACCAGGCACTTTTTTTCCCATCTGTTCCCAGATTTCATAGGCAATGGTAGCAATACCCATTAAACCAAACGGCAAATAAGCATGGCTGGCATAAGGCACGCCGCGTTCCGCTTCTTCCAGAACTGCGCGCGCCGCTTCGGAACGCGGACCGGGAACAGCCATCAATTTCGCTCCGTACATTTCGATTTGCCGCCGTTTGGGACCGGCAGCGCTTTCCGGCACATAGATACGGCACCCCATGCCTGCCCGCGCCGCATAGGCAGCAAAGGAAGCACCGGCATTGCCAGAAGAATCCTCAACGGCTTCCTTCACCCCGCGTCCAACCAGCTGGCTGACCAGCACAGCACTGCCGCGGTCTTTGTATGATCCGCTGGGGTTCATGCTTTCCATCTTCAAAGCAACCGGTTGGTCGCCGATGACATCCCAAAGCAGAGGGGTGTTACCCTCTCCCAATGTCACAATCGGAGCGCCGGAAACCAATGCAAAAGATGTGCGATACCGCCAGTAACCCGGCAGATGGTTTTCAATGGCCTCGACCGAAAATTCGGGCACCTCATCATAATCGTAAATTCCCCCGCATTGCGGGCATCGAAACGGCACTCCCTTTTCCGGGTAGGGTTGACCACAATCCACACAGCGAATTACCGGCATTGTTTATTCCCCTTTCTTGGGGTGATAACTTCCCTCCACCCACTCCTCGCCATTGGGCATAATTTCTTTCTTCCACACCGGCACAATTTCTTTCAAACGGTCAATCCCATAGCGGGCGGCTTCAAACACACCGCTATCGCGATGAGCCGCAGTGCAGGCGATCATCACCGTGGGTGTGCGCGGTTTCAGGTAGCCGATACGCTGGATGATGGCAATCCCTTCCACCGCCGGCCAGCGGCTGCGGATTTCGGCTGCAACCTGCGCCATTTTCGCTTCCGCCATCGGCACATACGCTTCATATTCCAGCGCAATTGTCTGGTGCGCTTCGCCCCGCTGCGTTTCGCCGCGCACCATACCGGTAAATATGCAGGCGGCACCGGTTGTCGGCAGCGTAATCTGGTCAAGGATCTCGTTCAAATCCAACTCATCGCTGGTTATCCGGAAGATGGTGGGCGGGCTGCCGCCGCTTACCGGGGGGAAAAAAGCCACCTCATCTCCCGGCTTTACTTCGATGCTATCATCCGCATATTGTTGATTGACGGCGACCAGCACACTGGTCAGCCGCTCCTGAAGTATTGGATATCGCTGAGAAATGATTTCTTTAAGCCGGGCTACATTGATGGAGGTGGTGGTGGATATCAATTCACTCTCCACACCACTCAAATCTTTTAGATGAGCAAAAAACAGAACCCTGACCACTGGTTGCTCATTCATTGATGACATCTCCGCTCATTCCACCATGTTTTTCTACCAGCCGGATATTTTGAATGCGAGCCGTTTTCTCCACTGCCTTGACCATGTCATACACCGTTAGGGCTGCAACCGCCACAGCGGTTAATGCTTCCATCTCAACCCCCGTCTTTCCCGTGCTTTTCAGCCGAGCGGTAATTTCGATACCCGGCAGATCATCACGAATTTGTAAATCTACCTGAACCTGATCAATTGGTATGGGATGACACAGGGGAATCAACTCCGCGGTGCGCTTGGCCGCCTGAATACCGGCGATTTGTGCAACGGTGAGGACATCTCCCTTTTTCATCAAGCCGGCGCGAATCAGGTCAATTGTTTCTGGTTTGAGGTGAACTTCGCCTCTGGCAACGGCCAGCCGTTGTGTTTCCGGTTTGTGGCCAACGTCCACCATGTGGGCGCGCCCCTCATCATCAATATGAGATAGCGTTGTACCTGACATAGTCCAAATTATACTGCCTTTCCCGGCCAGACGCCGTATTATCCTGCTCATGATGATATAATCACCGGCATGAATGTGCAAATTGCCGCCCATCAGGCCGAAAACTATCAGGTTAACACCGAGGTTTTCAGCGGCCCGTTGGATTTACTGCTCGAACTGATCGAAAGAGCCGAACTGGATATTACCCGTCTTGCACTGGCACAGGTAACCGATCAATACCTTGAATACCTGCACCGTTTGCAAGAGCAAAACGCCGCCGAAGTTTCGGCCTTTCTGGTCATTGCTGCGCGGCTGGTGCAGATCAAATCGGCAGCTTTGCTGCCACGCCCTCAACCTGTGGAATCTTCCCAGCCGGAAGAAGATCCCGCCGAAGCGCTGGCCCGCCAGTTGATTCTTTATAAACGGTTTAAGGAACTGGCACATTTCCTTCAACAGCGGGAAGAAAACAACCTGCGCACTTACCTGCGGCTCGCCCCGCCTCCACATCCTCTCCCTACGGCGCGCCTAGATCTGAGCGGCCTGACATTGCAAGATCTCATGGAAGCGGCTCGATCCGTTTTCTTCAACAAGCCAACCCTTACCGCTCTGGATCGTGTGGTGAAAATGCCGCGCATCACCATTCGCGAAAAAATTCAAATTATCATTCACCGACTGCGCACAGCAGGTTTGACCACTTTCCGTTCTCTCTTGCATCCGAATGTCAGCCGTGTGGAAATTGTGGTCACTTTTCTAGCCTTGTTAGAACTGGTAAAACGCCGCATTGTGGCTGCCCAGCAAAACGGCTTATTTTCGGATATCGAAGTACTACCCATCCATGAACTGGGCGAAGAGGTGGAAACAATCAACTGGGAAGAAGACGAAGAAGATCCGGCAATGGGTGGCTGATTAGCCTGCTTCCTCACCGTCTTGCGATTGGCCGGTCTCTTCATCAGGAACCAATTCAACCGGCAGCCGTCCGCTCACCCACACAATCATCATGTTCAGGTCATATTCATGGGTCGAGTCATCAGGGTTGGCTTGCACAAAAGCATCATCCAGACTGACAAAGGTATCTTTCTCCGGCCAGCGGGTCAAAAAACCGGGCAGCACCGAACGATCTGCTTCCACCGGTAAAACCTCCCATCCGCGGGCTTTCAAAAATTCAACCACTTTGCCGGCCAGATCGGGGTGAAGTTCGTACCATGCCTGACAGATCTGCGCTACCATCTCCGGAGAACGTTCAAAAGCCGAAACCGCAGCACGGCTCTTTAAACTTACCGGCGCCAGCACACTGTTGCGAAAGCCGGCAACTTTGACCAGTTTCTTCACCAGACGGTTAATGGCCGCCTGTCTCTGCCCGGCAAGACGGTCAAAATTACCGAACACCTCCTGCAATAATTTCAGGCGGTATTCCGGCAGCATGAATTCATTAATGGCATGAAAGGGGATGAATCGGACTTTCTTTTCTTCGCTCATGGGGGGCAATTATAACCGAAAACCCCAAATTTTATTCGGAAACAGTGCGGTCACTCAATTCATCCAGCAGAGCAACCTCTTCTTCCGTCAGATGCCAGCCGGCTGCCCCCAGATTATCCTCTGCCTGCCTCAGATTTTTTATACCCGGAATAGGCAATGCCCCCTTACAAATTACCCAGTTGAGTGCTACCTGTGAAATGGTTTTACCGCCATGCTCCATGCCGATTTGTCTCATTTTTTGGAGCAGCGGCTGAATGCGCTCCAGCAGTTTACGGCTATACCGCCGTTCGCGAAAACCACGCACCGGATTTTTCGGTGAGTATTTACCGGTCAATACCCCCTGCGCCAATGGGCTGTAAGCAATCAACCTCACTCCCAATTCCTGACAGTGGCGGAGCAAGCCATTTTTTTCCACGTCTCGCTTTAAAAGATGATATTCGACCTGAATGGATGCCAGCCTCACCCCCAGCCGGGAAAGCGCTTCAAAAGCGCGCTGCATTTGCGAGCGGTCATAGTTGGAAACCCCCACCACATCCACAAGCCCATCCTGAACGGCTTCGGCCAGAGCCTCCATCCATGTTTCAATTTTTACCGGCGGAAAAGGCCAGTGAATTTGATACAACTCCACCTTCGTCCTGCCCAATCGGTTCAGGCTGGCGCGCAGCGCACGGCGGAGTGAAGTTTTACTCAGCCGCCAGGGAAACGGCATGAACTTTGTGGCTATGCGAACTTCATGCTGCGTTTCGTGCATGAACTTACCCAGCAAACGCTCCGAGCGCCCCTGACCGTACACTTCCGCCGTATCAAAAAAGTTGAAACCCTGCTGGCAGCAAAATTCGAACACCTCCTGCAAATCCTGATCGTTGTAACCGCTGCCATACCCCCAATAGATGCGGTCACCCCATGCCCACGTACCAATGCCAATTTCAATCTCTTGAAGATCAAAGATGCTCTCTTGTAAATTTTGCTCTTCTTCCATGTCTCACATCCCGGTCGAATATTTTAACGCCGAACAAGCGGCAGGTAAACCCGTTGTGCATCCTCCACTGTTTCTGCTAAAACTTCAGCGGAAGAGGAACTCTCCCCACCGTTCAAATCATAAGCCGTCAACCACATCCGCCAAAGACCTTGATTCGGCAAAATCACCCGCACCGCATTGCGCAGACCGGCGGTGATATAACCAACCGCTCCGCCGCTTTCTTGTTGGTAATAAAGCCGATATCCGGTTACATCGGTTTCTAGATTCTCCTGCCAGCGCAGATAAACCAGCGCTCCTTCCACACCGACTACCGATAACCCTTGCGGCACAGCCGGCGGCTGGTAGTAAGCATGAGCATTGCTTTCCACATGACCGCCATCCGTCCAGACCTGTGTCGAACATCCATCACCCCCGCCGAACAAAATACCGATGAAACCGGCTTCCCACATATCGCGCGGATAACGGAAGAGGTAGGCTGCCCGATTATCCTGATACCTGCCTCCTACCTCTGGATCGTCACAGGTATTGTTTAAATCCATATTGCCAACCGGCACCTGCCACAAAAGCAGCCGTTTATTCAACAAGCGGCCCAAATGGTGCGCCCACAAAATTGCCCGGTTCGGGCGCGGCAGGTCGGCGTCACGGTCATCCCACCAGGGGCGGATTCCCCGCCCTGCGTCACGGTCCGACCACTCCACTGTGATCAAATCGGCGCGATCTGCACCCATTTTTTGCATGAACCCGGCGGTACGCACTGCGTAGTCCAGCATCTCGCCCTCGCTTGTGGTTAGAGGATCGCGGTTGACACCCCACATCGAAACCATCGGCGCTGCCAGCACGTTTGGCGCACGGCGGTGGATGTGGTCAATCAGATACTGACCGAAACCCGAAAGGGTGTTGGCATAACCATTTTTATTGAGCGCCACAACAAACGAATTCGGATCATCCGGGCGAACATCGGCAGGAGGGTTGGCCGAATTGCTCAATTGCTGCATGAAACCGTAAAAGTCCGGCTCAATCACAAAAATTACCGGTTTGTCTCCGGCTGCTTCATCAACAGCCTTCTCGAAACTTTGTAAGTAAGCCTGAACTACAGAGGGTTTTTGTAACTCAGAGGCATAATTCGAGGCACTTTCAAATCCTCCTGTCGCTCCCAGCATTAAATAGACCGTCACAACCGGCACATAACCATTGTCCCAGGCATGATTTACAAAGCGGCTCACGAACTGGCTACCCCAACCTTCCCACCCCCACGTAATGTATTGATACACATAATTCCACGGCAGGCCGGTGTTTTTCTGCCAGTCCTGTGCCGGGTCTTCGCTCCACGCATTGCTGCCCCAGCCCAGTTTTTGCGGCAGGGCCGCCGGAATAGAACTGGCAAGCGGATTCAATACCGCCAGAGTGCCGGCATAGTGAGTAACCACATTGCCGCTGAAATCCTCAGCCTGAATATACAAATCAACTTCTCGGCCGGCCAATCCGGCAGGAAGGGTCGTTGCCACCCCATAGATACCATCGTTGGCCTGACCGTCGTTGCTTAAACCATCATCGTATAAGGAAAGCGGTATCCAACCGGCCACATCACTCATCAAAGAAACCTCTCGAATGCTGGCGCGGCCTTGCGGATCTTCCACACCGGCGTGTACAACCAGCAGACTGCCCCCCGCGGCGATGGAATGGGCACGGTATTCCGCCGACAACACCTGGGGGGCATCGGCTGAGAGGGTTTGGATGAAAGAAATCTCATCAAAATAAACCGTGCGGTTGCCTTGACTGCTGGCATTTTGCCAGTTCAGGCGAATGATTTTTCGCTGTTCGGGGTTCAGCTGATTCAATGGAATCACAACTTCCTGCCACTGCCCGCTTCTGACAGTCAACCGCACCTCCGGCCCTTCCTGACCATTATCAAAATTGGCAAAAACACGCAAAGGTTGATCGCTGCTGCCTTCGGCATACACCATAAAGGACAGCGCCGTCATGCCGAACAATGGGATGTAACCTTTATACAAAGAGAGACCTGCCCAGCCTGTGTTATACCTCACTCGCAGGCTGTGACTGCCGTTATACACCATGTCATTGGAGGAAAAATCAACCTCACTATTCCAAGACCAGTTCAGCCAGTTTTCGGCTAAACTGTCATCATATACCACCAGCCTGCTGTTTTGAATCGTCGCTTCCGAGCCTGCAGTCAGCGGAGAAATGAGCCATACAAATCCAAGAAAAAACCCGAACAATTTTTTCACAAGTTTTATTGTAGAGAACGAATCGTCCTAAATCAAGCCACAAATTTGAAAGGGATCAGCGGCTATTCTTCAGCCCTTCGGCACCTCAGGAAACCATCTTTTGGAAATTTTCAAAGGCACGGAAGTTCTGCAAGGTAATCTTCTTTTGGTAGAATTACATTTGTTCGATCCTTTCAAAGCAGAATTACCTGAACCCACCTTATAGACTGAACGATTCGATGAACGAAGACGTTACTCCCATTCGTCAACAATACCTTGAAATAAAGCGGCAATATCCGGATGCCATCCTCTTTTTCCGGTTGGGCGATTTTTACGAAACCTTTGACCAGGACGCCGAAATTACCGCTCGTGAGCTGGATATTGTTCTGACTTCACGGAATGTTGCCAAAGGCACCCGTGTGCCCATGGCAGGTATTCCCTACCATGCTGTCGAAAATTATCTGGCCCGCCTGATTGAAAAAGGATACCACGTAGCCATTTGCGAACAGGTTGGCGATCAGCCCACACGCGGTTTGTTTCCGCGTCAGGTTGTGCGGGTGGTCACGCCGGGAACGATCATTGAACCTACCCTTCTTAAAGGCGACCGCAACAACTACCTGACCAGTGTGGTCTTTCAAGAAAATCACGCCGGCATTGCCTATGTGGATATTACCACCGGAGAATTTCTTGCCACTGAATTGACGGATAGTGATACCGAAAATGCCCTGCGAGCGGAACTCATCCGTCTGCAGCCGGCTGAAATCATCCTGCCGGAAGGCGTGGAACTCAACCATAATCTGCCGGGGCACATCACCCGCTGGCAGACCTGGCGCTTTGAAAGCGGGCGCTGCCATGAAACTTTGCTGAAACAATTTGGGGTCGCCTCGCTCGATGGCTTTGGGCTGCGCGGAAAGCCGCTGGCGGTGCGCGCTGCCGGTGCAATCGTCCAGTATCTTCAAGAAACCCAGCCCGCCGCCTTACGCCTGCTCAATGAAATTGCCACCTACACGCTGGGGGATTTCATGGTGCTGGATGCAGCCACCCGCCGCAACCTGGAATTGACTGAAACCATCCGCACCGGAAATACAGAAGGATCATTGCTCAGCGTTTTGGATCACACGGTTACCGCCATGGGTAAACGGATGATTCGCCAGTGGGTCAGCAAACCCCTGCTGGATATTGCTGCCATACAACAACGACAGGATCGGATAGCCGAATTGTTATCGGATGGTCTTTTCCGCGCCGAACTGCGGGCTGCATTACGGCCGGTGGTTGATCTGGAGCGGTTGACCAACCGCGTGGTCTCCGGCCATGCTACCCCGCGGGATCTGGTCAGCCTGCGTGCTACATTGCGCTTACTGCCCCATATCCGCAAGTTGATCCCGGCGCATCTAACCAACCTCACGGCTCTGCTCGCAAAACTGCATGACTGTCCTGAGGTGCTGAATTTGCTGGAATCTGCCATCAGCGATGACCCGCCGGCCACTTTGCAAAACAGCGGGGTAATTCGGCGCGGCTTTTCAGCCGAACTCGACTCGGTGATCGAATCTTCAGCCCAGGCCCGCGAGTGGATTTCGCGACTTGAAGAGGTGGAACGCGAACGGACAGGCATTAAGACTCTCAAAGTAGGTTACAACAAAGTATTTGGCTATTACATCGAAATTTCCCGCGGAGCGGCGCATCTTGCCCCGGCTGAATACATCCGTAAACAAACGCTGGTGAACGCCGAACGTTTCATCACCCCGGAAATGAAAGAATACGAATCACTGGTCTTGAACGCGGAAGAGCGCATTCGGGAGATTGAAAACCGGTTATTCCAGCAGGTTTGTCAGCAAGTGGCGGCGGCTGCCCCCCAACTGCTGGAAAGCGCCTCCTGTCTGGCCGAACTGGATACCCTTGCCTCTCTGGCCGAAGCCGCAGCCCTTGGCGAATATTGCCGTCCCCAACTGACCGCGGATAATACCCTCGATATTCGCGATGGGCGGCACCCCGTCGTTGAACGCACCCTGACCGGCGAACGTTTTGTGCCCAACGATGCCGTATTCGAAGCGGGGGAAACGGTGCGCATTATCACCGGTCCGAATATGAGCGGTAAATCCACCTTCCTTCGGCAGGTGGCATTGATTGTCCTGATGGCCCAAATTGGCAGTTATGTGCCGGCACGTCAGGCAACCATCGGGCTGGTGGATCGCATTTTTACCCGTATCGGCGCACAGGATGAAATCCACGCCGGTCAATCCACCTTTATGGTGGAAATGATCGAGACCGCCAATATTTTGCACCACGCCAGCAATCGCAGCTTGCTGATTTTGGATGAAATCGGCCGCGGCACCAGTACCTATGATGGTTTATCCATTGCGTGGGCAGTTGTGGAATACATCCACAATCATCCCCGCCTGCGTGCCAGAACACTTTTTGCCACCCATTACCACGAATTGACGCAGTTGGGTGATTTGCTGCCGGGGGTACGTAATTATAACGTCGCCGTCAGTGAATCCGAGGGCAAGGTGGTCTTTCTGCACAAAATTGTGCCGGGCGGGGCAGACCGCTCTTACGGCATCCATGTTGCTCAACTGGCAGGGCTGCCCCATGCGGTCGTTCAGCGAGCCACAGAGATCCTGCGTCAACTGGAAGCCTCTTCCGGAAAGGCCGTGCGCATAAACCCGCTGGCCGCTCAGCAAATAGCCCTCTTTCCGGAGACCAATCCCCTGCTGGATGAATTGAAAAAACTGGATATCAATAACCTCTCCCCCATCGAGGCACTCAATAAATTATACGAATGGCAGCGCAAATTTCTGGAAAAAGGAAACTGACCTAAAATCGTTCGCTTTCGGTTTGAATAAACGGAAAGGTCAATTGTTCGTAGCGCAGCCGTTCGATATGATTCATGAAAACCTGATCACCCCGCAGGCTTGACCGCCAGGAACGCACCTCTGCCAGACGCGCTTTCGCAGCGGTGATCAGATCCTCACCCGTGGCCTGCTTAACCCACCACAGGGCCTGTGCCGCACTGACCACTACGATGCGCGGTTCAAGCCGGTCGAAATCTTCAAAAAACCAGCCGCAAGAGGTGTACATGCGTTGTTTGTACAACTGCGCCCGCAGCAGCAGGTCTATTTTATAAATTTCTTCAGCGGGTATGGTAATTCCCGTTTCCCGTTCGATCAGATCATGTGCCGAAATTTTACCGTGTAAAACTTCGATATAAGCATACAATAACTGCCAGGGGTCATCCATCCACGGCGAAACCGCTGCCAGATAGCGGTTATCAACCTGTTCGGCAATCCAGTCAAGCGATTGGCGTAATTTCATCTTCCAATCCCCGTTCGGTGCGCAGGGGCAGGCTTCTTTCCAGCGTGCCACCCCATGATGACAACTCCATGAGGTATATTCACGAATCCGCACCGTTTTGGCAGGCGGGTGCTGCTGAAGCCATAAACCGGGGTAAGTAAATTGAACCAGTCGGGGATGAGTAAATTCCCGATGCGTCAGATAGTACAAAAACTTATCCCGAAACGGCTGATGGTGACCGTATAATTCACCATCTGAGGCAATGATGTATAACTTTGCCTCATCGGGATGATAGCCGTTGGCGGAAAGGCGCGGCAGAATAAAATCGGTCATAAAACGATCCCCGTTACTCGTCGCCGCCGGGTCAAAACTGACCCGCATACTCAGTTCCGCCTCATAGAAAAACACGATAATGCGCTGATTCCCTTCTAATTCCACACAATACGGTTGTCCCACATCAATTTGGGCATCCTCTGCCTGCCAGGGGGCAAGGATGGTAAATTGAATACCTTCATTAGCGAGAATTTGCAGGGTTTCGGCGTCAACTGCCGCTTCCGGCAGCCACAAGCCTGCCGGTTTATGACCAAAGCGGTGTTCAAAATCCGCAATTCCCCAGCGAATTTGAGTGATCTTATCGTGAGTTTTCGCCAGCGGTAAAATGGTGTGATGGTAAGGTTGTGCCATCCCATTCCCCACACCAAACCGCAAAAAGTTCCGTCTTTCCTGCTCCACAATTCTGGCAAAAGTGATTGGATCGTGGGAAATCATCCAGTTAATCAGCGTTGGCCCTAAATCAAAACTGATTTTTTCAAAGTTGCCCAGTTCGGCATTTGGCCGGTAACACTGATCGTGGATGCGTTCATTCCAGTTTAGATAGGGATATGCCCCGCTTTCTTTGGGAACTTCACCGGTAATCGGGTCCTCACGCGCGGGTTGATAATAATGCCCATGGATACAAATCGCTTTTTCGTTCATTTAGAAAACCAGACCTTTTGTTCGGCGTAGAGATTTCTTCGCCCGGCTCAGGTAATCCAGTTGCCGGTAAAAACGAGCAGGTAATATGCCAAACGTTCTTGGAATGGAATCCAGAGCCGTTGTTCGATCAACGGCCAGATAATCCAGCCAGTGAATCGACACCGGAAAACGGGTTATCTGATCCATTATAAGAGCCAGGCCGCGCAGGAACGGCATTGAAACATTCCAGAACCGCTTTTGCAACCCTGTGGCTTCCATGATACTGGATAAAATATCCCGAAAACTAATCGCTTCTATACCGCCTATTGAAATTGTTTGAGCGATCAAATCATCGCGTTCGATGGCCATCGCCAGACAGTTAACCGCGTCCTCAATCCACACCGGTTGAAGCAAGGTATTCCCTTTTTCCGGGATGAAAACGAAACCGGGTGAAATTCGCAACAGACGAGAAAAGGCAGTGGTAAATTGATCACCCGGCCCAAAGATGATCGCAGACCGAAGGATGGTGAATTTCAACCCCGATCGGGCAATAATATTTTCTGCCACTCCCTTTGCCCGTAAAAAGGGGTAAGCAGAACTTCTATCTGCCCCCAGATGGCTTAAGTAGAGAATGCGCTGAATGCCGGCCTGTTTTGCTGCATTCACCAAACCCTGCGTTCCAAGCACTTCTACTTCATTGAAATTTGCCCGGCTACTCCGGCGCTCGCTGCCCGCCAGATGAATGACCGTATCCACACCGCGTAAAGCCGCCCTCAAACCGCGTTCATCACGCAGGCTGCTCACAGCGGCATCCACAGGAACACTGCGCGGCAATTGCGGTGATATTTTGGAAGGACGCAATAAAATCCTCACCTCTTTGCCAGAGGCAATCAGGTGTTGGATAATTGCCTGACCAACAAAACCGGTACCACCGGTTACCAATATCATGACTGGTTGAATTATAGCAGAATTGTCCATTTTCACCATTGCAATTACCTCACGTTTTCCCGCAAACAAATGGCACAGAACTTGCATTTCGTTATACATCCCATATTCTGTGACCAGTATTCACCGGTGAGAAAATGATGATGTTCAACCAGACGAATTCAGGTTTTCCACAACAAAAACTTGGCTTTCACTACTTCCCGGATACCCTGCACTACACCGAAAAAGACCTGCAGCAATGGTTACCGCTCTTGATGGAATTAGGGGTGGGGTGGTTGATTTTACGCACCGAAACGAACCGCGCCATCCCCGAATACTTCATCAGCGGGCTGCTTAAAGCAGGTATTCAACCGATCATTCAGTTTCCCCTGACCCTGCAAACTCCGCCGGACATCAGGGCTGTTTCTCCGCTGGTCGAATGTTATAACCATTGGGGCGCTACCTTTCACCTGTTTTTTGACCGGCCAAATATTCACCAATCGTGGCCGGCTAATCAGTGGGCTCAACAAGACCTCGTTGAGCGGTTTCTGGATCGTTTTCTCCCGCTTGCCAGCCTTAGCGTAGAATCGGGTGGTTTTGCACTCTTTCCACCCCTGGAGCCCGGCGGAAATTTCTGGGATACAACCTTTTTACGCGCTGCTTTAGAAGCAATTCAGCGCCGAAAAATGACCCGACTGCTGGATAAACTCATCCTGACCGCGTATGGCTGGACATTTTATCACCCCCTCAACTGGGGTGAGGGCGGTCCTGAACGCTGGCCGGATGCCCGCCCTTATTTCACCCCCGCCCAATCACAGGATCAACGCGGTTTTCGTGCTTTCGAGTGGTACTCTGCAATCAGTGAAGCCGTCTTGCAAAAAAAATGCCCGATCATCCTGCTGCAGGCCGGTTTACCCGCCGCCCCTGACCGCTTGCCGCGCCATGAGGTGCAGTCTGAAGAGATGGACAGCACCTTCATGGAAATTTTCCAACTCATTAACACCCCGCGCCGGTTGGATGATGAAATCGATCCTCCCCGCCTTGAAGAAGAAGTGATCAGCCTCAACTTCTGGCTGCTCAGCGCCGCAAAGCAATCACCGGAATTTACCTTTGCATGGTTCGAAGATACTCAGCCCATTCGCAAAGCCGCCGCTCAACTCTGTGCGGAAAGAGAGGTAGCCACAAATCGCCCGGCCATGGAAGGCATACTGGATGAAAATAACATCCGCAAAGCCCTGCGCCCCATCCAGCATTATCTCTACCTTGGAGAAAACGGAAGAAGCGACCTTTCCGCCATCTTCCAAAAATATGCCGGTTTCATCGCCCAGTTTCACCCAACGCTGGGTTTTTCATTAGAAGAAGCCCGCCTTGCAAACCGCATTACTCTGGCCGTCCATAAAAACGATGTGCCCGCGGAATTATTACAAGCCCTGCAAAAACAGGGCTGTCAGATTGACTGGTTGGAATGAGAATGGCACGACTATTGCATCTACTGGATTCAAGGAGCGGATAACCATGAACATGACCTTTCATACCCCTTCACCTCAAACAACAACCCCCAGCGGAGTGCATAAACCGGTTCTGAAAGTAATTGGTTTGGGTGGCGGAGGCTCCAATGCCATCAACCGCATGATTGAATTGGGCATTACCGGTGTGGAATTCATCGCCGCCAACACCGATGCCCAGGCTCTAAAAAACAGTCTGGCGCCGACCAAAATCCAACTCGGCCCCCACCTGACCCGTGGACTGGGTGCTGGCGGTGACTGGAAAATTGGAGAAGCCGCAGCCGAAGAAAGTTATAAAGACCTGAACGCTGCACTCGCCGGTGCTGATATGGTTTTCCTCACCGCCGGTATGGGCGGCGGAACCGGTACGGGAGCAATTTCCATTGCGGCGCGGGTCGCCCGAACACTTGGGGCAGTCACTGTGGCAGTGGTGACCACCCCCTTCGGTTTTGAGATTGGAAAGCGGCAGGTTAACGCCCGCGAAGGTCTGGCTCGCTTGCGCCCCTATACCGACACACTCATCACCATTCCAAACGACCGACTGTTGAAGATAGCCTCCCGTGATTTAACTCTGGAAATGGCCTTCCGGCTTGCTGATGATGTGTTGCGGCAGGGCATTCAGGGAATTTCCGAATTGATTACCGAGCCCGGTTTGATCAACGTTGATTTTGCTCACATCCGCACGGTTATGCAGTCCGGCGGCGGTTCCTTGCTTTCGATCGGCTTTGGACAGGGCGAACGGAAAGCTCAAAAAGCCATCGAACAGGCCCTTCATCATCCGCTGATTGATGACATTCATCTGGAAAATGTTTCCGGCATCATTGTCAACTTTACCGCCGGCTCTGATCTCACCTTCATGGAAGTGATGGAAGCACTCACCGATTTGCAGGAAAAAACCAACAATCAGGCTGAAATCATCCCCGGCGTGATCACCGATGAACGAATGGGAGATCGGGTTGAAGTCATCATGGTATTGACCGGTGTTGGCGCCACGCCCGTGGAGGTGCCAAAAGTTGCCCCCCGCCCGGTAGAAAAACCCAAACCGTTGCCCCAGCCTGTGGCTGCTGAAGCCGCTCGTCCGGTCAGAATTTTGGAACGCTTTGAGCAATCATCCCCCAAAGAACCGGCAACCATTCAGGCTGATCTGGATATTCCCGCCTTTTTACGCCGCCGCGTTCGCTGAGGAATTCTTATAAAAACGGGAAGGTATCATGGATGCAAAAATCCTTCAAAGTGTTTGCCGGCAGGTATATCAAAAACATCCCGAGGTGCGCGGGGTTGCTCCGAAGGTAAAGCCCCAAACCAGCAATTCTTTTCTCCTGATCTTTGAAGGAAAAGGGATTACCGCAAACGGTCAAACCATTCGTCATATCGTTCGAGCCTTTGTAACACCCGAAGGCAAGATCACCAAACTATCATCATCCCGTTAAATTTTGGAGGTAAGTAATGAATAGTTCCCTTTATACCAAGTGCGAATTAATTTTCTGGGATGTAACCATTGATCTCCTCACACGCTCGGTTTGGCTGCGCAATTTGATCCGAACACTGGTGGCGATTAAGAATACACCTCACCTGAAAACCTATCTTTCCATTGTGATTTTCAGCGGTGTGTTCGGTTTCTTTGTTGGTTTTTCCGTTCCTTACTTATTGCAGTTCCTGTGGTGATTTTCATGAAACGAACATTGCAATCAGGAATTGTTGTTCTTTTCCTGTGTTTTTTGCTCATCCCCCTCCAAACCATACAGGCCATCCGAGGTGTCCCCGGCTCTCCGGAGTTTGGCTACGGCAGCTGGCTCTATCCCGAAGGTGGCCTGCTCCTTGAAAGCACGCAATTGATTAATGAATTGCCGCTGGACTGGATTGCCATCCCGCTGGATTGGGCCAGGGTTATGCCGGAGATGAGCAGTGCGCCTGATATTGCCGCACTCGATCAAGTCATGGATAAACTTAAATCCACACAGGCAGTGGTCATGCTCCGCCTGGTCAATCCCCCCCATTGGGCAATGACCGAAATCGGCGTCAACGCGGATTTGACTGCCCAATGGCTTGCCTGGCTGGCTCAGCGTTACCAGCCGCTGCTGCGGGCAGTGGAATTATTCCCTGCTGCCAACACCCAGCAGGGGTGGGGGAGAAATCCCGACCCGCTTGAATACGCAATGTTTTTTCAAGGGGTGCAGGCCGGTTTGCGCTCACGCGGTGTGGATCTTTTATTGATTGCCGCCGGTCTTCAGCCGCTCAATCCCAATTCCGGCTCACAGGATTGGGATGATTTGACTTTCCTGCAGGCTTTATATCAACAGGGAGCAAAGGATTGGATGCCGGTTCTGAGTATTCAATTGCCTCTCTTGAGCGGAGATGCCACGCGCCCACCGGATAATGGAGATCAATTCGCCTTGAGACATTACGAACGGGTTCGCCAGGCAATGCTTGCCAACGATCATCAGGATGGCGTACTTTGGGTAACAACGCTGCTCCCCCCCGATGGTAAAATAGACAGTGCAGATCAGAAGTATTCTCAATCAATCCAGCAAGCCGAATGGCTTAAGCAGGCACTGATTCAAATGCGGTCGCAACTTTACATGGGGGTGGTATTCTCGGGAAGTTTAAATCCTCCCCCTGCAGCCCAGCCAAATCAGGTTTCCTTAATGACCGCCGGCAATACCGTTCACCCTTTTTATTCGGTTTTACAGGCCCTCATTCACCAGACCAACCCCTCTTCACCCGATAATCGCCCCGGCAGGCCAAAAAGCATACCCATTCCAAAATGCCAGCATAAAAAATAACCCTCATGCGTAAAGTGATCCTTGTTCTGTCCATCTTTGCCTTTCTTTCCTGTCTGGCAGCAGGCATCTTTGTTGCACAAAATTCCATTCAGTCGCTCGATGGGGAGAGTGATTCGAGAGAAATTAATCGCCCATTATCAACCTATCAGCATAATATTCTATTAATTCATGTGGATCAACTTGAAAACAAACAACCCCAGATGATTTCAGTCTGGGGTTTAATCCTCTATTTTCCTGAACCGAAAATCATTTTACAATCCATTTACCCCTACCCCCTCAGCGGGGAAAGTTTATCCCCCGCTTCGTTTAAGATTAATGATCACAAGAAACCCAATGCAAGCTTCCTTCAACAGGTCGAACGCCAGACTCAGATGAAATGGGATCATTATATTTTGATAGATCATTACGCATTGTCCATTTTCGCTGCCGACTTGACCCCACAAGAGGAAATCATATCGCCCGGCCTGAACGATGGCATCATTTCTGTGGAAACAGCACTATTTACAAAATTGTGTCAGGAATTTGCAACTCTGGACTACCAGACATTTCAACAAATCCACTGGAGTCACATCATTCCAGAGCACTGGCATTCCAACCTGCCCTTTGATGAGGCAATTCTGAATTGGGAAAAATTGGTCTCACCTGAAATTCCTGTGAAATGTGAAGTATTCGGAGAATAAGCCTGTTTGATGATATAATCTAAAAGTTAATATATTTTGCTCTGGGAAGTCCAGAAAGATTGGAGAAAATAATGAACCCAAATACCGCCCCCACAGTGGTAGCCGATGATGTGGTTGTCACCATGGCTTATACGCTAACCGTCAACGGCGAAGTAATCGATTCATCTGAAGAATCGGACCCCCTGATTTTCCTGCAGGGGTATCGGAATATCATTCCAGGTCTGGAAAAAGAATTATACGGCATGAATATCGGAGACACCAAAAAGGTGATCGTCAAACCGGAAGATGGTTACGGAGACGAAGATCCCGAAGCCTTTATGGAAGTGCCGCGCAATGAATTTCCAAAAGAGATCCCAATGGAAGAGGGTATTGAACTGGAAATCCGTGATGAAGATGGTGAAATTTTGTTAGCCACCATTGACCGGGTGACCAAAGATACCGTGCGCCTCAATTTCAATCATCCCCTGGCAGGCAAAACCCTTGAATTTGATGTTAAGATTCTTGACTTGCGCGCCGCCACGGAAGAGGAGGTTTCCCATGGACACGCTCACGGCGGCGATGATGAATTGGACGAATTCGAAGATCTCGATTTTGAAGAAGAAGACGAAAAATAGCTTCTAAAAAAGCGACCGGTTTGAAACAACCGGTCGCTTTTTTTTAACCCACCTGCTGCACATTGAGTGAGAAGTTAATCCAGCATTCCATAGCGTTTCATCGCCGTATGTAAGATCATCAGCACCAGCTCGGTATGACTGACCCCTTCGGCTGCCGCTTCGATGACGATATCCGAAATCCCCGGCGATAATCCCGGCAATGGGTTGACTTCAAGTATATACGGTTTCCAGTTGTCGTTGGCATCCAGACGGAAATCCACCCGCGCCACATCCAGACATCCACAAACCCGAAACACTGCCGCCGCCAGCCAGTTCAACTCATCTACCATTTCATCATCTAATGGAGCCGGACAGAGGTAGGTCAAATCCTCGGCCAGTTGAACTTTCAAGCGATTGGAATAGACCACATCGCTTTCAGCATACGGTTTCAGGTCCACCTCCATCGGCGGGAAAAAGCGCAAACCGGCCTGAATGCGTGGGGCATTTAAGTTGTGCGGCAAGCGACGCGCAACCGGCCCAATAAGATTCCCAACCATTCCTACGGTAATCTCTCTCCCCTCGATATACCTTTCAACAAGCGCTGTTTGGCGATATTTTTCAAGGATATACGCCACCTGCGTACGCAGCTGCTCTTCGTTGTGTACGATTGAATTCGCGCTCACTCCCATTCCGGTGCCTTCGCGGCTGGGTTTGACAAACAATGGAAACTGCATTCCCTCTGCCAGTGGTTCATCGGCTCTTTCAAAGGATTGAAAATCGGGGGTCGGCAAGTCGTGATAGGTCAACACCCGTTTGGTCATGGGTTTATCTAATGCCAGTGCCAGCGTTAAAACTTTGGAGCCCGTATATGGGATCCGCATCATTTCCAGCAAGGCCGGAATCTGTGCTTCGCGTGCATCTCCAAAATGACTCTCACAAATGTTGAAACAAATATCCGGTTTGTAGCGAGACAATTTGTCCACCAGCGTAAGGTCACCCTCAAAAAATTCCGCCTCATAACCGCCTGAGCGAATAGCATTTACAATCGCTAGGACTGTCGATTCAGAATCGAGGTCGTCCCACTGATCGGCAGGCATTCCCTCCCAGTGAGGTGCGTTTTTCTTTAAATTTGCCAAAACGGCGACCTTTTTCTTCATGCTTCCTTTTTTCCCGTTTCAGTGATTTGTTAAATCAACATCCATGCCCCTCAAAGGCATGGATCATATCGAAAATCACCAACCAATTTCACATTTGCAAGTATACTCGATATTAGCAAATCGAAAAGAGGTTTTTTCAGGTTATGGAAAATTCAAATTTGTCAGCAATCATTCGTTCCCGTTTGATGGAAAGTGGTAATCCGGTAATCCTTGAAAACCGTACCTATCTCTGCTGGTTGGGAGAAAATCCCCCCTCAATCCTATGCGATATCAATCATTGGGATGAAGCACGCCCGTTTAATTTTACGAAGATATCAGATGATTTGTGGGTCTATCCTTTCGATTTGCCGCCCGGCGCTTACATCGAATACGCTTTCATCCGCAATAATCGACGCATTCCCGATCCTTACAATGCTCATCGCACCCCCAATGGAATGGGAAAGTACAATCATTTCTTTACTTTTCCCCTCAGCGAGATAGAGCATTTTTTCCTTCCTCAGCCTGCACCTTTACAAGGGAGCCTCACCAGTCTGCGCCTTCCCACCCATCATCTTCTAGCGGGTAAAAAACGTACGGTGCATTTTTATCAGCCACCGGTAAAAGAAGCCGTACCCCTCTTGGTTATGTGGGATGGGAAAGAATATCTGGAACGGGTTATGCTGCCACAAATGGTCGAAGATCTGGCGGGGAAAGGCAAAATTCAACCCATTGCCCTGGCGTTGGTCGAAAACGGCGGTCGCTTTCGCACCATGGAATATCTGTGTTCTGAAGCGACTCTGGGTTTTTTGCAACTGGAGGTCATTCCCACTGCCAGGCAACAATTGAACATCATCAACCCCTACGAGAATAAAGGGAGTATGGCCATCGGCGGCGCATCCCTTGGCGGATTGATGTCCCTTTACGCTGCCCTGCGTATGCCTCATTTGTTTGGAAAGGTCATTTCCCAATCCGGGGCGTTCACCATTGGTGAGCACCCCATGGTGGTATGGGATTTAATTGAGAATTTTCCTGTTGTACCGTTGAAATTATGGCTGGATTGCGGGTTATTTGAATTCTTCATCGAATCCAATCGTCAGATGAAAGCACTCCTGGAACAAAAGGGTTACGAGGTTTACTACAAAGAAAACCCGGCCGGTCACAATTATCCTGCCTGGCGAAGACTGTTTCCCGAAGCACTGATCGCGCTGTTTGAAAAATAAACAATGACAACCGCTTCCGCGAAGCAAGAGCAGGTCTATCCGGTCAGAAGGGTTTATATTTGCGGCAATGGCAAATGTGCAAACCGCGAAGCTTCTACCCTGATTTACGAAAAATTGCGTTCCCTAATCGAAATGCACGGGTTGGATAATTTTGATGCGACATATCGGGTTAAATGTCACCTGGCCGGTTGTCTGGATATCTGCGAAAACGGCGTTACCCTTGTCGTTCAACCGGACGGAATTTATTACTGGAAGATTGACATGCAATCCATTGAAAGAATCTTCCATGAGCATTTATTGGATAATCGTCCCGTTGAAGAATTCATATATATCCCCAAAACCGATTCCCACGTTTCGTATAACTATACATCAAAGGATTAAAAACCTTAAAATTCAATCAAAATTTGTCCAGACATCCTTAAAAATACTTGACTCCAAGAGATGACTTCCCTATAATGAAAGTGCAGGGAGCTCAAAGGAATTGATGGCTCCTCGACGGGTAACCGGGAGTTTTTGGTAAAACTGAACGATTGAGGGTCAAACCTTAAGAACAGATTACCTAAAAAGACTGTGTACAGTCACCCCGGAAGGTGCATTCGCTTCCTGGTGGGTTGCGGAAAACCCCTTCCCCTGAAAAACGGGAAGTAAAAACCAGAGAAGGATGCCCAAGGAAAACGACGAGGAAAGCAGGTAGGTTACTTTGAGCCCCTGTTCGTTCCACCCCCGCTTGAAAACAGCGGGGGTGTTACTTTGGTTTTCCTTTTAAAACTTCCGGTTTAAGCAAACCCACGAACGGTAAATTGCGATAGCGTTCATTGTAATCCAGCCCATAACCTACCACAAAACGGTCAGGTAAATCGAAGCCCTTATATTTTAAGGGGATATCAATCAATCGGTGAGCAGGTTTGTTGAATAACACGCACACTTCCAGACTGGCAGGGTTGCGGTCGCGCAAGCTACGTAGTAGATACCCCAGCGTCAGGCCGGTGTCAATCACATCTTCCACAAACAGCACATGTCGCCCGTCAATGGGCAGTTCAAGGTCTTTGATCAATCTCACCATGCCGCGCTGTCTTGCTTCTGTGGAATAACTGGCAACGGCCAGAAAATCCACCTCGCTGGGAATAGTGATTACCCTGAGCAAATCCGCCATCAGGAACAGCACCCCTTTCAGAACCCCCACCAGCACCGGATTCTTGTCAAGGTAATCCCGTGAAATTTGTGCCCCAAGTTCCCTGACCCGTTGGCGAATCTGTTCTTCTGTGATGAGGATTTCGCGGATATCCCTGCCCAATTCGCCGTATTTTTCTAAAATCTCACCGTTTGTCGTCATCGCGCTTTTGCGCCTCCGTACCTTGCAGATGAGTTGCCTCTTCGAATAAACCGTATTTGACCATCAAATCCCGCATTTCCCGTCTTTTGAGCAATTTAATCTTGATGTGAGGATATAACTGGTTCATCAGACGGATTTTCTTATTCTTTCGGGTTGATAATTGAGGTCTCAATGTAGTCAGTTCGATATATAAATCCTGCTCGGGCAGGTAAAAATCCGGCGAGAAAGCAAGCGTAACATTCCCTTCCTCATCCCATTCCAGCGGGAAGGTATGGGGTTCGTATTCCCAGCGTATTCCGTAGAAATCTAAAATCCGCGCAAATATCTCTTCGGCTGGATGTGCAAAAACAGGTTTCTTTTGTTCATCCTGCAACAATGGAAAATTCCCTCATGGTTGAGATTTCAGCCAGCATCCCTTTTCTCTGTCAAATTCAACAAATTGCAAATCATCTCCGCGGCAGCAGGGCAGGAAATTCGCCCTGTATTCACGACCAGATGATACAGACACGGGTCATTCCAATCCACATGATAATAGCGGGAAAGGTACAACTTGCGAGCCCGATCACTGGCGAGCATTTGCGCCCGCGCCGCCGTTGGATTAACCTGCTTTTCCTGACAGATGCGCTGAATACGCACTTCCTCATCGGCCACTACCCGCAGGTGGAAGACGCGCGGATGTCCCCTCAGCACCACCTGCCCCGCCCTGCCAATAATCACTACCCGCCCTCGATCCGCCAGCTCATGCAAAACTTGATGGACGGCATTCAGATAATCCTGTTGTTGCTGACCGGTTGGATTCACCCCCAGTAGCCCTAATTCATCAATCATGGCTAAGGCTACTTCAGGTGCTCCCGCGCGCAGGGCTGCCTCATTGATCAAATCCCGCCACACCAGTTGATAACCCAGCCTTTCGGCAATCATCTTGCCGATAACCGAACCCCAACTGCCCATCTGACGGGAAATTGTAACGACATCCATAAGAAAATTATAGCACGCCCCTATTTTAGTTCGTGGTATGATTCTAAACAGAAATACATCCCCCAAATTCAGAGAGGTGAGCGATTTGAACCCGCGGCTTAAGTTCCCCTATGAGTTTATTGGTGAAATTCTCATCACTCAAGAGCAGATTCAGCAGCGCGTTGCAGATCTGGGTGAGCAGATCACCCAAGACTATAAAAATAGCGATAAATTGCTTTTATTGGGATTGCTGCGCGGCAGTGTCATGTTCATGACCGACTTGATGCGCCATATCCGCCGTCCGATGACCATGGATTTCATGCTGGTTTCTTCCTATTCCGGCACGCAATCGAGCGGCTTTGTGCGTATTGATGCGGATCATAAGACCAATATTTACGGTTGGGATGTGATCCTGATTGACGACATCGTAGATACAGGATACACCCTCTACACCGTGCGTAAATTGCTACTCGAACGCCAGCCTCGCAGCCTGAAAATTTGTGCCTTGCTGGATAAAAAAGCTCGTCACAAAGTGGACATTAAAATTGATTACCTCGGTTTCGAAATACCCGATTACTTCGTGGTAGGTTACGGTTTGGATATCGATGAAAAAGGGCGGAATTTGCCTTACATCGCCTCGGTAGATTTAGAAAAATACAAAAAACTCTATCCCTCAGAAACAGAGAAGAGGTGAGGACCGGATGAAAAAGAGAATTGGCGTATTAACCACGGGCGGCGATAGTCCCGGCATCAACGCTGCGCTGCGCGGGCTGGGTAAGGCCGCCATGGGTGTTTATGGCATGGAAATCATCGGATTTCAAGATGGTTTTACAGGCATGGCTCAGGGTATCACGATCAGCATGGAAAGCAGCGCCTTTTCCGGTATTCTCACCACCGGCGGCACCATCCTTGGCACCAACCGCGACAGACCGGATCATGTCATTATTGATGGTGCTGCACGAGATGCCACGGAGCAAATTTTAGAAAATTATCGAAAACTCAACCTCCATGCCCTGGTTTGCATTGGCGGCAGTGATGCCCAAAACAGTGCTTACTACTTGAAGCAACGCGGCCTGAATGTCATCACCCTGCCGGTTACGATTGATAATGATTTACCCGGCACCGATACTTCAATTGGTTTCAATACCGCCGTCGAAGTGGCAGCCGAAGCGGTTGACCGGCTTCACAGCACCGCCATCAGCCACCACCGGATTATCATTGTGGAAATGATGGGGCGTGAAACAGGCTGGTTGACACTTGCCGCCGGCATTGCTGGTGGAGCCGATGTTATCCTCATTCCGGAAATCCCCTATCATCCCGAGAAAATTGCCGAAGCCATATTGCAGCGCAGTCACAGCGGCAAACGTTTTTCTCTGGTAGCCGTTTCAGAAGGGGCAATTTCTCAAGAGAGTGTGCGGTTTTTTGAAAAAGCACGCCACGCAAACCGCCGCCTGCGGCAGGGGGTGGAACAAACCGAAATAGAACACCGCCTCACTGAAATAGAAAAACATGCCGCCGGCGACACCCTCCATCTGGCAAACCGTTTGGAAAATTTCACCAAACTGGAAACCCGCATCACCATTCTTGGTTATTTACAACGCGGCGGCACCCCTTCTGCCGCCGACCGGGTACTGGCAACACAGTTAGGTACCGCTTGCGCCGCCTTAATTCAGGAAGGTGTTTTCGGTGTAATGGTGGGCACCCGCTCCGGCAGTGTCGTTACCACACCGCTGGAAGAAGTTGCTAACCGGATCAAAACCGTCCCCCTCGACCACGCCTGGATTCAGGGTGCCCGTCTGGTTGGGGTCAGCCTTGGAGATTGAGGAAACAGGTGCTGCCCTGCGCCTGCCAGTGCGGTTACCACCCTGCAAAAAGATTATTGAGAGGTAATTTATGAAAATCCGAGTCACGGTCTGTCAGCTGCGTGATGAGCCGGCTGGCTTTAAGGAAGATTGGGACACTCTGGCCGCGCATGTGAGGCAGCAGCGCAGCGATCTGGTACTGCTGCCGGAAATGCCGTTTGCCCCATGGATTGGGCTGGACAATCAGGTTTCACATCAACGCTGGAGCGACTTCGTCCGCCAGCATGATCGGTGGATGAACCGTTTGTCGGAATTGAGTCCCGCGGTGGTTTGCGGTACACGGCCGGTCATTCAGGGTGGACGCTGGCTGAACGAAGCCTTTTTATGGAAAGAAGATTTGGGCTACCGCGCTGTTCATCACAAGACTTATCTACCGGATGAGCCCGGTTTCTGGGAAGCCACCTGGTATGACCGCGGCCCGGTACAATTTATCCCCACGAACACACCCTTTGGAAAAATCGGTTTTCTGGTCTGCACCGAAATCTGGTTCACGGAACATGCCCGCAGTTTTGCGCGGCAGGGTGTGCGTCTGCTACTCTCGCCGCGGGCTACAGAAAAAGCCACCTCATCCAAGTGGGTGATGGGCGGCCGTGTCGCTGCTGTGATGAGCGGCGCCTACTGCCTTTCATCCAACCGCTGCGGGCCTTCCGGTGCAGGTTTTGAGTGGGGAGGCAATGGTTGGATTGCCGAACCCGACCAGGGCGACTTGCTGGCATTAACGGACGAGCAAAATCCCTTTATCACACTGGAAATTGACCTGAACAAAGCCGATACCGCTAAAAGCAGTTACCCGCGTTATGTCAAGGAGTAACTGATAACGATTTGGCCGGTGAAGAAACAGTTTTTAAGAAGAACGCAACCTGACTGCGTGTTTTGGGTTTAACCCACTGAGGATAAACCTGCCATGAATCAACTACGCCTTCGCACTTCAAACTTTTTCCCATCCAATCCACCACTTTATTGGTCAGGGGCAACCGGAACCCTGCAATCCGATCTGGCCGGTACTCAGGCCTTATTACTGGAATTAAATCGCCCATTACATCTCATCACCGATGGACAGGTGATTTTTCTTACCTCGCAGGGTGAAATAAGCACCCAAAAGCAGCCCTCGTCTATAGCCTATCACTGGCTGGCAACTCTGCCCCCCCTGCCGATAGAATCCCTCGGCGACCCCGCCTTTCGTCAGTGGTACGACTGCCGTTACGCCTACTACACCGGTTCAATGGCCAACGGCATCGCCTCCACCCGTCTGGTGATTGCCATGGGGAAGGCCGGTTTTCTGGCGTCTTTTGGGGCTGCCGGTCTTTCCCCCGAGCGCATCGAAGCCGCCATTCATGAAGTGAAATCCGCCCTGCCGAACGGCCCTTATGCGTTCAACCTGATTAACAGCCCCAACGAACCGGCAATGGAAAGAAAAGCCGCCGAACTCTATGTTCAGCATCAGGTCAGGACGGTGGAGGCATCCGCTTATCTCGAAATCACCTTGCCGCTGGTATATTACCGGGCAAGCGGTTTAACCACCGACCCGCAGGGCAACATCCGCATTCAGAACCGCCTGATTGCCAAACTCTCCCGTAAGGAGGTTGCCCGGCAATTCATGCTTCCGGCACCCGACGAATTGCTGAATCAATTGCTCCAAGAGGGCAAAATCACCGCCCAGCAGGCAGCCCTGGCCCGGCAGGTTCCAATGGCAGATGACATAACCGTTGAAGCCGATTCCGGCGGCCATACCGATAACCGTCCGCTGGTAGGATTGCTGCCATCCATTCTGGCTCTGCGGGACGAAATTCAGGAAAAAATGCGCTATCCCACCCCCTTGCGCGTGGGTGCAGCGGGAGGCATCAGCACCCCTCACGCCGCGCTGGCGGCCTTCATGATGGGCGCTGCCTATGTGGCAACCGGTTCGATAAATCAGGCCTGTCTGGAAGCCGGCACATCCGAACACACCCGCAACCTGCTCGCGCAGGCGGAAATGGCAGATGTGACCATGGCACCGGCCGCGGACATGTTTGAAATGGGTGTCAAAGTGCAGGTTTTGAAACGCGGCACCATGTTTGCCATGCGCGCCTCTAAATTGTATGAACTCTACTCTCGTTATCCATCATTGGAAGCCATCCCTCCTGAAGAAATCCAAAAATTAGAAAAAACGGTCTTTAAACGTCCCATTGAAGAAATCTGGCAAGACACGGTTAGGTTCTTTCAGCAGCGCGACCCGCGTCAATTGGAGCGTGCCGAAAAAGACCCCCATCAGAAAATGGCGCTTGTCTTCCGCTGGTATTTAGGGCTTTCTTCCCGTTGGTCGAACAGCGGTGAAAAAGGCCGCGAGATGGACTATCAAATCTGGTGCGGTCCGGCCATGGGTGCTTTCAACGAGTGGGTTCGGGGCAGTTATCTGGAAAAACCCGAAAACCGCTCGGTTGTAGATATTGCCCTGCATATTCTCACCGGAGCGGCTTACCTGCAACGCGTTCGCTTGCTGAGCCTTTACGGAATTGAGGTTCCGCCATTCCTGGAACGTTACCATCCCATGGAAAGACTGGCACCAATCCCTGTGGAACTGGCTGCAGCCGCGAGATAATCTTATTGCATGATCCCTCGACCGGGCTGTTCGGGCAGATAACCGCCCAGCCCCGTTTTTTAGAAAAGATGTTCAAGGCTTTTAAGCGGAGATATTAATTTCATGCAGTTTAAAGGCAATGCGGGGCTTAGCGGGAAAATAAACCGCAAGACTGATCAAATAATTGCCGCGCTGCTGCGACCACCCTTTTAGATGGTAACCGGTTGCCGGTAAGTCACCGTAGTAATCCAAATCCTGCCATTCACCTTGCTGAATTTGACCGGCCGGTAGAACTTCAATCCTGCGGCTGTCCACCGACAATCCAAGTTTAAGGGCTTTCAAACCCGCTTCTTTGGCACTCCATAACATCGTTGTGCGCCGCGCCCGCTCTTCTTCTATTCCGGATGACACCCATTCGATTTCACGATCGGTGAAATAATCGTTCAGAAAAGCCGGATGGCGGTCCTCAATCCATTCTGCATCAATTCCCACGCTGATATTTCCCTCACCTGACCACGCTGCTGCCACTTTATCACCCCGATGGGAAAGACTCAGACATCCAATTAGCCGCTGGTCATTAACCTTTACGACCGGGCTGCCGTCCTCCTCATTCTCAATACTGAGGCTCGATAATGGGATATCCTTTAACGTCGGTAATTGATATTTAAGCAAATGTTTGGAAACCCATCTTCCGCTCAGCCACTCTTTTCGCCTTTTGGGAAACCGCATCCTCTCAAAAATTTCTTTTTCCGTAAGCGAAAGCCACCCCAATTCAGAAGAGGTGAGGTTTTCCCCATGGGGGAAAACCTCACCCAAACACCAGTATATTTCAATCATTTGTTCAAATGGCCGCATCACTGCCGTTCACCAGCAATCTCATTGG
Organism: Chloroflexota bacterium; assembly: GCA_040754815.1. Taxonomy (GTDB): domain Bacteria; phylum Chloroflexota; class Anaerolineae; order Anaerolineales; family Anaerolineaceae; genus Bellilinea. Next base: position 94,711 of record JBFMBX010000001.1, read on the forward strand.
CTTGAGTAAGCCGGCATCCACCGAATACGGCAAGGCACTGGTGCGATAGTCCTTGACTTCCAGATATACCCTGCCATCTTGGTCAACCAAACGGGCGTTGAACATCAAAGTACCATCGCTTGAGCGGGCAGGGGTAACCTCAGCAAACAACGGCTTTTCCGCCTTTGGGCGGGCAGGATGAAGGACAAGCTCGCCGATGGAGCGCGGTAAAGCCAGTGTGCCGGTCGCGCCCGCCTCCCAGATACCCGCCGTCTGCAGGATGGCTTCCAGCAATATCGGCATGGTAACCAGTGACGAGGGTTGTTCAGTGATGGCAGGCAAGGATTGGCGCAATTTACCCAGCACTTTTCCTCCATCCCGCTGCACACCTTCCAGTACTTGAAACGACGGGCCATGGAAGTAAAGGCGATAAATTTCATCACCGCCAACGGTGTATGCTCCGTTCCAGCGGGGCGGTTGGACAACCGGCGTTTCTTCCTCACCAGCCTTCGGAGAGAGGTGTACCTTACCCGCAAAGTGCTGAATAATTTCGTTGGGGCGTGTTTTTGCCGCAAGCATAGATTCCAGCCGCACATAAGCAATCAAACCGCCATGTTCCCGAACAACCTGTGCTTTCCACGTTACCCGGCGTGGTTCGTTGCGATAAAACTTGAACGGTGCAAGGAATTGAATATCCTCTAGGCGGTCCACTTCAAAACCTGCTTTTTCCGAGCCGAGTACCGAGGCTACATGTTTTGCCGCCGCCGAAAATCCTTCAATTCCCATCACGCCCGGCAACAGCGGAATGCCGTTGAGCGCGTGATCTTTCAGGAAGGGTTGTTCATCGGGATTTAACTCGGCCTCTAAAAGCACTCCGCTCAGCGGATCGAAACCGGTCACTTTACTGAGCATGACATGGGTCGGCCTGCCTTCCCGCAGCGAGCGGTTGGCCGCTTCGATATCCAGCCCGCCCTCTTTGCGGAACGGTTTTTCCAGCACGCCAAGCGAACCTGAGATCACCACTTCACTGACCGCATCCTGCCGCACCAGTTCACGATATACGTAACCGGCGGCTTGTTGAGGCGGCATCAGGTCAATACCGCCCATTTCCATCAATTGCGGTATATAGCCCCGGCTGGCCATACCCACCTGCGCCCAGGCACTCCAATCCATGGTGACAATTCTCATCTGCGGGTGCAATGAACGCAAATGAGAGGCGGCTTTTGCCATCCAGTCATTCGCAGCACTGTAATCGGTCTGACCCGAATTGCCGAACCTGCCGGCCACCGAACCGAAGAGCAACACCTTGTGCGGCAGTGCAGCCGACACCTGCAGGGCTTTATAAAGGTTGAAGAAGCCGGCTGCCTTTACCTCAATGGTGGTGCGGAATTCTTCTTCTGTTTTGAGGTGTAATTTACGGCTGCGTTCAACACCGGCAGCATGAATCAGCACATCCACCCGGCCTTCTTTTTCAATCATTTCATGGACTGCTCCCTGCACTTGCTCAGGATCGGCAACATCACACTGCCGGTAATGAATCGTTGCACCAAACTTTTGTGCAGTCTGGATGGCATCCAGGATACCCACCATCCGTTCAAGGGCAGCCAGTTTCTCTTCGATCTGCGCTGGCGATGGCTTTTGACCCGCGGCGGACATTTCTCTGAGCAGGTCTTTCTTCAACCCATCCCGGTCGGATTTCACCCGTTGTAATAGGGGATCATCGGGATCAGCAAGTGGACTGCGCCCCAGCAGATAAAACACACCCGCCGTTCGTCTTGCCAGATCGGTCAGTATTGGCGCAACAATACCACCTGTGCCGCCGCTAATCAAGACCACCGGTTTTTCGGGCAGGGCTTGCTCGGGGGACTCATCTTCTTCCTCGAACAGGCTGATGGTAAACCGTTGGCCGCCTTCCCAACCAATTTCCACCACCGAGGCATCGAAGAGCGTTTCCTGCAGCACGTGGGCGGCAATCTGACTTTCGTTAGCGCCGGCTTCGAAATCAAGCACTTTCACCAGAGTGTTGGGTCGCTCACGGCTGAGCGCTTTGGTAAAGCCGGTTATAAAACCTGCCGAAGGGTTCTGAGCACCTTCTGCTCCGTAGCCGTGCAGCCCGCCCATGCGGGTAGCACAGATCAGGAATGGTTCGCCCTCCACTTCGCGCAGCAGGTGATAGAGACGCATCAACTGCTTTTCCGCAACATCGGCAAAGTCAGTGTGGCTCATTTCATCCAACCCGGGCACTCTATTCAGCCCGGCGAGGAAGTAGATTCCATCAACTTTGCCTTCTTTCTGGAATGCGGCAATTTTTTCTTTCCACTCTTCTAGGGATTGATTAATCGTAAGGTTCAGGGTTTGCACCTTGCGGGATCGTAAACGGCGGGAAAGGGAGTCACTCACTTTACCTTCATCTCCAACCATGATAACGCGGCTGTTCTCCTCCAATACCACGCCACTGGGCAGACACAAATCCAGTTTTGGTAACAAAACCGGTTTGGGTATCCGCCTGCGAATGACGAGAGTGGCCTCTTCACTTTCCCCTTTGGATTCGTTAGCGGTTTCAACGGAAACCGGGGTTTCGATGGAACTCGATTCAACAACCACGGGGCTTGGAGAAGCATTTGCGGATATCTCAGTTGAGATTGGCTGCTCTTTTTCTGCTGCTTTCTCTCCGGTCTGCGTGCTTAATGCTTCCACCATGAAGGCAATGACCTTCTTGAGGGTGTTGTAATCCACCAGACGTAAATCTTCACGCCGAGGGATATTGTAGTGGGTGCGGATGGTGGCAAACAATTCCGCCTGCTTGACCGTATCAATACCCAGATCGGCTTCGAGATCGAGATCCAGATCCAGCATTTCAACCGGATAGCCGGTTTTTTCACTGACAACGCTCAGCACATAGGTTTTGATTTCTTCTTCATTTACACTTCCCGGCTGTGCAGTCGTTGCAGAAACGATTTTCTCCGCTTCGGCTTTCGGTTGTGGCGGATGTTGCAATTCGATGGCAGGGCTTACCGTCATTGGCGAACCGACCGCCGGCTGACTGATTGCACCTCCACCTAATGCTTCGACCATGAAATTGATCACTTTTTCGAGGGTGTTGTAATCCACCAGCCGTAAATCTTCACGGCGAGGAATGTTGTAGTGGGTGCGGATGGCGGCAAACAATTCCGCCTGCTTGACCGTGTCGATACCTAGATCGGCTTCCAGATCCAGCCCTAAATCGAGCATTTCAACCGGGTAACCCGTCTTTTCACTGACCACGGAGAGAACATACGCTTGTATGGCCTCCCGGTCCACTCCCGCAGACGAAGAAGCCTTATCTGCAACGGCTTCGTTTGTCAACGGCTGGCTTTGGGGTGCAGGCTCACCGCTTGAAGCCGGACTTTGCTCCGGTTTTTCCGGGGCAACAGGGGCAGCCGCGTTTTCCGCCATGAAGGCGATGACCTTGTTGAGGGTATTGTAATCCACCAGACGCAAATCCTCGCGGCGCGGGATGTTATAGTGCGTGCGGATGGCGGCAAAAATCTCGGCCTGTTTGACGGTATCAATGCCTAAATCCGCCTCCAGATCCAAATCCAGATCCAGCATTTCAACGGGGTATCCCGTCTTTTCGCTGACCAGATTGAGGACGAATTCTTTGATCTGTTCGGTGTCCGTCCCGGTAATAGCGGCGGTAGAAGGTTCAGCCGCCTTCGCCACCTCCGGTTGAGGGGTGTGTTGTACAACTTCTCTCTCTGGCTGAGTGGAAGGTAATCCGGCCGGTTGTGGTTGCGGCATTGCATCCGGTTCTTCGGCCCAACGAGTCGGCCCCTGCCCATATTCCCAGCGCGATATAGCCGGCGGCTTCACCGGCGGCCCGGCATGGCGGATTCGCAAGGTGCGTTTTTCAACCTCCAGTTCGGCTTTTTCATAACCGGCAATGTCAGCCAGCCATTGCTGGTAAACCGGTTGATTGATTCTTTCTTTTACACCCGCCACCACGCGGAAGAGAGCCATAGCAATCTGTGAACCAAAGCCGGCACCCAACCGCAAGGCATACCTGACAGGATATTCACCGCCCCGGGAAAGATTTAAATCGCCCAAATCGGGGTCCGGCTGGAAGTTTTCATCGTAGTTGGCAATGGGCGGCACCATGCCGTATTCCAAAGCCTTAACGGCAACCACATCTTCAATACCCACACCCATCGCGTGACCGGTAAAACCTTTGGTGTTGGCAATGATGACCCGATTTGCCTTATCTCCAAAGGTGTAGCGCAGGGCTTGAATCTCAGCCGATGCCGAACCGCCGCGCGCCGGGGTATAGGTTTCGTGGGACATGAACATGGTCTGCGCCGCAATTTCTTCCCGGCGGATGCCAAAACGGCGTTCAGCGGTGGAAATCAAGCGGTTCATGATTTCCCGCACATGGGGTACATCCAGCCTCGTGCCATGATAGGCACTGTTGGCAATATCGGTTGCCAGAATCTCGCAAATTCCGCGCATCCCTCGCTCGCGCACGGCATCCTCGGCCTCTACAACCAATGCAGCCGCCCCCATCCCCATGATCATCCCGTTTCGGCGGCGGTCAAAGGGTAAAGCAGCCAACCGCAGGTTGCCCTCGGTGGTGGCAGCGCCGGAAGTGAAAAGGGCCGTCCCAATCCACTCAGCCAAAGGTCCACTGGTTACATCATCACCGGCAATAATGATCACCCTGCGGCAGCGGCCGGCGCGGATCCAGTCTTCCGCCACAGCAATGGCATGGGTAGTCGTCGCACAGGCTGCATTGACATAGGTATTCGGACCACGCGCCCCAATGTATTCCGCAAACTGCGAATGCCCCATCGCCAGCACGCGGAACACAAAACGCCGGTCGAAGTGGTAATCCATTTCATTAAGTCTGGTTTCCAGCGCTTTAATGCGCTCACGCAGCAAGGCCCTCACCCCATTTTGATCTACCGGCGCAAGCGCCAGAATGTTGCGCACTTCTTCCAGTTGCTTTTCCACCTGTTTATATTCGGAATAGCGGGACATCTCTTCCGCCATTTCATTCAATCCGGGAAATGCAGAGGCAAAGATGACGCCGGTTTCATCAGCCAGCGCTTCGGGTAAACGCCAGCGGTCGGGCAAATAGGTGCCTTTGCTGGTCTTGCGGTATGCCATCACCAGAGGGATACCGGCATCGCGCAGGGCTTCAATGCCAGCGGCAATGGCAAGTTGGGTAGTAATGTCGCACACATCCATGCGGTCAGCAGGCACGCCAAACTCTTCCACCGGATCGAACTGGCCGCGCTGGCCGCCCAATTTAACCGTCATTTCGACGGAATTGATCGGGATCATTTGCGCGCCCGCTTCACTTTTTTCTAAACGGGTGGGGCGTTTTTCCACCATCCGCTGGCGTAAATCCTCCGGCAAGGGTTCGATGCGAATTTCGCCCTTCAAAATGCTCAGAATGTTATCATCCTGAAACACTGCTTTTGTTTTACCGGGTAGTCCCAACCCTGCCCCGCTAATCACCACCGAGCCGGTTAAAGGCAAACGGCCGTCCGTGATCGCTGGAATAGTTGAATTAAGAGGCTGAGTCACTGCAATTGGTCTGTCGGGGGCTGCCTGCGGTTGCAACGGGGCGGATTCTATTGCAGGAACGCTCACAGAGGCCTGTTTTTCCACCTCCCGACCGGGGGCAATACCCGCCGCCAACAAACCGCACACGGCTTCATTGAAACTGACCACCGCCCCTTTGCGCGGGTGGTTGGTTGCCAGCAGCATCACTCCGCTGCGGTCTTTAAAGATATCGTTTGCCAGAGCATTGAGCACTCGTTTCGGCCCGATTTCAACAAACACCCTTGCTCCGGCCGAGTAAAGCGTTTCCATCCCCTTAATGAACTGCACCGGGGAAGCAACCTGCCTGCCGAGGATATCCAGAATTTCCTCACGGCCGGTCGGGTAGAACTGGCCGGTCACATTGGCCGCCACCGGTATTTTTGGAGCCTGCAAATTCATGCGCGCGATCACCCGTTTGAGCGGTTCGCTGGCAGGTGCCACTATTTCTGTATGGAACGCATGGGATACCGGAATGCGTGTGGCCTGATAGCCCGCTTTTTCAAACGCTTCCAATGCCGCTTGAATACCCGCCGTGCTGCCCCCCACCACCGACTGGAGCGGGCTGTTGATATTGGCAATTACCACATATTCGGAAATACCCTTAAGGATACGCTCAACTTCCTGAATTGGCGCAGAAACGGCCACCATGCCGCCGTTATCCGCCACGGAAACTTTTTTCATCTCCCGTCCGCGGGCCGAAACGACCTCCAGGGCTTCTGCAAAGGTCAGCACACCGGAAGCAACCAGCGCTGCATATTCCCCCAGACTGTGACCGATAACGAAATCGGGTCTGAATCCGAATTTTTCCATTAACCGCAATAAAGCAACATTTGCGGTCAACATGGCCGGTTGAGTAATGGCCGTATCCCGTAAAGCAGCTTCTGCCTGCTTTAATGACTCTTCATCTCCATCCACATAGATATAACTGGTCAGAGGCTTGCCCAGAATGGGCGTCATAATGTCATCTGCTTCTTTGAAGGTTTCGGCAACGAGCGGTTCAGCCTCACACAGGTCTTTCAACATATTGACATATTGTGAACCCTGCCCCGGAAACATGAAAGCCACTTTACCGGCCTGCCCGCTTCCGCGATATACTCCCTGAGCGGTCAGCGCCTGCCAGGCGTTGGGCGTTTCGTTCTCCAGGGTTTTGAGCGCTTTCTCTCCACGATTGAGCAATTCTTCAGCGGTGGTGTAGTCAATCACCAGTCGTTCCGGTTTGGCAACGGCGGCGGCATCCGGCAGGCGGGAAGGCGGCAACTGCCCTTTGCGCACCTGCTCTAAAGCCTCCGTCAATTGCTCCTTTAACTGATTGACATTCTCACCACTCATAAACAGCAAACCGCGATAGGGCTGAGGAAGCGCGTCAGCAGTTTCGGCAGCAGGTTCTGCAACCCGTTCCGCAGCCGCTGACTTAACCTCCGGCATCGCAAAAACTTTGCTCTCAGAAGTCAACAACCCCGGTACCCATTCTTCCAGCACCATGTGAAAGTTCGTTCCTCCAAAGCCAAAGGAACTCACCCCCGCACGGCGGATTTCTCCGGGTGCGTTTTCCCATGGGCGCGTTTCTGTGTTGACATAAAAGGGAAGGTGATCAAAATCAATATTGGGGTTCGGTTTGTGAAAATTGACCGAAGGCGGCAAAACCTTCTCATAAAGAGCGTACATCGCCTTCAAAAGACCGGCCGCGCCGGCTGCGCTTTTGAGATGGCCAATGTTGGACTTAACCGAACCCATGGCAATACTGCGTGGCGGCAGGCCAAACTTACCAAATATTTCGTTCAAAGATTGGGTCTCCACCACATCCCCAACCCGTGTCGAAGTGCCATGCGCTTCGATCAGGCCGACACTGGCGGGGTTGACACCCGCATTCTTCCACGCCCGTTCAATGGCACGCTGCTGACCCACGGGGTTAGGGGCGGTGATCCCTTTACCTTTGCCGTCACTGCTCGCGCCTATACCACGGATAACGGCATAGATTTTATCTCCATCCCGTTCGGCATCCACCAGCCGTTTGAGCAGGAAGAGGACGGCCCCTTCTCCCATGACAAAGCCATTTGCCCCTTCGGCAAACGGACGTGAACCATCCGGTGATAGGGCGCCGATCTTACAAAACTTGACAAAACCTTCCACGCCCATGTTACGATCAACACCGCCCGTCAGAACGGCATCGAACTGGTGATTGATTAGACCGTCAATCGCCGCCTGAACAGCCGCATGAGAGGAAGCACAGGCCGCATCGGTGATGAAGTTCGGCCCGGAAAAATTGAAAACATTGGCAATCCTGCCGGCAATGATATTTCCCAACTCGCCCGGCATGGTATCCTCGGTGATATTACTCACCCTCTTGCGGATATTTTGCTGCATACCTTCCAGCAATGCTTTTTGAATTTCTGGCGGAAGTTTGGCAAATGCCTCAACCTCTTTCAAGGCTTCCATATAATCCGGCAGACGGATGCGAAGACTGGTAATGTAATGATTTTCTCCCGCCAGGGCGTTGCCGATGATTACCGCCGTCCGTGTTCCATCCAGTAGTTTTTGGGGATATCCATAATCCAGCAAGGCTTGCCGGGCTACACTGATGCCCCATTTTTGGCTGTCATCCATTACCGCCAGTACATTTGGTGGGATGGGAATGCCCCACTTCAACGGCTCAAAAGGAAATGAGCGCACCCACGCACCAATTTTGGTGTAGGTTTTATCGGGCGCTTTTGGATCGGGATCATAATACAAATCCACACGCCAGCGGTCCGGTGGAACTTCGGTTACAGAATAACGCCCCTGTTTTATATTATTCCAGAATGTCGGTGCATCCTCAGCATCCGGTAAGATTGCCCCCACTCCAACAATTGCAACGGCTTTGGGATCAAACATCGTTCCTCCTTTGAATGAAGGTGTTTACTTAGAACTATCGGTAAACGATACAACCATGTCCAAAAATGACATGGTAAATTGGCATGAAAAATTAATCAGTCAACCAATTTTTGAACAGCTTGAAGGAGAAATCCGGAGAACTTCTCAAATTGCAAATTCAAGATCAAACGCTTCCTCCAATCCAACGGCTTTGCTTATTGATCAACTCTGAACGGTATAACACCATTCACAAAATAGAGTTGCGTTGCTCCTAAATCCTTAACAATCCATCATGCTTATCCGAAAAGAAAATGGTATACTTTTTTGAAGCAATTTTCTCATAAAAGAAAGAATAATCCCATGATCGAGTTTATACAAAACTTAACTCCAGCCGAAGTGGAATTGTGGGAATCTCTGGATACACCTCTGGCTATTCAGAATTTTCTGGATAGTATGCCCTATGTTGGTGAAGAGCGGAACCGCTCGCCCTTGAATGTACTGCGTGACCGCCAGTGCCATTGCCTGGATGGAGGTCTCTTTGCAGCACTGGCACTCCACCGGCTTGGCTTCCCTCCCCTGATCATGGATTTAGTCCCCGAAGCAGGTAAAGACGATGATCATGTGCTTGCCATCTACCGGGTAAATGGATGTTATGGCGCAATAGCAAAATCCAACTTTGTGGGTTTGCGTTTTCGCGAGCCGGTTTACCGCACCTTACGAGAACTGGCCATGTCTTACTTTGAAGGTTTCTACAATATAAACGGTGAAAAAACCCTGCGCGGTTACACCCGTCCGCTGAATCTTCTGCGCTTCCGGCGCCTAAACTGGGCGGTTGATGAAAGGTATGTGGCAATCGTGGTCAAACATTTCTACCGGCGAAAGAGCATTCCCCTTCTCACCGCTGAAAATATTGCCATATTATCGCCGGTTGATCGCCGTTCTTATGAAGCCGGCATGCTCGGCGTTAATTACGAAGGTCTTTACCGCCCCGCCGTGGGATTGTAATTTTTTACCGTACAAAAATCCTTCTTTTGGATAGCATCAACCCTGCCCACTCAGGGGGTGACAGGCAGGTTGTTGCTTTCTTATAATACTTAATATCAACAGACTTAGAGTTTCAGGAGGCATCCTATGGCTACCGCAAGCCGGACATTTCATACAAGTCATAGTGAACCTATCCGCATACCGACTTTGCTCATTTTCCTACCGAGAATTGATCTCATTCTCAGTGCAGCTCTCCTCTTAGCGGGGATCACGCTGCCCTTTCTGATGCTGCTGGGTATACTGGACGTCAATTTCTGGTTGAGTCTACTCTCTTTTGGTTTCATGACGACCGGCGGAGTGCTCTTGATGACGTTCAGCGGAGAAATTCGCTGATTGATAAAATAATTTTTACGGCATTCTAATAATTACTTCGTTGACCACTTATGGTAAACTGATTGTGGAATGTTCAAAAAATCTTCCACAATCGGTGTTGCTACAGCAATTGCACATCCCAATATCGCCTTCATTAAGTACTGGGGGAATCGGGATGATGTCTTGCGTATCCCGATGAATGGCTCTATCTCGATGAATCTGGATAGTTTAACAACCCGAACAACCGTCCGGTTCGATACGAAATTATCAAATGATACTCTTATCATCAACCAAAAACTGCAAACGGGGAAAACCCTCGAAAGAGTTTCGGCATTCTTAGATATTATCCGCAAAAAAGCGGAAATCCATACATATGCGGAGATTATTTCCGAAAACAACTTTCCAACCGGTAGTGGATTAGCCTCTTCGGCTTCTGCTTTTGCCGCGCTCACACTGGCAGCCACCAGAGCAGCGGGTCTCAATTTGAGCAAACAGCAACTTTCTGCACTTGCCCGCCGGGGATCGGGGTCAGCGTGTCGTTCCATACCCGGCGGTTTTGTCGAATGGCTTCCCGGCAGCGAGGATGAAGATTCTTACGCAATATCCATTGCTCCCCCCGATCACTGGGATTTGATTGATTGCATGGCCATCGTCGAAACAGAGCATAAGAAAGTTGGTTCTACAGAAGGGCATCAACTGGCCGGTACCAGTCCATTTCAATCCAGCCGTGTTGAAGATGCCCCGCGTCGGCTTGAGATCTGTCGGCGTGCCATTCTTCAGAAGGATTTTGAAAATTTTGCTCAAATTGTTGAGCTGGATAGCAACATGATGCACGCCGTGATGATGACTTCCAATCCGCCGCTCTTTTACTGGCAGCCAATTTCTGTTGAATTGATGAAGAAAGTCAGAGAATGGCGGCAAGAAGGAATACCAGTCTGTTACACACTCGATGCCGGTCCGAACGTTCACATTCTCTGCCTGAGTGAAGCGCTTTCAGAGGTCAAGTTCCGCCTGCAAGAAATTGCTGGAATAAAGCAGATTTTGATCGCTCATCCGGGCGGAGCTGCCGTTTTACTGGAATAATTCGGGTTTGGTTACATTATTTTGCATGCCGGAAACAAACCGGATATAATCAGTTTAAGTTGAGCAAGAATTATCGGCCGGAAAGGATGTTGAGAAGTGAATTTATTGACTGTACTTGAATTCATCCTGTTTTTTGGGGTGATGTTATTCGTTCATGAGTTTGGCCATTACATACTTGCCAAATTATTCAAAATTCGGGTAGAAGAATTTGGTTTTGGCTTACCTCCCCGCCTGATCAAATTATTCAAATTCGGGGAAACCGACTTTACCTTAAACCTCATTCCATTTGGTGCTTTTGTCCGGCTATCTGGTGAAAATGACCCCTCTGTGCCGAATGGTTTTGGAAGCGCCAAACCGCTTGCCAGAATCGCCATCCTGTTAGGCGGGCCAATGATGAACATCCTTTTAGGAGTTTTCTTTTTTTCGATCCTGTTCAGCCAGACCGGTGTACCGGATACAGGCAAGGTGGTGATTGCATCGGTGGCGCAAGACTCACCCGCTGCTCAGGCCGGCATGCTCACGGGCGACCTCATCCTCCGGATAAATCAGACGCCGGTTACAGGTATGGAACAATTGATCAACCTTGTTCAGGAACAAAGGGGTAAGGAAATTGAAATTACTCTGCTCAGAAACGGGGAAGAAATTACCGTCCATGCCGTTCCCCGTTTGCAGCCGCCGCCGGGTGAGGGAGCGTTGGGCATTGCCATGACCAACCCCATCACCAAAGTATCATGGTTTGAAACCATCCCTCTTTCTTTTCGTGCGACAGCGGATCAGGCTCGCGAGATTTTAGAGATGCCGGGAAGGTTGATTCGCGGAGAAGTATCCGGCGAGCAGGCGCGAGTGGTGGGGCCGGTTGGCATCTACTCGATGTTCTCTCAGGCTCGCGAGATTGAGGAAAATGCTGATGCCTCAGACCCCTTCGAACGCACCCTAAGCCTGCGTTTATTAACCGTCATCACGATTGCCATTGGGTTGACCAATTTATTGCCAATTCCGGCTCTGGATGGCGGTCGCATTCTTTTTATCCTGCCCGAGTTGATCACCCGCCGGCGTATTCCACCTCAATACGAAAACCTTGTCCACTATATCGGTTTTATTGCCTTGATATTATTGCTGTTTTACATCACCGCTCAGGATATTTTGAACCCCATTCAGTTACCATAAGATCAGGAAGTGATTAAAATGCCCCCTTCTGAAAAACGAATTGTACCTTTTGATGAAATTCTGGCTGCTCTACTGGATGACAGCCGTCCCTTTCCGCCGGTCTTCCTCCACCGCTTTTCGGATTTAAGTCCAACCGATTTGACCAAACTGAAAACCATCTGGCCTCAAATTTCCCCCCAACGGCGCATCGACCTCATGGAAGATCTGGAGGAATTGGCAGAAACCGATACGCTGGTTTATTTCGATGACCTGAGTATTTTCGCTTTGGATGACACCGAACCGCGCGTCCGTTCTGCTGCCCTGCGTGCTTTGTGGGAATCGGACAACGAAAAACTGGCATCAAAATTCATCACGATGATGGAACAGGACCCGGATGATATTGTTCGAGCCACGGCGGCAAGCACACTGGGCAGGTTTGTTTACCTTGGCGAGTTGGAAGAAATTTCTGAAAAAACTTTGCACACCGTAGAAGACCATTTATTGAATGTTGCCAGAGGCAGCGATTTACCCCTCATTCGTCGTCGCGCCATCGAATCGCTGGGATATTCCAGCCGCCCTGAAGTCAAACCCCTCATCATGACGGCCTACAACGCCTCCGATCCAGAATGGCTGTGCACCGCCCTGTTCGCCATGGGACGCTCAGCCAGTGAGGAGTACATTCCTGCCGTGATAGAACAACTCGACCATCCCGATCCCGATGTTCAATTCGAAGCCGTGCGTGCTGCGGGTCAGTTAAGTGCCGGAGATGCCCGAGAAATCCTGCTGGAAATGCTGGATTCCGGAATCGAGGATGAAGAATTGCGTATGGCGGTGATCTGGTCACTCTCTGAGATTGGCGGTGAGCATGTCCAGGAAACGCTGGAAAGATTGCTCGATGAAACCGAAGATGATGAGGAAGCCGACTTTCTACAAGAGGCTCTGGATAACCTCTTCCTTACGGAAGGTCTGGCTTCTTTCGAAATGTTCGATTTTGAAGCGCAGGATGAAGATGATCTTCACTCCATCATAAACCTCGAAGATGAGGACGACGAAGAGAACGATAATACGGATTATCGCCGAAACTGATCCATTTTCAGGGGGAAAATTGGTAAAGAAAACTTTAATCTGGTACGTGATTTTCAGCCTGTTCACCGCCGGCTGGACTTTTTGGCCGCAAAATTCCAGCAGAGGGAATTTATTACCCCCTCAAATTGAATTCGGCAAGTCAATTCAATTCACTTTACAGCTCAATTCGCCAGAAAATATCAACGCTGCCTACCTGTTCCTGCAACCAAACGGTCAGGAAACCCAGATCCTCGCGTTCGACTTGCCATTGAAGGATGTCAATCAAATCGTCTTTGATCTGACAAATTTTCGATTACGGCCGTTCTCACTGGTTGAGTACTGGTATCGCCTTGAAATGAGTAATGGCGAGATCATCACCGGAGAAAAAGCGTTCTTTACTTATGAAGACAATCGTTTCCCGTGGCAGCGCCTTTCTGCCTCTCAGATCAACGTTGCATGGTATTCCGGTGATCTCGTATTCGGGCAGCAAGCGCTGGATACCGCCCTGGCAGGAATACAAAAAACACACACCATTCTGGATTACTCACTTGCCACGCCGGTTTCGATCTATATCTATCCCTCGGCGAGTGATTTGCAGTCCGTTTTGAATCTCACCCCCAACAGCTGGGTAGCGGGTCATGCCAGCCCTGATCTGGGGGTGGTGCTGGTGTCCATCCTCCCCGGTCCGGATCAACGCGCTGAGATGGAACGCCAGATTCCTCACGAGTTAATGCACATTGTTCAATACCAGCTAATCGGTGATACCTACATCAACTTACCGGTTTGGTTAACCGAAGGATTGGCATCCATGGCAGAACTTTACCCCAATCCTGATTACCAGAGCGTCCTTAAGAAAGCAGTGGAGAATGACACACTTCTGCCAATGGTTAACCTGTGTTCGGCATTTCCCGCCGAATTGTCCGGCGCAATTCTCTCTTATGCCCAATCCGATTCTTTTGTTCGCTTTTTATATCAAAACTATGGCGCTACTGCCATGCGAGAATTAATCATTGCCTATAAAGACGGTTTGGGATGCGAAGAGGGAGTCCGCAAAGTATATGGAACCTCGATAGCTCAACTGGAAACACGCTGGCGTCAGGAAGTTCTGGGGATGGATATCGCTTCTCTGGCATGGAGCAATCTTCAACCCTATATGCTGATCTCAATTTTCCTCTTGCTCCCCTTTTTACTGACCATATTCCTGAGTTTCAGAAAGGAGCCCGGCCGCTATGCCGCCAAGTGAAACCCTTTCCCGACTCCATGCAATCATCGAGGGACGTGTTCAGGGCGTAGGATTTCGCATGTTTGTGCTGGAAAATGCCCGCAATTTGCAGCTGACCGGTTGGGTACGCAACCGCTGGAACGGTGATGTCGAAGTAGTGGCAGAAGGTCCGCGTCTTGCTCTGGAAACACTGTTGAGCAGGCTTCGCTCTGGTCCTCCCGCCGCTTATGTGACCGGTGTTCAAGTTCAATGGGATGAGGCAAGCGGTGAATTCAAACGCTTTGACGTCCGCGCCACCGGCTGAGCAGCCTCATTCTTCCGGTTTGCCCTCCCATGGGTAGAAAGTTTCTGCCATTGCTGCCTCGCGGATGGCATGATCCTCGGAATAGTACCCTCTTTTTTCCGGCGGAATCAACGCCGCAATGTGACGCATCATCTCATGCCCAATTTCTTCTAACCGGCGGCGGTCCGTTTCTCCCCGCTCTGATACAAAAAAGGGGCCAAAAGGCTCTCCAAAGCGAATGGTAATTTTAGCCCGCTTTCCGCGCTTCAGCATCGGGAATAGTTCATCCAAACCGTCCAGCCCCACCGGTAAGATTTTTGATCGTGTAGAAGACGCCAGGTAGGCTGCCCCCGGCCGGGCTGGCCTTAAGACCTTTGCCCAGCTGCCGGCCTCGGGAAAAATGCCCAAAACACCCTTCAATTGCAAGACTTTTCTGGATGCATACAGCGTATCTCTGGATACAGAGCCGCGCCGCACCGGTAAAAAACCGTAAAGCCTGGCAAGCCACGTCACGCCCTGCGGCGCATTGGGCATTCGAAAACCGCCCACATACTCAATCGGGTATGGGACGGAACCAATTACTGCCACGGGGTCAAGAAAACTGAAGTGGTTGCCAATCACCAGCAGTGGACCTTCTTTGGGAAGATTTTCTTTTCCTTCGATGATGAAATCTGAAAGCGTCCGAAATGCAACCTGAATCAATTGCCGGAGAATCGCACGAATCACCCTCCGGCGGGGATACTGGATGTGCATATCTTCCATCAATCCATCACCTGACAAGTTATTTTGTTTCCGGTTGTTTATCTTCAGTCAATTGAGGTTGACGAATATTCAACAAAAGCAGCAATCCAAGCAGGAGAAAAACCACAATTGAACCAATGGCTATGCGAACACCCGTCTGCTCTGCGATGACCGAATCCATGCCGTTCCCGCTCAGGATAATTGCCGCCTCAGCGGCGATAAAACCATAAACGGTTGGGCCAATAAAAGATGATGTCCTGCCTCCCACTTCGAAAAAGCCGTAAAACTCAGCGCTTTTTTCCGGCGGTGCAAACTGCCCCACCAGCGTCCGGCTGACCGATTGTACGCCGGTCAAGGCAAAACCGGCAATCGCACCAATCACATAGAAAACAATCACATTTTGCACGAACACCATCCAGCCAATAGCAGCGATCATCAGCAGCAGCGAAACTACCAGTGACTTTTTACTGGTCCAGTGGTCGGCCAATATTCCAAACAGGTAAGCACCTGCAACACTGGTAACCTGAATAATGATCATGAAGACAATCAATTGCTGCTGGGTCATGCCAAACAATACCGCCCCAATAATCGCCGCGAAATTGAGCGCCATCATGATTCCATCGTTGTAAATAAGAAAAGCAATGATGAACTTAATGAACTCTTTATAATGACGAACAGCCCGAATGGTATCCCCCAACCGATGAAAGGCAACCTGCAAATAATTCTCGCCTTTTTTCAGAGATTGCGGTTCGGCTCTTTCTCGCAGCCACAAAAATAATGGTATAGAGGACGCCAGATAAAACGCCGCTGTGATCAGGAACGAAAAACGCACGATTGTCGTGCCGCCAATGCTCATGATCAGAGCCAAAACAACGATCAGGCAGACAATACCACCCAGCGATCCGAACGCCCACCCCTTCCCTGAAACTTTGCCGATTTCTGCAGGTGATGCAATTTCGGGCAATAAAGCATTATAAAAAACCTGTGCAGCACGGTAACCGATTTCCGCCAGAATGAAGAACAACATACCGCCAAAAATATTTCCCGGCATGATAAAAAAGAGGGCTGCCGTGAAGACCACAGATATAGAAGTGAAAAACAATAAAAACTTTTTCTTGGATGCGGAAAAGTCCGCCAGTGTACCTAAAACCGGTGAAAGAATTGCCACAACCAGCATGGCAATCCCCACCGAAATCCCCCACAAACGAGTGCCTTCAGAGCCACCCACCACTTGACCCTGAAAATAGGCCGAGTAAACAGCCAACAAAACTACCGCTGCATACGCCGAATTGCCGAAGTCATAAAAATACCACGCCCACCTTTCACGACGGGTTGTCGGAATTCTTTTTTTTACAACCCGCGTTTTGGTCTGTTCTAACGCAATTGCCATTAAGCACCTCGGGAGGTAAATTTTAGAACGACTGGAAAACAACCCCAATAAACCACCCACGGGCTGCCACCGCCAAGTTTATCACAACCCCTTATTTTGTTGGATGAATAAATGACATGTTCAGGTCAGTATTAATTCATTCTTTTGTTTAAACCTCGTTTCAATGTAAAAGTTGCGTTTGAAACGAAAAAATAACACGTCATGTATAATAATTTGAGAATTCTGATTTCATCAAATCAAATTGGAGAATAAAGAAAAATGGTCAAACGGCTCATCCTCGTGGCAGGTAATATCGGCTCTGGCAAAACCTCCCTCACCGAGCGTATTGGAGCACGATTAGGATGGCGCACAGCCTATGAATCTGTCGCCGACAACCCCTACCTGCCCGACTTCTACCGCGATATGCGGGCATGGTCATTTCATCTTCAAATTTACTTTTTAGGACATCGCGCCCAGCAACATCTGGAAATGTGGAATGACCCGCGTTCAGCCATCATTGATCGCAGTATTTATGAAGATGCGGCAATTTTCGCCCGAGCTCTCCACCATCTGGGCAACCTGAATGAACGTGATTATCAAACCTATCGCAAGGTATTCGATCTGGTAATTCGCACCTTACCGGCCCCTTCTCTATTGATTTACCTGAAAGCGCCGGTCAGTGTGCTGATTGAGCGAATTCGCCAGCGGGGCAGAGAAATCGAGAGCAGCATCAGCGAGGAATACCTTCGATTGCTGGAATCATTTTACGAGGATTGGATCGGCACCTTCGATCTTTGCCCGGTACTTACGATTCGAACCGATGATCTGGATTTTGTTCATAAGACTCAACATCTGGATACGGTCGTACAGCGAATTCAGGAGAAATTAACCGGCAAAGAAGAAATCGTTTTTTGAACATTTGGGATGTAAAGGGGTGAGACTGATATGCAGAAACCACATCCATTTGAAATTTATGAACCATTACCCCCTCAATTAAAACCGGCGGATCCCCTTTTGATTCTGGTAGCCGATGCCATAATCGGTATTTTATTAGAAAAATTCCCCCATTCAAAGATCGAGCATTTCGGCAGCACAGCCGTCCCCGATCTGGCCGGCAGCGGCATCATTGACCTGATGATGCTATGTCCATCCGGTCAACACTCCACTGTTTCCGCCGTTTTAGAGGAAATGGGTTTTCAAAGTCCCCGTCCCAATGATTTAGTCTATGCAAATTACCCCCTCAAAGTAGCCCTCTATACATTTGAAGGAAAAACATTTCCCATCCATCTTCATATTCTGGATGAAAATTCTCCGAGGGTGGATGAATTTCGTACATTTCGAGACCGGCTTCGCCTGGACGCCGGTTTTCGGGCGGCTTATCAGGATTTGAAACGTTCCTGTTTCGCTAAAAGGAATGTCAGTTCAGCCGATTATGCGCGGCTGAAAAGCGAATTTATTCAAAAATCTCTCAATAAAACATAAAAAGGTGCAACCCTGATAAGGTTGCACCTTTTGCATTTGAAATTCAGGAAGATTTACCAGCCACGACGGCCACCGCCGCGGTTTCCCGAGCGGCCGCCCCTGCGGTCGTTGCCAAAGTTCCCTTTTCGCTCATAGCCACTGTCGAAGTTGCGCGGGCCGCGTTCTTCTCGCGGGCGGGCAACATTCACCGTCAGGTTTCGATTCATGTATGCTTTGCCATTCAAATTCTGAATGGCATTTTGTGCTTCACTATCGTTTTCCATTTCTACAAAACCGAAACCGCGCGGTTGGCCGGAAAACTTATCTCTGATCAGGTTGACAGAATTAACCGTACCGTATGCAGAAAACAACTCGCGAACCCCATCTTCGGTCGCATCGAACGACAAATTGCCTATATAAATATTCATTTTTTTCCTTTTCTTTTCTGTTGACAACCCAAGTACTGTTTTGCTGTTATGGTGCTGTTACCGAAGGAATGCGACCGAAAACAAAACCGCTCGGGCGGTCATGGGTTTGGATATCGAACACTTGAATTTTACCACACTTTTTACAGGTTGGTCACATCTCTTCGCGAAAAATGAGACCGTATTTCTTACGCGCAGCAAGCCATGCTTTGCGCAGTAATTCATACACCTCATTCGGGTTTTTGATATTCCTCAATACAATTTCGCCCTGAGATGGATCAGCCCCCTTGATCCGGATATCTCCAATAGACAAAATCCTCTCACCAAAGGTTTGAGCAAAATCTATATCCTGAATGCGAATTAACTCAAAATTTTCATAATCCTTTCCGAGCAAACCTTTAACCACCTTGATGCGTTCATTGGTAATCACATAATATTCAACCAGCGATAAAAGTGGTCTCCCTTTCCAAAGGATCTGCTCTTCTGTATTGGTATCTGTCAGCCCTAATAATTGATCGTCAGTATCGCTTCCGATAATCTCGTCAATGACGACCACCATCTGGTCTGAAATGGCGCTCACCAGCTTATTCTGATCTTCGCTGGAAAGAGAAGCCATATTCACTCCGCTTTGGGCAACAGCCTGCCATACAGCCGACTTAATTTTACTCCGCACCTGATCCAGCTCCATCGCAAACCTCCTGAATTTTGATTTGTGGATTTGAATTGTACTTTGATTATACTGAAAAGCACCGACCTGCTGATATACTTATTTTATGGTGAATGATCCCATTTCCTTTCATATTCCAGAGGATGAAATTGAATTCGATTTCGTCCGTTCCTCGGGTCCCGGCGGTCAAAACGTCAACAAAGTATCCACGGCAGTACAATTGCGTTTTAATATACAAAAATCTTCCACCCTGCCGGAACCGGTGAAGGAAAGATTGAAACACATTGCCGGTCAACGGGTAACCGGTGAAGGCGTTCTCATCATTGAAGCAAAAAAATACCGAACCCAGGAACAGAACCGCGCTGAAGCCCTTCGCCGATTGAATGAGCTTATCCAGAAGGCCGCAACGGTACCGAAATTACGCAAACCCACGCGCCCCACGCTCACTGCCCGCACGGCACGGCGTTCGGCAAAACAACACCGCAGTCAGGTAAAAAAATGGCGGCGCTATTTACCGGAAGAGTGGGAATAAACTTTTTATTCAGGGAGCAGTCAAGATGACCCAACACACTTTCAAATTAATCGAAATCACCGGTACTTCCTCAACCAGCATTGAAGATGCCATTCAAACAGCCGTGGCTCGAGCATCTCAAACCATCCGTCACATGCAATGGCTGGAAGTGGTCGAAATCCGTGGGCGCATCGAAGAAGACCATGTCAAACAATGGCAGGTGACTTTCAAAGTGGGATTTACTCTGGAAGAATAAATACGCCGCATTTTTGAAATTCCATCGCAGGAATTACTTCAATGCCGATCACTTTGAAACACGGTTATAAGCCGGCTCCGCCTGAGCGAATTAAATCAGATGCTTTGCTCCTGTTTGTTTCTTTTGTTTGGGGCAGTGGCTTCATTGCGCAGAGCATTGCCGCCCAAAGCATGGGAAACTTCACCTTCAATGGCGTGCGTTTTTTTCTAGGCGCTGTCTTCCTTGCAGTCCTTTTGGGCAAGAAGATTCGATTTGAACAAGAGCATCTCAAAGGTGTGTTGATTGCCGGTGTGCTGCTCTTTGCCGCCAGCACACTTCAACAAATCGGTCTGGAAACGACCACCGCCGCAAACGCCGGTTTTCTGACCGGTTTATACGTAGTCATCATCCCCCTCATGCTCTGGCTTTTCGGCCGGGAAACCATCCACTGGACTACCTGGACGGCGGCCATTCTGGCCGTCATCGGCACCCTCTTCCTCAGCACCGGCGGAGCCTTTGAGCCAGCAGCCGGCGACTGGTTCGAACTGGCCGGTGCCTTTGTTTGGGCAGGGCATGTGATTATGGTC
Organism: Chloroflexota bacterium; assembly: GCA_040754815.1. Classification (GTDB taxonomy): domain Bacteria; phylum Chloroflexota; class Anaerolineae; order Anaerolineales; family Anaerolineaceae; genus Bellilinea. Next base: position 115,274 of record JBFMBX010000001.1, read on the forward strand.
GGCAAAATGTCTCGCAAAATGAACAATTTGCAATTCGCCATGGGACAGTTTACCGTTACAGCAGTGTTGAATTCACTTGGAGCAATTTTGCTGGAGCGAAATACCGCACCGCTTCCGCCAGCATGGGGAGCAGTCCTCTATTCTGCCATTTTTCCCGTCGCACTTGGTTTCACTTTACAGGTCATTGGGCAGCGCAATGCGCCAACCACCGACGCTGCCATTCTTTTCAGCATGGAAGCCGTCTTTGCAGCCCTGCTGGGTTACTTGTTTTTGAAAGAGCAATTATTACCTCTCCAGATTTTTGGTTGTTTTTTAATCTTTGTTGCAATGCTTTTAGCCCAATTCCGTCAATTCCTCTCTTTCATGGTTGTTGACCCGCATTCGGATTAAGCGTATCTTTCCAACCGACTGCGCGATATAAAGTTCATCCTACCGGTTATCGCCGAACTCATCTTTCGTACAGGTAATCGTTGACTTGATTATGATATGATGAGAATCAGTTAAGAAAATCCGCTCAAACATGGTCCCATGCAACTTCTCGGCTCAGGTTGCGTATATGGTACTAGAATAAGAGCACAGGAGCAGTCGGTGATCAACCATGAGATGGACATGCTCATCCGGGCACAAAACGGGGATGAGGAAGCCTTCACCAACATCGTTATGCAATACCAGAACCCCGTTTACAATCTATGCTACCGAATGCTGGGCAACGAACAGGAAGCAGAGGACGCCGCGCAAGAAACATTCTGGAGGGCTTATCAAGCCATCCGCCGCTATGACCGTACCCGTCCCTTTGCAACCTGGCTTCTTTCAATCGCCGCCCATTACTGCATAGACCAGCAACGGAAAAAACGGATCACCACCATGGAAATTGAGGATTGGATGGAAGAAGTCATTCCTGACCACACTCCAGAACCCGAACAAGCTCTCCACGAAAACGAGAACAAACATCTCATTCAGGGGCTGCTTTCCACCCTCAATCCTCAAGATCGGGCTGCAATCATCCTGCGCTACTGGTACGAATGCTCTGAAGAAGAGATCAGTCAGGTTTTACAACTTTCGGTAAGTGCTGTAAAAAGCCGGCTGCATCGTGCGCGTTTACGTTTGGCGCAACAATTTCAGAGCCAACAATACGCAACCACCGAGAGGATCCGCGATGAGTCACCAGCCTTTTGAAAAATGGATCATCAATCGTGAAACTTTAACTCCCAGCCAAATATCCGAACTGGACACCCATCTCAAATCCTGTCCACAATGCAGTCAAATTTACCACGGCTGGCGGGGAGTAGAAAACTTACTGCAAAAACCAGCGTTCGTTCACGCACCGCCCCACTTCGCCCACCGTTTTCAGGCAAGCCTTGCCGAAAGAAAGGCGCGTGAACGAAAACGGCAGGTGCGGATTGCCCTTTTCGGTATCGGCGGGGTTTTTGTATTGCTTAGCATGGTTTTCTTCCTGCGCTTAATTTTGACCATACCACCTGCCCAACTGCTCTCCGATATCATCGGCTGGGTCGTCTATACCCCTCAGCGAATTGCTGAATTTCGTTTTATCCTCTATTTCTGGGGAACCCAAATTCCACCACTGGCTCTGGTGGCGGCGTTTTTGATATTAGGGGGATGGTCGGTTCTGCTGCTTTCCATCTGGTTTGTGACCATTCGACGCCTTTCCTACCAAGGAGTACCACAACAATGAAAAAAATTATTCTTACCTGCCTATTGCTCGTTCTGTTGTTTATTCTGACCGCACCTGCGCCGGTAATGGCGCAGAACCCACCCCCAACGGGTGAAGAATTCCACGGCGATCAGGTGATCTTCGGAGAAAATTATGTGTTGCGCGCTTCCCAAACTCTCAACGGATCACTGCTTGTGATGGGGGGCAATGCCGATATTGAAAATGGGGCTACGGTCAATGGTGAAATTGTAATTCTGGGCGGAAATCTTCAAATTGACGGTCAGGTTAATGGCGATGTGAGTGCCATTGGCAGCAATGTGAAATTAAACAATGATGCCTATGTTCAGGGAGATGTTCAGATTATTGGAGGCTCAATCAGTCAGGAGAAAGGGTCAACCGTTACGGGAACCATCAACCGGCTCAACCCGCAAACCCTGATGTTCAATTTTGACCGGTTTGACTTCAACCCTCCAGACTTTTCTTCACCGTTACACGTCTTTACTGGCTGGCTGAGCGATGCCTTCTCGAACGTGCTGCGTATTTTAGCCATGGCCGTTCTGGCACTAGTTGTGGCCTTGTTAATCCCTCGCCCGCTCAATGTGATGGGTCAGACGATTGCCAGCCAGACTTTACTCAGCGGCGGCATTGGCCTGCTGACTTTTGTAGTTGCACCGTTCGTCCTGTTGGTGCTGGTTGTTACCATCATCCTCATACCGGTGGCATTGATCGCCTCGCTGGTTTTGGGAATCGCACTGTTGATTGGCTGGATCGCGGTGGGTTATCAAATTGGCGAGCGAATTGCCGGCATGTTGAAAACCGAATGGGTTGAGGCCGTTTCTGCCGGCATCGGCACAATGGTTTTGGGGCTAGTCGTCTGGCTGTTGGGTTATTTATTCTGCCTTGGAGGCCTGCTCTCCATTCTGGCAGCCAGTGTCGGTTTGGGAAGCATTATATTAACCCAATTCGGCACCAAACCTTACCCGGCTATGCCTACTGTTGTTTCCGTCCAGCCCTCAGCAGAACCCGGCCTGCCCGCCGAGCGGCCCACCTCGCAAAAAGATCAATAATCAGGAAAAAATAAAACCATGAAAAAGCGTGAAAAATTAATCCTTGCCCTCCCCCTTATCCTTCTAATGGCTGCCTCTCTGGCTTGCTCATTCACCGTGAACTTGCCGGAAGCCAGTGTCGGCCCGACTCAGACCTTTTCAATCCAGGAACCCCTGCCTGTCGAGGCGGAGGTGGTAAAACTTTCCATCGAAATGGGAGCGGGAGAACTGGAAATCGAAGGAAACAGCGAGTTTCTGGTTGAAGGTGAAATTCAATATAACATTCAAGAATGGAAGCCGGAAGTTATCCGCGATGAGAATAGTTTATTGATCCGTCAGGGTCAAAAAGAAAATCTTCGCATACCAACCGGCGAGGTAATCAACCGCTGGCAGTTGAAACTCGGCGATACCCCCTTTGACCTTGATATTGCCGCCGGTGCGTACAAAGGCACACTCAATCTGAGCGGTGTTCCCCTCACCCGTCTGAATATTCAGGATGGGGCCAGCCAGGCCGAAGTGCGGTTTGAAGAACCAAATCCCGTCAAAATGGAATCGTTGCGCTATCGAACGGGGGCTTCCGAAATCTCTCTCTACGGTCTTGGAAATGCCAGCCCGGCTTTTCTGAATTTTGAGGGAGGTGCCGGTTCATACACACTGGATTTTTCCGGCACTTTGCAGCAGGATATTATTGCCAACATCTCTTCCGGTGTAAGTAATGTAAAAATCATTATTCCGCCAGGCACACCTGCCCGCGTTGTTATTGATGGTGCCCTCAACAATGTTCAACCGCGTGGAACCTGGCGTATTGCCAACAATGTTTATGAAACGGATGGCGAGGGACCAGAAATCGAAATCACCGTCAATATGGGCGTGGGCAATCTGGAACTGGTGAATGAATGAAGCATTAACGGCAGCCAGACAGTGAAAATACAAACACATTCTCGGCGGTTCTAACCGCAATCCACTGCCCGTCAGGTGACCATTTGGACTCCTGCACGGGCAGTGGCTCAAGAGGCAGTGCCGATTTCGTGCTGGATGAAAAATCTCCTATCCAGGAAACATTGGTTCGGTCGGTAAAAAACACCCGTCCGCCATCGGGCGACCAGTTGGCATTTCGCCAGTTGTTGTTGGGAACCACCCCCGGTTGATTGAGAGCAATTTGCAGACTGGTATCCTCGTTGAGCCGGATTTCCTCCACGGTCGTCTTTGTGCCGCTGCTCAAGTTATGGTCCACAATGCGAACACAATCAATTCCACAACTTTCAGAAACCCGTAAAACCTGCTCGGAACGCCAACCCACAATCCCCTTGCGGCTGGAAAATTCATCGGTAACAGCAACTTCATAAAGGTCAATCACACGATCATCCGATAAAGAATATACTCCTATAGAGTATTGTGCTTCTGCCGGGCGAAGGGTAACAAAAGCGATCTGACTGCCGCCGGGCGACCAGGTCAAATCACCCGCCACACGAACATCCTTCGTTCTCTGTCTTTCACCATTCGATACATTCATCACAACCAGATCGCCTTCGTACCATCCCCAACTATCATTAATGGGCGTGATGAACGCCAGTAGATTCCCCTCACCAGACCAGGCAAGAAAATCCCCCATGGGACGGTCGGTTTGAATCACAACCGCCTGCTGGAGCAAACATGCCTGACCGGGAGTGATGGCCAGACCGTCGTTGGTTAAGTCCGCCGGGATGAACACCGTCGGTGTAATTTCTACCGGCTGCCCACCATCCACTACCGGCGTGCAGCCTGTGACCAGTATCAGGATAATTCCCACCCAAAGTCCAATTGTGGAAATTTGAGGATGGTTCATAAGGGGCTATTTTCCATTTTCAGTATTCGGAGCATATTCTTTGGAGCGGTAAATGCCCAGCGATTCGATGATTTGGTAAACCGCCGGCGGCAGATAGTAACGATACGCGCGTCCCGCAGCAATACGCTGTCGTATCTGCCGGGCAGAAATTTCCAAGAGTGGTGCTTCGATAAAGTGAATTTTTTGGGTTATGCCGGGAATCTTATGCTCAAGGTCTCGTAAGTCCACCTGATCCCCCGGCCTGCGCATCACACCCAAACCATCCATTTGCATGATCAATCGGTGAGGTTGATGCCAGCCCGGTAAATCATGCAAAGAATCGCCGCCGATCAGGTAGAAGATTTCAGCCGTTGGATACTGGTCTTTGATTATCTGGAGTGTGTCCACTGCATAATGGGGACCGGGACGGTCAATATCCACCCGGCTCAGCTCGAAAGAAGGGTTATCCTCTATGGCTGCCATCACCAATTTGAAGCGAATTTCGAGGGAAGAAATCGTTTGATCCACTTTATGGGGTGGATGGGGAGTCAACACCCACAGAAGGCGGTCCAACCTCAATTGATCAACCGCCTCCTGTGCCAGAATCAGGTGACCCACATGAGGGGGATCAAAAGTACCGCCGAAGACGCCTAAACGAAGTTTGCTCATTCCTGCCATTCCAGTTCGTATTCATCGCCGATATACACCGTATCGCCGTTTTGAATACCCATTTCCCGCAGTTTATCTTCCACCCCTAATCGCTCAATCAACCGCTGAAAACGGCGCACCGAGCCTTCGAATTCCCAGTAGGTCATCGCCGCCGCCCGTTCGATGGCCGCCCCCGTGACTTTGAAGCCGCCATCCGGTGTGCGGGTAATGGTAAATTCACGCGGATCCTCACCCGGGCGGTAAACCGGTAATTCCTCCTTTTTTTCCGGCAGGGGAGCAGTTTTCAGCAAATCAACACATTTCCACAAAACCGGTTCCAATCCAATGCGCGCCAGGGCGGATATGGCAAATGGCTGCTGCACACCTCGCTTTTCCAGCTCAGTCCGAATGGTTTCCCAGCGTTTTTGTACTTCGGGTAAATCTATTTTATTCAAAGCCACAATCATCGGTTTTTTTAATAAATCCGGGTCGAAAAGAGCCAGTTCCTGATTGATTTGGCTGAAATCGGAAAGCGGGTCAGCCGATAAACCATCCAGCAGGTGAATCAGCACACGTGTCCGTTGAATATGCTTTAAAAAGGCGTCCCCCAGTCCTACCCCCTGATGCGCACCTTCGATTAAACCGGGGATATCCGCCAGAATCAGACTGGTATTTTCATCCAGATCCGCAACACCCAGGTTCGGTTCCAACGTGGTGAATGGATAATCGGCGATTTTGGGTTTGGCATTTGTTACCGCAGCAAGAAAACTGGATTTACCGGCATTAGGAACACCGACGATGCCCACATCGGCAATCAATTTCAATTCCAGCCGCAAATTGCGTTCCTCGCCGGGTTCACCTTTCTCGGCAATTCGCGGAGCCTGATTGCGCGGAGTGGCAAAACGGGCATTTCCACGACCGCCGCGCCCGCCTTTACAAACCACCAGTCTTTGGCCTGCCTCCACCAGATCCCCCAGCAGTTCCCCCGTATCTGCATCATAAACCACCGTACCCGGCGGCACCGGAATAATCAGGTCGGGGGCAGATTTGCCGGTCATGTTATTTATTCCGCCTTTCGCCCCATCCTGTGCAATGAATTTACGCTGATAGCGAAAGTTGACCAGCGTGTTTAGGGTAGGCACAACCTCTAAAATAACATTACCGCCGTGACCGCCGTCGCCGCCATCCGGCCCGCCGCGGTTAACGTATTTTTCCCGGTGGAAATGGACAAAACCATCTCCTCCCTTACCGGAACGAACATAAATTACAGCCTCGTCAATAAACATTCTCCAACCCGATTTTCCGTTGCTTTACCCGCCCTTCCCTGCTGGGGAAGGGCGGGTAATCTGGATAGGATCAAAAACCCGTTTGATTCTGGGTTATTTCAAAAACTTTGCCTTCAAAATATCCTCTAATGTCGGCTGGCCAATTTCCTGTAATTCATAGCGCACTCGCTGCATTGGCTTGCGCACTTTGATAACCCGGTTCAGGTCAATCGGCGTTGCAGAAATGACCAGATCTACATCAGAATTGTTGATGGTCTGCTCCAGATCGCGCATCTGCTCTTCACCATAACCCATTGCCGGCAGGATTGGACCGGTGGTGGTGTATTTCTGGTAAGTTGCTGCGATTGAACCGACTGCAAAAGGCCGCGGATCAACAATTTCCGCCGCACCAAAGCGGCGTGCAGCCACCCAACCGGCTCCGTATGCCATTTCACCATGTGTCAGGGTAGGGCCATCTTCAATCACCAAAACGCGTTTACCACGAATTTCTTCCGGCCGATCCACAAACAAAGGAGAAGCACCTTCGATGATGGTTGCTTTAGGGTTGAGTGCTGAGAGGCTTTCCCGCACCGCAATCACCGCTTCCGGACTGGCCGTATCTACCTTGTTGATTACGAACACATCTGCCCGGCGGACATTGGTTTCACCGGGATGGTAACGCACCTCATGCCCCGCCCGGTGAGGATCGGCTACCACAATGGCTAAATCATCCTGATAGAATGGAAAATCATTATTGCCGCCATCCCAGAGGATGATATCCACTTCCTGTTCAGCCTGCCGCAGGATACGCTCGTAATCCACTCCCGCATACACGATAACGCCATTATCCAGATGCGGTTCGTATTCCTCCCGCTCCTCGATGGTGCATTGATGTTTATCCAGATCGCTGTAATCGGCAAAACGCTGGACTGCCTGCTTAACCAGGTCGCCGTACGGCATGGGATGGCGAATTGCTGCCACCTTAAACCCTAAATTAATCAGAATCTTTGAAACTCGTCGGGTGGTCTGGCTTTTACCGGAACCGGTTCGCACGGCACACACCGAGACTACCGGTTTATTCGATTTGAGCTGCGTACCTTTGACGCCCATCAAACGAAAATCCGCTCCGGCTGCCAACACTTCCGAAGCCTTGTGCATGACATACTCATGGGAAACATCACTGTAAGCAAATACCACCTGATCTACCCGCAAAGTGCGAATTAAATCAGAGAGTTCGCTCTCCGGGTAAATCGGGATGCCCTCTGGGTACAGGCTGCCCGCCAGTTCAGCCGGGTAGCGGCGACCCTCGATATTCGGTATCTGAGTCGCAGTAAATGCAACAACCTGATAATCCGAATTGTTGCGGAAAAAGACATTGAAATTGTGAAAATCTCTTCCCGCTGCACCCATGATGATTGTTCGAATTGGCATACTGTTTTTCTCCTTTTGAATGTGAATAAGATTGAGAATCTGTTCACATCGCTTGTGGGGCTGTGATGCCCAGCAAAGTCAGGCTGTTGGCAAGGACCTGACGTGTTGCCGCAGTCAGGCGCAATCGAAAATTGCGCACGCTTTCTTCCGCCTGCAAGACGGGACATTGGGTGTAAAAATCGTTGAACGCCTTAGCCACATCGTAAGCATAGGTTGCAATCCAAAGCGGCCGAAGCTCGGCGGCGGAACGTTGAACTTCGGCAGGCAGACGCGAAATCAAATTAATCAATTCAACTTCCTGTGGAGTGAGCGGCGCAGTAACCTTCCCCTCCTCAGGCAGCGGTTGACCATACTTCCGCAAAATGCTGCCGGCACGCACATGGGCATATTGGATGTACGGCGCTGCCTGCCCGTTGAAATCCAAGGCAGATTGCCAGTCAAAGGTGACCACTTTGGTATTTTCCCGTGCCAGCATGGGATATTTGATGGCTCCAATGCCCACCGCCTCGGCTATTTTTTGTTTTGTTTCTTCACTCAGGTCGGGATTTTTCTCGCGCACTACGGTCAAGGCACGCGCGATTGCCTCCCGAATCAAATCCTCCAGCAGGACAACGGTTCCCTCACGGGAGGCCATGACCACATTACCCGGTAAAATGACCAGTTCATAGGGAATGTGCTGGCAGCGGGTAGCCCATTCATAACCGGCCAGTTCAAGAGTTTTGAACACCTGTTGAAAGTGCAGGGATTGGCGTACATCTACCACATAATAAGAGCGGCTGAGGTCGGGGTAATCGGTAAATTTTTTCTTGGCCAGAGCCAGATCTTCGGTGGCATACAAAGCCGTATTGTCCGAGCGAAGCACAACCAGCACCCGGTATTTTTCGTTTTTTAAGCCCAGCAGTTCATCCAGTTTCACCACCACCGGCCCTTCCGGTCGTTCATCCACCGCGATACCCTTGGCAATCAACTCGTTGACAATCTCTTTGCCGGGGTGTTCCACCTGACTGTTGAAGTAATACACATCGAAGTGGATATCCAGTTGACGGTAGATTTCTTCGAACCCATCCAGCGACCATTGACGCGTCTCTTCCCATAATTTGACCACTTCCGGGTCGCGTTGGTCCCAGCGGGCATAAAGGGCGCGCACTTCACTTTCCAGCGCGGGGTTTTCTTCCAACCGGCGGTTGGCCTCGGCATAAAGATCACCCATCCAACGGGTAATATCTCTTGTGGGCTTTTCGCCGCGGTGAAAATTCATGTAACACCACAACCACTTGATCACATGCAGCCCAATATCACCCGGGTAATTGGCACGGATCACCGAATAACCGGAAAAATCGAGCAAGCGGCTAATTACATCACCAAGGATTGCACTGCGTAAATGCCCCACATGAAAGGCTTTGTGAGTGTTGGGTTGGGAAAACTCCACCATCACTCGTTCATTGCGAGGTTTGCCCCTGCCAAAATTTTGCCCTTCCTGTAACACAGTATTAACCACCTGCTCTGCATAAGTGCTTTGTAAAAAGTAGATATTCAGGTAGCCGTTTACTGCTTCAATTTTTTCAAATCCGGGCGGGGTGCCCAGGTACGCTGCGATGCGGTTCGCCAGTTCAGCCGCACGTTCGTTGACGTTGACTTTTTTCCTCTGCCGGGCTTCGAGTGCAGCCAGTTGAAAAAACGAAGTGGAAATTCCCCAATGACCGCTGAATGGGATCCACTTCCATTGAATATCCACTTCGGGTAACTGATTTTCTTTACAAAAGGACTTGATCTTCTCTGCAATTGCCTGTTGTTCTTTCTCGAACATACCAAAAACCCTTTGAAGAGAATGCCAGCTGGAACGGATGAATTATAACACGCCCTATCCATCCATTTTTGACCGTAAAAACAAAAGCGGGAGAAACGCCTCCCGCTGAAAAGAAATTTCGGTTAGAAACACACCAGTTTATTTATCCAACGCGGCCAAACGCTTCATCAAGCGGCTTTTACGGCGGGCGGCATTGTTTTTGTGAATCACACCCTTTTCAGCTGCCTTATCCAGCGCTTTAACAGCCATAATGACCGCCTCACGGGCCTGGACGGCATCGGCCGTTTCAATCAGTGCCCGAGCTTTGGTAACGGCTTTACGGGCTGCACCGCGGAAAAAACGATTGCGTAGGCGGCGTTTTTCGTTTTGCTTATTGCGCTTGATTTGTGACTTAATGTTAGCCAAATTACTTCCTCCAAAAGAACGTTCAATCCACTGCGAAGCCCTATTTTACCCGAAAGATTTAATTTTGTCTAGAAAAACAGGATAGCAACTTGATTATCCTATCCATACCAGTGTGCGGATTTCATGGTCGTTGAGAGATAGTAGCAGCGCGAGTGGATTCCTTCTGCCTTAAAGGCAGCCTGCATTGCACTGGCAACTGCGCGGGCATTGTCATTGGCAAAGGCAATCACACTCGGTCCCGCGCCGGAAAGCGCTGCTGCCGCTCCCAACTGGTTAGCAGCTCGAATCGCTGACTCACTGCCCGGTATCAATGGAAAGCGATAAGGTTGGTGGATACGATCTTCCATGGCTCTTAACAATAATTCACGGTTACCTTCCCGGATAGCCTCGATCACCAACGCAGTGCGGTTAATATTGAAGATTGCATCGGCGCGCTTCACTTTTTCCGGTAGTACGCTGCGTGCCTGTTTGGTCGGTAAAGAAACCTGCGGAAAAATGACCACTACATTCAATACAGGCAGGGAATATGATTGGACAATCGGCTGAGGGCCATCCGTGGCAACCAGCACCAAACCGCCGAATAAAGCCGCTGCAGCATTATCACCATGACCTTCAATTTCAATAGTGAGATTCAAAAGGTCCAATTTACTGAGCGGCTGCCCTAAAAAGTAGTTGGCGGCAATCAAACCGGTCAAGATCGCAGCCGTGCTGGAACCCAAACCTGAACCCAACGGAATCAGGTTGTGACATTCAATCTGCATATCGCGCGGCATGGTTGCTTCCCGCTCCACATAGAGCCTTGTAAAGGCCTGCACAATCAAATTACCGGTATCTTCGGGTAACTGCCCGGCGCCTTCTCCCTCAACACAAACCTTAATCCCATCTCCTCCAAGCCGGAACGTGGTTGTATTCCACAAATCCAGCGCCAATGCCAGACAATCGAAGCCGGGGCCTAAATTTGCACTGCTGGCAGGTACAGTGACCACCAACTCATCCATCGCTTCCCTCCCCCAAAATCAGATCTTCTAATCGAGATAATTCCGGTTTAACCACTTTCGGACTGCTGAACTGTTTGACGATAATATCCGGATCTTTCAATCCATGACCGGTGCAAACGGCCACCACTCTTTTTCCCTTGAGTTGAATCCTTCCGCGGCTGATCTCCAGTGCCAGTCCGGCCAGCCCGGCAGCCGATGCCGGCTCAACCCAAACCCCATGCAAAGCCAGACGGCGTTGCATTTCTAAAATTTGCTGGTCACTGACCGCAATGATTTTACCGCCTGATTCTTCCGCCGCCTGCAAGGCCTGTTCGCCTCGGGCAGGACGTCCAATTCGAATGGCGGTTGCAACTGTCTCCGGTCTTTCAACTGGATGACCCAGCACAAGCGGCGCAGCACCTTCGGCTTGAACACCCAGCAAGCGCGGTAATCCACTGCCCTTCACCCGATGATACTGGCAAAATCCCATCCAGTAAGAGGTGATGTTGCCGGCATTTCCCACCGGCAGGCACAACCAGTCCGGTGCACCATTCAAAACTTCGCAGATCTCGAACGCTGCTGTTTTTTGACCCTCCAATCGGTATGGATTCAGTGAATTGACCAGCCCAATCGGATGCTTTTGACTGATTTCCACCACCAGGTTTAACGCATCATCAAATGAGCCGTCAATTTGAATCACCTCTGCCCCGTAGGCAATGGCACCGGCCAGTTTTCCGGCTGCCACTTTACCCTGAGGGATAATAACGATTGCGCGTTTGCCGGCACGTGCCGCATAAGCCGCTGCAGAAGCAGCCGTATTGCCGGTAGAAGCACAGATTACTGCCTTGACCCCTCTGCCGGCTGCCTCACTGATGGCAACGGTCATTCCCCGGTCTTTGAAGGAACCGGTCGGATTCATCCCTTCATACTTGATCCACAAATCAAATCCACCCCCCAATTCCTTCGCCAGAGCAGGCATCGGGATTAATGGAGTGTCACCTTCGTGGAGGCTGATGACCTCTAGATAATCAGGAACATCCAGCCATTCTCGATATCGGTCAATGACACCACTGCCAGTTTTCAAAATGACCTCGATCAGTAAAAGCGGGAGTGTAAGGTGTAAGATGGCATCATTGCGAGCGGGATAAATCCTCTCCCGGCTCGCAATGATCCAATTTGAAATTACTTATATTTTATATCAAAGAAGCAACAAAGGCCCTTTATTTATCGGCCAATGCTGCAACGCCCGGCAGTTCCAGACCTTCCAGCATTTCAAGAGATGCGCCGCCACCGGTGGAAATATGGGTAATTTTGTCGGCCAGGCCGGATTGATTAATCGCCGCCACCGATTCACCGCCACCAATCACACTGATGGCATTCGAAGCCGCCACCGCTCTGGCAATGCCGAAGGTTCCTTCTGCAAACTTCGGGAATTCGAAAACACCCATCGGGCCGTTCCAGACCACCGTTCCTGCTCCACCAATCACTTTGGCATAAGCCGCCACGGTCTCCGGCCCAATATCCAGAATCCGCCAACCCTCCGGAACGGGTCCAACCGGCATGACTTTTGAATTGGCTTCAGCATCGAACTTATCGGCGATGACTACATCCACCGGCAGGCGGATTCTTTCTTTTCCTTCCGCCAGCAGCGCGCGCGCAGTGTCCAACGATTCGTCTTCCACCAGCGAATCTGCCATCGGGTAGCCTTGCGCCTTGAAGAAGGTGTTGGCCATGCCGCCACCGATTAAGATCGTATCGGCTTTTTTGAGTAAATTCTTAATCACGCCGATTTTATCGCTGATCTTAGCCCCACCCAAAATCGCAACAAATGGCCGCTTTGGGTCATCAATGGCCTGACCCAAATACTGAATCTCCTTTTCCATCAAGAAGCCAGCCACTGCCGGTAAATAAGCGGCTATGCCTGCCGTCGAAGCATGGGCGCGGTGAGCCGTTCCAAAGGCATCGTTGACATAAATATCCGCCAGTTTTGCCAGTGCTTTGGACATCTCAACGTCGTTTTTCTCTTCTTCCGGATGGAAGCGGGTATTTTCCAAAACCAGCACTTCCCCCGCCTTCAAGGCTGCCGCAGCTGCTTCAGCGGCTGGGCCAATGCAGTCTTCCGCAAACGCCACAGGCTTGCCGAGCAGCTTTGCTAAATGGTCCGCAACGGGTTTGAGTGAATATTTCGGATCGGGACCGCCCTTGGGCCGGCCTAAATGCGAGGCCAGAATCACAGCGGCACCGTGCTCCAGCAAATACTGGATTGTCGGCAGCGCCGCCCGAATACGCGTATCATCCCCCACCACACTATCTTTTACGGGAACATTGAAATCCACCCGCACGAAAACTTTTTTGCCTTTGACATCAATATCGCGAACCGTTTTCTTGTTGAACATGCTTTCCTCCCCTTGGGGATTTTTCACAATTGAATTTACAGGTTCTTTGCAAATTTTATTGCAAGACCCCTAGCGGGGTCTTGCAATAAAATCGTTTGTTAAGGAACGAATGACCCGGAGTTAGAGGGATTTTGCCAGCATGGCTGCCAGATCGGCCGTGCGGCAAGAATAACCCCATTCATTGTCATACCAGGCCACAACTTTGACCAGATTGCCGCCCATGACCATGTTAGAGGGCAGGTCAACAATCGAAGAGCGCGGATCACCCTTGAAATCCATCGAAACCAGCGGATCAGAGTATGAACCGGTGGTAACACCGAGAATGCCCTTCAATTTGCCGTTGGCAGCCTCGATGAACATGGCATTCAATTGATCCTTGGTAGTGGATTTTTCTACCGTAGCCACAAAGTCCACGATTGAAACAGTAGGGGTGGGAACGCGCAGGGCGTAGCCGTCGAATTTGCCTTTCAATTCCGGAATCACCAGCGCCACAGCTTTAGCCGCACCGGTCGTGGTGGGAATGATGTTCAAACCGGCAGCCCGCGAGCGGCGCATCTCTTTCTTGTGCCCCTGATCCAGAATCACCTGATCATTGGTATAGGAGTGAATGGTTGTCATCACTGCCGAGATAATCCCCAGATTTTCGTGCACAACTTTGGCAGCCGGGGCAAGACAGTTGGTGGTGCAGGAAGCATTGGAGATTACATGGTGTTTGGCCGGATCGTACTTATCATCATTGACACCCAGCACAATAGTGATGTCCTCATTTTTGGCTGGCGCGCTGATGATCACCTTCTTCGCACCGCCGGCATCAATGTGAACCCGCGCGCCGGGTTTGCCTTTGGCCGGATCACCAATCGCATCGGTGAACACGCCGGTGGATTCGATCACGATTTCCACACCCAAATCTTTCCAGGGCAGTTTGGCGGGGTCTTTCTCCGCAAAGGTCTTCACGGCTTTGCCATCAATGACGATGTCGCTGCCAACAACTTCGACCTTGCCGCGGAAAATACCGTAGTTCGAGTCATACTTGAACAGATGAGCATTTTGTTGCGGATCGAACAGGTCGTTGACTGCCACCACTTCCAACTCATTGGGGTAGTATTCCATGATGGCTTTCAAAACCTGGCGGCCAATCCGCCCAAAACCATTGATACCTACTTTGACTGTCATGTTAAAACCTCCTGTGTTTAGAAAAAGAATTGGATCAGCCTCTCACTTGGCTTTTTTCGCCAAGGACAGGCTCTTCATCGCGCTGGAAAACCGGACCCGTACGATCATAGAACAGGTCCATGATGACCCTGGCCAGTTTCCTGGAATCATGCCGCCACGGCTGGACTTCATCCAGTAAATCGGCACAATAGAGCGGATACATCTCGGCTAATTTTTCGTTGGGCAGCACCTGTTCAACCTTTTCAGGCATTTGCTCACTGACTCGATTATTGCAAATTACCAGGTCAAAAATCCTCCCCCCCAAATGGTTTTCAATCGCCCGCACATGATCAAGACAATCAAAATGATCGGTCTCGCCGGGTTGTGTGGCCACATTGCATACATAAAATTTATAGGCACGGCTGGCGCTCACCGCGGCGGCAATTTCCGGCACCAGCAAATTGGGGAGTATGCTCGTAAACAGACTGCCCGGCCCAATGACGATCAATTCCGCATTAAGAATTGCCTGCAAAGCCATTGGGTACGCCTTGGGGTTAGGCGGCTCCAGCCATACCCGCTTCACCTTACCGGGTGTGGTGGGGATGTTGCTCTCCCCGCGCACACGAATGTTCTTTTGACTGTTCGGGTCTATCAAGTCAGCCACGAGGCGTACATCGTGCAAGGTAGAGGGCATCACCCTGCCGCGCACCGCCAGCACCCTGCCCGATTCGGCAACTGCCTGTTCAAAACTGCCGGTAATATCCGCCATTGCCGAGATAAAGAGATTTCCCAGACTATGCCCATTGACACCGGCTGCTTCACTGAAACGGTACTGGAAAATTTGGGTCAGTAAATCTTCATCATCCGAGAGCGCTGCCAGACAATTGCGAATATCCCCGGGCGGCAGTATTCCTAAATTTCTCCTCAATGCACCGGAAGAACCACCATCATCCGCCACAGTAACGATAGCAGTAAGATTGTGGGTATATTCCTTCAATCCCCGCAAGAGAGAAGATAAGCCCGTTCCCCCTCCAATTGCAACCACACGCGGGCCTTTTTCTTTTCGGCGGTAATTACTGACTGTATCCACAATTGGCTTATCCGATCGCACAAAGGGTTTCAGCAGCGAACGGTTGAAACCGATCACACTGTAAAGCACCAGACCGATACCGATAATCGTAAAAACAAAAACCCGCACGCCGCGGTCCAACTCCTGTAACGAAAGCAAAGCCAGCATCGGTTGAAGGGTATTCGGCGCGTTACGGTAAATATCCAGCGCCACCATGGTCAGGCCTAACGCGACCAGTGTTGTTCCAATCAACAAAGGAATCAGCCAGCGCTTTACCCCAATGCCCGGAGCCAGCCAGCGTAATTCCTGTCTGACCGATTGAAAAAAGCGTTGAATTCCGGGCGTCTTTTTTGGCTGCATACCACACTTATTTATAATCTTCTTTTCACCACTCGTCAACACACCAGCGGTTGATCAGTCAAATTTTATAATTTTCTTCTGATATAATTTGTGACATGGATAACTTTATTGTAGCAGATATTGGCGGCACTCAAATCAGGGTAGCGGTTTTTTCCCGAGGGAATATTACCCCTCTGGAAGTAAAAAAAATCCGCACGCGCGATAAAGACCAATCCCCCTTGGAAAGATTAGTTGCTCTCATCAAAGAAGCATGGGCAAACACCGGCAATATTAAGGCCATTTGTGTGGCAGTACCCGGTTTTATTGATACCGAGAACGGCATCATTATTGACGCCAATAATATCCCCGGTTGGGTCAATTACCCCATTCGTAAGTTGCTGGCGGAAAATTTTTCCGTTCCAATACTGGTAGGCAATGATGCCAATCTCGCCGCATTGGGAGAATGGCGATATGGTGCCGGACAGGGTCATCATCATCTGCTCTATCTCACCATCAGCACAGGAATTGGCGGTGGAGTCATCTTCAATGATCAATTACTCACCGGCTGGCGCGGTTTGGCGGCAGAATTCGGCCATATTACCGTTGTCCCCGAAGGGCCATCTTGTAGCTGCGGCCAGCGCGGACATCTGGAAGCAGTCGCCTCCGGCACAGCCATTGCCCGCTGGGTGCAGGAAAAAATCGCCCTTGGCTTTCCATCCTCCCTGCAAGGGAAAACCAATCTCAGCGCAAAGGATGTTGCCCAGGCCGCACAGCAAGGGGATGCTCTTTCCTTAAGAGCGATGAACCGCGCCGGGATGTATATTGGTTATGCCATTGCCGACTTTTTACACCTGTTCAATCCTTCCATCGTAATTTTAGGTGGAGGGGTTTCAACATCTGGAGATTTACTGATAGATCCATTACGATCCGCCATTTTGGAGCGGATTATGGACCGCGCTTACCTGTCCGACCTGACTATTACAACCGCTCAATTGGGGGATAATGCCGGGCTGGTGGGAGCGCTGGTGCTGGCTGAAAGCAGTGTAGATCCGTAACACCCTTAAAAAATCTTGATACCTTTCGGTTCTATCCGGGAGGGGCATTTTTTATCCCTGTAAGGCGGCCCCTGCAACATAATCATTCTCGCCTTTTTACCGATTTGCTATAATCACTATAAATCGTGTTTCACCTTAATCATCTCCGATTAATTCCCTCAAACCCACTATAAAAATAGTTATGGAGGATTTATGCCAAAAACCAACCTACCCGGCCCCAAAGCGCGAAAATGGATTGAACGAGATCGGGCAGTCATTTCGCCATCCTATCCGCGGGGTTATCCATTTGTCATGGATCACGGCCGCGGCGTGGAAGTTTGGGACGTGGACGGCAATCGCTTTCTGGATTTTTCAGCCGGCATCGCCGTTGTTTCCACCGGACATTCGCACCCTAAAGTGGTCAAGGCCATCCAGGAGCAGGCTGAAAAATTCATTCACATATCATCGGATTTCTACCACCAGAAATGGATTGAACTGGCAGAAAAAATTAACAGCATTGCCCCTTTTGAAGAGGATGCCGTCAGTTTCATGACCAATTCCGGCACTGAAAGTATCGAAGCCGCCATTAAACTGGCCCGCTACACCACCAAACGCACCGAATTCATTGGTTTTTTGGGGGGCTTTCATGGGCGAACCATGGGGGCAGTCACCTTTACCGCCAGCAAAGCCTCCTATCACCGTGGCTTTTTCCCATTGATGAACGGCGTAGTTCATGTGCCATACCCCGATCCCTATCGTCCCATCCTGGCCGGCCGTACCTGTGAAGATTACGGTGAAACTGTTGTCCGTTATATCGAAGAAGAAATATTAGGGCGCATCCTACCCGCCGATGCCGTTGCCGGCATCCTTGTTGAGCCCATTCAGGGAGAAGGCGGCTACATTGTCCCAACTCCCGGTTTCTTCCCGGCTTTGCGCCGCCTCTGTGATCGTTACGGCATCCTGCTCATTGCCGATGAAGTTCAATCGGGCGTGGGGCGCACCGGCAAGTGGTGGGCTATTGAACATTTTGGCGTCGAACCGGATATCTTCTGCGTTGCCAAGGGCATCGCTTCCGGCATGCCATTGGGACTCATGGTGGCTCGAAAATCACTGGTTACATGGCCGAAAGGCTCACACGGCAACACATACGGAGGAAACCCCCTCTCCTGCGCTGCAGCGCTGGCCACTCTGGATTTGATTGAAAATGAATTGATGGAAAACGCCCGGCGCGCCGGTGCGTATGCAATGGGAAAACTCAAAGCCATGCAGCAAAATCATCCTTCTATCGGTGATGTGCGTGGAATCGGCTTGATGATCGGCATCGAATTCGTCTATGACCGGCAGAGCAAACAACATGCCGATGAACTGCGAGACCGCGTAGTGGATCTGGCTTTTGAAAATGGGTTACTCACTTTAGGCGCCGGCAGAAATGTTTTGCGAATTTCACCGCCGCTCACAATCAGTTTTGCGGAACTGGATGAAGGACTGGAAATCCTCGATCGGGCAATCTCGCAGGCAGAAGAGGAACTGCTTCCCATCCATCAAACCGTTCTTCAACCCTGTTGAGGTATTGACGGATGCTACTGCCTGACTTTCGTGTCCGACAACGGGATTACTTACTGGAAATTTCCCGCGCTCTCACTCAGGAGCTTGACCTCGAAAAACTGCTCGGGCGCATTCTGGTGATTTCCATTGAAATGCTTGCCGGTCAGGCTGGTTTGATCGCCTTACGGGACGAGAAAGGCAACTGGACGGTGCCGGTATCCCATGGCCTGCCTCCCCCGTTTTTACGCTATCTTGCCCCTTATCTGGACCAAATCACGGATGACACCCGCCCGGATGAATTTGAACTGCTCGAAATCAACCGCCGGCTGCGGGAACTGGCTCATATGGCCAGCATGGGCTTGCTGAATGGGGTTGTATTGCCGCTGGTTGCCCGTCAGACGGTTGTCGGGGTCATTTTCATCTTTCGTTCTTATCCGGACACCTTTTCCGCTAATGACCGCGCCCTGTTGCGCAGTTTTGCCGATCAGGCTGCCATTGCCGTCCAAAATGCTCAACTCTACACTCAGTCGGAACGCACAACCCAAAGACTCAATGCGCTGTTAGATTCAGTGGCTGATGGTATTCTCATTCTCGCCCCAGATCTGCGAATTGAACGCAGTAATCCGGCGGCAGCCAGATTATTAAACCGACCTGTTGAAAAAATTCAAGGAAAACCTCACGAGGAAATCATCCGCTGGGCAAAACCGCCGCGGGAAATGACCCTCGAACAAGCCGTGGCAGGCGGCTGGCCGTTGACCGCTCATGCTCATCTCTATGTTGAAGGTGACCTGATCCGCAGCGATTCACTCCCTCCCTTGCCTGTCGGCGTCACTTATGCCCCCCTCATTGCGGATGGTGTTTTGCTGAACATCATTGCCACCTTACGGGATATTACCCACTTCCGGCAGGCGGAGGAATTGAAAAGCACTTTCATCTCGATCATTTCCCACGAATTGAAAACCCCGCTCGCATTGATCAAGGGATACGTCAGCACCTTGCGGCGCGAAGACGCGCGTTGGGACCGCGAAATTGTCAACGAGAGTCTGGCAATTATCGAAGAAGAAGCCGACCGTCTAGATTTGTTGGTAGAAAATCTGTTGGATGCCTCCCGCCTGCAGGCCGGCGGCTTATCCCTCAAACTTTCGGATGTAAATGTTCCCGATCTGGTGCGCCGCACAGCCGAACGCATGCAAATTCAGACCACGCGCCACACCATCCTGACGGATTTCCCACCCGATTTTCCCGTCGTCCTTGCCGATGAAAACCGCCTGCGCCAGGTGCTGGCCAATCTGATTTCCAACGCCATCAAATACGCGCCCGAGGGGGAAATTCGCATCAGCGGGCAGGTACGCCCCGATATCGTCATTATTTGTGTGAGTGACCAAGGCCCCGGCATTGCCCCCGATGATATCCCTCACATTTTTGACCGCTTTTATCGCTCGGCAGAGGCAATGCGCCAGACCAAAGGCGCAGGTCTTGGCCTTTACCTGACCAAAGCAATCGTCGAGGCACATGGCGGAAAGATATGGGTGGATACCGAAAGCGGTAAGGGGGCAAGGATTTGTTTTTCGCTCCCTCGGCTTGAAGAAACGACCACTCCCCCGAAAGTGGTATAATGAAGCCGCTCTGCAATGCCAGTTGCTGGGTCGGGGATGACTTCGTCCCAGAATTTTAAATTTTATAACTGTAAAAAGTGAGAAAATCCGCATGGCAAAAATTCAAACACAATGTCCTCGTTGTAAAGCCCCGGTTGTGGCTGAAGTTGAGCAATTATTCGACCTGAATGTAAATCCTCAGGCAAAGCAGCGTTTGCTAAGTGGCAGAGTTAATGTCATTCAATGCCCGTCCTGTGGTTATGAGGGGATGCTCGGCACGCCGATTGTGTATCACGACCCGGAAAAAGAACTGCTGTTGACTTTTGTTCCCTCCGAACTGGGTCTGCCCGCGCATGAACAGGAAAAACTGGTCGGCCCTCTGCTCAATCAGGTGATGAATAAACTCCCGCCGGAAAAACGCAAAGCCTACCTGCTTCGCCCGCAAACCATGCTCACCTTTCAAACCCTCATCGAGCGCATACTGGAAGCCGATGGAATCACCCGTCAAATGATTGACGACCAGCAAAAAAGGCTGAACCTGCTGCAGCGCATTCTTTCAACCCCGCAGGCCGAATCCCGATTGGAAATCATCAAACAAGAAGAAGCGCTGATTGACTCCAGCATGTTTTCCCTACTCACCCGTTTGATTGAAAGTGCACTGGCACAGGGTGACGAGCGGGGTGCCCGTGTTTTATCCGCTATTCAGAGAGAATTGCTTGAAAATACCGCTATCGGACAGCAAATCAAAGCTCAATCCGAAGAAGCCCAGCAAGCCGTCGAGATGCTGCAAGAAGCCGCCAGAGAAGGCTTCACGCGCCAAAAATTGTTGGATCTTGTGTTACAAACCGCCGATAGCGATATTAAATTAAGCACCATCGTTTCGATGACCCGCAATGGCATGGATTATCCCTTCTTCCAAATGCTGGCAGAACGCATTGAGCAGGCCAGCGGAGAAGAAAAATCCCGTCTCGAAAACCTGCGCCAGAAATTACTGGAATTTACCCGCAAAGTTGACGAACAGATTCAACTGCAAATGGAAGACAGCCGCAAACTGCTCAACCAGATTCTGGCCGCTGAAAACATCGAAACGGCCACTCAGGAACATCTCGGCGAACTGGATAGTTATTTCGTTGAAGTTTTACAGGAAGAATTGAACGCCGCTCGTTCAAACGGTGATCTGGAACGAATTGCAAAACTTCAAAAGGTCAACGGTGTGCTTGAACAGGCCTCCGCTCCACCGCCGGAACTGGCATTCATCGAACAACTTTTGGAAGCACCCACCTACGATGAACGCATGAAATTAATGCAGGAAAAAGCGGAGATGGTGACACCGGAATTTATCCAGCTACTTTCGGCACTGATTGCCCAAAGTGAAGAACAGCAACCGCCGGAAGTGGTCAGCGCCCTCAAAGAAATTTATCGCATTGCCCTGCGGGTCTCGATGATGTCCGCTTTAAACAAGTAAATCGGGCCGGGCTTCCCACAACAAGCGTTGTTGCGCCTGCCATAATTTTGCATAATAACCGCCTGCCGCCAGCAGGCGGTTATGCTTACCCCTCTCAATCACTCTTCCAGCCCGCAATACGATGATTTCATCAAGCCGATCCATCTGGATCAGGCGGTGAGTCACCCATAATAATCCACGCTGATCGAATAGATCAAATATAGTGTTCATTAATTCCATTTCTTTCAAGGAATCCAGTCCCGAGGTTGGCTCATCCAGTAAAATGAATGGAGCCTTGCTCAATAAAGCACGGGCCACCGCCAGTCGCTGCCTTTCTCCTCCGCTCAATAATTGACCGTGTTCACCCACCCAGGTATCCAATCCATCCGGCAATGAATCAAGCCACTCCGCCAGTCCCGCCAGCCGGACGGCGTTTAACAATTCGTCTTCTTCTGCTATCGGATTCGCTATCTTCAAGTTTTGGCGTACCGTAGCGCTGAAAATATAAGGACTGGCCGAAACCACTCCCAATCGGCGGCGAATTTCCTGAGGATCAAGCCTTTTGTAATCTATTCCATTGAGGCGCACTTCTCCCTCTTCGTAATCCCAATAACGCAGCAAAACAGAAATCAGGGTGGATTTACCGGCACCGCTCTCGCCAACCAGCGCAATTTTCTTTTCCGGCAGTAGAGTGAATGAGATATTTTCCAGAATGGTATCGGCTCTTGCCGGATATCTAAACGACAGCCGATTAATCTCAAGAATTTCAGGTGACCCGGCTAATACGGAAACCGTTGAGGTTAACTCTTTTACAGCGGGCGGCTGGTCGCTCAATTCGAACAACCGCTTTGCCGATTCCAGATTGCTGTGCAATGATTGAGCAGCCGACGGCAGGTTATTGACCGCCTCGAAGCTGGCCAGCGTGATGATCGCCAGCACCGCCAGTCGGTAGCCCTCCAAACTGCCGGTAGATATCATGGGTATCGCCAGCCACAAAACCAGCACAAGGGTCAGGTTGGTCAATAAAATCATCAAACCATTGATTAACCCACTACCTGCCACCAGTGTTCTCTGCACATGAGAAGTAGTGCGTTGATGAGCTTTGAAATTCTCCAACACACTTTCTTGCTGGCTATACGCAATAATATCACTGATGCCCTGTACTGCCGAGACAATCTCGGCACTCAAGTGGGCTTTCGCCGCTACAAATACCTTCCCAACCTTTTCGCCAATACGCAGGGCGAGCAGTGATAGTACCGCTCCGCTAAATAACAAACCACAAACCAGCACTAGCCCCAGACGCCAATCAACAGAACCCACAATCCATCCCATTGCCGTGGTGATAAACACAGCACTGAGGGGTGGCGCCACACTCCGCACATAAAAATTTTCCAGCGATTCGATATCTCCAATCACCCGCTGAAGCAAATCTCCGCTCTGATAATCCTCAATTCTGGCAGGCGCAAGCGGCTCCACGCGATTGTAAAACCAGACTCGTACCCTTGCCAGCAACCGAAAATTAACCGAATGCGAAACCAGCCGCTCCAGATACCGCAAAACTGCCCGGCTGATGCCGAAAAAACGCACTCCCACAATGGAAACCTGCAATTCAGCAATGCTGGGCTGCAAAGCAGCACGGGCGATTAAGTCCGCCGAAGTGCCCAACAACCCTATTCCAGCAAGGATGGCAGCCGTATTCAGCAAGACGGAGAGCAGCACCAATCCTGCAAATGGTTTCAAGAATGACAGTAAGCGCACAATGGTCCTCATCTTATCCCCGATAACCGAGAACCAGTTGGGCATAAAAACCTTGTTTATTCAATAATTCCCAATGCCTGCCCCGCTCGACTATTTGGCCATTCCGCAGAACCAGAATTTGATCTGCCCGCATGACGGTGGGCAACCGGTGTGCAATGATCATCACGGTTTTATTGCGGCACAACCGTTCGAGGCTTGATTCCAGCATCTCTTCCAGACCTGCATCCAGATGAGCAGTTGGTTCATCCAGTACCACAATCGGAGCATCCCTCAGGAAAGCACGCGCCAGAGACACCCGTTGTAATTCGCCGCTGCTTAATTTTGCTCCTGCTTCACCTATGGGCGTTTCCAAGCCCTGCGGCAGTCGAGCAACAACCTCCTCCAGATTCGCCAGCCGCAGTGCTTGCTGAATTTCCCCAGAACTGCATTGCGGTTTTGCCAGGCGCAGGTTTTCCAACAGGCTGGCATTCATGATGTAGGGACGCTGGCCGACCCATGCAATCTGAGACCTCCACACTTCGAGGTCAATTTCGGTCAGGGAATGCTGGCTAATTCGAACAACCCCCTCATTCGGTTGGATAAATCCCATCACCAGCCGAGCAATCGTCGTCTTGCCGCTACCACTGCTACCCACCAGCGCCACTGTTTCCCCAAATTTCCATTCAAAATCAATCCCTTTCAGGGCCTGTTCTTCGCGATCAGGATATCGAAAGGTAACATTCTCAAATCGAATCACATCCCCCGCTTTGAAAAGCAAGGGACTCCCTCCTCTTTTTTCATGCTCCTCAGATTGAAGCATGGGTAACTTAAAGATCCGCCCAGCTGCTGTGATACCGCTCATCCCGGCGTGAAACCGCTGGCCCAGCAAACGCATGGGTTGATAAAATTCAGGTGCCAGCAGCAAAATAAGAAAAGCCTGTTCAAAATTCATCATCCCGTACAATAACCGCAGCCCAATTTGAACTGCCACAACCGCCGTACTGATGGTTGCCACCAATTCCAGCACCAGAGCAGAGATAAACGTAATTCTAAGAACGTTCATTGTCGTGCTGCGATACTCATCGGTGACTCGAGCAAGTCTTTCGGCATGATCGAGAGAACGATTCCATTGTTTGAGTTCCCTCAACCCCTGCAAAGTATCCAGAAAGAAAGCGCTCATCCTGCTCAGCGATTGCCACTGGCGCCGGGTTACGGCCTCTGAACCCTTGCCGATCAAAACCATAAAAAAGGGAATCAAAGGGGCTGTTAAAAGAAAAACCACGCCGGAAAGCCAGTCCAGGGGAAAGACGGATATCAAAATCGCCAAAGGTATCAGGGCGGCTACGGCCAGCTGAGGAAGATACTGGGAATAATAAGCATCCAGTGATTCAATCCCGTTGGTAATGGTGTTGCTGATTTCTCCGCTATTTTCGCGCTGGAACGGGGCAGGCCCGGCTGAGAAAATTCCCTTCACCAGCCACAAGCGCAATTTTTCTTTGATCCCCACCGCCATCCATCCGGCGAGTATCTCCATCCCGCCGGATGCTAAAGCCCGCCCCAAACCGATGAGAAGCAGACCGGAAAGCAGAGGCAAAACACGGGCAAGGTCTGCGCCTTCCAGAAACACGGCGTCCAGCAAACTGCTTAAAAGGCGTGCCTGTCCAACAACGAAAACAGCGCTTACCAGACTCAGCGCGCCGATACCCGGCAAATATCCCCTCTCGCTCATCAGCAAGCGCAGCAGTCGTTTATCCAGAATCATGCGCTGCCCGTCAACACAAATTTATGAAATTATTTGCTCTTACCGGCATGTTTCAGAGCGATTTTAAACGACTCGATTGCCGGTACAGGGGTCGGATCCACACCGTAAGCCATCGCGAGGTAATAGGAAACATAATCGCCAAAATGGAGCGTCGTCCACATTTGGGCAAGACGGGTTTGACCTTTGGCTTCGAAATAATCCGTCCCTAACCCTGCCAGCAGGAATGTCTGACGGGTTAAATCACTGCGCAGAATATTTTGAGGATGATCCAGCGAAGCACGCAAGAAAATGACCATGGTCTGGCTGAGCAATGCTTCAGGATTTTCAATGCCCGCCAGGGTGTTGTGATCGGCTTCCGGCAAAAATTCAAACTGCGCCCATGCTTTGGCCACTTCGCTGATCTGCCCTTTCCACCGCCGGGCAACCGGCGCAAGAATTCCCGATCCCATCACCACCACCCAGCGGTTGATGAGTTGCCCCGCAAGCCGTTTGGCGGGGTTGCTGACCACTGGCACATCGGCAAGCAAACTGCGCTGCTGCATCCGCATCTGCTGAATGGCGTCTTCCAGTTCTGAGGTAGGATCCGGCAATAGCCCAAGACGGCTGAGCATGGCCAGCAGCAGCCCAAAGGAATATCCCACGGCTGCGCGGGGCTGGCCGGCATGCTGAAAACGCCACAGAGGTATTCTGTTGGCTTCTGCCAGCTCGGCCAGTTTTCCACCGGTGCATACTGCTGCCACTGAACAATCCGCTTCCATCGCCTGTTCGACTACCGAGAGAGTTTCTTCGGTGTTGCCGGAGTGGCTGGAGGCAATAACCAGCGTATTTTTTGACTTTGCCCACGCCGGCAGAGTATAGTCACGTAAAACAAAATAGGGCACACGCCCAATCGATTCATAATAAGCGCCCAGCAAGTCTGCACCAATGGCCGACCCCCCCATACCCGCCACCACTACCTGCCGGATGTCTCTCACCTCAGGTAAGGGGTACTGGTTGCCCAAATCCCAGGCCAGTTCTAACTGAGCAGATAACCCATTGATCTCCCCCAGCATATTTTGAGTATCCAGTTGATAAAACAATTTGAAATCATCCAGATTATTCATTATTGTCTCCCGCGCTATCTTGAATTTGTTTTTTTTATTGTGTCAACCAAGTTACGTATTCAAATTGCAGGGTGAACGGCTGCGGATTGATGCTGATCGGTCTCAAATAGCCGGATAATCCTTCGTCAGTTAAATAGCAAAAATAAACTGTCTCCGTTATTTTCTCCAACCCTATTCGGTTTTCGGAGAAAACCGCACTGCGGCAATCGTTTAATGTAGGCTGGCCTTCTCCAAAAATCATCATTCCACCGCCTTCCACTACTTCAATCCACAACGATCCATCATTCAATTGGGTAATGATGAAATCAGCGCCGGTTTCGTTTGTCACTTCACCCTCATCCAGATCAACCCCCTCTCCAACAGCCACATCAATCCTCCCACTTACGGCGACAACGGGCGTGGGGGTTAAAGTGGGTGTGGCAGTGGGAGTAGAGGTGTAAGCAGCAATCACTTGAATCCTCACCCAAAAAGGTGCATTTCCTTCCGGCCCAATACCGAACAATTCTCCTTCGGGATTACGCAACATCCAGTAACTGGTATATAAACCGGGTTGTTGTGGGGCAATCATGTCCACAGCAATATCCACGCTTTCAGCAGGTTCAACTTTACCCGGTAGAGGCTGAGCTGGACTCGTTCCTAAACGATCTCCCGAAAACCACACAACCTGATAATCCCGTGTCCATGTACAAGATCCTCGGTTTACCAATCGCCAGACTTTGGTAAAAGGCTGCCCCGGCAGCAACCGGCTGTCGTCCGGATAGGTTACATCCAGAATTGTACCCGCCCCTGCCCGATTACAGGGTATCTCGGTGTCGTTAAGGGTTGGAGTCCTTCCCCCTTCCGGGGTTACCGTCAAACTTGAGGGGAAGGGAGCAACCGTGGTCTGAGTTAGAGATGCGTTAACATTGACGAGAGTAGCAGCAATCCCCGTTAGCTGTGCCTCCGCAGTGCGTGCAAAGCGGGTTGGATCAAAAGCGGGTGTTGGACTGCTCTGCAGTGCCACACACCCCTCCGCTCCCAACATCATCAAAAGCAGCATAATTGCTGTTTTGTAATTACTCTTCCGATTCACAAACCCGCCAATCATACTGTTTCAATTCTACCAAGAATTACTGAAATTCACGGAACTCCTAAAAATCGAGTAAAATCAAAAAACCATTTCCGTTTATCCGTAATTTTTCAGGTGCCAGAATGACTGAACCGGAACCCACCCAGACCGTCCGTTTTATCCAATACCGTAATGGTACACAAGCTATGGAAGAAGGCAAAATCATTGCTGAAGCCGGTGTAACTCTGACCGTGAATGGGGAAGTGTGGCTTTCGTGGATGTGTACTCCAAAAGAATTGGAGGCGTTAGCCGCGGGCTTTCTTTTCAATGAGGGTATCATTCAAAGTATTAATGAAATCGAAATTTTGCGACCCTGCGAAAATAACGAGAACGTGGATGTCTGGCTGAATCATGCGGTTGAGAAACCGCGCAGCTGGCGAAAAACTTCCGGCTGCACCGGTGGCATAACCAGTGAGGAAGCTCAAAAACGAACCGCTCCGATTAAGAACGGCTTTGTGGTTGCAGCAGGTAGTTTGCTGAGATGGATGGATAAATTATTCG
The DNA here is from genome assembly GCA_040754815.1 of Chloroflexota bacterium. Lineage (GTDB taxonomy): Bacteria > Chloroflexota > Anaerolineae > Anaerolineales > Anaerolineaceae > Bellilinea. The sequence goes on from JBFMBX010000001.1 coordinate 143,114, forward strand.
ATTCTCAGGAACTATACCGCCAGACTCGCGGAGTTCACTGCTCCATGCTCACCGATGGGGAAAAAGTGATCGCCATTGCCGAAGATATTGGCAGGCATAACACACTCGACAAGATCGCAGGTAAACTGCTTTTGGAAGGACATCAGCCTTCCCGCAAAATCCTCTTAACCACCGGGCGCATCAGTTCTGAAATGCTGCAAAAAGCAGCCCGCATCGGCGCAACTATCCTCATTTCGCGCACTTCTCCAACATCACTTTCAATCCGGCTCGCCGAGCAATTGGGGATCACCCTCATCGGCTATGCCCGCCGCAATCAATTCAATCTTTATACCCACCCGCAGCGAGTCGAAATGAGCGGTTCAGCCGAAAACCCTCAACCCACGATTGTTCAGTCCCTTTCGGTCTGAGCCAATCGCTCGGCGGTTTCGAACTCGCCCGGCGTATTCACATTCATAAAAATATACCCCAGCGGGTCAAAGCGGTTCAAATCATCCCCCTCAACAAAACGCACCCTTACCAGCGGGAACCAGGCGATTACCTTTTTCTCCCCCTTATCAATGACCTGCTGCACCGCCCAACGGCAGGTAGTTGTACGAAATACACCGTGGAACGGTTCAAAACCCTGCTCCCCTTTGGGGATGACCGCATCCCACTCCTCTTTTTCTAACAATTGCGCCTGATAGGATAGTAACTCGGGGCTTACGAAGGGCATATCGCAGGCTACCACCGCTGTAAGAGGTGAGGTAGAAACCGTCAATGCCGTCAACAAGCCGCCTAAGGCGCCAAAGCCGGGGAGAATATCACTATAAAGGGGTAAATGCAGGAAAGTCAGATCTTGTGGTTGATTAGTGGTGATCAAAATCTCCTCTGCTATCGGTTTGATTCGCTCGATGACTCTCACAATGAGCGGTTGGCCCAAAAAGGGGAGCAAAGCCTTGTTACTCCCCATCCGTTTTGATTCACCACCTGCCTGAACGACAACAGATAACTTCATGTATAATAATTATAACCGCTTTGGTAGGAATTATCATTGCTACCTCCGCTAGTCCATTTAATTGAACTAACTTAACAATTTCCCTGACACCTGATTTTAAGGAGATTGAATGTCTGTTACGGATTTAAATCCTCTTCTCCAGCGCCTGGAGGCTTATCGTCATCAAGGCCGTACAGCATTACTGCCCGCCTTACACGATGCTCAGGAACTGTTCGGTTATATCCCGCAAAATGCAGCCGAAGAAATTGGGCGTGCCTTGAATATCCCCCTTGCAGATGTCTACGGCGTAATTGAATTTTATTCCCTTTTTTACAGTCAACCGATTGGCAAAACCATAATCCACATTTGTAATGACCCCGCCTGTGCGATGGCGGGGTCAGAAACGCTTTTCAAACAAATTCGATTCTCTCTGCAAGAAGTCAAAACAACAGGTGATACTCCAACCCTCGCCATCGAAATGGCGCCTTGTTTGGGTTTGTGTGAACATGCTCCCGCCGTTTTGATACAGGGAAAAGCATATGGACACGCCAATCAGCAAACATGGCAGGATTTAGTCAGCGGGAAGGGAGAACGACCATCCAGTGTTTTGGGTGGCACTGTTTCGATCCTCACTGCCAACTGCGGCCTTGGCCACACTGTGCATCTTTCCGAATATCTAAACTTTGGCGGCTATCAGGCTTTACGCAAAGCCCTCCACAGCACACCCCGCCAGATCATCGAAGAAATCAAAGCCTCCGGGCTGGTAGGACGCGGCGGAGCGGCCTTTCCTACCGGTTTGAAATGGGAAGCAGCCGCCAATGCCGCCGGCGAGATAAAGTACGTGGTCTGTAATGCCGATGAAGCCGAACCCGGAACTTTTAAAGACCGCGTATTAATGGAAGATGACCCGCACAGTATTCTGGAAGGAATATTGATTGCCGGCTACGCCATTGGCGCTCAAAAGGGTTACATTTACATCCGTGGAGAATACCTCATCCCTTATCAGGCGATGAAACAAGCCGTCGAAGACGCGCGCGAAGCCGGCTTTTTAGGAAACAATATCCTGGATACCGACTTTGACTTTGAAATCGAGATCCGCCGCGGCGCAGGTGCTTATATTTGCGGGGAAGAAACCGCACTGTTTGAGTCAATCGAAGGTAAACGCGGTTTTCCACGCCTCAAACCGCCCTTCCCCACCACCCATGGGTTATTCGGTAAGCCAACAGTCATCAATAATGTAGAAACACTCGCCAATGTTCCGGTGATTATTCGCAAGGGGGCAGCCCATTATCGAAAATTGGGGACGGAACAATCGCCCGGCAGTAAACTTTTTTGTCTTTCCGGCGATGTGGTACGGCCGGGACTTTACGAAGTGCCGTTTGGAATTCCCTTTCATCACTTGTTATACGATTTAGCCGGCGGCATGCGCCCCGGTCATCGTTTTCAGGCCGCATTGTTTGGCGGCGCTGCCGGCGCTTTCGCAACTGAGCAGCATCTGGATGTTCGTCTGACCTTCGAAGATTTGAAGGCTGCCGGTTTGCCGCTCGGTTCGGGAGTCATCACGGTTTTTGACGAAACCCGCGACCTGCGGGATATCTGCCTTCGCCTGGCACGCTTCTTTGCCGAAGAATCCTGCGGCAAATGCTATCCCTGTCAGATGGGCACTCAGCGCCAGTTCGAGATTATGCAGCGTATCGCAAGCGGCAACATTCAGAAGCACGATTGGGACATACTGCAAGATGTCGGCTGGACGATGACCGATTCTTCTCTGTGCGGATTGGGACAAACGGCTGCTTCCGCAATTTTGAGTGCGATGAAGCATTTTCCCCATCTTTTCAAATCAGATTGAAAGCCAAAGAAAGGCAATCCAATGAGTGAATTGATCACCATCACCATGGATAACCAGACTTTTCAAGTACCGGCAGGAATAACCATCCTGCAGGCCGCCCGTCAAAACCATATCGAAATTCCTACCATTTGCTACCACGATCACTGCACCGCCAACGGACTGTGCCGGATTTGTGTGGTGGAAGTGGAAGGAGCGCGCACTTTACAGCCTGCCTGTGTCGTTGGGGTGCGTGAAGGTATGGTGATCCATACTAGCAGCGAGCGGGTCATCCGCTCACGGCGAACCATTCTGGAAATGCTTGCTTCCAGCGTAGATTTGAGCGAAGCCCCTGAAATTCAAAGCCTGATGGAGCAATACGCGAGCAATACCAACCGCTTCCCGGATGCCGAGCCGCGTCATCCGCCTCTGCTGGATGACAACCCCATGTATATCCGTGATTATGCCAAATGTATCCTTTGCTGGCGCTGTGTACAGGTATGTGCCGAGGATGCTCAGTACGCCTATGCCATAAACTTTTCCGGGCGCGGCTATGAAACCCAAATCAGTACCTTTTACCAGATTCCCATGCCCGAATCCACCTGCGTATTTTGCGGGCAATGTGTGGGAGTTTGCCCTACCGGTGCGCTAAAACCCAAACGCCAATGGCTGCTGGAAATGGGTTACACGCCGGATGAAATCATGAGCCTCACCCGCAGCCAGCGTCAACGCCGCAAGCGACGCGAGGAATCGCCTGCAGCCTTTTAATGGTCTTGTTTCCTTTCCTGATTGGAGGAATCCATGCTTAAACCCGATAAAATCGTTCCAACCACCTGTCCTTACTGCGGCGTTGGCTGCAATCTGGAACTGCATGTTCGTGATGGATTTATTTACAAAGTAACTTCGCCCTTCGATTCGGTGGTCAACTATGGCAATTTATGTGTTAAAGGCCGCTTTGGATACGACTTTATCTACAACAAAGACCGCATCACAACCCCCCTGATTCGCAAAGAACCTCAAAAACCGGGGCAGCGCACGCAAGCCTTTGACCGTTCCGAGTGGCGCGTAGTAAGTTGGGATGAAGCCCTGGATTACACCGCCGACCGTTTGGTGGAAATTTACCAGCGCGACGGCTCGAAAGCCATGGCAGTTTATTGCTGCGCCAAGGCCACCAATGAGGATAATTACCTTTTACAAAAGTTTTTCCGCGCCATTTTCCGCACCAATAACGTGGATCACTGCACACGGCTGTGCCACGCGGCCAGTGTCGTAGCCTTGCAAATGGCCATTGGTTCAGCCGCCATGAGCAACACCGCTGCCGAAGTCAAAGATTGCGATGTCTTCATCCTGACCGGCTCAAACCCGACAGAAAATCACCCCATTATCGCCCTGCAAATGAAAGCCGCCGTAGAAAAATACGGTGCAAAATTGATCGTGGTTGACCCGCGGAGGATCGAAATGGTCAATTACGCTACCCTTTACCTGCCCATCCGCCCCGGCAGTGACGTTCCCGTTTTTTCTGCAATGGCGCATGTCATTCTTAAGGAGAATCTCTACGATCGGGAATTCATCGAACAGCGTACCGAAAATTTCGAAGCCTTTGCCGCCTCCATGGAAAAGTTCACACCCGAATTTGCCGAACAAATCTCCGGTGTCAATCGCGAATTGATTATTGAAGCCGCACGTCTGTATGCCGGCGCAAAAAACGGGGCTATTTTTTGGGCATTGGGAATACCCGAATCCACTCACGGTACCGCCAATGCTCTTTCATTGATCAACCTTGCTCTTTTGACCGGTCATGTCGGACGGAAAGGCACCGGTCTTAACCCGTTGCGCGGTCAGAATAATGTGCAGGGCGCTTCCGATTCGGGCGCCATGCCATGGCACTACCCCGGTTACCAGTCGGTAGAAATTGAGGAAAATGCCCGCCGCTGGGAAGAGGCATGGAACATCGAACCGGGGGGGTTGAATCGCCAACGCGGTTTGACCACCACCGAAATCCTCGCCGCCGTACACCCCGGCGGGGTACGCGCCCTTTACATCATGGGAGAAAACCCCATGATGTCCGAACCCAATCTCAATCACACCCGCAAAAAGATGCAGGAGCTGGAATTCCTGGTTGCTCAGGATTTGTTCATCAACGAATCGGGCGCATTTGCGGATGTTTTCCTGCCCGCCGCTTCGTGGGCGGAAAAGGATGGCACCTTCACCAATACGGATAGACGTGTTCAGCGGGTACGGCAGGCTATTGAACCGCTCGGTCAGTCCCGGCCGGACTGGCAAATCATCTGCGACCTTGCCAGACGAGTAGAAAAACGGCTTGGGCGGCCTCAATCCGCCTTCTGGGATTATCAACACCCCTCTGAAATTCTGGAGGAAATGGGGCGCCACGTGCCGGATTATGCCGGCATTCGTTATGACCGGCTTGAAAAAAACGGCTTGCAAACTCCTGTGCCAACAGCAGACCATCCCGGCACACCGTATCTCTATGCAGAACGCTTCCCGCGCGGTCGGGCAAAATTTCACCCACTCGAATACCAGCCCAACGCAGAAATGCCGGATGAGGAGTACCCCCTTGTTTTGAGCACCGGTCGCGTTCTGGAACACTGGCACGGCGGTACCCTCACCCGTCATTCATGGATGGATGACCTGTTCCCCGAAGCGCTGATGGACATTCACCCCGCCGATGCGGCTCGTCTGGGTATTGAAGATGGCAGGCCGGTGCGGGTAACCTCACGGCGCGGCTCGATTGTTCTGCGCGCCCGCGTTACCACCAAAACCAATATCGGCGTGGTTTTTATCCCCTTCCATTTTCGAGAAGCAGCCGCCAACCTGCTGACAACCGATGCCGTTGACCCGCAGGCGAAAATTCCGGAATATAAAGCTGCCGTGGTTCGTGTCACCCCGGCGAGTGAAGAAGAATTAACTGCCGCGGAGCCGCAGCCGCGCGGACGCTATTAACCTTAACGACCGTCTGCATCGCGGACAATCGCCCGCGCCAGTTCCAGAAATTCGTCCCACTCTTCTGTGAAGAAGTGGATGGTCACATTGTTGAGTTCCAGATGGTAAGTTGTTTCCCCATCCGGTTCCTCAGCCTGCCATGCCATATAATTGTCTGTTTCGGCAATCGTTTCGGTTTTGGGTTCCATGGCACTGCTCATTTCATCTCTCCTTTTGGATTAGGTTCAGGGTTGTTCAGGGATTGTTTGACGGATTTCTTTCGCTTTTTTGGAGGGACATTTTTTTGGATGGCGCGACCAAACCAGTTACGAAACTCTTCCACCCAGTTGAGAAGCGGTAGCCCATTCGGATATTGCTTTCGGAAACGCTGGTTTATACGGTTAACCATATTCCGAAATCGCTTACTGATCCACTTTGCCATTTTGCTTGGCTCGCGGTCGGCAATTTTGGCCATCCCCTCCCAGGGATCGAGGTCAAACATCTTACGAAAGATATAATTTCCGATCAATTTGATTGAAGCGGTTACCGGCGCAGCCAGCAAAACACCGATCAAACCGAACAAACTGGCAGAAATCAGCGCCGCAACCATAATCGCAGCGGGATGAATATTCAAAGCGCTGCCCATCAGGCGCGGGACGAGAAAATTATCCAGCACAAAATCAATGATAATTGCTATTCCTAAAACAAGGATGACATAGGCCCATGGTTCTAGTCCAAAAATGGTGCTGCCCTGTAGATAGGAAACCAACCCATAGGTGATCCATGTCACCCACGGGCCGATATACGGTACGAAACGGGCCAGTCCCGCCAGCAGCGCCAGACCAACATAAAAACTGACCCCTAACGCCCCCAGCACGGGGATATAAACCAGCACGGTAATAACAAAAATGATGATCTGACCGCGCAAAAATGCATTCCAGATGCGGTTTAATTCCTGACCAAACCGGGCAATATCTTCGCTATAACCCGGAATTTGAAGATTGATCAATTTTTCCGGTGCCCCACCCGATTCGTTAAGAATGAAATAAGCAATTAAAACCGAGAAAAAGAACCAGCCAACCGTGGATGCCGCGCCGGCAGCCACTTTACCAATGATTGATGTGAGATTGGAGAGAAGGGGTTGAATCATGCCCAACAATTGACTGGCAAGGCTGGGCAGGTCATACTGTGAAAGATCAAGCTGGAAAATACCAATTTGTATGGGGTGAGCGGTCAATTCGGCAATGATATTCGGCAAATCACGAATGCGGGTATCCAGAAAACCCACCAGATTTTGAATTTGCTCAAAGAGTGCCAGACCGCTGACCGTCAAAAGCGATAACAAAATGGCAAGCACAAACACAAGGATAATAACCGTTGCCAGACGCCACGGCACGCGCAAACGGCGGTGCATGAAACTGGTAACCGGGTAAAGGAGATAGGCCAGAATGAACGAAACCAGCAGCAATCCAACGATTTGACGAAAGCGAATCAACAAACCCGCTACAATGGCAACCACGGTAAGCGCAACGACCAGTTTGGTCGTTCCGCTCCAGCGGGGCGAGGTTGAAGGTTGAACCGTTTCACTCATCTTTATAATCCACTCAACAAGTGTATCCCTATTGTATCAGAGCAATATAGATAATGATAAAAAAGCCCTTCCCGTTCCTATGAAAAGGGCCTGAAAATCAACTTATTACACTATCATGGAGGGCATGCCCCCGGAATAAACAGATTGGTAATCGTATTGAACGGCGGAGTGCAATATAAATTCAACGCGTCAAAGATCACAAAGGAAACACAGCCGCAACCCAATAGAACAACCAGCACGATCAAAACAATCACCACAGGTGATAACTTTTTACCGGCAGATCGTGCAGGTGCAACCGGTTTCTCAACTTCCGGCACCTGACCGCTAAACTGCATAGCGGGCGGGGGAGAGGTGATTACATGCTGGGCAGCCGGTCTCGGCGAACCTTCCAGATCCGACAGGCTGGTTCGAACTGCGGCTACGGTTGCATCGGCATCAAAGTCGGTAGCCTCAAATTGAAGATGGGTATTTTCTCCCAGCGTAATTAACTCGCCGTGCCGGAGGGGATGAGCGGCTTCGATGCGGATACCCCCCACCATAGTCCCGTTGGTGGAGCCTAAATCCTCAATGAAGTAGCGGTCGCCCTGCCAGAATATCCGCGCATGGCGGCGGGAAACTTCCGGATCGTTGATGACCAGCATATTACTGGTATCTCTTCCTATGGTAATTTGATCCCCTTCAACAGGAAATGTTAAACCAGCATTTGGACCGGATTTTAGCACCAGTTGAAATCGGGCAGCCATCTTCTCATCTCCTTGGCGAATGAACTACATTTAGTGTAGCCCGATTGAGAGGGTATGTCAACAAAAAATCTCCTGCCCGTCTTCACTCAGGAGATAAAAAAAACCCCGCCGTGCCGTGTGCTGCGTAGTTTTGAACCTGCATTCGCAGGTATGGGATCCTCCACCGAGATCCGCCTTGACCGAAGTCTATCGCGTCACTCCAGTGATATTGGAACCCTCTTAATTGGTGTTGGCTCAAAACCGGTCGTGCTGCATCACGAGCACAGCAGGGCTACTTTTCTTATACCACAATTTTTATCGGATGTGTAGGCGTTTTAAATCCCATGCAAGGGTGAATTTTCTTAGAATTTCCGTGTGTTGTTTTTCATCAAACCCAATCAGGTGAGAAACACAGCCCTTTAAACAATCGCTGGTGCCAAAACCCTTTACCGGTATAAAGGCCGACGGCTGTCGAGCAAGATACTGACTGAATTCACATTCCAGTTTTTCACCATTGGATAAATACAGAACTTCCAGAAGATCACGATACGGCTGAAGATAATCCACATGCCAGTGAGGTTTTTGAGGATATTTGAAATGATGGCCGAGCCGTCCGCGCAAACCGCCTCTGCCCAAAGCAGAACCGCAATAATAATAGATTGCTGGATTGAAGGTGACGCTACCCAATCGCCCAACAACAGCCTCTACCTTATCGGTGAGTCTGAAAATTAGAATATAACTCCCACCCAGCGCCGGCAGAGAAGCAATCATTGCGGTTTCTTCACCAGAAAATCCAGTTGATGAGCCAAAAAGAACAGTTCACCCCGCTCAATTTGAGAACGGCGCATTTGCAGCCAGCGATTGAGTTCCTGCGGGTCAATGTTATGCGAACGGCTCAGAGTTTCTTCAAAGAAGTGCAGAATGAAATGTAAAAAATAAGCCTCATCATCTGGATATTTCCCCCTGCGGGGAAATACCACCCAATCCGATGATCCCCCTTCCAGCACCTCGAAACCTGCCTCAATCAGTGCATGATATAAATGCCGGCCGGTGCGGCTGTCACCGGATGGCTGGCCGTTGATTTTTCGTTCATCCATGCTGGAATGATACAGTTCGATGATCTTCTCCTCGAGATCGGGTTCTATTACCGGTTCAAACACCGTCACGCCATCGAAATTAATGGTGAAATAACCCAAACCATCCGGTGTCAGACAATCGTGAATCAAAGGCAAAAGCTGATGTAAATTCAATAAGTCCAGAACAGCGCTGGCAATAATCAGGTCAAAAGCACTCCTATTGACCTGTTGTTTCAACAATTCATATACATCACCCCTGAAAAATGAACAACTCACTGCACCGCCGTTTTTTTCAAGCCGCTGCCCCGAAGAGGTGAGCTCAAACCGCCAGCCGTGTTGGCTTGCCCATTCCGGTATTATCTGTCGGGCTGTGCGAATGTTCTCTTCCAGTGCATCAATCCCCGTATAATCGGCCCGATTTATTAAACCCCATTCCAATGCCCGTTGCAGCATGGTACCAATGCCCATTCCCAATTCCAAAACTCTGAACGGCTCACGGGCGGATCGCAATTGCAATTCTTTTTTCAAAGTTACCCAAACGAGGTGATTAAGGGCACGGTCATCCACCGTTTTCTTTGCGGATAAATATCGGCTAAAGGAAAAATCCATCTCTCAAAACCCAATTCAGGATAAAAATTCATGGATTAAAAAAGAACGCACTTTGCTCATACTCTCCACCCAGCCGGGAAATTGAGCATAACGTTTTCTGGCAGCCTGTTTCAAGGCGGGTATTTTTTGGGGTTCTTCGAGCAAATTTTTTAAAATTACGCTCAACTCATGGGGAGACTCGGGATCAACCAGAAATCCATTCACGCCGGATTGGATTATTTCCCCCGCAGCCCCGTTGCTGCCGGCAACCGGGATTACCCCAAACCGCATGGCTTCCAGATACACAATGCCAAATCCCTCATATTGGGATGGGACGATCAACACATCGGCTTTTTGCCACACTTTGACCAGTTGTTCATCCGGCAGCGGCCCGTAAATCGTGATTCGCCCGCTCAATCCGCTCCTCTTAATCAACTTAAGGATTTTTCGTTGATATGAGGGATTCAGATCAGTGCGCCCAACCATCATCAAGCACCAGTTGAAGGACTGCAAATTCCCCAATGCAGAAACAAGAACATCCAATCCCTTGCGGGGTATCCAGTTGCCGACAAAGATAAATTGGATCGGTCTTTCATGGCTATACGCATTTTGATTCGCACGGCTCGTACCCCCCGGCAGGGCATCTCCGCCGGGAGTGGCCACTATGGCCGGCTTTTTTTCGTTGACCAGCATTCGTATCATTCGCAAAGTCGTCTGACTGTTACAGACGAATCCGTCCACCGACCTTAAATACCGACGCTCTACCTGACGATACAGCCAGCGTAAAATCGGCGGATGCGCTTCAAGCCAGCGCAGGTGATGAACGATGCTGATCAGCGGGTACTTTACTATCCCCTTTATATGCTCATTGATTAAGAATAGCGAAGGATGATTCAGCTCATCCTGCAGCAGAATATCAACATCCAGATTTTGAAATCGTTTTTGCCAGCCAGCAGCAAAGTTATCGCTCAGATGATAGGCGTAATTTCGCCACGGCATGGAAATAATTTCCACCTCATCGCCGTGTTTTTGCAGAACTTCTACCAGCTTGCGATCATACAAATACCCGCCGGACAGGGAATTGAGACTTCCGTAAATAACCAGCCCAACCTTCACTTAGCGCACCACCTCATAACCAGCCCAGGCCATTTCATTTTCCCATAATTTGACGACAATCCGCTCCACTGTCCCACCCAGAAATTGTCGAGCAAGTGATTCACACAACACACGGGCAAAGTGTTCCAGAGATGGATTGACTCCCGCAAATTCCGGTAAATCGTTGAGCAGGCGGTCACGATAATTGCCGATCAAACCATCCAGAGCGTGTTCAATGGCTACGATATCCACCAGATAGTGATGTTGATTCAATACACGCCCCCATAATTCCAGTTCAAGGCGGTAAGGGTGGGAATGAGGCTGGTTTTCTGCTCCCCAATCCCCACCGATCAGATAATGTTGAGCAATGAAATTCCGCATTACCCCAACCCGATACATAAAACACTCCTTTTACAAATTGTGGCGAAGTATCAAAATTATCTGTTGATTACACTATAATCTTAACATGGTCTCAGCGGATTATCATACCAGTGAACAGGCTTTGGTCGAAATCAACATTGATGATATGCTGATTTCTTTTGGCATTCGAAGGTTTGGTTTTGCGCGACCATTTTTTAAACGCCTGTTTGACTACCCGGCGCGCAAGTTTGCCCGCCACATTCTGGATTTTGACCGGCAAGTCGCCGAAGAAGGGCTGACAAAAGCGTCGCAACGGTTATTACGAGAATATGCGCGTTCCCTGACCATCACGGGTGAAGAAAATCTCCCCTCCGCCGGCGCTGTGCTGATTGTTTCCAACCATCCCGGCATGACCGATACGGTTGCTTTGTTTGCAGCCCTGCCACGTCCCGACCTGCGCGTGCTGGCAGCAGAACGCCCTTTTCTACGGGCATTACCGGCCACCTCCCGCTATTTATTATTTGTTCCTGAAGAAGAACATCTCCGCAGCGAGGTGCTTCGCCAGACGGCGGCACATTTGCGCGCTGGCGGGGCGGTTTTAACTTTTCCCGCCGGAAAAATTGAACCCGACCCGCAAGTTCTGGATGGTGCGCTCGAATCGCTTGCTGAATGGTCGGTCAGCACCGGTGTATTTGTGCGCCTGATTCCCGGCATTAAAATTGTGCCTGTGCTGGTCAGCGGGGTGATTGCCGACCCTTCACTGCGCCATCCCCTCACTTACCTGCGCCGCAGACAGGCAGACCGTCAGCGGCTGGCTGCTACCCTGCAAATTTTGATGCACGAGTTCTTCCCCACTCGCTGGCCGGTGGATGTGCGCGTGGATATTCTGCCGCCAATTGACACTTCTCCCCTCGCTTCCTATCGTAAGCCGGATGAAATCACTCGTTTATTGGTTGCTCAAATCCGAAAATCTTACGTTCAGGCTATTCAACAGTTAAAGCAACATCTCAATTTTATTTCCCCACAATCAATTCCTGTTGATAACAAGTTTCACGAATAGGTAAAAACGGCTTGAAGGATTTCTGACTGCGAGTCAACCAGCCTGTCAAAAAACTGGTCGGCCTCTGTCAGCGGCACATAGTGGCTGATCCAGTTACCAGGCTTGATATTTTCCAGCTGCTCATACACCACTTGAAAGCGCCTTGATTTATCCCACCGGCCACTCAACGCCGGAGAAATTGTGCTGACCTGACTGGAAATAATGGATATTCGATTACGATGGAAGAGGCCGCCCAGATCCAGAGGAACGCTCTTTTTTCCATACCATGAACCAACCACAATGCGGCTGTTGAACCCACACAACTCAATTGCCTGATTGAGCGCCGCAGGTGAACCGCTCAATTCGTAGATCAAATCTGCCCCTGATTGAGGAAGCCCTGCCGAAATGAAAGCTTCCCGCAGTGAACCGCTTTGCCACAATTCCAACGGGTTCAGAGCAACATCCGCTCCCAGATGGAACGCTATTTGACGACGATGAGGGTGTAAATCCAGACAACCTAAAAAACCAAGCGGAAACTGCCCCAGCAGAGCGGTTGTCAGCAAGCCTACCATTCCCAACCCAAAAACCGCTACCGATTCTCCAAGAATTGGCCTTCCGTCTTGCAACAAATTTACGGCTGTTTCCATGTTTGGGATAAATACAGCATCTTCATCGCGTAGTATATCCGGCAAGGGAAGCAGGTCGGAAAGAGGTGAAGTGAAATAACTGCAATGAGGATAAAAAGCAAAAACTCTCACACCCAGCCACTTTCGATCAACCTGTTTACCACATTCGATAATCTTTCCAACACAACAGTAGCCGTAACGGAAAGGATAACTGAACTCCCCGCTCAGTGAACTCAATGTTTCATCCAACAGTAAATTCTCCGGAAACAAACCCCGATAAATCAGGCTTTCCGTACCTGCGCTGATACCACTATAACGAGTTTGAATCAAAACCTCATTGTCTTTGGGCAACGGACATTCTTCTTCGATGACTTCCACACTGCGGATATTTTGATGAATGAGCACTTGCCGTTTCATTCAACCTTCCCCCACACCAGATCGCCAAAAATCAAGATATCTTTTCCAAAAAGGCGATATTGAACATTTTCGAGATATGGCAAACCCTCCACGGCTTGTTTTTGAGTAATGACATTTAACCCACCCAGCCAGCGGGGGACAATCGTTACAATGGCCAGATGGGCTAATCGTTCCGCCAGAAAGGAAGTAATCACTTTTGCTCCCCCTTCTACCATCACCGAACGAATCCCCCGCTGATACAATTCCTTCAACAATTCTGCCAGATCAAGGCCGCGGTCGCCACGGCGAGAGAGGCCGATCAATTCAACACCTTGTTTTTGTAACACATTTTGGCGGGAGATGTCCGCCGTTTTGGCACAGGCCACCCAAACTTGCCGATCCCGACGGCGCAGCAATTGACACTCCAGCGGTATGCGCAGACGCGAATCCAGCACGACGGGCTGCGGATGATCTCCGCTCACCAATCGCACGGTGAGTTGAGGATCATCCGCCAGCACCGTACCAATGCCAACCAGAATGGCGTCATGACTTGCCCGCAAACGGTGAGTCATCCGCTGAGATTGAGGCCCGCTCAAGCCGGTAGGCATTCCCCGGCGCACAGTCAGGCTACCATCCAGTGTTTGAGCATAACTGATGGTTACCAGCGGAAAACCCTCTTCATTCCAGTGGTGTTTCCGCTGTTCTAACCATTCAATGATCTCAACCTCATTTTCATCCATGTTTTCCATTCGAGTTTGTGCTGATCTGAATATATTGGAGCAGGTCTGCATCCAGCAGGTGGTTCATCCGCTTAATTTTGGTCAGCAAATAAGCCGCATTATCCGGATAAATGGTGGGGATGAGTGGAATGCGTTCCACCACTTTTATGCCGTGGGCTTCAAGGTCACTTATTTTGACCGGATTATTGGTCAACAAACGGACAGAGCGCACACCCAGATCTCTTAAGATAGCCGCAGCCATGCTATACTCGCGCTGGTCTTCGGGATGACCGAGGGCGATATTCGCCTCCACGGTATCCAAACCCTGATCCTGCAAGTTGTACGCGCGCAGTTTTTCCATTAAGCCGATTCCCCGGCCTTCCTGACGCAGGTAAACAATCACGCCACTATCTTCCAAAGCAATATATTCCATGGCATGGTGAAGTTGCTCACCACAATCACAACGCCGTGAGCCAAGCACATCGCCGGTAAAACATTCCGAATGAATACGAACCGGCACATTCTCCTTCTCAAAGACATCCCCCCGCACCAGGGCTAGATGTTCTTTATCATCGTGATTATTGGTATATAAACACAACTGAAATTCTCCCACCGCTGTTGGAACTCTGGCACAGACAATCTGTTTAATCCTCAATGGCTCCTGCATACAACACCTCATCCGCTTGAACATTCAAAAAACTCTATCTCCTCCTTTGATAAAACCACAAACTGAGCAAAAGTGCAACCTCAATTGCTTTGGTTGCATAACCCAAAGTGGAGCGTTCACCCATAAAGACCCATAATAAAATGGTAATCAGAGTGAAGCCCATGTAAGCCCAGCCAATCAATCTCCTGCGTTGCTGGAAGAATTGAACCGGCAGAAAATATGCCCCGGCCAGAGAAAGATAGCCCAAGCCATTCAGGATAAACACAACATCCGGGAATAACAAGGAAATGTGTATTGCTGCGGTCGCAACCGTGAGCAAAATAATCACAATTCCCAAAACACCGATATTTTCTTGATTTTGTTTCACCGCCAGCTCCTTATCTCTAAAAATTGACTTCTTCATGCGCCGAACGAGCCACATCCCGGAGGGAAAAACCTCCCAGCCCAATCCCAATGAGGCCGATCAGCACATCACGAAGGCGCATCCACAGAGTGAGCGCCAGGCCAGCAGCGGCGGACAATCCAACCGTCTGCACGGCCAATACCTGACTTGCTTCCAACGCACCTAAACCAGCCGGCAGAGGAGCAAGGAATGCGATGCGAGAAAGTACAAACGCAAATATAGATTGTGAAACATTCAATTCCAACCCCAGAAACCGGATGACCAGCAAATATTCCAGAATCATCCCCAGCCACGAAAGGAAGGAAACGAACAAAGCCATAAAAAGAATGTCAGGATGAGAGATTAAAAATTGAGCAATTTTCTTTTCGGATTCCCCCACCACCTGAGCCGCTTTTTTCAGCCACACTGTGGGAGATCTATCCCATCCGAAGCCGCTAATCAGCCTGTTCAAAGGGAGACGATGATTTCTCAACGCAATCAAATGCCCCACCGGAATAACCGCCAAAACAAGAACGACTATCCAGGCCGTCTGATTGAAAACACCGTTACCCAATCCTGACCCAAGTGCAAAACCAGTGCCGGCCACAATCACGAACACATTGACCAGTAATTCCAGAAGTTTATCCGTATAAACACTGGAAACAGCATTGACCACCCGCACAGAATGATTTCGGCTTAAAAGGACAACTTGCAATGGTTCGCCACCAAACTGCGGGCCGGGGGTGAAATAACTGACCCCAAAACTGGTTAACCGATAACTGAATAATCTTCTAAAAGGAACCCTTTCCCCCATTGCCGAAAGAATCATGCGCCAGCGGTAGGAGACGAGCAGTAAAATGATGATGTTTACCCCAACGAGGGATAATATTTGAGCAAGTTTCAACCTTGAAATTACTGCCCAAATTTCATCCAGCGGCGTTTTACTTAAAGACCACCCCAACAAGGGAATGCTCATCAGCCACAGCACCCAAAACCACTTCGCAGTGCGATTTTTTGCTCTCATCAGTTTTATTTTATCAATTAGATAAAGTTTGTAAAGTTATTGTACGATTAAAATAAAGACAGAGCATCCCCCCGATGCCCTGTCTTTGACTCTCAAAATGAGGTCAGTTTACTCTCTGCAAGGCGATGGTCACCTGCTCCCCGTCAAAACTGTCCTGCGTTGATGGTAGGTTTCCGGCGGGTAACGAATCGAACATCTCCACACATAAAGTTTCTGCCTGAATGTAGGATGCAAAGTCGCGTACTGCCTCGGCAAGCAGCGGCGTGGCTGAATAGTACAGGCGGATTCGGTCGGAGATTTCCAGATCAGCCTGTTTTCGCAAATCCTGAACACGCCGAACGAACTCTCTGGCCAGTCCTTCTTTGACCAGATCGGGCGTTAAATCCGTCACCAACGCGGCCAGATAAGCCCCCTCACTGGCTACCGCAAACCCCTCGCGCGCAGCAGCCCGCACTTCGACTTCTTCCGGCAGGATGGTATAGGTTTCACCATCAACCCGAACTTCAACGGCATTACCGGCGAGCAGTTGTTTTGCAGCCGATTCGGCATCCAGCTCCAGCAGTGCTTTGCGGATGAAGGGGAATTTACTGCCATATTTTTGGCCAAGCTGCTTGGGTAATGGATTGAGTGAATAGGATACCGCTTCGGCGGTTGTATCCAGTACGCGCACCTTCTTGACGTTCAATTCATCTTCCAGCAAATCGGCATAGGCTTCCACCACCCGCATTTCTTCTGCATTACCGACCGAAAAAGCGGCTTCAGCCAGCGGCTGACGCACTTTGCGGTTGGCTTTATTTCGCGCCGCATGACCCACCGACGCCAGCTTCATCACCAGCGCCATTTCGCGGTTCAATCGCTCGTCAATCACGGTGGGATCATATTCCGGCCAGCGCGCCAGATGCACCGATTCGGCTGCGTTTGCATCCACACCACGCACAAGGTTTTGATACAGTTCTTCAGCCATGAATGGCATGGTTGGCGCCAGCAATTTAGAAAGGGTTACCAGTGCCTCATACAGGGTAGCATAGGCGGCCTGTTTGTCATCATCCGATTCGCTCTTCCAGAAACGCCGTCGCGAGCGCCGTAAATACCAGTTGGATAACTGATCCACAAAGGTCTCAATCGGGCGGGTAGCACCCAGCACGTCATAATTTTCCAGCGCTTCCGTCACATCCCGCACCAGCGAGTGCAAACTGGAACGAAGCCAGCGGTCAAGATCGCTGTACTGAGGTTTTACCGAAGCATCCGGTTTCCAGCCATCCAGATTGGCGTAGGTAACAAAGAACGAGTAGGTATTCCACAGCGTCAAGGTAAAGTTGCGCACCACCTCAGAGACCAGCTCCGAGGAATAACGCCGTTCCTGCCCCGGCGGGCTGGCCGTGTAAAGATACCAGCGCATCGCATCGGCCCCATGTTTGTTCAACACGTCCCACGGATCAGCAACATTGCCCCGTGATTTGGACATCTTTTCACCTTTTCCATCCAGAATCAGACCAAGGCAAATTACATTTTTGAATGAGATCTGATCGTTGAGCAAAGTGCTGATGGCATGGAGGGAATAGAACCAGCCACGGGTCTGATCCACCGCTTCACAGATAAAGTCTGCGGGGTATTGTTTTGCAAAAACTTCCTGATTCTCAAAGGGGTAATGCCATTGAGCATAGGGCATCGAGCCCGAATCGAACCACACGTCAATCAATTCCGGCACGCGGCGCATCTTACTACCGCATTCCGGACACGGATAAGTCACTTCATCCACGTGCGGGCGGTGCAAATCAAGACCGGAAAGATCCCGCCCCACTTTATTGCTCAATTCGGCCACCGAGCCGATGCACTCCTGATGTTTGCATTGCTCACATTCCCACACTGGCAGCGGCGTTCCCCAATACCGCTCACGTCCCAACGCCCAATCAATGTTATTGGCCAGCCAGTTGCCGAAGCGTCCATTCTTGATATGGGACGGATACCAGTTGATCTGTTCATTCAACTCCACCATCCGCTCTTTGAATTGACTGGTGCGAATGTACCACGTTGGCCGGGCATAGTACAGCAATGGCGTATCACAACGCCAGCAAAACGGGTAGGTGTGAGTGTAAGTCCCTGCCCGGAACAACAAGCCACGCTGCCGCAAGTCCTCCATGATGAGCGGATCGGCATCTTTTACAAACATCCCCGCCCATGGCCGAACATCCGAGGTAAAAGTGCCGTTCGGCGCAACCGTCATGATCACCGGCAAGTCATATTCCAAAGCAGCATTCATATCCTCTGCGCCAAAGGCTGGCGCTATGTGTACCAGCCCTGTACCATCTTCCATGGTAACAAAATCACCCAGCACCACGTAATGCGCTGGTTTTTCAGGCGGAACAAAGGTAAACAGCGGTTTGTAGCGTTTGCCTTTCAGGTCCTTGCCCTTCATCTTTTTCAGCAAGCGATAGGTTTGACCTTCAAATACTCTCTCTAAAAGCGCTTCGGCAAGGATAAGTTTTTCACCCCCCCCATCTTCCAGATGATGCTCCACAACCACATAAGTCTCGTTGGGATGTGCCGCCACAGCCACATTTGCCGGTAAAGTCCACGGCGTCGTCGTCCAGACCAGCAGCGAAGTTTCCGGCTCATCCACCAGCGGCATGCGCACAAAGACGGAGGGATCGGTAGCCTCATCATATCCCAGCGCAACCTCATGATCAGAAAGCGGTGTGCCGCAACGCGGGCAGTAGGGGACAACCTTGAACCCCTGATACAATAAACCCTTATCCCAAAAATTCTTCAGAATCCACCATATCGATTCGATATATTCATTCTTGTAAGTGATATAGGCCGTACCCAAATCCACCCAAAAGGCAATTCGGTCGGTTAATTTCTCCCACTCTTGAATGTAAGAAAATGCCGATTCGCGGCATAACTGATTGAAGCGATCAATGCCGTAATCTTCGATTTGTTGTTTATTGGTAAAGCCCAGTTTCTTCTCAACTTCGATCTCAACGGGCAAACCATGGGTATCCCAGCCGCCGCGGCGGATGACATGATACCCGCGCATGATTTTGTAGCGCGGGAACACATCTTTGAAGGCTCGCGCCAGTACATGGTGCACACCGGGTTTGCCGTTGGCTGTAGGTGGGCCTTCATAGAACACATATTCCGGGCAGCCTTCCCTTTGCTCCAGCGATTTGCGGAAGATTTGATGCGTTTTCCAAAATCGAAGGATGCCCTCTTCCATCAGCACAATGTTGAGTTTTGGAGAAACCGGTCGAAACATGTTCACTCCTTGATCACGGTAATATTAAGGCATAAACCCTCTCCCCATACAGGGACGAGAGGGTTTTTCTCGCGGTACCACCCTGTTTCCTGCCGCTCAGGCAGGCACTCAACCGGATACGCCTTCTTCAGGAAATATCCGCGCCTTTGCTAACGGCTGGCGAAGCCGGCGCCCCTACTGACAGGCAAGCCTGTGTTCAGTTTGCAGCTCCGGAAGGATTTTCAGTTTGTCGCTTTGCACCCGGCTCACACCCGCCCGGGTTCGCTGTGGCTGCGTACAAACCTACTCGTTTCCATCATCGCTTTTCTAAAGATGTGAAAATTATGCCATGAAATCGAATGAATGACAAGTGCCTTGGTCAAAGAAATTTTCAAGGCGAGTGAAAACGGTATAAACGGAAGTCGAAGATATCCATCACCGGCTCCAGCCTGTTTGCCAGTAAATTATAATACGGCGCCGAATGCTCGACCATGCCGGGGTTGCCAAAAACATAATCCAGACCCAAACGCTCCAGAAATTCTCCACCACGGTTGGCCTTTAAATGCTGAAAATACGAATAACTGTTTATCAACCCATCCAGATTGATGATGGTGCGTTCTCGAATGAAATAAGCCGCCGAACCGCCCCCCGGCATCCCTATCCGGCTCTGAGGAGGGGTTTGCCTTTCCAGCTCCTCTGCTTCTCGAAGATAATATGCCGGTTGCTCGGGAACATCCCGTATAAAGTTGTTGAGCAGCCAGAGAACGCTCCACCCAAACACAAGAGCCCCTGTCGAAAGGCAAAAAACCTTTATCCATTTTTCATTATTCAATCTTGCGGGAAGAAAAGATAACCACCCCTCCAGCGAAAAAGCCATCACCAGTAAACCCACCAGCGACTCGTTGACCCAGTACCACGGGCGAAGGTTAACATAATAACTGCCGGTGTAATACAAAATTTGCATCACACAGGCAGCAGTCAACGGCAAAATCAGGTTGATTCCAGCCAATCCTTGCCTGATGATTCGCATTCTTATACCCGCCAGCAAAACACCCACCCAGCCGGCCATTAGTCCCCATTTCAGTAGCAGGAAAAAGAGCTGGCCGTCTGTTGGCTGCCCAAATAAAACCGTCAAACGGCTAATCGGTAACAAAATCAACCACCATGGACTTTGTTCCCAATTTCCAAATAAGCCAAACAATGCCGGAATTGAATCCACCGGTCTACCATAAATCACATCCGGAATAGTGCCCCACCAGTGTTTGATTTGGCCACTGACAGGCGTAGGCGTGCCGAATAATAAGAGATTAATTCCAAAATAGACGGACAGCAGAATCACAACCGGCAGAGAATATCCCAAACCATGCACCAGCGCTGTGCGCAGATTCTGTTTGAGGAAAGTAAGGGGAGGAATCTTTTCCTTGGGTCGTTCGACCAGACGGGTACTCAACCAGCGGGTCGGCAAAAATATTCCCGCTGTATAAACGAAATCCCAAAAAATGACCGACCGCGGAAAACTACCGATCAGCCCGCTTTGGTTCAAACCCAATAAAATTACTCCACCAATAGCCGCCGAGACCCCGCTTAAAAGAATTATCCTGAAAAACTCTTTCCGCCATCCATCCCAGAAAGGCGAAAACAAGCCGAGCCAAAAACCGATCCCCAGTTTCAGGGTCATACCGATAAGGACCATCGCATACAGGGTGGATTGGAAGTCCGTCAAAAAACGGGGAAATCCAATTCGCGTGAAGAAAGCCAGATAAATTGAACTCAACCCGGCGAAAATGAAGAACAACCAGAAAATATAGAATCGCTTTTCGCGAAAGACCGCTACCAGCCCCACCGCCAAAACAAGAAAAATATTATCTAAACGAGAGAAGAGAGCCAGCGCGGCCAGTAAACCGAGCAGCAGCCGATCCTTTAAACCGGATTGCTCAGGCGGTTTGGCCACGAACCGGCTGACCTGCCAGAGCAACACCATGACGAAAAAGGCATTGATGCCTGCTTCCATCCCTAATTGAGTAACTACACGATGAAGGGGTGGGAAAAACACCCACACAGTTGCAGTCAGCATAGCCAGCGGCTGCCGGATAAAACGGGAAAGAAAGCGGTAAATAAAGATGCCCGTTCCAAGGCTCAAAATAGCCGAAATTAAAATCACAATTCTAAGCGGCAGGAATAAATCAACCCGTGCCAGCGAAAAGACGGGAACCAGCACCATCATCCAAAGGGGATGATATCCGTTGGAAGGATTTATTCCATCGAGGGTTGAGCCTTTTCCATCGCTTATGTTACGGGCAACCTGAAAATAATAAAAGGCATCGTCCGTAGTGAACCAGCGATCCAGTAAGCCGTTTATTGGCGCAAAAACTATGGTCAAATGAACCGCAACGACCAGTATGGAAAGAAGCACCTCAAAACGGTTCAATTTCATGGCTAGTGCCGGCGATTGTTACTCCACGCTCCCGTAGAACAACGGCAGTGGCGAAACGGGAGTAGCGCTCCACTTGTGCGCTGCCAGGATTCGTTCCTTTGCCTCCAACAGTTTTTGCGGATCGTTAGCATGAAGTGTGAAGAGCAAATCTCCTCTGCGGACAAAATCACCCACTTTATGGTGGATGACCACCCCAACAGCCGGATCAATCGGATCGCCTTTTTTAATCCTCCCAGCCCCCAAATCCACCGCAGTTTCACCCACTTCCCGGGCATTGATTGCGGAAATGTAACCATCCTGACTGGCATGCACATCCTCGATGAACGCAGCCCTTGGCAGCCTCTCCGGATCATCCACCATGCTCAGGTCGCCTCCCTGTGCCTGAACCAGTGTGCGGAACTTCTGCCATGCCCATCCTTCCCGCAAAGCCTCTTCTGCAAGGTCCCGTCCTTCGCGTAAATCACGCGCCTTACCGCCGATAACGAGCATGTGACTGGCCACTTCCATGCAGTGTTCGTAAAAATCTTCCGGCCCATTGCCGTGCAGGGTATCAATGGCTTCACGAAGTTCCAGCGCATTTCCAACCGCATTGCCAAGCGGCTGATTCATATCGGATAAAATGGCTACTGCCTTACGACCGGAAAGTTGGGCAATGGCGACCATCAATCGCGCCAGCTGACGGGCATCTTCCAGAGTTTCCATGAAAGCCCCTACCCCTACTTTCACATCCAGTACGATCGCCTGAGCACCGGCTGCTATCTTCTTGCTCATAATCGAAGAAGCGATTAATGGAATTGAAGGCACAGTACCGGTAACATCCCGTAACGCATACAATTTACCATCTGCCGGCGCCAGATCCCCCGTCTGCCCCGTCAACACCAGTCCATAAGTTCGCAAATGATGAATGAATTCTTCTTTGCTTAAGTTGGTGCGAAAACCGCGGATGGACTCGATTTTATCCAGTGTCCCACCGCTAAAACCTAATCCCCGTCCGGACATTTTACCTACCGGCAAGCCGCAGGCTGCAACCACAGGCTCAACAACCAGTGTGGTCTTATCTCCAACACCGCCGGTGGAATGTTTATCCACCGCAATAGGAACCACGCCGCTAAGATCCAGCACCTCACCGGAATAAGCCATTGCCAGTGTCAGGTCGGTGGTTTCCTGATCGGTCATCCCGTTGAGCATCACTGCCATTGCCCAGGCCGCTACCTGATAATCGGGAATTTCCCCCCGCGTAAAACCTTGCACAAAAAACTCAATTTCCTCCCGGGTGAGAACCTTGCGATCTCGTTTTTTGATAATGATATCCACTGCTTTCATGATGATTCCTCCGACTTAGAAAAAACGAATTTTTGGCTTTTGGAGTTGACGGTCCTTCCATGTAGATTTCCCTTTTAGGGTCAAGACAGCCGAGCGTAAAGCGACCAACGAATTGAAAAGTACCGTCAGAGGATAAAAAAGTGCCAGATGGATTGGAAATTTCAAGCGGGCATAAACCATCACCCAGACGATCAACGAAAGCACCACTGCCCAGACGGCTTTTGTAAACGGGAAATATGCCACTGAATATCCCAAAGAATGCAAAAACAGCACGAACAACGGTTCCCAAAAAGCCACCATTAACCATAAAAAAACAAAAGCAAATGTAAAGAGATTATACCGAAAAGCGGCAAAGAAGTTTTTACTGAAACCCTCAATCACCTGCCTGAACGAATGATACATGCGGCATTCCACCTGATTCGTTCCATCTGCCAGCCACCAGCGAAACCCCAATTGAACCACCCTTCTCCCCAGGGCAATATCGTCCACCACATCATTGCGAACAGCCGTATGACCGCCGATCGAAAAATAGGCATGTCGGTCAAACAGCATAAATTGTCCAATCGAAAAGGTCAACCATTTCAGTTGGGCCTTTTTGGCAATGCCCAACGGCATCACCGTAAAAATAGCCCACAAGAAAAAGGGTTGAATCAGTCTCTCGCCCCACGATTTTACAATTTCCCTTGGTACAAGGCTGAGTAAGTTAAGCCTTTCATGGTAAAAGGTATTAACAGCATGGGCGATTGCGTTTGGTTTCAAACGGGTATCCGCATCCAGAAAAAGCAGCAACTCCCCGCGGCTGTTTTCCGCCAGTTGCTGACACGCCCAGTGTTTGCCGAGCCAATCGGATGGCAAGGGTTTTCCATCCAGCAGATGCACACGTTCATCTTCTTGAATATATTTTCTGACGATTTCAGCCGTTCCATCTGCCGAGTGGTCATTCAACACCCATACTTCAAAGTTGGGGTAGCGCTGATCCAAAACGGTATTCAAACAATCCCCAATATTTTTCTCTTCGTTTCGGGCAGGGATAAGAACCGAAACCAGCGGGGTTTTATTCGCCACTGGATACCGCTCAATCGGGCGGAACCAGAACAGGTTGAGAAGGGAAATTACAAGGATAACGGCTAAATAGCCCAGCAACCCATCTGCATGGGTAGAAATGTGGAACTGCCAGAAATTCACCCCAAATCCTCAATGTGAAAAGGCAGGTATCTCACAATGAGGATGAGATACCCGCCTTTTACCATGACTTAAGATCGTTGTTTCTTCAGGAAAATCGTGACCTTTCGATTTGGTTCTTCGCCAACACTTTCGGTAGTTACTTCCGGGTGATCGCGCAATTCCAGATGAATCACCCGCCGTTCGTTTGCCGGCATGGGTTCAAGGGAAATTTTCCTGCCGGTATGCACCACCTGTTCCGCCGTTCGGCGGGCAAGCACTCGCAATTGTCGTTCACGACGGGCTCGATACCCCTGCACATCAATGATCAACGGCACCCAACGGCCAACTTCTTTACTCAAAATCAGGCTGGTGATGTATTGCAGCGCGTTGAGGGTCTCTGATCGTCTGCCAATCAAAATACTTAAATCTTCCCCCTGCACCTCCACCATCACCGTAGGTGAATCATTTTCATCCTGCGGCGGCAACATGCTGGCCTTCAACCGGGCTTTGAGATGCATTTTTTGCAGCAATTCCCCGGTTATCTGTTCCGCGGTTTTTAAAACAAATTGCTCATCTTCATCCGTTGCCGCTGCCATTGGCTCGGCTTTTGGGCTTTCAGTACGCTGTTTTCGATGTTCCTGTGTGCGTGAAGAGCGCTTTTCTTCGCTGAGCGGTGTCTGGCTGCTTTCTTTTTCCTTAATCCAGAGCCGAACGCGTGCCTGACGGCTGCCCAAACCGAGGAATCCGCGGCTGCCGGCATCCAAAACCTCAACTTCAACCTGCTCTTCCCGCAAACCCAGTTGATTCAGACCTTTGGCAACCGCTTCTTCTACACTTGGAGCAATTACTTCAAGGGTGGTTTTCTCGTGACTCATAGGCTCCTCAAATCTTCCCTCTTAAGATTCTGCAAAGTCCGGCAGGAATTACTTGGAATAAGACTTCTTCTGTCCTGCACTTTTCGTATCCGGGCTTTGTTTGTTCAAAAAGGGAAATACATTTCCCCAATTTACTTTACCCAGCATGGCATATTGCAAAATACCGATGATGTTCGAGGCAATGAAATACAAAGCCAGACCAGAAGCTAAGGTGTAGGCCAGATATCCCATAAAAATCGGCATGTAAAGGTTCATCATATTGGACATGGCAGCCGTTTGATCTTTGGGATTGGCAGGCGGTGTGGCGATCAACTTGCCCTGAATATAAGTGGTCAAAACGACAATCACCACCAGCACGGGGATGCCAAAACTCAAGCCCGGGATAAAAAGCCGTTCAGGCTGGCCTAAATCCATCCACAAAAAACGAGAATTGAGGGGAATCAGGCTCTCCACTTGCAACAAACCGGGGTAAATATGGCGAATCAGGCGCAACAGATCCAGCGGGGTGCTGGCAAGTGCAGAAATAATCGCCTGATACAGACCGAAAATAATCGGCAACTGAATCAAAGTCGGCAGGCAGGATGCGAAAGGATTGATGCCCAGTTCTTTGTAGAGAGCCATCTGCTCCTGAGCCAGCTTTTCCCGATCACCCTTGTATTTTTCCTGAATTTTGATCCATTTCTCATTCTTTTGAAGTTCCTGCATTGCCTGCGCCCCCTTGATTTGTTTGACCATCAAGGGATGGGTTATGACCCGAATTAACAGGGTGAACAGGATTATCGCAATCCCAAAGTTCTGTCCAACCAGATTATAGATGAACAGCAGGGTATTGATAAACGGCGTAATAATCAAAGCATCCCACATTTTTTACCTCACTTATTTGGGTGGAACAAATGTCCACAGGTCCTGCCCATCGAGCGAGACCATTTTCAAAAACTCTTTTCCTTCGGCAATACCAACTGCCAAACGGTCACCCGCCACAACCGGGCCGGTGTATAGCTTGCCCTCGAAAGAACGACTCCATAACCGTTCTCCTTCCAGTGTCATGGCGATCAAACTGCCATTTTCGGTGGGGAAAATCACACGGTTATCTACAATAGTTGCCTTGCCGGTTACCGGTTGCTCAACCTTCTGAGACCAGATGTTCGAGCCATCGGCAGCAGAAAGTGCATAAACTGTACCCTGTAAATCACCCA
The DNA here is from genome assembly GCA_040754815.1 of Chloroflexota bacterium. Lineage (GTDB taxonomy): Bacteria > Chloroflexota > Anaerolineae > Anaerolineales > Anaerolineaceae > Bellilinea. The sequence goes on from JBFMBX010000001.1 coordinate 169,364, forward strand.
GGTACAAACGTCCTTCGTTCAAAGCCGGTTGAGTCCACATACCGCCTTCAAATTGCCGTTGCCAGCGGATGGAACCATCATCAGTATTGATCGCCATCAGGTTTCGCGCCAGCGTGGTGAGATAGATTGTTCTCTCTTCAACATCCAGAGTGGGTGAATAAATCACCGCCCCGCCAACATCTACCGACCAGACCAGGCTCCCATCGCGGATATTGATGGCATATAATTTGTGATCCATAGAAGCCTGATAAACAACTTCCCCATCGCTGACCGGCTGAGCCCATAACGCCCTTCCGGTTTCAAACTTCCAGAGCAGTGATCCATCTCTGGAAAGGGCATACAGGAAATGATCCGCATTGGGAGCAAGGATGACATCCCCAACTACCAGCGGGCTGGCAATCCAATCGCCCTGAGCCTGTGTAAAGGTCCATTTTTCGGCGCCGGTGTTAGGGTCAAGGCTGTGAAAGATATTTTCGTAATCGCCGACTAGTAATTGATCATCAGCCAGCACCGGCGCGGCAAAAAACATTTGTCTGCCTGCCTTTTCGGGGTATTTCCACACCATACTTCCATCGGCCACCCGCACGGCATAAACGTGCTGCATGTTGGCCACATACAAAACATCCCCATTAGAACCAATCCCCGGCCAGCTTGAGCCCGAAAGGGGTGCCCCACACGCTGTCAGGAGAATCGTACCGAGAAGAAACAACGAAACGAGTATGACTTTGTTTGTTTTCATAGATTTTCACTGTTATTTTTAGTGTTCCAGGATTAAGGCACCGGATCGTATCCGCCGGGATTGAATGGATTACAGCGCAATACCCGCCAGATTGCCATCGCTGTACCTTTCAGTGCCCCGTATTTATATATAGCCTGATAGCCATAATGGGAACAGGTCGGGTAAAAGCGGCAGGTATTCGCCGGCAAAGCCGGTGAAACCAGTTTTTGATAAAGGCGGATCAAACCCAGCAATATCCAGCGAGGTGCCGTTTTTATATTGAAAGGCAAATCACGCAAAGAGGGTTCGTGAGAATAATCGTGCTCAATCATTCAATTCGTTTTCAGCGGCTACCATCAAACTCGCCCTGGCAAGTACATTCAAAACAGCCTTCCTGAGCTCCATATAGGGAGCCGTCAATACAGATTTTCGAGCAATCAGCACGAGATCCCATCCCGATGGCAAAACCGGCAGGAATTCATCCATTACTGCCCGCAAGCGCCTTTTTGCACGGTTACGATCCACCGCACTACCCACCGCCTTGCTGGCAGCAATGCCAATTCTTATGCCGCCGTTCGGGTTTGGCAGCAAGGTTAACACAAGAAACGGGTGCGTGAATGTCTTGCCTGTTTGTCGCACCCGCTTGAAATCGCTCGACCGTCTTAGCCGGAATTTGCGCTTCACCCATGAACCCGTCCATTGAGCTCCAATGAACGGCAGGTTTTGCCCACAAGGCAATACCTGCAGAAACAGCACAGACTACCAGCGTATCTTCTTCACATGGCTGTTAGCAGTGACCGTCAAGCGGTAACGCCCGCGCAAGCGACGGCGCTTTAATACCTGGCGCCCATCAGCCGTTGCCATGCGGGCACGAAAGCCATGCACTCGAACACGGCGGCGAATTTTGGGTTGGTATGTCCGTTTGGGCATATCATTATCCTTTCAAAAAGTGGTTTTGCCACTGTGTCCTGCGCAAATTTCCAAACCTTTATCGCAATTGTTTGGCGATTTCCGCAGTGCACAGGTGTTATCCAGACGCAGAACTAAATTATACCCTATGCCGGCTTACCGGTCAAACAGTTTTTATCGGCTGCGACCATTGACCGGCTTTTCCGGTGAAAGCATCTTCGCCAGCTGACGTGCGCCTTCCACATCAGCCACAGCCAGCACTTCATCACCTGCTTCAAAGGTGGTTACGCCGCGCGGTACGATCACCTCACCGTGGCGAATAATGGCTGCAATGACACAATGTTCTGGCAAATTAAGGTCCTTAATAGAAACTCCTATCGCTGGTGCATCCGGTGGTACTTTTTCTTCAACCAACGAGTAATTTCCCCGTCTCAGTTTGATCAGCGTCATCATGTCACCCAGCGACATTTCTTCCTCGATGATCGAAGCCATAATCTCGGCTTGATTTACGGCAACATCCACATGGAACTTATGATCGAAGAGCCATGCATTGCGGGGATTATTAATTCGAGCAATGGTGCGGGGAATTTTATACCGGCTGCGCGCCATATAACAGATTGCCAGATTGACCTCATCCTCGGTGGTACAGGCAGCCAGCACATCTGCCTTTTCTGCGCCGGCTTTTTCCAATACCAGCGGGTCAATTGGACGACCTTCCAGGATCGCTTCGGTTGGCAATTCCTTGTGCAAACGAGCCAGCACTTCGGGACGATAATCTATCAATTGAACATAATGATTTTGGGCAACCAGAATCCGCGCCAGCTGAGCGCCGGTTCTTCCTCCACCTGCAATAATCACATACATTCTGGCTACTCCCTCTCTTCTAATAATTTCTGACGCAAACAATTGCTGCCGTTGAAGGTGGCGCTCACATGAATGATATCGCCCCCCTTTATCACCATGCCAGTCTGCGGCAGCATTGCACGCCCCGCGCGGGTGATGGAAATGGGCAGGCATTCTTCATCGGGTAACAGATCTTCCAGCAATTTTCCATCCCACCGTTCGGGGATGACAAATTCATAAATTTCCACCTCTCCATTACCCGCCGAAAACACCGTATGCACCCCCGAATCATAGAGCAACTCCTCGATCCGTTGGGCACCCCAGCTGGTTGAACTGATCACCTGCAACTCCAGCTCCTCGAACAAAACCCGATAGCGGGGGTCATAATTACGGGCTACAACATTGGGAACGTGATAGACTTCCCGGGCTACGCGTGCCACCACGGCATTGATGGCATCCGAACTGGTCACTGCCGCCAATGCGTCAGCCGTTTCAATTCCGGCACGAATCAGCACATCCTGCGAGAGCGCATCTCCTTCATGCAAGCGGCCGCTAAAATCCGGCGGTAAATTGCCGAACGACTCTGGAGAAGAGTCTATCACGGCTACCGAATGGCCGGCCCGAAAAAGCCGGTATGCCAGTGCAGAGCCCAACCTGCCGCAGCCAACTACAACAAATTGCATTCTTTTGTGTTTCTTCTCTGGTTCTGGTTTCATTAATCCACCTGATAGGGAACGCTGGTGATCACAATGTCTTTATGGAAAAGTAACGCCATTCGCAGCGTGAGCGCAGTCTGCGTGTGCAACAGACCGGCCCACCAGTGTTTAGGCACAAATTCCGGCACAACAATGGTAATAATCTCATTGGGCTGCCGTTGAGATTCAATCTCATCAATATACTCCAAAAGCGGCTCAATAAAGAGACGATACGGCGATTCGAGAATCACCAACCGCCGCCCATCTCCCCATGTTTCCCATTTTTTACGCACCCGCTCGGCTTCCTGCGGATCAATCGAAACATGCACTGCGGTAATGTCCTCGGAAAGAGTCCGCGCGTAACGCAAAGCCGCCAGCGTGCCTCGATGCACACCGCCGATGGGGATAATTACCCTGTGACGGGCAATGCGCGGTATACCCCCGTAATTTTCAAGCGAAAGTTTGGATGCCAGATTCCGGTAATGTCGTTCGATGGCAGTAAACATCACTACCAGCGTTGGAATGATGAGGATAACCACCCATGCGCCATCCATAAATTTGGTCGTGGCAAAAACTATCATCACAATCCCGGTGCAAACTGCGCCGAAGCCGTTAATGATTAGTTTGATTAACCAGTTTGGATCGTAATGCAAAACGCTGGAATGTTCCTTTAACTCCTCCCCTTCTTTCAACTTACTGCTCTTCCACCATCGGCGGGCCATACCAATTTGCGACAGTGTGAAAGAAAGGAACACACCTACTGCATAAAGGGGTATCAACCGGGTAACACTCGCCTGAAAGACAATGATCAAAACAGAAGAAATTAATGCCAGTAAAACAATCCCTCTCGAATATACCAGACGGCTTCCCCGGTAAGTCAATTGACGCGGCAGCAAGCCGTCCGAGGCGGCAATGGCACTCAGTCGGGGAAAATCGGCGAAGGCGGTGTTCGCCGCCATGATCAGGATGACGGTTGTGGCAGTAATTACACCGGCATAGAAAATACCGCGTCCTTCAAATGCTGTGCGTGCTAATTGAGAAATTACCGTTTCCGCCTCGGAGGGTACGGCTTTGATAAAACCGGCCAGGAAAGAAATCCCTAACATCAATGAACCCAATATGACAGACATAATGATCAGCGTTGTGCCGGCATTTTTAGAACGGGGTTCTTTGAAAGCGGGAATACCATTGGAAATGGCTTCAATCCCGGTCAGTGCTGCGGTACCACTGGAAAAAGCCCGCAAAATCAGAAAAATTCCCACTCCCACTGTTCCATGAAACACCTCCACAGCGGGAGGATTTTCAACCAATCCAAGCGTTCCGCCAAAATAACGAATCAACCCCACAGCCACGGTTAAATACATCATAATGACGAAGAAATAGGTCGGAATGGCAAACGCCCGCCCCGATTCTTTTACCCCCCTCAAATTCATAATCATTATGAAAATAATAAAACCAATCGCTACCCAAACGCGGTAAGGGAATAATTCTGGAATTGCAGAAACAATCTGGGCAACACCGGAAGAAATTGAAACCGATACAGTTAGGATGTAATCGGTGAGCAATGCACTGGCTGCAATTTTTGAGGGTAATACACCCAGATTATCCCGCGAGACTGTGTAAGCTCCACCTCCATTAGGATACGCATGGACGGTTTGCTCATACGAAAGGGTTACAATCGTTAACAAAATGACAATGCCAATGGCCAGCGGAAATACATAATCGTACGCTCTTTCACCCAGCACCATCAGAATAACCAGCATTTCCTGAGTGGCGTAGGCTGTTGAAGAAAGAGCATCACTGGCAAAGACGGCCAGGCCGATTAAGATCCCAATCGTTTGATGAGGAGCATCTGCGGTTTGTAACGGCCTGCCAATCAGCCAGGTTCGCCAGCTTTTTTTGGGTTTGGCTTCCGTTTCACGGCGTAAAACAGTGGTTCCAGTTCGATCTTCGATATTCATTTATTCTCAAAAACGCCTTTTATCAGACGTAGTCATTCCTTTTCAACAAAACACGAGATTATAATAGCATTTGTTGGCGGGGTCAATTATAATTTTAATCAAGGAAATCAGATGATTAATTTCCTTACAATTCCCTTATAAACCATTATGCTTTCTGTCAAGAACCCTAAAATTCCCCTCAATAAGCTAATCCCTCTCCTCTTTCCTGCGGCAGGGGTTTTGATGGGCTTGCTTTTTCCCCTGCTCATTACCTTTGTTTTTGTCTTCTCAAACGGCTTTCCCGTCTCATTTTCCATTTTGTTGCAGGCTCAATTGAACGAGCCGGTTTTGTGGCTGGTAGATGTATTTTCTCTTTTGATGGCACTGCTCAGTTTTATTTATGCCTACCAACAATTTCAGACCATCAAACAAAATTCGCTTCTCAAAGAGGAACTGGCCCAACGCACCAGCGAGTTATATGCCGTCAAGGAAGTTTCTCAACGCGAAATCCTCGAGCGTCACCAGGCAGAAGCCAACATCATTCGGGCAAAAAAAGAGTGGGAAGCCACATTCGATGCCATTTCCGATTTGATCCTGCTTACCGACTCGGTTGGGAAAATTATTCGCTGCAACCGCGCTACCACTCAGACTCTCAAAACTTCCTATGCCGATTTGATCGGAAAAAATATTGAAGAGGTTTTCCCCGGCGTCATCGAACCGATTCAGAAAAAAGCACTCACCAAAACACAGGTTATCCCTATGCCATCCTTATATGGATGGTTTGAAGTCACCGGTTTCCCCTTTCAAGATAGCGAAAACCAGCAGGGTATCATTTATATCTTTCATGATATTGCCCAGCGCAAAAAAGCGGAAGCAGAAATTCAACGGCAAAAGCAGTACTTCGAAAGCATCTTTCAGAACAGCCCTGTTGCCATTGTTACCCTCGACCTGAACGGGCACATCGTTGCCTGTAACCCGGCCTTTGAACGACTGTTCGGTTACACTCAGGCAGAAGTGCTGGGCGGCAAACTGGATGACATTATTACCTCGAAGGAATTTCGTGATGGAGCCTTCGAATTCAGCCGCCGGGTTCGTCAGGGAGAATTGATTCACAGCGTTAGCAAACGCCAAACCCGGCAAGGTGAATTGATTGATGTCGAAATTTTTGGTGTACCGGTCATCGTCAACGGGCAAGAAGTGGGCATACTGAACCTGTATCACAACATCACCGAACTGGTACGCGCCCGACAAAAAGCGGAAGAGGCCGATCTGGCAAAAAGCGAATTTTTAGCGAACATGAGCCATGAAATCCGCACCCCGCTCAATGGGTTGATCGGCATGCTCAACCTTGCGCTGGATACCCCCCTTAACCAAGAACAGAACGAATACCTCACCGCCGCGTTAGAGAGCGCAGAATCACTCCTAAACCTGATCAGCGATATCCTCGATCTTTCGAAAATTGAAGCCGGCAAGATGGAATTGGAAACCACCGACTTCAATTTACGAACCATTGTCGAAAATGTGGCGGTTAATTTTTCGCAACGCGCTGCCGCCAAAGGACTGGAACTGGTATGTCAGTTTGACCCTCAAACGCCGGTAATGTTGCGCGGCGATCCAAATCGCTTGCGGCAGGTGTTGAATAATCTCGTAGGCAATGCAGTCAAGTTTACCGAACGCGGAGAAATTGTGATCAGTGTTCAGCCGATTGCCCAAACCAATTCTCAGGCCACCATCAGTTTTTCGGTGCGGGATACAGGCATCGGTATACCACCGGATCGGCAGGCGCGCATCTTTGAAAGATTCACTCAGGCCGATATGTCCACCACCCGCAAATACGGCGGTTCAGGGCTGGGGTTGGCCATCTCTACCCAACTGGTGGAATTGATGGGTGGAAAAATTTCCCTGATCAGCGAACCGGGCAGTGGCAGTACTTTTTCATTCAACACTGTCTTTGCCCGGCAGGAAACTCCAGAACCTCAACCGACCGACCTCATCGGCCTCTCTCATAGAAAACATGTGGTGATAGCCGATCCCAATGCTTCCAGCCGCCACTCCTTGCGTTTGGAATTGGAGAGGGTTGGGTTTGCCGTCAGCGAATGTGATAACCGCAACTCATTCATCGAATTTATCCGTTCTACCCAGCAGAACAACAAACCAGCACATCTCGCGCTGGTGGACTATCGAAATCTTTTAGAAAACGGGCAGGTGAATCTGCCCCTTGAAGTTAAAGACGCCATTCAAGATGGGCTGAAGATGATTGTGTTGACCACGGTGGGCAATCACCTTTCGCAGGAAGACTGCCAACGAATCGGCTGCACATCTACGCTCATCAAACCTGTCCGCCAGCAAGCCCTTTACAAAGCGCTGAAATCCGCTCTCACCATTGCCACACCGGTTGAGGTAGCAGAAAAAACCTCAACCGAACGCTCACCATCACCGTCAGCCTTACGGACAACTCTTCCCCGCCGCATTCTACTGGTGGAAGACAACCCCGTGAATCGGAAAGTTGTTGTCAATCTGCTCACGAAGTTTGGTCACACCGTCGAAGAAGCCGAAAACGGCAGAATTGCTGTGGAAAAAGCCTCTCAAAACACTTATGACCTGATCCTCATGGATATCCAAATGCCTGAAATGGACGGTTACGAAGCCACATTAAGAATCCGCTCCCGTGAAGGTGCAATTCATCACACCCCCATCGTAGCCATGACAGCCCGCGCCCTGGCCGGTGATGTGGAGCGTTGCCTTGCCAGCGGCATGGATGCTTACCTTTCCAAACCGATAAAACCACGCGAATTGTTCAATACCATCGAGCAATGGGGAAAGAAATCAACCGGAGAAGAAATAATTTTTGAGGATGAAAAAGAGCAGCCTTCTGCCTCGCCAGAATCTATAACCGAATTGTCTGCCGAAATGGAGAAATTTTTTCTTTCCTCACCAATCGGCTCCGATGACTTCCCTCGTCCCCCTGAGCCGGACCCTGATTCCGAAACCAGTTTAATAACCCAAATGGAAGAAACGCAAATGGCTGAAGAGGATGAATTCCTCAGCCGGGCTTTTCGTAAAAACACGCAATCGCTGGGGGATCCGCAATATCTCCAAAAAATCTTACCGCGTTTCGGCGATGATCTGGATTTCTTTCTTTCAACTTTCGAAGAATTCATCCAGCAATGCGAAGTTAAATTGAGCGAACTGCGCGAGGCGGTAAAGTCCCAAAATACTGCAGCCGTAAAACTCCATGCCCACAATCTAAAAGGGGTGGCAGCAAATTTTGAAGCCGTCAAATTAACCCGCCTTGCTCACCAGCTGGATCTGCAGGCTGGTAACGGCTCCCTGCAAAACGCCGAATCGCTACTTACCGAAATGCAAGACCAGATCCCCTTATTAAAAAAAGCATTGCTTGAGATGAAAACTCAACAGCAATCCAACTGAAACAATCCAAAGGATGAAACATGGCAACCGTTCTTCTAATTGATGATGAAATCATTTTCCACCGCATGATTGAACACGCCCTGCGTCCGTTGGGGCACATGGTTTATACCGAATTAACCGGCACGCAGGGTTTGGAAGCCGCGCACGTCCTCAAACCGGATGTCATCATCACCGATTTGAACTTGCCCGATATCTCGGGTTACGAAGTAACCCGCCGTCTGCGTCGTGACCCTGCTTTTGCCCACACCCCTATCATGGTACTTACCAGTCAGGCCGGCCTGCAGGATAAACTGGCTTCTTTTGAATCGGGTGCCGACGATCACATCACCAAACCCTTTGAACCCGAAGAACTGATTGCCCGCATGACCGTTTTACTGCGGCGGATGGAGGTAATTCGTCACGCTTTACCCGCCGGTGAAGGAGCCATCCCAACCAAGTTAGCCAAAATCATCGCCGTTCATTCCTTACGGGGAGGAATCGGCACTTCTACCTTAGCGGTAAACCTCGCACTTGGATTGCGTTCTCTCTGGAATACGCCTACTCTACTGATTGATCTGGTTCTGATGGCCGGTCAGGTAGCCCTCTTGTTGAATATGCCGCTGAAACGCACCTGGGCCGACCTGGCCGGCATAGACCCCCTGGAAATGGATACCGAAGCCCTGCATTCCATCATCGAAAATCACAAAAGCGGTCTGAGTTTCATCGCAGCACCCACTTTCCCAACCGATGCCGAAATGCTCTCCGATGAAACCCTCAATGTTTCCCTTAAGTTGCTCCGCCCTCATTATGATTACATCGTAGCTGATCTGCCCCATGATTTCAGCGAAGTTGCCCTGATTGCGCTGGATATGGCAGATGTTGTCCTGTTGGTTCTGGCGCCTGAACTTTCATCCTTACGGGCAGCCGCTGCAGCGCTGGATACTTATACCAAACTCAATTACCCGCCGGAAAAAATCAAACTGGTCTTGAATAATGTTTTTCCAAAACACGGTTTGCCCCGAGACCGCATCGAACAGGCCCTGAAAAAGCCCATCACCCTCAGCCTGCCCTACTCCCCAGACGTACTGGTACAATCAATCAACCTTGGCAAACCAATTCTGTACCACGCTCCGGATGAGCCGATTTCCATCCTGTTAGAAGATTTTGCTTTTTACCTCAGCACCGAAGAACACAAGAAAATCCGTCCGGAAAAACCTACCCAGGCATGGAAAAGAGTTTTTGACCGTTTTATGGAAAGCCGAAAAGCCAGAGAAAAACAATCTCAACGATAGCATCCCAAAGGAGATTAGCCATGACTCACGTTTTCAAGAAACCAACCCGCGTAGCCATTGTCGGAACAGGTAATGTAGGAGCAACCTTTGCCTATTCGCTCTTATTGAGCGGGTTAGCCAGTGAAATTGTCCTAATTGATGCAAACCGGGCTAAAGCCGAAGGCGAAGCAATGGACCTCAACCACGCCATGCCGTTAGCCAGACCGGCCCGCATTTGGGCGGGTGATTATAAGGATGCAGCGGGAGCAAGCATTACCGTCATAACCGCCGGCTCGGCACAACGCCCCGGTGAAACTCGCCTGGATTTGGTACACCGCAATACTGAAATTTTCAAACAAATCATTCCTCAAATCGTTGAAAATAATCCTGATGGCATTTTGTTGATCGCCACTAACCCCGTTGATATCCTCACTTATGTGGCCTACAAAATTTCCGGTTTTCGCCGCAATCACGTGATCGGCTCCGGCACCGTACTGGATACGGCTCGTTTCCGCTATCTGCTTTCCCAGCATTTTGATGTGGATCCGCGCAGCGTTCACGCCCATATCATTGGGGAACACGGCGACAGCGAAGTTCCGGTTTGGTCACTTGCCAACATTGCCGGTATGCGCCTGCCGCAGTATTGTGCGGTCAACGGTCTTGGCTGCGAAGATGAAACTCTGGATATGATTTTTGAACAAACCCGTGATGCCGCATACCACATCATCGAGCGCAAAGGGGCCACGTATTATGGCATTGCCAGCGGGCTGACCCGCATTTGCGAGGCCATCATCCGCGATCAGGGCACAGTATTATCCGTTTCCAGTTATCTCAATGAAGAGTATTATGGAATCAGCGATGTCTGCCTGAGCCTGCCAACCATTGTGGATCTGGACGGCGTGGAACGGATTATCCGCCTTGAATTGAACGACAAAGAAATTGCCGCCTTACAAAATTCAGCGGCAATTTTGAAAAATATCATCGCTCAATTGAAACTTTAAGCCATATCTGTCACACCAATCCAGACCTCGAACGGTTGTAAGGTGAGATTATTTCCTCGAGGCAGATCCTCACTGCGGTGTGTTGAAAACACGCACCGCAAAATTTTAATATTTTCGGGTAAATTTACACGGGCGCGATGGGATTTCATATTCAACGCAATCAGACAGGTCTGTTGAGCGGTATACCTCAGAAAACTGAACACCGCGGGGTGGCTTTCATCCAGCGGTTGATACTCCCCTTCGATGAGCGCTGGCAGTTCTTTCCGCAATTGCAGCAAACGATGGTAGTAATTCAGTAAAGAGTCCGGGTTTTTCTTTTGCTCCTCCACATTCACTCCATCCGCGTAATTGGGGTGCACCGGTAGCCACGGCTTGACCTCAGCAGGGCAAAAACCGGCATTAGGTGAATTGGACCACTGGAGGGGTGTGCGGCATTTATCCCGCCCGTAATCACTTGCGAAAACCTCAGCCTCATGGGCCGGCGAGCCCAGCAGTTCAATTTCAAGTTGATAGGCACGTAAAGAGAGCGGATCCCGGAAATCTTCCACCTTCAATCCATTGTGATTGACCATGCCAATCTCTTCGCCGTTGTAAAGGAAGGGGGTTCCTTTCAAAGTCAATAACAACGCCAGATTGACCCGCGCAATCTGATCATCATGTTTCCCGTCCCCAAACTGGCTCTTCATGCGTCCGGCATCGTGATTATTCAGAGTGTTACACGGCCACGCACCGTCCGGCAAGGCTGAAAGCCTTTCCCGTTGATTCTTCCGCACCCAATGCGGGGTAAGGCGGTTGGTGCGCATAAGGGGAAAATTGAAATTCAAATGAAGTTCATCCTCGCCGTTGCCATAAAAACGCAGGTCTTCGGTTTCGCCAATCAGCACCTTGTCCGGAAACTCATTCACCACGCAGCGCAGTTCACGCATCAGGTCGTGAACCTCGGGCATATCCACCTGATGGCGGAACATGCGCAACCAGCGGCGATTGACAAGGCGCTGTTCCTTCGTCGTTTTTGCCCGGCGCGCGTCACGGTAAAGATCATCGAGGGTATCACCCGTCGCGTGATCCGGATAATTTTCACGCTCGAAAATTGTGCCAACCGCATCCAGCCGAAAACCATCCACCCCCAATCTCAGCCAGTATCGCACCACATCGAACATGGCTTGTTTGACTTCCGGATTTTTCCAGTTCAGGTCGGGCTGCCCGGCAAAGAAAAAATGATAGTAATACTCTCCCGTCAGCGGATCGAATGTCCAGGCCGGCCCGCCAAAGGTGGAAAACCAATCATTCGGCAATCCGCCATTGCGCGGTGGTTTCCAGATGTACCAGTCTCGTTTCGGGTTGTCGCGGCTGGAACGAGATTCGAGAAACCACGAATGTTGATCGGACGTATGATTTAAGACCAGATCCAGCACCAGGCGCATATCTCGGCGGTGCAATTCCTCCATAAACTGCATGAACTGTTCCATTGTGCCATATTCGGGGGCAACACCGTAATAATCGCTGACATCATAACCCCAATCTACCTGCGGGGAAGGAAAATGCGGAGAGAGCCAGACGGCATCCACCCCCAACCAGTGGAGATAGTCCACTTTTTCAATCATACCGGTAAAATCACCAATTCCGTCACCGTTACCATCCGCAAAACTGCGCGGGTAAATTTGATAAAAAACAGCCCTTTGCCACCACTTTTTTTCGGTCATTGTGTCTATCCTCGTTTGTGATATTCAAAAACCGCTGGATTTTTTTTGAAACTCCTATTTTTTTGACCAGACTTTAACATTCCCATCAAAAATCCTTAATTGCAGCCGGTTAAGATAATTTTGAAAGGACTGACTGGATACCTGTATGGAAATCAACACCTCAATTGAAATTCAAGAACAAGTCCTGCCAATTTTACCTCAAACCTGGCATTACCGGCTTGCAGAGTGGATTTCACGATTATTCTCCCCTCCCCTGATTGCCGCTGTTGGCCTGATGGTCATTTTCCTGACGCAGCCAAACCGTTCCAGCGCAGGATGGGTATTCTTGACTTTAACTCTGATTATCCTTGCTCCGGCCTTGTTTCTGGTTTACCTTCATCGGAGTGGTGAGATTACCGATCTGGATGTCTATATTCGCCAGCAGCGTATCCGCCCCTACCTGCTCAGTATCGGCTGCAGCGCCTTCACCTTCGCCCTGCTATATATCGCCAGAGCACCTCTGCCACTTCAAATTTTTGCCGCCGCCGCCCTGCTGGAAACCGGCGGCCTTTTCCTCGTCAACCTGAAATGGAAGATTTCTGCCCACACCGCCGCCATTGCCGGTTTTTCAACCTTGGGTCTTCTGCTCGGCGGCATGGCCGCTTTGCCCTTGTTCATGGCAATACCACTGGTTGCATGGTCAAGAGTGCACCTCAAACGACATACTCTCTACCAGACAATTGCCGGCAGCCTGTGGGGAATGGTCAGTTTTACGCTGGCGTTCTATCTGCTGGGCTGAGCGAGGTTCTTAATTTCATCATTTAAGATTATTCCGCTCAAGCCTTCCGGAGTCATTTTCGTCAACCTGACACGGCTGATGTGGTTCCATAACGGCTCGGCTGAATAAGCCTCCACCCGAAGGTAATTATCGGTCAGGCCATGCAGCCGCCATCCCTGTGCGCCAACCTCATCACACGATTCCCACAACACCAATGCCTCACGATCCATAAAACGCCGGCGATATTCCTGCGCCGCTTCCTCCAACACCGCCCGCATCCGGGCATTGCGCTGATGAATCACCGAACCGTGCAATCTCCCCTTCATTCGCGCTGCCGCCGTGCCTTCCCGAACCGAGTAAGAAAAGACATGCCCGCCAGCAAACTTCATTTGCCTGACAAAAGCAAGGCTTTCTTCAAATTCATCTTCGCTTTCCCCCGGAAAGCCCACAATGATATCGGTTGTGATGGCAATTTCGGGTGAAAATGTGCGCGCCGCCTCCAGCAAACGGGCAAATTGCTGGGGTGTGGTTTTGCGCACCATCCGCTTCAAGGTGGAGGCACAACCCGATTGAAGCGGCAAATGAAGATGACGGCACATGCGGGAGTTCTCCCACAATCGAAAGAAAGCCTCATCCAAATCCCACGGTTCAAGCGATGAAAGCCTTACCCTCTCAACATCCGTATCGGCAAGGATGGCTTCTATCAGATGCCGTAAATGGAGGGGAGGGGTAAAATCTTGCCCCCAAGAGCCCAGATGTACGCCGGAAAGCACCACCTCACGCGCACCGCCGGCCACAGCCGAGTGGATTTCCTCAATCACGCGGCGGATAGGTTCACTCCGTCCTTTGCCACGCGCTATCCGGGTAATGCAAAAAGTACAAAAATTATCGCAGCCATCCTGCACTTTAATGAATGCCCGCGTGCGTTGATGCAGACCGGGCAATGGTTCACGGGCAAGCGGTTCAAGGTCAAATGCCTGGGGTTCAATACCCAGCACGCTGGAAACCAGCTGTTGCTTATCTGTATTCGAAATGACCCATGCCACACCCGGCAACATTCTGGCTTCTTCCGGTTGGAGGGTTGCCCAGCAGCCGGTCACAGCGATGGAAGCATGACCTGTTCTGGCAGCCTGCCGGATTTTCTGTCGCGAATCGGAAGCAGCCGCACTGGTAACCGTGCAGGTGTTGACCACCACCAGATCGGCCTCCGCCGCCGTTTCCGCAATCTGGTGACCGGCGGCGCGAAACTGGCGGGCCATTTGTTCGATCTCACTCTGGTTCAGGCGGCAGCCTATTGAATCCAAATAGATGCGCATACCGTTAAGGTTTAATCACATAAAAATTGTCAAAATGAATTTCTACTCCCGGTGTTTGATATGCCCCTGCCAGCAGCCCAACATCACCCATACTGAAATCTGCATCTTCAACCTCTGCAAATACTTGTTGGTTGACAAACAGCGTCAGATGTGACCCGATACAATCGGCACGTAGCTGATTGGTGGCATATCCTTGCTCAATCATTTTACCAAATTCCAGCCCTTTTGAACTGCTCAAAATCTGATACAGACCATCTTTTACCTTCACAATACCCGCGTAACCATCACTGCTGATCAAAAAAGCATAGAAATTGTACTCATCTTGAAAACGACAAATCAACCCATAATCATTGTCGGTTGGGCCGTTGACCAGTTTTGCTTCAACCGCAAGGGTTACATCGGTAAAATTCTTCCCTGCCAGCGACCAGTAATCGTAATTGGCCTGGTTGATTAAAAAAGCCAATACGCCATCGGCGTAATGAATTACCGCTTCGGGGGAACTCCACTGCCGCCATCCGCTTGCCGGATCGGAAAAATCATCGAAATACAAAACACTTCCCGCTTCGGGAGTTTCAGATACGGCGGATTGAATTTCTTTTATCAAATTACAACCACACAACAAGGTGAGCATCGTAAAAATCATCAGCAATGGTCGGATGAACTTGGCCATCGGAGCAACCTCCTGCAACAGTTTCACCACCTGACGTTTTGCTAAACCCCGGCAGGCGTTCCTTTCACTCATTCAGGGTTGCGGCCATTCGCCCGGAAAATAGCGTTCCAGCAATCTCTGAGCAGTCAGTGCAATTAACTCATCCTTCGAATCTGCTGCTTTTTTCAACGGCTGGTAAGCCTGACTGGTTCTGCCCATTTCCAGATACACCTGTCCGAGGTGAAGCAAGGCCGGGGCATAAGCGTCATTTACTTTTAGAGCCTGTTGCAAGAATTGTTCCGCTTCTTCCCATTTTCCCAGTTTCATATACACAAAACCCGCCGTATCCAGCGAGGCAGGATTATTTCCATCCAGATCCAGAGCGCGTTGAGCGGCCGGCAAAGTATAGGATTGAGGATCAAAACCGTTGGTTGCCGAAAAGACGGCCAGTGCCCGCCATAACTCCGCATTTTCCGGTTCGATATCCACCGCCCGGCGGTAGGCACGCAGGGCTTCGATCAAATCACCGCTTTGGGCAAGTGCAGCGCCAATTTCCACGTACCAGCGTCCTTCATCGGGGTGTTTTTCCGCAAGAACGTGTAAATAGGCCAGCGCAATTTGCGGTTGATTCTGACGGCGCCAGTAAAGAGCCATGGCCGTTTGAACCAAATCCGAAACCGGATTGAGCTCAAACGCGCGCCGCAGGCTTGGATAGCCGTCTTTGCCCAAATTTTGCTGCGCTTCAGCCAGCAACGCCCATCCCTCTGCATATTCAGGGGAAAGCTGCACTGCTTCTTTGAAGGCTTGCTCGGCTATTTCCCAATAGCCCAATTCACCCAATTGCTGACCAATCACCACCCGTTGATAAGCCGGTTGTGTATTTTGGCGGGCAGTTTCCAGCGTCTTCAATAATTGATTTGCCAGTCCTGCTTCCGGCCCGCCCCTCGCGGTGAGAGGGGTCAGCAATTCAATGGCGGCTTCGGGGTTCTGATAGGAAAGTAAAATCCCTGCCTGCCAGACTGCCTGAGTGTTTTTTGGATCCTTTTCTGCCCACAATTGAGCCATCCGGGTGGCAAGATCCCACCGCTTCAAACGCTGAAAACGCTCCACTAAAAGGGGTAAATATTTCGAGGCCTGGCCGGTCTGTTCCCCCAGCAAAAGCCAGACCTCAACCGCTTCCTCGATATTTCCGCTTTCAGCAAGCGCATCTCCCATTGCCAGCATGCCCTCTTCGGAGAGCACCTTCGATTCCTGTGCCCGCTTGAAATATTCCGCTGCGCTTGCGGCGTTCCCGCTCGCCATTTCGTGAAAAGCCAGTCTTTCCCATAAATTCACCAGTTCCGGGTGATATTCCAATAACCTCACCAGCTGCAAAGCGGCCTGCTCATGGTGTTGCAATAACTCCGCTCGATACAGGCGTTGAACAATTTGCACCTCTTCATGCGGCCGCGGTGAAAAAGGCAAAAGGACTGCCAGCAACACAGGCAGGCAAATGAGGATTGCCAGCAAAGTTTGACGCTGGTAGTTTTGAAACCTTGATTCCATACTCCCTACCCGGCTTTCATAGATCCTCTACCTGACAATTATCGCTTAGCAGGGTAAATCTCGCAATATTGGATGGTGGATTTGAGCCAGACTTATCCTGCCCCCCCGCCATAGTTCGTCTCTCTTCTAAAAAATCCCGCTAAATTCGACTTGACACTAAAATTAAGACGTGATACATTTGTCATACATGGTCATGCGGCTCATGGAGCCAGACCTGAAATTTTTCAAACAGTATGGAGTAAAGCATGTCAGAACGTTATACCGGGACCGTCAAGTGGTTCAACCCTGCCAAGGGGTACGGCTTTATCGGCCGTGATAATGGGGAGGATGTTTTCGTACATTTCTCCGCAATCGATATGCAAGGCTACAAGCAGTTGAAGGAAGGCCAGAAAGTGGAGTTTTCTATCGAAAAAGGTCCCAAAGGTCTCCAAGCCGCGCAAGTTGTTCCACTGCAGTAACCTTATCACATCATCTTATTACAATTGTCATACAGAGCCGCTCTTCGCGGCTCTGTTGTTTAATCTTCCCGTCCAAATCCCAGCAAATAACCGGCAACCTTGGCCAGTTCCGCAAGCGTAACTTCCCACCCCTGCCGGCTGAACATCCATGTCGTCGCTTTATACCAGTGTCCGGTGACGGCATGAATCTGCACACTGACCTCACTGCCTTTGAAAGTATCATGGAAGATGAGCCGTGTGCGAAAGGTATGGTAAGGATCGGTGACCACAATGCAGGATTTATGACCCCAGTACTCCATGTACTCCCGCACACTTTTGGCCTCTTCCACCGTGGAGCGAGATACTTCCGGGATGATCCGAATGTTATCCATGGGCACCCCCATAGCGGAAAGATTGTTCCGCACCAAAAGGCTGTAGCGGGTGCCGATCTCATTGATCGTATCCCCTGTTTCGGTGATTAAAATAATTCGCGAAGTCTTCTCCCGATAAAGTTTGACCGCTTCCTGCCAGCGCTGACGGTCTCCCCCGCTCAATAAAACGATCATATCCGCATCTTTTTCCGGATCAGAAGTGATCAATAAAGCACCAACGGCGCTCAACAACACATACAATACCAGCGGAAGAAACGCCAGTATAGTGACCACCCCCATCCCCCTCAAAAAACAACCGCCACACCCCCTGCTTTGGTTTGAGGTTTGAGTTGGTTGGTTCATTTCATCCTCGTGTGTAATCCTCGAAAGCCGCAATCATGCGGTTTACCCCTTCTTCTAGCAAGGCGCGCGGACAGCCAAAATTCAAGCGCACATGACCTTCACCGCCCGCCCCAAATGCCTTTCCGTCGTTCAATCCCACTCTGGCTTTTTCAAGAAAAAAGGTGAAGGGGTCATGAGCCGTCTCTGTTTCGCGAAAATCCAGCCACGCCAGGTAAGTGCCTTCGGGCAAGGGCATTTTTACACCCGGCATCCTCTCGTGGACCGTGCGGTACAACCAATCACGGTTTTTTTGTAGATATTCTAACAACTGGTCTAGCCACGGTTTGCCCGCCCGATAGGCAGCCAGTGCCGCAGTCATTCCCATAAGGTTAACTCCCCCAATCAATCCTCGCCGTGCTTTGTTGATCCGCTGCCGAATTTCCGGGTTTGGCACCACAGCAAAAGAGAATTCCAGACCGGGGATATTGAAGGACTTGCTGGGCGCCATCAAAGTCACCGTGCGGTAAGCAATTTCAGCATCCAGCGAGGCCATCGGCACATGCCGATAACCCTGATACACCAGATCGCAGTGGATTTCATCGGAGCAAATCACAATCTTTCGCCGCAGACATTCTTCGGCCATTTGCTGCAACTCGGCAATTGTGAACACTCTCCCAACCGGATTGTGTGGATTGCACAATAAAAACATGCCGGTATTTTGATCCAGAGACCAGGCAAAGGATTCGAAATCCACCTCGTATCGGTGATTATTTCCAACGCAGAGCTGTGAGGATACCAGAGGAACGCCGGCATTTTTCCCCACCATGAGAAAAGGCGGATAAACGGGGGTTTGTACCGCAACCCCCCGGCCTTCTTCGCACACCGCCTGCGTTACCAGATTGAAAGCGGTGACCACTCCGGGTAAAAAGATCACATCTTCGGCATTGACTTTCCAGTGGTAACGTTCTTCCAGCCACGCCAGAATGGCCTCCTTCAACTCTTTAAGTTCCATGGGATACCCGAAAACGCCGTGCGAGACCCGTTGATGCAAAGCCTCTATAATAACCGGCGCAGCCGCAAAGTCCATGTCGGCCACCCACATGGGCAGTACATCCTCCGCAAATGCGTGCCACTTGATACTTTCAGAATTTTTTCGGTCGATGATCTGGTCAAAATTGAAGGTTTGCATGGTGAAATTCCTCTGGTTTTGATCAAACGATTTGCATTATAACCCTCATTCCACCGCCTGTCGAACGGGGAGATTGCAACCGTTTGATGCACCCTTTCTAAATGAACAGAACACTTTGCCCCTGTCGTATCGGAACTTCATCCTCCCAAAATCTGATATACTCGCTTGCATAATCGCCATGACAAAAAAGCAATTCTTCATACCGTCTTATTCCATTTTGACTTCCCCTGAATGGCTGGATTATGAACTGCTGGATTCCGGCAACGGCTGGAAGCTGGAACGCTTCGGGCAGTACCTGCTCATTCGTCCGGAGGCAGAAGCAGTCTGGTCCCAGGCCTTGCCCCAGAACAAATGGGCAGCTGCGCATACGCGTTTCGTTCCTTCACCGGAAGAAAACGGCGGCCACTGGCAGAACCTCAAGACCATGCCAGAGCGCTGGACACTTCACTATAAAAATCTTTCTTTTATCGTTCAAACCACCGCCTCTCGTCATATTGGCGTTTTCCCCGAGCAGGCCTGCCAGTGGGACTGGATCAGCGAGCAGGTCTCCACCGCCGGCAGGCCGGTAAGGGTGCTCAATCTCTTCGGTTACACCGGACTGGCTACTCTGGCAGCCGCTTCTGCCGGTGCGCAGGTCACTCATGTGGATGCTTCTCGCAAAGCGATACAATGGGCGCGCGAAAATCAGACCCTCTGCGGGCTGGAATCCGCCCCCATTCGCTGGATTTTGGATGATGCCATAAAATTTGTGCAACGCGAATCCCGCCGCGGATCCAAATATGACGGTTTGATTCTCGATCCGCCCAAATTCGGACGGGGTCCCAAAGGCGAGGTGTGGGAATTCTTTCGGCTATTGCCCGATTTACTGGAGGCGTGTAAACAGGTATTATCTGAAAGACCGGTTTTTGTCATCCTTACCGCTTACGCCGTCAAAGCCTCCGCGCTAACGCTTCATTACGCCTTAAGAGAAATGATCGGCCGGCCCGAGGGAGAATGGACGTGCGGAGAAGTGGCCCTGCAGGAAAAAAGTGCCGGTCGCTTGCTTTCCATGGCCATTTTTGCCCGCTGGTCAGTTGGTTAAACTAACCTGACAGGCAACAGGTAGATTTTGGAGAAAATGCATGATGAACACTAAAAATCTGGCAATCATTGGACCGGGAGTGATGGCGGAAGCCATCATCGCCGGGTTGATCCGCAATCAGGTGATTCCGCCGCAGCAAATTATTGCAGCGGGACCGCGCCCAGAGCGCGGCAGTGAGCTGGTTGAACGGTATGGGGTTCGTTTCACCCTCGAAAACGCCGAGGCCGCTTCACAGGCGGATATCGTCATTCTGGCCGTCAAACCTCAAAAATTACGCGCCGTACTCGCCGGCTTGCGAGGAAAAATTTTACCTCATGCGGTGGTTTTATCCATCATCGCCGGTGCACCGATTCAAACCATCAGCAGTGGTTTGGAACATCCCGCCGTCGTGCGCGCCATGCCAAACACCCCCGCTCAAATTGGTCAGGGGATCACCGTCTGGACGGCATCCTCCACCGTTTCAGCAGAGCAGTTAGAATCCGCCCGCCTGATCTTATCTGCACTGGGGCAGGAAATCTTTGTGGAAGAAGAAAATTATCTTGATATGGCTACCGCCCTCTCCGGCACGGGACCGGCTTATGTCTTTCTCTTCATGGAAGCGCTGATTGATGCCGGTGTTCACCTTGGATTTCCCCGGCGCATCGCCGAACAATTAGTCACTCAAACCATCCGCGGGTCGGTTGAATACTACGCTCTCAAAAAAGATCACCCCGCTCACCTGCGTAATCAGGTTACCTCGCCGGGGGGTACTTCTGCAGCCGCTTTGTACTATCTGGAAAAGGCCGGTTTCCGCACCGCTCTCAGCCGGGCCATTTGGGCGGCTTACGAACGCTCGCAGGAACTGGGCAGGGGTAAAAACAGCCAGCCGCCGGAAAAAACATCCGAATAGATCTCTGAAGAAACCTTTTATTGCGTTCTTCGTAAATCCAAGCAGGAGGTAATCATGTTTGAAAAATTGACCAACAGTTGGGAACTGGCTAAAGCCAGTTTTCGCGTGCTTATGGAAGACAAAGAATTAATCGTCTTCCCAATTGTTTCCGCTATCGGCACTCTTATCGTCTCGTTAACCTTTGCCCTGCCCCTGTTCCTCAGCGGACTGGTGGACAGTCTTTTCTCAGAAAATTTTCAACTATTCGGGTTTTTCATCCTTTTCCTCTTCTACATCGTTCAATACACGGTTATTTTCTTTGCCAATACCGCGCTTGTCGGTGCAGCGCTCATCCGCCTGCGAGGCGGTAACCCAACTGTTGGTCAGGGTTTTCAAATTGCATTCAGCAGGTTGTTGAATATCATTGGTTACGCTCTGATTGCTGCCACGGTTGGCATGTTACTGCGGACGGTTTCCGAACGCAGCCGCGGTTTGGGGCGGTTTGTCGTTTCGTTGATTGGTTTTGCGTGGAATATTGCCACCTTTCTGGTCGTACCCGTTCTGGCAGTAGAAGGTGTCGGCCCGATTGAAGCCATCAAGCGCAGTGCAACTTTATTGCGTCGGACGTGGGGTGAGCAAATCGCCGGGAATTTTGGAATAGGGACGGTTTTCGGCCTGATTTCTTTTGGCATTGTGCTGGCGGGAATGATTTTCGGGGTTTGGGCTTTTATCGGTCTGGAATCGGCCGCGCTGGCCATCATTGTGTTCGTGGTGATGGTCATTGCTCTAATTCTGGTCGGGCTGATCAATTCGACTTTGAGCGGCATTTATGCTGCAGCGGTCTATCAATATGCTGAAACCGGTCACACAGGTGGTTTCTTCGATGACAGCATGGTGCAAAAAACTTTTATAGCAAACAGGTATTGATTATCAATCAGAGGCATTTCCAAAAAAGGCTCTTTCTCATACGAAAGAGCCTTTTTTGCAGGTTATTTCCATCACAAATCCGCTCATTTCCGGTTATCACTCCCTTCTGTTTTCCTCTATAATAAATACAGGTATATCAATTGGGAATAGCGATGGGAGGGATACCATGGAAAGCACCGTTCGGCAGGTCTTACAAAACAAGGGGAATCAGGTTTGGTGCGTATCACCAGAAACCACCGTCATGGAAGCACTGGAACTGATGGCGGAAAAAGATATTGGCGCGGTACCGGTGGTCAAGGAAGGTAAGCTGGCCGGTATTTTTTCGGAAAGGGATTATGCCCGCCAGGCAGTCCGTCAGCGCGAAACTCTCAACCTTCTTCCGGTTTCCACCTTTATGACCTCAGATGTCGTCACCGTTACGCCATCTCAAACGGTCAAAGATTGTATGATATTGATGACTGCTCGCCGAATCAGACATTTACCTGTAGTTGAAAACGACCAATTGATTGGCATCATCACCATCGGCGATGTGGTGAAGGCCATAATTTCTGATCAGGCTTTATTGCTGGAGGAAATGGAAAAATTCATCAGTGGAAGATACATTCGGTAAATCATCCTCATGCTAGCCAGAATTTATTCCTGCTCCATCATCGGCCTGGAAACCGCCATAGTCGAAGTTGAGGTAGATACGGGTCAGGGTTTACCGGCAATGGTCATTGTCGGTCTGCCCGATACGGCCGTGCAAGAATCCCGTGAGCGGGTGCAAATGGCCATCAAGAACGCCGGGATGGTGTATCCGCGTAAACGAATTACCGTCAATCTTGCCCCCGCTTCGGTCAAAAAAGAAGGGCCATCCTTTGACTTGCCCATTGCGCTGGCCGTTCTGGCAGCAACCGAACAGATTCCTCAAAGTGCATTCTCCAATTCACTGGTCATCGGTGAACTATCACTGGATGGCAGTGTCCGGCATGTGCGCGGTGTACTCCCTATGGCCGCAGCCGCCCGTCAACTGGGCTTTACCCGCATGTTCGTGCCAGAGAGCGATGCCGCCGAAGCGGCGCTGATTCCCAATCTCGAAATCATCCCTGTGCGGTCTATCCTCGACCTCATCAACCATGTTAACGGGGAATCACCCATTCCCCCTTATCCGGCAGCGGAAATCAGTGAAATTCAGGTTGAAGTCCAGACCGATTTTCAGGAAATTAAAGGGCAGGAACATGCCAAGCGCGCTTTAGAAATTGCGGCAGCCGGCGGTCATAATGTGCTGATGTCTGGGCCGCCGGGCACTGGCAAAACCCTGCTGGCTAGAGCCTTGCCGGCCATTCTACCCCGCATGACAATTGAAGAAGCACTGGATGTAACCCGCATCTACTCCATTGCCGATAAACTTCCGCGCGATGTGCCTCTGATACGCAATCGACCGTTCCGCGCCCCTCACCATACCATCTCTCACGCCGGACTGGTGGGCGGCGGCAACACCCCTCACCCCGGTGAGATTTCTCTGGCACATCGCGGCGTGCTGTTTCTGGATGAATTACCCGAATTTGGCAGCCGGGTTCTGGAAGTGCTGCGTCAGCCACTGGAGGATAAAATTGTAACCATCAGCCGGGCCCAGGGCTCTCTTACCTTTCCGGCCAATTTTCAACTGGTGGCGGCTATGAATCCATGCCCTTGCGGCAATCTCGGAGACCCGGTTAAAGCCTGTACCTGTTCCGCCTCTACCATTACCAAGTATCAGAAACGGATATCCGGCCCCTTGCTGGATCGGATTGATATATTCATCGAAGTGCCGCGCGTGGATTATGAAAAATTGAGCGATAAACGGCAGGGAGAGCCATCCGAGGTTGTCCGAAAACGAGTTGAAACAGCCCGGCAGATTCAACGAGAACGGTTCAAGGAAGATGGTTTATCCTGCAATGCAGAAATGCGCCCTGCCGAAATCCGTAAATACTGCCCTCTGGATGAAACCGGAACCGGCCTGATGCGCACCGCCATGCAGCAATTTCAACTTTCTGCCCGCGCCTACCACCGCATTCTCAAACTGGCCCGCACGATTGCGGATCTGGCAGGCAGTCAAAACATTCAACCGGCCCATCTGGCTGAAGCACTGCAATACCGCCAGCGCAGCCAGTTCAATTAACCGGCCTGACGATCCATTTCGATCAAAATACGGATTGCCTCGACAGCCACCTGAATCATCAGGTCGGGTGGTGTTTTCTGATTGATGAGCGTGGCCGTGTCACTGCCGATCACCGTCATCACCCCGCCGGCCCGTTTTCGATAAATGGAGGATAACACAAAGATTGCCGCCGCTTCCATCTCCGAGCAGATTGCGCCCCCCGCTACCCACGCGTTCCAGCGGGCTTTCAATTCGGGAGCAATGGGCATTCGGTCTGGCTCCACCTCCCCATAAAAAGAGTCCTTGGTGTGAGAAATGCCCACATAATAACGGGCATTCAACCGCTGCGCCGCCTGAATTAACGCATTGACCACTGTCAAATCCGCCACTGCCGGAAATTCAATGGGTAAATACTGACGAGTCGTACCTTCATCACGAATCGCACCGGTGACAATAGCCAGATCCCCCAGTTTCATACCCGGCTGCATCGCCCCGGAAGTGCCAACCCGAATGAATGTATCTGCCCCCACCGCAATCAGTTCTTCCACAGCAATTGCTGTGGAAGGGCAGCCCATGCCCGTTGAAACAACCGAAACCGGCTCCCCGTTCACCTTACCGGTGTAAACGGTGTGTTCCCGATTGGAGGAAATGAAACGCGGTTCATCCAGAAAGCGGGCAATTTTCTCCACCCGGCCGGGGTCACCCGGTAACAGCACATATCGGCCGATATCACCTCGTTTTACCTTAACATGATATTGAAGTCCCTCGTTATCCTGCATCTTCAACCTCGCAATTTCGTGATGGATTTTTATTCTATCATCATTTCAATCTCTGAAATACTCCCCAAGACCGTTTTGTTATGACCTCGCCTTTTTCCTCATTTTGCCGGATCCTTCGATTATTGTGTTCCCCTCTACCTGTTATAATTGCTCGATACAGGTCATTCTTTTTTTCAGGAGATTACATGCAACGCATACCAATCTCTCCCGAGTCGCTGCGACTCCGTGTTTATGATTTATGGGAAAATGACTGGCTTCTTTTGACGGCTGGTGATTTTAATTCTGGAAAATACAACGCCATGACGGTTTCATGGGGGAGTATTGGTTCGCTTTGGGGAAAACCCTACGCTCAGGTATTTGTGCGCCCAACCCGTTACACTTATGAATTCTGCAACCAGTACGAAACCTTTACCTTATGCGCCTTTCCGCCGCAATACCGCAAGTCTCTTTCGCTGATCGGTTCCCGCTCGGGTAAAAACGCCGATAAAATCACCCAGGCCGGGCTCACCCCTCAGTCGGCTGCTGTTGTTGCTGCGCCGGTGTTTGCTGAGGCTTCACTGGCAATTGAATGCCGAAAAATTTATTGGGCGGATTTCAACCCGGCTAATTTTCTTGATGAAAACATCCACTCTCATTACCCCGACAAAGATTACCATCGTATCTTTTATGGAGAAATTTTATTCATCTCCGGATTAGAGAGCTATCAATAGATTTATATTTACAGGGATTCGATGATTTTATGGATGAGTTTTCAATTTTTCCGGTAAGTACAACGATTAATTCAAAAGGCCGCCTTTCCATAGCGGGGCATGATCTGGTGGAAATTGCCGAAACCTACGGCACACCTGTATATCTTTATGATGGTGCAACGGTTCGCGCTCAAATTGAGCGGCTGTCTCTTCTGTTCAAGCGCTATTATCCGGGCGAAGCGATGCTGGCTTATGCCAGCAAGGCTTATCTCTCTTACCAATTTGCTCAAAAACTGGCCCGCTGGGGAGTGGGGCTGGATGTAGTCAGTTTGGGCGAAATCCACATTGCTCAAAAAGCCGGCTTCCCCCCTTCGGTGGTGCACCTGCACGGCAATAACAAAACCGAGTCGGAATTACAGGCTGCCATCGAGTGGGGCATACAGGCTATTGTCGTTGATAACCTCGATGAATTGGAAATCCTCGAACAACTGGCAGCCCGCAGCCAAAAACGGGTGCGTATCTGGCTGCGGATTACCCCCGATCTCAGTGTGAATACCCACCCACACATCGAAACCGCTCACGTAGATAGCAAATTTGGTCTGCATCTGGAAAATGGAGAAGCAGAAGAAGCCCTGAATCGCAGTCTTTCAAGCCCGTGGTTCGACCTCAGCGGATTGCACACCCATTTAGGTTCACAGATTTTCGATCCCGAACCTTATCGTCAGGCAATTGAAATGCTCTGTGAATTCGCCGCCAGAAACCACTTCATTCCGCCAGAAATCAGCCCGGGTGGAGGGTGGGGGGTACGGTATACGACGGACGACCCCTCCGACGATGTCGAACCGTGGGTGAGAACCGTTTCCGGTGCCGTTCAGGAAGCGGCCATCCGTTACGATTGGCCGTATCCGCGGCTGGTGCTGGAGACCGGTCGCTGGCTGGTAGCCAGAGCAGGTGTGGCCCTTTACCGCGTGGGCA
Organism: Chloroflexota bacterium; assembly: GCA_040754815.1. Lineage (GTDB taxonomy): Bacteria > Chloroflexota > Anaerolineae > Anaerolineales > Anaerolineaceae > Bellilinea. The sequence continues at coordinate 195,896 of JBFMBX010000001.1, forward strand.
GCCAGAAAACAACCCCTGCCGGTACCCACATTGTCGCCATTGATGGCGGTCTGGCCGATAACCCGCGGGTAGCTCTTTATCAGGCCCGCTACACGGCCAAAGTAGCCGAACGCCCCACCGATCCGGCCACTCAAACCGTGAGAATTGTGGGAAAATTCTGCGAATCCGGAGATGTGCTGATTCCAAAGACACAACTCCCGCCGGTCAAGCGCGGAGAACACCTTGCCGTGCCGGTTTCCGGCGCCTATCAGTTGAGCATGGCATCCAATTACAATTTCGCCGCTCGTCCGCCTGTCCTCTGGTTGGAAGAGGGACAGATTGAGATCATTCAATGTTGTGAACAGCCCGATCAACCCGGCTGGTGGGTTTATACCGCCGAATCCCGTTGAGCATTACGGTAGAAGAGCGCCGGGCAGGGGTTGAGGCCAGTCAATTTCAATCGGGCGGGTGTAACCATGTTTCTCGGCCGCTATCAGGCGGGCACGGGATCTTTCATCACAACCCGCCTCATCCCGAATGGTCACTCTCGTCAAAAAAGACCCAACCGGCTGAAAGACCATCTCGCCGTTCTGACAAACCCACGCTTCGACAATATACGGCGTCTGCTCGGAATCATCCCCCGCGCGCAAGAGAAGGGCAGCCCATTCAACGGTTACTTCGTCGCCGTTCCGTTCGGCCTTCACCCACGCTGGCGGAGCATAGTAGGGAGAAATGGGCAGTTTTACCTCAAATGGGTGCACGGGCTGTAAAGCGTTGAGATCACCCCGAACTTCCATATAATCTTCCCTAACCCAGCAGGGATTATTGCCGCCAATAGCCTGAACCTCGATGTAATTTCCGCCTTCCACACGCCGAATGATTTCCAGATTACTCCCCTCATACACGCCATATTTATAGAGATACGGCGCACCCGGCCCGTAATGACAGACCGCCTGAGCAATGATCACTTTTCCCCTCAATACGGCGTAGGTAGGTTGTGGTGTTTCGGTAGGCGTCGGCTGGGGAGTGAATGTTGAAGTAGGTTCGGGTGTAAAGGGGATCGTATTTTGGGCTGTGGGGGTCGGCGTGAGTGTGGCAGTCTTTGTAATCGTCGGAGAAGTTGAAGCAGTGACAGTCAAAACGGGAGTAAAGGTTAGAGATATCTGCTGAATGCCGGAAAAATTGAAACCGCAGCCACTCAACAACAGGCCACTAAAGAAAAACAGCAACCAACCCAGAGAGTGCTTCACAGAGAAGACCCTCTGGGTGAACGGTTTTCTCCTCTCAATCACCAACACTTTCAACATTCGCTGTATCCGCAAGCGTAACACTTGCGGCAGCCCTCCTCGTTGATTACGGCCGCCTCACCGCATTCGGGGCAGAGATCCCCAAAACGGAGCAGCTTTTGACCAGCCGTATGAGGATTGGGTTTTTCTTCTTCGCTATGGTGACCATTTCCCGGCGTGCTCACTTCATCTTGCTTTTTTCCTTGTTGAGCAACCATCCTCTCGGCACGGATTTGCAGATACTCATCCAGAATCTGACCGACTCCATCCGGCAGTGAACGCACACGGTTCGGCCCAAACCCAAGTGAACGACCGCCGCCGATGCCCAACAACTGATTGGCCGCCTCCCGCAACCGGCGCGCCGGTTCGATGGGCGAAGCAAGACGGAGGATATAGGAAAGCAATCGTCCAATGGCTTCGGATACGGCAGCCGTATCCGAACCCGCTTTGGCGGTATTGATGAACACCTCGAAAGGTTGATTACCGCCATTTTCATTGACGGTGATAAAGGCTTTGCCCAGCGGCGTATCAATGGAGTAGGTAAAGCCGGTCAGGTAACGGGGGCGGGGCTTTTTCGTCTCATGCCAGATGGTCAATTGTTCCTGCTGTTTTTCTGTAACGACGCTCTGGGGTCTTTCTTCTTCACCACTGGCCTGTTTCTTTTTGGCTGTCGAAAGAGTTTCCAAAACAACCTTATCCCGAGAACCGGTGACATAAACGGTAATTCCTTTGCATCCCAGTTTCCAGGCGAGTTGATACGCCGTGGCAACATCTTCTACGGTTGCCCCTTCCGGAAAATTGATCGTCTTGGAAAGCGAATTATCTACAAACGCCTGCATGGCTGCCTGCATTCGAACGTGTTCTTCCGCGGTAATATCGGACGAAACGACGAACACGCGTTTAATCTCATCCGGCACGGCTGCAACCCTCTGGCACGAGCCTTCCAGCATGACCTGCTCGATGATTTCCTGACGCTTTTCCGGTTCAATACCCGCTTTTATCAACGCCTGTTCGAACTGGGGGCTGGCGTAGGTCAATTGTAAATCTTTGCCATTGTCATTGACATGCCGGATATAAGCCAGCGCAAAGGCCGGTTCACATCCGTATCCTTCACACCCTGCCACTGTGGCTATGGTGCCGGTTGGCGCAATCGTCGTCTGTGCTGCATTGCGGATGCCATACTGGCGGATCTGATCCACAATCCATTCCCAATCCAGTGACGGTCTGCCCCAATCTCGTTCATAAGGGGTGATTGGTTTAGGCGGCGACCACTTTAACTGTTCGGGGTCATAAATCGAACCCTTAATGGCGGGGAAAGGACCGCGTTCCCGCGCCATTTCAATCGAAGTCACCATGGCATGATAGCGAACGAATTCCATTACCTGGGCCGCAAATTCCTGCCCTTCCGGTGAGCCGTACCGCACCCCACAGTAATACATTAAATCTGCCAACCCCATAATGCCCAGACCAATCCGCCGGGCACGGTGAGCGGCCTCTTTCAATTGAGGAACAGCCAGCACATACTGATTGGCTTCGACCACATCATCTAAAAAGCGGGTAGCGGTGACAACCGACTGCCTGAGCCCCTCCCAATCTACCTTACCATCCGCTGCATAATGCTGGGCCAGATTAACCGACCCCAGACAACAATTTTCATACGGCCCCAGCCACTGCTCACCGCACGGATTGGTTGCCTCCAGCGGGTAAAGATGCGGCACCGGATTGCTGCGATTGGCCGCATCCAGAAACAGCACACCCGGTTCTCCGTTGTGGTGCGCCTGCCGGACGATTTTATCGAACAGGTCGCGCGCGCGTACTTTTTTATGGGTCACCAGCGGCACACCTGCCTCAACCAGCTGCTCCAGCGTGCCTTTGACCTGACGATAGAGGGGATTATGCACATCCGGAAAATGCAACTCCCACTCCTCATCATTTTCCACCGCGCGCATGAAATCATCGGTAATTCCCACCGAAATGTTGAAATTGGTGATGGCGTTTTCATCCGTCTTACAGGTAATAAATTCCTCGATATCGGGGTGATCCACGCGCAACACAGCCATGTTGGCACCCCGCCGCGTTCCGCCCTGCGCAATTTCTCCAAAAGCATGATCATAAACCCGCAAAAAGCCGACCGGACCGGTGGCCTGCCCGGCAGAAGATTTCACCATCGAACCTTTGGGGCGCAGCCGAGAAAAAGAAAAGCCGTTTCCCCCGCCGGTTTGCTGGATCAATGCCGCATCCCGCAAGGTTTGAAAAATACCAGAAGGATCACGCCCCATATCGTCGTTGATCGGTAAGACAAAACAGGCTGCCAGTTGTCCCAAGGGCGTCCCTGCGCCGGTAAAGGTTGGCGAGTTTGGGAAGAACTTTTTGCTGGTCAGCAGGATATAAAACTCCCGTGCTCTTTGCATTACATCGCCGCCCCAAATTTCTTCCACTTTGGCAACATGATAGGAAACCCGCCAGAACATATCTTCCACGCTCTCTGATGGTTTGCCGTCGTCACCGCGGCGCACATATCGACGGATAAGCACCTGACGGGCATTTTCGGTCAAATCAACCGAAGGAAGATTTTTTGGTCGTGGGGGGGTTGGCAGCAGACCATTTTTGATGACTTGGGATTGTGTTTGCATGATTTCCTCCTGTAAACTAGGAACCCTCTAATAAACGATCAATTTCCTTGCGAATGGCATGTAAGTCATTTAAATTCAAATAAACAATGGCATAGCGAATATAGGCCAGTTGATCGAGCTCTTTCAACCCTGCAATCACCATATCTCCCACCACGCGGGAAGAAACCTCCGCCCGCCCCATTTGCTGCAGGGAGGACTCAATTTCTCCCACCAGCCGTTCAATCTCTGCGGCTGAAACCGGACGTTTTGCACAGGCAATCCGAATCCCGCGCATTAATTTTTCGCGGTCAAACTCTTCCCGTGTTCCATCCCGCTTTACGACTAAGGGGGTGGCTAAAATGGGCCGTTCATAGGTGGAAAAGCGCTGACCGCATTTTTCACACTCTCGGCGACGACGAATCCCACCCCGCTGGTCGTGAGTAGTATCCAGAACCCTCGATTGTTCATGATGACAATATGGGCAACGCAATGGACTCCTCCGTTCTCAATTGGTGAATAGGGACATTCATTTCTACCCCCTGAAATTATTTATCCCAATGTAGAGAAAATCTTTTTCGATCGCCGCCCCCATATATGGGGGTTTATTTGTTTGTCAGTAGTACATGTGCGGGTTAATTTTAGCATATATGACGGCTGGATGCAATAGAAACCGGGCAATTCTAATCTTAAAATATCCATTTAGAAAATTCGTTCAAAGCCACACACAAATGAATCATTCAACTCCGGTTTTTAACCAATAGAAATGCTTATTTTGCCAATATGTTGGGGAGATTATGGAATTAGGATTTTTACCCCCCATAAAAGGGGGTGTCGGCTAAACCTGATTTGTTGTTTGATTTTCTTATGTTAATGAATCGGCAGTTAAAAATTCTCAACAGGATTGCAAAGTCTCTAATTTTCCAGTCGAAAAATTCTCTAAAACAGCGGAAGCCCCCTTTCTCAGGGGGCTTCCTCAAGACAGGTTGAAACATACCGCTAACTTTATCAATTCAGCAGAAGGGAGGATAACTTCTGCCTTGAATGATAACCTCGAAACAGGCGGCCTGAACTACAGGGATAACAATCCCCGTTCATTCAGGAGCGAAACAGGCGAAGAGCATTGCTCCCCGATCCGTCAACCAAACGGCTAGCGTTGGGTGTTGCGGTTGCGCAAAAAGGCCGGAATATCCAGATCGTTGGTATTGATGACGTGCGGCTGGAATTCGGTTGGCGAGGTGGGAGGCGCCTGCCGCTCAGCCCTGGCTGCGGGGCTGCTCGCCGGGAAGGAAGCGGTTTCTTCCTTCTTCTGTGCGGGGCGCGGTTCCACTAAAGGGGAACGCACACTGGGACGGTCAAAGCCAGTGGCAATCACCGTGATACGAATCTCATCGCCCATATTCGGATCCACCACCGCACCGAAGATCAGGTTCACATCCGGGTGAGCCGTTTCCTTGATAATCGCCGCCGCCTGATTGACCTCGAAGAGAGTCAGACTGTTGCCGCCGGTGACATTGAAGAGAATACCGCGGGCACCGTCAATGGTAATATCCAGCAGCTGGCTGGAAATAGCCATTTCCGCCGCAATTCTGGCGCGATCTTCACCGCTGGCATGACCGACCGCCATCAGCGCCGCTCCACCTTCGGACATGATCGCCCGCACATCGGCAAAGTCGAGGTTGATCAGGCCCGGCACGGTAATCAGTTCCGAAATACCCTGAATACCCTGCCGCAGAACATCATCGGCGGTACGGAAAGCCTCTTGCAGGGTTACCCGCTTGTCCACAATTTGCAGCAGGCGGTCATTGGGGATGACGATGAGCGTATCGGCATGTTCTTTGAGTTTGGCAATACCCGCTTCGGCTGCCTGCTGGCGGCGCATACCCTCGAAAGTGAAGGGACGGGTGACCACACCGATGGTCAAAGCCCCCACTTCTTTGGCAATTTGCGCCACGATGGGTGCCGCTCCGGTGCCGGTTCCGCCGCCCAAACCGGCGGTAACGAACACCATGTCGGAGCCTTTCAGCACCTCATACAGCTCTTCAGCGGATTCTTCGGCCGCTTTGCGCCCGACCTCCGGGTTGCCGCCGGCGCCCAAACCGCGCGTGGATTTATCACCTATGCGAACGCGGGTAGGCGCTTTGGAGAGCAGTAATGCCTGTGCATCGGTGTTGACCGTCACAAATTCAATACCGCTCAACCCTTCGTCTATCATACGGTTGACTGCATTGCAGCCACCGCCGCCCACACCGATCACTTTGATGCGGGCAAAAGATTCTGCTTGGTTATTGTAAAGATCCATTTTGTGTTCCTCCGCTTAACCTGTCTTGATTGGGTTTATATGAATGGGTACATGACCTCCAGAAAAGTTACGGTAACAGGCGTTTCAAGAAATTCTTGATCCTGTCTCCATCCAGATTAATGCCTTTCGGGAAAAACGAACGCCGGGTCGGCAGCGGTTCGGCCTGACTGAGCAGCAACGCCCAATGTAGCAGGCCAACGCTGGTGGAATACGCCGGCGAGTGCAATTGATCGGTCAAACCGATGAGATTTTCCGGTTTAGCCACCCGAACCGGTAAACCAAGAACCGAACTTGCCAGTGTTTTCATACCGGGCAGTAAACTGGCCCCGCCGGTCAAAACCATCCCCGCCGGCAGCAAACCATCGTATCCCGAACGCTTGATTTCCTGCAGCACCAGCATGAAAATTTCTTCGACCCGCGCCTCGATGATATGCGCCAGATCCCGACGGTTGACTTGAACCGGTGCCTCCTGACCAAATGAGCGCACGTTGATGACCTCATCCTCGGCTATCTCTGCTTCGATGGCATGGCCGTACCGTTTTTTCACTTCCTCTGCCTGATCAATGGATAACCTTAAGCCGTGTGCAATATCGGAAGTAATATGATTGCCGCCTACCGCCAGCACCATTGTATGCCACACATCTCCGTCAATATAAATGGCAAGATCGGTCGTACCGCCTCCGATATCGCATACCACCACGCCCATCTGGCGTTCCGTTTCCGAAAGCACAACTTCTGCTGAGGCCAGCGGGTTCAAAACGAACTGAGTCACCTGAACACCGGCTGCCTGCACGCACTGGCGCAAGTTCTCCACCGTTGATTCGGCCGCTGTTATGATGTGGGCTTCCACTTCCATGCGGTAGCCGTGCATACCAATGGGCATACGGATGCCTTCCTGCCCATCCACGATAAAACTACGTTGAATGACATGGATGATCTGCCGGTTGTGAGGGATGGCGACTGCCTGTGCCGCTTCCAATGCCCGGGCAACATCCACCTCGTCAATCACACCGCCGGAAATCCCCACCACCCCCCGGCTGTTGACCGACGCCACATGGGAGCCGGCCAGACTGACCAGCGCAGAGGTGATTTCAAAACCGGACGTGCGCTGGGCTTTTTCAATCGAACGCGCAATCGAGGTGGAAGCCGCCGCCAAGTCCACGATGTTCCCTTTTCGTATGCCCTGCGAGGGCTCAATTCCCACGCCCAAAATTCGCATGGTGCGTTCCCCCTCCACCCGCGCCACCAGTGTACACACTTTGGTTGTTCCGATATCTATTCCAACAACGATTGGTTCATCCATGGCTTTCTCCATTACTTGTAGAAGGGAGCATTAATGAACTCAACACTGACCAGCTCTTGAGGGTAAATTCCCATTTTTTCAAAGTGTTCAACGATGGATTCATATACTGTCAGTTTTTGTTCAAAATTCTCCAGATTCTTGCCGATATAGACTTCCCAACCGCGTGGATCCTGCCACCCTAATCCATAAATAGAATTATAGACCAGGTCGGATTCAGGGGACAAGCGAAAAACGAGGTCATTTATCGCATTCAACAGCTGCTTATCCACCTGTTGTCCCCAAAACGCGGTTGTTGATGAGTCCGCCAGAGCCTTTTCTTCGTTCTCTTTGGGCTTCTCCTGCACAGCTGCAAGCGGTGGAGTTATGTTCGACTCGATCCTCATTAATCCTTCCACCTCACCGCGCGGCGGTAAGATGACTCCCTCCGCATCCAGCCAGAAGCCCTGACCGCCATTGTCCCACCAGAACAATGGTTTGCGCTCGACGACCTTGATGTTGACCTCAGCCGGCAGGCCAACCTGAATATCAATGGAAGCCAGCTCGGGAAAGGCAGTAGAAAGGCTTTCTTTCGCCGCAGCGGGATCAAATTCGACGATCTGGCTACCTTCCAGCCGAAGAACCGCCTCGAAATCCGAATAAGTGAGTTGCTGCACGCCGCTTACTTTGAATGTTTTAACCTCAAACTGGTCACTGAAGCCAAGCATGTAGAGCGCCAGCAGGCAAAAGATGACCAACGCTCCAGAAAGCAAACGCGTGCCCGGTTTAATCAGCGGAATGGCAGGCAGCCGAACTTCCGCTCCACTCGACCCAAGGGGGTAGTAAAACTGCCTTCTCACCCGCATGGGCGGAATTTTCCTCAGCGGCACGCTGGTACTTGCCTGATACCCTCTCAGTAAAATCGGAGGGCTTTGTTTCGAACTCGCCGCCGATTTTGGAGAGACCGTTTTGCGGGGGGCAGTGGTGCGATTGGAGGATTTTTGCGCCCGTCTCTGGCGCAATTGCTCGGCACGGTTTAATGTAGATGTCGTATTCACCCTCATCCCTCCTTCCGATAACTAAACTCTGTCCGGTCTCGTTCTGCTTTGCGTTCCTCCGCCAGTTCGATCAACCGCTCTAATAAGGCGGGGTAAGGCAGACCGCTCGCTTCCCAGAGTTTAGGATACATGCTGATGTTGGTAAAACCGGGAATGGTATTGACCTCGCTGACATAAATCTTGCCGCTTTCCCGATCCAGCAAAAAGTCAACCCGCGCCATGCCGGCGCAATCAATTGCCCGGTAGGTTTCAATCGCTATTCGTTGAATTTCTTCCCGTTCTTCAACCGTGAGCGGCGCAGGGATCAGCAACTCCGATGTATCCGAAAGATACTTTGCCGAATAGGTGTAAAAATCTTCACCCGGCACCACCTCACCCGGCAGGGAAGCGATCGGCTCATCATTACCCAGCACACTCACTTCAATCTCGCGCGGTTTTTCCAGCCCTTGTTCAACAATAATCCGCCGGTCATAACGAGCCGCCTCATACAATCCCTCAATCAGATCTGAACGGCTGCGGCATTTCGTAATCCCTACGGAGGAACCCAGATTGGCCGGCTTTATAAAAATTGGATAAGGAAACGCCGCCTCAATTTTTTGCATCACCGCTTCCGCGTTTTGTTCCACCTGCCGGCGGGTGAACAATTTATAGTCCAAAACCGGCAGGTTACTGGCCCGCAAAACCATCTTGAACAAACCCTTATCCATTCCCACCGAAGAAGCCAGCACACCACCGCCCACATATGCAATACCAATCAATTCCAGAAATCCCTGCAAGGTGCCGTCCTCACCAAATGTGCCGTGTAAAACGGGGAAAATCACATCCAGATTGATAAACGGCTCGAAGTTCTCCTTATCAATTCGATAAAGGATATGATTCCCGGCTTCCGGCAGCATGCCTACCGGTTGAAGATGCCGGGTTTGCCCGTTCTGAAAAGCCGAGAGTGCATCTTCGCCCGTTAACCACCGACCGTCCTTGGTAATTCCGATCTGAATCACGCGGTACTTTGCAGGGTTGAGATTGGCGATAATGGATCGAGCCGAAAGCAGAGAAACCTCATGCTCACCGGAACGACCGCCAAAAATCACGCCAACCGTTTTTACCTCAGTCATCTGGTTACTCCATAAGCATTAATATCTTCGTTGTTCCAATCACCTATTAATTCCACTTCCAGTTCCAGCAGGACGCCAAACTTTTCCAACACAGCCTGACGAACTTTTTCAATCAATTGCCGATAATCGCTGGCCGTTGCATCTTCGGTGTTGACAAAGAAATTAGCGTGTACCGGACTGACCTGCACTCCACCAACCTTCAAACCCTTCAACCCCGCCGCTTCAATCAGCCGGCCGGCGTAATCGCCGGGGGGATTTTTGAACATTGAGCCTAAACTGGCTCCCGCCGGCTGAGTTTGCTTGCGTCGTGCGGTGAATTCTTCCATCTTTTCCTTCACGGCTTCGGGAGTACTTCTTTCCAATTTCAAAGTGGCCGAGAGAATTACGGCTTTCGTGCCGCTTCGTTTCAAAACACTGCTGCGATATTCGTAGGAAAATTTCTCAACCGGCCATGTTTGCTTACCTTCGATGGGGTGCAAGATTTCTGCCATCAACAGGTTGCCTTGAATATCTCCACCGAACGCACCGGCATTTCCGTAAATAGCACCGCCCAGTGAACCGGGCACAGTATTGGCCCATTCCAGACCACTCAGGCCGCGCAATGCCGCCTGCCGGGCAATCATACCGAGGTTTGCTCCCGATTCGGCCCATGCGGTTGGCGGTTCAGTTTGTGCGTGGATTTTGATCGTATGCGCCCGATTGAGCAGTACCACGCCGCGGTAACCCTCATCACTGACCAGCACATTTGCGCCGCTGCCCAGAATGATGAACGGCACTTTCAACTCCCACAAGGTGCTGACTGCCTTTTCCAGTTCGCCGGCGCTGTTGACCACCAGCAACGCATCTGCCGGGCCGCCAACCCGCGCGGCGGTGTAATTCGCCAGCCGCACGTTTTCTTGCAGCCTTGCACCGAATTGCTCGCGCAATTCTTTCATCGGGAGATGGGTTGCCGTCAGGTTCACTCGATAGCCTCCTAAAGAGCCTTGATTGCTTCAATCAGCCGGTTGAGCAAATCTTCACGATTGGGGTCTGCCACCGGCGGACGCGAGGTCAAACACTGCCGCTGAGGACGCCCTTCCCCCCGCCCATGCGGTTCTGCCACTTCCAACCGCAGTGTCGGAGAGACCGAAACGGACGAAGAATAGGTGTGATTTTTCGGATCAGACATCTGCCAACTCCTTTTCTTTTAAGGCCGAAAAAACCTGTGCGCTGACTTGATCGGCATCACCCGCCGAAAGTACCAGAAGCACATCATTTTTCTTCAAATTTTCAAGCAGGAAAGCACTTACATCCTTCAAGGAAGGAATAAATCTCACCGAAGGATGAGTCATTCGGGAAACCACCTGAGAGGCTGAAAATCCCTCGTTTTTCTCGCGCGCAGCGTAAATTTCGGTTACAACCACTTCATCTGCCATCTGAAAGGCATGGGTAAAAGCATCCATCAAAGTAAGTGTACGGGAATAGGTATGCGGCTGCCACACCGCCCAGATGCGCCGCTGCGGGTAGCGCATTCTCGCCGCCGAAAGAGTGGCATTCACTTCGGTGGGATGATGGGCATAATCATCCACAACAATCACACCACCCGCCTCGCCCAACACATCAAACCGCCTGCCGGTACCGCGAAACTCTGCCAATGCCTGCGCCGCCTTATCCAACGAAAGCCCTAACCGATACACCGCCGTTAGCACCGCCGCGGCATTCATCACATTATGGATGCCCGGCACTTGCAAACCTGTGCGAATGCTTTGAGGGCTGTCATCATCTGCCGTGAACGTAACCTGAAAATTGCAACCGCCTTTATCGTTGACCCCTGAGAAGGTAACTTGAGCCTCGGCTTTGGTCTGTTGGGCGTAATTCAGGCAATACCCGCCCTGCTTGCGGAATTCTTCTGCCAGCAAACCGGCATACGGGTTATCCACGTTGGCAATCAGCGTGCCGCCGTCCTTAATCTGCCCGATGAATCGGCGAAAGGCATCCAGGTAACTCTCCGGAGTCGGGAAGAAATCGGGGTGGTCATGTTCCACTGTGGTCAGCAGGATCATCGCCGGCCTCAGGCCGAGGAACATATTGTCGTACTCATCGGCTTCAATAACAAACCACTCCCCTGCTCCCGCATGGGCATTTCGCTGCAGGTTTTTGGAAACACCCCCGATCAGGTAAGAAGGGTCGAAGCCAAGTTGAGTAAGCACCCATGCCAGCATGGCAGTGGTGGTGGTTTTACCGTGTGTACCGGCAATTGCCAGAACTTTCTGCCCTTCGGTCATCTGTCCCAAAAATTCCTGCCGCTTCACGACGGGTATCCCCGCTTGCAAAGCCGCCTGTACTTCCGGGTTTTCTGCCGGCACAGCCGAAGAACGCACCACAAGATCAGCCCCGCGAACATGAGCCGGGTCATGGCCGGCATAAACGGTAATTCCCTCTTTCAGCAATTGGGCAGCCAGCGGCGAAAGCACCCGGTCGGAACCACTGACCCGATACCCCTTCTCCTTCAAGAAGAGGGCTATTGCCGAAAGGCCGCTGCCACCAATTCCAATCAAATGCACGTGTTTCATCAGATAAACACCACCAGAATAAAGACAAAAGCAATTGCCACCGCAAAGTAGATGATCGGTGTGCCTGTTTCGGCCATCAACCACTCGGGCGGCAACAGGTTGATCAAACGCAAGGCTTCCTGCCCCATCGGCGTGTTCGGATCGGGTGCCAGTATGATCGGGAAGGGATAACCGGCGTTGTGCAAAAACCACCACAGCGTCCCCCACACCATAAAACCATTCACCGCGCCGAGGAAGAAGCCCAGTAAAATATCCTGCAAGTGTTCTCGTGCAAACTTTCCGGTTTGGGCAATGCGAGGAAGATTGGGAGTTTGATAACCAAAGAAAACCAGAGAAAGCAAGACAATTGAGCGCATCCAGAAGAGCGTTTGGGGAGAATTTTCTCTCAAAACCCGAATAAAAGGCACAAATCTTTCCAGTACGGTTACGATAAACATCGCCAAAACAACGGCAAAAGTTACCAAAAGCTCCCGCGCCCAGCCGCGTACTCCGCCCACCAGCGCAAACAAGATCACCAGCATCCAGAAGACAACATTCAGACTTACCATGTGGTTACCCTGCCTTTCCGTGCCGGAGTGTGCGCCAGTTCTCGCAGCAACTGGGCAATTTTTTCTGCCGCCTGCGGTTGGGCCAGTCCGGACATCGCTTTGCGCATCTCAGCAAGACGGTTGTTATCAGCAATCAACTCGCTCACTACCGAAAGCAGTTCGGAGCTTAAGCGGTCATTCTCTACCACCACTGCTGCACCCCGCGAAGCAAGATATTGAGCATTTACTTTCTGATACCGCCACGCGTAGGGATACGGTACCAGAACGGCCGGTAAACCAAAATGAGGTAATTCACCCAAAGTGGAAGCCCCTGCCCGGCACACGGTTAAATCGGCTGCTGCCAGCACAGCGCCCATTTCCTCATGCAGATAGGGATAGGCGTGATAGCGGTTGATCAGTTCCGCCGGTAATTGGGATCGCCGGGCTTCGACCGTTTGCCAGTCCGCCTGGCCGGTCACATGTACCACCTGAGTTTTCATCAGCAAGGCGGGCAAAACCCTCCACAATGCCTCGTTGATACTGTGCGCGCCTTTACTGCCGCCAAAAACCAGCAGAAGTTTCTCATTGTCATCAATGCCAAGCCATGCCCGGCCGCTTCTTCGGTTCCATTGCATCAATTCCGGTCTGACCGGATAACCCGTAACCACCACACGTTTGTTTGGCGGGAAATATGCCCGCGATTCTTCCGCCGTTACGGCAATGCAATCCGAAAAACGTGCCAGCGTTTTGAGCGCTAAACCCGGCTCAATATCCGGCACATAAAGCAAACTGTTTCTCGGAATGCCCATCAATGCCATCGGCACGGCAACATAACCGCCGGTAAAGAAGAGAACATCCGGTTGAAATTCGCGCAAAATTCGGCGTGAAGCCAGCGTGCCCCGCCCCAAACGCAAAAGGTTACCGGGCAAAGCCCACAGGCCCACACCATGGACTCCGGCTGCGGGAATGCCGCGGAAGGGGATGTGCTGGCGGGAAATCAAATCCCGTTCCATCCCATCCTCCCCTCCGACCCATAAAACGGGGCTGGCATCATCTCCGAGTGTGCGAAGAACGGTGAGCGCGGGATACACCCCGCCCCCCGTTCCCCCGGCGCAAATTAACAACCGCACTGAATGCTCTCCCTTCTTCTTCATTCTTTTTTCGATTGGCAACCCTGCCCACCGAAAGGATTAATCCAATCGCCGCCATAGTCATGGTCAGGTTTGAACCGCCGGCACTGATCAACGGAAGGGCATTTCCCGAAATCGGGAAAACACTTACCATGACGCCCATGTTCAAAACGGCTTCCAGCGTAATCCAAAACGTCAAACCGGCTGCCAGCAGACGCCCCTGCATATCCAGCGCTTTGCGGGCAATGCTCAAACCACGCCACATCAAAACCATAAAAGCGATAACAACCGCTACCGCCCCGAACAGGCCGGTTTCTTCGGCAATCACGGCAAAAATGGAGTCGGTGTGTGAAACCGGCAGGGCAAATTTGGAAGATCCCCTTCCAATCCCCACCCCAAATACGCCGCCGCGAACAATGGATTCGATGGCACGCTTGATATGGTCGTGGGCATTAGCCGGATCCTGAATTGCAACCAGATACTGTTCGAACCGAAAACGTCCGGTATCGGAAACCAGCAGGAAAAGGGCACCGATTCCGCCGACGATTAACAAAATCAAGATGATCTGCCGCCAGTCCACACCGGCGAGGAAAAACATCATCCCACCCAGCACCAGAATGGTCAGGGTTGCACTCAAATCCGGCTGCAACATGATAAAACCGGCGGTTAAACCGAGGATGGTGATCATGGGAATCAGACCAAAATGGATATTATTCAATACTTCTTGCTTGGAATGCAGCCAGAAGGCAAGGTAGATGACGATAACCAGTTTGGCCAGTTCTGAGGGCTGAACCGAACCGTTGAACAGAGTTCGGCGGGCATTGAACCGCACCTCGCCGAACAATGCAACCCAAATCAACAAAACGATCATGACCAGAACCATGGGGATCAGCCACTTCTTCCAGCGCCGGTAATCCACATACATAAAGAACAGCGCCGCCCCAATCCCCACAAACACCCAGCGTAATTGGTTGAGGAAAAAGTAAGTAACCGGCTTTTCCGCCAGCATGGACGGCTGCCACGAAGCAGAATAAACCATCAAAACGCCAAAACCAAGCAGGAACATCACCACCAGCACCAGCGGCACATCAATGCCAAGGCGTATCGGGCGAACCGAACTTTCGCCGCGCGGTGCCGCAATCCGAGAATTTACGACAGTTTGTTCACCCATAAACGGAAGGCCTCCCCTCTCTCTTCAAAATCTTTGAAAGCGTCAAAACTGGTACAACCCGGCGAAAGCAGCACCACATCGCCGGCTTCCGCCACCGCAGCAGCCGCCTGAACGGCTTCTTCAAGGCGATCACAGCGGGTGATGGTAAAGGGGCGCGTGCCGGCAGAAACCGGTCCAATCGCCCGTTGAATTTTTTCAGCCGCCTCGCCGAACAATACCACATGATCAACCCGTGCATGGATATCGTCTGCCAGTTCATCCCACGGCAGGTGTTTGTCCCTTCCTCCCAGCAACAGAACGATGGGCTCGTCAAAAGCGCGCAGCGCAGCCCGCACCCGCTCCGGCGCAGTGGCAATCGAATCGTTGTACCATTCCACACCACGCCAGCTACGCACATGTTCTAGACGGTGAGCCACACCCCGAAAGCCCTGCACACCGGCCCTAACGGCCTGCGCCGGAAAACCGGCTGCCAGTCCAACCGCACAGGCTGCCAGCACATTCAAACGGTTATGCTCACCGCGCAATAGAATTTCGCTCACGTTCAAAATCGGCATGACTCGGCCTTCTTCCTGCCAGCAAATTTCACCCTCTTCAAGGAAGGTGCCACTCAGGCCAGCAGCCGGGCGTACAAAACCAAAGGTAACCAGCCGGCCTTTCACCCGATTCCGCAGCCCCCACGAATCAGTATCCTCCCGGTTTAACACCGCCACATCTCGCTGACTCTGAAAATCTACCATCCTCGCTTTGGCGGCAGTATAAGCCTCCATCGTTTTATGCCGGTCAAGGTGATTGGGGGTAATGTTCAAAACTGCCCCCACATGAGGAGAAGTGGTCATCAACTCCAGCTGAAAACTGGAAAGTTCCAATACAACGACATCTTGAGGTTGAATTTCATCCAGATATTCGATCAGCGGGTTTCCGATGTTGCCTCCCACCCACGCCTTTTGAGGCGGCTGAACAGCAGCCTGTGCCATTCTCCCCACCAACGTTGTGGTCGTAGTCTTGCCCGCCGAGCCGGTAATGCCAATCACCGGGCAATTCACCTCTTCCATGAATACCTGAGAATCGTTCGAAAGAGGAACACCGCGCCGCACGGCTTCGACCAGCAGGGGTATATCCAGCGGCACGCCGCCGGAAACGAACACCACATCGGCCTCATCCAGCAAGTCCAGCGGGTGGCCGCCCGTCCGCCAGAGGATATTCAATCCTTGCAGCGCTTGCATTTCGGCCTGCAATTGCTCCGGCGGGCGCTGGTCGTTCAAAATCACCCGCGCACCCTTACCGGCTAAAAAGCGGCTCAACGCCAGTCCCTGCCGGGCTGCTCCAATCACCAAAGCGCGGAGATTCTGCCAGTTTCTCATCTTCACACCACCGCCAAAGCCACACCGAACATAGCAAACAGCAGGCTGATCAGCCAGAAGCGCTGGACAACCTGAGTCTCGCTCCAGCCCCCCAGTTCAAAGTGATAATGGAGCGGCGCCATGCGGAAAAATCGTTTTCCTTTGGTTGCTTTAAAGTACAGTATTTGAATCACAACACTCAACGCTTCACTGACCGGAATAATGGCAATCACCGGCAGCAGCAGCCACTGACCGGTCATCAAGGCTACTACCGCCAGCGTTGCGCCGATGGAAAGCGAACCGGTATCTCCCATGAACAACTCCGCCGGATGCACGTTGAACCACAAAAAGCCAAAAATTGCTCCCACCAGCGTAAAACAAAAGCGTGCCAGAAAAACCTGATTCTGGAGCAGCGCCACCCCGCCATAGGCGGCGAAAGCGGTTGCTGCAATCAAACCGGCCAGACCATCCAGCCCATCCGTGAAATTGACCGCATTGGACATCCCTACAATTATGAAAGCCGCAATCGGTATATAAAAAACGCCCAGCGAAATCGGCTCATCGAAACCCGGCCAGAACAATTCCGGCACCTGAAGGACGTACTTCAACCCAAAGGCGATGCCCACCGCTAAAATCAATTGACCGATGAATTTCGTGCGCGCCCGCATACCCAAACCGCGCCGCGGACCGCGGATGCCCTCCCAATCGTCCAGTGCGCCCAATATGGCATAACAAACCAGCACCAGCAAAGGCAGCAGCACCGACCGCCCCAACACGGTTACGCCAATCAGAGAAGCAGCATTGAGCAGAATGGTCAGCAGGATAACCGGCATCAAAATCATCATCCCGCCCATGGTGGGGGTACCCATTTTGGTAAAATGCCGGTCCGGTTCTTCGACCCGAATAATTTTTCCAATTCGAAAATGGCGCAGCACGCGGATAAGCGGCGAACCCCAAATGATCGCCAGCATAAAACTCAATCCGCTCAAAGCAAGCGCAAGGGATGTTTCTCTCATAAATTTTCCTCCAATGCGGCTACAATGCGGTCCATCCGCAAGCCGTGTGAACCTTTTATCAACGCAACATCCCCATCTCGCAGCATTTCACGCAGCAAGTTGGTTGCCTCCTCAACCCCTTTAGTCAGGTGAATTTTCTCCGCTTTCATGCCGGAATTTTGTGCCGCCTCAGCAATCATGCACGCCAGATTTCCAACAGTGATTAACTGATCAGCCACCTCGGCTGCCCGCACCCCCACTCTTTCGTGGCCTTCTCGTTCATAAATTCCCAGTTCAAGCATATCACCCAGAACGGCAATTTTTCTACCTTTCATTTCGGAAAGCAGATTGAGCGCAGCCAGAGTAGATTCCGGCGCCGCATTGTACGAGTCGTCCAGCAGCATGGCTCCGTTTTTCAAATGCACCGTGATCATGCGTAATTGCATCTGACTGTGCTGCAACGCATAGATTATTTCCTGCCACCCCATTCCCGTGATCAATCCAACCGCCACAGCGCGCAAAATGGTATGCACCGAATGCCGCCCGATAATCGGCACCCGCAGATGAATCACCTCACTTTGAAAATGCAGGCGAAATCGGATACCCTTCAGTCCCAACCCTTCAATCTGGTCTGCCCAAAGATCCGCCTTTGGATCAAGCCCATACGTAAATACTTGCGCCTGCGTCTTGTCAGCCATCCAGCGCACCCACGGGTCATCCCAATTCAATACGGCAACTCCATGAGGAGCGGCGGGCAATGCCTGCACCAGTTCGGATTTCCCTTTTGCAATCACTTCCTGCGAGCCGGCTCTTTCAGCGTGAACCGTGCCAACGCCGGTGATGACACCGATTTGCGGGCGGGCAATATCACACAGCAAAGCAATCTCTCCCGGCACATAAAAGCCCATCTCCAGCACCGCCGCCTGATGTGCGGAGGTCAGGCGCAGCAAGGTGAGCGGCAAGCCGATCTCGTTGTTCAAATTTCCCTGCGTTTTCAAAACGCGGAAACGCTGAGCTAAAACCTCGGCAATGAGTTCTTTGGTGGTCGTTTTGCCAATTGAACCGGTGATACCAATTACATGCAAATCATGTTTCTTCCGCCAGTAACCGGCCAGTTTTTGCAAACCCTGAAGGGTATCTTCTACACGAATGCAGAACGGCGTTTCGGGCACTTCTAAACTGCCGGCAGGGTCAAAGTTTCGTAAATCCAGCACCGGCCGGTCAATTTCCACATCCTTTTGAATCAACGCAACATGCGCGCCGGCTTCAAAAGCGGCCCGAAGGTACTGATGACCATCACTGCGCTCACCTTTGAGTGCCACAAAGAGCGAACCGGGAATCAACTGGCGAGAATCAATGGCGGCCTCACTGATGACCAGCGAGGCAGATTGGGGTCTTACGCCACTCAGGGCTTCCAACACATCCGCCAGTGTTAACATCAACTCCTTACCTCATGGACTTGCAATTTGCTGCCTGACATCGTCGGGTGGTATTTTCATTAACACCACCAATTCTTCTACGGCTTGTTTGAAAACGGGCGCCGCCACCACCGAACCCCATGGAGAACTGGTTGGCTTTTCCAGCCATACATACACAATAAAGCGCGGGTCATCCACCGGTCCCCAGCCCACAAAAGAAGCATTGGTCTGATTGGTATAGCCTTCCGGGCCGGGAATTTCCGCTGTTCCGGTTTTACCCGCCACGCGGTAACCCTCCACCAGTGCGCTCGAAGCCTCGTTCTCCAATGAAACGGCCAGCATTTCCGAGATCGTCCGCGCTGTTTCCGGTTTTACCACCTGCCGAATCACACGGGGATTGACCGGATATTGAACACCGTCCTGAATATAAGCGCTGACCACGTGAGGTGCCATCATTTTTCCATCGTTTGCCATAGCGGCAATGGCGGTGATCATTTGAATCGGCGTGACAGCAACACCCTGCCCAAATGAATTGGTACCCAGATTGACCGGATACCAGTTGGAATCTCCCGGCAAGCTCAATGGATAAACCTGCTCCCCGGCCAGATCAATACCGGTATGGCGCCCGATGCCAAAATCCTGCAAATATTTGTAAAACTGGGTCGGACCGAGTTCCTGCGCAACCCACGCCAGACAGACATTCAACGAATGCTGCATACAACCGGTCATGTCCTGCGGCCCCCATGCACCGCGGTCCCAGTTATAAATCCAGATGCCGCCGATTTCGATGGCGCCAACATCCATAAAAGGTGTATCGGGTTTCACAGCCCCGGCATCCAGTGCTGCTGCCATGGTCAGCACCTTGAAAACCGAGCCGGGTTCATACAACTGGCTGATTGCCCGGTTGAAGTAACTGCCAACGGGGAAAATCTCATCATACCGCCAGTATTCGTTTGGGTTGAAATGCGGTGTGGTTGCCATTGCCAGAATTTCACCCGTTTTAGGGTTCATTACCACTAAAGTACCGGAATCGGCGCCGTTATCCTCAACAGCCTGATCAATTATTCGTTCCATGGCCGCCTGAATGTCCCGGTCCAGCGAAGTGATCAGACTCGCACCGGGCGGGATCTCAGGGATTTCCTGTATCTCGGTTGGATTCATGGGCAGTACAACCTGCTGTTTGTTGCCAGCAAGCAGGTAATTATACTGCTCTTCCAGCCCCAGCATACCCCTGCCATTCCAACGGTCCAGAAAACTATAAAAACCGAGCACATTTGCAGCCAGTTCGTTTTCGGGGTAACTGCGAATCAGATGCGGTCGCCAGTACACACCATTTAACGAAGGCGGAGCACCTTTGCGGGGTTTTTCCGCCCCGGCATATTCTTTAACCTTTTCTTCCAGCAGGCGCACCTGTTCTGCCGGCACGAAATCCTTGATTACCTCATAGCGTTCGTTGCCTTCTTTTAGAAAAGATTCCGCTTTGCGAAGTGTATCATAATAATCCACATCCAGCGCGGCGGCTAAATCTCTGGCCACTGTTTCCGGATTGGTCACCTGAGGCGGGGCTATCCCAACTTCGTACACTTCTTTATTTCCCGCCAGTAAATTCCCCCAACGGTCATAAATATTGCCCCGTTCCGGGATGATAACCCGCACCTGCTGATTGTAGGTTTCTGCAAACATTTCCACTAACTGGCGGGAATGTTCGCTATTTTGAATACGGATCATTTGATAGACAATTGCCGTGCTCAAAAGCATGAACACCACGCCGATAAATCGCATCCGTCCAATACCGCCGTTCATTACTGCTCCCCCCCTCTGGTATTCATGAATTGATAAGCGGATTGGTATAGCAAATCCCATAACGACTGTGTATAAGCCGGCCGTAAAAGTTTGTTCTCACGTTGCAGAGAAACTGGCGGCGGTGCCAAAAATACAAACTCCCGAGTCGGCACCCCCTCCACGGGCAGATAAACGAGGTCTTCCCTTCTCACTGGCCGGTAGCCGAGTTCCTCGGCTCGTTTCAGCATGACTTGCGAGGAATTCAACAGAGCCAGCTGGGTGCGTAAATCCGCAATGCGGATGGTCAACCCCTCCCGCTCCAGTTCCAGATCTTTAATGCGCGCACCGGTTTCGGCTGCCTTTCCGCTGACGAATAAATATACACCGGCAATCAGCATTCCTGCCACCAGCACCAGCAAAAACAAACCAATCCATTGGAGCTGAACGCGCCATGGGGCTTGACGATAGGCCTGGATTATTCGCTGATTCATCTGTTTTGTTACTCCGTACTTATCAGTGGTAGATTCCTGTGGTGAAAAGAATGCAATTGTCATGCCAGTTCAGATTTTTTCGGCAATCCGCAACTTTGCGCTTCGGGCTCGAGGGTTGCTTTCAACCTCCTGTGGGGAAGGGAGAATGGGTTTGCGGGTGATCTCCCGCAGGGTGGCGCGGTGGCCGCAGGTGCAAACCGGTTGATCCGGCGGGCAGATACAATCGCGGCTTTCCCGGCGGAAGAACTGCTTGACGATTCGATCTTCCAGAGAATGGAACGAAATCACTGCCAGTCTTCCGCCGCTTGCCAGCATTTCAACAGCCGCAGGTAAAGCCCGTTCAATGGCGTTCAACTCGTCATTCACGGCGATACGCAGCGCCTGAAAAGTCCGCGTCGCCGGATGAATGCGTTGTTGTTTTCCGCCCGCCACCGTTTCTATCAGCCGGGCCAGTTGCAGGGTCGTGTGGAATGGGCGAGAGCGGCATATTGCCCGCGCAATCCGGCGGGCATGACGCTCCTCGCCGTACCGCCAGAGGATTTCGGTCAATTCATCCTCGCTCAGGGAATTAATCAGGTCGGCAGCGCTGATCCCCTGATCTGGGTCAAAGCGCATATCCAGTTTTCCTTCTGCTAAAAAGGAAAACCCGCGTTCCGCCTGATCTAACTGCATGGAAGAAACGCCCAGATCGAATAAAATGCCATCCACCTGTTGCCAGCCAAGGCGGTTTGCCTCCTCCCGCAAGCGGGTGTAAGAAGCATGCACCAGGGTTACCCGTTTCTGATATACAGACAGGCGCTGGCTCGCAATTGCCAGCGCCTGTGGGTCTCTGTCCAGCGCTAAAAGCTGCCCATCCGGCGCGCTTGCTTCCAGTATCCCCCAGGCGTGCCCCCCGGCACCGACCGTAGCATCAATGTATTTTCCCGGGCTATGCGGCCTTAAAGCGTGTATAATTTCATGGTAAAGTACAGGTTGGTGATGAGGAACTGGCTCGAGTGCCGGCATTCGCTCTTCACCCATTACAGGCGGATATCAAATGATGAAAATCGTTTTGCCGCCTGTTCGGAGTCTTCGATTTGCTTGACCCGCTGGTTCCACAATTCCGCCGCCCAGATTTCAAAATAATCTCCTGCTCCGACGACCACCACAGCATTGTAAAGACGGGCTTTATCGCGCAAATGCTGCGGAATGAGAACCCGGCCGATGCGATCCACCTCGACCCACACTGCGTTGGAAAAAATCCAGCGTTTCAGGTCGCGGGCATCTTCATCGGTCAGGCTGACCTTGCGGGTGTTTTCCGCAATTTCTTTAAAGGAGGAAGCCGTCATCACCATCAAATTTTGATCAAATCCAAGCGTCACATAAGCACCACCCAGTTCCAGCAGGTCACGGTAGCGGCTGGGTATCACCATCCGACCCTTTTCATCAATGGAGTGCTCATACTGACCCAAGAACATTTGTTCGACTTCTCCTTTTAATAGCGGAACGCCGGTTGCTTCCGGCGCTTCCTACCACCTTAACCCACTTTCTACCATAAACTACCACTAGTATAGCGTTTTTCTTCCCATTTTGCAAGTGGTTTGACAAAACTGTTAACTTTTCATTTCTCTGAGGAGGCTATGAAAACGAACCATTTTGATTTTCGCACCCTTTTCTGCGACACCGCTACGCCGGTGCCGGTGTTAAGCGGTGAATCCCTCCCTTATGTTAATCTCGATAACGCCGCATCAACACCCCCTTTTCTCCATGTGCAGGAAACCATCAACCACTTTTTGCCGTATTACTCCAGCGTCCACCGCGGCACAGGCTTTAAAAGTCAGCTTTCCACCCATGCCTATGAAGCCGCGCAGGAAACGATTCTTCACTTCGTTGGCGCAAACCCGCAAACTCATATCTGCATTTTTGGAAAAAACACCACCGAAGCAATCAATAAACTTGCCCGCCGTTTTCCATTCAGCCCCAACCGGAATATCGTTCTGATCAGTCAAATGGAACACCACTCCAACGACCTGCCGTGGAGGGCAGTCGCGTCGGTGGAACACATCCGCCTGCTGCCGGATGGACGACTGGACGAGGATCATTACGATGAACTTTTGAAAATGTATCGCGGTCGAGTTGCTCTGGTTGCCATCAGCGGAGCAAGTAATGTGACCGGTTACATCAATCCAATCCATCGCCTGGCCGAAAAAGCCCATAATGCCGGCGCTCAAATTATGGTGGATTGCGCTCAACTGGCACCGCACCGTAAGGTGAACATGCTGCCTCTGGATGACCCCGCTCATCTGGATTATATTGCCCTCTCGGCTCATAAAATGTATGCACCATTTGGCAGCGGCGCTCTCATTGGCAGACGCGACACTTTTGAACAGGGTGACCCCGATTTACGGGGCGGAGGACAGGTGGAAATTGTAACCACCCGGCAGGTGGTCTGGTCGGCACCGCCGGAAAGAGAAGAAGCCGGCAGCCCCAACACGGTTGGCGCGGTAGCAATGGCAGCCGCCGCAGCACAGCTGGAGCAAATCGGCATGGATGTGGTGGCTGCTCACGAGGCCGAACTGACCGCTTACGCTCTGCGGCAGTTGAAATCTCTCAGCAGTGTTCAGATATTCGGAGATGATCGGCCGGAAACCGCCGCACACCGCCTCGGTGTAATCCCCATAAACCTGCCCGGTCTGTCTCACTTTCTGGTTGCCGCCATTCTCGGTTATGAATACGGCATCGGGGTGCGCAATGGCTGTTTCTGCGCGCATCCTTACCTGCTTCACCTGCTCGGATTCACCGAAATGGAAGCCGAGCACATCCGCCGGCAAATGATCAGCGGTGACCGGCGCAACGCCCCCGGTTTGGTACGTATCTCCTTTGGTCTCTACAATACGACCAGCGACATTGACCGCCTGATGGATGCCTTGCAGGCTATCCTAAACGGCCAATACAGGGGTAAGTATCAACAAAACCCCGCCACCGGCGAGTTCTTACCCCTTGGCTGGCAAATTAACTATGAACAGTACTTTACCTTTAAGCCGGAAGGGGAGAAAATCCGATGAAACCACAACTGTTTGCATTGCTGGCAGCCGTTTGCTGGGGAGTGGGTGGCTATTTCGAAAAGAAAGGATTGCACCTCGGCAATCTTTCACCCACCATGGGCATCACCCTGCGCACTCTGGTTGCATTCATTCTTCTGGCAATTGCATCCTATCCTCAGTGGAAGACCGTCCCGCTGGCCGGCAGTAAAGCCCTTCTTTACATGGTCATCGGCGGAGGTATTGTCGCCGGTGCAGCCGGCATGTTGTGTTTTTACACCGCCATCAAAGGGGCGCCGTTAACCCGCGTGATGCCGATTGCCTTCACTTCGCCGTTATTTGGCGCCCTGATGGGGCTGATTTTTGGGGGTGAACCACTCACCCTGAAAACCATTGCCGGTATGCTGCTGACGGTTGGTGGAATCATTTTGCTGACCATCGAGTAAAATATGGATAAGTAAAAATCCGCAAAAAGAGAAAAGCAAACGATGACTCCTCTCATTTTATACGATACCTACACCCGCAGTCTGCGCGAATTTCAACCGCTTAACCCGCCGGAAGTGGGCATCTACACCTGCGGCCCAACCGTTTACGATTATGCCCATATCGGCAATTTACGCACCTACATCTTCGAAGACATTCTCAAACGGGTTTTACTGTTTAACGGTTACACCGTTAAGCACGTCATGAACATTACCGATGTCGGCCACCTTACCTCCGATGCCGACACCGGCGAAGATAAAATGGAAGCCGGAGCGCGGCGCACCGGCAAATCCGCCTGGGAAATCGCCGAATACTACACCGAAGAATTCCGCAAAGACCTCAAGCGTCTGAATATCCTTGAGCCGACCATCTGGTGCCGCGCCACCGATCACATTCAAGAGCAAATTGACTTCATCCGTTGCATTGAAGAAAAGGGATTTACCTACCGCACCTCCGATGGGATTTATTTTGATACCAGCAAACTGCCCTCCTATGGGTATCTGGGAAGGCTGGATATCGAAGGCTTACAGGCCGGTGCGCGCATCGAAATGGGTGAAAAACGACATTCTACCGATTTTGCGCTGTGGAAATTCAGCCCTAAAGATCAGAAACGGCAGATGGAATGGGACAGCCCATGGGGGGTTGGTTTTCCCGGCTGGCACATCGAATGCTCGGCCATGTCTGCCAAGTACCTCGGCCCGTTCTTTGATATCCACTGCGGCGGAGAGGATCACATTACCGTACATCACACTAACGAGATTGCCCAAACCGAGGCCTGCTTTGGCACGCGCCTGGCGAACTTCTGGCTGCACGGTTACTTCTTGCATCTGGATGAAGGCGTCAAAATGTCAAAATCCAGTGGTAAATTCCTGCGAGTTGAAACACTCATTGAAGAGGGTTACGATCCACTTGCTTACCGAATGTTCTGCCTGAACGCAATTTACCGTCAAAAATTGAATTTCACCTGGGAAGGGCTGGATGGGGCAGCCAAAGCCCTCGACCGCCTGCGCAATGCATTCTATGACTGGGGTGAAGCAACCATCGCAGATCAAACATATCTGCAAAAGTTCCTTGCCGAAATCAATGATGATTTGAATATGCCGCGCGCCATGGCATTGACCTGGGAATTGGTGCGTTCCGATCTCCCCGGCGGAGTGAAGAAAGCCACCTTATTAGAGTTTGACCGCGTTTTGGGGTTGGGTTTAGCCAGCTGGCAGCCACCAGAGGAAGTAATCCCCGAAGAGATTTTGAGGCTGGTAGAACTTCGCCAGCAGGCGCGCGCCGAAAAACGCTGGCAGGATGCCGACAACCTTCGCAACCAAATCACCGCTGCCGGTTATGAGGTGATGGATACGCCGCAGGGGCCCAAAGTCAAAGCCCGGCGCAGTGCTTAAGACCGCTTTAACCGCAGGGTAAAAATACTGCCTTCTCCCAACCGGCTTTGCACGGCGATTTCACCGCCATGCTGTTCGATTACCTGCCGGGCTATGGAAAGTCCCAAACCTGCTCCGCGGAACAGATGACCGTTGACCTCATCGAGGTGAAAAAAGCGGTCGAAGATAAACGGCAGTGCTTCGGCGGGTATGCCAACACCCCGATCTTTGACTTCAATTTCGGCAAAGTCGCCGGCCAATTTCAGGCTCACCTGCACTTCACCTCCCTGTGGACTGAACTTGATGGCATTATCCAGCACCGCCGCCAAAGCTCGACTGAGGCTTTTTGCATCACCCCGCACCGGAATCATTTCCGGCGCCAGTTTAACATCCAGCACAACCCCCTGCTGCTGGGCTGCCTGCCGGTAGGATTCAACCACTTCCAGAATGATCTGGCTTAAATCCGTTTCCTGAAATTCCGGCAGTATCAGCTCCATCTCCTGCAAAAAAAGGATATCGTTGGTCAGCGATGTAATCTCGCGCAGATTTCGGGCAACGGTTTGCAGTGCGGTTTGCAGCGCCTCTCCCTGTAGTTTCCCGGTCAGGATCATCTGCATAAACCCGTTTGCAGCCATCAACGGGGTTCGCAATTCATGAGCAATGGTTGTCAAAAACTGACGGCGGGCAGCATCTTGCTGCGAAAGCCGCTGGTAGGCTTCACTTAACTCGGCAGCCTTTTTCCGTAAATCGGCTATCGCAATTTCATCATTCTCCCTCAGGCGGCGGCTTACCTCGCGCACCATAGCCAGCAAAAGACGGCTGTTAGTTTGCAGGAGATTCACAAAAGCCTCCCGCTCCATTTCCAATACTTCCACATCGGTGAGCGCGGTAATGGTGGCAGCGCGGGGAGCATCGTGAATGATGGCCATTTCACCGAAAAAATCGCCGGGGTAAAGATATTTTAAAATGCGATCTTCGTTTTCGTTAAATTTCTTGCTGACTTGAACTTCACCGTCCAGCAATATATAAAAGGTCGTTTCGTAAGCCCCTTCGATAGTCAGTTTGGTACCTTGCGGACAGGTTTTAATGCTTCCCGCGAAGAGCATCGTTTTGAGCTCATCCTCCAATAACGAAGGAAAGGCTTTTCGCAGGATATTTTGATAAGCCAAATATGTTCTTTCGGTCATGAAATCAAGTCCCAAATCAATTATATAGATTTTTTGTTTAACACCCTCGCTACATTCTTTATAAAAATTCTTTTCAATCCTTGAAAAAGCATTTCTAAAAAAATCACCTCAACTCACAATTCGGTAAGGCAAAAAATCAATTAGTTAAATTTAATTTAACCAGTCTTTAACACCTTCATTGAGAGGTCTTAAACACCACCTGATAAGATGAGAGAGCAATTCACAATATTCACCTTCATAAGGAGAGAAATACATGTACGGAAAAGTTCGCCCCCTCTTTTTTGTGCTGGTTGTTTTAGGGCTGATTTTGTCAGCCTGTGCCCCCACAGCAACCCCCACTTCCAAACCGGCTCAGCCGCAGGTTACGGTTGAAACCGTCATTCAAACTCAGGTTGTGGAAGTCGAAAAAGTCATTACCCCCACTCCGGGCCCGGTAGAAGGCACCATTCTGGTAGATGGTTCCAGTACGGTTGCTCCAATCACTCAGGCGGTGGCCGAGGAATTCCAGGCTCAATACCCGCAAGTGCGCGTGCCGGTAGGTATTTCCGGTACGGGCGGTGGTTTCAAGAAGTTCTGCGCCGGTGAAACGGATATCTCCGATGCTTCCCGTCCGATTAAACCCTCAGAGGTAGAAGTATGCCAGCAGAATGGCATTGAATACATCGAACTTCCCGTTGCATTTGATGGCCTTGCCGTACTGGTTAACCCCGCCAATACTTTTGCGGAATGCCTGACCGTGGAAGAATTGAAAAAGATCTGGGAACCCGCAGCCGAAGGCGTCATTACCAACTGGAGCCAGGTACGCGAAGGTTTCCCCGATCAGCCGCTGACACTCTACGGCGCTGGCACCGATTCCGGTACCTACGACTACTTCACCGAAGCCATCGTGGGTGAAGAAGGATCCAGCCGCGGTGACTTCCTGCCCAGCGAAGATGACAACGTTCTGGTGCAGGGTATTGCCGGTGACCCCAACGCGCTCGGTTTCTTCGGTCTGGCTTATTACGAAGAGAACAAAGACAAGCTCAAACTGGTTGCCATTGATAATGGTGATGGCAACTGTGTGCTGCCCGACACCACCACCGTTTCAGAGGGCACTTACCAGCCTCTTTCCCGCCCGCTCTTCATCTACGTCAATCGCGCCCGGGTGGATGAGAAAGATGAAATCAGCCTCTTCATTGAGTTTTATCTGAAGAACGCAGCTCAACTTTCCGCCGAAGTGGGTTATGTTCCTCTAACAGAAGAAATTTATCAACTGGCTCAGAAACGCTACGACGAGCGCAAGACCGGTTCGATCTTCGAAGGACAGGGTTCAACAGTGGGTGTTTCATTAGCCGATTTGCTCGCTAAAGAGTAATTCAACTCAAATAACCATGTGGGAATGGGACGAATCAGGTCGTCCCATTCCCCTTGTAAAGAGGTATCTCAAATGACTACCGCTATCCATTCTTCTACCACCAATCACACCCGACGGAACCGCGAACGAATATTCGTTCGGGGTTTAACCTTTATTTTTGCCTTTGTATCCGTGGCGACTACCTTTGGGATAATTTACGAGTTGTTGAAAGAAACTGTTTTATTCTTTCAAGAAGTTTCCGTCATCGAATTTTTTACGGACACCCGCTGGACGCCTCTCTTTGCTTCCAAACGGTTTGGTGTCTTACCGTTGGTAAACGGCACACTGCTGGTAGCCGCGGGAGCCATGCTGGTTGCAGTACCCTTAGGCCTGCTGGCAGCCATTTTTCTCAGTGAATATGCCTCACCCCGGGCACGAAAAATCCTTAAACCGGCTCTTGAAGTGCTTGCGGGTATTCCCACGGTTGTATATGGCTATTTTGCGCTCCTGTTCATCACCCCACTATTACGCGATCTCTTTCCCCAAACTCAAATTTTCAACGGCGCCAGCGCCTCAATCGCCATTGGATTTATGATACTGCCTCTCATGGCTTCGGTATCCGAAGATGCCCTCTCCGCCGTGCCACGCTCCCTGCGCGAGGCCGCCTATGCAATGGGCGCAACAAAATTCGAAACCGCAACTCAGGTCGTTGTCCCCGCTGCTCTTTCGGGAGTGGCCGCTGCGTTCATTCTGGCCGTTTCGCGGGCAATTGGCGAAACCATGATCGTTGCCATTGCTGCCGGCCAGCAGCCCAAACTGACTCTCAATCCCCTCGAATCAATTGAAACCATGACCGCCTACATCGTTCAGGTCAGTCTGGGAGATACTCCTCACCAGAGTATTGCTTACAAAACCATCTTTGCCGTTGGTATGTTGTTGTTTGTCATGACGCTGGTCATGAACATCATCAGTTACTTCATAACCCGGCGCTTCAGGGAGAAATACGAATGAGCACACTTACCGCCCTCAGAGATGCAACCTTTGAACGTGATCTTTCCTTACGCAAACTTAAAGGAAAGGTTTTTGAAATTCTTGCCTTTTTTGCCATTCTATTGGGAATCGCCATGCTGCTGACCCTGCTGATTGACGTATTTTTGGATGGGTTACCATGGCTGAGCACCCGATTATTCACCGAGTTTCCCTCGCGTTTTCCTGAAAAAGCAGGCTTGCGCTCCGCCTTGCAAGGCTCAATCTGGTTGATGTTTTTAACGGCGCTAATGGCCATTCCCGCCGGTGTGGGGGCGGGTGTTTATCTTGAAGAATTTGCGCCGCAGAATCGGATCACCCGTTTCATCGAAATTAATGTGGCTAATCTGGCAGGGGTGCCCTCAATTATCTACGGCTTGTTGGGGCTGGGTCTTTTTGTGCGGCAATTGGGTCTGGGAAGAACGCTCATAGCCGGTGCAATGACCATGGCACTGCTGGTTCTTCCCATCATCATTGTGACTACCCGTGAGGCAATTCGCGCCGTGCCGCGTTCCGTTCGACATGCTGCCCTTGCACTTGGAGCAACCGATTGGGAAGTTTCGCGCGATCACGTTCTGGTCTATTCTGCACCGGCAATTCTCACCGGTGTAATTCTGGCCATGTCCCGCGCCATTGGTGAAACCGCCCCTCTCATTACCATCGGTGCATTGACTTACATCGCTTTCGACCCCAAAGGACCGTTTGATATTTTTACCGTCTTGCCCATTCAAATTTTCAACTGGGTTTCGTTACCTCAGCCGGATTTTCATGGTTTAGCAGCCGCAGGCATTATAATATTGTTGGTCGTGCTGCTTTCCATGAATGCTCTGGCTATCTGGCTGCGTAACCGCCTGATCATTCGCTGGTAAGATGGATTTGGAGCAGAAAACTCAAATGGACAACAACCACAACATCGTACTGGAAACTCAAAACCTGAATATTTACTACGGAGACTTTTTGGCCATCAAGGATGTCAATTTCAAAGTCTTTCGCAATCAAATCACCGCCATCATCGGCCCCTCCGGCTGCGGAAAATCAACCCTGCTGCGTTCTTTCAATCGCATGAACGAACTGGTGCCAACCGCCCGTTCAGAAGGGAAAATCCTATTTAACGGCGAGGATATAAACGACCCTTCTATTGACCCGGTTGAAGTCCGCCGGCGAATTGGCATGGTCTTTCAAAAACCCAATCCCTTCCCCAAGTCCATTTATGACAACATCGCCTGGGGATTAAAAATCAACGGTTTTCGCGGTTCTAAATCCGAACTGGATGATCTGGTAGAACAGGCTTTGCGCGGCGCCGCACTGTGGGATGAAGTCAAAGATAAGCTGGATCAGAGCGGACTTTCTCTCTCCGGCGGGCAACAGCAGCGTCTTTGCATTGCTCGTGCCATTGCCATAAAGCCGGAAGTGATTCTCATGGATGAGCCGGCTTCAGCGCTGGATCCCATCGCTACACTTAAGATCGAAGATTTGATGCGCGAATTGAAAGAAAATTATACAATTGTTATCGTAACTCACAACATGCAGGAAGCCGCCCGCGTTTCCGATTACACAGCCATGATGATGTTGACCGGAGAGGGAGAACGCTCCGGTACGGTAATCGAGTTCGACCGAACCGATATCATCTTCACCCGCCCGAAAGATAAACGCACCGAAGATTACATTACCGGCCGCTTCGGCTAAATCCTATAAGGAAAGGCTTAACCATGCCACGCGACACTTTAATTCGACAAATCAACCACATCCGGGATGAAATTCTCATCCTCGGCAGCATGGTGGAACAGGCTACCCTCTCGGCGGTTCAGGCATTGAAGAATCGTGATATTCATCTTGCCCATGAAATTTTCGAGGCCGATCAGACCATCAACGAGAAACGCTTTGCCATTGAAAATGCCATCATCACTTTGATGGCCACCCAGCAGCCCATGGCGCGTGATCTGCGTGAAATGACCGCCATGCTGGAGGTCAACACCGAACTGGAAAGAATGGGAGATTACGCCAAAGGCATTGCCAAAGTCGTTACACGGCTGGGAGAGAGCGAAGCCAATATCCCCATTCAGGAAATCGAGAAAATGGCCGATATTTCCGTCAGTATGTTACACCGCGCGCTCGGTGCGTTTGTCTCGGAAAACCACATCCAGGCTCTGGCCATCCCCAAAGAAGATGATCAGGTGGATGAATTGTTCAATCAGGCCTATCGAAAAATCATCGAAGCCATGATCGCCAACCCCAATCTGATTGATCATACCAACCTCATGCTGTGGGTTATTCACAACCTTGAACGCCTTGCCGATAGAGTTACCAACATCTGTGAACGAACGGTTTTCAGCGCAACGGGTGAACTTTTCGAAATTGACAGCATGGACGAAGACGACGCAAACGTCTGAAACATCACAACCAGAACTCATTCTATACGAAAACCCCTGGGGTAATTTTCCACAGGGGTTTCAATTTCTAGCACCCACCTTTCCCAAATGCTATAATGTTTCTACAACCAGCATTCAGAGGTGCTTTCCATGCCCAAAACCCCCGCAAATCAAAATATCCTGATTTTTGGAGCAGCCATCATCTTGCAACAATTGAATGCAATGGTGGCTGAAATTGAGAGTGTTAAGAAAGCCGAAGATATCGAAGCGGTCCACCGCATGCGGGTTGCAACCCGCCGACTGCGCAGTGCTATGCCGATATTTGGGCCTTTTCTGGCGCCGCGTCGCCATGAGGAATGGCGCAAGCGCATCCGCGCTGTCACCCGTGCATTGGGAGCCGCCCGTGATACCGATGTTCAAATCGAGCATTTGAACGAACTGGTCAAAAGACTTACCCCGCCGGAACGCGCCGGAGTCCGCCGCCTGCTCTTACGGCAGCGCCAGCGCAGACGCGCATTGCAAAAGGACGTTCTCAAAGCAGTGCGCCGGCTGGAAAAAGATAATGTGATCGCGGATATCGCCCAAAAAATTGCCCCTCTTGAAATCTTCAAAAATCGTTTGGATATTCAGGATGAGGCTCTTCACAAACTGGCTGAGGAACATATCCATGCGCGGCTCGATGATTTTCTCGCTTTCGAACCGTATGTAACCCGCCCGGAATGCGTGGCAGAACTCCATGCCATGCGTATTGCCGGCAAGCATTTACGCTATACCCTTGAGTTTTTTGCACCCCTTTTTGAAGATGAATTGAAGTCCTACATCAAATCGCTGCGACAATGTCAGGATTTACTGGGTGCCATTCACGATGCCGATGTGTGGATCGCCTATATGCCGCAATTCATCGAGGAAGAGCGGCAGCGCACCATTGAATATTTTGGGCATGCCCGCCCTTTCAAACGCTTGTTACCGGGTTTGTTGTATTACCGCGAGTTTCGGCAGCAGGAACGTCAGACGCTTTACGACCAGTTTGTTCATTCTTGGTTGAAATGGAAAGAGGAAAATCTTTGGGAAAATCTGCGTCAGTGGGCAAGGATCAAGCCCGTAAGCGAGGAAATCTTAACCGAATTAAAAATTACCGCTGCAGAGAGTAACCTTTCAGAGGAGATGAAGCATGGAGAATCCTGAAATCCCCCCCCGCAGCCGTGTGGTTGGATTCATTGATATCGGCACAAACTCCATCCGCTTATTACTGGTGCGCATCAACCCGAACAAAACTTATCAGGTGTTGACCGCCCAAAAAGAAGTCGTCCGTCTCGGCGAAGGTGAATTCATTGAACAAACGCTGCAACCTGAGGCTATGGAACGCGCCATCACGGTCTGCCGAAAATTTGCCGAGCTGGCACGTCAACGACAGGCAGAAGAAATCATCGCCGTTGCCACTTCGGCGACTCGCGAAGCCAGCAACCGCGCTGAGTTCATCCAACGCCTGAAAGATGAAGCAGGTCTGGATGTACGGGCGATTTCCGGCCTCGAAGAAGCCCGGCTGATTTATCTGGGCGTTGCTTCGGGGGTTCATCTGGCCGAGAAGCAAGCCTTATTCATTGATATCGGCGGCGGCAGCACCGAAATCATCGTCGGCGATCAGCAGCAATACCATCTGCTGGACTCACTGAAACTGGGCGCCATCCGTTTAACGACGATGTTCTTCCTGCCCGATGAGCAGGAAGCCATTTCTCCCATCCGTTACGCCCTGCTCCAAAATTACGTGCGCAATATCATTGTTCGCACCATGCAGCGTGTTCAACCCTATAAGATTGATGTGGTTTATGGATCATCCGGCACCATCCTCAACCTTGCCGAAATTGCTGCCCACCGTTTCTTCAAACGCAAACTGGAGCGCGAGGACGAAATTACTCACGCTCAATTGAAAGAGGTCATTCAAATTCTCTGTCAGGCAAATTTAGAAGAACGCCGCCGCATTCCCGGCATCAATCCCGAGCGGGCAGATATCATCATTGCCGGCGCTGCCATTATAGATACCATCATGGAGGAATTGAAACTGCCCTCTTTTCGCGCCAGCGAGCGCGGTCTGCGGGACGGCCTGCTGATTGACTACCTTTCCCGCACCGACCAGTCCTTAATGCTCGGACAGATGACCGTAAGAGAACGCTCCGTGCTGCACCTTGCCCGCACGGTCAATTTCGATGAACCGCACGCCCGCCATGTTGCCCGTCTGGCGTTGCAATTGTACGATTCGGGTTACCAGATCGGCCTGCACCACCTGGGACGATGGGAACGGGAATTGCTGGAATACGCCGCCCTATTGCACGATATTGGCGCCTTCCTTTCTTACCAGAATCATCAAATGCACACTTACTACCTGATTCGTAATGCCGATTTGCTCGGCTTTGACCAGAAAGAAATTGCCATTATGGCGCTGGCCAGTCTTCACCACCGCAAAGCCCTGCCCAGCAAAAAAGACCCCGAATTTGCTGCGCTGGATAAAGACTCTCAAACTGCGGTGAAAGTATTAGGCATCATCCTTCGGCTTTCAGAAAGCCTGGATCGCAGTCATGTCGGTGCAGTTCACCGCGCCCGCTTCGTCGCCGGCGATAAAAAAGAAGTGATTTTGGAGATGTTTTCCGATCAGGATTGCCAGCTGGAACAATGGGGCGTGGAAAATCACGTGGAGGCATTCGAGAAAACTTTCAACCGCCCGCTGGTGGTAAGAGTAATCGCAAAATCAGCCGTTTAAGCCATCCGGAAAACCAGTTTTCCGTTCAACGGTCAGGCCAAAAACAGATTCAAATTGCGAACCGATCTGCTCCGCCACCTCTTCTACCGTGGGACAGGGAGAAAGCCAATCGGCCATGGCAGCCATTTGCACACCGTCCAGCCCGCAGGGGATGATGCCCTGCCAGTAAGTCATGTCCGGCTGAACGTTAAGTGCAAAGCCATGCCGTGATACCCCGCGGGCATCCACTTTGACGCCAATGGAAGCAATCTTTACCGGCATCAGATCATTACCGGCAGGACGCTCCACCCACACTCCCGTCAACCCTTCGCGGCGGTAACCCCGGATGCCGTAAAATTCCAGCGTTCGGATGATTAAATCCTCCAGCCGGCGTACATAACCCACAAAATCTGCCTGCGGCAGCCGCTCACCCTGCCACCCCGGCGCCGCCAAAGGCAAAAGCGGATACCCCACCAGTTGCCCCGGTCCGTGGTAGGTGATATCGCCGCCGCGATCCACCTCGAATATGGCAATGCCGCGGCGTTGAATTTCCTCTGTTGACCAGAGGATATGCTCGCGGCCGCCGCGCCGCCCGATGGTGTAGGTGTGAGGATGTTCCAGCAACAGAACAAGTGGCGGCCGCAACCCGGTGGCGATCTGCTCTGCCAGTTTATTCTGCAGATCCCATGCCTGTTGATATTCTACTTCACCCAGCCAGTACACCTGACAGCGTTTCATCTCGCCCATGCCTTCATCATAAGATGATGAACTCATTATCACCCGTAAGTATACTTGCAAAAAAACACCTTTCAAAGACGATTTCTTAACATTCTCTAATACTTTACCGACACAAATCTTACATTTTATTCATAGCATGAGAACAGTCATTATAGATCACCTATGGAATTATTGGTAATGATGCACCGATAAGGAGGCAAATTATGAATTTAGAAAAATACACTCAAAAAGCACAGGAAGCGATTTTTCAGGCTCAGCGGCTGGCACAGGATTACAACCATCAGGCAATTGAACCGGCCCACCTGTTACTGGCTTTGATACTACAGGAAGATGGCGTTGTGCCGGCAGTCATCACCCGCATTGCCGGAAGTGTTCTGGCCATTCGGCAAGACCTGATGCAGGATTTGGAAAAACGCCCAAAGGTTTACGGTGCAGGAGGAGAAGTTGGACTTTCCCGTCCGGCGGCCGATGTGCTTAACACCGCCGAACGCTACGCCAAAGGTATGCAGGATGATTATGTATCCACAGAACACATCCTGTTGGGATTGACCGAAAGCATCGAAGGCCGGCGGCTCAGCCAGTATGGCGTAACCAAAGAGTCAATCCTAAAAGCGCTGGCTTCCGTGCGCGGTACGCAGCGGGTAACTTCCCAAAACCCCGAAGCCACCTATCAGGCGCTGGAAAAATACGGCCGCGATCTGACCGCAATGGCACGTCAGGGCAAACTCGACCCGGTCATCGGCCGTGATGAAGAAATCCGCCGCGTGATTCAAATCCTTTCACGCCGCACCAAAAACAACCCCGCGCTGATCGGCGACCCCGGGGTGGGTAAAACCGCCATTGTCGAAGGTCTTGCCCAGCGCATCGTCAACGGTGATGTGCCGGAAGGCTTGAAGCATAAACGCATCGTCCAGCTGGATATGGGGGCGCTGGTTGCGGGGGCAAAATATCGCGGTGAATTCGAAGAACGCCTTAAAGCCGTTCTGCATGAAATCACCAGTGCCGCAGGGGAAGTGATTTTATTCGTGGATGAGATGCATACCGTCGTTGGGGCAGGCGCTGCCGAAGGCGCTATGGATGCTGGCAACATGCTCAAACCCATGCTGGCGCGCGGTGAACTGCACATGATCGGTGCCACCACAATTGACGAGTACCGCAAGCATGTCGAAAAAGACCCCGCGCTGGAACGCCGCTTCCAACCCGTGCTGGTAGAAGAACCCTCGGTGGAGGATACCATCAGCATTCTGCGCGGTCTTAAACAACGCTACGAAGTTCATCATGGTGTCCGCATCACCGATGCGGCCGTCATTGCCGCCGCCACACTTTCGCACCGCTACATCACCGACCGCCACCTGCCCGATAAGGCCATTGACCTGATTGACGAAGCCGCCGCCCGCCTGCGCACCGAAATTGATTCCAAACCGCAGGCGCTGGACGAAGTGGATCGTCAAATCATGCAATTGGAAATCGAACGGCAGGCGTTGCAAAAAGAAAAGGATAAAGCCTCGAAAGAACGACTGGAAAAACTGGAGCAGGAACTGGCCGACTTGCGCGAACAGGCAGCCGAACTGCACACCCGCTGGCAAACCGAAAAACAGGCCATTGCTGCTCTGCGGGCGGTGAAGGAAAAAATTGAACAGGCTCACATCGAAATGGAAGATGCCGAACGGCGCAACGACCTTGAAAAAGCAGCCCGCCTGCGCTACGGCCTGCTGCGCGAACTGGAGCAGCAATTGCGCGAAGCCGAAAATCGTCTGAAAGAAATTCAGGCTCAAGGCGCGCTGCTGAAAGAGGAAGTGGATGCGGAAGAAATTGCCGAAATCGTCTCCCGCTGGACGGGTATCCCCGTCTCGCGGCTGATGGAAGGCGAAATGCAAAAACTGCTCCACATGGAAGAACGCCTGCACCGGCGCGTGGTCGGGCAGGATGAAGCCATCCGGGTTGTTTCCAACGCGGTACGGCGTGCCCGGGCAGGTTTGCAAGATCCCAACCGCCCGATTGGGTCATTCATTTTCCTCGGCCCGACCGGGGTCGGCAAGACCGAACTGGCGCGTGCACTGGCGGAGTTCCTCTTCGATGACGAAAAAGCCATGATCCGCATTGATATGAGCGAGTATCAGGAAAAGCACACCGTTTCCCGCCTCGTTGGCGCGCCGCCGGGATATGTCGGTTACGAAGAAGGCGGTCAATTGACCGAAGCCGTGCGCCGCAAACCATACAGCGTGGTGCTTTTCGATGAAATCGAGAAAGCCCATCCGGAAGTGTTCAACGTCTTACTGCAATTACTGGATGACGGACGCTTGACCGATGGTCAGGGCCGCACGGTGGATTTTCGCAATACGGTAGTGATCATGACTTCCAACCTCGGCAGCGAGTTGTGGCTCAACCATGCCCACGGCAAACCCGGCCGCGAAACACTCAACCACATCTTACAGGCGCATTTCCGGCCGGAGTTCCTTAACCGCATTGATGAGATTGTGGTCTTCGACCCGCTCACCCGCGAGGATCTGGTTCAGATCGTCGAAATCCAGTTGGACCGGCTGGCAAACCTGCTGGCGCAGCGCGGTTTGAAACTGGAAGTTACGCCGGCCGCCAAAGAGTACCTGGCTCAGGCGGGTTATGATCCGGACTTCGGCGCACGTCCGCTCAAACGCACCATCCAGCGTGAGGTGCAGGATGTTCTCGCGCTCAAAGTCCTGTCGGGAGAGTTCAAAGA
This sequence comes from Chloroflexota bacterium, assembly GCA_040754815.1. Lineage (GTDB taxonomy): Bacteria > Chloroflexota > Anaerolineae > Anaerolineales > Anaerolineaceae > Bellilinea. Next base: position 233,906 of record JBFMBX010000001.1, read on the forward strand.
GGGCGATACCATTCTGGTGGACTCATCTCCCGATGGGCTAGTGTTTCAATCCATCGTAGAGGGTGAACCTGTCGAAGCCTGAAAATATAAAATTACGGCTCGCGCTTGAAGGGCGGCAGTTGAACGATGCCTTCAAACAGGTCTCGTTCAACCCGCCCATTTTTTGGTTCGGGGTAATATTGCATATACAGTTCTTTTGAGGCGAAAATCCGCCTTAATGGAGCAAACAAGCCGCCGGTTAGTGAACCCCCGCCCTGGCTGGCATGGCAGCGCGAGGCTTCATCGCGGATATCCGCCACCACGCGGTAGTTGATTACTGCATGGGTTGGGAAATCCACTTCACTGATTGCCACCAGATCAATATCCCTGTTACGCCCATATTTACGCGGGTCTTTGCCGAACAAACGCAGCAATCGGACGATGAAACGCAAAAAACCACGCGGGATGGTCTGAAAATATAATTTAGCCGGGCGATGGGGGGTAAGGTTTTCTGCATCCTGCCAGTTTTCATCACCAGCCAGCCGAAACGCTTCAACGGTTGCCTGATGGATATAAATATGATCGGGATGACGATAGCCGCCGATGGGATCGAATGTAATCAGCACATCCGGTTTAAGCCGGCGAATGTACAAGGCAATCTGACCAGCAACCCGATCCAGCGGCTGTTGAATCAATGCCTGCGGGTGTTGATTATCGGGTGAGCCGGGCATACCCGAATCGCGCCACCCAAGAAAGTAGACGCCTGTCAGCCCTAGTTTGCCGGCTGCACAGCGCAATTCGGCTTCCCGGCGCTCGGCTATGGAGTGAAAACCCTGTAAATATTCCTCATCCACATCACCGGCTTCGCCTCGCGTTGCGCAAATCAGGTGGGTGGCCACATTTCGCCGCGCGTAATAGGCCAGTGTACCGCCCATGCCAAAGGTTTCATCGTCAGGATGAGCCAGAACTGCCAGCAGAACCGGTTTTTCTTTGATGCCATCTTTCATACCGCACAAACCTCTTTCAATACTTCAACATCGTTGGGTCAACTTCCTCAGCCCACGCATTCAGACCGCCACGGAGATTTTTGACTTTTGAAAATCCTGCCGCAGTCATTTGCCTGACACCGCGTGCCGAGCGCACACCGGTACGGCAGAACAACACATATTCCCGCTCCGGGTCAAGGTCTTTGATGCGTTGTCCAAGCCGTTCCAGAGGAATGACCAGCGCCCCGGGCAGCGCCGAAACCTGCTGCTCCACAGGATCACGCACATCAATCAGCACCACCTCATCACCCCTTTGCAGCCGCTGGTGGAGTTCAGATGGTTCGATCACCCGCGAATGTTCCAGGCCGTTTTCCTGTGACTGCCGGGCAGGAACACCACAGAAGGCTTCATAGTCAATCAGATGGGTAATTTCGGGTGTTTCACCGCACAATTTACAGCGCGGATTTTTGCGCAAATAAATCATCTGGATATTCATATCCAGTGCATCGTATAACAGCAATTTACCAATCAGGGGGTCGCCAATGCCTAAAATCAACTTAATCACTTCGGTGGCCTGAATGGAACCAATTGTGCCCGGTAAAACACCAAACACGCCGGCATCGGCACATGAAGGTACCGTATCCGGCGGAGGAGGCTCCGGGAACAAACAGCGGTAACACGGCCCACGACGCGCATCGAAAACACTGACCTGTCCTTCGAAACGGAAAATTGAACCATACACAAACGGTTTGCCGGTCAATACTCCCAAATCATTCAGCAAGTAGCGGGTCGGGAAGTTATCACTGCCGTCCACCAGAATATCGTAATCAGCAGCAATTCGTTCCGCATTTTGAGCGGTGAAGACTTCATTATATGTATCCACGTGAATATAGGGGTTTAAAGCCGTCAGACGGCTGCGCGCCGACTCTACTTTGGAAGTCCCAACGCGCAAGGTATCATGAATGATTTGCCGCTGCAGATTTGAAGCGTCCACCACGTCATAATCCACTATTCCAATCCGCCCAACACCGGCTGCAGCCAGATACAAAGCAATGGGCGAGCCCAAACCACCACTGCCGATCAGCAGCACCGAGGCGGCTTTTAACTTGCGCTGCCCTTCCAGTCCCACCTCGGGAATCAGCAAATGGCGGGAGTATCGTAAAATTTCCTCTTGAGTCAGTTCCACTCTATCGGCCATCGAATTTTTTTCCTTCGATTTGATGATAAAAAATTGTACTACGAAGTGACCCATTATATGGATTATTGAACCAAATTTGGATAAATCAAGTAGTATTATTGTCGGAATATAAAAACCCGCCTTATTCCTCGCATGGCAAGCAACAAGGCAGGCGCAAATCGCAGGCACAAATTCAATCAGACCGGCAACAAGAGAAATGGTCCGGTTGTTTTTCTAGGTGCCTTCTTCCCATGAGTTAAGGTAACGTAATTGCTCCTCGGTCAACACATCAATTTCAACGCCCATCGCGGCCAGTTTCAGGCGGGCAATTTCGTTATCAATTTCCGAGGGAACACTATAAACCTGTTTTTTGAGTTCTGCGGCATGTTTGACCATATACTCAACACTTAATGCCTGATTGGCAAACGACATATCCATCACGCTTGCCGGGTGGCCTTCGGCAGCCGCCAGATTGATCAGACGCCCCTCGCCTAAAAGATAAATGCGACGCCCGTCTTTCAGCTCATATTCTTCAACAAAGGGACGCACCAGGCGCTTGGATGAGGACATTTCTTCCAGCGCCGGAATATTGATCTCTACATTAAAATGACCGGAATTGGAAATAATCGCACCATCCTTCATCACCTCAAAATGGGGGCGGTCAATCACATTGATATCACCGGTCAGCGTGCAGAACACATCCCCAATTTTGGCGGCTTCTTTCATGGGCATTACCCGGTAACCATCCATCACGGCTTCCAGTGCTTTGAGCGGGTCAACCTCGGTAACGATGACATTGGCACCCATGCCTCGCGCCCGCATTGCCAGGCCGCGTCCGCACCAGCCATAACCCGCCACCACAAAGTTTTTACCGGCCAGCAGGATATTCGTCGCGCGGATGATGCCGTCAATCGTGGATTGGCCGGTGCCGTAACGGTTATCGAAGAAGTGCTTGGTCATGGCATCGTTGACTGCAATGATGGGGAAAGCCAGCGCTCCATCGGCCGCCATGGCACGCAGGCGGATGACGCCGGTGGTGGTTTCTTCCGTCCCGCCAATCACATTCGGCAGCAACTCGCGCCGTTCTTTGTGAAGTACGCTGACCAAATCGGCGCCGTCATCCATCGTCAAGTGAGGTTTGTGATCCAGTGCGGCGTGAATGTGCTTGTAGTAAACGGTGTTGTTCTCACCCTTGATGGCAAACACAGGGATCTCCGAATGGGATACCAGCGAAGCCGCCACATCATCCTGCGTGGAAAGCGGGTTCGAGGCCGTCAGCACCACTTCTGCGCCGCCCGCCTGCAGTGTTTGCATCAGGTTTGCTGTTTCGGTGGTTACATGCAAACACGCCGAAATGCGTATTCCCGCAAGGGGGCGTTCTTTCTCAAAACGTTCGCGAATCTGGCGCAAAACGGGCATTTCCCGCGCCGCCCATTCAATCCGCCGGCGTCCGCCTTCCGCCAGCTTCAAATCCTTGACATCAAAATTATTCATTCAAATCCTCCATCCAAAAATTAAACAGAAGTATGGGTTAGTAATTTATCCAGTTCGCCGCCATCATCGAAATGAATGCGGAAGCGATCAACAAATTCCTGCACTGTAAAAGAATGCGACTGGGTACCCCTTTGTTCCAGACAGTAAGCCGCCGCCAGTGAACCCATTTTTCCGCAGATTTCGAAATCCAGACCCAGCCGCCAGCCCCTCAAAAAACCGCCCCGGAAAGCATCACCCACACCGGTCGGGTCAACAATTTTTTCCACCGGAAAGGCCGGAACGCGCACCTCTCTGCCCTGCCAGTAAATTGAAGCACCCTTTGCTCCGCGGGTGATCACCACCAGCGGAACACGGCGGAGAATGAAATCCGCGCCGAAACCGGTATGTTTCTGCAATAATTCCCACTCGTATTCATTGACAAACAAACTGTAAGCGCCATCTACCCCGCGGCGCAATTCCTGAGGATCAGAACGGGCAATTTGCTGGCTGGGGTCATATACATAGGGAATCTGCATTTGCTTGCATTCTTCCACATAGCGATCCATCGCCACAGGATCATTGGGGGAAATTACCACCATTTCGGGGCGCGATTTCAGCATTTCCAGCGACAACTCTCGCGCAAAGGCCATCGCTCCCGTATAAAAACTGCAGATTTGATTGTTGGCAAGATCGGTATTGGCAAAGAAACTGGCGGTAAATACCCCGGGGATGATTCGAATATACGCCGTATCAATATGATGGCTTTCCAGCCATTGACGATAATCCTCGAAATCTTCACCGGCCGTACCGAAAACCAGCGGCTTATCGCCCAGCAAAGCCATTGTATAGGCGATGTTGGGAGCAATGCCGCCCCGCTGTCGAACCATGTGGTCAACCAGAAACGAAAGGCTGATCGAGTCCAAACGATCCGGCATAATGTGATCTTTAAAGTAGCCGGGAAAAGTCATCAAGTAATCATAGGCAATTGAGCCGGTCAGAACAATACTCATACCTGATCAGATATCCTTTTAGAATTGATTATCCTTAAAGCCTGCGGTCGAAGCGCTGGCAAAGGTCATCAAAATTGCTCCCCCTTGGGAGCGGTTTGATTATACCATTGAAAATCCTCCGAAACCAATCTGCAAACATTGACACGAGTGGCAGCTTCCGGTATAAGTCAGTATGCCATCAATGAAAAGTATACGCAGTTTCTTACTTGTCTTAATGCTGGTCGCGGTGGGCTGCAACCTCCCCATCTCACTCACCCCCCCTGCTAAATCACCCGAAAATCAGCAAACCCCGGCGGTTGAGCAAACCATTCCACCCTCCCCTACCCCTCTGCCCACTCCTACCCCTACTCCTCTGCCTTCGGTTCGCCTGAGTCAGGGTAATGAAGCACTCCAGTCGGGAGATGCCCAACTCGCCCGCGAGGAATACCGCTCAGCAGCCCTTTCCAGCAATGATATTGAAATTCAGGCAGCCGCGCTGGTGGGAATTGCCCGTTCGTATTTTTATGAAAAAAATTATCAGCAAGTCATTGATACTGTGCTGGCATTGATTAACGAGCATCCTGCCAATCACTCTCTTGCGAATGGTTATTACTTTCTGGGTGAATCGTATTTCGCATTGGGAGAATATGAAAAAGCCGCTGAAGCCTACGGCATGTATATGTCCCTCAAACCGGGCGTTCTGGATGACCTGATGGCAGAAAAACAGGCCGAAGCCCATATGGCTGCCGGTAACTACGAAGAGGCGATTCGCTCGTTCCAGAATGCCATTCAGGCTTACGGAACTCAAGATGCAGGCGGACTTAAAATCCGCATCGGTCAGGCTTATGAACAAATGAATGATCTGGAAGCGGCCATTCGTCAGTATCTGGATGCCTACGAAAGCACATCCAGCGAGTACATTAAAGCCCAGGCAAACTTTCTGGCCGGTAAGGCTTACCTGCAATTGGGCTTTCCGGAACAGGCTTATGCTCGCTTTCAAGACTCGGTAAACAATTTTCCGAGTTATTACGACACTTATTCCGGTCTGGTTGAACTGGTTAACGCCGGTCAGCCGGTCAATCAATTGCAGCGCGGACTGGTCAATTATTATGCCGGACAATATGCACTTGCCGCAGAGGTTTTGTTGGGTTACATCAACAATAATCCCGATCATGCCGGCAGCGCCCACCACTACCGTGCCTTAGCCCTGCGCCAGATCAATGAACTGGATGCCGCCATCGAAGAATGGCGTACTTTGATTCGCGACCATGCCGGCGATTCATTCTATTCAACCGCCTGGCAGGAAATTGCCTATACGCAATGGGCGTTTAAGGAAGATTTCGAGGGCGCCGCCGATACCCTGTTGACCTTTGTTTCTCAAAACCCCTCTTCGAACGAAGCGCCCAATGCTCTGTTCAGTGCAGCCCGCATTCTGGAACGCAGTGACCGGCTCACCCGCGCCGCAGAAACATGGGAACGCCTGCTGCAAGAATACCCTGCTGCTTCTATCAGTCCGCGCGCCCAGTTCCTCGCCGGCATCACCTATTACCGCCTTGGCGAAGATGAACGCGCTTTGAACGCTTTTCAGCGTCAGGTAGTGCTTTCCACCTCCACTACCGATCAGGCAGCCGCTTTGTTGTGGATTGGCAAAATTCAACAACGGACAGGTGATATAGAATCGGCCCGCGCTTCATGGCAGCAGGCTGCCTCGCTTGACCCTACCGGTTATTACAGCGAAAGAGCCAATGAACTCCTCAACAATCAACCTCCTTTCCACTCTCCGGCGGTTTATGATCTCGGAATAGATTGGGAAACCGAGCGCTCCCGTGCTGAAGACTGGCTGCGCGATACTTTCAACATTCCTGCTGAAACAGACCTGTATGATTCGGCGAAATTTTCTCAAAATCCCCGTTACATTCGGGGTATGGCTTTGTGGGAATTGGGGCTTTATCAGGATGCCCGCGGTCAGTTTGAAAGTTTGCGAGAAGAACTTTCTACCGCCCCCGCCGCTCTGTATGCCTTTCTTAATATCATGCTGGAAATCGGCGCCTACCGCCCGGCAATTTTCGCCAGCCGCCAGATTCTCAACCTTGCCGGCATGGATAATCTGCAAACCTTCAATGCCCCTCGCTTTTTCAATGTGGTGCGTTTTGGGCCGTACTTTAAAGAGATTGTCATGCAGGAAGCCAACGAAACCGGCATTCATCCCCTTCTGTTGTTCAGTATCATTCGCCAGGAATCGTTTTTTGAGCCTTTTGTGGTTTCCAGCGCGGGTGCGCGCGGTCTGATGCAAATTATGCCGGCAACCGGTCAGGAACTGGCAGAGCAATTCGGCTATCCTGATTTTCAAGAGGAAGATCTTCACAATCCTTTAATCAACATTCGCCTCGGCGCAAAATATCTCGCTAACCAGCGCGATTATTTCGGCGGAGATTTATATCTGGCGCTGGCCGCCTACAACGGCGGGCCGGGAAATACTTACTACTGGTCGCAGCTTTCCAGTGGTGATCCGGATCTGTTCCTGGAAGTCATCCGCTTCGAAGAAACTCAGCAGTATATCCGCTCAATTGCTGAAATCATGAACATATACCGGTTGATTTATGAAAGAAAATAAAAAGCAGGCAGACCGGTGCCGAATTAAAAGACAAAAAATCTCGCCGATATTGCCCGCCTGCTGGAAAGTTATCCCTACCTCAGGGAAAAAGTACCCGCAAAAATTCTGTGGCGGTTGGTAATCTAAATCGGGACAGGTCAACTCCTGTCCCGATTGCGATTTTCACAGCAAAATCAGGGCCGGTTTTTCAAGGTAATTCTTCAGCGCCTGCATAAATCTGGCTGCTTCTGCTCCATCGGTGATGCGATGATCGGCAGAGAGTGTCATTTTCATCCGCAGGCCGGCCTTGATAACACCGTTTTCCACCACCGGCACTTCCTTAACCGAGCCAACGGCTAAAATGGCTGCTTCCGGCGGGTTGATGATGGCAACAAAATGCTCTACCTCGAACATTCCCAGATTACTGATGGAAAAGGTGGAGCCTTCAATGTCCTCCGGACGTACCCTGCCCGCTCGAGCCCGTGCCACCATTTCCTTGACTTCCTGAGAAATCAAACCCAGTGATTTGTAATCCGCATCCTTGCAGACAATGGTCATCAAACCGCTTTCCAGTGCGACGGCAACGCCAATATTCCGATGACCGTGGCGGACAATTTCATTGCCCTGTAAGGAAGCGTTCAAATTTGGATACTGCCGCAAAGCCAATGCAGCGGCTTTGATAATAAAATCATTGACCGAAAGTTTCTGTTCCTCCGGCAACTGACTGTTGAATTGCTTGCGCAACTCCATCAGCGCATTCATATCCACTTCCGAAGTGAGATAAAAATGCGGGATTTGCGTCTTTGATTCGACCATGCGTTTGCCAATAATCGCCCGCAATTTATCCACCCCAATGCGCTGGTCTTCTGCGCCCACAACGGCTGCGGGAAAACCGGGTGAAAGCGGCCCCGCTGAAACGGCTGGCGCTACTGCCGGAGTTTTCACTCTGGGTGAGGGTTGGGCGGCCCCTGCTTGCAAGGCCTGTTCAATATCGCGCCGGACAATTCTTCCACCCGGCCCGCTGCCCTGCAATGTTTTCAAGTCAATTCCATACTCCCGTGCCATACGACGCGCCAGAGGCGAGGCTTTGGTACGGCCATCCTCTTCGCCGGTATCAATTTTCACCTCTTCCACGGGAAGTGAGGGCTGGGAAGTGGCAGAGGATTCGGCAGCCGCCGTTTTGGTTTCTTCCTGAGGGGGTAAGCCGGGTATGTCCTTCACTTCTTCTCCCGGTGCTGCGATCACGGCAATGGGTGTTCCGACCGGTACAATATCCCCTGCCTTGACCAGATGACGGTATACCACACCCGCCGCGCTGGATTCAACTTCCACAGTGGCTTTATCGGTTTCGATTTCGGCAAGAACCTGACCTTTTTCAATTTTCTCACCCTCGCCAACCACCCAGCGCACCAGCGTGCCTTCCGCCATATCAAAGCCCAACTTGGGCATGGCAATGATTTCAGCCATTACAACACCTCCTTGACCGCCTTAATCACATCCTCCACCTGAGGCAGAGCCATTTGTTCCAGCGTGCGGTTATAGGGCAGTGGCACTTCAGCCTGCGCCACCCGTTTGATGGGAGCATCCACATAATCAAAGGCCTCTTCATAAATACGGCTGGCAACTTCAGCACCCACCCCAAATGACTTCCAGCCTTCTTCCACAATTACTGCCCGATTGGTCTTTTTGAAGGATTCCAGTACCGGCCCCATATCCAGTGGACGCAGGGAACGCAAATCCACAATCTCAACTTCAATGCCTTCTTTTGCTAATTGATCGGCTGCTTTGGTTGATATTTCCAGCATCTTGGAGTAGGTCACAACGGTAACATGCCTGCCTTCGCGCTGAATGGTAGATTTACCCAGCGGAACAATATAATCTCCTTCCGGCACTTCACCGCGGGTCTGATACAGCGTAGCATGTTCGATGAACAGCACGGGGTCCTGGCTGCGAATGGCGGCTTTGAGCATCCCTTTGGCATCTGCCGGTGTACCCGGAGCAACCACCTTCAAACCGGGAAAGTGAGCAAACACAGCATCCGGGGTTTGTGAGTGTGTCGCACCCAACTGCCGGCCACCGCCGCCCACCGCACGGATGACCAGCGGAAGAATCATCTGCCCGCCAAACATGTAATGTAATTTTGCCGCCTGATTGACAATGTGATCCATTGCCGAAAAAGCAAAGTTGATCGTCATCAGTTCCGCTACCGGTCGCAAACCGGTCAGTGCGGCCCCAATAGCCGCCCCAACGATGACCGCTTCTGCGATGGGTGTATCCCGCACCCGTTCCGGCCCAAAGTGATCGTAAAACCCTTTGGTCACAGCATAGGTGCCGCCCCAAACACCCACTTCTTCCCCCATAATGAAAACGCTGGGATCTCTTTCCATTTCCTCCCATAACGCCTGGGAGATGGCTTCACGCATGGTTATTCGTGCCATAGTGCTATCCCCGTTATCCTTCTACGTAAATATGTTTGAACAGTTCTTCCGCCGCTGGTTCCGGGCTGGCTTCAGCAAACTCTACTGCGTCGTTCACTTCTTCCTCAGCCAGACGAATTTGCTCTTGCAGTTCTTCTTCACTGGCAATTTGATTGTCCAGCAAGTAACGATGGTAAATTCCAATAGGGTCATTTTCCAGCCATGTTTTGACCTCATCCGCAGAACGATACCTCTCCGGATCGCCCATGGAATGGCCGCGAAAACGATAAGTAATCACTTCCAAAAACTGCGGACCGCTCCCGTTGCGAATTTCGTCATACAAGCGCGCGGCTACTTCCCGCACTTTCATTACATCCATGCCGTCCACAACTTCGCTTTTCATTCCGTAACCGTCCGCTTTACGGCGAATTTCTGAAACAGCAGAAGCGCGTTCTACTGCCGTGCCCATGCCGTATTGATTGTTTTCACAAACCCACAACACGGGCAAATTCCAAACTTTGGAAAGGTTCAGCGCCTCATGAAAATAGCCGATGTTGGTTGCGCCATCTCCAAACATACAAACTGTGACGGCTTTATTGTTTTGATAATGATCACCCAATGCCAGACCGGCAGCAATGGGTAAATGAGCGCCCACAATGGCATGACCGCCCCAAAAGTTCTTTTTTACATCGGCAAGGTGCATCGAACCGCCTTTGCCGCGCGAGCAGCCGGTTACTTTGCCGAGCAATTCCGCCATGACCTCCCGGGCAGAAAGACCGCAATTAATCGCCACTCCATGATCTCGATAGGCAGTGATAACCCGATCTTCAGGTTTACGCACCGAGATTAATCCGGTGCTCACTGCTTCCTGCCCAATATATAAATGAAGAAAACCGCCAATCTTCCCTTGTTGATATAATTCCGCCGAGCGTTCTTCAAGCCGGCGTATTACGACCATTTGATGATATAGAGCCAGATATTCTCGCTTCTCCATCGGCTGGAGATCCTCCTTTGTTCGATGTATTCAATCATCCGCTGACCCCACTGCGGGTCATTCATTTCAGTAAACTGGACAATTCCAGAGGGATTATACCAGAATCAAAACCCCCTCACAGCATTTCGTAGCATGTGGAGGGGTGGATTTTCTATTACCCGGAAGGATGATTGATAACTACTGATTAATTTCCCGGCGTTGCCGGAATCCGCTCATCAAATCATGGCCGCGTTGTTTTAAGTAAACTCGCCTGCCAATAAACCATAACACGCCACTCAGAAATACAATCACCAGCAGCAAGCCAGATTGCCAGTCAACCGGTAAAATTTTCACCTGAAAGACATAGGGTAAGATGATCGTCGCCAGTAAGAGCAATAAAGTAAGCCCCCCTGAAAAACGAACCCAGCCTCGTGATAAACGTTCCTCGCTTTTTGCAGAGAAATAAAGGGGATCTTTAATCATCGCCAGAACCGGCAGTAAAAGCGAAAAAGCCAGAAATAGCGGGTAGTTGAAATGCGAGCCAATCCAGTTTGCCTGAGCCGAGTCGAGCACTACAACCAGTGCAATCACTGTAACGCCTAATAATGCAAACAGGGGGCTGTGTTGACGGGCATGCACCAGCCCCATCCACTCCGGCATAATACCATCACCTGCCCATGCTTTGAAAACCCGGCTCAGGGCCACCATGTAAACTTGCACCGTCAAAACGAACATCACAATCCACACCAGCGACATGAAAAATAACACGACCGGTCTGGGTTGCATGACGGCATAGTAAAAGGGCAGCCAGGGCAGCACAATTCCACGCAGCACACCGGCAGAGCTGCCGCCCTCAGGGGTTGAAACCGGCATTGGAAGCACCACACCCCCTTCCCCGGTAACACCTTTCATCCGCAGGAAACTTTCCGCCGCAAGGAATTGCCAGGAAACCACTTTTTCCACCAGTACGGCAATAGCCACCAGGAAGAAACCACTGATCACCAGACCGAGCAACCCCCCCGGCACCAGATTGCGCCGGTCTGTACGCAATTCACCGGACATCCAGACCGGCAACCCCAATCCAAACAACCCCATCATCCCAATCATTAAACCAATCGTAATGATTACCGGTAAAGTTTCACCCTGTGCTTTCATTCCCAATTGGAAAGCAAGGTTCACATGGAGTGAATGAGAGCCTGCCCCAAAAACCCGGTCAAAAAATTCGCTAAACCGGTTGGAAGGAACATCCGCAAACCGCCCTAACATCACCAGCCAGCTTAAAACCGATAAACCCGCCCCCCATCCCAGAATGGCTCGAATGGTTCGAGGATCAAGAATAGATAAAATAAATGCAACAAAAATCAAACCACTTGCCAGATACACCATCACCTGCGGGTTTTGCAAAGCCCGTGCAAAAACTTGCAAATCGTAAATCCCCAGCACATTACCCAGCATGTTGACCAGATCCGGCAGGATGAGACGGGCAAAAGTACTGGCAAGGAAACCGATAAACAAACTGCCACCGATGAGGAAAGTCCAGCTGAATGCAAAGCCCAAAATTGGGTTTATCAGTCGTGTACTGAAATAATAATCAGGCGCTTCACGACCAACCAGCCGCCCCATACTGAAAACTGTCAACAGTACTACCAGCATACCGGCAATACTAATCAGCATAATCGTGGTGATGGGAATGCCCGGATAAATTCCGGGTGCAACGCTAATCGGCAGCCAGACCGCCTGAATCAGTCCAACACCGGCTATGGCCATTCCAATCAGCGTCCCAAAGCCAATCCAATGAGTCAGAGAACCTGCTTTACCGGTTGTTTTTGTTTCAACCTGGGGAGTGATTAACTGGGTCGTTTCGCTCAATTCCTTCCTCCTCTGAAGAGTAGCACACCCACCCATGTGCAAGAAGGATGCCTATTCAAAATTATACCAACCCTGACCGAAAACAACCTTTCAAATCCGCAAAGCCACCCCTCACAGCCATTCCCCCAACGGAGATGCCACCCCGAATCATTGCGAGTTCTGCCGAATTGAAATCAGCAGAACTCGCAAAAGTTTAAAGCATCTTAGCGGCTAAAACGCTAGGCAGCGTGCTTCAATGCAGCATGGGCTGCTGCCAGCCGCGCCACCGGCACCCGGAAGGGTGAGCAGGAAACATAGTTATTACCGACCAGATGGCAGAATTCAATGGAGGCAGGATCACCGCCATGTTCACCGCAAATACCCACTTCCAGTTCGGGGCGAGTTTTACGGCCATCTGCCACGGCAATCTGCATCAACCGGCCAACACCTTCGCGATCCAGAGTCTGGAAGGGATTCTTGGGCAGGATACCTTTTTCCACGTAGGTAACCAGAAAACTGCGCTCGGCATCATCACGGCTGTAACCAAAGGTCATCTGGGTGAGGTCGTTGGTGCCAAACGAGAAGAATTCGGCGATCTCGGCAATTTCCGCAGCGGTAACTGCAGCGCGCGGGATTTCGATCATCGTACCGAACTTATAGGGGAAGGTGACACCTTTTTCCTTCATCACCTCGCGGGCGATTTCCTCAAGGCGAGGCTGGATGACCTTCAACTCGTTGACATGGCCGGTGAGCGGTATCATCACTTCCGGCTTGGCATGCACACCTTTGAGAGTCACATTGGCTGCTGCTTCAAAGATTGCCCGTACCTGCATTTCGACAATTTCGGGCATGACGATGCTCAGGCGAACGCCGCGCAGACCCATCATCGGGTTGCTTTCGTGCATGGCTTCTACCGCCTTAAGCACCTGCTCCAGTTCCACAACTTCCTTCGGTTCACCTTTGCCCAGCACATACCCCGCCAGCGCTTCAATGCGCTTGGTGATAATTTGTTCTTCGAGGTCTTTTGCCGCCGGCAGGAACTCGTGCAGCGGCGGGTCAATCAGGCGGATAATAACCGGATATCCATCCATGGCGGTAAACAAACCTTCAAAATCCGCCCGCTGGAAGGGCAACAACTCATCCAGCGCCGCTTTGCGCTCTTCTGAGGTCTTGGCCAAAATCATGCGCTGAACAATGGGAAGACGTTCCGGCTCGAAGAACATGTGCTCGGTGCGGCACAAACCGATCCCTTTTGCACCATAAGCACGGGCGCGTTGAGCATCTTTGGGATAGTCGGCGTTTGCCCACACCTGCAAACCGGTGGTCGGGGAACCGTTGACGCTCTTGCGAATGCCGGGGCGGGCACAAATTTCATCTGCCCATTCCAGCAAGGTCATCAAATCGGTCTGTTCCTCCAGAGAAGGGGAAGACATGGGCAGTTTGCCAAGGAATACCTCACCGGTACCGCCGTCCAGCGAAATCCACTCGCCTTCTTTCACCACTTTGCCATCCACTTCCATCTGGCGTTTGTCAAGGTCAATGCGGACACTGGCAGCACCGACCACACACGGCACACCGAATTGACGGGCAACCACCGCCGCATGAGAAGTAGCCCCACCTTCACTGGTGAGAATACCCTTGGCAGCCAGCATACCGTGAACATCATCCGGCTTGGTGAAAGGACGAACCATGATGACGTCCTGATGATATTCTTTATTCATTTTTTCGGCGGTATCCGCATCAAAGTAAACCTGCCCAACTGCCGCACCCGGTGAAGCATTCACCCCGCTGGCAAAGAAGCGGCCATCGGCTTTGGCTTTTTTGATTGTTTCAGCATCAAATTGCGGATGCAGAAGGGTATCTACATTTTCAGGGGTTACCCGCTTGACAGCTTCTTCACGAGTGATAATGCCTTCATTGGCCATATCCACCGCGATTTTGACTGCTGCCTTGGCGGTGCGTTTTCCGTTGCGGGTTTGCAACATCCACAACTTACCGCGTTCAATGGTGAATTCCATATCCTGCATGTCGCGGTAATGGCGTTCTAGTTTATCGCAAATCTGGAGGAATTCGCGATAACATTCCGGCATGTCCTTTTCCAGATTCTCGATTTTTTCGGTATTGCGGATCCCGGCTACCACATCCTCGCCCTGCGCATTGAGCAGATAATCACCGTACAATTTCTTTTCACCGGTGGCCGGGTTGCGGGTAAAAGCCACACCGGTGCCGGAATCATTTCCCATGTTACCGAAAACCATCGTGACGATGTTAACCGCCGTACCCAAATCATCGGGGATATTGGTAGCGCGGCGATAGTCCACCGCACGTTTGCCGTTCCAGGATTTGAAAACGGCCTCCGTGGCCAGCTTCATCTGCTCGAAGGGATCCATCGGAAAATCGAAACCCAGTTCTTTACGGACAACGCCTTTGAAAATTTCGGTGAGTTCTTTCAAATGCTCGGCAGTCAGGTCGGTATCCAGCCTGGCGCCTTTTTCACGTTTGTACTCTTCCAAAACATCTTCAAAGGCTTCATCCGGCATACCCAGCACCACCGCACCGAACATTTGAATCAAGCGGCGGTATGAGTCATACACAAAGCGTTCGTTTTTCGTCAACCGAATCATTGCCTGGGCGGTTTCATCGTTCAGGCCAATATTCAGTACCGTATCCATCATGCCCGGCATGGAAAATTTGGCGCCCGAACGGCAGGAAACCAGCAGCGGATTTTCACTGCCGCCGAACTTCTTGCCGGTTTGTCGCTCAACCTCTTTGAGCGCTTCCAGCATCTGCTCCCACATTCCCTCCGGGAATTTACCGCCGGCTGCCAGATAAGCATTGCACGCTTCGGTGGTGACAGTGAAACCGGGCGGCACCGGCACACCCAGACGGGTCATATCCGCCAGATTTGCGCCTTTGCCCCCCAAAAGCCCCCGCACTGCATCCCAATCGCCACCCACATATTTTTCGGCAGCATCTAATTCATGGAATAAATATACCCATTTTTTCATGTTGTATTAACCTCCAGAAAATTTTTAACCCCAATGAGGGGATAATTTGCCTTAAGCCCTTAATCGGGAAATTCTACCACAGTTTTTCATTTTTATCGGTTTGTCGGCATTAGTTGACTGGTCAATCATCCTCGTCATTTGTAAAGAGGTTGAAAGGATAAAACGGTCAAAGTTCGCTGATAATAGGGATGTACTCAACGCAAAGGAGATTTGCATGAAAATCCTGGTCATTGATGACGACCCTGCCATGACAGAATTGCTCTCCACACTACTTCGCACCATCCCGGCGCATGTCATTGCGGTTAACTCGGGTCAGGAGGGGGTTGAGCAAACTGAACAAGAAAAACCCGATATTGTCATTCTTGACCTGATGATGCCTGAAATGGACGGCTGGCAGGTTTGCAAGCGAATTCGGGAGTTCAGCAATGTCCCCATCCTCATTCTCTCGGCACTGGATCATCCCGGTATGGTCGCCACAGCACTGGATGCCGGCGCCGACGACTACCTGATCAAACCTGTCAGTAGCGGAATGCTGGTTACCCGCATAAACACCCTGCTCAGGCGCAGCAAACCTCCAATTCCTTCAAACGTTGCTGCGGCTTCAACAACTTGAAGGAAAAACCTGCATTTGTAGTAAAATTCAAACTGAATTCTCAACAGGATGTTTAATTCAACATCCTTTTTTCAGATAGATAAAAAAATGATAAATTTGTACAAGGAGCAATGCTGTGCAAACCTGTTCGCTTTGCTATACACAGTCGCCAGATACTGCTCTGGAATGCCAGAACTGCGGTGCCAGTTTAAGAGAATACTCCGTCAGCGCGGTGGCTCTTAAAAAATTACAGGAAAACCCGCGCGTTCGAGATATTCGCCTTGTGGTAGATGATGATGCCTGTCCCGTGTGCCAGTCAATGGCCGCTACCTACCCCAAAGATCAGGTGCCGTCATTGCCCATCGAGGGTTGTTCCAGCCCCTACGGCTGCCGTTGCTTCTATGAACCCATGCTAACGGAAATTTACCCCTAATAATCATCTAGCAGCCGTTGGCTGCACAAATTAACTGGCCCAATGCCTCTGCAACTTTTTGGGGTGCCTCCATCATCGGCATGTGACCGGCATCGGCAATCTCCACCGCCCAGCCCTTATTGACCAGTTTGATTAAAGAGTGGGTTTTTTCAACCGGTATCAGCTGGTCTTCCGTACCGGCAATGGCTAATACCGGCACCTGAATTTCCGGCAGCCACGCATTTGCATCCCGGCGGTCAGCCATCGCCTTCAAAGCCGCTACAACCGTCTGAACGCTACAGGTGGAGATGATGCGGTGCAATTCTTTTTGAACCTCTGGTTTTGCGCTTAACTTTGGCGGCATTCCATCGGCGATGTAACGAATGCCCCGGCTGCGCACCTCGCGCGCGGTAATCAGCCGGGCCTGTCTGCGTTCGGGTGTATCTTCATCCGCCTGCGAAGCAACCAGCGCCAGCCCTTTAAGGCGGTGCGGATACGCATGGGCAAACTCAAGCGCAACATAGCCACCCATCGAGTGACCCGCAATCAGGGCTTTTTCAATGTTCAAGCGGTCGAGCAAGCGCACCACATCGGCAGCCAGTAACCGCATCGAATAATCTTCCAATTCTTGTGGAGAATCTCCAAAGCCGCGCAGGTCGGGCAATATCAATCGCGCCTTCTTTTCCAGCAAAGGAATGAGCGGCTGCCAGATTTGACGATTTAGAGGAAAACCATGGATTAAAACCAGCGGGATTCCCTCACCATGCTCTTCTACGGCCAAATCAATGCTTTTCAGTTCCATGATTTTCCGTTCCTTCTTCAGAATAATCCTTCAGCAGTAATTCTACCAGATTTAGAGCCTCGTCAATGGAATGAATCTGACCGGCCGCCTGAGCTTCCCGCACATTTTCCAGCAATTTCCCCAGACGAGGGCCGGGAGAGAGGTTAAATCGTTTGATCAGGTCATCTCCGCTCAAGAGGCGCGGCGGAACAACGACTTCCTCTCGTTTTTCAAACCAGGCTTCCAGCAATTGACGGCAAATGGTCAGTTCTCTTTCCCAATGGGCTGGTGGAATACCCATGCCATATGTCGCCAGCGTATCGGCCAGCGATAGCAAACAAATATCCACACCTTTCTCTTCCACTTTCCGGAAATAGCGGTAAATACTCCGCCGGCTGATTTCGCTGCTCACCGAAGCAAGGTGATGGATGCGCATGTGTTCCTTTACCAGCAAAGTAAGCCGTTCTACCTCGAGGTTGGAAAGGGCAAAACGGCGGCCAATTTGTTCTGCCTGCGCTGCCCCATCCCGCTCATGGTGAAAAAACCGGATTCGCCCATCCGGCTGGACTTCCTGTGTTTGCGGTTTGCCAATATCGTGCAACAAGGCTGCAAAAAAAATTAACTCACGCAAATTGCGTTCCGAATGGATCGCCGCGGAAAAATGCTGCTGGAGATGAGGCCGAAACCGCCCCAAACTCAAAGAAGCCATACCCACCAGCAGATTTTCCCCCTTAATGTAATCCGTACCCAACACGAGTAGATTGTAGAGTTCTTCCAGCCAGCGGAGTGTTTCAAGGGTATGCTCCCAAACCGCTAAGCCATGTGGAGCGCTTTGCTGGATTCCCTTTGTTCGTTCCAACTCCGGTATAAGCACACCTAAAATCCCCAGCCGGTCGAGCAATGAAATGACCGAAAAGATATTATTCCCTTCCAGCATTCGGAAGAATTCATCCCGCTGCCGTTCCATAGAGGTGCGCGGCAGCTGATCAACCGCCACTCGCAGCCACTGCAAGGTTTGCTTTTCGATTTGAAAACCTAATTGCCGGGCAAAGCGAACCGCCCGCAAAACCCGAACGGGGTCTTGTTGAAACGAATCCTCCCCGCAGGCGCGGAGGATTTTATTTCTCAGATCAACCGCTCCATTGAGCGGATCTATCAAATGATTCTCTTCCAGCAGGTCAATGGCCAGCGCATTGACCGTAAAATCGCGGGCTTTCAGGTCTTGCTCCAGATGAAATCCGCGCATCCTTGCAAAGTCCAGATAATAACGGCCTCCCTGCGGATCGTGCAAAATGACTCTGGCAGTTTTTCGTTCATCATCCAGCACAAAGAAGCCGGCATTCAATTCAGCCGCAACCTGCCGCGCCAGATGAATTGCATCCCCATTGACAATGAAATCAATATCCCGGCTGCGCTGACCAAGCAGAAGATCCCGAATGCAGCCACCCACCAGATAGATGCGCTGGTTTTGATGAGCATGCCGGCGGATGATCTGATAAATGCCCGCTTCGGGGAAAATACTTTCCAACGTAATCAGCATGATCTTTCGGTTCTACCCTTGTTGATAGCGGGCTTCATCCACAACCCCAATAAACGGAAGATTGCGGTAGAGTTCATCTAAATCCAGCCCGTAACCGAAGACAAATTTATTGGGGATTGTGAATCCCACATACCGCAAAGGAACATAAACTTCCCGCCGTTCGCTTTTATCCAGAAGGGTGCACACGCATAAACTGCGCGGTTTTCGAGCAGAGAGCAAATCCAGCACCGAAGCAAGAGTTCTGCCGCTGTCAATGATATCCTCGATCAGAATCACATCTTTATCGTGAATGTTCATGTTCAAGTCCAGCGTGATTCGCACCTGGCCGGTGGATTCCCGCTGACCCGAACCATAGGAAGAAACCGCCATGAATTCAACCGCATGAGGTACGGTAATGTGGCGCATCAGATCACTGAGAAAAAGCACACCGCCGCGCAGGATACAAATTAAAACCAGCGCATCCGAATCGCGATAATCATGACTGATGAGTGCGCCCAATTCAGCCACTCTTTTTTGTAAAGCCTCAGGTTCAATCAATACCTCTGCCAGAAACTGCTTATAATCCCGCATATTTCCCTCCATTGGCTGGAATTAATGACGAGGCACTTGATGGTGTTTTCGACACCGGGCTTCATACATCTCGGACGCACCCACAATGATGATTGGATCATCGTATCGCGCCGGTTGACCGTTCACCAAACGCTGCGTTCGGGAAGCAGGCTCGCCGCACACCATACAAATCGCCTGTAATTTATCCACTTTTTCAGCAATCGCCATCAGCACCGGCATACAACCAAACGGCTCGCCGCGGAAATCCGTATCCAGCCCGGCCACAATCACCCGCAAACCTCGGTCGGCCAGTTGCTGGACAATCTCAATGATTTCATCATCGAAAAATTGCGCTTCATCTACGGCCACAACGGTAGTGTCATCATCCAGCAATTCAAGGATTTGGGCCGCCTTTTGAATGGGAATGGCATCAAAGGCGCTGCCGGCGTGAGAAGTTACCCGTTCCACATGGTAGCGTTTGTCAATGATCGGTTTGAACACCTGTACTTTCTGCCGGGCAATGGTAGCCCGCCGCAAGCGGCGAATCATCTCATCCGTCTTGCCGCTGAACATCGAACCGGTGATCACTTCCACAGAACCTGAATGATGCTTCATAAACTCCTCAAATGGGGAAAGTAAGATAATCTGATTTTACTCCAACTTCAATGCGTAAAATCACCCTTATTATTAAAAAAATCAGCCCCTCGCGGGGCTGAAATATCTTCCACAACCACTTTCAGACAATAATATCTTCCGCGGCAGCGGGCAGTTCATAGCCCAATTGGCGCAAACGCTTTTTCAGGTCAATCAATGACTTGCGGCCAAAACCTTCCACCGCCAGCAGAGAAGCCTCACCCTCTGCCAGTCGTTCCAACACCTGACCAACAGTAGTCAAACCGGCTTTAATCAACGCCTCGGTCGGGCGGTTGCCCAATTCCAGTTCCTCTACAGGGCGGGCAGGTGAAGTGCGGGCCATCTCACGGGCTTTCTGAGTTTCAACAAATTCCTGCCGGGCCTGAAGGCGCTTGTAGAAGCGGTCAACCTGACCTTCCATATCGAGAATGCGCTGCTGCTGCCCCGTAAAGAAGGGGTGGCACTTCGAGCAAACTTCGGTATGGATTTCTTTGCGGGTAGAACCCGTCCGCCAGGTATTACCGCAAGCACAAATCACCAAAGCATCCGGATAATACGTCGGGTGGATACCCTTCTTCATAGTCGTCTCACCTTTCTGTGTAAAATACCCTTGCCTTCGTCAGAAACCGAACGTTCTGCGATGCAAGAGTGTTCAATGATTACTCGGCCTCAACCGGCATGACACTGACGCGCTTCCGGCCGTTTGGCAAGGTTTCATATACCACCACACCATCCGCCGTTGCAAAAAGGGTGTCGTCTTTGCCGACGCCAACATTCAAACCCGGTTTAATGCGCGTACCGCGCTGGCGCACCAGAATGTTACCGGAAAGAACAACCTGACCCGCAAAGCGCTTCACGCCAAGGCGCTGCGCATTGCTGTCACGTCCATTACGACTGGAACCACCACCTTTTTTATGTGCCATTGCGCTTACTCCACCTGAATAGAATCAACTTTTAATCGGGTATATTGCTGGCGGTGCCCCGTTTTAACCCGAATGCGCTTTTTGGGGCGATATTTGAAGACGACAATTTTCTTCCCTTTGATGTGTTCTTCGACGGTCGCCTTCACCCGAGCGTTCTTGACGGTGGGTGTACCTACCAGTACCTTCCCGTCATCCACAACCAGCAAAACGGTGTCGAGGGTTACCTCTTCACCGGGTTGATTGCTCAAGCGATCCACTTCAATCGCCGAGCCTTCGACGGCTTTATATTGCTTGCCGCCACTTTCCACGATTGCATATTTCATCTTTTCGTCTCCAATCTTCACTTCGCCGCCGCATCTGCGCCGTATCCCTGTACGCCGATGGACGGGTAAGTTGGGGTACATTTTTTTGCCCCAGCGCAACGTTAGCCGGGGCTTTTGCGGGCATTATTATACGCTTGGTCGTTATGAATGTCAATTGTTTTGGTTGATTTCGATTGGATTTAAAAGATTTTCCCTGAATTTTTCCGCTTTTGCACTTCGCCACACATACCAAACTGCAACAGCGGCACATAAGGCCACCCACAATTCAATCCAGAGTACGTTGATCCTGGCCATAGATAATAACACCGCCGGTAAATTCACCAGCGTATGCATCGCTACGGCCAGCCAGTACAGAAGAGCCTGATTTTTTAAAACCGAATAAAATACCAGCACCGATAAGCCAATCTGTACCGCAATGGCGAAAACTCTTTCCACGCCCCCAATCAGATATAAGTAAGAGGGTTCGGAAATCAAATCAATGCGGATGCTCTCAGCATTAATGCCCAATTGAGGTGCCACCAGCGTATCGAATGTTCCGTTGTTAATCATCAAACTAAAAATAAGAAGGTTCACATATCCCAGCCCAACCAAAAAAATGGCTTCAATACCACCGTGTCCAACACCATAGGCCAGTGCATTTTTGAAATGCAGCCGGTTTCTCAGCAAGTAGCGGAATCCAATCCATCGGCCGGTTTCTTCAAAAAGACCGGCAGTCAGGCTGAGAAAAAGAGCCACAAACCATGGCTGTGCAGCCCATTGCTGATAAAACGGCTGTTGAGAGAGCCATTGCAAAGCAGGAATGCGAATCAATACTTGCGGCACAAAAAATCCCAGCACACCCACCACAAGGGCGAGCCGGGATGCTCCCATTCTTCGAATAATCAGCAGGGCAAGAATGGTGGGTAGTCCAAAAACTATCAGGATGGAAAAAATAATTGCGAGAATTGTCAATGAGCTAACCATGATGCCTCCGAATTCTCTCAAGTCAGGGTGCGAACATCTCCGTTGCGCCGGGTAATCCGGCACTGGTCGAGATATTCAAGAAATGCCAGTGCGTACTTGCGGCTGGTGGAAAACCGGTCGCGGAATTGAGATACGGTCAAAGTTCCTTGCAGTGTGATCAATCTTATCACTTCTTCCACCATCTGCCGGTAAGTGTCCGTAAGAAAAACCACATCTGATGAAACCTGAATCAAGGTGCCGGTTGTCAACAGGGCCTGAAAGATGTCCTCTCCCACCACTTCCACGCATTCCCTTACCGAAGGGGGGCTGAACGGAGAAACAAAAAATCGCTCAAGCAATTGATTGACCAGACGCTGCTGCTGAATGTTGAATTGAATTTGATGCCCCGGCAAGCGCACCAACAGCGATTCTTCCACCAAAATTTGTTCGCTTAAAAGATTTTGGTAAAGGAATTGAAACACTTTGGCTAAAAGCCCCGTCCGTTTTCTCAATTCCTCGCGGGGCATTCCTTTCCGTAGTGGAAATTCTTGATGATATTCTCTGACCAGTTCGATGATTTTTTGCCTTTCTCGTTCAAGTGCATCGTTGGCGGCAAGCCATAAAATCCTGCCGGCGGGGCTTATTTCTTCACCGATAATCTTAACCTGCCCACTTTCAAATAAACCAGCCAGTATCTTCTTTCCATCGTTCCATTCCAGCCGGGCGGTTTGAAAGGCATCTGAGTCGCTTACAAATTTCGCTCTTCGGATTACCTCCAACAACACCCGCTGGGGGTCTGAACTGGCAAGACTCTTCAATCGCTCCAGCACCTCTGTGGAAAAGCGCTTATATCGAGTGGGAGCATGAGCATTCACAATCTGCCCTCCACCTAGTGTTTCGGGAGGGGATGGCCTTCTCAGGATGAAACGGTCACCATTCGCCACAACCACCGGTTTTCGAAATTCAATTTGCACCCACCCTTCCTGGTTGGCAGCAAGCTGTTCAAAACC
Organism: Chloroflexota bacterium; assembly: GCA_040754815.1. GTDB lineage: Bacteria > Chloroflexota > Anaerolineae > Anaerolineales > Anaerolineaceae > Bellilinea. Next base: position 257,054 of record JBFMBX010000001.1, read on the forward strand.
CAACAACCGCACCCGACCGATAACTTCACTCGTTCCATGAAAGAACTTGACTTCGGTATTATGCTTTAATGCTGTTTCCACGTGTGCAGCAATTTTTACGGAGGCATCCACCCGTTGGGCAGGTTGATACAGACCGGGCAGGGTCAACACATCGCCCCGTTGAATTTGAGCAGTATCGATTCCGCTGAGATTCACAGCCGTTCTGCTCCCGGGTTTGGCTTCGGTTTCTTTGCGTTTATGGCTTTGCAACCCCCGAATTCTTCCTCTTATGCCAGCAGGTAATATTTCAATTTCATCACCTGTTTTCAATCGCCCATCCAGGAGCGTCCCCGTAACCACCGTCCCAAAACCTGTTAGTGAAAATACGCGGTCTATGGGCAAACGAGGACGCCCGAAATCGTTTTTTTTCGGGGTCTGGGCAAGACAAATTGATAAGGCTTGCTTGAGTTCCTCAATGCCCCTTCCGGTTTTGGCCGATACCGGCACAAGCGGAGCATTTTTGAGACAGGTATTTTCAAACGCTCTGCGGATATCTTCTTCAACGAGCGCCAACCATTCCTTATCATCAATCAAATCTACTTTGGTTAAAGCAATGACTCCACGCTGAATTTGAAGAATATCGAGGATCACCAGATGTTCGCGCGTCTGCGGCATCACTCCTTCATCGGCTGCCACCACAAACAACACCGCATCGATTCCCCCAACCCCCGCCAGCATGTTTTCAATGAAGTCTCGATGTCCCGGCACATCAACAATCCCAACCTCCACACCATTGGGCAATGTCAACCAAGCAAAGCCCAAATCAATGGTCATTTCGCGGACTTTTTCTTCTTTCAAGCGGTCTGGATGAATGCCGGTTAATGCCTCGACCAGAGTGGATTTACCATGATCTACATGACCGGCGGTTCCAATGACATACATGATTTACTCCGCAATGGTTAACGCTTGCGGCTGAGATTTTTTTCCTGTTCTTCGTTCCAGCTGCGCACCAAAGCCAGCAGCGACTGCAAACGGTTGGTGGTTTCTTCGGTAATTTGATGAGAGAAATCCTGAATTTCCTGGATCAAATCTTCCAGTAAGACCAAACGCTCCTCCAGCTTGCCAACCGAACGGAGCAGTTCCCGTTGTTGCTCTTCCTGAGCCAGCGTATAATTCGTCCAGCGTTTTTGATCATCGGCCTTAAAGGAAACCCATTCCTGCCGAAAACGGTCTTCTACCAAACGCTGCATTTCAGTAATTTCATTGATGCGTCGTTCAAACCGGTTGGTAATTTCCTCGAAAGCATCCTGCGCACGCTTGATTGCCCGATGGGTGGCTTCCAGAGATTGTAATTGGTTATCCAGATTACTGGACTGCGCTTCAATTTGTTCAAATCGCACCTGCCAATCTTTCCAGATTCGCTCCCTCTCCAGCGCTGCCATGTTCTGCTTTTCCATAAAGGCAATCTGACTCTGCCGGCGTTCGCTTTCGGCGGCTACCAGCTCACTGATACGCACTTCGATTTTTCGCACCGAATCGGCGTTTAAATCAATTTTGCCGCGTTGTTCGTCCTGACGCTTCCGCAAAGCAGTCACTTCACCCTGCAAGTCGGTCAGTCGTTTGGCATCCTGCCGCTGGCTTTCCTCTAATAGTTTAATCTGGCGTTTATATTCATCATCCGAACGATGAATTAACAAAATCTTTTGCTCTAATTCTTCAATTTCCCGACTCAGACGAGTTTCACCTTCCGCTCGCGCCTGTAAGGATTTTCGAATTTCCGGCAAACCTTCCAATGTTTTACGGATTTCCCCCAGAGCGCGGTTGACCGATTCATTATCTGCGAGACGGATTTTTTCTAATTCTCTTTCTTTCTCGGCGCGCTGTTTCTCCACGTCCTGAATCATACGGCTGAGTTCCTGCCGCATTTGCGCCATAGCCGTTTCAATTTGATTAAAACGCAGCAAGGAAGTGGCAATCCGGACAACTTCACTTTCAAGTTCCTTGAAACGCTGCTCGATTGGCTGGGTTTTTTCTTCAAGATTCGCAATTCGATCCTGCAGCGTGGCTACCAGTAATTTGTCTTTTCTGCGTTCATCTTCCAGCCATTCCAATCTTTTTTCCAGTTGCTCAATGTCCATGGAAAACAAATCCTCTCGTTAGAAATCAGCCTCTTGTTCAGCCTGAGATTATTTCTGAAACCTATTATATCGAATTCTATCTACGGTGCTTGAAGGAGCGCAGGTGCAGCCCGCAGAACAAAAATCACTCCCTCATAAAATCCCGCCGGCATAATACCAAACAGAAACAGAAAGATCATTCCTGCCGATAGGACAACTCTCTCCAACCGGCTTTCCATTTTCTCTACCGGTGCATCGGTCAATTGAACCACATGCATTAAAACCCGCAATACCCCGATGATGAAACCAAGATTACCCACCAGTACCCACCCGATGAAAAATGGCTGACGGGCAGCAAGTTGTTCCAGTATTTCAAGCCTTACCGGGAAGCCGGCCAGCAAAGGCACGCCGGCGATGGAGAATAATGCCAGCACCAGCCCAATAGTCGTCACGGGAAACCGCTGAAATACCCCCTGTAAATGGTCAAAATCGGTTAGCTGCTTTCTGTTAAAGTAAATGGCCAGACTCAAAGAAAGCATGAATAAACCCAGCAAGCGGGGCAGCAAACTGGCAGCAAACATCATATAACCCGAAAGGGCATTTTCCCCAATTGCCATCAGGGCATAACCCGTTTCCAGAATTATTGCATAACCAAACAATCGCCGTATGTCATCCTGAAAGGCTGCCCAGATTCCGGCCGTCACCACCATCAAAATACCCCCAATCTGAGTGGCGAGAAACATGTTTGTCGAAGCCCTCAGCCAGCCTACCTGACTGATAAAATCCAGCCCCAGCATGAGAATTGAAACGGGCAAAAGACTCAACACAAATCCGGCAGAATAGGGATGAGTCTGATTGGTCAATTGAGGAAGCCAGAAATAGAAGGGAAACACCGCCAGCCAGAGGGCAAAACCAAGCCCTAAAATGACGGCTGCGCGAGGCAGAACGGTGGGATCAATTTGTCCAATTTCACCACTGCCAAACACCCACCCTGCCACCAAAATAAACGGCATCCCCAAAGTCTGAAAGATCAGATAACGCTGCACACCAACCGTCATCAACTCACCGGGCGGTACCAGCAGAGGAATGCTCAAAAGGACGGCAATTTGCACCAGCAATGCCGCGTATAAAAACGGTTGTACGGCCAATGCCGCAACCAATGCCGAAACCACCATCAACCCAAATGAAGCAAAAAAACGGTGCTGTTTGAGAATGAGCCCGCCCACAAACCAGATGGAGCAAGCCGTAAATACCAGCATCAGGAACGGTCGTTCATTGTTGGTCAAATTGAAACTTCGCCCCAGAAAGAAAAGGCTCTCCCCTATTTCGAGTTCCACATTTCCCAAACGAAAGATTTGACCAACAGGCAGAACACCGGCCAGCACCGAGAGTAAAATCGAAACCCCAATAACCAGCCCATAAGAAAGACCGTAATTTCGGCGCAACAACCAGGCGACCAAACCTATAATAAATGGAAAAATGATCCAGATGACCGGTGCGCTCAAATCGTTTCCTCCGGAGTAGAGGATAAGATGAAATAAGCACCGGCCAGTCCCACTCCAAGATTGATGACACCCAGCAAACCGATCACCAGCACCGAAGTGACCAGCCCGGCATAAATCATCTCAAACCCTGCCAGAAAAGTGAGTAAACCAACGCTCAAGCGGAAGGGATCGGTTGTCAAACCCAATTGAATCAGGCCTGAAATGAGCAGAATAAGCCCCCCGGTCAGAATAGAACGATCTACGGGTATCCATTCGCTGGCAGCAGGGAGGACGGAAAAAGCCACGATCACGCCAAAGATCATTACCAACCCTCTGAAAATCCGTCCCGAAAGGTCAATGAGAGGCAATTCTTCCCCGCGGTTCACCTGTGAAGAAGCCAAAACCGCACCAGCCATCCATCCAACAATTAATTTGACAGCCGCAAGGCCAACCGGTAAAGCCTGAGCAAGCAGCCAGAATACACCAATGTACTGAATTGCGAGAGCCAGAATGGCAAATCTCCAACCCAGGGATAGCACCAGAATAATACTGCCCAGAATCAAGAGAAATAACGGCAAGGTTTGAAGAGGCACGGTCATTGACTCCCGCTAAAGATAGAAATGAGCAATACCAGCAGCAACACAGACCAGAGGACACCACCCTCACCTTCAAATAGAACAGTCAAAAACCGGATGATCGCCTGCACCAGATGAAATACCAATCTCAAAATAGCGTATAACCAGTTGAATTGCAAAAAACCGCTCATCAAACCAATCAATTTCTGTATCAGGTTTTGCACCCACACTGCCCGAGAGTTAGAGATATTAGCCGGGGATTTACCTCGAAAAAATTTCTGACCCGAAAACGCAAGAAAACCGAACACCGGGATGCTTCCCCACCAGATGCCCGTCTGTAAGCCGTTCTGCAAGCCTAACCCTACACTCACCCATGCCGCCGCTAATAAAACCACCAACCCCAACGTGTAGGTGGTCACTATATACGGTTCGAATGACTTGCTTGATTCACGTTCGGAAAAAATATGGCGAATAAATCCTGCGCCCATTACCAGCCAGATGATTGAAGTCAAAATCGTCAAACCCGTGTTGGATGCCACTGTCTGCCAACCGCTGGAAAGCACCGTAAATGGCAGCCCGGAAAAACTCAACAAAGCCATTGCCATCAGCAGCCTGAGCCGTTGACTGCGAACCGTGAACAAATAAATCATGCCGCCCCAACAAATGATGGCCACCCCCCAAACTGTGGAAAATGGCGCTTTACCTTGAAGAGCCGAAAGGATAGCCAGCCCGCTAAAAGATAATCCCCAAAAAGTACGTCCGGCAATCTCGTTTTCTGAAAGCAGCCACATCACCGATGCATAAAAAATGAGCAGCAGGATAATCACATAGATCCAACTGGCTTCCTCACCCACCGCAACACTGGCAGGCAATTTTGCCAACAAAGCCAGCCCGCTGATCTGACCGGTAATCCGCATAAGGCTGGTCAGGCCATTTTGCAATGGCAATTCTTTTTCATAGCGGAGGTTTAACGGTAATACACCCAGCCGTAAAATCACCGCCAGGATCAGCAGAGGCAGATCGGCGGGCAGTACATTCGCAAAAGTAAAACCCAAACCGGGCTGACGTGCCAGAATAATTACGCTGATCAACAACCCAACCGAAAAGATGCGTAATGCAAAAGATGTTAAAACTTCGCGCCGAAAACGGTAATCCCGAATGATCAGCATGACATAAACGACTTCTATCACATCCAGCAACGTCCATGAAATAGCCAGCGCCAGCGGTGAACCGCTCAGAATGGAGAGCAATCCAACCGCTGTAAAGACCATGGCTGAGGACCACGAAAGCGGGTTACTGTTGTATTTGAAACGCACCGGCGCAGTCAAAACTACCGCCAGCAGCAAACCCACCAGATTGACCGCATATACCCAACCATTATCATCCCAACGAAAAATGATCTGATCGGCGGTCAACGGTTCATAAGGCCTCCACGCGGGAAAAACCGCCTCCGGCAGCCGAAACCAGTGCAGCGAAAACAATCCAATCCACGTGATCAACAAACCAAAAACAGAAATTAACCACGCATACCGCCTGCCCTGCTCGCTCCAATACAGAGCAAAGATCAGACCGGCGAGGAACAAAATCAATAACACAGGCAGGAATGTCAACATTATCAAAGAACTGGATTATGGGAATTTCGATGAATGAAGCGGCCCATGCCGGCTTTACCCAGCCACCGCTCGCCATCCACAATCAGATTGCCGCGTAAAAAGACCTTTTCCGGAAAACCGGTGATCGTCCAACCCTCAAAGAGATTATAATCCGTGCGATGGTGTGATTTTGCCACCCCATAGTGAACCACGCGATTGGCATCCCACACGACAATATCGGCATCTGCGCCGGGGGTTAAACTCCCCTTGCGGGGGTACAACCCAAAAATTTTCGCCGGATTTGTGCTGGTCAGGGCAACGAATTGAGGGGGTGTCAGCCTGCCCTTAGCAACACCTTCGCTCCACAGCACCGGCATTCGATCCCCAACTGCCGGCAGGCCATTGGGAATTTTCGTAAAATCATCTTTTCCCAATTCTTTTCCCGGTATGGCAACCGACTGGCCTTCATAGAGAATCGGTTTTGTCCCATCATAGAAAAAGGGACAGTGATCTGTACCCACTACTTGTAAAATTCCGCTTTCCAAACCCTGCCAGAGTCGCTCGTTATCCTCTTTGTTGCGCATTGGCGGCGAGCAAACCCACTTTGCCCCATCGGGTCGGCGCAGATGATCAATGGTAAAAAACAGATATTGAGGACAGGTTTCACCCATTACCGGCAAACCTCTGGATCGCGCATAGGCCAGTTGATCCACCTCACCGGCGGCATTCATGTGGACGATATAGAGCGGTGCTTCCGCCATGGCGGCCAACGCCGCCCCGCGCAAAACGGCCTCAACCGCCGTCCACGCCGGACGAGTCAACGCATGCCATTCAGGGGTTGTATGCCCGGCTGCCAGCGCTTCCGCGATCAGCAGCTCAATGACATCCCCATTCTCCGCATGCAGCATGGTCAAATAGCCCAATTTTTTTGCTATACGCATCACGCGAAAGATATGATCATCCGAAAGGCGCAGCCGGTTGTTATAAGCACTGAACACCTTGACGGAGGTAATTCCCATACCCGCAAGATGGGGTAACTCGGCTTCGATTTGCGCATCAAAACGGCTTATGTTCATGTGAAAGCCAAAATCAACAGCCGCTTTGGGATCGGCTTTTTCTCGCCATCTGGAAATGCTATTTTCAATACCTTCTGACTCCAGCGGGACAAAATCAATCACAGTGGTGGTACCGCCAAATGCAGCCGCTTTGTGCCCGGTGTAGTGATCATCGGAAGAGACCGTTCCAAACATCGGCAAATCGAAATGGGTGTGCGGATCCACCCCGCCGGGAAGGATCAGACGACCATGAACATCTATCACTTCGGCATCTTCCGGCACCGGCAGGTCCACACCAATCAGGGCGATCTTCTCACCCTCAATCATAAGATCAGCCTGAAACATATCGGATGCTGTGACCAGTGTGCCACCTTTCAGGATGATTTTCATCTGATCCTCCTTCCTTTCCGAAATCCCACTTCTCAATCTTCCTCGAATGAGTAAGGAATACGGACTTCTTTAACGGCTTTCCAATCACCCAGCATGGCCAGAAGAATGCGATCCAGCCCCTCCAGCTGTTCGGGCAATTCCTTGGGTTGGTACTGCTGCCGGCTCAGCGCCCGCTCACGTAAACCACGCCATAACACTTCCCGTTCTTCATCACGAACGACCAGATCCTGCAGCGACTCGGCACAATTGATTCGTTCGCCCGTCGTGTAAAGAAAGGTCAGTCGCCGCCAGCGCCCGGCACGGATTGGCGGTGTCAGGGAACGTAATTCTCCAAGCTGAATTTTATAATACTCTTCTCTGGCACGTGGATGATCGGCCTCGTTTCGCAACAACTCTGCGCGGGTGGTCAATTCGTGGCCTCGTACCGCAGCAAAGTGATAAATTCCCCAGCGCTCGTCGGCGGCAAATGCGGCTGTTTGATAAAACGCCAGAAAGTCAACTCCCAAAACCTTGGGAGCCGAGCGCAGCGGAATGCGGTACCACCCCAAAACCCGCGCAATTTCCAGGTCTCGTGGCTGAGGAAGCACCGCCACCAGCACAATGGCATCATGATGAACAACCGAGCGCAAGGGGGGATAAACTCCTGTCATCCAGTAATCGTATTATAGCCGAATGTCAGCCCAAATGTTGCGTCTGAATGAACCGTGAGTTTATCTGAAAGCCCGCTAACGAAACGGGGAGGGCAAAAAGTACGCCCTCCCCGTCCAATATACTGTGGAGAAGATTTACAACAAACCTGTTCTTTCGTTGAATTCGGTGATCAACGCATCAATATCTGCCACCTGCTTTTGGATATCGGTCCAGTAATTCGGATCGTACCACTGAGCCATAATCTCTTCGTAGGTTTTACCCTGCTGTTCAACCCAGGTGTAGTATTTCAGGTTGTGAATGCGGCGGCGGTCAGCGTAGGTCAGCTCAATCAGGTGATCGGTCGTCTCACCGTGCAAATCACGCGCAAAGGTTTCAGCAGCATCATAGGTAGTAAATTCACCAAACTGCTCGCGGTATTCCTGAATGCGGCTGGAATACAACTCCATCGAATCGGTCATGACGAACAGCATGATGTCATTTTCGCCCATTTCATAGTACTTGGCGGCCTTGATGGCCGAAAGCATGTTGGCAATGCCGGAAAATCCAAAGAGATCCAGCTTCTGCACTACTTCGGCCGGCACACCCTTCTTGACCAGATATTCGCGGCCGGTTGGTTCGTTGAACAAACGCAGCAAATTGACCACCGAATTGTCGTCAATCGCCACGACCATATCGGTGTTTTTGACATTGTGGATCCACGGCACGTGTTTATCGCCAATTCCCTCAATGCGGTGTGAACCAAAACCATTCTCCAACAGCGTTGGGCATTGCAGGGCTTCACTGGCCACAATAATGCTGCGCGGGAAGACCTGCTTCATGTAATCGCCGCAGGCAATTGTACCGGCCGAACCGGTGGTCAGCGCCACCCCGCGATAATTATCGCGCGGACCCATCACCTGCTGAAGCACTTCTTCCATTGCATGGCCGGTTACTTCATAATGCCACAGGTAGTTGCCAAACTCTTCAAACTGATTGAAAATCATCAGGTCCTGCCCGGAACGGCGCAGTTCCCAACATTTATCAAAAATTTCTTTGACATTCGATTCGGACCCCGGCGTAGCAATCACCTCACCGGCAATGCGGGAAAGCCACTCGAATCTTTCCTTGCTCATACCTTCCGGCAGAATGGCAATGGACTGACACCCCAGCAAAGCCGAATCATACGCTCCGCCGCGGCAATAATTTCCTGTGGAAGGCCAGACTGCTTTCTGAGTGGTGGGGTCGAACTGGCCGGTCACCAGGCGCGGCACCAGACAACCAAATGCAGCCCCCACTTTATGAGCCCCGGTTGGGAACCACTTACCCACCAGACCAATCAGCCGTGCCGGCACGCCGGTCAGGCTGGAGGGCAACTCGATGAAATTGACCCCGCCGAACAAACCACCGAATGGTTTTGGTTCGTTTTTCCAGGTAATCCGGAACAGGTTGCGGGGATGCACATCCCATAAACCGATATTTTTCAATTCTTCCTTGATGTGATTCGGAATCAGGTTAGGGTTCTTCATCTGGGCAAAGGTAGGAATGATAATATTGCGTTCCTTCACCCGTTGAATAGCCCGTTCCCTTCGTTCTGGAATTACGGTTAAATCAATGGTTGCCATCTGTTTTCTCCTGTTGTAAATGATTTAATGTTTTCTCAAAATCTTCCGGCCCTTCACTGATGATATACAGCGGCCGGCCTTTTGCTTCATCGTAGATGCGCCCAATATACTCCCCCAAAATTCCAAGGCAGATCAATTGAACACCGCCCAAAAACAGCACCGCAATAAGGGTGGTTGCCTGACCAAAAAATGCCTGTGTTTGCAGTGCACGCAGGATCACCACCACCGGTATGGCAACTATCGCCAGGCCGGCGGCAATGAAACCCAGATAGGTGGCCAGTTGCAGCGGAAAGTAGGAAAAACCGGTAATCGCCGTCAACGCAAGGCGGAGCATTTTCCGCAATGGATACTTGGTTTCACCTGCAAAGCGGGGCGCCCGGCGGTAAAGCACACCCGTCTGCCGGAAGCCAACCCACGCCGACATGCCGCGCAGAAAGCGGTGATGTTCGCGCATCGTATTCAGCACATTAACCACCTTGCGGTCCATCAAGCGGAAATCACCCGCATCCATGGGGATTTTCACATCGGTGATACGGGCAATCAGCCGGTAAAAAAGCGCGGCCGTAAATTTCTTGAAAAAGGATTCCCCCTCACGTTCGGCGCGCACGGCATATACCACTTCGTAGCCTTCCTGCCACTTTTCAATCAGGTCTAAAATCACCTCAGGCGGGTCCTGCAAATCGGCGTCAATGATGATGACCGCATCCCCGCGGGAATAATCCAGCCCGGCTGTTACCGCAATTTGATGCCCAAAATTACGCGCGAACATGACCGGCCGCACACGCGCATCGGCACGCGCCAGTTCGCGGATGATTTGCGGGGATTCGTCCACCGAACCATCATTGACCAGCACCAGTTCCCATGGTTTACCTGTCCTGTCCATGACTTCTACCATACGCCGATAAAGTTCATGCAGGCAGCTGGCTTCGTTATAGACAGGGACAACGATTGAAAAAACGGGTTTTTCGCTCATATGTGTTTTTTGCTCACCTCACATCACTCACATTTCAAAGTCCAAGATGCTTCTTCAAAGCGTTCATGGTTGGCTCAATTACCGGCGCGGCCGGCACCGCCTGCATGGCAGCGCGGATGTCTTTGAGCCCGCTGCCGGTGTTGATTACCAGTACCGGGTCTTCCGGCTGAATTTTTCCCAGTGCAATGGCTTTCTTCAAACCAACATAAGCGGTGGAACCGGCCGGCTCGGCAAAAATACCCAGCGGGCCTAATTCTCCAATGCCGGCAATGATTTCCTCATCCGAAACGGTGAGATATTCACCTCCCGTCTGGCGGGCGGCCCGCACGGCACGCACGCCATCGCGCGGCAAATCTACCGAAATGCTGTCAGCAATGGTAGTCGCCTGAACCGGCTCGATTTCTTCTGTGCCTTTGAAATAGGCATTTGCCACAGCAGCCGATTTCTCGGATTGAATACCAAATATGCGCGGCATCTTTTCCAGCCAGCCAAGCGCCTGCAAATCCTTAAATCCTTTGTGCAGGCCGGAGATGATATTGCCATCCCCCACCGAAACGAAAACAGCCAGCGGCGGAAGGTCTCTCTTGAGATTGAGAATTACCGACTCCCAGATTTCAAAGGCCGCCGTTTTCTTGCCCTCAGCCGTAAAAGGATTGTACCCCGTGTTCCGGCAATACCAGCCAAATTCCTGTGAGGCCTGAATGGTCAGATCAAAGGCCGAATCGTAATTTCCATCCACCAAAATAACCTGCGCGCCGTAAACCAGCAACTGGGCCACTTTGGCCAGTGGAGCGGTTTTTGGCGCAAATATGACAGCCTTATGACCAACCGCTGCTGCCATTCCGGCCAGTGCAGCACCGGCATTTCCGGTTGAAGCCGTTACCACCACTTCCGCTCCAATCTGTCGAGCCCGCGCCACTACAACCGAAGAAGCCCGATCTTTGAAAGAAGCCGTTGGATTACGGCCTTCGTCCTTAATCCACAGGTACCGCAAGCCCAATTTTTCCGCAAGCCGGGTGGGGTAATACGTGGGCGTCCAGCCGGCCATACGCAGAGGTGTACCTTCTCCGCCGGGATCCTTGACCGGCAGCAACGGCAGATAACGCCATAACGAATAATCTGCCCGAGAAACAATATCATTGATTTCATATCTCTGGCGGATCGTCGCATAATCCAGCACCACATCGAGATTGCCGCCATCTTTGGGGCAGGTATAGGTCACCTCACCCGGAGCATATTCGGTGTTGCATAATGAACAGCGATAGCCAACGAACTCACTCATACTTTCATCCTTTTTGTACTGTATAAGATATCAACCTGGCACCAAACCGCGGCAACGCCGTTATTCATTTTCGAACGGCACACCCAGTGAAGCCGGCGGCGAAGTGCGTAGCGAACGGAGGATATTAGCGAGCAGTTTGCGCGTTTTTTCCGGCAGTCCCGCCAGCGTTCTATCCACCCATTCGGCATTTCCAATATTAACCAACAATAAAGTCAAAATCATCAGCGGGAATGGCGCCACCTGTAGAACCTGTGAGGGAATATCCGGCAGACTGGGCTGCAGTACCAATCCCAGCCATTGCAATAACCCGAATAAATAAGCACCAAAAGCAGCCCGCAGGGGACTCCACCCCCCAAAAATGGTGATCGCCAGCGCAATCCAGCCAAAACCATCCAATCCAGAAATGGTGCCCTTCCAGCCCGCCTTCACGCTCAGTGAATACATCGGCCCGGCCATACCCGCCAGCATACCGCCGAAGACGGTATAAACATAGCGCATCCGGTTAACATCGGCACCGCGCACAAACGCCGTTGCCGGTTTTTCACCAATTCCTTGCAGCATCAAGCCGGGGCGGGTTTTGAAAATAAAGATGTAGGATACGATAATCAACACAAAACTGGCATAGACGAGAATATCCTGCTGGAAGAAAATAACACCGAGGATGGGAATATCGGCCAAACCCGGAATTGGCATGGACGGCACACGCGGGCCTTGCAGTCCCATGAACGGATTGCCAAGATAATAAGCCAGATCGCGGCAGGTAAGCGCCAGAATGAACCCCACCGCCACCTGAGACTGTTTGAGTGTAATACTGCTGAACGCCACAATCAGTGCCACTAAACCGCCAATCAAAGCCCCAGCCAGAAAACCCAGCCAGAGGCTGTTCGTCGTCACGGCAACGGCAAAGCCTGCCATGGCACTCAGCAAAATGGTGCCATTTAACGACAGGTTGATCACCCCACTGCGCTCGGTAATCGTTTCACCGATGGTGGCAAAGACAATCGGCGCTGCAGAAGCCAGAACCCCTGCTAATCCAACCAGGATAATTTGTGTATCCATACAGCAACCTCAATGAGTGCGAGTCAGGCGGCGGCGGACGCCGTCCATGAGAAGCACAAAGAGTACCAGCGATCCTTGCAAAACGCCGGAAAGAGACGAATCCAGTTTCAGTACAATGGGCAGTTGAATGCTGCCGATATTCAGCGCTGCAAAAAACAGAGCCACCGGCGCCGCCCACAATGCCTGATAGTTGACCAGCATGGAAACCATCATGCCCAAAAAACCGTAACCGGAAGAAATGGAAGGGATCAGGCGATGGTACACCGCCAGCACCTGCGTTGCACCCGCCAGTCCTGCCATCAAACCACATAGCAGAAAAGCCAGCATCATGTATTTATTTGTGGGTATACCCATCAGGTAAGCAGCTCGTCCGTTACGCCCCACTGCCTTAAGGCGCAAACCAAAGTAGGTGCCGCGCAGTAATAAATACACCACCGCAATTGCAATGATCCCCAACGCCAGAGAAGAGGGGCTTAGCCGAAAGCCGGGCAAAGTGGGCAGCCACAACTCCAGCGGGAAAGGCTCCGTACCGCTCATCGAACCCACCCCGGGTCGTTTCCATGGGCCGAAGATCAACCAGATCGTCAAGGCGGTTGCCACAAAGTTCAAGCCCAAACCGCCGAAAATTTCGTTGACATTCCCATAAATTTTCAACAAGCCAACAATGCCAGCCCAAATCATTCCCCCCAAACAACCCGCCAGAAAACCGATCAGCAAAATCAGCGCCGGAGACAGATCGGAATTTTGAAGCACTCTTAGCGCCCAGGTGGTAAAAATGGCTCCCAGCGTGATTTGACCCTCAATACCAATATTCCACAAACCAGCCGTGAAGGTCATTAGCAGCCCTGCTGTTGCCAGCAATAAAGGCGTCCATGCCACCAGAATATCGGCAATTTTGACCGGTGAGCCGACTGCGCCAATAAGAATGTTTTGATAAACCTGAAGCGGATTGGCACCCGAAATTAACATCACCAGCGTGGTGAATAAAAGCGCGAGAACAATCGCCAATATCTGAAACCCAATACCTGTCCAGCGCGAAGATGTCTTCATCATAGCAAAACGATCACCCTGAGCATGAAGTTAAAATCCTTTTCCACCGATCAACTGGCCTAATTGTTCCACCGTCGTCGTTTCTGCATCCAGCGGCGGTGATACCTTTCCCCCATAAAATACCAGAATTCGGTCGCTGTACTGGAGAATTTCTTCCAAATCGGCGGATGTGAAGATAATACTGGTGCCCTGTCTGCAACGGTCTTTGAGTTTGCTCCAGATCCAGATTGTGGATTCGATATCCAGTCCGCGCGTGGGATGCTCCAACAACATCAGGTTTACGGGAGTACGCAGCATCGCCAGCAATGCGCGCTGTTGATTTCCACCCGAAAGCGATTCAACCGTGCTGACCGGCGTTCCTTTGATGTTGAAATCCGCGATTCGCTGGCGGGTAGTTTCCAATGCCTTGTCAAAGTTGATGAAAAATCCGTTTTGTTCTTCGGTGAGGATAAAATGCTCCGTCAAAGAAAGGCCGGGAATTAAACCTTCTTCCATCCGCGAAGCCGGCACATAGGCGATACCCGCCTCTAAAAAAGCACGGTAGGGTTTACCGGTCAGCCGCTTGCCACCCAAGTTGATTTCGCCGGCAAGAGGACGATTCAGACCTGCACAGGTACGTAAAAATTGTACCTGACCGGAACCTTCCATACCTGCAAGTCCAATGACTTCTCCGCAGTTAACCGAAAGACTGATATCACGAATTTGTAGCCGGTTATCCTCAATAGTCACATGGTCAAGATGAAATATTGCTTCACAGGTTTCATATTTTCTTTTTTCTTCTAAACTAATCGTTCTGCCAAACATCATTTTTACCAGTTCATCGGTGACATACGGAGGATCAACCACGCCGACCAGTTCCCCTTTTCGCAAAACGGCGATCCGGTCACATAGAAATTCCACATCTTCCAATTTGTGAGAAACAAAAATAACCGACATGCCCTGACCGGCAAGTTTTCGTAAAGTTTCAAATAATTTTTCTTTCTGATACGCACTGATACCGGTGGTTGGTTCGTCCAGAATTAAAACCCGCGCCCCCAGCCACAACAATCGAAGAATTTCCAATTGCTGACGCTCCCCCACCGTGAGCGTATCCACATAGGCATACGGATCAATATTAAAACCAAATTGACTTTGTAATTGATTGAATTCCCGAACCACCCGGCGGCGGTTGGGAAACAACCCGCCCTCATGACCGATCAACAAATTATCCACCACCCGCATCGGCGGAAAATCCAGCGGATCCTGATGGAGCATACCAACGCCCAATCGAATTGCATCAGAAGGCGACTTAATCCTTACCGGCACCCCATCCAGCCGAATTTCCCCCGCATCGGCATGGATAAAACCGGAAAGGATTTTCATCAGTGTGCTTTTCCCAGCGCCGTTTTCCCCTAATATTCCTTGAATTTTGCCGGATTCAACCGTCAGCGAAATATCATTATTGGCATGAACTGCGCCAAAGTGTTTATGGATGTGAATCAGTTCAACTTTCATCCGGGAGACAGCCCTTCAATGCCTGAAAATACCCTGCTCTGGTGTGACTTTCTCTACAGGGGCTGCCACATAAAATGGCAGCCCCTTATTGACCTCAAAACAATCTCGTTACTCGCCAGCCACGCTTTGACCTTCCATGCCTTCCAACAGTTGCGGCAGATACCAGACCTGCAGATCGGTTGCCGTCTCACCTTCAGCAAGGAATGGCGTGCCGTCCTGGAAATTCAACGGGCCGACAAACAGGTTCAGCCCGCCGGCAAGTTCGTCAATGAATTGTTCCAAACTGGCTTTCGCCTCGGCGCTGAGGGCATCTCCAAACACAAAGCCCACGGCAGAGGTGTCACGATTGTTGATATCCGTCCAGTCCGGCCCAACCCATTCGAAGTAGGATTGGAAAGTACCGGCTTTGACCTGTTCCACAGCCCGCAGATAGGCAGGCCCCCAGTTGAAGTACGGTACACCCAGACATACTTCCGGTGCTTCGGCGCAAGCACCCTCATAATCGTAAGGGATTGCCCAGACTTCTTTACCGGCGGCTTTCGCCTTGCTGGCCTGCACCAGTGCTTCGGTGGTATCAATACCGGAAATGATCACATCATATCCGCTGTTGATGAACTCATCCGCCACCTGTGTCGGGTCAGAGGTGAAACCGGGGATGTTGAACCAAAAGCCGATCCAGGTCACTTTGAACTTTAAGTCATCCGGATTTTTACCGGCATATTTCTCGTAGCAGTATCTTGCGCCCAGATAAGCGGAAACAGTCAGGCGGCGTGTTTCATCATTGATGAGCGGTCCGAGGTAACCAATCTGACCGGTTTTGGTGGTCAATGCCGCGGCGCAACCGGCGATCATCTTGCCATATTCCATCCTGCCCATCGTATTCCCAAATTTGGGGAATTCGACGTAATTCTTCCCCTCTTTCCACGAGGTATCGCCGGATGCGTGGATCACCGGCACATCGGGGTGTAAGCGGGCAAAATTGATGGCGCCATCTTTCATATCATCCGAATTGAAGATGATCAATTTTGCACCCTTGGAAAGCAAATCTTCTGCCAGCTGTTCCGGTGTTGTGCCGGGGCGATCAGCAGTATTCACTTTGTCAATGTAAGTCAGTTTGACACCGGGGATCTTACTTTCCACATACAAACCGGCGTCGTAGTGTGCCTGACTCCAGCCGCGGTCATTATAAGGACCGACCAGCAGCATACCAATGATGAATTCTTCCTCTGCCGGTGGCTGAGTGGGTTCTTCGGTGGGCGGCTGGGTGGGTTCCTGTGCCGGCGGTTGGGTGGGTTCTGCGGGCGGCTGGGTGGGTTCCTGCGCAGGCGGTTGAGTGGGTGTCGCAGTGGGCTGGCAGGCGGAAAGCAGCAGAGCAACCAGCAACACAAAGCTCAGGACAAACCAGATGCGTTTGGATTTCATTTTCTCCTCCATTGTTCAATTAGAAAAGTGGATATCCGAAAAGCGATAAGCGGGTGTTAGCATATTTATATCCTGCTCTTTCACCAACCTCCTTCCTATCCATTTGAAAAGGGAACCGGGAAAACGACCTTGACCTCCCCATTCAACCTGGTTGCGAGGGTCGGGGGGCAAACCCAAGAACACCCTTTTATTTTACACGAAATAGATACCAATAGAAGAAGAAAATTCCAAACGCCTCAAACCCATTAAAAATCAAATCATCGTTCGTCAAACCGCTTTTGGCCGGGTTGGCCGCCCTGTATGCGGCCAACCCGGTCTGTAAAAATTCAGGGAACAATCCAGGTGCCGGTCTCGCCTTTCAGCGCGCGGCCGATATTCTCCGGATTGGTGATCAGGGCTTGTTTTCCACCTGCTTCAAGGAACCAGATGATCGCCTGAATCTTGGGCGCCATGGAACCTTTGGCAAAATGAGTACCTTCTGCAAGATACTGTTTGGCTTCCGCCAGTGTCATGCGGTCAACCCATTTCTGATCCGGTTTACCGTAATTCAAAGCCACTTTTTCCACAGCGGTAGAAATCACCATCAAATCGGCTTTGATTTCACGCGCGAGCAGACTGCTGGCATAATCTTTGTCAATCACTGCGGCCACGCCTTGCAAATCACCCTGCTCATTGCGGATGACCGGAATACCGCCGCCGCCGACTGTGATCACCACCACGCCCGCATCCAGCAGCGTCTTGACCGCTTCCAGTTCCACCACTTCCTGCGGGATGGGAGAAGCCACCACGCGGCGCCAACCCCGGCCGGCATCTTCAACCACGTTCCAACCCATCTCCTGCTGGCGGCGCTTGGCTTCGGCTTCATCCATGAAACCGCCAATTGGTTTGGTAGGATTCTGGAAAGCCTTATCATTCGGGTCAACACGCACCTGGGTAACTACCGTGGCAACCGATTTCTGAATGCCGCGCCGGCGCAATTCGTTTTGCAAATTCTGCTGCAAAGCATAGCCGATTGCACCCTGCGAATCGGCACCGCACACATCCAGCGGCACCTCGTGCATTCCTTCCACTTTCGCCGCAATTTCGGAACGGCGCAGAATGAACCCAACCTGCGGGCCATTGCCATGACCAATAGCCACATCCCAACCCGCTTCGATCATATCCACGATATGATAAGCGGTTTCTTTGGCGGCCTGATACTGATCTTCAACCGATACTTTGGAATTATCTTTGATCAGTGAGTTACCACCAATCGCTACAACTGCAAGTTTTTTAGCCATAAAATTTAAATCTCCTCTTCTCAAAATGATAATGATTTAGCCCATGGTCAGTGCCATCACTGCCATTTGTGCGTGCATACGGTTTTCCGCTTCGTCATAAACAACCGATTGAGGGCCGTCCATCACCCCATCGGTGACTTCAATGTTCCGGTCGGCGGGCAAGGGGTGCATGTAGATGGCATCTTCTTTTGCCAGCGCCATCTTGCGCTCATCGGTGATCCAGTGAGAGTACTTCTTGATGATCTCTGCACCTTCGTTAGGGTCGGGTGTATGCACCATTGCGCCCCACGACTTGGCGTAGATGATATCGGCATCCTTGAAGGCTTCTTCCATATCATCCACCACCTCAAAACCAACTTTGTACTTCCGCGCCTGTTCCTGAGCCATCTCCATCACTTCCGGCATCAGGCGAAATTCCGGCGGATGCGCGAGCACCACATCCATACCAAAGCGCGGCATCTGAACAATCAGTGACTGCGGCACGGACATGGGTTTTTGATAGGAAGCAGCATACGCCCACGAAACCACCATTTTCTTGCGGCGCAGGTCACGGCCTTTCTTCTCGACAATGGTCATCAAATCCGCCAGACACTGGAAAGGATGCCAGATATCGCATTGCATGTTCAGAACCGGCACACGGGAGTACTTAGCCACTTCACTGATGTATTTATTGCCAACCCCCCAATCCACATGGCGGATGGCAATGCCATCAAAATAGCGACCGAAAATCTCCCCAATTTCCTTGGGTGTATCGCCGTGCGCGATCTGAGTGGTGCGGCTTTCGATGAAGGCCGCATGACCACCGAGGTGGGCCATACCCGCTTCGAACGACCCGCGCGTGCGGGTGCTGCTGAAGAAGAACAGCATTGCCAGCACTTTATCGCGCAGGTAGGCGGTGGATTCGTTCAGCGCGCGTTTGCGCTTGAGATCGAACGCCACATCCAGAACGGTTTCGACTTCCTCTTTGGAGAAATCCAGATCTCCAATCAAGTCACGACCGTGTAAAAAGGTTTGCATGGTTCCTCCAATTTTACCTTTCAGGGTCTATTCCATTTTTCCCAACACTAAGGCAATCAATGCCATGCGCATCACCACACCATTGTAGGCTTCCTGCCAGTAGCGCGACCAGCGGGTGATATCCACATCGGTGGGAATTTCATCCATGCGCGGCAAGGAATGAAGCAGAATGGCATCCGACTTGGCTTTGGTGGTCAGCAGTTCGCGCGTGATCTTGTAGTTGGAGGGAGTCATGCCCACCTCTTTGCCGGTGCGTTCATCACGGGCTTTGGTGTAATCGGGCTGCACTACCGGTTCAACCAGAATCACATCCGCTTCGGCAATGGCCTGTTCCACATGCTCCACCTCGCGGAAATTGAGGCTGTACGACTTCAATTCGGCTTTGAATTCCTCGGTCAACGACATATCAGGCGGAGAAACAAAGGTGATGGGGCAGTCGAATTGCGTCAGAGCATAGCCGAGGGAGTGCATGGTGCGCATGCGCATATCACCCACCGCCAGCCATTTCAAACCATCAATGCGGCCTTTCTCGCGCAAAACGGTGTAAAGGTCGGTCAAAATCTGGGTCGGGTGTTCGCCCCAGCCATCACCGCCGTTGATAATCGGCACAGATGCCCATTTGGCAGCTTCGTGCGGTGCACCCTGCTGGAAGTGACGCATGACGATCACATCACCATAAAATTCCAGCATCTTGACGGTATCCTTGATCGATTCCTGATACCAGTCGCCGGCGCGGGTCATTTTTGCATCGGCAAAACCGGTCACATGCCCGCCCAAACGGTGCATGGCGGCTTCGTGAGCCAGACGGGTGCGGGTACTGGGTTGATAAAATGCGGTGACCAGAGTTTTATCTTTGCATAAATCAATGTTCTTGCGTTCTCGGGCAATGTCTTCCATCTTGCGTGCCACTTCGAACACATGGAAGAACTCCTGTCTTTCGAAGTCCTTCAAAGAAAGAATATCACGACCTGCAAAACTACGCATTGGGTTTTACCTCCGTTTGTAATTTAAGTGATTTGCTCAAATTGAATGATTTGATCAATCAATTGATTCTGGAAAATTGGTGAACCGTTATCAAACCTCATTTGGAAAATAAGGTCTTAAAAATCACCTCCTCTTTAAACATGATTGGCAGTGGAACGGCTGGCAACCCGCCGCACCAGATGGAAACGGAAATACCCGGGCAGGAAATAACTGTGAGAATAATCCACTACCCGCCCGCCGTCATCGTACAGATAGGCTTCAAAGAGCAGCAAGGGGTCGCCGCGCTGGATTTCCAATGCTTTGGCAATTTCGGAACTGGCCGAAGTGGCATTGATCTCGGTGTAGGAATTCATCAGGTTTAGGTCGCCGCGCTTGAGCAGAAAATCCAGCACCGAGCCGGTAAAACCCTGTTCCAGTTCTTCCGGTGAAAGGATGTTCTCCGGCAGGATGTCAATCAGATACGCTACCGGACGGTGTTCGGTGGTGATGACGCGTTCGACTTTGATGAGCGGTGTGCCTTTTTCCACATTCAGGTTTTCCGCCAGCATGGCATCCGCCTCAGTGCGGATAACCCTGACATCCCCCATGAACACTTTGAGGTTGATCTTCTCGGCAAGGCTTTCGATGCTTTGCAGCACTTCCAGTCCGGTTTCAATGACCTGCACATGGCTGACCACAAACGTGCCAATGCCCTGCCGGCGGCGAATCAATCCCTGTCCCTCAAAAGAGCGCATGGCTTCACGCAACGTAGCCCGCGAAACACCTAACTGCTTGGCCAGTGCCGGCTCGGAGGGCAGACGCTCACCGGGGGGTGTGCGGGCAATGATCTCCGCCAGCTCCACTTGAAGTCGTTGAAATGGATGAATCATGGTCTCCATTCTTTTCCTCTCTTTATCAGGATTCAATGACCGGCAGGAAGCGGAATTGAGTAACATCCACCAGCCCGCGGTCCGAGATACGCAGCGCCGGGATCACCACCAGCGCAAGCAAACTGAGTTGCATGTTGGGATTATTCAAGGGGCAGCCGCAGGCTTTAAAGCCTTGCAGCACACTTTCTGCTTCGGCAGCGACCATTTCGGCTCGTTTATTCGACATCAAACCGGCTATCGGAAGATGGACGAATCCAATCACCTGTCCATCTTTAATGACCACCTGCCCACCGCCCTTTTCTGCCAGAAAATTGGCGGCCTGCGCCATCATTGGTTCATCCGTGCCAACCACAATCATGTGATGGCTGTCATGGGCAACGGTGGTGGCAATGGCACAGCGCTGATCGAATTGAAAGCCAGAAACCAACCCCACCTGCACAATTCCGCTGGCGCGGTGCCGCTCAACCAGCGCAATTTTGGCCAGATCTCTTTCGCCTTCCAGCATCACTTTGCCGTTGCGGATATTCACTTCGCGCTTCAAATGGCGGGTTGGGGCCTGATTTTCAATCACACCGATCACATTGGCAACCACCCGCCCCTGTTGCGGGTGTTGAACGTTCAAATCAAAATCCGCTGGGTCAATCGGCCGCTTCAATCGCACCGAGTGGGTTGCCCAATCCGGGTAAGAAAACGATGAAAGTTCGATAACCAGTTTTTCGTTTTCAGCGATCACTTTGCCTCTGGCAATGACCAGATCGGCGTGAAAATTGACCAGATCCTTAACCAGGACAATATCCGCATAACGGCCGGGAGCAATCATGCCCAAATCGCGACTGAGGCCAAAGTGAGCGGCCGTGTTGATGGTCGCCATCTGAATTGCCTGCATCGGTCTCAGGCCCTGCGCGATGGCATGACGGACAACGCGGTCCATGTGGCCTTCCTGCACCAGTGTGACCGAGTGCGAATCATCTGTGCAGAGAATGAAATGGCGCGAGTCTAACCCCAACTCGGTTATGGCTTTGACCTGTGCGGCCACATCGTGCCATGCCGAGCCGTAGCGCATCATCACCTTCATTCCCTGTCGGGCGCGCTGAACGGCATCTTCCAGTGTGGTACCTTCGTGATCATCCTCCGCTCCGCCGGCAATATAGCCGTGAAACGGCAGCCCTAAATCCGGCGAAGCGTAGTGGCCGCCGATGACTTTACCGGCTTTGCGGGTCTCTTCCAGTTCGGCATGGACATTTGGCTCGCCGTTGAACACACCGGGGAAGTTCATCATTTCGCCCAATCCTATAATGCCTTCCCATTGCATGGCCTCAGCCACTTCTTTCGGGCCGATCATTGCGCCGGGTGTTTCCAAACCGGGGGCCGAAGGAACACAGGAGGGCATTTGCACAAAGACATGAATGGGCTGAATGGCGGCCTCATCCACCATCAAGCGCACCCCATCCAGACCGAACACATTGGCAATTTCATGCGGATCCACAAACATGCCGGTTGTGCCGCGCGGCGCAACGGCGCGCACAAATTCCGTCACCGTCAGCATGCCCGATTCAACGTGCATGTGGGCATCCAGTAATCCCGGACAAAGGTAGCGGCCTTCTGCTTCGATAATTTGAGTATGCTCCCCAATGGTATGCTCTGCCGAAGTCCCCACAAAAGCAATCCTGCCATCCAGCACAGCCACATCGGTGTTGGGAATAACCTCACCGGATTGAACACAAACCCATTTGCCGTTGCGAACAACCAGATCGGCAGGAAGGCGTCCCATGGCGCAATCTACCAGTCTGCGGGTGTTCTCAGCGGTTAATTTTCTCATTTCCATTCCTCCGGTAAGAACGCAACCTGTTTCTTTTTTTTGAAGAAACAGGTTGCCGCTAAAAGGATAACAATCGTTTTGCCCGATGATTATGCAGTTCAATCTGACGCATCAGGTCAAGTGTCTGCAATTCACCCTTGCGGACGACCACACGGCCGTGAACAACAGTGTAATCCACCGGGCGGGGCTGGCAAAAGACCAGCGCGGCAACCGGGTCGTGCAGCGCGCCGGCGTAATCCAACCGGTTGAGGTTGATGGCAATGAAATCCGCGCATTTTCCTGCTTCCAGCGAGCCAATATCACTGCGGCCCAGCACAGCCGCCCCGCCGCGGGTAGCCAGTTCCAATGCCTGACGAGCGGTCATCAAAGGCGGCGCCGAATCGTGGCTGAGGGAAGCACCGCTCAAACCCGCCCCCAACCGTGCCAGCAGCATTGCCTGGCGTGCCTCCGCCAGCATGTGCGAGCTGTCGTTAGAGGCTGAGCCATCCACACCCAGACCAACTTTAACCCCTGCGCGCAGATACTCCAAGACCGGCGCAATTCCCGAAGCCAGACGCATGTTTGATGATGGGCAATGAGCCACGCCGCAGCCGCTATGCGCAAACACCTGAATTTCAGCGGGGTTGACGTGAACGGCATGGGCAAACCACACATCTTCCCCCACCCATTCCAGCGATTCCATGTATCCCACCGGGCGGTAGCCGAATTTCTGCTGACAGAACACCTCTTCATCCTGTGTTTCTGCCAGATGCGTGTGTAAATGAACGCCGTATTCTCGGGCCAGGCGCGCGCTCTCGCGCATTAAATCGCCCGTGACGCTGAACGGCGAACAGGGCGCCAGAACAATCTGCACCATGGCGCCCGGCTTGGGGTCATGGTAGGTCTGGATCAGGCGTTGTGAATCTCGGAGGATGACTTCCTCGTTATCTACCACGGTATCGGGCGGCAGGCCGCCCTTGCTTTCACCAAGGCTCATCGAACCGCGGGAAGCGTGAAGTCGCAGCCCCACCTGACGGGCCGCCTCAATTTCGTCATCCAACCGCGAACCATTTGGAAAAAGGTAAAGGTGATCGGAGGCAGTCGTACAGCCGGAAAGAGCCAGTTCGGCCAGCGCTGTCTGGGTGGAAACAAAGATATCCTCCGGGGTCATGCGTGCCCAAATCGGGTAGAGCGTTTTCAGCCAGTTGAACAGATTGGCATCCTGAGCAGCCGGAATGGCACGCGTCAGGGTCTGGTAAAAATGGTGGTGGGTATTGATCAGGCCCGGCAGGACGACATGACCGCTCAGATCGAGGATTTCATCTGCCGATTGAGGTAAATCTCCGCTCTTGCCGACCTGTTCGATGAATCCATCGCAAATGAAAAGACCTCCATCCGCGATCTCGCGGCGGAGGCCATCCATTGTCACCAGTATGGTTGCATTTTTTACGAGCAGCGTTTGCGTCATGGCAAAACCAATCTCGTTTTTTTATCAGAGTTGGGGGAAAACTTGCTGATTAGACATCAGACAATTTCAGTTTACTGGATTTCAGGCTAATTGTCAATTGTCTGACAATATGATTTTTATCACATTTTATCGGCCAGCTCGGCCGCCCGCAGCGTATTTTGCAGCAGCATGGCAATCGTCATCGGCCCTACGCCGCCCGGCACAGGGGTGATATAACTGGCAACCTCTTTGACTTCATCAAAGGCCACATCTCCAACCAGTCTCGATCCTTTGGGATGGCTGGGATCCTCGATGCGGTTAATTCCCACATCAATCACCACCGCTCCCGGTTTGACCCAATCGCCGCGCACCATTTCTGCCTTACCCACCGCGGCAATCAATACATCGGCCTGCCTCACCACTGCCGGCAGATCGCGGGTGCGGGAATGGCAGATGGTGACCGTTGCATCCTCACGCACCAGCAGTAGCGCAACCGGCATCCCCACAATATTCGAACGTCCCAATACCACTGCATTGACCCCCCGCAGAGAGGGCAAGGTCTTTTTGAGCAAGTAAATGCAGCCCGCCGGCGTGCAGGGTACAAACGCCGGTTCGCGTCCTTTTTGCGCCAGCCTGCCAATGTTGACGGGGTGAAAACCATCCACATCCTTGTGTAAACTGATGCTGTTCAAAACTGCTTCTTCATCCAATCCGGCGGGTAGGGGAAGCTGAACCAGAATGCCATGGATGCGGGGGTCGTGGTTGCACTGACGGACGACTTCTTCCACCTGTTCTTGCGTAGCATCGGCCGGCAATTCAAAGCCAAACGATTCAATACCGACCTCGGCACAGGCTTTGCGTTTGGAACGGACATAGACATGCGAAGCCGGGTTATCCCCCACCAGCACAGTTGCCAGCCCCGGACGGGGCTTTCCGGCGGCAATTCTTGCTTCTACCGCCGCCTTCACCTGCGCTCGCACCTCTTCGGCAATCAATTTGCCGTCAATTAATGCAGCCGTCATAATTCCCTCCTTGAATGGGGTGTTATATCGGCAACCAGCGCCGTTTATACGCCTGTTTAATTTGTTCAGTTATCTGACAATAATGGGATACTCTCATTATACCGATTTTTACCAAAACAACCATTCAAATTTCACCGCTCATTTCCTTTCGACTCACAAAGTAACCTCATTTCCGGTATAATTCAAACAACAGGAGGATTGCGAACCCATGAGTAAAATTTGCGTCATTGGAACCGGTTACGTTGGTCTGGTAACCGGCACGTGTTTTGCCGATTTAGGTAATGAAGTATCTTGTCTGGATATTGATCATCAGCGCATTGACAAATTAAAACAAGGCATCATGCCAATTTATGAGCCCGGTCTGGAGCAAATGGTGACCCAGAATGTGAAAGCCGGGCGGCTTATTTTTACAACGAATTACGAAGAAGCGCTTGAATCGGCAGAATTTGCCTTCATTGCCGTGGGTACTCCTTCCGGTGTGGATGGTGAAGCCGATTTGCAATATGTACGTGCCGCTGCCGAAAAAATTGCCGATCTGGTGGATCACCCCATCATCGTGGTCAACAAATCCACCGTACCGGTTGGCACCGGTGACTGGGTAGCCGATATCATCCGCAAGCGGCGCGCCGGCAAACCGCTGGACTTCGATGTAGTTTCGAACCCTGAATTTCTGCGAGAAGGTTCGGCCATCAACGATTTCATGTACCCCGACCGGATTGTGCTGGGTTCGGTCAACCGCGAGGCCGCCTCGAAAGTTGCCCAGTTGTATCTCAGCCTGCGCTGTCCCATCATGATCACTGACCTGCGCACTGCCGAGATGATTAAGTACGCTTCCAACGCTTTTCTGGCCACCAAAATTTCTTTCATCAACGAGATGGCCAATATCTGCGAAGAATTAGGCGCCGATGTGCGTCAGGTGGCGCAGGGCATGGGCATGGATAAACGCATCGGCAACGCCTTTCTGGATGCCGGTTTGGGCTGGGGCGGTTCGTGCTTCCCTAAAGATGTCAAAGCCCTTGCCCACATGGCCGTGCTGCACGGTACCAATCCGCAATTACTGCAAGCCGTTATGGATATCAACCGCAATCAGCGCCGCCGCGTGGTTTTGCGTCTGCGCAAAGCCCTCGGCAGTCTGGATGAAAAAGTTATCGGTGTTTTGGGGCTTTCCTTCAAACCAAATACTGACGATATCCGCGAGGCTCCCGCTCTGGAGGTGATTCATCTTCTGCAGGTGGAAGGTGCCATCGTCAAAGCCTACGATCCACAAGCCATGGAAGCCGCCCGCACCGTACTGCCCAAAGTTCATTTATGCAGCAGTCCTTACGAAGTAGCCGAAGGCGCCGATGCGCTGGTGCTGGCAACCGAGTGGAACGAATTCAAGCAGCTTGATTTTGAACGAATTGCCGGCCTGATGCGGAACAAATTGATCATGGACGGCCGCAACCTGTGGGATCCGGAGCGTCTTCGCCAGTATGGTTTTACCTATTACGGCATCGGGCGTCCCTCCCTCAATGGCGGCGACTCGGCCGGCTGTCCTTAGAATATCTAGCATTTGAAACGAACCGGGCACCCTCTAAAGGTGCCCGGATTACCAACCAGTAACAGGCATCAGGATTATGTCCCAGCCAGCATGGTTGAATCAGGTTTTCAATCAGGATGCCTTACAAGGCATTGCTCAACTACCGGATGAAAGTGTAGATCTGGTCATTGCCGATCCGCCCTACGGGCTGGGCAAGGACTATGGTAATGATTCTGACCGCCGTCAGCCGGAGGACTTTCTGCACTGGACCTACCGCTGGATTGATCTGGTCATTCCCAAAATCAAACCCACTGGCAGTTTATATATTTTCACCACCTGGCGCTTCAGTCCGGAAATTTTCCTCTATTTGAAAAGCCGGATGATCATGCTTAATGAGATCATCTGGGATCGCAAGGTTCCCAGCATGGGCGGCACAACGCGGCGCTTCACTTCCGTTCACGATACAATCGGTTTTTTTGCCAAAACCAACCGCTACTACTTTGACCTCGATTCGGTGCGCATCCCTTATGACCCGCAAACCAAAAAAGCCCGCAGCCGCTCTATTTTTCTTGGGAAAAAGTGGCTGGAAATTGGTTACAATCCAAAAGATGTCTGGTCGGTAAGCCGATTACACCGCATCCACAACGAGCGGGAGAATCACCCCACCCAAAAGCCGTTAGAAATTATCGAACGAATGGTCAGGGCTTCGTGCCCGCCGAACGGCATCGTCCTCGATCCTTTCGCCGGCTCGGGCACTACCATTGCTGCCTGTATCCTCAATCGGCGAAATTACATTGCCTTTGAAATCAACCCGACCTATTACCAAATCATCCTCCAGCGTATTGAAAAAGTTCATCACACCAGCCAAACCGATTCTGCCAGCGCTTGAAATCAGTTAAAGTTAACTCAGCGTTAACCTGTTTCTGAAACTGCACACGAGCCTTTTCGTATATTTTATTAGAAGAAGGAAGGCATTTTACCAATTTCCACAAGGAGTAAAAAATGAGCGACCTGTTCAGTGTTCTGGCCTGTCTTGTGCCTTTGTTTTTTGTGGTGGTTTTCCTGTTGTTTTCATCCATCAAGCAGCTTTATCAATATGAACGCGGTGTGGTTTTTACGCTGGGCAAATTCAGCGGAACACGCAATCCCGGCTTAACATTGATCTTCCCTATCATTCAAACCATGCGCAAGGTGGATATGCGCATCAAAACGGCTGATGTACCCCGTCAGGAAGTAATGACCAAAGACAACATCCCCATGCTGGTCAATGCGGTGGTTTACTTCAAAGTGGTGCGCCCTGAGGATGTGGTCATCAAAATCGAAGATCATGTGTATGCCATCCGCCAGTACACTCAGGCCGCCCTGCGTGATGTCATCGGCAACCACGAGCTGGACTTTGTGTTGAGCGAACGCGAAAAAATTGCCAACAGCATCAAAGAAATTGTAGATACCGAAACCAGCGGCTGGGGTGTGGATGTGGAAAGCATTAAAATTCAGGAAATTGAACTGCCCGCCGAAATGAAACGCGCCATGGCCAAACAGGCCGAAGCCGAACGCGAACGCCGCGCCATGATCATCGCCTCGCAGGGTGAACTCTCCGCCGCCGAAAACCTGCGTCAGGCCGCTGAAACACTTGCTCAATCGGCTGGCGCTTTGCATTTGCGCACCCTCCAGACCATCCGCGATATTGCCGCCGATCCTTCCGAAAAAATTGTGCTGTTTGTGCCATCGGATATCAACAACACCCTCAGCACTATCATGAGTAAGAAAGAATGAGCACCGGTCTTCTGGAAACAAAAACCCGCTACCTTCAACTGGCTTTCAATTACGATTTATCCCTCGCCAGACAGATCATCCCCACCCTGCCAAAGAACGAGCGCATTTTTATTGAAGCCGGAACACCGTTCATAAAATATGAAGGTATGCGCGGCATTCGAGAAATTCGCCGCCTGTGGAAGGGCCACATTGTCGCCGATCTCAAGGTTTCCGACGGCGGCCGGCAGGAAGTGCAAATGGCCCACGATGCCGGCGCCACCGCTGTGACCGCGCTTGGCAGTTCACCGGTTGAAACACTCGACCGTTTTGTGTTCGCCTGCAGGGAATTGGAGGTAATCTCCATGGTGGACATGCTCGGTGTGGCCGACCCGCTGGAAAAGGTAATGAACATGAGTCAACCGCCGGATGTGGTTGTGCTTCACCGTGGACGGGATGAAGAAAGCACCCGCGGCAAGGTGATTCAGTACCGCCATGTCAACCGGCTGCGCAGTAAATTTGATGTAATCATCTCGGCTGCCGGCGGGGTAGATTTGCGTGAAGCCCGCAGTGCCATTTTCAACGGTGCAAATATTGTGGTGGTCAATCTGGTCAAACCCGGTGATGAGTGGCAGGGCATCCCTACCGATCAGGATGTCCCTGCCATTGCTGCCGAATTCCTGACCACCATCGAA
Organism: Chloroflexota bacterium; assembly: GCA_040754815.1. GTDB lineage: Bacteria > Chloroflexota > Anaerolineae > Anaerolineales > Anaerolineaceae > Bellilinea. The sequence goes on from JBFMBX010000001.1 coordinate 286,161, forward strand.
TAACGCTCATCCTTGATGACCGTTATCACTGCAATGATTCAGGTGATGCAATTCCAGATATTCGCGCAGGTATTTGCCGGTGTACGAGCCGGGAAAACCGCAAATCTGTTCCGGCGTACCTTCCGCCACCAGACGGCCGCCGCGATCACCGCCTTCGGGGCCAAGGTCAATGATGTAATCGGCAACCTTGATGATATCCATATTGTGTTCGATGATCAGCACCGAATTGCCGGCATCCACCAGCCGCTGGAGAACTTCGATTAATTTGTGAACATCGGCGGCGTGGAGGCCGACCGAAGGCTCATCCAGCACATACAGCGTGCGGCCGGTTGCCCGCCGTGAAAGTTCACGGGATAATTTGACGCGCTGAGCCTCACCGCCGGAAAGCGTGGTGGCAGGCTGCCCGATGCGGATATAACCTAAACCCACATCTTCCAGCGTGCGTAATTTGTTGACAATCGCAGGGAAGGCGGCGAAAAATTCCAGCGCCTCGCTCACCGTCGTATCCAGCACCTCGGCAATGTTTTTCCCCTTGAAACGCACCTGCAGGGTCTCGCGGTTGAAGCGCGCACCATGGCACACATCACACGGCACATACACATCCGGCAGGAATTGCATTTCAATCCTCAACTGTCCCTGCCCCTGACAGGCTTCACAGCGGCCGCCATGTACGTTAAAGGAAAAACGTCCGGCTTTGTAACCGCGCAGTTTGCTTTCCGGCAGTTCGGCAAACAACTTGCGAATTTCATCGAACAAGCCGGTATAGGTACCGGGGTTGGAGCGTGGCGTGCGCCCGATTGGCGATTGGTCAATGTTGATGATTTTATCGAGGTATTCCAGCCCTTCGATACGGTCAAATTCCCCCGGCTGGGTATGGGCGCCGTTCAAATCCCGCGCCAGCGCGTTATACAGAACATCCACCATCAGGGTTGATTTTCCTGAGCCGGAAACACCTGTAATACAGACCAGTTTTCCAAGGGGGATGGTTACATCCAGATTTTTCAGGTTATTGGCCCGCGCGCCGATAATACGCAGGGATTTGCCGTTACCGTTGCGTCGTTTAGGCGGCACCGGCACCTGCATTCGCCCGGAGAGATATGCGCCGGTCAGGGATTTGGGGTTTTCGATGATCATCTGCGGTGTACCTTCCGCAACAATGTAACCGCCGTGTTCACCCGCACCCGGCCCAAGGTCAATCACCCAATCTGCCGAACGGATGGTCTCTTCATCGTGTTCAACAACGAGTACAGTATTACCCAAATCGCGCAAGCCTTTCAGGGTTGCCAGCAGACGGTTATTATCGCGCGGGTGCAGGCCGATGGAAGGCTCATCTAAAACATACAAGACCCCCATCAGGCGGGAGCCGATTTGAGTCGCCAGCCGGATGCGCTGCGCCTCACCGCCGGAGAGCGTACTGGCCGAGCGGTTAAGGGTCAGATAATCCAGCCCAACATCCACCAGAAAGCCCAGCCGCGATTCGATTTCCTTCAAAACCCGGCCGGCAATCGCCAGATCGCGCCCCGAAAGCGGGGTTTGGGGACCGCTCAACCGGCGGATCCATTCCAGCGTCCGATTAACCGGCCAGGAAGTCACTTCCACAATATTGAAATTATCCACGGTTACCGCCAGCGCCTCCGGCCGCAAACGGTTGCCGTGGCAGGTGGGGCACGGCCGGTCACTCATGAACTCGGTAATTTTGTTGCGGATATACTCCGAAGAAGTTTCCCGAAACCGCCTTTCGAGATTGGGAATCACCCCTTCAAAAGCCGTTTGATACGAGGACTGCCGCTCGTTGCGTCCATGAAAATGAATGCGGATTTCCTCGCCGCCCGTCCCATACAGGATTTTATCCAGTTTTTCCTTCGGAATGGTTCGAACCGGTGCATTCAGGTCAATGTGATAGCGGGCTGCAACGGCTTGCACCATTTGCCAGTAATAACCACCCTGATCGCGGGGTCCGTTCCATTCCAGAGCCACAATCGCCCCATCGTTCAGCGAACGATCTTTGTCCGGAATCAGCAAATCGGGGTCAATTTCCAGTTTACTGCCCAACCCCTGACAATCGGGGCAAGCGCCATGTGGTGTATTGAATGAAAAAGTGCGCGGTTCGATTTCCGGCAAAGAAACACCATGTTCGGGGCAGGCGAAATGTTCGGAATAGAACAGGTCCTGCGGCGGCTCGACGGAAAGATTTTGAACAATCAGATAACCTTCCCCTACTTTCAGGGCAGTTTCCACCGAATCGGTCAATCGTGACCGGGCAGCCTGTTCCTCTTCTGTATTTTCGGGCTTGCTCAAAATGAGGCGGTCCACCACGGCTTCGATGTTGTGGATCTTGTAACGATCTAGGGTGATCTCATCATCCAGCGAATAAACTGTCCCATCCACCTGCACGCGCACAAAGCCGGCTTTGCGGATTTCATCGAACACCGCCTGATAGGTGCCTTTTCTGCCACGGATAATCGGCGCAAGAATGAGAAGGCGCGTCCCTACCGGCATCTTCTCGATGGCATCAACGATTTCCTGCGCCGATTGAGGCACCACTTCTCGCCCGCAAACCGGACAGTGAGGTATACCAACCCGCGCAAACAACAGGCGCAGGTAATCGTAAACCTCCGTTACCGTCCCCACCGTAGAGCGCGGGTTGCGCGAGGTGGCCTTCTGGTCAATTGAAACTGCCGGTGAAAGGCCTTCGATGGAATCTACATCCGGTTTTTCCATTTGCCCTAAAAACTGGCGGGCATAGGCGGAAAGCGATTCGACATAGCGTCTTTGTCCCTCAGCAAAAATGGTATCAAATGCCAGCGAGCTTTTGCCCGAGCCGGAAAGTCCGGTAATGACCACCAGTTTATCGCGGGGAATTTCAACGGTGATATTTTTGAGGTTGTGTTCACGGGCGCCAACAACCCGAATCACATTTTGAGACATAATCATCCCTTAAATTAGAAATTGTTTTCTATTATAGCGCACTTCCGTGCCAGATACTTCAATCCTCATCGGCAATCAGGAAACAAAGAGTATATCAGCGTGTTTCACTGAGATATTAATGAACCAGCATTGAGGCAAAAAATTATTCTACCGCAAAACACGGACGCCAGCGTTAGTGTTTAACAACTCTTAACCCAATTTTTGCACGGCAATTACCGCAAAATTGTATAATCTGTTCATCACTCCACCTCAATATCGGAGAAGAAGGCATGGAAGAAGCAAAACGCAAACGCGCCATTTGGGCATGGACAATGTACGATTGGGCAAATTCAGCCTTTGCCACCACCATCATGGCAGCCGTTTTACCGGTTTATTACACTTCGGTGGCCGCCGCAAACCTGCCCCCGAACATTGCCACCGCTTACTGGGGATTCACCACTTCCCTCTCCGCCCTGATTGCCGCGCTCATCAGCCCCATTCTTGGTGCGATGGCAGATTTCAGGGGCGCTAAAAAACGCTTTTTGACCATTTTCATGATAGTGGGTGTCAGCGGCACGGCATTGCTCTACTTTGTCCGCACCGGTGACTGGCTGTTAGGTTCGCTCTTCTTTCTGCTTGGGAATATTGGCTTTGCCGGCAGCCTCGTCTATTACGATGCCCTGCTGCCCCATGTTACCGGGCCGGATGAACTGGATCAGGTTTCTTCACGCGGCTATGCCATGGGCTATATCGGCGGGGGAGTGCTGCTGGCGGTCAATCTGGCCATGATTCTCTTTGTTCCGGGTTTTTTTCCGCCCGAACAGGAAGCCGAAATTACCCAGTTAATGACCCGCATGGCGTTCCTCACCGTAGCGGTATGGTGGTTCATCTTTACCCTGCCCTTGCTACGTCATGTCTCTGAACCGAAACGGCGTATTTTACCGGGTGAAGAAAAATTCAATCCCGTACAGGCCAGTTTCAGCCGGCTGAGCGCTACCTTTAAAGACATCCGCAACTACCGTGACCTTTCTATTTTCCTGCTGGCGTTTTGGGTATATGCCAATGGGATTGGTACCATCATTACCATGGCAACGGCTTACGGCAATGAAATTGGTATTGACCAGAACACTTTGATCGGCACACTGCTGATGGTGCAGTTTCTTGCTGCGCCGTTTGCCATCCTCTTTGGCCGTTTGGCCAAACGGATTGGACCGAAAAAAGCCATTTACCTGAGTTTATCGGTTTATACGCTGATTTCCATTTTGGGTTATTTCCTGCAATTCGAGTGGCAATTCTGGGCATTAGGCGCGCTGGTAGCCACCGTGCAGGGCGGCAGTCAGGCACTCAGCCGTTCGGTGATGGGACGAATGATTCCCAAAAGTAAATCTGCCGAATTTTTTGGTTTTTTCAGCGTGTTCGAAAAATTTGCCAATATTGCCGGACCGTTTCTGTTCGGCATCGTCTCCACACTCACCGGCGCCAGCCGCTTAAGCATCGTTTCGTTGATCTTTTTCTTTGCCATTGGAATGCTGTTATTGAGCCGCGTCAATATCGAGCGGGGTGTGAAAGTTGCCGAAAGGGAAGAACAAATGCTGATAGATCGGGACGCACTTGCCAAACCGGCTTAAGGATCAACCCCACAAACCACTTTGCATCTCCGCACATCAAAATTTACAGAGCTGTCATGGGGTTGCGCGCATTTGCCCGGGCGGTATAACATTCGCCCTGCCGTAATTGAAGCCGGCAGGGCGTAATGTCCGGGTTTAGAAATTTATCCAACAATGGCTTATTGAGCGGTGATTTCGTACAACTCCACCAGCACGCCGCCGCTGCTCTTGGGATGAATAAACGCCATTTTACGCCCCGGCAGTTCCAGCGGTGTTTCATTGATAAGGCGCACCCCTTTTGACTTCAGGTCTTCCAGCATCGCTTGAATATCATCTACCTCAAAGCACAGGTGGTGCATTCCCCCGCCCCGCTCGGCAAGGAATTTTGCCACACCGGTATCCTCGCTGGTAGGGCGCACCAGTTCCACTTCACTTTCTCCAACTGGAATGAAAACAACGGTTGCTTTTTGGCTGGGCACATCTTCGATATGATCCACAGCCAGTCCGAGCGCATCCCGCCAGAAGGTCAGCGAAGCATCAACATCCGATACGGCGATGGCGACATGATTGATTTTCTTGATTTTTGCCATTTTTTACACTCCTTTGAATTAAATCCATGCCGGAGGTTCGTACTCGCCCCAAACCCTGCGCAACACTCCACAGATCTCACCCAACGTGACATCGTTTTCAACACAGGTGATAAACAACGGCATCAAGTTTTCACTGCCTTTAGCCGCCGTTTCCAGTTGGGCCAGCAATTCAGATACTTTGTGGTTATCTCTGCTGGCGCGCAATTCCGCCAGCCGCTGCCGCTGCTGTTGTTCAATAGCCGGATCCACACGCAGTGCTTCCAATTCAAGTTTTTCCTCTATCTGAAAGGCATTGACGCCGACCACAATCTGTTCTTTGTTTTCCACTGCTTTTTGATAATGGTAGGCGGATTCTTGAATTTCATTTTGAATGTAACCGCTTTCGATAGCTGCCAGCGCACCACCCATGGCATCAATTTTCTGGATGTACTCACAGGCCCGGTTTTCAATTTCATTGGTCAGGTACTCGATGATGTAAGAACCCGCCAGCGGATCCACCGTATCCGCAACGCCCGATTCATAAGCAATGATCTGCTGGGTCCGCAAAGCCACACGCACCGATTTTTCGGTCGGCAGCCACAAAGCCTCGTCCATGCTGTTGGTATGCAGAGATTGGGTGCCGCCCAATACAGCAGCCAGAGCCTGAATGGCTACGCGCACGATGTTATTTTCCGGTTGCTGTGCTGTCAGCGTTGAACCGCCCGTCTGAGTATGGAAACGCAGCATCCACGATTTGGGATCCTGCGCATGGAAACGCTCGCGCATAATTCTCGCCCACATGCGGCGCGCGGCACGGAACTTGGCAATTTCTTCTAAAAAGTTGTTATGTGCTGCAAAGAAGAAAGAAAGTTGATCGGCGAAACGATCCACTTCCAAACCGGCCTGTATGGCAGCCTCTACATAGGCAATCGCATCTGCCAGTGTGAAAGCCACCTCCTGCACTGCCGTCGAACCGGCCTCTCGAATGTGGTAACCCGAAATGCTGATTGTATTCCAGCGCGGCACATTCTTGCCACAGTATTGGAATACATCGGTGATCAATCTCATGGAAGGTGCCGGCGGAAAGATATAGGTTCCGCGAGCCACATACTCTTTCAAAATATCGTTTTGAATCGTGCCGCGCAGCCATTTCTCTTCCACCCCCTGTCGGCGTGCCACAGCAATATACATCGCCAGCAGAACAGCCGCAGGTGCATTGATGGTCATGCTGGTGGAGACTTTATCCAGCGGAATCTCGTTAAATAGTACTTCCATATCCCGCAGAGAAGAGATGGAAACCCCCACCTTTCCAACTTCGCCGCTGGCAATGGGGTCATCCGCATCATAACCAATTTGAGTGGGCAGGTCGAAAGCCACCGAAAGCCCGGTTTGCCCCTGTTGGAGCAAATAGCGGTAGCGGCGGTTCGATTCCTCTGCCGTTGCATAGCCGGCATACTGGCGCATCGTCCAGAACCGCCCGCGGTACATTGTCGGCTGCACGCCTCGTGTAAAGGGATATTCACCGGGAAAACCCAGCTCTGTTAAATAATCACATTTGAAAGGCAGCCCCAGCCGGGGTAAGGGAATTTGAGAAGGCGTATAAAACTCAGGTTTACGTTCGGGATATTTGGAGATAAGAGGTTTGAGGACTTCTTCCTCCCAACGTTTTCGTTCGGATTCAAGCGACATTTTTTCCTCTTTTCACAAAAAGGTGAACCTGATTGTAGTATACCCTACCCTTTTTCAATTCGGACTGGAAGAATTTATGGTAAACTACGAACAAACATCCTGACCTGTTGAAACCTTCCCTGCGGGAGGATTTTTTGTGTGTTATCTGGAATAATCTCGATGACCCCCTTCCTGCAATTGATTTTCGTCCTCACCATCATTCTTTTTGCATCAAAATTAGGCGGGTATCTTACCACTCGTATTGGTCAACCGGCGGTATTAGGTGAATTGCTGGTCGGCTTGCTGCTTGGCCCTTCCCTTATTGACCTGACCCATTTGGTTTTCATTACTGACCGCCACCTCGGCGAAGTGGTGGCCGAATTCGGCGAGATCGGCGTTCTTGTGCTGATGTTTTTGGCGGGTTTGGAACTTCACTTTTCAGAATTGACCCGCAATACCCGCGTGGCTGCTTTTAGCGGAATTCTCGGCGTCCTCACACCGGTAGGGCTTGGTTTGTTAGCAGGTTATTTTTTCAGTCATTCTTTTGCCAGCGCCGCCTTTATTGGTTTAACCCTCGGCGCTACCAGCGTCAGCATTTCTGCACAGACCTTGATGGAGTTGAAGGTTTTGCGTAGTCGCGTGGGGTTAGGTTTACTTGGCGCTGCTGTTTTTGATGATATTCTGGTCATTCTGCTGCTTTCGGGCTTTTTAGCTCTTTCGAGCGGCGGCAGCGCATTGGACATGCTTTTCGTAATTCTGAAAATGCTGGCGTTTCTCAGCCTTTCGGCAGCATTTGGATTATGGATATTACCAAAAATTTCCTGGCGCATCAGCAAGTTACCCATCAGTCAGGGAATGCTGACCTTCAGTCTGATCATTATGATGATTTATGGTCTGGCTTCCGAACTCCTTGGCGGAATGGCAGCCATTACCGGTACTTTTCTGGCTGGTTTGATGTTTGCCCGCACCCCCGAAAAAAGTTTAATCGAATCCGGTTTACGTTCACTGGCTTATAGTTTTTTTGTTCCTATATTTTTCGTCAATATCGGATTAAGTGTTAATATTCAAAACCTCAGTCTGGATGCTCTGTGGTTAATGCTCGTGATTACAACCTTCGCCATACTGGGTAAAGTTGTTGGTTGCGGCTTTGGGGCAAAACTGGGTGGTTTCAACTGGCTTGAATCGCTGCAACTGGGCATCGGCATGATTTCGCGCGGAGAGGTAGGCCTGATAGTGGCCAGTATCGGTCTGGCAGAAGGCTTCATCAACGAAGCGGTATTTTCTGCTGTGGTGGGCATGGTACTCATCACCACCCTGATTACCCCGCCGCTCCTGCGGGTGTCTTTTAAGAAAGCTGGTAATCCTTCTCTGGCGTCAGTAGAGGAAGCTTAATTCCCGATTCTGGTACGGGAGGAATAAACCATGTACATGATTTTCTTTGTTTTACATAACCCCGACCTTCTCGAAGAAGTGCTGAACGCGTGGGAAGAGGCTGGTGTTGGGGGTGTTACCATTTTTGCCAGCACCGGGCTGGCGCGCATCCGCGCCAAAGGGGCATGGCGTGATGATTTACCCCTCTTCCCCAGCCTGGAGGATTTTCAAGAACATTTGCAAAACCTCAATCGCACGCTGGTCACCATTGTTGAAAATGAAGCCATGGTGGATAAGGTGGTCGCCGCAACTCAAAATGTAACCGGTGATCTCAATTTGCCCAATACCGGCATCCTTTCGGTATTACCGGTATTACGGAGTTACGGCCTGAACCGTATACCGGATGTAAACGGTTCATAAAACCTTTGATTTGACGGAAAAGCAAGGGTCTGGTAAAATCAGCCCGCTTCGAGCGTTGTACCCTTCGCTCCTGGCGCAGTTAAATCAAAATAATCTTCGAAAGGGCTTGAAAAATGAAAGTATTGCTGATTAAAGACGTTTATAAATTAGGCCGCGCAGGGGATGTCAAGAAAGTTGCCGACGGTTTTGGGCGTAATTACCTGATTCCGCAGGGACTTGCCGTGCTGGCCACTCCCGGCACTTTGAAACAGGTGGACCAGATCCGCTCTAAAGCAGCGGCACGCCGGGCCGAATTGAACAGCGAAATGAGCACAGTGGCAGAAAAACTGGAAGGCCAGTATTTTGCTTTCGCATCCAAAGCCGGTGAAACGGGAAAACTGTACGGCTCCATCACAACTCAAATGATTGCCGATGCCATCAAAGCCAAACTGGGCATTGAAGTGGACCGCCACCAGATCGAATGTGAACCTATCCGCAATTTAGGTGAACACACTGCCCATGTTCGTTTGACGGTTGACCTCGTACCCCAAATTAAAATTGTGGTTCACCGCGAGGGTGAAGTGGCCAATCTGCCCGGTTCTCAAACTGCCGTTGAATCGGCAAGCACCGCTGAAGAAACTTCAGCCGAATAATCATCACTTTTTCTTTATAACCATTTCAGACCGGCCAAAGCCCGCGATTCGGCGACAGGCCGGTCTTTGATTGAGGGTATAATACGGCAATGAAACTCACTCTCGGTCAGTACTTGCGCCAGATCCGCGAAGAGCGCGGGTTGACACTGGATCAGATTGCACAGGCAACCCGCATCAATCTTCACTATCTGCGCGCGCTGGAAAATGACGAGCCATCTCTGCTGCCCTCCGCCGTGCAGGCAAAGGGATATTTACGCCTGATCGCTGGTGAGTTAAAAATTGACCCCCAACCACTCCTGGCTGCTTTTCCCGATAAAGAAATCATCCTTGAATTACTGCCTGCAACAGAGGAAGAACAGCAGCCTGAAGGAATGAAGCAAGCCGACTCCCCTTCATCGGAAATTCCGCAATCTTCAACTGCGCTGGCGGAAGAATCAACCCCAGAACCGCCAGCGGATGAAAACCTCCCCATACCCCAAGAAGAAGAGGAAATTCCTCCCTCGCCCCCTGAAGAAGGAAGTTCCGCTTTTATCTTTACTCAACTTGGTGAACAGTTACGCGCTCAGCGAGAAGCGCTGGGCATTTCACTGGAAGACGCCGAACGTTTTACCCGCTTGAAGAGCCGGTACTTAAAGGCCATTGAAGAAGGCCGACTGGATCAATTGCCCTCTCTCGTTCAGGGAAGAGGAATGCTGCGCAACTATGCGGAATTTCTCAATCTTGATGGGGAAGCGGTTTTGCTGCAATTTGCCGAAGGATTGCAGCGTCGGCGTTTAGAACATCTGGCAGCCACTGCGCCACCGCGCTCAACCACCCCTACATCCAGAGTCAGGCTTCCCGACCGTTTTTCTCTCTTTATAAGACGATGGTTGACCCCCGATCTTGTTGTAGGCGGTCTCTTGTTCTCGATTCTTGTCGTTTTCGTTATTTGGGGTACGGCGCGTGTTTCCGGCTTGCAAAATCAACAAACTTCAGAAACTCCTCCCTCCATATCCGAGATCCTGATCGGTTCACCGGATGCCAGCGGCTTAGCCGAGTCAACCAGCATCACAACTCCCACTTCCTCTCAAAACGCCGGTGTTCCCCTTCCCCCTTCTGCCGGTGGGGGTGAAGAAACACAGCCGGCTGCCGAATTACCGGTCAGCAGCGGTCCGGTGCAGGTATATGTGATTGCCAATCAACGGGTGTGGATGCGCGTGGTGGTGGATAACCGCGTCGCCTTCGAGGGACGCACTATTCCCGGCAGCGCCTATCCCTTTTCCGGGCAAAATACCATAGAACTAACCAGCGCTAATGCTGCCGGCATTCAAATTATTTACAACCAGGATAATTTGGGTAGCCTTGGCGCTAGCGGTGAAGTGCTGCGTTTGATTTTTACCGCACAGGGTACATTAGTGCCTACTCCTTTGTTCACCAGTACCCCTGCCCCCACTCAGCCGCCCACCTTCACTCCCCCGCCAACGCCGCTGCTGCCAACCCCAACCGTGACCCCGTTCGTTCCTTAGAGGTAGCATGAGATCAAAAAATTTTTATCTTCTTTCATTGGGTTGTTCGAAGAATACGGTCGATTCCAATTCGATGGCGGAACTGCTTCAGCGCGCCGGTTATCAGCCGACCGATCAGGCCGCCAATGCTTCTGTGCTGATCGTCAACACCTGCGGTTTTATACAACCCGCACGGGAGGAATCCATTCGCGAGTTACGCGCGCTGGCGCGCCGCAAGCGCAAAGGGCAAATGCTGATTGCCGCCGGCTGTCTGACGCAGCGTTACCGTGAATGGGTGTTGGAACAGGTACCCGGTATTGATGGAATTATCGGCACCCGCCGCTGGATGGATATACTGGATGTCATCGAAAAAGTACGCCAATCTCCTCCTCAACCGGTTTATCACATCCCGGATGACGGCATTATCGGAAGAGATGAAAAAGGTGTTCTACGCGCTGCAGTTCAGGGCAGCAGCGCCTATTTAAAAATTGCCGATGGCTGCCGTCGGCCGTGCGCTTTCTGCGCCATACCGCTCATTAAAGGCACGCTGGTCAGCCGGCCGGCCGAAACAATTATCCACGAGGCACAGCAATTGGAACGGCAGGGTGTCAAAGAATTAATTTTAATTGCGCAGGATACCACCGATTACGGTCACGACTTTGGCGTACGAGATGGGCTACCGGATTTGCTGGAAAAACTGCTGCAGGCAACCTCCATTCCGTGGATTCGCATCCTCTACGCTTTCCCCGGTTATGTAACCGACCGGCTCATCGAGATCATGGCATCCAATCCGCGTATTCTGTCTTATCTGGACATGCCCCTCCAGCACGCTCACCCCGCCACGTTGAAGCGAATGCGCCGGCCATCCAATATCGAATGGGTTTACCGCACGCTCGAAAAGATGCGCACTGCCATGCCGGATTTGGCCATTCGCAGCACCTTCATCGTAGGCTACCCCGGCGAAACCGAAGAGGAATTTCAGACACTGATGGATTTTCTCCAAGAGGTGCGGTTAGACCGGGTAGGGGCTTTCACTTTTTCTTTTGAACCCGGCACCGCCAGCGAACCGCTGGGAGATCCGATTCCTGCCGAAGTCAAAGAAGAAAGACTGGCACGCCTGATGCAATTACAGGAATCCATCTCCTTGCAGCGCAATCAAACCTTCATCGGGAAACGATTGGAGGTGCTGGTGGAAGGCACTGACCGCAATTTGAGCATCGGCCGCTCTTACCGCGACGCTCCCGAAATTGACGGTCTGGTATTCATTGAAGGGGAACTTCCCGTCGGTCACATCGTGCCGGTTCAAATCAGCGGTGCCCTACCCCATGATTTGACCGCCATCCCCCTTGAAGGTTAGAAGACACAAAATAAAACAAACTGCCTGCGATGAAACGCTGGTATAATCTCGCCGCCCTTCTCCTTGCGCTGACCACACTTTGGGTCGTCTTTCAGGTCACCATCCGAATTTACGAAGGTGTGCCCCATATCGAGGATGAAGTCGCCTATTCATGGCAGGCGGCTCTTTATGCCCGCAATCGGCTGGCGATTGAATCTCCCCCCTGCCCGCACTGCTTCTTGACCCCCTTTGTGGTGGATTACAACGGGCTGCGCTTTTCCAAATATCCTCCCGGCTGGGCAGCCGCTCTTTCGATTGGGACAAGGTTAAACCTGCGCGATTGGGTCAACCCCCTGCTGGCCGCTTTGTGCATCTGGCTGACTTATCGTTTGGCCGGTCGTTTCACATCCCCGCCGGTGGGTCTGCTGACCGCCTTCCTCACTCTGACCTCCCCCTTTTTCCTGTTGAATGCCGGCACCTTACTCTCGCATGTCTGGTCGTTTTTCCTGACACTCGCCTTTATCCTGGCCTGGCTGGAGATCACACAGGTACAACCGGCTGTACCGCGCTGGTTAAGTGTGCTGCTGGCCGGATTTTCCCTTGGGCTGCTGGCCCTTACCCGGCCGCTGACTGCTATTGCTGTGGCGTTTCCATTCTTCATCGAAGGGATCATCCACTTAATCAAATCCCCGCCGCCGGTGCGGCGCGCCATTCTGATGACCGGTTTGCTGGCCGGCGGTATGGCGGGTTTACTTTTCCTCTGGCAGTATGCCGTAACCGGCAACTTTTTCCTCAACCCCTATACCCTCTGGTGGGAATATGACAAAATCGGCTTCGGTCCGGGCATTGGCGTGCAGGAAGGCGGCCACAACCTGTACTGGGCGCGTCTGAACCTGAAGCACAGCCTGCAAGCAGGGGTGAGCGACCTTTTCGGGTGGGGGCGGGTGTCGTGGCTGTTCCTGCCGTTGGGTCTGGTTGCCCTGCGCCGGCAGAAATCAGTCTGGCCGACCCTTGCCATTGCCCCATCGTTGATGGCCTTTTACATGCTTTACTGGATCGGTGCCCAGTTGTACGGGCCGCGATATTATTTCGAGGGGTTGATCAGCGCCACCGTATTATCGGCCGCCGGAATCTTCTGGCTGGCCGGAAAATTAAATTCCAAACGACAATGGTCTGCCCCATGGTGGATATCCCGCCTGCGTATGGCCGCATCTGCCGGTTTGGTGATACTTCTTATCACCTGCAACCTGATGTTTTATTTACCGGCGCGTTTGGGCGGCATGTTTCAGCTTTACGGCGCGTCCCGTCAGCAATTGCTGCCATTCCTCACCCCAAATGCGCGGGAATTAACCCCCGCACTGGTTTTCGTCCATCGTCAGAAAAACTGGCGCGAATACGCCACCCTGCTGGAATTGAGTTCGCCCTATCTCGATACGCCATTCGTATTCGTGTTCAGCCGCAGTGATGAAGATAATCAGCAGGTCATTGAGGCATTTCCCGGGCGCAAAATCTGGCATTATTATCCGGATGAACCTTACCGTTTTTACACGGCAGCAAGACCCACCCCCTGAGATTACCCCGAAGCCCGCGCCACAGCCGTGAGCAGTAACACCAGAGCGGAAAGGATGCCGTTGATCACCAACAGGCGGGCTTCTCGCCTGTGCAATTTTTGGAATTCCTTCTCGGGCAGTTCTTTTCCTGCAGCCCGCAGCAGAGCCAGCCGCCGCAAAGAGGGCATCAAACCCCAGGTGTTCACCGCGCTGACAATCACCATCAGCCCCACTACCCCATGTTTGGCAAGAATTGCCAGCGACCAGTTGTTTTCAATGGCCAGAAAGCCCTCATAAGCCGGGTGAGCACTCATTTGAAACAGGCCCGTCCCGGTTAAAACCACCAGACTGAACCAGCCAAACTGCTGAAGGCGGTTTTGTACTTTTTCCAGAAAACGGGCGTAGTCATCGGCACGGAGCATCTTTCTGGCATTGGGAATTACCAGCAGCCCCAAGGCTGCCAGTCCACCAAGCCATGCCACCGTTGCCAGCATGTGCAGCCAGTAAGCAAGTGCCAGTCCCCAATTGGTCAGGTCTGCCATCTCAACTCAAGGATTCTGGGTTTCAGTTGGCATTTCGGTGGGCGTCTCGGTGGGTATTTCACCGGGGGTCTCTACCGGGGTTTCTTCCGTTGAGGGCAGCGTAGGTGTGGCTTCACCGGGGGGGAAGGGTTCCTCGCCTTCGCCTTCCTCAGCCGGAGGATTGGCGCAGTATTCCGCGGCAAGTGAAGCACCGCTTTCGGCTGCCGGATCGGGGGAAATTGCCAGCGCATTGCGGTAATGGGTTTCCGCATCACAATAGGAACCCTGAGTCATCAACTGATCAGCATAGCGGATCGAAGCGATGCGGAAACGTTCGGTAGCCGTCATACCGGAAGAATCCCGCAAATTCGGCAACGAGGGGTAAATATCGGCAAAATACTGCACCACTCTTGCCCAATCTGCGCCCCAGAAACTGGCCGCAGAAAGGTACATGCGCGCCCAATTGCGGTAATTTTGCGCTTCTACATCCAGCGGGGCAAAACGTTCCGCCAGTGCCAGGTTGTAGATGCCGACTTCCAGTTCTCCGGCACTGATTTTTTCGATCCCCAGAAAGCGCAAGGCAATGTAATACATGCCGTCCACATCTACGGAGCGGTATTGCAAATTTTTATCCCGCAAACGCTGAATGGCTTCAACTGCTGCTGCCCATTCCTTATTTTGCAGGTGCTGTCCAATCTGGTTGAACAGCTCTTCCTCACCGCGCAGGTCGGGGGTTGGCTCCACAGTGGGAGTAGGCGCCGCGGTTGGCGTCAGCGCTAACGAATACAGCATATTCGCTTCAATGTACTTATCGGCTGCGCCGGGGAAATCCGGCTGGAGCGAAATGACATACTCAAACCGCTTGCGGGCAGTTTCATAACGGCCGGCTTCCAGATCTGCCAGACCCAGTTGGAATTGATAAGTTGCTTCCATGATCACCTGGTTTTGCTGAGCCTGTTTTCGCAGTTCAATACCCGCCCGGTAGCCATAATAGACACCGACGGCAGCCCCAGCCAGTAAAATCAGCAAACCCACCAGCACGGCCCAAACAGGAAACCTTATTCGCCGTTTTTTCTGGTCTTCAACTTCCAGAACCGCGTTTTTTTCAAGCGGTTGTGATTTGTCTTCGGTGATGGTTACTTTTTCCGTCATGAGGGCAATTATACCCCAGCCTCTGGCTTATAACCTGAGCAGTGTACGCAATTCGGGCAAAATAATCGGCACGGCAGCCACTCCCCCTGCTGTGAGCGAAAGCATGCTCCGAATCAAGGGATTCCAATCCGCCAGCAGGTTCATTCCCAGCCAGACGAGCGCCCCTCCAGCAGCCGCGGCAAGTAAGCCGCGCACCAGACTTCCCCCCACCCGAATCGAACGTACCAGCCGCCGGTTCAAAATAATCAACAGGAAAGCCGCCTCAGCGGTGAAAGCAATCGAATCCGTCAGGCTGATACCTGCCGCCCCCACCTGCCGGTATAACTGACTGCCGAGCAAAACATAGACCGCAAAGGTAAAGCCCGCCCCCAGCAGGGGAATCACCGCATTTTGACGCGCATAAAACGAACGCACGGCCACTTCAACCAGACTCTGACCCATCAAACCAGCCAAGTAAGCCCGCGTGACCCACATCAACAGGTCTGTACCGGCAGGATCAAAGTCGAATGCCAGCAAAAGCAGCGGCCGGAGGCCAAAGGAAAGTATCACCGCCACCGGCAGGGTTATGGCTATCAGCACACCCACCGCTCGTTGAACGCTGGCGAAGAACTGCTCAGCCTCTTTGCGGGCTGATTGTTCTGAAAGGGTCGGCAATAACGCCGTGCCAATCGTTGTTCCGATTAGTGTTTCCGGCACCTGAAAGATCATCCAGCCGTAGGTCAGCGCCGTGACTGCTCCTTCTTCTAACCGTGAGGCAAGATTATCCCTCACAATGAAAATCAACTGGATGAATATCATCGTGACAAGGCGTGGTCCCATCAGGCGTAAAACTTTACGAACCGGGCCGGTATTTAATCCCAAACCGGGCTGCCAGCGGAACTGATAACGGATCAGACCGGGCACTTGAATGCCGAGGTGCAGGAGTGCTCCACAAATCACTCCCAAGACCAGACCTTCCACCCCCATACCAAAAGCCGGCAGGGTGAATCCCGCAATGCGATACCCTTCTTCTGGAGAGAGAATCAGCGCTCCAAAAATTTGACCAAAGTTATATAACAGCGGTGCCATCGCCGGCAGTAAAAAATGCTGATTGGCCTGCAAACCCGCCATTACCAGCCCGCTGATGGAGAAAATCAGCGTTGCAATCAGATTCAGCCGCATCAAGCGCACCACTAAATCCTGCTGAACATCGTCAAACCCCGGCGCAATGCCCAGCTCCCACCTCACCAGCGGACCGGCAAACAGAGCAATCAACACGGCCAGTCCCGCCGTCACCAGAAAGGCCAGATTGGCAATTTTGGAAAACAAATTCCACGCGGACTGCCTCCCCCCTTGTGTAATTTGCTCCGCCAGTACCGGAATGAAGGCCATTGCCAACGCTCCACCCGAAATCAGCGCAAAGAGCAAATCCGGCGCATTATTGGCCACATTGAACGAATCCAGTTCGGCAGAAAGCCCAAATTGACGGGCAATAATCACCTGCCGCAGGAAAGCGACTGCCTTATCCAGCGCAAAAAACGCTACCAAAAGGAAGGTAATGCGGGTAACACGAGAAAACTTATTCGGTTTATCCAAGGGCCACATCCAGCATCATCATTACTGCAAAGCCGAGCATCAATCCGATGGTTGCCATATCGGAATGCTCTCCCCGTTGGGCTTCGGGAATTAATTCCTCGACGCATACATAAACCATTGCGCCGGCTGCAAACGCCAGAGCATACGGTAAGATGGGTTGAATGAAAAACACTGCCGCTGCCCCCAGCACACCCGCAACGGGTTCAACAAGGGCAGAGGCTTGACCCATCAAAAAACTTTTCCAGCGCGAAACACCTTCGCGCCGTAACGGAGCCGAAACCGCCAGCCCCTCCGGAAAGTTCTGGAGCCCGATTCCAATCGCCAGCGCAATCGCGCCCGCAATCGAAGCCTCCGGTATGCCGCTGGCGGCAGCCCCAAAGGCAACCCCCACCGCCAGACCTTCGGGAAAATTATGCAAGGTAATTGCCAGCACCAGCAATACACTGCGCTGCCAGGTAGTTTTCAATCCCTCGGCGGCGCTGAATGGTTCGCGCAAGTGCAGGTGGGGTAGTAAACGATCCACAAGGTAAAGGAATGCTCCCCCCAGCAAAAACCCAATTACCGCCGGAATCCAGCCCGGAACACCCATTCCACTGGCCATCTCGATTGCCGGCGCCAAAAGTGACCAAAAACTGGCCGCAATCATCACCCCGCTGGCAAATCCCAGCAAAGTATCCAGCAAGCGGCGGTTAACCTCACGGGTCAAAAAAACGCCTGCCGCTCCCAGCGCCGTTACACCCCACGTAAACAGCGTGGCAAAGAAGGCCTGAACGATCGGGTTGAAATTTTCCAATGCGGCAATCATCAGCGACCTCTACGTGTCCTAACTTCTTCAGGAATGATTTATAATCTCGGTTATGAAGATGGGTCAATTATACATGGTTGCAACGCCAATCGGGAATCCGGAAGATATTACGCTGAGGGCAATCCGCGTTCTGGGCGAGGTAGATGTCGTTATTTGCGAAGAACGCCGGCAGGGGAGCACCCTTCTGAAAAAACTGGGCATTACCCCGAAAGAATTAATTCCCTTTAACGAACACAACGAAGCCGAACAAGCCTCCATATTGGTCAAAAGGCTGCTGCAAGGGGAAAGCATGGCGCTGATCAGTGATGCAGGCTCGCCGGTATTTGCCGACCCCGGCGCAGAACTCATCCGGCAGGCTGTGGAAATGGGCATACCGGTCACCGCCATACCCGGGGCATCCTCGCTGATGACTTTGCTCAGCCTGTTAGATACCAAAATCGAGCGCTTCTATTACGCCGGTTTTTTACCCCGCTCACCGCAGGAACGCCGGCAGGAAATCCAACGCTTGCTGCGTTTGAACGTCCCGCTGGTGATTCTGGATACCCCATACCGCTTATCCAGCCTGTTGGAAGATATCGAAAAAGCGGCCGGTAAAAATCGCCGTCTGACGCTTGCCATGAACCTGACCCAACCCGACGAGCAGGTTCTGCGGGGAACGGTGGGAGAAATACGGCGTCAGGTGCAGGGGCGTAAAGCCGAATTTATCCTGTTGCTGCATTGAAATTAAATTCAGTCACTTCCCGCAAAGACAAACTCCACCGGCTCGCCGGGCTGCAATCCCAATTCAAAACCGGTTTGTGGGTTTTGAGGAACTTTGAGGATGATGTTCATGTGGTTGGGTAAATGTGAAAAATCATAACCTGCCAGTATACCCAAACACCGACCGTTGACCATCATTCGATCTCCTACCCACAGGATACCGCTTTCCAAAACCTCAAAAAAGGCCAGATAGGCAATCCGGTTGACAACTTTTCCCGGCCCTGCTTCCGGCTCTGCTGTCAGAATCAGTTCGTGAATTTCATTTTTCAGCACGGCGCGGGAAGGATAGGGACACAATTCCAGCTGACGCGCTTCTGCCCGGGCATGCAAAACACATACGATTTTACCCGGTACGGTTAACTTTGCCTTACACGGCATGGCTTGGTCGAGAAGTCCATTAACATAAGGATCAGGACTCATTGATTTCCCCTCCTTGACAGATTTTCCATAAATCTACATTTTTCTCCACATACAGGTCAAAGACCGGCAGGGGCATTGCAACCTTTCGCAGCGCAGAAAACAACTTTACCGCATCCAGCCGGTCAGCTTTGTAAGTGGCGGTTTGCGGGTCATAACGCGGGAAGAAAGGGTTAACCGTGATGCAATGCAACGGTTTTTGCATGAAACACCTCACCTGCCCCCCGCGCTGCCGGTGGAATTGAATAACAGCATCCCACTCAATGGGGTTACCCCCTGCCAGCATTCGAAAAGGGTCAGAAAAAATCAACCGGCTGCGGGTGAAATGCACCCCTCCCAGTTTCAGGAATTTTTCCACCAGTTTTGGGGCGCACACAATCGGCAAGGTAATCGCGCGCACCGGTTTGTTGATTTGAGCAACAAAATCCGGAAGGTACTCCTCGCTCAGCAAAGAACGCAGGTTCAATACCGCCTTCTCGCCATCCCCAAAAACGACCTGCGGTTGAGTTGAGGCGGCAGTGAATTCCTCCTCCATGGGCAATTGAAACAAATCAATGATTGCTGAGGTGTGCCGGACAATACCTTCCACATCCGGCACAAGCGCTGCACCGGTGGTCAAGATAACACCATCCAGCACCGTCATCGGGACGGCTCGGTTCAAAGCACCGTCCACCAGCAGAACGTCCGTTCCCCAGCGTGAAAAATAATTCAGCGCTTTTTCCAGAAGCTGCTTTCGGTGCGGGCCGGCCACCAGTATCCTGCCGCTTTCCTTCACTCTCAGCAAAAGCAGTTCTCCCAAACTGGTTCTCAGCCCTGTTCTTTCCAAAATTTCCACTTTTGCTTCGTTTTGTTCGAGGCATCTTTCGGCGGTCAGCACCAGCGTCCCGCAGGGCAGTTCCATACGCGGTTTGGGCAGGCGGGTCACGAAATCGTGCTCCTCACCGTCCAGACCGATGCTGGTAATGCCTGCCTGCTCTCCTTGCTGTTCGATTTGCCGCAGCAGGTAAAGCGTGGTCGTCGTCTTACCGGTATTTTTGGCAGTTCCCAAAATTCCAATGGATTTCATTCAGAAACTCATGCAATCATCACGGTATCCCGTCCGACACGGCCGGCGTATAACCCATCCTGCTGATTACCGAACAAACCCTCATGAATGGCCGCTACAAAATCACCCCGTTGCGCCACCTTTTCCAGGACTGCAATCACCTCATTTCGTAACTGCTCTTGAATCAAAGCGGCGCGAGGGGTAGCCTGAAAACGGGAATTACCCATGAAACGCAGCATATCCCGCACTGCCCGCAGCGTATCCACGCGCGCCGCCGCCGAAATGGCTCCTTTGGAATAAGCCTCGTCGGATGAAGCCATCGTAACCGCATCCACTCCAAGGCTGGCGGCAAGCGCCACATGTGCCGCTGTGGTAACTGCCGACTGAATACGATCTGCCGTATGGGTCATGAAGCCAACCGGCTCGCCCGGCCAGAGCGGCGCATCCACGATTTCCCTCCACACTTCCAGTTTGGCAGTGTTCATATCCACGTAGTTATCTTCCATTTGCCCTTCAATCTGCATATACGGCGAATAACACAGCAACGGCTTGGGAATCGGTTTCGCGCCGAGTTTCAGGCCCAGCATTACCATCACCAGCATACCGGCAAAGGTTTTATGCGGCGGCACCCCACTGAGTTCATCGTTGCCGGGAATATCAAAAGGTAAACCATACTGCGCTGCCAGCCGCAGGGAATATACCCCATCCACCGTCAAACGGGCGGGGTCGCTGCCGCCGGCTGTGGCTCCATAAGGGATGTTAATTTTGAGCAGGTCTGCCCCGGCTGTGGCTGCCAGGATTTGTACTTCGGGCGTGTTCAAACCGCGATGGCCGCGAACATTCCACAACGTAGTCGGCTGCATGGCCGAGCGGATCAGGCGCAGGTTCTCCAGCGTGAGGATTGTCCCATCATGTTGATGTGATAACCAGCCTTCCAGCAGACCTTCTTGCTGGGCTCCCCACGAGGGATCGAAGTGCAGCACGCCATCTGCACCCCATGCCTCAACCGTTTTGATATGAATGCTGTCCATCAACGGGCAGCCTGTCCCATACTGAACAAAAACGAGCGGTTTTCCGCCGCCAGGCGGCAGACGCGGCGAGTCGCAATCCGTTTGTTTCAACCGCGCCATCAATTTTGCCACTTCGGCGGCATTCAGGCGGCGTACCCCTTCAGGCAACTTTCCTTCCCGATAAAAAGCCTGAACCTGCGGCCCGCACCATTTCAAATACCTTTCCAGATATTCTCCGGCACGCTTGTGATTTGAATCCAGAAAATTACCGCCCTCTTCTTCCAGAAAAGCAAGACGGATTTTTGCCCGTTCAATTGCGGGGGTGGTTTTGCCTTTTACCCATTCGAGAATCTGATCGGTGATCTGATCCAATAGATGTTCGATACGCGGATCTTTGAATTGATAGGTATAACCACCGGTGATATCGGGTTTTTCGTGCCGGAAGCGAATTTTCTGGCGGTTTTCGGCAAGGTATTTTCCTTCAATGAAGGCAACCACTTCTTCGATGTCCAGTTCACCGGTGAAGGTTGCATCAAAACCCAGCTCCGCCCCAAGTTCACGGGTAATCGCCATCCCGCCCACACCCAGCAGGGTGTGTTCCCGCAAGCCGGCTGCTTCCGCAAGGTCCACCAACCGCCCGAGGATTTCAGCCACCTGATAACCCAATGTGCGGCTGATCAGAATGGCCGCGGGTTGCTCTTGTACAGCGCGCTCGATAACCTCATTTTCATGGACGCCGGGAGGCAGGATAATGGTTTGATACCCCAGTTCACTCAGTTTTCGATTGAGCAGTTTGACCGCATTATCATGGACCGGATCTAAAGCTGCCAGCAGCACTTTTTTCATGATTCCTCCTGCGGGCTTAACCATGGATACCCCTGCCCCGGGCGGTGGAGGTAAGAACGCAGCCGCAGCCGCGCCCCGCACCCATTAAATTCCAGAAAGACGATGTCACCGTGCGGTAAGTTCAATTCCGCCAACAACCTCTCCCCAATCTGACGGGCTTCTTCTTCATCTCCACACAACACAAACGTCTCAATATCCAGTGCATCTACTACCTGATCCAGGGTTCGTTTCATCATAACCTCGTGAGCGGAGTTTATTCTCCATACCCGCTGAAACGGCAAAGAATTTCAATCAATTTGAACAATCCGCGCACCGCCAGACGGGTGGGATGTTCCAGCAGCCGTCCCTCTTCATCTATGTTACCCACACCATTCGAAATCATGATATTGCCATCATAGGCAATCGTTGGCACCATTCCCATTTGAGACATGCCATTTTGAAGCAAATGACTGCCAGCGTACATATCCTCGATGGAGAAGATCGCTATCCCCATCCGGCCGTCTTTCCAGGTATCGCTGTAATTAAGCTCCACCGACTGACAGTTGATGGATTTGTAAATCCGCCAGCCGCGCTTCAGGGCAGTCGGCAGGCGTTCAAATTCCTCCAGTGTGATGCGGTAGAGGTCATCCAGCGCGGTCAGGGCAATTTCAGGGCGTTCTTTGAGGATGCGCAAAGCGGCCAGCGCACCGGCCAGTGCTTCCTTGCCGGGGTCAAAACCAACATAAGCAGCCTTGCCGTGTGAGGAAAGCGTACCATAACGCGCCCCATGAATTCCCAGTGCACGCCGGATGGGCACCATGACTTCCTCTTTACCGATGATCAACCCACAGGTTGGAGCACCGGCGGCCTTATCCATACTGTAAAGAATCACGTCCGCGCCAATTTTGCGGATATCCGTGCCGAGAAATGGTGTTCCCCAGGCATTATCCACTATGTACGGAATGTCATAGCGCGCGGCCAGACGGGAAAACCCCTTTTGCAGTAAAGGCACTCCCTGCTCATCCTTTTCGCCATAGCCATAACCCGGCGTGTCGTAGCCCAATGAGGCGATTCCCGCCAGGGTATCCACATGGCGTTCGGCCACCTGCTCGAATATCTGCAAAGTGGGTTGTGCCTGCACATCCTGCAATTCCGGCACCGGGCAGTATTTGATGCCGTGGCAGTGATAAGTTGCACCGGCCATCTTCACCATGACCGTATCCAGATTGAATGCCCGTTTGCCCTGTACGCCGTATTCACCCGCCGCCTCGCCGCGCTCGGCGTTAATTTCTTTATAGCGCGGCGGGAATGGCCGCCCGTACGCCGCCTGATGATGGGTATGGCGTTCATACGGCGCAAGATAGCGCGCCCGGTAGGGGTCACCCCGCCCCAGTGTTGGGGGCATGCACAAAACATCGAAAACCACATTCAACGCCGCCTCGCAGGTGCTGATCAGGGCGGCATCATATTCATCCCCATAATATTCCTTGACCACCTCACGGATTTTTTCATCCAGCAGGGCGCTGGGGATCACTTTGCGGTCGGCATCGTGCATTGCCTGACTGACTTCGCGCATCAACAAGCCGTGGCAGCCGGAGACAGCCCCGGTCAGGCCAATGTTGCCGCGCATCTCCGGCGTAATGCCAATTTCATCGGCTGCCCGGCGTGCTTCGGCATAAAAAGCCTGCGCGTTCATTTGCAGATGTTTGTAAAGTTCATATTTGAAGCGAAAGCGGGGGGTCATTTTCAAACTCCTGAGAACACAAAATATATCATATATGATATATCAATTATATAACCGCCTCATCTGAAGGTCAAGTAACCGGATTGATAATAACCATTCTTCGTTAGTTTACGAGCCGGCAACACCCCCGGCTTTCACCCCCGCCACCGCCGGCCTTGATCCAGCCTGTTTAAACCAAGACGGTGAGCCAGTTCGACAACTTGTTGATATTCCTGCGACGTGATTGGGCGGTTCAGTTCCGGGTAAGCACTTGACCGATAGGCTGGATAATACTGATCCATCAAATTAAGATAAACGTTCTTTGATATTTCCTCAACCAGAAATTGCAGTACCTTTTCACTGCCGGCCAGTTGATTGGGCAGTACCAGATGCCGCACCAGCACGCCACGTTGAGCAATACCCCGTTCATCCACCTGCAAGTCGCCCACCTGTCGGTGCATCTCACGCACCGCTGCGCGGTTCACCGCTACATAGTTCGGCACTTTTGAATAACGCCGGGCGGTTTCATCATCCCCGTATTTCATATCCGGCATGTAAATATCCACCACCCCATCGAGCAGCGCCAGCATTTCCAGCGAATCATAACCTCCGCTGTTATACACCAGCGGTAAACGCAATCCTGCCTTTGCCGCAATGAACACTGCGGCAATGATTTGCGGCACAACATGGGTTGGGGATACGAGATTGATATTGTGACAACCCGTCTGCTGTAAAGTCAGCATGATTTCCGCCAGTTCTTCTGGCTCAACTTCACTCCCCTCCCCCATCTGGCTGATTTCAAAATTCTGGCAAAAGACACAGCGTAAATTGCAGCGCGCAAAGAAAATCGTGCCAGAACCGCCCCAGCCGCGCAGCGGCTTTTCCTCTCCTAAATGAGCACCAAAACTGCTCACCTGCGCTTTTAATCCCGTTTTACAAACCCCCGTTTGCCCTTCAAGCCGATTGACCCCGCACTTCAACGGGCAAACATCACAGGCTTGCAGGTGTACATAAGCCTGTTCGATGCGCTGTTTAAACTCACCGCTTTCCAGCAGGAACAGGTAGGCAGGTTTAAAACCCATCTTAAAGCCCTCATTTTCATTATAAACAAACATAGCCGGTTAAAAATAGCGCTGAAAATCCCTGTAAACCCGTTTTTTCTCAATACTTAAAGATTTTTCAACGATTTTTTTGATTGTTATGATTAACCAGTAGCATTGCACAAAATTCAGGTATGTTATAATGATTGCATGACCGTAGAGCCTCAACCCACCAGCACCGAATCCTCCCCACTGCCCTCCAACGCTCTGCCGGAGAAATCATCCGCCCAGCCAAGCGCAGAAAACCGGCAGGCAGCCGGCCTCATCGCAGCCGTTGTGGTGGTCGTATTGTTACTCATCGGTGGCATTGTTTTGCTGGCGCTTGCTCCGGAAAGTACCACCGCAAAGGTGCGCGATATTTTCATCATCGTGATGGCATTGGAATCGCTGGTACTGGGTGTGGCGGTGATCGTGCTGATCGTTCAGATTGCCACACTGATCAATCTGCTGCAAAATGAGATCAAACCCATTCTGGATTCCACCAACGAAACGGTCAGCCACCTGCGCGGTACCACTCAATTTCTCAGCAACAATCTGGTTGAACCGGTGCTGAAACTGAATGAATACCTTGCAGGGTTAAAAAAATTTTTTGACTTCATCCGCCCGGATCGGCGGTGAACGGGTAAATTTTTTACCCAATTCTCTCATTTACATGCCAAGGAAAGGAGATTGAGATGTCTGAACGAGATGATTTTGGAGCCTTCCTGATCGGTTTTATCATTGGAGGGTTAACCGGTGCAATAACTGCGCTTTTGCTTGCCCCGCAATCCGGTGAGGAGACCCGCGAGGTGATTAAAGAACGCGCCATTGAGCTGCGGGACAAAGCCTCGGAAACGGTCAGTTCCACCTATGCAGAAGCCGAAAAAGCCGCCAGCGAAGCCCTGCGGCGTGCCGAGGAATTGTTTGAAAAAGCCAAAAAGTCCGCTGAGGAGTTGCAGCAAAAGGGCTCCACTCTGCTTGAAGAGCAGAAATCCAAATTGAGTAAAACCGCTTCCAAAGCCGGCGATACGGCCAAAGATATCAGCGAAAACCTTTCGTAAGTTTCACAATCAAATCAGGCAGCCGGTTCAAAAAATCGGCTGCCTTTTGATTCATTCTGCAATTACCCACACGGGCTGAAGCCAATTATCTTCCTTCAAAACACGCGTCAAAACCTCCGGAACAGCGCGAAGGATATCCCCCGCCAGCACCGAGGCGGACTGACCCATGCGACGCTCGGCTTCCAAACCGGCCAGCGCATGAAGATAAGCCCCCGCCACAGCCGCAGGGAACGCCGCAATGCCCTGCGCCATGAAGCCGGCAATCAAACCGGCCAGCACATCCCCGCTGCCCGCCCTTGCCAGCGCAGCAGAGGCAACCGGGATGTGGTAAACCGTGCCGTCCGGGCTTGCTATTACCGAAAAGGCCCCCTTGAGAATCAGCACATGCCCCCACTGCTGCGCAAAGCGGCGCGCCGTTCCAATTCGATCCGCCTGAATTTCTGCCGTAGTAAGGCCGGTCAGGGCACTCATCTCACCGGGGTGAGGTGTCAGCACGCTGAGGGGAGGCAGGTGTTGAGGCCAGTTTTCGATTTTCGCCGTCAGTCTTAACCCATCTGCATCCAGCACCAGCGGTGGCAGTTGATTTTTATGCTCCAACAATCGGCGGATAAATTCAGCCGTACCATCTGCCACGCCCAAACCCGGCCCAACCAGCAAAGCAGTTACCCTTTCCAAACGGCCAAGCACCACCGCATCCGCTGCCGCATCAAAACCACTGCCCTGCTGAGGCAAGGTGAGCCATGTCACTTCCGGCAATGCACCGG
The DNA here is from genome assembly GCA_040754815.1 of Chloroflexota bacterium. Classification (GTDB taxonomy): domain Bacteria; phylum Chloroflexota; class Anaerolineae; order Anaerolineales; family Anaerolineaceae; genus Bellilinea. The sequence goes on from JBFMBX010000001.1 coordinate 312,441, forward strand.
CCAGCGCATTCCTCACCGTCGGAATGACCGCCATCCGCACCAGCCCCGCCCCACTGCGGTAGGCCGCTTCGGCGGCCAGTGCTGCCGCACCGATGTAATCCTCACTGCCGGCAATTCCCAACACGGTTCCGAATGTGCCTTTATGGGCATGGGCAGGGCGGCGCGGCAGCCAATTTTTGACCACCTGCCCGGTGGGGATAAAATCGTGCACTTTTTGAAAAGCGGGCAAATCATCCGGCAGTCCCAACGGCACCACTGCTAGCTGACCGGTCAATTCGGCAGCCGGAAAGCGCAGTAATCCCGCTTTCACCGCATCCATACAGACGGTTAAATCGGCCGGAATGGTGACCGGTGAAGCAATGCCGCTATCGCAATCCACCCCTGAGGGGCAGTCCACCGCCACCACCACCGGCCGGGGATGGGCAGCGCTCACATGAGCCAGAACCCGTTCCACATCTGCCCGCAGCGGCAGTTGAATGCCGGTACCCAAAACACCATCCAGCAAAACCTCACACTCCGCCAGCCACTCATCCAGCAGGCGGAAATTCGTATCGCCAGCCGCATCCGCAACCTCAACACCGACAGTCTTTACCCGCTGAAGGTGAACATCATCGTTCGGACGCGGGCGCACCAGATAAGCGCGCCCTTTCCAGCCCGCCAGTGCCAGATGTTCCAAAGCCACCAGGGCATCCCCTCCGTTATTCCCCGAACCGATTAAACCCAAAACCTTGCTGGCTCCCCTCAGTGCGGGGAACTTCAAGATGGCTTTTGCAACACCTTTGCCGGCGCGCTCCATCATTTCAGCGTACGATACGCCGCCTGCGTCCCCCTCGCGTTCAATGGCGCGCATTTGCTCAACACTGACCAGCGCTATCGGTTTCACAAGCCTGACCTCCTGCCCACAATTATAGCCAAACTTTTCCAATAAATCCGCTCAAGACTTTACCCTCTCACGGTATAATCAAACCCATGCGAAGATGGCTTTATCTTGCTGTGTTCGTTTCCGGCATGACCACTCTGGCAGCAGAGATGTCTGCCTCGCGCTTATTGGGCAATTATTTTGGCACCAGCAACCTGACATGGGCAAGTATCATTGGGCTGATTTTAATTTACCTGACCGCCGGTTATTTCATCGGCGGACGCTGGGCCGACCGTTCGCCTCATTATTCCACTTTTTTTCAAATCCTGATCTGGGCCGCCTTTTCGGTCGGTCTGATACCTGTGGCCTCGCGCCCAATTCTGCGGCTGGCCGCCAATGCGTTCGATAATCTCGATTTAGGGGTTTTGTTCGGCTCCTTCAGTGTGGTGATGATTCTGTTCATCATTCCCATCACCCTGCTGGGAACGGCATCTCCCTTTGCCATCCGCCTTGCACTGCTCGATTCGCGCTCCGCTGGCAGCGTTGCCGGCCGCATTTACGCCATCTCAACGCTCGGTTCCTTTCTCGGCACCTTTCTCCCCGTTCTGATTCTCATTCCTTTGTTCGGCACTTACCGTACCTTTTTGACCATTTCCGCATTTCTGCTGCTCACCGCCCTGCTTGGCCTGGGAGCAACCTGCGGCTGGCGGAGGACTCTCGGTTACCTGTGGATGCCGGTCATCCTCATTTTTCTGGCCGTATTTGGCACGCGCGGCAGCGATAAAACCACCAGCGGTTTGATTTATGAAACCGAATCGGGCTATAACTACATTCAGGTGCTGGAATTTGGACAAACCCGCTATTTGCGCTTGAATGACGGTCAGGGGGTGCATTCCGTTTACCACCCCACCGAAACCTTCTACAACGGACCGTGGGAACAGGTCTTGGCCGCTCCCTTTTTTTACCCTGCACCGGTTGACCCCACCGGCGTCCGCAGTTTGGCCATCATCGGTCTGGCTGCGGGAACGACTGCTCGTCAGGCGGCGCTGGTATTCCCCCACATCACTATAGACGGAATCGAAATTGACCCGGAAATCATCGAAGTGGGTCGGCAGTACTTTGGTATGAACCTGCCAAATTTGAATGTCATCGTCCAGGATGGACGCTGGGGATTATTACGAAGTAATCAAAAATATCAAATTATCAGTGTAGATGCTTACCGCCCGCCGTATATCCCCTGGCACATGACCACCGTTGAGTTCTTTCAACTGGTCAAAGACCACCTCACCGAAGATGGTGTGATGGTGATCAATGTAGGCCGCAGCCCAAGCGACCGCAGGTTGATCAATATCCTCTACAACACCATTGCTGAAGTATTCCCCACCGTTCATATCATGGACTTGCCCGATTCGTTCAATTCCATTCTTTTTGCTACCGTTCAGCCCACCACCCCACAGAACCTGACCGCAAACTTTCTGGCTCTCAGCCAATCCCCAGAAACACCTTACCTTCTCCTGCAAACCATGGCGGTAACCCTTCAAAATCTGCAACCCGCTCCCCCGCCAGACATGATCTTTACCGATGATCGTTCACCTATTGAATGGATCACCAACGACATGATCCTCGATTTCCTATTCTCGGGTGATGTGGAGAACCTGCAATGAAAACCCTGCGTTCGATTGTCCAATCCATCCTCTTGCTCACCGTTGTTTTATTTGTGATGATGACCTCGATTCGGCTTTTGCTGAACCCCCTGTTTCTGACCATCGAATACAACCTGCCCGGCTTTCCCCCCGATGCGTTTGGATTCACCAAAGATGACCGCCTTCACTGGGCAAACCTTTCGCTGAAATATCTGCTCAACGATGCCGATATTTCCTTTCTGGGAGATTTGAAGTTTGAAAACGGCTCTCCCGTTTTTAACGAACGCGAATTAAAACACATGGTGGATGTGAAGATACTGGTACAACAAATGATTCGCGCCTGGATGATTGCAGGGATAATTATTCTGATCACCGGTGTATGGGCATGGCGCGGCAAGTGGCTTGCCGATTACTGGTTGACCCTCTCGCGTTCCGGGCGGGTCATTCTGATTGTGATTGGGCTGATTCTCGCAGGGGTTGTAATCGGATTTTCGGCCCTTTTCACGGGTTTTCACCGCATCTTTTTCGAGGGAGATTCGTGGCTTTTCCTGTATTCGGATACACTCATCCGCCTTTTTCCGCTTCGTTTCTGGCAGGATGCATTTATCCTGATGGGCATCTTCTCCGCCGCTGGGGGTGCAGCGCTCCTTTTACTGGGCAAGCGATTGGCCAGTAAGATGGCGAAAGATGGCCGGTGAGGGCAGCCGCTGTAAATCCCCCTTCGAACCTCTAGTCATACAAAAAAAAGGAGATGAGCATTTCTTTGCTCATCTCCTCTAATACGGAGTGTTGCTTTTTTAGCGAATTGCCACCGGGTTTTCCCGGTCAGAGGCCGGGTCAAACAGGTGGAAATTATCCATGTTGAAGACCAGTTGAACTCTTTCACCGATGTGGAAGCGGGTGCGCGGGTCAACGCGGGCAACAAAGTTGTGCTTGCCGCTGACCATGTAGAGGAAAATCTCGTTCCCCATCAATTCGGTCACGTCCACCTTGCAATCCACCGGTGCTGCGTGGATACCGGGCGGTGCAAATTGCGGGTTGTGGATATCCTCCGGGCGAATACCGAAGATCACCTCTTTGCCGGCATAAGGAGCGTAGGTTTTCACCTTTTCATCGGGGATCTTGACCGCAAAATCGCCGCTATCCACGAACAAATCATTTCCATCTTTCCGGAGGTGGGCCGGGAAGAAATTCATGGATGGCGAACCGATAAAGCCGGCGACAAACAGATTGGCTGGCTTGTCATACAGATTTTGCGGCGTATCCAGTTGCTGCAATATGCCTTTGTTCATCACCGCAATACGGGTCGCCATGGTCATGGCTTCGACCTGATCGTGAGTCACGTAAATAAAGGTGGTTTGCAGTCGCTGATGCAGTTTGCTGATCTCAGCACGGGTCTGCACGCGCAATTTTGCATCCAGGTTGGAGAGCGGCTCGTCGAACAGGAACACCTTTGGTTCGCGCACGATGGCACGCCCGACAGCCACGCGCTGGCGCTGACCGCCGGAAAGTTCGCGCGGTTTGCGCTTGAGCAGATGTTCGATGCCTAAGATGGCTGCAGCTTCTTCAACTCTCCTTTGAATTTCTTGCTTGGGAACTTTGCGGAGTTTGAGACCAAATGCCATGTTGTCGAAAACCGTCATGTGCGGGTAAAGCGCGTACGATTGAAACACCATGGCAATGTCGCGATCCTTGGGCGGAACATCATTCACCACCCGGTCGCCAATTTTGACCTGTCCCTGCGTAACCTCTTCCAGTCCCGCAAGACAGCGCAACGCGGTGGTTTTGCCGCAACCCGAAGGCCCAACCAGCACCAGAAATTCTTTATCTTCGATGTGGATGTCAAGGTCATTGAGCGCGACAAAATCACCAAACTTCTTCCAGACATGCTCGTACGTAACACTAGCCATGAGAAAACCAACCTCCTTCCGGAAAGAATATCGTGATTTGATTATATCCTCTCCAAATAAAAAATACAAATATCAGGCAGTGGAATTTTTTCCATCCCCCGCTCAATAACCACCAAAGCGGATGCTCACCCTTCCCGAAAAAGGGTACAATTACTTTTATCTTCATCCGGAGCATCACCAATGCCTGAATTACCCGAAATTGCCTCTCGCGCCCGCCAGATGAACGCCGAACTTGCCGGAAAAGTAATCAGCAATGTCGAAATCGTTCAACCAAAGTGCCTGAACCTACCCGTAGAAGCGTTTCAAACCGCTTTATGCGGTTCAACAATCGGTGAAATTACCTATCGGGGTAAATGGTTGTTTGTCCACCTCGATAATGGCTGGCTGTTGCTGAATCTGGGAATGGGTGGCGAAATTTTACTGCTCACCCGTTCTTCACTCCCCGAAAAATACCGCCTGCTTGTAGATTTTCAAGACGGCAGTTGTCTGGCGGTTAATTTCTGGTGGTTTGGTTACGCTCACTTTGTACCCGAAGACGGCCTGCCGCATCACGAGATGACCCGAAAGTTAGGGCCGAACGCCCTTGACCTGACCGCTGCTGACCTGAAAAGGTTATTCAACGGCAAATCGGGGCGTTTAAAATCTGTTCTTCTTGATCAAAGTACAATCGCCGGAATCGGTAATGCCTATATCCATGATATTCTTTTCCTTGCCCGCCTGCATCCCCTGCGCCCGGTCAATTCACTGACGGATTTAGAAATCGAAGCGCTGGCCAACGCCATACAACAGGGTCTTCGGCCCAGTCTGGAAAAAAATGGTGCGTTTTACGAAGTGGACTTGCATGGCTGGCGGGGTTCTTTTACCATGGAGGATATCTTGATCGGTTATAAAGAAGGCCAGCCATGTCCGCGCTGCCAGACCCCCATCCAGAAAATTAAAACCGGCAGTACCAGCAGTTTCATCTGCCCTGTTTGCCAGCCCCTGCTTAACGTCAGTTAAGGCTTCCGCTCGCCAGCCGCTCAATCCCACCCATTTGGTCAGGTTTCGATGGCCGGAGGGATGATTGCAAATTGGTCTCTCTGGGTTATACTGGATGGGCTCACAAAATTTTTTGAGTCTTGTTTTTGGTTAATCTTTTTGGAGGTAAGTGAAATTGACCGTATCCAATGCAGTGTTGAATTATGACTTGAAGCGTGCCGTGCATCCTAACCGGTTGATTGGGTTGTGGCGCTTGATGCGCGGCTTTCGCAAACTGTACATCGCAGCAACATTGAGTCTGGGTATTTCGGCTGTTGCGAAAACCCTCACTTACCTTTTGCTGCGCTATTTTGTGGATGATTTTCTGGTTGCCGGAAGCGCAGCCTTGACCCTGCCGATGATTGCGCTGGGTTTCATCCTGCTGGCTACCGCAGAAGGTGGTTTTTCCTTTTTAAGCGGTAAACTTGCTGCTCAAACCGCCGAAGGTATTACCCGCCGCCTGCGGAATTATCTCTTTGACCACATTCAGCGGTTGACCTTTACCTACCACTCCCGTATGGAAACCGGCGAGCTGATTCAGCGCTCCACTTCCGATGTGGATGCTCTGCGGCGTTTTTTCGCCGATCAGGCTATCGGCATCGGACGAATTATCCTTCTGTTTGTGATCAATTTCATTGCTCTGCTGCAATTGAATGTAAAGCTAGGGCTGATTTCGGTTGTCGTTGTGCCGGTGATTGTGGTTATTTCGCTGTTCTTTTTCCGCAAAATATCCAAAGCCTACGAAGATTATCAAACGCAGGATGCCATTCTCTCCACAACGCTGCAAGAAAACCTGACCGGTATTCGGGTGGTTAAAGCCTTCGCCCGTCAGGAATATGAAATCGGTAAATTTGAACGCAATAACTGGGAAAAGTTCCTGCGCGGGAAGAAACTGCTCAAAATGCACTCTCTCTTCTGGCCGATTTCCGATACCATCTGCAACCTGCAAATTCTGGTGGGGTACCTGATCGGCGCGCTCATGGCCATTAACGGTGAAATTACCGTCGGCACTTTCCTTGCCTATGCCGGTCTGATCGTGTGGATCATCTTCCCTATGCGCAATTTGGGGCGTCTGATCGTTCAGACCTCAACCGGTATGGTTTCCTACAATCGTGTCATGGATATCATCCGGCAGGATCGCGAATCGCTGGAAACCGGAAAGCATCGCCCTAAATCGGATATTCTCGGCAAGATCGAGTTTGATCAGGTCGGCTTTGTGTATGATGATGGGAATGTAGCCCTTGAGGATATCAGTTTTTCCTGCGAACCGGGACAGGTCGTTGCCCTGTTGGGTTCAACCGGCTCCGGTAAAACTACACTGGTTAACCTGCTGCCTCGCTTTTATGAATACACCTCGGGGCGAATCCTGCTCGATGATATCGAGTTAAAACGCTACCCGCGTTTATTCTTGCGTCAGCAAATCGGCATTGTGGAGCAGGAACCATTTTTGTTTTCCCGCACCATCCGCGAAAACATCACCTACGGCGTAGGGCGAGAAGTACCGCAAGCGGAGGTTGAGGCCGCTGCCAAAGCCGCTGCCATCCATGACATTATCCTCACCTTTGAAAAGGGTTACAACACGTTAGTCGGCGAAAAAGGGGTCACCCTTTCCGGCGGTCAAAAACAGCGCGTGGCCATTGCGCGCACCCTGTTGAAAAACCCGCGGATTTTGATTCTGGACGATTCCACTTCGGCAGTGGATACCGAAACAGAAGCCGAGATTCGCGAGGCCCTGCAAAACCTGATGAAAGGGCGTACTACTTTCGTCATCGCTCACCGCATACAAAGCATTATGGACGCCGATTTGATTCTGGTGCTCGACAAGGGCCGAATCGTTCAGCGCGGTAAACATGCCGACCTGCTCCGGCAAGACGGCATCTACCGTCAGATTTATGAGATTCAAACCCGCATTGATGATGAACTGGAAAAGGAGATAGCCAGTGTCGCTTAATTACTTTGAAGAAGAAGAATTTAAGACCCAATTCAACGGTCAAACTTTACGCCGAATTCTGGCATTGACCCGACCGCACTGGCGTTGGGTGGTGGGTTTTTTGATCACCATTGCGCTGGTGAGCGGGCTTGATTCCGTATTTACCTACCTGAGCAAGTTGATTATTGACAACGGTATTCTGGCCCAAAACCGCAGTGAGTTGTACCGCTTGCTGGTCATCTACGGCTCTTTGGGGTTCGTTCAGGCCAGCGGTGTGTTCTGTTTTATCTACCTTGCCGGCGTACTTGGAGAGCGCGTCCGCTATGACCTGCGCCAAAAGATGTTCAATCATCTGCAGGGGCTCTCGCTCTCTTATTTCAGCCGTACACCGGTCGGATGGATCATGTCGCGCGTGACTTCGGACAGCGAACGGGTGGCCGATCTGGTTACCTGGGGATTGCTGGATGTCACCTGGGGCATGATGAACATCATCACCGCCATGGGCTTTATGTTGTTCATCAACTGGAAGCTTGCCCTCATCGTGCTGGGTATTTTACCCATCCTTTTCTACATTGCCTATCAGTTTCGCAAGCGCATCCTCGGTGAATTCCGGAATGTCCGCAAATTGAACTCAAAAATCACCGGCTCGTTCAATGAAAACATTACCGGTGTTCGGGTTGTCAAAGCCTTATGCCGCGAGGATGCCAATCTGGAAGAATTCAAAGTTCTCACAGGGGATATGTACCGTTCATCCTATCGTGCAGCATGGCTGAGCGCGCTCTTCCTCCCCAGCGTTCAGCTGGTTTCAGCCATTGCACTGGCAACCATCGTCTGGTACGGCGGCTGGCAGGTACAGGTTGGCAGTATGACGGTAGGCGGAATTCAGGCCTTCGTTGCTTACGTCACTTTTATGATGTGGCCAATTCAAGATCTGGCGCGGGTGTTTGCCGAAATGCAACATTCCATTGCCTCCGGCGAACGGATTTTTTCGATGATTGATGCCGTGCCGGATGTCAAGGATTTACCGGGGGCTTATGATCCCGGCACCATTCAGGGCGATATTGAGTTTGATAATGTCACCTTTTACTACGACGAAGGCGATAAGAAACCCGTGCTGGAAAACTTTTCGCTGTATGTAAAACGAGGTGAAACCATAGCGCTGGTCGGCGAAACGGGCGGCGGAAAGACCACCATTGTCAACCTCATCTGTCGCTTCTACGAACCGAAAAAAGGCAGCATCCGGATTGGCGGGAAGGATTACCGCGAATATTCCCTGCACGCGATACAATCCCGCATCGGCATGGTGCTGCAAACCCCGCATCTCTTCTCCGGCACCATTCGCGAAAATATCCGTTACGGGCGGCTGGATGCCACCGATGAAGAGATTATCGAAGCCGCCAAACTGGCCGGCGCTCACGATTTCATTGTCAAGCTCAAAAAGAGATATGACGAAGAAGTGGGAGAAGGCGGCAATTTACTTTCGGTGGGACAAAAACAGTTGATCAGTCTGGCGCGTGCAGTGCTGGCCAAACCGGAAGTGTTCATCATGGACGAAGCCACCAGTTCGGTAGATACCCTGACCGAAGCCCTGATTCAACGCGGTATGGAAACGATGATGAAAGGACGCACCAGTTTTGTCATTGCCCACCGCCTCTCCACCATCAAACGCGCCGACCGCATTCTGGTCATTGAACAGGGCAAAATCGCCGAGATGGGCAGCCACGCTGAGTTGTTGCGCAAACGGGGCAAGTACTATTCTCTCTACACCAAACAATTCCGCCATCAGATGGAGCAAGATCTCGACCCGTTTTCCCAGCCCGAACAGATTGCAACAACCGCATGAAAACGAAACACCCCCGCCTACTTTTGCCGGCGGGGGTGTTTTTTTTTCTAACTGAGTGGATTATGGCGTTTTGGTGTAAACGGCGGGGGAGAACCAGACCACATCCACCGGGCCTTTGCTGTTTTTGTTGGTTACGCCCAGAATGAACTGGACATTCTTGCCGACAAACGTGCTCAGGTCAAGATCAATCTGCGTCCAGTTGCCGTCCAGTGTTTCGCTCCATTTGCCAAGGTTCTGGATATTGCCGTTATCAATCCGGTAATCAAGGCTGAATTGAACATCGCAGGTGGTATTCCCCTCCAGACAGGCCACCCAAGCCTTGAAGCGGTCACCGGTCTGGATATTGCGGGTGGGATAGAAACCCTGCATCCAGTCATTGGGATTGGCAAGATGAATCCACAAGGCTCGTTCGTTTTCCTGACGTTCACCCTCGATTTTCGGGTTCATCAATACTGCTGCCCATTGAGCTTCCGCCTGATTGACATTTGCACAGGGTCTCGCCACCTTACCGGCATTGCTTGACCATTCAGCCTGACAGATGCTGGCGACAAAATCCAGCGGAAAGATAGCCGAAGGAACATCATCACTTCTGAAACCGGATACCTTGATGCTGACCCAGAAGGGTTTGTCCTGGTTTGGGCCAATTCCAAAAGTCCTGCCGGAAGCATCACGCAACATCCAGTTGGCTTTATAACTGCCGGCTTTGGTTGGGGCGACCAGTTCTACCGAAAGATCTACCGTTTCGCCCGGGCGCACGTCGCTCTTCAACGAGACAGAAGCCGGCGCGCTCATAGAATCTCCATTTGCGAAAACCAGCGCATAGTCTTTGGTCCATGTGCAGGTACCTTCATTTTTCAACCGCCACGTTTTCGTAAACTTCTGCCCGCCGACCAGTTCAGTGCCATCCGGAATGGTTACATCGCGCACGAACGAAGCCGCATTACAGGGAATCGGTTTGGGCGTCGGGGTGGCCGTTGGCAGCACAATCGTTGCCGTTGGTTGAACCGGTGTGTTCTGCGGCTGACTGATCGTTGCCGTCGGCTGCTGGGGAACAGGTGTGTTTTGCTGGCCGGCAATCTGTGTTGCCTGCGCAATCAGCGTTTCAAACGCCTGTTGGGTCATCACCGCCGCCACCGTCTGCATGACAGCCGTTTGTTGAGCACTTTGAGCATCTTTTCCGCCATCCGTCGTCCCAAAAAGCAAACCGCAAGCCGAGAGCAGCACAGCCATGACGCTCAAAACAACCATCAGAGGGAATACTTTCTTAAACATCTCTTTTCTCCTAGCATCCAAAAATACCGCATTTATTATGCATTATCAGGACGAAGGAGAAAGGGAAATAGTTCCCCGCAAATTGTCTGGTTTATTTAATCGTTTTGATCTTCTTCGGTGCGGTCGTTGAATATCCGGCCCGCCCGGGCGCGGTTTACCGTGCCGGTCCAGCAGAAGGCTTCGGTTGCATTGTGAATCAATTCTGCCCCGCCGATGGCTGCGGTCATGACCAGAAACGCATGGGCGGGACCGGGAAAATAATACATCAACACAACCAGAAATGCCGCCACCCATGTACCGGCACAAATTGGGCATGAAATCAGTTGCCCCAGCGCTCGCCGCACTCCCTTGCCTTTGGGGACGACCGTATTTCCCGCGCCGGATAAATCCCTCACTGTTTTGGTAAACGGCGCGCGCAGCGGTTCTGCGACTCGATCATACGCAATCAAACGCCCCAACCGAAAGGTGGCAAAGGAAAGCAAGGTCAGGTCCAGCCAGTCAATGCGAAAATTTTCAATACCTTTTCCCCCAATGGAAGACCCTGCCGTTACGAACCACACAATACCGCCCAAAAAAATAATCGTCAAGGCTACTTTGGTTGCTGCTTCCGCAAACTGAGATTTGGGGCTTTGCATGTTTAAAAACCTCCGGCGGCAGAATTAAGATGCCCCTGCACTCAAATCATTGCAAAGGGAGTACACCCGGTAATTTTACATCAACTTTGGGGAAAAATAAAAAAAGTGGCAAGGGTGGGGGTCGAACCCACGACCAAGGGCTTATGAGTCCCCTGCTCTACCACTGAGCTACCTTGCCAGCGCCCGCAAGTTTACTACGAAGTTTTTCTTTTGTCAACAAATTATTCGATGTGCCCTCATCCATTCTCAAATCCCAGCCCCAATTCTTTGAGCGAGCGGAATCGCCCGTGGCCGATCACCAGATGATCCAGCACCGGAATATCCAGCAGGCGGCCGGCCTGCACCACCGCGCGGGTTAAGGCCACATCCTCCGGGCTGGGGGTGGGGTCACCGCTGGGATGGTTGTGGACGATAATCACCGAGGCTGCATTGCGCAGGATGGCAGCCCGAAACAATTCGCCAACGCGCACGGTGGAGGAATTCAAAGAACCCTGATACAGTTTTTCGATGCTGATCAGCCGGTTGCGGGTATCCAGCGTGATGACCCACAGATTTTCCTGCATCAAACCTGCCATCTCATACATCACCAGGTCGGCAGCATCCGTGGGAGAACAAACTGCCCGCCTCTCTTCCAGTTCTCTCTCTCGCAGCCGCTTGCCTAGTTCAATGGCCGCTTTGATTTGAGCCGCCTTCGCCTCCCCTACGCCGTGTTGGGAACAAACTTCCTGAAAACTGGCACGCTGAAGCCCGCCTAACCCTCCAAAGGTATTCAACAGCCGCTGACCTAACTGAACCGCATTTTCACCGGGCAGCCCCGTCCGCAGCAGAATTGCCAGCAATTCAGCCGTTTGCAGGGCATGCGCCCCCACATTTGCCAGTCTCTCTCGCGGCCGCTCGCTGGCTTCGAGATCGGTAATCCGGTAAAAGCCGGCCTGCTCACGAGTGTTTTGCTTGTGCCGATTCACCCTCGAACCTCCCCATGGTTCATTCCTTGCACCATTCACCATACTATAGCCGAGACCGAAAAATCCGGCAAGTCCAGCCGGATGGGAAGAGAGGATTAAACCGCGTCCGTGCTATAATTTTTTCATTGGAGTTCAATCTATGGACACTGCCACCCTTGGAAATCTTGCTCTCGTTGCCGCCGCTTTTGGGGCTGCCTTTCTTGCCGCGCTCTGGTTGAGTTTGATCCTTTGGACATACCGGGACATTCGCAGCCGCAGCCGTGACCCCTTGATTCGCATTCTGGCTTTACTCGTTTCGGCCGTTCTGTTCCTGCCGGGAGTGCTGATCTACTTCATTCTCAGACCGCCCCGCACACTGGAGGAAGAATACCAGCGCACACTGGAGGAAGAAGCCCTACTCCAGACCATCGAAGATACTCCCCTCTGTCCGGGCTGTACCCGCCGCATTCAGGCCGACTGGCAAATTTGCCCCAGCTGTCACACTCGATTGAAAAAAGTATGTCATCATTGCGGCAGATTGATGGAACTGCCGTGGAATCTGTGCCCCTACTGCGGCACACCCGCCCCGGGAATGCGCCGCGAAGCAACCAGCATCGAAGATGCCCTGCAACATCTGCCTGTGGAAGAAACTGGTGAGAACCGCCCCCTCACTTCCAGATCTGTCAGCGGGGGAATTTACACCCAAACCAACGATCAAAGCATGGATCCACTCAACGAAGAGGAATAAAGCCATTTTTGTAATGGGTTAGCTGCGTTAAAAAGAAATGTTTTATTGGCGTCAAGGTATAATTTGTTTATGCAAATCTATCCGTTACAACCCGTAGATTATCTGGTCATCGGACACCTGACTCGTGACCTGACTCCCGAAGGGCCGCGCTTGGGTGGCACAGCCGCTTTTTCCGGTCTGACAGCCCACGCGCTGGGGTTAAGGGTTGGTGTGGTAACCGCCTGTGACCCGGAGCTCCCCCTTTATGAAGTGGAAGATCTGCTTCTGGCCATCCGCTACACCGAAACCACCACAACTTTTGAAAATTTGCAAACGCCCGCCGGCAGGGTGCAACACGTTTTCCACCCGGCCACAACGCTTGACCTGAGCATGGTGCCGGAGGTCTGGCGAAATACTCCCATTGTCCACCTCGGCCCGGTATTGCAGGAAGTTGATCCCAAACTGGCACGCGCTTTTCCAAACTCGTTCATCGTCGTCACACCCCAGGGCTGGCTGAGAGCCGCAGCCTCCGACGGAAGGGTCGTGTTTACCGAATGGCCGGAAGCGCGTTATGTGCTGGAAACGGCAAACGCTGCTGTTCTAAGCATTGAAGATGTCAAAGGCAATGAAGACCTGATCGAAGAAATGGTTTCTTCGATTCGCGTTCTGGCAGTGACCGAAGGAGCAAACGGCGCCCGCATTTACTGGAACGGAGACGTCCGCTATTTCCGCGCGCCAATTACCCGTGAGGTTGATCCTACCGGGGCCGGTGATATCTTCGCCGCAGCATTTTTCGTGCGGCTTTACCAGACCCGCGACCCCTGGGAAGCAGCCCGATTTGCCACTCAACTGGCAGCCATATCGGTCACTCGCCCCGGTTTGCAGGCAATCCCAACCCCTGAGGAAATCAAACTCAATCTGGTTGAAATTCTCCCCTGAGCAATGAGCAATGGCAAAAATATACACATTTGTCAATCAAAAAGGTGGTGTCGGTAAAACAACTTCGGCAATCTCGCTGGCCGCCTATTTGGGGTACTTTGGACAAAAGGTGCTGCTGATTGACCTCGACCCGCAGGCCAATGCTACCTCTTCTCTCGGAATTGACAAACGCAATGTCCGCAACGGGACGTATGAAGTGCTCATGGGCAACCAGCCAATCGGGCCTAATATTCTCCACAACCCCCGTTTCCGCCTCTCCATCCTCCCTTCTTCCCCCGCCCTGGCCGGTGCCGAAGTCGAACTGATTGAACTTTCCAACCGTGAAAAAAGGTTATTGGAGGTTTTAAAACCCGCCTTTGACCGTTACGATTATATCTTGATTGACTGCCCCCCTTCTCTCAGTTTGCTGACAATCAACGGATTGGTGGCAGCCCGCAATGGAGTGATCATCCCCGTACAGTGTGAATATCTGGCGCTGGAAGGACTGGGGCAACTGACTCAGACCATCCAGCGAGTGCAATCTTCCCTATTCCCGGAGCTGAGCATTCGCGGTGTTATTTTGACCATGTACGATGGACGCACCCGGCTGGCAGTGGATGTGGTCAACGAAGTGCGTAAGTATTTTCCGGATAAAGTCTTTCAAACCATCATTCCACGAAGCATTCGGCTGGCAGAAGCCCCCTCTTACGGACTGCCCATTTCCATCTTTGCCCCCGAATCAACCGCCGCCCGTTCCTACGCTCAACTGACCCGCGAACTGCTGGCCGGTGACGGTGTGTTCATCCCCGAATTTGTGAGACAGGATCAGGCATGACGCGCAAAAGTGGATTGGGAAAAGGTTTAGATGCTCTCATTCCCGGCAGCCAACCCTCTGCCGGGGAAGGACATATTCAACAAATTCCGATTGATGAAATATCTGCCAACCCCTACCAGCCTCGTCAGGAAGTAGATAACCAGCACATCGAAGATTTGGCCCAATCCATACGGCAACACGGCATCTTGCAGCCCATCATCGTCAGTCGCGATCCTTTCAGCGGACGCTATACCCTCATCGCAGGTGAACGGCGATTGCGCGCCGCCCGGCTGGCAGGTTTGGAAACCGTACCGGCTGTCGTCCGCTTGGTCAGTGAACAACAACGTCTGGAACTGGCTCTGATTGAAAACCTGCAACGCGCCGATCTGGGCGCACTGGAAACCGCTCAGGCATATCAGCGCCTCGTGGATGAGTTCGGCCTTTCCCATGAGGAAATTGCCGAAAGGGTCGGAAAAAGCCGAACAGCAGTGACCAATACCCTGCGGCTGCTCAAACTTCCAGAAGCCGCCCAAAAGGCATTGGCGAACGGCTCAATCAGCGAAGGCCACGCCCGTGCCCTTCTGCAGCTGCCCACCCTTCAGGCTCAACTGGCCGTCCTGCAGATGATTATCGAACGCGGGCTGAGTGTGCGCCAGACCGAAGAGCTGGCCCGAAAATACAGCGGTGAACGCCCGCCCCGCCCGTCATCGCCCGCACCGCTGCCAGAAATCAAATCCCTCGAAGAAAGACTGCGTCAACATTTGGGCACACGGGTGACCCTTCAGCACGGCAAAAAAGGCGGGAAATTAATCATTCACTACTATTCCAACGAAGAATTGAACACCCTGTTGGATCAACTATTGAGGGAGTAAGTTGCTCTTACTTTATAATGCCACTTTCTATACCATGCAGCCGGCACAACCTATTGTTGAAGCACTGGCAATTCAGGCGGGCAAAATCGTGGCGGCCGGCAGCAAAGCCGAAGCAGAAGCGGCCCTGCCGGCGGGCGCACAGCGGCTAAACCTGCACGGTGCTGCAGTTTTACCCGGCCTGACCGATTCCCACATTCACCTGCAGCATTACGCCCTTGGATTGAAATATGTGGATTGTGAAACCTCAACCCGCCGGGAATGTTTACAGCGGGTTCAACTCGCCGCCCAGAAAACCCCGCCCGGTTATTGGGTGCGCGGCCACGGATGGAATCAAAATGTCTGGGAGGAGGGTTTTGGCAGCGCCCAATTGCTGGATGAAATTGCCCCCCATCATCCCGTTTATCTGACTGCAAAATCACTCCACGCGGGCTGGGCAAACAGCCTTGCCTTGCAGGCCGCCGGTATTGACCGCAATACCCCCGACCCGCCCGATGGACGCATTCAACGGGATGAACACGGCAACCCAACCGGTATTTTGTTTGAATCGGCCATGAGGCTGATTGAACAGGTTATTCCCGAAGCGACCCTGCCGGAGGTTCGCGAGGCAATCGCCGCCGCCCAAAGCAACCTGTGGAGCATGGGGTTGACCGCTGTGCACGATTTCGACCGCCGGCTGTGCTTCATGGCGCTGCAGGAACTGGAACAGGCCGGCAGACTTAAAATGCGGGTGGTAAAGAGTGTACCCCTCGAAAATCTCGATGACGCCGTCGAAGTGGGCTTGCGTAGTGGTTTTGGTAGTCAGTGGCTGCGCATCGGTTCGGTAAAATGTTTTGCGGATGGCGCTCTGGGCCCTCAAACCGCTGCCATGCTGCAGCCTTATGAAGGCAGCGGAGCGGAAACCGGCATTCTCTTTCTGGATTCGGAGCAAATTGTGGAAATTGGGCAGCGCGCCGCAGGCAGCGGGTTAAGTCTGGCAATTCACGCCATTGGTGATCGGGCAAACCATGAGGTGCTTAAGGCCTACGCCCAACTTCGTCAAATCGAAGAGCAAATGAATCTCCCTCACCTGCGCCATCGCATCGAACATGTGCAGGTTCTCCATCCCGATAACCTTGCTCAACTGGCTCAGTTCGATATCATCGCCTCCATGCAGCCCATTCACGCCACCTCCGATATGGATATTGCCGATCAATACTGGGGGAAGCGCGCCCGATACGCCTACGCTTTTCAGACGCTATTATCCCGCGGCACCCGTCTGACTTTTGGGTCAGATGCGCCGGTAGAATCTCCCAATCCCTTCTGGGGTATCCACGCCGCAGTGACCCGTCAGCGCCAAAACGGCCGCCCCTCCCCACAGGGTTGGTACCCAGAAGAACGCCTGACTCTCCAACACGCGCTGGAAGCCTATACCATCAACCCGGCCTACACCGCTGGCTGGGAACGCGAACTGGGAAAACTGCAGCCCGGCTATCACGCCGATTTAATCGTGCTGGATGAAGATCCAACCCGCACACCGCCGCAACAACTCTTTCAACTTCAACCAGTCAGGACGATGGTCGCCGGAGAATGGGTTTGGGAAAGGTGATCCCATGAACCAGACTGCACCGTCTAAAAAACCGGTTCTCACCCCTGAAATTCTGGTTCCCCGTTTGGGCGATTATCTGGTTGAACGCGGCCTCATCACCACCGAACAACTGCAAACAGCCCTTCAACATCAGGCAGTGTTGCGGAAAACCCGGGAAGATGCACCTCGTTTAGGAGAATTACTCGTCGAACTGGGCATGATCACTCGCGCAGAACTGGAACAAGCGATTACCGAGCATGTTCTGCAGCTGCGCAATGCCCTGCAGGAAACCAATCGGCAGCTCGAACAGCGCGTGCGCGAAAGAACCGCTGAACTGGAAAAGGCATTGGAAAAGCTGTCCGAACTTTCCCAGCTCAAGGCCAATTTTATTGCCAATATCTCGCACGAATTGCGCACCCCCCTCACCCACATAAGGGGTTACCAAGAGCTGCTGCTCTCCGGTGATTTAGGCGAACTGACTTCCGAACAAATCACCGCTTTACGAACCATGCAGCGCTCGACCGACCGTTTGGAAAGGTTGATCGAAGACCTGATCTTATTTGCTACCGCCGAACGCACCCATCTGCCTATCCAATGGCTGCCGCTGGACTTGCGCTCACTGGCTGAGAGGTCATCAACCAGATTCTTCCCAAAGCCACGGATCATCATCACACGATTGAACTGCACTCCCCCAACGAAGTACCGCCTGTCTATGGTGATGAGGAAAAACTCGGTTGGGTACTTTATCAACTGCTGGATAACGCCGTTAAATTTACCCCTCCCCACGGAAAAATCACCGTCGAACTCATCCCCGATGATTTACATGTGGTGGTCAGGGTGTCCGATACCGGTATTGGCATTCCACCCAACCGGATGAGCGAAATTTTCGAACCCTTCCACCAGCTGGATAACAGTCCCACCCGCAAGTATGGAGGAACCGGGCTGGGACTTTCGCTGGCACAAAAAATCATCGAGGCACACGACTCATCCATTCAGGTGCTCTCGGAACTGGGCAGAGGCAGCCGCTTTTCCTTCGCTTTAAAGCGAAAACTGGCGCCTCTCAAGGAGGTTTCGGTCGGATGAACGGTAAAGAAATCCCCACAAAAGACCTCGATGCAGAGATATTCTTCCAACTCGTTCAGTTGTTTTGGGAGATGAAATCGTGGCGCGAATCCGCCAATCAGCTCGTCAAACTGATTCGCCCTTATTTCATTTTTGACAATCTGGTGATTTATCTGTTGGACCCAATGAACCTCAACATTGAGGCAGCCTTTGCCAAAGCCACCGGTCGGGGAAAATCAGCTGAAGCGGATGTGGCCTGGGGAGAAATCATTGCCAGCCGGGTGATCGAATCCCGTCAGATTGTGCTGCAAGAACCGGAAGAAGTGAACCCGCTCAACCGGTTGAAACAGCCGTATACCCTCGCCCTGCCGCTGGCTTCGCCTGCGGAAGTATACGGCGCGCTGGTATTCATCCGCTTCGGCAGCCCCCCCTATTCGGCAGAACAGATCAAGTTTGCCCACTTCGTTGCCCGGCTGCTTTCCCGCCAGATTCAATACGAAAATTTACGGCGCGACCGCGATCACCTTGAATTCCAGTACCGCGTCTTTCAGGTACAGGAAGATTTCATCTCCACCGTTTCGCACGAATTGCGCACACCGCTTGGTTTCATCAAAGGCTACACCACCACCCTTCTCCGCACCGATGCCAATTGGGATGAAAAAACTCAGCGCGAATTTCTGACCATTATTGATAATGAAACCGACCGTTTGCAAGACCTGATTGCCAATTTGCTCGATTCGGCAAAATTGCAAGCCGGACAAATTGTGATGAACTTCCAACAGGTTCGTGTGGAATCGCTGGTCAACGATCTCCTCACTCGACTTGCACTCCATCACCCCGGTTTGGTCATCCATACCGATATCGAACAGCCGCTCAGACCCATCCAGGCCGACCCGCGGCGATTGATTCAAGTTTTTGAAAATTTATTGACCAATGCCGAAAAATACGCGCCAGACTCGCCGGTCTATATTACAATCAAATCTGTCAAAAACGGCATCGCTGTAGATATTCGCGATGAAGGCCCCGGCATTCCGGAAAAGTATCAGGAACGCATTTTCGACCGCTTTTTCCGCGTACCGGATCAGCAAACCAATGTGCATGGTTCTGGTTTAGGCCTGTTTATTTGCCGTCAAATCATACAGGCACATCACGGAGAAATCACCCTCACCTCTAAAGTTGGGGAAGGCACTACCTTCCATATCTTTTTACCCGCAACCGTTGATTGAAGTGTCTTGATCGGCTGAGAACGGTTTGGACGACCAAGGAGGATAATAAAATGGGTACCCGCATTCTGGTTGTTGATGACGAACAATTATACCGGCACCTGCTGCGCGTCAACCTTGAAACCGAGGGTTACGAGGTGATTGCCGCTCGCGATGGGGAAGAAGCCATCGAACTGGTAACTTCCCACCAGCCGGATTTGATTATTCTGGATGTGGCCATGCCCCGATTGGACGGCTTCAGCACCTGCGAACGGATACGCCAGTTTTCGGACGTGCCCATCATCATGTTGACGGCGCGGGGCGAAGAACAGGATCGCGTAAAGGGGTTGAATGTAGGCGCCGATGATTATGTCACCAAGCCGTTCTCTGCCACCGAACTGGTCGCCAGAGTACGGGCCGTGTTACGGCGGGTAAAAACTCCACAGCACGGCATGCAGAACCGCTACTTCACTCACAAAAATTTGCGCATTGATTTTGCCCGCGCCGAAGTTTGGAAGGATGACCGTCAGGTCTATCTTTCTGCCACCGAATACCGCCTGTTGATTCAATTCGCTCAACATGCCGGCAGAATACTGACCGCGGAAGAATTGCTGACCGCTGTTTGGGGAGATTCATACCGTGAAGATAAGGAAATCCTGTGGGTCAGTATTGCCCGTTTGCGTCAGAAACTGGAAGATGATCCCCACAACCCTCAACACATCGTTACCCGTTCCGGGTTAGGATATTTGATGCCGGCCCCCGAGCAGAAAGCCCATCCTTGAAAGAAAGGCCAATATGAACATGTTTGCCAGTTTTGAAGAAAAAGGCAAGATCTTTACTCAGGTGGTCACCAAAGAACCGATCGATGTCATCATTCGGACGGCCAGCAGTGTAATTTACGGACGGGTTCACGTACGCCCCGAAGACCGTCTGAAAGATGAACTCGACCGGACGAGCGGATTTTTAGCAGTAACTCAGGCCAAAATTTACGACCGCGATGGAAAAACACTGGTTTACGAATGCGCTTTTGTGGCCGTCAATACGGCTGGCATTGAATGGGTATTACCACAAAGTGAGCTGAAGGAACATAAGGCAGGTGAGGAATGAACCCGGCTTCTCCATCTCAACACGCTGGTGAACTGGCCAGACTTAAATCTCACTTGATCAATCTGATTTCACGGGAACTGGAAAATAACCCCCGCCTGACAGATGACCGCCGTAAAGTGGTTTCTCAATTGCTTCATCAGGCTTATAACGGCTTGAAAATCAACTTACCCATTACCCTGCGTGATCAATTGTTTCGCGAAATTATGGATGAACTGCTGGGATTCGGTATCCTGCAGCCTTTGCTGGACGATCCCGAAATCAGCGAAGTGATGGTCAACGGCGCAAAAAAGGTGTATATCGAAAAGCACGGCAAAATAATCAAAACCAACATTACTTTCGAAGATGATGCGGCGGTGATGCGCATCATCGAAAAAATCATCCTCCCCCTCGGCAGGCGAGTTGACCCGGATAGCCCCACCGTGGATGCCCGTCTGCCGGACGGTTCGCGCGTCAATGCCGTCATCCCGCCCGTTGCCATAGACGGCCCGAGCATCACCATCCGAAAATTTCAAAAGGAAAAACTTTCGGTGGAAGACCTGATTCGTTTTGGCTCTTTGACGCCCACGATGGCGGAGTTTATCCGCGCCTGCGTCATGGCACGACTCAACATCATCATATCCGGCGGCACCGGATCCGGTAAAACCACTCTGTTGAATGTGCTTTCCAGTTTCATTCCGGAAGAAGAACGAATTGTCACCATTGAAGATGCCGCCGAGTTGAAACTGCAGCAGGAGCATGTCGTCCGGCTGGAAACCAAGCCCGCCAACATTGAGGGCAAAGGCATGGTCACCGTCCGCGACCTCGTACGCAACTCCCTGCGAATGCGCCCCGACCGCATCATCGTGGGTGAAGTCCGCGGCGGCGAAGCGCTGGACATGCTGCAAGCCATGAACACCGGCCACGATGGTTCCCTCACCACCCTGCACGCCAATTCACCGCGAGATGCCATTTCTCGATTGGAAACCATGTGCCTGATGGCCGGTATGGATCTGCCGATCCGTGTCATCCGCGAACAGATTGCCTCTGCCATTGATATGATCATCCAGCAGACACGCCTCAAAGATGGCAGCCGCAAAATTACTTCGATTACCGAAATTGCCGGTATGGAAGGCGAAACGGTAGTCATGACCGATATTTTCAAATTCCAGCAGACCGGCATTGACCCGCAAGGTAAAGTCATTGGCGAGTTGAAACCAACCGGCATTCGTCCATTGTTCATGCCGCGGCTGGAAGCAGCCGGCTTCCGCCTTGGGCCGGAAGTATTCGGCGCAGATTTAAGCAGCATGGTGGGACGACGTCGCTAGCTTTTGGACAGGCAATGCTATAATGGGATGAACAGATGTTTCATCCCGCTTCGGTGAGGTGCTTTTATGAAAACGATCCAACAGGCAACCCAATTGAGAACCCGCAAACTGGGTCTCTTAATCTACGACGCCAGAATTTCCCGCAACCGCAGCGTGGAACAATGCGCTAAAGCGATGGGAATATCCCCGGCGGAGTATGAGCAGATCGAATCCGGATCGCTGGCACCTTCGTTACCACAACTGGAATCCTTCGCTTATTATCTCGATATTCCACTGGAGCATTTCTGGAGCGCGCAGTCATTGCTTGCTCAGGGGTTGGAAGAACCCTTCGAACAAACGCCGGCTTATGTGGCCTTGCGCCACAAAATCATCGGCGCACGCCTGCGCATGGCACGCCAGACGCTCAACATGACCCTCCAACAAGTAGAAGAAAAAACCGCCATACCGAAAGAGAAAATCGAGGCTTACGAGCTGGGGGAAAAGGCAGTGCCCCTGCCGGAACTGGAAATCCTCACCGATCACCTGCAAATCCGCATGGAAGAACTGTTCGACCAGCGCGGGCCAATCGGCAAATGGCGTTCGGAGAGAATTGGCGTGCAGCGTTTTATGGAACTGCCGGAGGATGTGCGCGAATTCATCTGCAAACCGGTTAATCTGCCTTACCTGAAACTGGCCATGCGGCTCAGTGAACTTTCGGTTGAAAAGTTGCGCAGTGTAGCCGAAGGCTTGCTGGAAATTACCTACTAAACCCCAGAGGAGTACAAGGTGATGACCACCATAGATGTCAACGCCATTACCCGCAAAGCATGGGAAGCCTATCAAAACGAAGATTATGAAAATGCGGCTGCTGCCTTTTCACAGGCCGTCGATGCGCTCACCGCAGAGAATGAAGTCTTACAACAGGCGGAAATGAAGAACAACCTTTCGGTGGCTTTGCTCAAAGCCGGTAAAGCCCAGGAGGCTTATCAGGCTGCGCTGGGCACTGAGGTGGTCTTTGCTCAGGCCGGCGATCTCAAGCGGCAGGCAATGGCACTCGCCAATATTGCCAGCGCGTTGGAAGATTTGAAAAGATTCGATGAAGCCCTCGATTACTTCAAGCAATCTGCGGATTTGTTCAAGCAAATTTCCGAAAAAGAAATGCGTGCCTACGTCCTGCAGCGGATTTCCACCATTCAATTGCGGCAGGGAAAGCGCATCGAATCACTGGTCACGATGGATGCAGCATTAGAGGAAAAAAGCAAATTATCTTTGAAAGACCACATTCTCCGCCGTTTGATGGGCATCATCCGCCGGTTGAGCGGCGTCAACTGATTGGCAAGTACATAATATAGTTTTTTTGACCATCCGGTATGGCTGAAAATTTCATCTTCCGACCGGCCGAACAATCCGACCAGCAACAACTCAGACAGGTGTTAGACCATGCCGAGTATGTGTATTATCATCTGGACTGGTCTTCACCGCTGGACTGGCTGGGAAGGCAGCCTTTTTGGGTTGCCGAAGATCGATTGGGTATACGCGCCGCCCTCGCTTTGATCGAAGAACCCCGCGGCATCGCCTGGTTGAGGATATACGGCTGTCGTCAGGCTGTTGACCCGCGTGATCACTGGCAGATTCTGCTGGAAAAGTGCCTGAGCCGGTTCGACCCCAAACAGCCCCCAACAATCGCTGCGTTGGGGCTGAAAGAGTGGCTTATCCCCCTGCTTCAGGGCAGTGGCTTTCACTACCATCAGTCCATTGTCACCCTTTATTGCGATCTCGAAAAAAAGAACGATGATTTCCAAATCCCTCCCTTTGTATTCATCCGCCCCATGGAAGAGGAAGACCTGCCTGTGGTGGCGGCCATTGACCAGCAAGCCTTCGAACCGATCTGGCAAAATTCCCTGCCGCAGATTGAAATCTCTCATCAACGCGCACGCTATGCCACCATTGCCGAGATCGAGAATCAGGTAGTTGGTTTTCAAATCAGCACCGCCAGCCTGTTTTCAATTCACCTCGCCCGTCTTGCCGTGCACCCATCTTTCATGCGTCAGCGTATCGGTTATGCGCTGGTGGCGGATTTGATCCGGCGCTGCCGGCGGGATAAATGGTGGGAATTATCGGTCAACACGCAGGATAATAATCAGGCCTCTCTGTCGCTGTACCAGAAAATGGGTTTTGAACGCAGCGAACAAAATTTCTCCGTCTGGGTTTTATGAATTTGCCGGCATCTTCTGGACAAATGTCATCATTTATGGCAAAATTCCTTCAACATTAAACAATTTTTCTGCCGCACGGAGGAAAAATGCCAAACAAGGGAAAAGAATCCAGCCGTAAGGTTGCCGTCCGCGAACAGCGCCGCAAACAGGAACTACGTAACCGTATTATTCTCATCAGCGTGATTTCTGTTGTGGCGGTTGCCATTGCAGTTTTACTGATTGTATCCAATCAACCCGCCAGTGCCGATCGTATTGCCAAACCGGAGGTATTCAACCGCCCGCAGGTGGATGGAAGTGCCATGGGTGACCCGAATGCACCCATCAAAATTGAAGAGTATTCGGATTTCAAATGTATTCATTGCCGTGATTTTTGGGAAAGATCGGAAAGACAATTAATTGAAGAATATATCGCAACCGGCAAGGTCTATTTCAAATATGTCCCGCTGAGTTTTATCAGTCCCGAATCCTACCGCGCTGCTGAAGCGGCCTATTGCGCTCTCGATCAGGGTAAATTCTGGGAATATCACGATTATGTATTTGCCAATTTCGGCGCGGAATTGAATGACGCCATGCTCAAAGGTATTTCCCGTCAGCTGGATCTCGATGCAGCCGCTTTTGACCGGTGTTACAACGGTCGTCAGTATCAACAGCGTGTGCTGGATGATGCTCGTTATGCCAGCGGTTTAGGGGCAACCGGCACGCCGACCTTCAACGTCAACGGTCAACTGGTGGGGCAAGCCGAATTGTTCGATACCATCGAACAGGAACTGGCAAAACTGAACCCTTGATTTCAATAAACCCCCAGCGATTGCATCAATACCACCATCAGTGGAGCAATGACCAGCGCCGGCAGAAAATTGCCGGCGCGAATTGGTTTAATTTCCAGCAGGCTGCCAATGGCAATGGCCAGCAAAATTACTCCGCCGGTTGCATTCAATTCCTGCATCATCGCCGGCGAAATCAGTGCCTGCAGTTGAGCAGCCAGCAGGCTGATGCTGCCCTGATAGCCCAACAGCACCACTGCCGAAAACAACACCCCCACCCCCAGCGTCGAGGCAAATGCCAGCGCACCAAAACCATCGAGAATCGCTTTAACCGCCAATGTCTGAAAGTTGCCGGTCAAGCCATCCTGAATTGAGCCTAAAATGGCCATCGGCCCCACGCAAAAAACGAGAGAAGCGGTGAGAAAGCCGCGCACAAACCGGTTATCGGCGGTATTCTCCGCCCCTTTCGAAAAGCGTGTTTCCAGCCAGCGCCCCAGATTTCTCAGGCCATCCTCAATGCGCAGCCACTCACCAATCACCGCCCCCAGCAGTAAACTGGCCAGCACAGCCAGCGCGTTTTGTGTATCCAGAAACATCTTTAAACCAAAGGCAAAGGTGAACAGCCCCAGCCCCGCCATCACCGTTTGGCGCAGGCGTTCGGGCAGGCGGCTGCCCAGCATCAATCCCAGCAAGCCGCCGATCAAGATGGTCACGACATTAATCAGAGTTCCGGTCATGGTGCTTTTCGCCTGGCCAGTGTTGGACGCTTATTTCCGCCTTTTTGCACTTCGAATAATTCCAGAACAAAACACAAGGAAGATAAACGATTGAGGTAAGGAAGAAGGTATGGGTTGGCCAGTTTTTCGCGTTCGTTCAATTCTACCACTCTGCGCTCGGCGCGGCGGCAGATTGCCCGCGCCAGGCTAAACGCCCCACCGGCGGGTGTATCCCCCGGCACGATGAATTCGCGCGGCAATTCGATCTTTTCACTCCATGCTTCCACCTGTTGCTCAAGCCATTGAACGTGCTCGGCGGTTATCGAACGAAACCGCTCCGCATTTTCTGGGGTTGCGGCAATTTCCGCCATAAGCTGATACAACTCACGTTGAATTCGAAGCACCAGTCTGGCAATGTGATCGTCACTGGTAAGGCTGCGTGCAAACCCCAAGGCGGCTGTCGTTTCATCCAGTGACCCCAGCGCTTCGATACGCAAGTCGCTTTTCAGAATTCGCCCTTCTCCCAGCAGACCGGTGCTGCCGTCATCTCCCTGACCGGTAAACAACCGTTTTCCACTCATCAGGCATTCTTCCTTTTTGTTTTCAGATAAAGATACCAGAAAGAGGAAGCGGGAAAGCGATTTTGCAAATCCCTTTGCCAGACAAAATCACCCGGCTGAGAAAGTGAGCGGAGAAGTCGGTCCGCCGATTGCAGCATCAGCCTTTTATCCTCCGGCAAGGGATCCATTTCAGCGTTGAGTAAATCGAGAATGACGCGCTGGCGGACGTTAAACCCAAAATCCGCCGGTAATGCTTCGATTCGTTCACGCTGCAATTCTTCCAGATAGCGCAGCCAGAGTTTGATGCGCTGTTCCCATTCCTTCTTGCATTTATTCCGCCATGCCGTCCGCCACCGGCTTCGTATGCTTTCGATCTTGTGCAGCGCATCCGCCAGAGCCGGTTCGGCTTCGCCTTTTTGCCCAAAGCGGGCAAGATTGAGCAGTAAATTACCCGGGGTCAGTTGATCGGTATCCCCTTTCAGCGCAGCCCCGTCCTCGCGCTGTAATGGCCAGAATAACACATCCGAGAGAAGATAGTCTTCCAACACCGTTGCAGCGGCTTTCAGGAAGGCTGCCTCATTACTCTGCTCATTCAATTCCCACCTCCAGCCTTACGGCGTAGGGGTTACGGCTGCCGGGCGGCTGGAAAGGTACCACTCTAACAGAGTTACGAAGCGGTCGCTGCTATCCAGCAGCGGTCCCATGCGCACACCTTGCACCTGACGGTCCACCCCATAGTTGTATACCGGATAGAACAACGGCAAAGCAGGCAGTTCTTCCGCAAAAATCACCTGAAAATTGCGGTAAAGCCGGGCGCGTTCGGCTATATCCTGGGTAATGCGAGCCTCTTCCAGATATTCACTGGCGATCTTGTGATCCCACTGGGTGTAGTTTTGGCCGCCGGTGGCCTGAACCGAATCCCAAAATGGGTAGGGATCAGGATCGGGTGAACGGGTAAAATTCAAATCCACCAGTGCCGCCTGATATTCGCGCGGCGTGAGCCGCTGGTCAATCAAATCGGTATAAGGTAAAAATTCAAGCGTAACCTGCACATTCAACGCCGCCCAATCCTGCTGAATGGATTCGGCAATCGCGCGGTGACGTGCCGTATCCGGCACCAGCAGAGTAAATGCCAGCGTATCCCCTTCACTGCCAACCCGCACATCGCCGCCTTCTGCCGGGAGACTGTAACCGGCATCAATCAAAACCTGGCGGGCGCGGTCGGGGTCATATTCGACGCGCGGTAATCCCTCATAATAAGCCCATGTGCCGGGGAAAATCGGCCCATCTGCCAGAATGGCCTGACCGTTTAATATCCGGTCAACCAGATACTGCCGGTTGATGCCCAGATAAAGCGCACGGCGAATTTCCGGCTTTTGCAAAAATGCCGTTTCCGGATTCTTCAAATTGAAGAGAATCAGGCTCATTTCCGGCCTGCGACCGGTATACACGGCCAGATCCGCCTCAGCCAGCGCAGAGGGGAGCACTTCGTCACTGATGGAACTGATGCCCATCACCTGCCCGGCCTGATAGGCCTGCAAAGCCGAAGCCGCATCCGGGTAATAGCGGAAAATAACCTGCGGGATGAACGGTTTTTTGCCGTAATAATCCTCGAAAGCCATCAATGAAACGCCCGCAATTTGACCATTTTCTACAATCAACTGGTCAAAACGGTAAGGGCCGGAACCAACCGGTTGAATGTTGAACTGCAAGTCCCTGATCTCGTCTATTGTCCTGTCGCTCAGCAAATGCTGGGGCACAATTCCAAAGGTCAGGTAATCCAGAAATGGCGCAAATGGTTCGGGGAGTTTGAACTGAATCAGCGTGTCGCTCAACTGCACCACCTCAATATCGCGCCAGAAGCGTTGTAAATCTTCCGGCACAATCTCTCCCCCATTGCGCAGCAGTTCGATGGTAAACAGAATATCCGCCGCAGTCAACGGCTGGCCATCATGCCACTGAACATCGGGACGAATTTCGAAATTGTAAATCGTCCCATCCTGGGAGATCCCCCACGAAGCGGCTAAATCTGCCACCGGAATACCCCGTTCATCAAAAGTCAATAAACGGCTGTAAAGAAGGCGGTTAACATCGCGGTCAACCGGGTTGTAAAAATCCAGCAAGGGATTCAACCGCTGGAGCGAACCAATCAGTGCCTCCGTGTAAAAACCCCCCGTCACAGGCTCGGGAACAATTTGAGTTACCCCTTCCGGCTGTTCACTGAGCAGCAAAATGCCAACTACCAAACCGGTTACAAGGATGATGAGAATTTGCCAGCGAAATTTTTTCATCGTGTATTAAACCCAAAAGGGCGATTTTCCCAGCAAGGTGCTGATCGCCCTCAACTGTGCAGATGATATCGTGACCCTGAAAAGGTGATATCTATTTCAGGAAGCAATGGCAACCGAAAGAAGAGTGAGGATGACGAAAAGAATCGCCAATCCAATAGTGATCAGGAAAATGGTCTTTTCCAGACCGCGCCGAGCCGTGAACACCTGACTGCTGTCTGCACCCGTCAGACCGCCCAGACCTACACCTTTGTTTTGAAAGATCACGCTCGCAATCAAAGCGATTGAGATTATAATCAAAGCAATGTCAATGTAATTTACCACGCTCGTTCCTCCTTAATCTTGAACGAACCGATTATACCGTTTGAGGGTGGAAATCGTCAACCATCATGCAAGAACTGATCGTCAATCTCCACATGCACACCCGTTATTCCGATGGCAGCGGCTTGCACGCCGATATTGCCCGCGCCGCTCTGCAAGCTGGTATTGATGTGGTTATCGTGACGGATCATAATGTCCTCGTAAACGGCTTCGAAGGTTACCACCGCAGGAACGGTAAAACCATCCTGATGCTGATCGGGGAAGAAGTCCACGATCAGGCCCGTCTGCCGCAAAAATCTCACCTGCTGGTATTGGGCTGCAACCGCGAGATGGCTCGTTTCGCTCAGGATCCTCAACAATTGATTGACCGCGTCCGCGAAAATGGCGGTCTTTCTTTCATTGCCCATCCCCGCGATCCCGCTTTACCGCTCTTTCACGAAGATGACATCTCTTGGGAGGACTGGCAGGTCAACGGTTATACCGGCATCGAGCTGTGGAATGGCTTGAGCGAACTGAAAATGCACATCAAAAACCGGGCAGATGCCGTATTTTACGGCTTTTTTCCGCAATACCTTGCCCACGGCCCCCACCCTGAAGTGTTGAGCCGATGGGACGAGTTGCTGATGCAGGGCCGCAAGGTGGTAGCCATTGGCGGATCGGATGCCCATGCTTTAAATATCCATGTCGGCCCGCTTCAGAGGATAATTTATCCCTATGAGTTTCACTTCCGCGCCATTAACACCCACATCTTTACCCCGCAACCGCTCAGCGGTGACCTGATCAACGACCGGAAAATGATTTATCAGGCTTTGCAGCAGGGTCATTGCTTCGTCGGTTATGATTTACCGGCTCCAACCCACGGATTCCGTTTCACGGCACAGGGTAAAAACGGCAAAGCGTTGATGGGTGATGAACTGATGATGGATAGTGCCATTACCTTACAAATCCGCTTGCCGCTTAAAACGGAATGCAACCTGATCAGGAACGGTCAGGTCATCAAAAGATGGACTGACCATGAGGTCTGTACCCACATTACCCGGGAACCGGGTGTATATCGAGTAGAATGTTATATCCATTATTTGGGTAAACAACGGGGATGGATTTTCAGTAACCCAATTTATCTGCGTCCTCCCCGCTGGCGCACAAACCCCTTGAAAGATTCGCAATGGTCACAAACAACGTTACCCGCCTTCTAACCGCTAAAAAAATTCCTTTCGAGGCTTTTGAACTGCCTAAAGAAAAAATCAGCGGCATGGAAACCGCGCGCCTGCTGGGTGTTAACCCCGAGTTGATCTACAAGACCATCGTCGTTACCCGCGAAAAAGCCGGCAAGCCAATCCTGGCGGTTATTCCCGCTCCCCATCAGGTAGATCTCAAAGCACTGGCAGCCTGTTTGGGCGAGAAAAAATTAAAACTTCCCACCCAGCGCGAAGCCGAAGCCCTGACAGGGCTACAGGCGGGCGGTATCTCTCCACTGGCACTTTTGCATCGCGGTTTTCAAATCGTGCTGGATGATGCCGCCCTGCAGCACGAGAAAATTCATATCTCCGGCGGTCAGCGCGGATTGAACATCCGCCTTCCGGTGCGCGCACTGATCGAATTGACCGGGGCACGCACGGCAAAAATCAGTCACCCCAGTGCCGAAACCAGCGATCAGGACTAACCCTTGATGACGATCACCGGTCGCAGCCGCGCGACTTTTCGGGCAATGCCTGCGCCGCTGACCGTTTCGACCACCTCATTCACATCCTTGTAGGCCAGGGGCGCTTCTTCTGCCAAACCGGACATTGAACCGGCACGCACATGAATGCCGGATTGTTCCAGTTCGTTGCGCAATCGCTCACCGCGAAAGTCCTTCTTGGCTTTGTGGCGGCTCAACACTCGCCCTGCTCCATGGCAGGTAGAACCCCACGAGCGCTCCATGCTCTCCTGCGTTCCCACCAAAACCCATGAGGAAGTTCCCATACTGCCCGGCACCAAAACCGGCTGCCCAATTGGCTTGTAACTATCCGGCAATTCCGGGTTGCCCGGCCCAAAAGCGCGGGTTGCTCCTTTGCGGTGCACGCACACTTTCATCTTCCTGCCGTTGACCTCGTGGGTTTCCACCTTGCCCATGTTGTGAGCAATATCATAAACCTGATGCAACTGCCAGCGCAGGCCGCTGCCGGCAAAAACCTCTTCAAAGGCGCGCCGCGCATGATACGCCAGAATCTGACGGTTACAAAAGGCATAGTTGGCTGCCGAACGCATGGCTGCCAGGTAATCCCGTCCTTCCGGGCTATCCAGTGGCGCACAAACCAGTTCGCGATCCGGCAATTGAATGCCATACCGTTTGACCGCACCCTGCAAATCCTGCACATAATCGCTGCAAATCTGATGACCAAAACCGCGCGATCCGCAGTGAATCAGAAGGGCCAGCATTCCTTCCTGCAAGCCCATGGCTGAAGCGGCCTCCGCATCAAAAATCTGCTCAATGACATCCACTTCGATGAAGTGGTTACCCGCACCCAGTGTACCCAACTGGTTGATGCCGCGCTGTTTGGCGCGTTGGCTGACCTTAGCCGGATCGGCCCCCTCCAGGCAGCCGCCTTCTTCGGTACGGCGCAAATCCTCTTCACTGGCCATTCCTTTTTTCAGCGCCCAGCGTGCCCCCTGCCGGCATACCGCATCTAGCTCACTGGTGGTCAAATGAATTGAACCCTCCGTCCCCACTCCGCTAGGACAGTAGTGATTGAGGGCATCCGCCAGTGTATCCAAACGCGCTTCGGCTGCTTCCAACGGGATGGTTGAGGCCAGCAGGCGCACTCCGCAATTGATGTCATAACCGATGGCACCGGGTGAAATAACCCCCTCCGGATAGCGGGTGGCAGCCACCCCTCCAATCGGAAATCCATACCCCTGATGCATATCCGGCATGACCACCACCGGTTCGACCACGCCCGGCAGGGTCGCCGCATTAATCGCCTGTTCGATGGATAAATCCTGCAAGGCCGCTTCCAACAAACGCCGTGTGACAAACAGTCGAACGGCTACGCGCATATCGTGCCGGTAGGTTTTGGGAATCTCCCATTCATATTCACTGATTTTTTTCAGGTCTTGTAATCGAATCATGGTGCACCTCGCTATACATCAAATACCAGCTGGGCTTCCAATCCATCTTCGCCGCGTTTAACGACGAGATTGTGAAAGGTCACCGCCTTAATCGGCTTTTCGATGCTGCGGATTGGTTTACCCCACAATTCGGCAATCAACCTGTTTCCATTTAATTTTACGGAGAAATCCTCAAAACCGATTCGCTCAATTTCCAGATGGAACAGTATCTCACTCAAAAATGCAACCAGCAGGCTTTCCGTGTCCTCTGCACTTAGGCTGATTTTCACCCGCCGGGCAGGCTTGTTTGCCAGTTTCAAGCCCATTAATGCGTTCATCCCCAGCGCTGCCTGCCGAAACAGTTCGGCTTCATCCGGCGCCCATACTTGCAGTGCCCAGTCAGCCGTATGTTGCAATTCTTCAAATCCGCATTTACCCATAAGCATTCTCTTTTCTGGTTTTATAATTATACGGTATGAAATCACGTCTGGATTATATCGAATCGCGCCTGAAAGACCTCATCGAGAACCGCCTGGCTGTGTTTTCGGGGCATAAAAATCACCCCCATCTTGCCGTTCAAATTGTCGAAGCCCTACGGGAACATCTGCTTTCTGAAAATCAGGAAAATCAACCCCTGCCAAACGTGCTGGTTTTTGCCATGCATCCGGAGGAAGCAGCAGAATGGCAAAACAGCCCGGAGTGGATGACATGGCTCAATCAAACTTTACTGGATACCGTGCGGGAAGCGGGCGCATCCTTTGCAGCACCGCCGGTCATTCAGGTGGTGGCCGATCCCCGTCAGCCGGCCGGTAACCCGCGCATCACCGCCACCTATCAGGATACCCACGCCGGCTCAACCGCTGCCCTTCACCTGCCTTTTGAATCACCTCACACCTCGGCCAGTTCCAATAACCGGGCTTACCTGATTCTGCACGGCAGCCAGTTTTTTCCGCTCGATCTACCGGTCATCAATATCGGCCGAAGGCCAGATAATCACCTCGTCATTGAAGATTTACGAGTGTCGCGCGTTCATGCGCAGATCCGCCGGATAAAGAATCAAACGCTTTTGTTCGACCTGAACTCCTCCGGCGGCACTTATGTCAACGGTAAGCGCGTCACCCAAACCACCCTCTTCCCCGGTGATGTCATTTCCCTGGCAGGATTTACCCTGATCTACGGTGAAGATGCCAGCGATCATTCTGCTGCGGGCAGCACATCACCCGCTCAACCTCCAGTATAATGCCTGTATGAGTGGTATTCTCGTTCTCGTTCTGCGCATCCTTTTCACCCTCTTGCTTTTTGCTTTTTTATACTGGGCTTTTCACACCATCTGGCGGGATTTGCGGTTCAAAACGCAGGAATTGACCCCCGAAGCCATCCCGGCGTTATTGATCAGCCGGGTGGATTTATCGGAGGGGGATATCATTCGCTTTCAGACGAGTGAAGTGATCGTTGGGCGCGAAGCCGGCTGCCATTTGACCCTGCCGGACGATACCGTTTCTGCGCGCCACGCACGCTTTACCTTCCAGCAAAATCAATGGTGGGTAGAGGACTTGAATTCGACCAACGGCAGTTACCTAAACGGTGAAAAGCTGACCACCCGCGCCGTAATCGTCAGCGGAGATGAAATCCGCTGTGGACAGGCCGTTTTTCGGATTGAAATTGAACCGAAAAAGTCATCACATTGAAAATGGGAGAGAATTATGAACCAGAATGCAATTTTAGGAATCATCGGCGGATCCGGTTTGTATCAGTTTGAGGGCTTACAAGATGTTGAAACGGTGGAAATTACCACCCCCTTCGGCAATCCCAGTGCGCCGATCATGATCGGCACTCTGGAAGGAAAACGAGTTGCCTTCCTTGCCCGCCATGGTATTGGGCATCACATTTTACCTTCTGAAGTCAACTACCGGGCCAATATCTACGCCCTGAAACAACTGGGAGTACGCTTCGTGGTGGGGGTCAGTGCCTGCGGTTCACTGCGTCACGATTACAAACCGGGTAATTTTGTCATTCCCGATCAGGTCATTGACTTCACCCGCAACCGCAAACGCACCTTTTTCGGAGAAGGTCTGGTAGCTCACATCAGCACCGCCGATCCGTACTGCCCTGCTCTCTCCCGGCAATTATATGAAGCCGCACTTGCCACCGGCGTGGAAGTCCATCAGGGCGGCACCTTCATCACAATCGAAGGGCCTCGCTTCTCAACGCGTGCCGAATCTCACCTCTTCCGGGCGTGGGGAATTTCCATCATCGGCATGACCACCTGCCCGGAGATTTTCCTCGCCCGCGAGGCGGAAATGTGCTACGCAAACCTTGCCCACATCACTGATTATGATGTCTGGCATCTGGCTGAGGAACCGGTCAATGTAGAAATGGTGATCCGCACTCTTTCGCAAAATACTGCCGCCGCGCAGCAAGCCATTCGTACTCTGGTGGCACGTTTGGACGAAAATACCGACTGCGATTGTGGAAGTGCGCTGGAAAAAGCGCTGATTACCGACCCCTCTCGCATTCCGTCCGAAACACGCCAAAAACTTTCCCTGCTGGTCAATAAATACCTCAAACCGTGAATTTTCTCTTTCCTCAGGTTTTCACCATCCAAAATTCACTGGAACGCAGACTGATGGGGTTTTCTGCTCTGGCAGTCACCCTTAGCAGTCTGATTCTCACCCTCTCCCCCGCCGTCCGCCTGCACTCGTTTCAGGTGGAATACCGCTGGGCACACTGGCTGGGATGGGCGGCGTGGCTGATATTGTCTGCTCTGGCTTACCGTTTCATCAACAAACATCTGGAAGATCATGACCCCTTCCTGCTGCCCATCGTCAGTCTTTTGACCGGTTGGGGTTTGATAACCATTTACCGCCTCGATGAAACGCTGGGTTACCGCCAGACTCTCTGGCTGGCAGTGGGCATGGTATTGCTGATGCTGCCCATCCGTTTTCCGCAAATTGTTCACTGGTTACGGCGTTATAAATATCTCTGGTTGACGTTCGGTTTGTTATTGACCGCGCTCACTTTTTTCTTCGGCACTTACCCTGCCGGTGAAGGTCCACGATTGTGGTTGGGCTGCTGCGGGCTTTACTTTCAACCCTCCGAACCCCTGAAATTGCTGCTGGTTGTCTATCTGGCCGCTTATCTGGCCGACCGCATTCCATTTCGCTTCAACCTGCCGGAACTGCTCGCCCCCACCTTAATCATGGCCGGTTCGGCGGCGTTGATGCTGGTGGTTCAGCGTGATCTTGGCGCAGCCACATTGATTATTGGAATTTACACCTTCGTGGTCTTTGTGGCAGCCGGCAAAAGAAGGATTCTGATCATCAGTGGTTTGTTTCTGATAAGCGCTGCTCTGACCGGTAGTTTCATATTTGATGTCATCCGCTTAAGACTGGAAACATGGCTAAACCCGTGGGCAGATCCCGCCAATCGCTCATTTCAGATTGTCCAGTCCCTCATCGCCGTTGCAGCGGGGCGTTTTTTGGGCACTGGGATTGGACTTGGCAGTCCAACTCTTGTGCCGGTTGCCCATTCCGATTTCATCGCCGCCGCCATTGCCGAAGAAAACGGGCTGGCCGGCATGGTAGCACTTATTCTCCTGTTTTCTTTGCTAATCTACCGTTCTCTGGTCATTTCCCTGACGTCCCGCACCAACTTTCAGCGCTTTTTAGCAGCGGGCATTGGCGTTTATTTCGCCATCCAGGCTATTCTGATCCTGGGGGGAAATTTGCGGCTGCTGCCCCTCACCGGTGTTACGCTGCCTTTGCTTTCCTACGGGGGTTCGTCGCTGGCAACCAGCCTCTTTGCCGTGGGGTTGTTATTGTGGGTCAGTATTCCCAACAATGCTCCCCTGCTGCCCGTTCAAAAACCGCTGGCTTTTCAATGGCTTACGCTCATTTTTCTCGCCGGTTTTGCGGCACTGGCAGTGATGAGCGCGTGGTGGAGCATCGTTCGTGCCGATACTTTACTCGGCCGGCCTGAAAATGTGCGCTGGATGGTCAACCTGCGTTTTGTTCCCCGCGGGAATTTGCTGGACAGCAGAAATAATCTCATCGCCACAACCAGAGGCACTCGCGGTGAATTGACTCGGGTGTTGCTTTACCCCCCTTTGGGAAACACAATTGGTTATATCAACCCTCAGTTTGGAAAAGCCGGACTTGAAGCTTCGCTGGATGGGTATTTGAGCGGTACACAGGGCAATGCCGCCTCGCGCATCTGGCTTGCCGAAATGATTTACTCTCAGCCGCCAGAGGGCATGAACGTGCGCCTCAGTCTCGACTTGAACTTGCAAAAAATGGCCGATGACCTGCTGCAAGATCATCGCGGCGCGATTGTTTTGCTCAACGCCCGCAGTGGAGAGATTCTCGCCATCGCCTCTCATCCTTACTTCGATCCAAATCAGCTTGATGAACATTATACCGAATGGCTGAACGACCCCACCGCCCCATTTGTCAATCGTGCTACTCAGGGGCAATACCCAACCGGCACCATCCTTGGCCCCTTTTTATATGCCCATTTAAGCGAAACGAATGACCTCCCCCTCCTGCCGTTTAACCTCACCCACAATTTTGAAGGGCAAACCCTGGTTTGCAGCCGACCGCCGCGGACACCCATCACCCTGGAGACCGCCATTCAAGCCGGATGTCCGGCGGCAGTGGTGGAAATGA
The DNA here is from genome assembly GCA_040754815.1 of Chloroflexota bacterium. Taxonomy (GTDB): domain Bacteria; phylum Chloroflexota; class Anaerolineae; order Anaerolineales; family Anaerolineaceae; genus Bellilinea. The sequence goes on from JBFMBX010000001.1 coordinate 348,662, forward strand.
GCCGATCATTCAGTGTTCCTCAAATGCGCGAGCTGTTCAATGCGCTTGGGTTGTTTACTGCCCCGGAGGTGCGCCTTGATGCAGCCGTTCCCTCACAGCCTGATCAGCTGACCAGCACTCGTTTAGCCGCCATTGGTAAAAGCGGCATAAAGGTCAGCCCCTTACAAATGGCACTGGCAGCCGCCGCTTTGACCAGTGGGGGAACGCGCCCGGCTGCCCGTCTCGCCGTTTCGGTTGAAACACCACATCAAGGCTGGGTGATTCTCCCTTCCGCTTCTCCCACCACCGTATTTGGCAATTCTTCTGCTATCAGCGCGGCAGTGAACAAACTGGCCACCGGTGAAAACCCCATCTGGGAGTCGGTTGCCTATCAACAGGATGGAACGGCGGCTTACACATGGTTCATTGGAGGAACTCTCCCCCAAACAGGAAGCGCCCCCCTGGCAGTAGCCGTCTTACTGGAAGAGAATAACCCGGCCCTGGCCAGCACAATTGGGGTATCTCTGTTGAACAACGCGCTTCAACCACCCACACCTTAATGGAGCAAATCTCGCAGGGCGGTTTCAAGATCGGAAAACCGGAAACGATAACCGGCTTCCAGTAATCGTTTCGGTACAGCCCGTTGCCCTTCTAATACCAGCGCACTCATTTGACCCAACACCAATCTCAACGCAAACGCCGGCACCGGCAGCCAGTAAGGACGCCGTAAAATACGTCCCAGTGTTTTTCCAAAAACCCTGTTTTGAACCGGCTGAGGGGCGCATAAATTGAAGACACCGCCGGTCTGTTCATTTTCAATAAAAAATTCTATCGCTCCCACCACATCGGCCATGTGAATCCAGGACAACCACTGCCTGCCGCTGCCCAGCGGACCGCCAACAAACAGGCGAAATGGCAACATCAATCGCTGCAGCACCTCGGCTTTCTTTGCCAGAACCACACCGGTGCGAATGACCACCCGCCGTACACCCATATACTCGGCCTCGCGGGTGGATTCTTCCCAATCCACACACAATTGCGCCTGAAAATCACTACCGGGCGGATTGTTTTCTTCCAGTATCTGATCCCCGCCGTTGCCGTAATACCCAATTGCCGAGGATTGGATTAACAGCGCAGGTTTGCGGGTACTCTGGCGCATTGCTTCGATGATTGCCCTGCCGGACTGAACCCGGCTGTCATACAAAAGCCGTTTGCGCGCTTCTGTCCAGCGGCCGGCGCCAAGATTCTCGCCGGTAAGGTTGATCACCACATCGGTCTCGTTGATCAATTTTCCCCACCCCGCGGATGTCCGGGCGTCCCACTCAACCGCCCTGGCGCCTTCGGGTAAAATAATGCTGGATGCGCGTCTTGTCAGGATGAAAACCTGTTGTTCTTTTTGGAGAAAATGATGGGTCAGGGCTGTTCCAATTAAACCCGAACCACCGGCAATCAAAATTTTCACCATCCACCTCCAGAAACGCTGTATAGCACAATATTAACACTTCTTAACGCATTTCACATAGCAGTTGTAGAAAGGTGGTGCTATAATTTTGCAGGTGAGGTCGCAATGGCGGATAATGTTCTGGTACTCAACGCCAATTTCGAGCCAATCAATGTTTGCGACTTGCGCCGCGCGGTTGGTTTGATTTTGACACATAAAGCATCCATGGTGATGAACGGCAGAGGGGAGATTCACACCGCCGGTGCCGTTTTTCCCCGCCCTTCCATTATCCGGCTTCAACACATGGTGCATCGGCCACGCCCAAAAGTCAAACTGACCCGCCGGGAAATATTCCGTCGTGATAATTACACCTGCCAGTATTGCGGTAAACGAAGCGGGGAAATGACCGTTGACCACGTCATCCCCCGTCACCTCGGCGGTCAACACACCTGGACTAACGTGGTAACAGCCTGTCCCCTGTGCAATCACCGCAAAGGCGGACGCACGCTCGCGGAAGCAGGTATGCAACTGTTGCGTCAGCCCGGTGAACCGCCCGCTTCTGCCCTGTATATTTTTGGCCGCCACCTGAACGAATATACCGAGTGGGAACCCTTCCTGCTCGGTTGGTGACGGTTAAATTTCCGCCAGTTCAATTTTCATAAAATCTTCACAGGCCAGAACCACCCCGCTAAAAACTTCCTGTGCTTCGCGGATGAGATGTTCCTTGTTGACAGCAGAAGGATAGTGAATCAGATACAGCCTTTTTACGCCGGCAAGCTGTGCCACTTCTCCCGCCTGCCGGGCAGATGAATGACCGATGGAATGCCCCGCCGCCTCGTGAATCAACACATCGGCCCCCTGCGCCAGTCGGATGAATCCCTCGTAAGGCTCGGTATCGCTGGAATAGGCTACCGTTTTATGGAATTGCTCGAATCTGGCGCGAATGCCAATGGTGGGAAGCAAGTGCTTCACCGGCGAGGCAACAATTTCCAAACCATCCAGTTTCAAAAGCGGAACCTGCTCCGCCTCAGGGATTACCCGGTATTCCAGTGGAAAGAAACCGGGCCAGTTACGCCAGTCGTACAAATCCATCATCGCCTGTAAACGGCTGAGGGTGTGTTCCAGCCCATAAATGAAAAGGGGCTTTTTTCGTCCCATCAGCCACAAATCCATCAGAAATAAAGGCGCACCTGATACATGATCCGGATGAAAATGGGTCAAAATCAGGTGATTGATTTGCTCGAAATCAATACCCCCCCGCTGCAGATGAACAATCGGGTTGGCCGCGCAATCTATCAGTATGGCCTCTTGTTGATGGCGTATCAACAGATGGGTATTTTCCCGGTCTATGCCGGGAATGGCATTTGCTGTACCCAAACAGATGATCTGACCCATGCCGTTCCCTTTCTTTTGATTCATTTTATAGCATTTTGTTCAACCCAAAAAGCGAAAAATGATCAGGGGTGTAATCCATGCCTCCACCGCAGCCGCAAGCAGTAACAAGGGAATCACCACTCCAATCATCACCTGAAGCCAGCCGGCAATTGCCATCAAAAATACTTCACCAACAGTCTTATCTTTCATCGGCGTTGCCAGCAGGAATCCAATCCGCAACACGGCGGCAGTTGAAATCAAGATCGCCGGCACTTCGAGTATGCCATGAGGCACAATCCCCGAGAAAATGATCTGCGCCGCCGGGAGTTGATTTACTTCCAGAATGCGGGTGAAATAACCCAGCAATCCCAGCGTCGCCAGCAGCGGCAGGGTGCCAAGCACCCCAAAAGAAAACAAACCCAGTACCAGTCCAACCGTAAGAGCGCGCACATTCTGGAAGAAAATTTGCTGCACGCTCCCCACCTCGCCCACCGAAAAGTTCATCTGCAATTCCCGAATCCGTTCTTGCAACGAACCTTCCGGCAGAATCAAAAGAAAACGATCTGCCTGCTGAGCGCCCAGAAAAATCACCATACCGGCCAGAAAGGTCACGATCAGCAAACTTCCCCGCAGTTCATGCAAGGTACCGGCCAGTACCTGCCGATACCAGATCAACGGATTTCGAGCGCCGCCGGTAAAATTTTCCCAAAAAATTCGCCAGATCCAGCGCAGATTCAACACATCAATTTCTCTGCCCAGCAATTCTTCACGCTGGAAATGAGCCAATCCCACGCGAATTAACAGGACTGCCAGCACCAGTAAGCCAAACACCACCCACCAGAGGGAAAGGGTATCCCGTCCCCAAAACATGACCACCGCCTCCGCCTGGATCAACAACGCCATGGGGATGATGATGAAACTGGCCAGTAAATTTGCCGCCCTCACGGAAGTTGCCTGAGTAGAAACCACCACCGCCCCGCTGACCATGACCACCGCCTGCGTGACGGTCAGGATGATGATTTGCAGCATGATTTCCGCATCCGGCAGGGGAATGCGGTTGACCACCAGCCCACCGATATAGACCGACATTCCCAAAAAACTGCCGATTAGCGGTGGGACGGTGGAAGAGAGCAATTTACCGAGGTACAACTGCCAGTCCACCAGCGGAGTAGTCAGCAAAGGTTCAATACTGCCGCGTTCCTTTTCGCCGACAAAACTTTCCAGGGCAATGACCAGCGAAACACTGATGGGGAAGAAACCCGTAATCAGCAGTAAAAATGGAATCAACCGCTCGCCAACCAGCCCCGCTCCATACTGATTGACAAAATCCAGCAACTGGCGGGCAGTAAAGTTCATCAGAAACGGGAAGAACAGCGTCAGGAAGACAATGGGGAAGATAATGCGCCAGTCACGAAATTGATCGCGCACTTCTCGCCGGGCAATGATCAGCGCAGGGCGAAGGTCAATGGTTTTCATGGTCGTCCCCCTTTTCCAGACTGACCGCCCGCAGATAGGCTTCTTCTAAACTGCGCTGTACCGGCGAACAGGATAAAACCGGCAGGTGATTATCCAGCAGCCGTTTCAAAAGCACAGGCACCATTTCATCCGGTCTTTCCATGCGGAAGAAAAAGCGGTTGTCTTCCCGGCGGTTGAGGGTAACCCCCTGCGGTAGAATTTCGCTCGAAAACGCCGCATCCGCACGCAACACAATCTCATATTCCTGCGGCCCCAGTAATAGTTGTTTGAGCCGTTCCGGCACATCATTCAGCATGATTCGCCCGCGGCGAATGATGGCAATCTGATCAGCCAGTTGCTCGGCTTCAGCAAGGTTGTGGGTGCACAGAATGACAGCACGCTGGTCAGATCTCAGTGCTCGAATGGCATCCCGAACCACCCTTGCGCTCTCCGGATCCATGGCGGAGGTGGGTTCGTCCAGCAGCAGCACCGGGGGGTTATGCAGCAAAGCGCGCACCAGCGCCAGTTTCTGGCGCATCCCTTTGGAATACTCGCCCAGTTTTTTTCTACGCACCTCACTCAACCCAAATTGAGCCAGCAGTTCACCCTTTCGTTGTTCAATCTGCTGGTCGGTCATGCGGTAAAGCTGACCGTAAAAGGTCAGGTATTCATCGGCGGTCATTCTTCCGTATAAACCGTGGTGTTCGGTCAACACCCCCACCGAAGCCCGCACTTTCTCCGCCTCGTTGACCACATCATAACCTGCAATTTTTGCCCACCCCGATGTAGGGCGCAACACGGATGTCAGCATCCGCACGGTGGTGGTTTTACCGGCGCCGTTCGGTCCCAATAATGCCAGCACCTGACCGGCGTGAACTTGCAGGTTGACGCCCTGCACGGCTACAAAATCAGCAAAATGCTTGGTCAGGTTTTCGGCGTAAATCATTTTTTATCCCCGCATCCTGCACTTGCTAAAAACCACACCTTACTCGTTGCTCGTTGGAAGTGAGACACCTGTTGTTTTTCGATGCCGCCACAGCAAGGTTGCCAGTGCAGCCACTGCAATTACCGCCATCAAAGTCTGATTGACATTCAAACCGGCCAGTGGTGATGGATCCAGCCTCAGGAATTCGAGTAAAAAGCGTCCAACCGGGTAAATAATCAGGTACAGTAAAAAGATATCACCTTTTTTCAGCCGGTCGGCAAATTTTCGTCCCACCCATAAAAGAACCGCCATATTGATCAGGTTGTAGATAGATTCGTATAAAAACAAGGGATGATAGTAGGCCACATCCTGAAACTCGGGAAGGCGGTGGATGGGGTCAATATAAATCGCCCACGGGAGATTTGTAGGCGCGCCGTATAATTCCTGATTGACAAAATTACCCCAGCGTCCAATCGCCTGCGCCAGTGCCAGCCCCGGCGCAATGATATCGGTCCACTCCCAAAAACTCAAACCTTTCTTGCGGCAATAGAGCCACAGCGCCAGTGCGCCGCCCATCACGCCGCCGGGAATACCCAATCCTCCGTTCCAGATGGCAATGGCATCCAGCGGATGCGTCAAATAATACCATGTGGTAATACCGCGTTCCACCATCGAAGCGGGAGGTGTGAAAATGTGCCACAGGCGCGCACCGATGACACCGGCAATTAACAACCACGGCAGCATATCCCACACCAGATCGGGGTTGAGATTGCGTTGTTTGACCTGCCGGGCAGAAAGCCACGCCGCCATGAGCGCCCCAAACATGATAATTACACCGTATAAATGAATGGTAATCGGTCCTATATTGAAACTATTTGGCATTTTAGATTACACCTCATCAAATTAAGTATGCGGCAGGTTTTCTTCGTTTCGATGTTGTTGATACACCAGCCATAATCGCTGCAAAGCGGTGAAATTGCCCAAAATGGCCAGAATCCACAACGCAATGACGGGCTGCCCGATGAGCAGCAATGAAATCAACACCAGAAAACGCTCCACACGGGTGAGTAGCCCGCCTTTTAGCTGAAATTGGGCAGCCTCCGCTCTCGCTTTGACATACGAAACCATCAGCGACCCGCCGGCAGCGGCATATCCCAGCAGAACAGGCAGCGCTTCCCCTCGCTGAACATAATAAAACACCAGACCGCCCAGCAGGATTATCTCCGCAAAGCGATCAACCACCGAATCCAGCACCCCCCCAAAGCGCGTGGGAGTGCCGCGCAGCCGGGCCATGCTTCCATCCAGCGCATCCAGCGGAGCCATGATCAGCACCAGCAGACCACCCCAGAAAAATTGTCCCCCAGCCAGTAATACAGAAGCGGCCAGAATACCAATCAAGCCGATGCCGGTGACCATGTTTGGAGTTAACCCAATGCGAATCAGGAAAGCCCCTGACGAATCAAGCAACCCCTTGAAACGCGCCCGTAAAAAGTCGGTAAATGTACCTTTTTGTGGTTGTTTTTCTGTGCGAACCACTTTACACCATAACCCGTTAATTTATTGGAACGTATTTTGGAATTTCTGGCTTGTATCCTATCTTACCTGATGCAAACTGTCAAGCAATCCCCCGCCAAATCTCAGTCTTCATCCTCGAGGGGTTCCTCATCCAAAGGGTCAATCAACACCTCGCGGTCTTTCCCTCCACCCAATGCCGGCCCAACAATTCCCCGCTCTTCCAATTCGTCCAGCAGGCGGGCAGCCCGCGGAAAGCCGATGCGCAAGCGGCGCTGTAATAAACTGGCACTGGCTCGCTGGGTTCTTCGCACTAGCTCGATGGCCTTTTCGATTAAATCATCCCCTTCGTCATCCTGATGAACCAGATCTTCCCACGGTACCTTTTCCTCAGCCTGTTCGGGCAGAGTACGCTGCCAGTAGGCAATCACGCGCTCAATTTCATCATCCTTTAAAAGGACTCCCTGTGCGCGCTGGGGCGTGCCGACCTCCGGATTCAGGAAAAGCATGTCTCCCCTGCCCAGTAGCGATTCCGCGCCGTTGACATCCAGAATGACCCGCGAATCCACCGATGAAGCCACGCTGAAGGCAATCCGCGCCGGAAAATTGGCTTTGATCAAGCCGGTCACCACATCGGTGCTGGGCCGTTGGGTGGCAAGCACCAGATGAATACCGGTGGCCCGCGCCATCTGAGCCAGCCTCACCAGACTGTGTTCGGTTTGATCGGGAGCCGACATCATCAAATCCGCCAATTCGTCAATCAGTACGACGATGTAAGGCAGGGGAGGCATACCGCGCCTTTCGGCTTTGCGGTTATAAGCAGCCAGATCCCTTGCCGCGCTGGCTTCGAACAGACGGTAGCGTTGCTCCATCTCAACCAGCGTCCAGCGCAACACGGCCAGCATACGCTCGATATCCGTTTCCACCTTGCCGAGTATATGCGGCAGGCCGGAAAAGCGGGCCAGTTCAACCATCTTCGGATCCAGCACAACCAGCCTCAAAGCGTCCGGCGAGTTATTCATCACCAGGCAGGTAATGATAGAAGCAAGACAAACCGATTTGCCCGAACCGGTTGTGCCGGCCACCAGCAAATGCGGCATACGCTTCAGATCCGCTACCACAGGCTGGCCGGAAACATCTCTGCCCAGGGCAATTGCCAGTGGGGATTGTAATTTGACAAACTCCGGCGATTCCAGAATGGGACGCAGCCTGACCAGCGTGGTGCTGCTATTCGGAACTTCAACACCCACATAAGAATGTCCCGGCACCGGTGCTTCAATCCGCAGCCGCTCGGCAGCCAGCGCCAGAGCCAGATCGCGGGAAAGGGCAGAAATTTGAGCAACCCGTATTTTTTGGCGCACCATCTTGCCGTCGGCGGCTGGTTTTTCCACATAACCGGGTTCCACCGCAAACTGAGTGACGGTGGGACCTTTCCGGTAGCCGATCACCCGTGAGGGTACGCCGAATTCCGCCAGCGTCTTTTCAATTTGACGGGCAATCGCCAGCACACGATCTTCATCCAGACCGTTGTTTTCCTCGGTGGCCAGCAGTGAAAGGGGCGGAAGGTTCTCTTCACGCCGGTAGGCTACAACGGGGACGGGTGTGCCTCCTTCTTTCTGCGCCGGTTCGGACTTCTTGATACTTGAAGGAACAGGCTGGTGTTCGGCTTCAACAATAGATTCAACCGGCAGGGATTCAATCCATGCCTGGATACGCCCGCCCACCCAGCGGTGAAAACCGGTTGCCGAGGATAAAAACCACACTCCCAGCAAGACCAGCAAAACACTGCTCCATGGCAGGGGCAGCAATTGTTGCAAGAGATAAGCCAGCCCCCAGCCAACCACACCACCGTCCATGCCTGCTTCTGCCCGCTCCACCGAAACGCCGCCCAGCAAAGCCAGAAAAGCCATCAGCGTGAAAATCAACCCTTCCCACGCCAGAATCCGCCCCAGCGGAAAACGGCGATTTTCCGCTGGGTTGCTGCGTAGCAGTGTTGCCCCGATGATTGCAGTCAACACGGCCAGCGAAAAACTGGCAACCCCCAGCCAGCGTTTGAGCCAGTACCCCCACGGCGTAATGAACGAGCCGCTGGTCAAGCCAAGCAGTGCCAGCAAAGTCAGCAAGCCTATCACAATCAAAAATATGCCGGCAATATCGCGCCCGTATCGTTCCAGGCGCACCACGACTCGTCCAATCCCTTCCAGAAGGGATGAAACTTTGAAATTATTTTCCGTAAAGGCCTTTTTGGTGGATTTTCCGGCTTTTCTGGTTGAAGGACTCATTCGGTTTGTACTAATCCCAATCCAAGCCGGCGGCGCTCCGCATCCAGATGTAAAATGCGGACATTGACTTCCTGCCCAACACTCAAAAAGTGCTGAATGTTTTTGCAATTGGGAGGCAGACGGATGGAGGAAACATGGATTAACCCCTCCACACCTTCTTCCAGCCGCGCAAACGCACCGAAGCGCGTCAGGGAAGTAATCCACCCCCGTACCACATCGCCGGGTTTATAACGAACTGCCATCGTTTCCCATGGATTGGGCTGTAACCGTTTCAAACTGAGTGCAATCCGTGAAGTATCTTCATTGACCTGCAATACCAGCACTTTCACATCTTGATTGATGCTCAACAATTCGGCAGGGTCTTGCACACGCCCCCACGAAATTTCCGAAACATGAATCAGCCCTTCCACGCCGCCCAAATCTACAAACACGCCAAAATCGGTGATGTTGGTAATCCGTCCATTTACGACCGCGCCTTCTTTCAGCGTCGCAAACAACGCTTTGCGCTGACCTTCTCCGGCCAGCGCTGCCCGCTCCGAAAGAACAACCCGTTCATAGCGCGGTTCGCACTCAATAACCTTAAGACGAATCACCCGATTGACATAGCCGGCCAGAATATTACGCCGTTCTTCTTCGGAGGCGTCGGTCGGCATTTCGACCAGATGAGAAACAGGCACAAATCCCTGAATCCCCTTTCCCTGAACCAGCAATCCCCCACGATTGAAGCCATGCACTTTCAAAGCCACAATTTGATCTTGCTCAAAAATCCGCTGAATATTCCCCCAATCCACCTGAGTGACTGCCCCCTGACTCACCGTTGATGAATTGGTTCCTTTCTTTGGCGGCGCAAACAACTCTTCGTCAGCCAGAACCGCCGCCCACCACCCCTCGTCAATAGGATCTGCCTGATGTTCCCCCAGATCCGTTTCCGCTTTTTTGGCAACCATTCTGTTACCTCCCTGCAATAAGTACAAATAAGGTTTAACTATTGTATATCAATCACTCTGATTTTGGCAATTCGTTCATGTGGCCATTTTGGGCTTCCATTTCCAGAATTGCCTTTGCCACCGCCTCAATAGCCACCCGTTGTTTGCGGTACAGGTCGGCCTCTGACATGGCCAAACGCATTGCAATTTCCCGCACCTTTTTCCCTTCCAGGAATTTCATCTCCAAAATATTATACAGTACCCACTCGCCGGTAAACCGCCGTTCTCCCACCGGGCGAACGCGTTCTATTGCTTCCCGCAAAATGGCACGCAAGGCATTGGATGTATTGCCATCGTAACGGTTCAATACCGATTGAACGATTTTCAATTTCGTCAACGGGCTTTCGGTCAATTTTGGCCCGCCCCAATAATGCGAGAGAGCGTCCTTAACCCATTGAGAAAAGTCGGCTGCCGAAAGCGGTATTTCCCCATTCAATAATCCCGATTGGTCGTAACGGCCGGCAGCCTGCAATTGCTGGATGTAGGCCGTTTTGGTGGTCAATTCACTGATTGAGCGGAATACCCCTTCCTGCAACCGGCGATCCTGCAAGGCAAGCAAAACCCGCTCGCTGAAACTATTCAGAACCTGTTGCTGTTCTTCATCCAACATCAAATGCGCCCCCCCGCTGATACCCAGCAAACCCAAAATGGATGGCTCGCCCTCTTCATTTTGATCCACCAGCGGTAGAAGAAGATCTTCACCCCAGTTGAACATATCCGCAGCGGGACTGCGAATTAAACTGGCCAGTTCGGTAGTCTTTTGTTCTTCATCGAAAAAGGTTTTGCCCACCCGCACGATGATTTCCAAACCCTCCGGCTTTAATGCGGCCACATAAGCCCCCTTAACCTGCAAACGATCACACACGGCAGCAAGCACCATTTCAAGAAACTGACGCAAATCATTGCGGGTGATCAGGCGGTGTTCCAGACTGCGCAAAACCTCAATCTCATCTTTATCATTGCCGTAGAGCAGCCAGCGTTCCAGCACCGGGAATGTCAGTGTAACCAGATATTGACCGGTGAGAATGGAAGCCGCCATCACAATCGGAACCAGCGCATTATACGGCAGGCCATACAGTTCACCTGCACGGCGGACAATAGTAGTCAGCGCCAGCGTAATAGAAGCCGTTACCGGTCCTCTTAAGATCCACTTGAACAAACGGCTCTTGATTGTCCGGTCCGGCAAGGCCACCCCAAAGAAGGCCACCGCATAAGCCATCATTACAATCAGACCACCCACCAGAAAGTTGGTCAATACCGAAAAGATCCAAAAAGTCAGGCGGTGCTGGGCAGCAAAGTCGGAAGAGAATAACAGGAAAGGAAAGGACCCAAGCACCGGCGCAACAGATCCGACCAGCAGGTAACCAATCCGCCGTTTGCTAGTGCTGGTTGCCGAACGCCGAAAGGCGCGAACAAAGTTGTACCACGACATGGCAATGGAAACAAAATACACCACCATGAACAAATCCGTACCCAACACCGGTTTCAGGTACGGCGCAGGCTGCGAATCGGGCACCAGATCACCAACCAGCAAACCCAACGGCAACATTGCAAGAAATAAAACAGCCAAAACATACGAAAGCCGAATCGCCCAGCGGCGCTTACCGCGGCTGGGCTTGCCGGTTGTTGCCAGCAGGGCATCCGAAAAGTGCAAATAAGCGGAAGGCAAAAAGACAATTCCGAGCCATTGCAGCCTCAGCCATAGTTCCAGTTCTGCATTGTTCGGAGCAACGCTGGCAAGTGATTCAGCCGAATAGACAATCACCAGACAAAACAGAATCATGGCAAAAGAACGCGCTACCCGTTCCCGTAAATTAAAAGTCAACGAGTACAGCAACAGCGAAAAGGCTGTAATCGCCACCCCTGCCATCAGAATCTGATTGATGGTGATTAAAACGCCCACCGCAATACCCTCTCTTACCTCAACATACTGCTAAAAAACAGGGCAATGTCCTGATTCGCGTAATACTGATCATTGTAACCGCTAAATTCAAAGCCCAGTTTCAGTGCCATACGGATTGCCGGTGCATTTTTGGAAGGCGTTTCGAGGATCATCTTTCGCAATCCGCGCCGGCTTGCCCATGATTGAGCCGCCAGCATCAATGCACTGGCAATCCCCTCCCGCCGACAGTCAACCGCCACAGCCAGATGCGCCACCCATGCCGTTCGCGTTGCCAGACGTTCCTCCACTCCGATATAACCAACAATTTCACCTTTGAACACTGCAGCCAGCAAAATAGTTTGCTGGCGCAGCCGCTCCGGCAGACTTTCCATACTGTAAGGATACTCCACTTTAACCGAACGCGGCAGGCGCACTTCTCGGAAAGTGATCACAATTTGACTTTCCTCCACCAGCCGTTCCATTTGCCAGACATAATCACTTTTGCCGTAATGTTCAAGAGAAACCAAAACCGGAATTTCATCTACGGAGACGGGTCGAACTTCAATTTCAGGCATATTCCTCCATTAAGGTGCAGAAATTCTCACCGGAATAACGCAGGCGGGAAAGACATTGTTAACATTATCGGTAACTACCAGCCGCAGACGATAATCACCCGGCGTCAGCGTGGATGTATCCCACTGACCGCTGCCTTCACCGCCCAGCGGCTGATCTACAATAACCTGATCGCCAGCGGCAATGGTCACCCAAAGATTGGATGCCTGTTCGCTGTATTCATACTTGTAAAAACCCAAGTTGGGCACACTCACCGTCCCGCGCAAGGTGACCACTCCCTGAAGCGTATCACCCGCTTTCGGAAAAGTCCATTCGATCACTCCCGGAATACAACCGTCTTCCTCGCTTACATCCAGCGTTGGTATACCAATGATGTCCGTTTCCGGCGTTTCCACCACGGCAATTTCCAGTGTGGTGGTGGGGGTGATCAATAACTCCGCTGTGGGAGTTGCCATTGCCTGCACATTTGGAAAATCGGGGAACACGATTGCCGTCAGCATAAATTCAGAAACCGCCAGTAACAGAACGAAAACAAACACCGAAAGAGCGGAACGCAAGCGGCGTTGAGCACTCTCCCGTTCCAGACCGAACACGGCGGTGCGCAGTTCCTGAAATGCCGCCAGCATACTTCGAATGGTAAACAAGCCTGTTCCGGCCAGCACGAGGTAAATCCAAACCTCATAAGTTTTCAAAAAGCGGAGAACTTCTTCCATACCCGCCCTTGATTATTTGCCGGTCTTACGCAGTAGATTTTCACTCATCCGGTCATTCTACGCAGCACGCCCCGAATCAGGGAAGTCAATTTTGGAACCAGAATTTTTCCGGCCTGTAAAACCTCTTCGTGGGTGGTCATCGTACTGCCATCGAGATTGGCTTTATTGGAAATCCCCGAAATTCCCAGAACCTGCATCCTCCCGTGGCGGGCAACAATCACTTCCGGTACGGTGGACATGCCCACTGCATCGGCGCCAATGGTTCGCAGAAACCGTAACTCGGCCGGCGACTCAAACGAAGGTCCGGACAGCCAGACATACACACCCTCCCGCAGAACAATGCCTGCCTCTGCGGCAGCCTGGCGGCAAAAATCCATCAAACGGCGATCATACGGCTGACTCATATCCGGAAAACGCTCACCAAACTCATCCAGATTTGGACCACGCAGCGGATGTATGCCCGCCATGCCCACCAGATTGATGTGATCCACGATCAGCATCACATCCCCCGGTAGAAATTCCGGATGAATGGCTCCGGCGGCATTGGTGACAATCAGCGAATCAACACCCATTCGCTGCATCACCCGGATGGGAAAACCGACCCGGCTGATTGGATAACCTTCATAGTAATGAGCTCTACCCTGCATCACCATAACAGGCCGGTTTTCAAGCCGTCCCAAAATCAACCGCCCCGCATGCCCGTGAATGGTGGAAACCGGCCAGTGAGGAATTTCGGCATACGGTATGACCACGGCATCTTCAACCTGCTCGGCCAGTTCACCCAAACCCGAGCCTAATATGATGCCGGTCTGCGGACGAATGCGAATCTTATCAATGATGAAGGCGGATGCTTCATCAATTTCTGGTAGTGTAATCCACTCGGACAAATGCGCACCTCCATTGAAGCTTTGATGAAAACCACCTGTATTATAACCTGAGTTTGATCCGCCGACCCGCCTTGCGTCCGCCAAGCTGCTCAACCGGCCAGTCGCAACAAATTCCTGCTTGACCCATCATCAGGTTTTATAATACTCCTTGATAAAAAACTGTAAACAAATTGTATGGCAATAACCCTCAAGCTTTCCCTATAATGGACGAAAATAAAAGAAATTATGAAATCGTCTATATCAATGCCATTGAGAGAACGACAGGCGCTGGTTTTACCGGCTTTGCTGATTGCCTTTGTTTCCAATCTGATTCTCGCTCTCTATGCTTTGCTTGCCGGTATACACTTGTTTGAAAACCAAATCGCCCTCAGCGTTGCTTTATTTAAACTCGTCTATCTGACCATTTTCTATTTTCATCTCATTCACGTTCTGGATCGTCATCCCAATCGTGGGTGGATTATCTTTGTATTTAATACCATTGTGGCGGTTTCCGTTGAATTCCTCCAGCCTTTTCTACCCCATGGCTATTCAACCCTGGGTATTTTGTATATGACGGGAATTACTTCGCTCCTTTTTGGCAGGTGGTTTAGTTACATTTTTCTTTCTTCTGCTGTGATTGCTCACCTTATAACCATGGCTCTTAACCATGTTTCCATCCTCCATTCGGTTTTTCTGGATCTCTTTTTCCTCCCGCTGGCCGGCATTGCCATCACAGAAACCTTAATTCGACATCAAGATTCACTGCAGGTCGAAATCACCCGCCAACAAATTATCAACAAAGTATCCCGGAGTCTGTCTTCTTCGCTGGAAATCCATCAAGTTATCACCATGGTAACCACCACCATTCAGAGCGCACTGGATGCCGACACCTATTACTTCGGGTTAATCGAAGGTGATTCGGTACATCTGGAACTGTTTTACGATGATGGGGAATTCTTCCCTTCGATGGATGTGCCAATCGAGGGCACGCTTGCAGGCCGTGTAATTCGCAGCCGTCAGTCATTGTTAATCACCGATCTGCCCGAAGCGCGAAAGAAACTCAATATTGATTACAAACTGGTCGGTCAGCCGCGGGTCAGTCTTTCGTGGCTCGGTGTACCGCTCATTTCTGGCAGCGAAGTATTGGGAATTATCGCCGTGGCTTCTTATAAGCCCTCCGCTTTCAATCAGCGCGATCAAGAACTGCTCGAAAATATCGCCCAACGCGCCGCCATGGCTTTGGATAATGCCTATCATCACCTTGAGGTAGAAACCCGCTCAAAACTGGATAGCCTGACCGGCGTTTTTAATCACAATGCTTTCCTTGTCAATCTGGAACAGGCCGTACAGACAGCCCGGGTGTGCAATCAGCCTCTTTGCCTGATTATGCTGGATATTGATTACTTCAAAAAATATAATGATACCTACGGGCACCTGACCGGCGATCAGGTGCTGATCGAACTGACTCAGACCATACGCCACAATATCAAGAAAGATGATCTGGTCGGACGCTGGGGCGGGGAAGAATTTATCATCGCCCTGCCGGATACTCTGCCTGAGCAAGCCTTGCTGGTGGCCGAACGCATTCGCACTGCCTGCGAGAAAATTGTCATCCTTGATCGGGATAAAAAAATCATCCCGCCTCCTACCATCAGTCAGGGAATAGCCTGCCTGCCCAACGATACCGATTCGCTGGAAAAATTGATCGACATTGCCGACCAGCGGCTTTATTCCGCCAAAGAAAGTGGACGCAACCAGATTCAGGGGGTTTCACACCCTCCCATACCGGCAGTGTCCAATAATTAAATCCTCGTTACTCTTTCGAAGGCTGCCACTGTTCGTCTGACATCCTCATCGGTAATCCAGTAATGCAATACCAGCCGGAATGTTCTCGGCGCAGTAATTCCCACCCGAATACCCATGGCTGCTAATTCACTTTTCACGATTTCAGCCGGCTTCGGGAAATTCTCCTTCAAGGAAACAAACACCATATTGGTCTGCGGCATTCCAAAGGTTGGTTTCAAATGGGGCAGGTTAAACAAACCTTCCGCCAGTTGACGGGCGCGGCGATGATCCTCGCTTAACCGTTCCGTCATTTGCTGCAGAGCCACAATTCCGGCGGCTGCCAGCACACCCGCCTGCCGCATTCCGCCCCCCAGCATCTTGCGGATGCGGCGTGCCTGCTGGATAAACTCCGCCGAACCGCACAACACCGAACCCACCGGCGCGCACAACCCTTTGCTCAAACAAAAGGTAACCGAATCGGCCGGCCGGGCTATTTCGGCTGCCGGCACCTGCAACGCAGCCGCAGCGTTAAAGATTCGCGCCCCATCGAGGTGAAGTTTAAGTCCATGGCGGTGTGCCAGTTCACCCACGCCGGCGATGTATTTTCCATCCAATACCGTGCCACCGCAGCGATTGTGCGTATTTTCCAAAATAATCAGACGGCTGATGGGGTCGTGAATATCCGAACCTCGCACTGCCCCTTCAAGGTCCTCAAGAGCAATGCTGCCATCCGGCTGATTTGGCAGAGTATGAACGAAAACACCCCCCAAAGCCGAAATTCCCCCGGCTTCAAATAAAAAGGTATGCCCTAAATGCCCCATGATGGCTTCCTCGCCGCGTTGACAGTGCGTCAGCACGGCAGTCAGGTTGCCCATCGTGCCGGAGGCAACAAACAAGCCGGCTTCTTTTCCCATCCGTTCGGCAGCCATCTCTTCCAGCCGGTTAACGGTTGGATCCTCACCGTAAACATCATCACCTACTTCTGCTTTGGCCATTGCTTCACGCATCGCGGGAGTAGGATGAGTAACCGTATCGGAACGCAGATCAATGATTTTTTCCATAATGTTCACCTGAGGCAAAGTTTTAGGATTTTCGTAGAATCTGAAGAATTTCCTCCAATTCGGGAGGCAGGGATGCTTCGAAAGTGCGCGGCTGCTTTTCACCCGGTAAACGGATGGTGAGGCGGGAGGCATGCAAAAAGTGCCGGTTGAGGGGCAGGCTTACTTTGCGCCTCCCATAAATGGTATCCCCCACAATGGGGCAGCCAACGAACGCCAGATGAAGGCGGATTTGATGGGTGCGTCCCGTAAGGGGATGAGCCTCGATCAGGGTATGATGAGCAAATGATTCGCGGGTATAGTACTCGGTCACGGCTTCGCGTCCCTTGCCGGCCGGCACAACGGCCATTCGTTTGCGGTGGGCCGGGTCACGTGCAATGGGCGCTTCGATTCTACCGCTCGGCGTTGGCGGTTTGCCATCCACCAGCGCAAGATAGACCTTCTTAACCTGCCGTAAGCGAAATTGATCCTGCAAAAAACGATGAGCGCGTTCGTTTTTTGCAATCAAGATCAAACCGGAGGTTTCTTTATCCAAACGATGGACGATACCGGGTCGCAATTCCCCCCCAATTCCTTCCAAATCGGGTGTCAACGCCATGACGGCGTTAACCAGTGTACCGCTTTCATGACCGGCAGCAGGATGCACAACCAGCCCGGCGGGTTTATCAATCACCAGAACATCCGGATGATCGAAAATGACTTTGAGCGGAATTGACTCGGCCTCCAGTGCCACCGGTTGAACCGGAGGCAGATTCACTTCAATGTTCATCCCCTTTTCAACCGCAAAGCCGGCCTTGTTGATGATTTTCTGATTGACCCTGACGAAGCCATCCCGGATCAATCCCTGCATCCGAGACCGGGAATGCTCGGGAAAGCGGGCCGCCAGCAGTTTATCCAATCGCTCGGTATATTCTCCATCATAAATAAATTGGACAACCCGATCATTCATTGGCTTCGCTGAAATTCACCCGCTCCGAAGGTTGTTCTTCGTCTCTTTTTTGCATCTGGGCGGCCTGCTTTTCCCTTCGTTCCTGCAGCCAGACGCCCAAAATCAGCACCACCACGCCAATCGTAATGCTTGAATCGGCAATATTGAACACCGGAAATGAGCCAACCGATATGAAATCCGTCACATGACCAATCGTCAAACGGTCAATCAGATTTCCAACCGCCCCACCCAGTTGCAACCCCATGGCTGCCCGCAAGGTCCAGTCTTCAGCCGGCACGCGGGGGTAGTAATAAATGATCCCCAGTGCAATGATCATCGCCAGTATGGCAAACCATTCGCCGCCGCCCTGAAACAGGCCAAATGCCACCCCGCGATTGTACCAGTGAACAATGCGGGCATACGGCGCCAGCCACTCCAGCGGCATCCATGCTTCACCCACCGCAAGATTCTGGCGGATGAGCCACTTGGTCCACTGATCCAGCGCAATAATCGTACCCGAAACCAGAGCCAGTATGAAATAATCCCGAATGAACTTTCTCAAAACTCGAACCTCCCGGCTATTTTCCACTCCCCATTTTACCTTATTTCTTGCCAAACCAACTTGACATGCTTAAACTGCATCGGTATACTGACCGGTAATTGATGTTGATACGTGCTTTTGTTGCCATTGAATTATCTCCAGAAATCCGGCGAGGGCTGGAACAAATCCTCACCGACCTGCAAAAAGCAGCAGGTAACCATGTCCGCTGGGTTAACCCCGGTAACATTCACCTGACCCTCAAATTTCTGGGCGAATCTGCGCCAAAAGAATTAAGCCTGCTTTCAGAAGCAATTCATCGAATTGCCAGCACAACCCCGCCGCTGATCGTGGAGGTTAACGGAATGGGCGTGTTTCCCAATCCCAAACGCCCACGGGTAATCTGGGTGGGGGTTCAGGCAACAAGCCCCCTTTTCAAACTGCAGGAAGCGGTAGAAACTGCCGCCGAGCAGATAGGTTATCCCCGCGAAGAGCGGCCGTTTTCACCTCACCTCACACTTGGACGTGTCCGCCGGGAAACCTCCCCTGCCGATCTTGCGCGGCTCGGTCAACTGATTGGTCAAAAATCCCCTGGCAGCATTGGCAGCATGACCGTTAACCACCTGACCTTGTTTCGCAGTGACCTGAAACCAGACGGTGCAATTTACACTCCGCTGGCACGCTTTTCATTAAGTGGATAAAATTAATCACAAAAAAACAACGAGGTGAAATCTGAAACCAATCGAACTTGCCCGCAGTATTGTCAACGCCCTGGAAGATAAAAAGGGTGAAAATATCCTTTTACTGGATATTCAGGATATCGCCACATTCACAGACTTCTTTATAATCTGCTCCGGCAGCAGCGAAAGAATGATCGAAAGCCTCGCCGATGCCGTGTTAGAAAACGCTAAAAAAGAATTTCAAATGATTGGCAAAAAAGAAGGCTATGCGCAGGGAGGCTGGGTACTCGTGGATCTGGGCGATGTGATCGTACATCTATTTTCACCGGAGCAGCGGGAATATTACCGGCTGGAGGAACTGTGGAACGCGGGTAAAGTGTTATTGCGTTTGCAATAACCTCTTTTCATGACTCCGGGGGGAGGCTGGAAAGAGGCTGACATACGGTAATTTGGGGAGGAAAAATGAAAAAACAATTGGGGTGGTTATTCCTCTCGGCTGGTCTGTTCCTGTTGATTCTTCTAACCGCCTGCACGACGAGTGGAACTCCGCTGCCGGCTGCCACGTCCACCTCTCCAGCGGTAGAAAGCGGTCAACTTCCCCGTCTGCGTGGGGAATTCTTTTCCGCATCCGGCGAATGCGGTTTCTGCCACACAGCCCTGAAAGACAGTAGCGGCAGGGATGTTTCCATCGAAAGCGCATGGCGGGCTTCGATTATGGCAAATAGCGTTCGCGATCCGTATTACCGGGCATCGGTGCGTTCAGAGGTGCTCCATAAACCGGACTATGGCGATGTCATTCAGCAAAAGTGCGCTGTTTGTCATGCCGGCATGGCGCACCATACCGCCCTGCTCAGCGGGCAATCGGCCGCTTTATTGCCCGATCAGGGTTACTTCAACCCCACTCATCCCCTCTACCCCCTTGCCATAGATGGCGTTTCCTGCACTTTGTGCCACCAGATTCGGCCCGAAAACTTTGGGGAAATGGAAAGTTTCAGCGGGGGCTATCAATTTGAAACTCAGGCCAATCCCGGTCAGCGACCTGCTTATGGCAGATTCATGGTGGACGAAAATATGGCTGCCGTGATGCGTAATGCTGCCGGTTACCAGCCCCTTCAGTCCGAGCATGTCACCCAATCCGAATTGTGTGCGGTTTGCCACAATCTTTTTACCCCCTACTTTACCAACGAGGGTAGTCTGAGCAGCGATCTGTTCCCCGAGCAGACGCCTCAGCTGGAATGGCTGGCATCCGCATATTCCGGTACCTCAACCTGCCAGACCTGTCACATGCCTCCCGCAAGCGGAGAAGCACCCCTTGCTAACACCGGCAGTCCCAAACGCAGCCCGCTGATGCAGCACACCTTCATCGGCGCAAATCGTTACATGCTTGAATTGCTAACTGCTAACCCGGAAGCAATGACCGTTTCGGCAACCGCCGACCAGTTAGAAACGGCTCGCAGCCTGATCCTTGAGCAGCTTCAACAAAAGACCGCCAACCTGAGCGGGATTGCCCGGATGGAGAAAGAACAGTTAATCGTGGATGTCGCAGTCGAAGTGCTGACCGGCCACAAATTCCCCACCAGTTTTCCCTCCCGGCGGGCATGGCTGCATGTCACGGTCAGAGATGCTGATGGGAAAACAGTGTTTGAATCCGGCGGTTGGCAGAAAAATGGTGCCATTACCGGCAACGATAACGATTCTGACGAACAACTCTATGAACCCCATTATCAGGTCATCACCCAACCGGATCAGGTGCAGATTTACGAACCCATCATCGGCGATCCGGACGGCAAGGTAACCACCACACTTTTGCGCGCTCAACGCTATCTGAAAGATAACCGTTTGCTGCCACGCGGATTTGATAAATCCACCGCCAGTTCGCAAATCGCAGTTTATGGAGAGGCAGCCGGTGACCCGGACTTTACCGGCGGCGGCGATAGTATCCAGTACCGCATCGTTACCGCCGGTTTTGCGCCTCCCTTTACCGTCGAAATTGAATTGTTATATCAATCCTTCGGCTACCGCTGGGCGGAAAAATTCCGCAATCAGGCTGATAACCCTGAGGGAGCAGAGTTTTACCAATACACAGGGGCTTTACCCAACAGCCCATCCGTGATTGCACAAACACAACTGACAGTACCGTAAACCTAAACCAGAACGTCCACAACCAGCGCCAGGAAAATGAAGGCCAGATACATACTCGAATAACGGTACATGCGCCAGGCAACCTTGTTGCCGGGTAGGCGCACTACCTGCCACGCCGTATAAATCAACCACAAACCCAGAATCACCGCCGAAATCAGGAATACACTGCCGGCCACTTTGAAAACCGGCATCAGCAGGGTCAAACCCACCAGTTCCAGTGTGTAAATAAAAATTTGGGTGCGGGTTTCTTTCTCACCGCGCACAACCGGCAGCATCGGCACACCGGCACGGGCGTAATCTCTGGCGCGCACCAGCGCCAGCGCCCAAAAATGCGGCGGTGTCCACATAAAGACCAGCGCAAAGAGAAACAGAGAGGGCACATTCAAACTGCCCGTCGCCGCTGCCCAGCCGACCAGCGGAGGGATCGCTCCCGCTCCGCCGCCGATGACAATATTCTGAACGGTCAGGTGTTTGAGCCAGATACTGTAAATCAACACATAATAAACCATGCCTGCCACTGCCAGCATTGCCGCCAGCAGATTGACAAAGCCCGTCAGGATGAAGAAAGCGGCAAGGCAAGCCGCAAATCCATAAGCCAGTGCTTCGGCGGGTGTGAGAATACCGGCCGGAATCGGTCGTCTGGATGTGCGCTGCATGGCCGAGTCGATCTGCCGATCAATGTACTGATTGAGCGCGCTTGAACCACCCGCCGCCAGCGCACCGCCCAATAAAGTCCAGAAAGTGAGACCCAAGGAAGGAACCGCCTTACCTCCAACCACCATGCCGGCGTAAGTGGTCACCAGCAGCAAAGCAACGATAATCGGCTTATTGAGCATCAGGTAGGCTTTTAGCCGTTCTTTTCTTGAAATCTGCGGGTGGATTATCTGTTTTTCTTCTGCCCCGCTATGACCAAACCAAATGGCAGCCGTCACCAGCACCATCAGCACCACCCAGACAGCCGCATTAATGGCCGCATGGACGATAACCAGATCAAGAGGAAAATTGCGCTGGATTTTCAAAGCACCAATTAAAGCCTGCCCGCCCAGCAAGACCATCAAGCCGGCAGCCGCAGTTAAAATGAGCGGCTGATGGCGGTAGGCGCGATGAGCATGGAGGTAGAGCACAGCCACCAGAATCCCTGCCAGCAAGGTTAAGGCGCGATGTCCGAACGCCAGCCAGGCGGGTAATGAAGCCGGAAAACTCCCGTTACAAAACGGAAAACCGGCGCATGCGCTGGCCGCACCGAGCCGCGCCACCAGCACGCCGGAAAGCATCAATAAAAACAGGATGGCGGCCGCACCGGCGCTCAATCGCACCAGCCGGGAACGATACCAAAGAGAGATTATCCTCGCGGTGGAACGAGAAAGGAATGAAACGGTCGCGCTGACCGTCAGCAGCCCCATGGTGGTCAGTGCTGCAGCCAGATGCACAACCGCAAGCCATTCAACCTGAATGGTTCCTGAAAGCCCCATTCCCCAGAACAATTGAGCGGTGAACAAAATCGCCGCCCCCGTGAGAGTCCACTTCAACCCGCTGTTCTTACCTCGAATCCATGTCCACACCATCAGGCCAATGGTTATGATGCCGCTCAGGGCGGCCAGCAAGCGGTGAGCCATTTCAATACGGGCCGCCGACTCGAGGGGGATTTTGAATTGTCCGTAACAGGTGGGAAAATCGGGGCATCCCTGAGCGCCGGATTCGAAACGCATCCCATATCCCATCATCAAAGATAAAAAGGTCAATAGGGCTGCTGCCAGCAGCCAGTAGCGAAATGCTCTGTTTTCAGTGTTCATAAATCCCCTCCCCGCTGTGTGCGTGGCTCGAATTCTCACCATCAAGGTCGGTTTTGAAAGAATCTTGAAGTTGCTTGCGGACAAAAAAGGGGTAGCCCACTGCCAGAATAGCGGCAAAAGCAAACCACTGCAAGGCATACCCAAAATGCGGCCCTTCGCTGATCTCAATCTCAGGCAGAGAAGCGTACGGCAGGTTGCCGTTGGCCCCATCCGGAGATTGCTGCACCCAAACCGGAAGCAGGTTCAGACCGGTTTCTGCTTGCCAGCGCTCAAGGTCAATCCAGTTCCATGCCTCGGCGGGCGGTTGGCCGCTGGCTGCCAAGGGGTCGGCCACCCCGCCAATGGCTGGCTTGATAACCGGCCGCCGGATCATACCCTTCAGCACAACCTCCCCCGTAACGCGGTACTGCAAACGGCTTTGAGCATCTGCCTGATCAAGGGGTATCCAGCCCCGATTGACATACACAACATAGGGGCTGTTTTCGATCTTCAGCGGCGTAAAAAGATGATAACCCGGCTGATTTTCCCAAACCTGATTGCGCCACAAAAATTCGTGCTGATCATCAAACTCACCGCGCACCTGTACCATGCGATATTCCATTTCTGGCAGTTCATTGACGGGCAGGTTCTGATTCAAATCCAGCACGGGCGCAGTCAGTTGCGTGAGGATTTGCTGGTTGAGGTTTCGCCGCCACTCCAGCCGTTCCAGTTGCCAGAAGCCCAATCGAATCATCACCCCAACGGCGAGCGTTACCAGCAACGTGGTAAGTATCCAGCGTGGTGTCAATAATTTCCCGATCACCGCTTAACCGGCCTCATTGTAAAGACGATCCTCTTCGCTGCCAGGCAGGGGCTTCACCACCAGCGTGTAAAGCCACAACAAAATCCATGTTGGAATACCAATGGAGATAATTCCAAACACCCGGTCAGAAGCCTTTGCCCGCGGCAGAATATCAATCCCCAGCGAGCGGGAGGATTGAAAACTGCACTCCATCGTATATTGATTTGGGCGGTCCAGTGTCATGCGGCTGACCGAACCCGGCGGCACCCACAAAGGACCCAGCTGATGAGAAACATCATCCAGGTTGCGAACCACCAGCGTATCGCCCTCGACGAATTTCATTTCAGGCAAAGCAGGCCCCTCTTCTCCTGCGGCTATCTGCCGGGCCGTGCCGGCAGGCACTATGATTTCAATGGTTTGAGGCGGTCGTTCGCTGCGATCCTTGACCAGCTGGTACGAAATTTCGCTGACCAGAAAGGCAAATAAGGAACTGATCAGCAGAGTCCACCACAACCGTTTTAGGGCAGCACGAACCGCCGGAGACATCTCAATTCTCCTTCAAAATCTGGCGAATGTCGGCGGCTATATCCTCCGGAGGGGTACCATAGGCAAAGGTCAGGCGTAAATTGCCGGCCGGATCTATCAGATATACACGCGTGGAATGATCCACCAGATACCCCAAGGCACTTTGCCCCTCATTAATCTGGCGGTAAACGCCGTATGCCTTCCAGATAGGGGTCAAATCTTCTTCGCTGCCGGAAAGGCCAATAAATTGCGGGTCAAAACCGGCGGCGTAGGACTGAATACGCTCAGGGCTATCCCGCTGAGGGTCAACAGTGATGAACACCACGTCCAAACGGTCGGCATAAGCGGATAAGTCTGCTTTAACGCGTTTCATTTCTGCCATCGTTGTCGGGCAAAAATCCGGGCAGGTCGTGTACCCAAAGAAAATCAAGGTTACTTTGCCCTGCTGGTCGCTCAGGCGATACAGGGAACCATCCGCGCGGGTCAGTTCAATCGGCGGGGCAGCGACAGGCGGTTCGATCAATGATCCGTGAAACGAATACGGTCGGGCAAAAGCCAGCAACCAGAGGGCCAGCAAACCCGCCAATACCGCAACCGTAATTAACCAGATCGTCCGCTGCATTGCTGCTCTTCTTCCGAATCAAAGCGTCCCGATCAAATATAGCGCCGGATAGAAGAAAATCCAAACAACGTCCACAAAGTGCCAGTAATTAGCGGCAGCTTCCACAGCCCAGTGTCTTTCAGGGCTGTAATGTCCTTTTAGACCGTTGCGAAAGACGATGAAGAGGAAAATCACTCCCGTCAGAACATGAAAGGCATGCATGCCGGTCATCATGAAGAAAACCGCACCTTCCGCTCCATCCGCCGGGCCAAACGGCGCCAGCCGCCACTCAAATCCGACCACCCCCACCAAAAACGCAATACCGAGCAGCATCGTGATGAAGATACTGGTCAAAAAACCCCGGCGGTTGCCTTGGGAAATTTGCACCTCGGCGCGGTTGGCAAAAAATGAACTGATCAGCAGGACTGAGGTAACCACAAGTCCCAGTTGTTGCTCTAAATGAGGGCGTTTATCCCCCAGCAGGTAAAAACGAGTAACCAGCAAAGCCGCAAAAACAAAAGAATCCGAAAGGATGAACAACCACAACCCCAGACGGTTGTTGGCTAATTTTTGCTTGTAAGTGGTCAAAGTTGCTTCGTGAGTTGCCATTTAGTGTTCTCCTTCCGAACGAAATACCCGCCCGATGTGCATGAAGTAAATCACCACCAGCGCGGCTTTCAACAACCCCACAATCCACAAGAAAATTGCGGCAGCCTCATGGGTGCCGAGGTAATATTCCAGCACCGTGAGGATGGCCAGCCCGAGAAAGACCAGCACGCCGCGCCTGAGTTCATCTATTTTTCCGTTTTTCATCCCTTCCTCCTTAATCCCCTGCCGATTGAGGCAAGACCTCGACATAACGGGCATCTTTCAAGCCGTAATCATACGGATCGCCAACTACGCGAATGGGCTGCGGGTAATTGTGCATCGGGGCAGGTGTAGGCAGCACCGTCCATTCCGGCGAACGGGATTGCCACACATTATCGGTGACCACCTGCCCTCGCCTGGCACTGACGAACAGGTTGATCAGAAAGATCAGCACCGACAAAGCCACCATAAAGCCGGCAATGGTAACAATCAGGTGAGTGGTTTCAAAACCCTGAGCCGGATCATAATCTGCAATGCGCCGGCGCATTCCCAGCAAACCAACCTGCATTTGCCCGAAAGACATGATCAAAAAGCCGGGAGTGAGTAAATAAAAATGGATTTTTCCCAGCAATTCGTTCATCTTTCGACCGGTAACTTTGGGATACCAGTAATAAACGGCTGCAAACAACGGGAAAATGAACCCTCCAAACATGGTGGCATGAAAATGTCCCACGACAAAGTAACTATCGTGCATGTGGAGGTTGGTTGAAACCGTACCCAGTGGAGGCCCGCTCAATCCGCCCATCAAGAATACGACAATCGCCCCGATCAGGAAAAGCATGGGGGTATGGAAGCGGATGCGCCCCATCCAGAGGGTTGCCACCCACGAAAAGAACTTGATCCCCGTCGGCACCGCAACCAGCAGCGTGGAATACATGAACGGCACCCGCAGGTACTCCTCCATGCCGGAGGTGAACATGTGATGCGCCCAAACCAGAAAACCCACCAGCGCAATACCCAGCGAGGACATGGCCACCCATTTGTAGCCAAACAGCGGTTTG
This sequence comes from Chloroflexota bacterium, assembly GCA_040754815.1. Lineage (GTDB taxonomy): Bacteria > Chloroflexota > Anaerolineae > Anaerolineales > Anaerolineaceae > Bellilinea. The sequence continues at coordinate 375,130 of JBFMBX010000001.1, forward strand.
CGCACAAACACCGGCAACAACTCACTGATAATCCCTAAGCCGGGCAGAACGAAGATATACACCGCCGGGTGGGAATAAAACCAGAACAGGTGCTGAAAGAGGATGGGGTTACCCCCTTTGGAGGCATCAAAAAACCCCATGCCGAACAGCCGTTCAAAACTGACCATCTGAAAAGAAGTGCCGATCAACTGAGTGGCCGTCAAGGCGATGATCGAGGTTGCCAGCGTTGCCCAGGCGAAAATCGGCATGCGAAACATCCTCATCCCCGGCGCGCGCATCCGCAGGATGGTAACGATGAGATTCAAAGCACCAAGAATGGATGACCAGCCCGCAAAGAAAACTGCCACAAAGAACATTTGCATCCCCATGGGAGCGCGGAGACTTAACGGCGGGTAACCCGTCCAGCCGGTATCGAAACCTCCGGTAAAAATGGCCGAAACCAGCACCAGCGAAGCCGGCACCGCCAGCCAGAAGGAAAAGGCGTTCAAGCGGGGGAAGGCCATGTCTCTGGCACCAATCAACAGCGGCACTGCGTAATTCGACATTGCCGAAATGCCCATGAGAATGGAAACAATCAAGGTCATTCCGTGCATACCGATCAAGGTATTGAAGAAATTGAGGGTGACCCATTGCATACCGGTTTGCACCAGTTCCACGCGAAAAATCAACGCGAAGGAACCCCCCACCACCAGTAAGAAAAGTGAAAGAAAGGCATACTGCACACCGATAACTTTATGATCAAGACTGTAACCAAAGTATCGTTTTACTCCCGGTTCCTCGTGAATCTCTTCGGGGTCGGGGGTTTCCTCCCCTTTTGCCCACGCAAACCAATCGCGAAAAGCACCGATGGCGATCAGGAAACCGATCACCCCCAAAGCAGCGCCCGCCACCCACGCCGGCTCGGCTTTGTAACCCAGCCCCATCAGCGCACGAATACCGGTAACCAGCCCAATGCCGGCTGCCCAGCCAATGGTTTGACCGATCAGCCCCCGCAGAATTCCGTAAGAAAAAATACCTTTCATAAGTCTGCCTCTCCTTTTGTGGTTATTTGAGCGACTTGATATATTCGATCATTTCCAGAATTTGCTGTTCCGGAATGTTATCTTGATAAGTTTGCGGCATTACACCCGGCGCAAACCCTTTCACTACCTGAGCATTGGGGTTAACAATAGATGTCAGCAGATACTCATCATCCACTGTTACGATAGACCCATCGGTGAGTTCATGCTGAGAACCATATAATCCCTTCCAGGTCGGCCCAACGTTCGGTGTGCCGTCAACCGAATGGCAGGAAAAACAACCGTTATTGCGCGCCCAAACCTCACCCCGCGCTACGGGATCGGATCCAAGGGCGGTCAGCTGATCCTGCACCCATTGATCGAACTCCGCCTGCGTGACGACTTTTACCGGCGATTCCATGTAAGCATGGGAGGTGCCGCACATTTCTGCACAGCGCACCTTGAATTCACCCAATTCTGTAGGGGTTACGCGCAGCTCGCGCACCAGATTTTCACCCGGCAAAGTGTCCTGTTTGACGCGGAATTCTGGCACCCAGAAGGAATGGATGACATCCAGCGAAGTCAGTTTCAGCAGGGCTTGCTGGTTGACCGGCATCACCAGTGTATTGGAAACAATGCCGTAATCGGGATACTCAAACCGCCAGAACCACTGCCCGGCAACCACTTTGATCTGCAGAGCCTGCGGGTCAGCGCGTCGCGTTTCTGCCAGCGAGACCGACCCAAGGTAGGCAAAATAAATCATGATTCCCAGCGGAATCACCGTCCAGATGATTTCTAACGGATTGTTGCCTTTGATATAGACACCTTCTTCCTCTTCCCCCGCTTTGTGACGAAACACAATCAGGCTGTAACCCAGAAAGACCACAATCAGCGAAAACAATAAGGAAATCATGAAGATGTGCAGGTTGAATAAAGCATCAATCGGTTGCGCCTGCACACTGGCAGCAATAGGAAGCAAGGGAATGTTGCTCAGCAATAAATAAGTCAGGGCGGTGAAGGCTGCAATCAAAACTCCAACGATCACAAAATGCTTCATAGACGATCTCCTCTGTAAGGGGGAATGCTCACTTGCCGTTTGCGAAAACTTTGGCAGGTTCAACCAATCTTCAGCCTGAGCAGGGGTCAGGGTACGGCGGTCATAAACCACCACTGCCCCGCTGGATTTGAGGGAAACCAGCATCACTTTCATGGGCTGATCGCCGCTGACGAATTCCTGTAAAAATTCGGAGCGGGAAATCGCTTTATCGTCATAATCCAGAATGATCAGATCGGGCGACCAGTGCTGCATCTCGATCAAGACGGCTTCGTTTGAGCTCACCAGTCTGATTTGCAAATCCGGATCCTTCCATTGACGCAGGATCATCTTTTCCAAACCCTGTCCAAACAAGGGATTGGCGGATGCAATCAAAACGCGCTGATATGGCACTTTTTTTTCACGGCTCATAATAAAATCCCTGAATGCAGCTTCCCAATTATTCCCAGTAATAATTTAACCAAAAATTGTCCGAATTTCTTCCATCGGACAATTTTTTACAGGTTAAATCCAATTTTCTGGAAGGGTGATTTTTACCTCACCCGCTCATCATTCCCTTTTTTGGATCAATCCCAGCTGCAGCCCTTTACTGACTGCCTCAGCCCGGTTAGAGGCTTCCAGTTTTTCTAAAATATGGCGCACATGCGTCTTGACCGTGTTCTCCGAGATGAATAAACTCGCCGCAATCTGGCTGGTTGTTTGCCCGGCGGCCAGACAATCCAGCACCTCCAACTCGCGGTCGCTGAGTAAAGGCTGTGGTTTCAGTTCCCCCTGCCGCGCCAGCGCACGCAGTACGACACCTGTTACCTCCGGCGAAAGGGCTCCCTCCCCTTCCGCCACCCGCATGATTGCCTTCCGTAAATCTTCCGGCTCAATATTCTTCAACAAGTAGCCGTCCGCACCCAGTCGAATGGCGGTCAGCAAATCCTCTTCATCTTCGGAAATGGTCAGCATCAAAACCCGCACCGGCAGGTTCATTTTGCGAATCTGATCCACCGTCTGGATACCATCCATTTCCGGCATGTTGACATCCAGCAAAACGACGTCGGGTTTTTCTCGTTGGATGACCTGTAATGCTTCACGGCCGTTGCTGGCTTCGCCAATCACTTGCAAGCCGGGCAAGTCATTGATCAGGCCAATTAAACCCCGCCGGAACAGGGCATGATCGTCCACAACAACCATTCGAACAGGAAAGGCACTCATACCGGCGTTTCCTCTTGTTTGATGGGTAAGTTTATTCGTATGGTTGTTCCCTCCTGAGGTTTGCTGATCACTTGAAAATCAGCGCCGATCAATTCGGCTCTTTCCCGCATTCCCCGCAGCCCATGCCGGGAATACTCCGGCACATCCTCCGCTGTAAATCCAACGCCATTATCGCTGATTTCCAATATCAGTAAATCTTTCCAGTTGCGCACCTCGATTCGCACGTGGTTGGCTTGCGAGTGCTTACGCACATTACTCAGTGCCTCCTGAACAATTCTCAATAATTGTGCCTGAACTTCCGGCTCGAGATTGGGAACTTCGGTCGGGAATACACGTTCCACCCGCATCCCGCTGACCTTCTCGAAATCTCGGGCAAGCGGTTCGAGCCAGAGTATGATATTTTCTCCCGGATTGAGTCGCAAACTGTCAATCACCTGACGGGTTTCCAAATAAGCGTCTGCTATGGCTTGATAGGACTGGTGAATCGTCTGTTCAAGACGCTGCAATTCACCGTGTGCCAGCTGGTTTTGCATTTGGGCAACCGTTAATTTGAGGTACGCCAGAGTCTGAGCAAGGCTGTCGTGAATTTCCCGCGCGAGGCGGATACGCTCCTGCAACACAAGACGGTACTCTCGTCCTTGCTGGGCTCTTTCGCTCTCAATTAACATCGCCAGTTGACCGGCAATCAGACCCAGCAATTCAGGGGGAAGATTTTTAGGGTCACGGTTATCGCGGCTGATAAGTAGCATACCCCCAATCACCGCATTACCGGGCAAGCAGCAAGGTACAAGCCATGCGGAAAAATTGGAAGCATTCTCAATTTCTCGTGGGGAGCAATCGTCAAGCCGTATTTCAACTAGCAGATCCCGCATCGCCGCATCGGCCTGGCTTGATTTTAACCAAGCATCTTCTCCCAGCACTAATTGCAGTCCTGCAAAATGCGGCATGGAGGGTTTGATTTCCAAACGAATTCCGCTCAATCCCAGCAAATTGTACAAACGATCCAGCAGGTTATGAGCGTAAGTTTCAATGGCGGCATAAACCGCCTGTGATTGATTTGTATTTCGCAATGCCGCTTTTTCTTGATTTTTCAAACGAAGGATTTCCATTGCAGAAAGCATTTCTCGCAGCAGGATGGTGAGAAATTCGTGAGTATTTTCATTCAATTGCCGGTCAGGCGGCAGATAGAGGTTCAGCATGGCAAGAGTCTGATTTTCTCGCTGCAGAGGCAGACAGTAAATTCGTACCGATTGATCGAAAGGCGCTTCCAGCAGCGGGCACGATTCCCCAACCGTCGTTTCCAGCCTCTGGCAGACCCGGCAGCGATTCCGGACGCGGGGTTCGCTCAGGTGCTCGGCCCATGCTTTGAGCACCGGTGAGGGGTAAGCCCCATAAGTCAGGGCATTAAGGGGCTGCCCCCATTCATCAAACGGCATGAAAGATACACCAACTGCGCCGGTTATTTCACCAAAAATGCTGAGAGAACGCTCGATCAGGTCTTTTTCCGTTTGTGCTTCCAGCCACACCTGATTAAGACGCAACATTCCCTTGAGGCGTAGTTCCAGTTCACTTTCCACCCGCTGATTTTCCTGCAAGGATGCATGCAGCCGTTGCTGGTGATGGCGCTGAGCATACCAATCCGTTAACAGCCATGCTACTCCGCCTGCCAGCAAAACTGCCAGTGACCAGTAACGCCAGCCAGCCGGTTGTTTGGAGAGAAGAATCTCCAATCCTAAAAAGAGGAAAAAACCGGCGAAAAGAATGAGTGGCAAGCGAATTTTGACCGGTTTCGGACGATTGTTCATCAGGACAGATTCTACACCGAAAAGATTAAAAAAGAAAATTTCGTATAACCCGAGACAGAGTACCTCTTCCCCGCTGCGTTATTATAACAAAAACAAAAGATGGGCAATTCAATCAGTGTTGCCCATCTTTTGTGTATGATTCGTTGAGATTTCGATTTACTTGAAAGTTTTGATGTAGGTAATCACCTGCCAGATTTGCTCTTCGGTGAGAATACCTTTCTGTGCTGGCATCGAAGAATTGAACGGCTCCATAGCGCCGCCTTCCGAGATACGCCAGAAGAGATAGTCATCTCCAACGCTGGAAACAACCTCATTCAAATGGGCAGGTTTGGGGTCTAATCCGGCTGCGGCGGGTCCATCACCTGCACCGGTCGGTCCGTGGCATGAAGCGCAGCGTTCTTCATAGACAGTTTTACCTGCCTCTGCCGCCTCGCTGCCTAATGGATTGGTTTTTCCGGCATAATCTGCCGGCACAGCAGGTCTTTCCGAAGTGGCTTGCCCACCGCCTCCACCGCAAGCCGTCAGAATCAGAGCGCTTAGCAGAAATACTGCAATCAGCATGGGAAACACTTTTTTCATATATTCCTCCTTTGGTGTAGTGAACCTCTTCACAATTTTTATTATAATACTCCTGACCTGAAAATAAAGCCTTTGTATGCATCCGGGCGGGTGATTCGGATTATGATAAAAAGATTAATTTTCAATAAGCCGCATCGTTCAGTTTATTAAATATGAGATTAATTATTTTGTCTTTGCCATCATAACCCGCCTTTGATGCAATTTTGCATACTGTGCTTTCAGCACATAACCGGACCGAGAGACCCGAAGCGAAAACTCATCCTCTTCAAAGTACCCTGTTTCCCCTTATAATTACCCCATGCGCTCCATTAAATACCTGCTTCTCACTTTTACGAGCATCCTGGTAGCAGTGTTACAGCCGTTTATCTCCGTTAAGGCTGTTGCCTTGCCCGAACCTCTTTACGATGGCGAAGTGACCGCTTACGATCTCATTCTTGCCATGAATACCCTGCGTGTTTCCAACGGCTTGCCCCCCCTCGTTGAAGACCCCATCATCAACGCGGTTGCACAGGCAACCGCCGAAACCATGGCAGCCAATCAAATGTCGTGGCATATTGGAAATGTCTCTGGTCGCTTGCAGGCAGCCGGTTACGGCGGAGGTGCCAAAGTGTGGGCAACGGAAAATTTTGCCGTCGGCACCAGCTTCACAATTGACCAGATTATGCTGGTATGGGCAGACCCCGATCACATGATTCCTGCGGTCAACCCGGCCTACTGTCATGTTGGGGCAGGGGTCGCAAAAGCTGCTAACGGGATGACTTACTATGTGCTTCAGGCGGCATATGTTGCGGGCAAGGCATGTGGAGAATATCAACCGCCTGCCAACTTTACCCCCCAGCCCGGCGTCAGCAACCCCAATCCCCCTGTTCCTCAAATCATTGTGCCGGTTAAAGTTGCCACCCCCGATGAAGATGGAAAAATCTTCCATGTGGTTCAAACCGGACAATCGCTGTGGGCAATTGCCGTTGCTTATAAAGTAACCATCAAAGATTTGGAGGTCTGGAACAATCTTAACCGTTCTGTTCCGCTTCAAGTCGGGCAAAAATTATTCATCCCCAGCAGTAATACCGAAGGATATGCCACCCCCACCCCCGTGGGAATGATAAAGATTGCTACCCCCGATGCGGACGGAAAAATCATTCACATTGTAGAGCCTTACAATACGCTGATCACCATTGCAAGTGCCTACGGCGTAACTGTGGATGCGATTTTGAAATACAACGGCATTCAAGCCGACTGGCCTCTCCAGATTGGACAAAAACTGATCATTCATCCCGGCAATATCACCCCCACTCCCACGCCGCGTCCACTCACCCCCATTGAAAAGCTCACCCCCGCCAGTGACGGAAAATACTATCACACCGTACAAAGCGGTGAAACGCTGGTGTGGATCGCCGGCCTCTATGAGGTAGGCCTCACCGATTTGATGGCCTGGAACGGCTTGAGCGGCTCTTCGATCATCCATCCGGGAGACCGGCTACTTTTGCAAGTCACCCCGCCGATGCCGCCTACCCACACGCCCAGCCCAACCGTACCCCCCACCCAAACGCCCATTCCACCCACGGCAACACCCAGCCCAACTTCAACAACCGCTGCTGTCACGGCCACGCTGCCAGCGACGGAGACAACACAGGAATCTTCTATTCCTTTGTTTATCTTCATCGGCGTTGTTTCGACCGGAACATTGCTGGCACTCCTCTTTTTGCGAAAGAAGAAGTAAGTCGCCTCGAAAAAGCGCTTGAAAGGAACGGCTATGTTCAATCACATTCACCATGTTGCGTATGTCGTTCGTGATATGGATGATGCGGTGCGTATCTTCCGGGATATTTTCGAGCTTGAGTTGAGCGACCGACGGGTGATTGAAGGTGAAAACAGCGTGGAAATGGCCGCCTTTCGTTGCGGCCCGACTTTATCGAAATCCTGCGCCTAATCAACCATCCGGCACTTTCGCGATTTCTGGAAGAGCATGGAGCGGGTTTGCATCATGTTGCTTACGCGGTGGACAATCTCTCGCAACGAATCGAGGATTTAAACACAAAGGGGGTCTTTGCTGCCGCGCCCTTTGTGGCTGGAACGGGCTGGAAAATCGCGTACTTTGACCTTGAAAAAAGCGGCCTGGAGTTGTTCCACAGCCATTATCACGGCGATCATCTCGCAGAGGCGGACGAAGAATAACAAAAATACGATCCTGAAAGTATAGAGAACGGCTGAATGAAAGCCATGCCTGTTTTGTTTAGCCAAACAACTATAAGAAATCAAAGTATATAAGGCTGTGTCAGACTTAAAACTTTCCAAACAACTGGCTCAAATAACCAGAAATTATCGTTATGTAAGAATTAGCAAAGGAATGTCGCCTGCTCGTGTGTATAAATTAGTCGGGCGCAGCGAAAACCTTTACTTAAAAATCTCGGACAGCCGGTATCAGGGAACAACTTTCGATGTCGAACGAGAAAAAGACATCATGGTATGGCTGATGGGAAAATTACCTGTTCCAGAGGTATTGCATTTCGAACGGTACGAAACCACAAACTTTTTACTGATGAGTGAAATCGGCGGTGAAGCAGGTGGTGATTATTTAAAGAGACAACGCGACCCCGAAAAAATGATCAGAATTTACAGTGAAGGCATCAAATTATTTCAATCCCTCAGCATTTCGGATTGTCCATTTTTGAGTGATATAAATTTTCGGCTCAATGAAGTGGAGTATTTACTTCGCCACAATCTGGCGGATGTTGATATCAAGAATTGGGAAGATGATACCCATTTTGAAAACCCGGACGAATTATTTGGTTTTCTAAAATCCCATGTGCCGGATGAAGAACTGGTGTTTTCCCATGGGGATTTTGGAAACAGTAATCTATTTATCCTCAACGATCAAATCAGCGGCTTTGTGGATTTAGGAAGGAGCGGAAAAGCGGATAAATGGTGCGACATAGCCCTTTGCGTTCGTTCAATCCAACACGAAATTGGAAATGATGAAAAATATCTTGATTTTTTCTTTGAATTGCTTGAAATACAGCCGGACTGGGATAAGATAAGGTATCATATTTTGTTAGATGAGTTATTTTGATTAAAAAACACCCCACCTCAGGCTGCATTTGATCAGCGAGAGGGTGCCGATTAAAAATTCAGAATTGAAGACGAGTAGAAAATTTATTAGAGGTAACTTATGAGAGCCGTTATCTATGAGAAATATGGTTCACCCGATGTTTTACGTTTAACTGAGGTGGAAAAACCCATCCCCAAAGATGATGAAATCCAGATCAAAATTTATGCAGTATCCATCAACGGCTCAGACCGGGAAGGATTGGCAGGAAAACCCTTCTATACCCGCATCGGCGGACTGCTAAAACCGGGTCACCCGATTCTCGGTTCCGATATCGCCGGGCAGGTGGAGGCCGCAGGGAAAAACCACACCGAATTCAAACCGGGAGATGAAGTGTTTGGGGAAATCCCGGGCTATCACGGCGGTTTTGCAGAATTCGTGTGCACACACGGAAAAACCCTGGCACTCAAACCGCCCGGCCTAACCTTTGAACAGGCAGCCGCCATTCCGCAGGGAGGAGTAATTGCCCTTCGGGCTATCCATGATAAAGGACGGGTACAGCCGGGCAAGCAGGTCTTAATCAATGGCGCTGGCGGCAGTGCCGGCTCGTTTGCCGTTCAGATTGCCAGATTATGCGGAGCTGAAGTAACAGCGGTGGATCGGGAGGAAAAGCGGGCATTCATGCACTCACTTGGCGCGGATCATGTCATTGATTACACAAGGCAGGATTTCACCAAAAATGGAAAACAATATGATCTCATCCTGGATATTATCGGACATCATTCGGTTTTTGCCTATCAGCGGGCATTGAAGCCCGCTGGCACCTGTTACTTCGTGGGCGGTTCTGTCGTTACCCTTCTCCAGATATTACTCCTTGGCAGGTGGATTAAGAGAACCACTGGCAAGTCCATAAACCTGCTGGTAGTCCCACAAAACAGAGAGGATTTGATCTCTGTTACCAATCTTTGTGAAACCGGCAGGATTACCCCGGCTATTGACAGACGGTATCCATTAAGTGAAGTTGCTGAAGCGCTTCGCTATGTTGAAGAAGGAAGAGCTAGAGGAAAAGTTGTCATCTTCATAGAACATACTGACAATGCCTGAATACCCTTTCAGCCCCCGCTAAAAGGGGGGGTAAAAGGTTCAGCGAGTTAAGTTTTCTGTTTTCCTAGCTGGCGGCTTCTTTTACCACCACTGGTGGACTTACTGGCCGCTTCGTCCGTGTAATCGTGATCAACGCCACCGATCCCAGGATGATCAACGCAGCAATGATCATCCGCCCGGTAATCACTTCGCTGGCAATCAGAGCACCCAAAAACAGTGCCACCACCGGGTTAACGTAAGCATAAGTCGAAACCAGGGTAATTGGAGCAACCCGCAAGAGCCAGGTGTAGGAAGCAAACCCGACCAGAGAGCCAAAGAAGATCAGATAGAGCAGGCCGAACAGAGAAGATGAACTTATCCCTGCCAGATTCACCTCAGGCCACTCCCCTGCCAGGGTGCCCACCACAAATAATCCCAGACCACCGGCGAGCATTTCCATGCCTGTGCCAAGCAATGGCGAGGCAGGTAACTTCGCGCCGCGGTTATAAACTGAGCCCAAAGCCCACAACAATGAACCCAGCAGCAATGCTCCCGCTCCAATCAGGTTGACCTGCCCCGTCCCGCTCAATTGACCGGGTCCGACCAGCAAGGCAATGCCGCCAAAGCCAGCCACCAGCCCCATCACCGCCAGCACGCCGGGGCGGCTGCCCCCCTGGCGGTAATAACCACTCACGAGGTCAACCAGCATGATCCACAACGGCACTGATCCAACCAGCAGCGACGTGACACCGGAAGGCACCAGCTGCTCCGCCCACGAGACCAGCCCGTTTCCACCTGTCAGCAGCAGCAATCCGATGATGGCTGCCGAGCGCCAATGCAGAAGGCTGGGGCGCGGATCGCCTGCCAGCCGCCGCCAGGTATACAGGATCACTCCAGCAGTGAAGTTGCGCGTTGCTGCCATCAAAAACGGAGGAATAGTCTCGACGGCAAATTGAATCGCCAGATAAGTTGAACCCCAGACAACGTAGATACTGAGCATCCCCGCCCAGATCGCCAAGGGGCTGGTAGTTTTTGCGTTGGAATTGAACATCACATAACCTCAATCAATAATCATTTATTAGTGCATCCTGCAATGACGAAGAAACTCTTAAAACATTTTCTATTAGGGTTCATTCTATCACTCTCGTGCGAATTTCACCCTGTTATTAAATTTCCCAATCATGAACCATCTGGCTTTGCGCTTCTGCTTCACGATTTGGGTTATCACGGCGGGCAAATTCCCAGCCAAGCAATGCTTTTTTACGCGCACTGCCATAGCGGTAATTGCCCAAATCACCATCCTTACGAATCACACGGTGACAGGGGATTAGCACGGCGATAGGGTTTTTGCCAACAGCCTGTCCTACCGCTCGTGATGCTCCCGGCAAGCCGATGGAGACGGCAATGTCCTCGTAGGTTACCACTGAACCCGGCGGAATGCGCAGTAATGCTTCCCAAACCTTGATCTGGAAATTGGTACCATTCAATAGCAGCGGTAATACCTTACGGGGTTGGGTGGAGGGAAAGAATACGTTACGGGCAAGAGGGGCAGTTGCGGCAACATCTTCCACCAGCGTTGCCCGTCGCCATGTGGCGCGTAATTCGCGCAGCGCTTCCTCACGTCCATTCACCACAAAGGAAAACCAGCACATGCCGCGCTCGCTGACTGCCAGCAGACACTCACCAAATGGAGTGGGGTGAAATCCATAGCGCAGGTTCAAACCATAACCACCGTTCTTATATTCGCCAGGGGTGACCGCCTCGCACGCGACAAACAGATCATGCAACCGTCCCGGACTGGATAGGCCGCTGGCGTAAGTGGTTTCAAGCAAACCGGCATTCTGACGCAGAAGCGCCTTGGCATGTTCCTTGGTCAGGTATTGCAAAAACCGCTTTGGACTGATACCCACCCAGCGGGTAAACAGCCGTTGGAAGTGATACTCGCTCAAGCCGATACGCTCCGCGATAGATTTCAAATCGGGCTGATCAAGATAATTTTCTTCCAGAAAATGGATTGCCTGTTCGATGCGTGCGTAATCATCCAGCCAGGCAGGAGATAAATCGGGATCGAATCTCATGTCATCCTCCAGCGTTATCATCGTTTATATCACATTCGATATTTTGATTTTAGGATGATTTATCCGGTGAATCTACCCGATTCTTGCTCAATTTAATTGCGATGTTTATTTTGAGAGAATACGGCGGTAAATTCCTATGACTTGCAGGTGACTACCCCCTGTCACCCTAACCACCTCCCGCCGCCGGGAATAGCCTCAATCAGCCATTTTCCAAGTGGTTTTATACTCGAAGTGAGCGTGCAGGGGCTCGAATATCATCCCCTTCCGGGGACTCTGAACCAAATAAAAAAAGTGAGCGTGCAGGGGCTCGAACCCTGAACCAATGGCTTAAAAGGCCACTGCTCTACCATTGAGCTACACGCCCGCGCTCAAAATTTTATCACGCCCTCGCCGGAACGTCAACAAATTTGCCGAAAATCATAGTCATTTCAGGAAATCCTTCACCTTACCGCCTGTGGTAAAATAATGTATCTCATCTCCCCACATTTTGGGCGGGTTTTCACATCCTCGGAGTAAATTATGACCCCTGTACTTGAACTTCGCGGGATCACCAAACGCTTCCCCGGTGTTCTGGCCAACGACCACATTGACCTGACCCTTGAAAAGGGCACCATTCATGCCCTGTTGGGCGAAAACGGCGCCGGAAAAACTACCCTCATGAATATCCTCTATGGACTTTACAAACCCGACGAGGGTGAAATCTTTGTCAACGGCGAACCTTTCCACTGCCAGTCCCCCTCAGATGCAATCGCCCGCGGCATCGGCATGGTGCACCAGCATTTCATGCTCATTCCCGTCTTTACCGTAACCGAAAACGTCATGTTGGGGGAAGAAAGCCTCAAAGCCGCCGGATTTCTGGATCGAGAAGCTGCCGCTAAACGCATTCGGGAAATTTCAACCCAATACGGCCTTGAAGTCAATCCCAATAGTTACATTAAAGACCTGCCGGTTGGCGTTCAGCAACGCGTTGAAATCATCAAATTGTTATACCGTAACGCCAACATCCTTATTTTCGACGAACCTACCGCTGTGCTGACCCCTCAGGAAGCCGACGAACTTTTCGAAATTATGCGCTCACTCACGGCCCAGGGCAAGTCCATTATTTTCATCACCCACAAATTACGCGAAGTGCTGCAGGTTGCCGATATCATCACCGTCATCCGGCGCGGGAAGGTGATTGGCTCGGTCACACCCGCAGAAGCCGACCAGAGCAGACTGGCCGCCATGATGGTCGGACGGGAAGTGAAGCTCGAACTGGAAAAAGAACCCGCCCAACCCAAAGAAACCATCCTGAAAGTTGAAAACCTCATCGTCACTGATGAAACCAACCAGATTGCCGTGGATGGTGTGTCCTTTGAAGTCCGCGAGGGTGAAATTCTGGGCATCGCCGGTGTGCAGGGAAACGGTCAAACCGAATTGGTCGAAGCCGTTACCGGCATGCGTAAGGTAGAAGACGGTAAAATTTTCCTGAAGGGAAAAGATGTAACCCATGCTGTTCCGCGTGTGTTTACCGAAGCCGGCACGGCGCATATTCCGGAAGACCGTCAGCGCGATGGTCTGGTTTTACCTTTCCCCGTCATGGAAAATTTAATGCTGTGCACGTATTATCAGCCGCCCTTTGCAAAAGGCGCAATTATTCAGTGGAATTATGTAATGGAAAATGCCACGCGGTTGGTTAAAGAATACGACATCCGGACACCTTCCATCTTTACCGCAGCAGGTTCACTTTCTGGAGGCAACCAGCAAAAAGTGATTGTCGCACGTGAACTTTCCCGTCCAATTCACCTGCTGGTCGCCGCCCAACCAACCCGCGGATTGGATGTCGGCTCAATTGAATATATCCATTCGCAAATCCTCAAACGGCGTGATGAAGGTGTGGCTGTTTTGCTGGTTTCAACCGAACTGGATGAAATTATGCAACTTTCCGACCGCATTGCCGTGATGTACCGTGGAAAAATCACGGCAACTGTTTCTGCCGAGGAAGCCACCAAAGAATTAATCGGTTTGCTAATGGCCGGTGTGCCGTTGGAAGATGCGCGCCAGCAAATTCAAAACAAAGCGAGTCATTCTGAGCCTGTCGGGGGTGCGAATTGACAACCAGTTCCGAACAACCCAAAAAGCCCGGTGTAGGACAAATCCTTTTAGAAGAATTGAATAATCGTGCCAAACCGCCCGATATGAACGATAAAAAGAAAGTGCGGTTGGGTCAAACGATCCTCATTCCTCTGCTGGCAGTGATTACCGGTCTGATCATCGGTGGAATTTTCATTATCATCACCACTGAACAGGTTTACGCCGCTTTCGGCCAATCGTTCGGTGCCGGCCTCGCTGCGGCATGGGACGCATTATCAAAGGCTTATTCCGGTTTGTTCGCCGGTGCATTCGGTGACCCGGCCCGCATGATTGCTGCCCTGCAATCCGGTGATGCACTGCAAATCCGCCGCGCGTTCAATCCCTTCCTTGAAAGTCTGGTGACTTCCACACCGTATATCTTTGCCGGTCTGGCCGTGGCGCTGGGCTTCCGCGCCGGTGTATTCAACATTGGCGCCGAGGGTCAAATTTTCATCGGTGCGTTAACCGCAACTTTTGTGGGTTACTCTATAACCGGCCTGCCCGCTATCATCCATGTTCCCTTAGCCCTGCTGGCTGGGGCGGCAGGCGGAGCAGTTTGGGGATACATCCCCGGCTGGCTTAAAGCCAAAACCGGCGGGCATGAAGTAATCAACACCATCATGATGAACTACATCGCCTTCCGGCTGAGCGATTTCCTGCTCACCGGGCCGATGAAGCGTCCCGGTTCATTTAACCCGGTCAGCCCGGAAATTCTGCCAAGCGCCTGGCTGCCGCGTTTCTTCCCCGAACCTATACGGTTTCATCTGGGATTCTTCATTGCATTGGGAATCGCCTATCTGGTGTACTGGTATCTTTTCAAAACCACATGGGGTTTCGAACTCCGAACGGTGGGAACGAATCCGAACGCAGCCAAATATGCCGGCATGAACGTCACCAGAAACATCGTCCTGGCGATGAGCCTTTCGGGCGCGCTGGCGGGGCTGGCGGGAGCCAATGAAGTTCTCGGCGTCAACCACAACCTTGCCATGGCCTTTTCTTCCGGCTATGGCTTCGATAGTATTGCGCTCGCCTTACTGGGCAATAACCACCCCGTGGGTGTGGTACTCGCATCCCTGCTGTTCGGGACACTGCGCAGCGGTGCCACCCGAATGCAACTCACTGCCGGTATTCCCATTGACATCATTTCCATCTTACAAGCCGTCATTCTCGCTTTTATTGCTGCTCCTGCAATCATCCGCACCATCTACCGCCTGCGCAAACCTGCTGTTGAGGAAGCGGGCGTGACCATTCGTGGGTGGGGAGGCTAAACCAAAATGGCAACCACAACCAATAACCAGATGTTTCATAAAACTCTCGTGCGCGAATCCCCTGTCCGCCAACGGGTGCTGGGCGCGTTTTACCTGCTGCTCGCCCTCTCCATTTGGTTCTTTTTTGCCCGCTCGGTGGAAGGCAATGCCATTGCCAGTTTTGGATTGAGCACATTTCAAGCAAGGACGCAATTGCCTCAATGGGATCTGCCCGTCTTGAACACGTTATCTATCCTGGCTGTAGTATGCGCTATTTTAGGCGGCATTCAATTATCACGCGGTTTCAAGAAATACACCAACGCAGTGCTGGCAATTGTGGTGAGTATTTTCGTTTTCGGCTTCCTCGTTTGGGCAACCGCCGGAAAATCACTCAATCTGGTCGGTTTATTCAACACCACCCTCAGTAAAGCCGTACCGATTACATTGGGCGCTCTCTCTGGAATCCTCTGCGAACGCGCCGGTGTGGTCAACATCGCCATTGAAGGCATGATGCTGAGCGGCGCAATGGTCTCGGCGCTTGTCGCCAGCCTCACCCAAAACGCATGGATTGGGCTGTTGTGTGCTGTGATCAGTGGTGCTCTGCTGGCTTTCGTTCACGGTGTTTTTTCCATCAAGTACAAAACCAATCAAATCATTTCCGGTACGGTGATCAACATCTTTGCCACCGGTCTGACATCATACATTTCCGCAAAGTTTTTACAGGTTTATCCGGATTTGAATAACCCGCCCACTTTTGGGGCAATTGCCATTCCCGTACTGGCAGATATCCCGGTAATTGGTGAGATCTTCTTCGTCAATAATCTGTTCGTCATTTCCATGTTTATCTTCATCATCGTCTTGCAAATTGCCCTTTTCCAGACCCGCTGGGGATTGCGGGTGCGGGCAGTTGGCGAACACCCCAAAGCCGCCGATACGCTGGGAATTGATGTGTTCAAAACCCGGTACATGTCCGTTATTTTGGGTGGGATGATGGCGGGATTCGCCGGCGCCTATTTCACGCTGGGGTCGGCCGGGCGATTTGACGAAGTGATGACCGCAGGCCGCGGTTTCATCGGTCTGGCGGCCATGATTTTTGGCAACTGGATCCCCACCGGCGGGTTCGCAGCCGGCCTGCTCTTCGGGTTTGCCGATAGCCTCGCCTCCCGTATGGCAATTCTGGGCATCCCCATCCCCTCTCAATTTTTGCTTATGTTGCCGTATATCGCAACCATGATCGTGCTGGCCGGGGTCATCGGCAAAGGCCACGTTCCCGCCGCCGACGGCATCCCCTACGAGAAAGAGTAAAAGACATCTAACCGAATACCCCAAAGACGAGTTACTGCAACAAGGAGTAACTCGTCTTTATTTTTGTTATAATCTTCCAGGCAATCCGCTCATCATCAAATCAGCAAGTCCCTTCTCCAATGAAATGCAGTGTGATCATTGATAATTTTCGTTGATCACGAAACTTCCGGTTTTTTTCTTTCGTATATGATATGGCCCATCTGATCAAAAGGCGGAAAATATATGAGCACAATTCAAGTAAACCAGATTAGTAAACGATTTGGCACTCAGCAGGCGGTAGATCAAGTTTCCTTTGAAGTCGAGCCCGGCGAGATTTTTGGCTTACTCGGTCCCAACGGGGCCGGTAAAACAACCACCATCCGCATCATCCTGGATATCTTCAAACCAGATAGCGGCGAGGTTGAAATTCTGGGCGGTAAAATGACCGAAGAAAAGAAGAATCGCATCGGTTATTTACCGGAAGAACGAGGATTGTATCAGGATATCTCTCTTGAAACCTGTCTGAATTATCTCGCCCGCCTGAAAGGGTTGAAACCAACTGATGCTGCGGAACGGGTTGAGCAAATGATGAAACGGTTTGACCTCTACGATCACCGGAAAAAGAAGGTCAAAGAACTCAGCAAAGGAATGCAGCAAAAAGCCCAGTTAATCACCACCCTGGTGCATGACCCACAGTTGATCATCATTGACGAGCCTTTCAGCGCACTGGATCCGGTCAACACTCAAATGGTCAAAGACTTGCTCCGCGAAGAGCGAGATAAAGGTAAAACCATTGTAATGTGTACTCATCAGATGCATCAGGTAGAAGAATTATGCGACCGGCTGGTGCTAATCAACCGCGGCAAAGTGATGCTTTATGGAAAATTGAATGATATTCGCCGCCAGTATTCAGGACAGGAAGTCATCGTTCATCCTTTGAATGAACTGCCGGCCAACTTGCCCGGCGTTCAGCGAGTTGAGCGCGAAAATTCAGGATACGTTCTGCACCTGGCCGATAACCTTACCCCACAGTTGCTTTTGAAAAATCTGGTCGAGCAGGGTGTAGCGTTGGAACGCTTTGAAGTTGCGCTGCCCACACTGGATGAAATTTTTATTCAGGTTGTAACCGCCCGGGGAGAATTGGAATGAACAAGTTTTGGATTGTGTTCGGCCACGAATACCTGCGGCATGTCAAACGCAAACGGTTTATCTTTGCGTTGATTTCTATTCCCCTGTTCATGGCGTTTATCATGGGGGTCAGCATTCTGGCAGCCGTCATCAGTGAAGACCGCCGACCGGTAGGATACATTGACCAATCCGGACTGTTTCTGGATGCCCGGCCCATTCCGCCCACTCGTTCAGGGCTTTTCCAGAATAAAGTTCAAATCCTCGCTTTCGAGGATGAAACAGCAGCCCGTAATGCGCTGGACGCCGGCGAAATTCAAGCCTACTATATCATCCAGCCCGACTATCTTTCCACCGGCAGTGTCAAAATCATTGCCAAAGAAAGCGTCGATTCGGAAGTCATGCAGGATTTTTCAGAATTCCTGCTGACCAACCTGCTAAAAAATGCAGACCCTAAAATTCGCGCCCGGGTTTTGGAAGGTCCTGAGCTTATTCTCAGACCGATGGACAGCGATAAAAAATTCAACAGCAGCAACCCCTTCGGCTTTATTGTGGTCATTTTTTCAGGTGTGATTTTCATGCTGGCTGTGAACACCAGCGGCGGTTACTTGCTTCAGGCTGTTGTGGAAGAGAAGGAAAACCGCACCATGGAGGTAGTTCTGACCTCCCTTTCCACCGATCAATTCATGGCGGGGAAGATCTTCGGTAATTTGTCCGTTGGCCTCACTCAACTGCTTTTCTGGTTGATTATGGGAGGCATTGCCGCGCTGATTGCCCTCCGTACCTTCCCCGACCTGAACGAACTGGGGATTGATTTTTCCTTCTTCGGTTTGATGGCACTTACATTTTTACCCGCCTTTGTGATGATTGCCGCGCTGATGACCATGGTAGGGGCCACCGCCACCGAATCGCGCGAAGCTCAACAAATTGCCGGGCTGTTCAGCCTGCCCATCGTGATCCCCTTCTGGTTCATCGCTGCCATTATGGAAAACCCGAACAATCCCTTATCCATTGGCTTTTCTCTGTTCCCCTTCACCGCCCCATTGACCCTGCCGCTCCGTTCCATGCTCACCAATTTACCTTTCTGGCAAATTGGGCTTTCGATTGGCCTGCTGACCGCTGCTGCGGCCGCAGCAATCTGGCTGGCAAGCCGTGCTTTTCGTTTAGGAATGTTGCGTTACGGCAAGAAACTTTCACTGGCAGAAATCTTTCGACCACAATCATAACTTGAAGGCTCTCCCATGAATAAAATTTGGCTTGTTCTGAGACATGAAGTTGAAACCATCCTTCGCAGCAGATCATTCATTCTGACCCTGATTCTGGTGCCGTTGATTGGTTTTATCATTCTATTGGTGGTGGGCATCCTTCAGCGCAACAATCCCAGTCCAGATTTAACCAGTGTCCTGCTTCCCGAAAGACCGGCGCTCAAAGGCTTTGTGGATTTCAGCGGCATCATTCGGGAAATTCCTGACGATTTAAAGCAAATGGTTCGTGCCTATCCCGACCCGGATAGCGGTCTGCAGGCATTGAAAGATGGTGAAATTTCTGTCCTTTATGTAGTGTCACAGGATTATCTGGATTCGGGCAAAATCGAATTATATGCCGAACAAATCAATTTGCTGGAAGACAGCGGCAGCGGCTATCCCATGAACTGGTTGATTCACTACAACCTTTTTAAAGATGATCCGCAATTATTGAGCCGAATTGCCATGCCTCTTGATGTGAGCGTGGAAATTGTTTCACCCGTTCAAACTCCCCGCAATGAAGATGAGATGGTGGCTTTCTTTATACCCTACGGGGTTACCATGTTCTTTTATGTCTTCATTTTGGGATCTGCCTCACTCCTGTTGAGCAACATTACCACCGAAAAGCAAAACCGAGTCATCGAAATTCTGCTCACTTCCGTAACGCCCACCCAAATGATGACGGGAAAAATCATTGGTTTGGGATTGATCGGACTGTTGCAGATGGTGGTCTGGCTGGCTTCAGCGTTGTTCATGCTTCAATTCAGCGGACGAACCATCGAGGCTCTGCAAGGCGTCCAGATTCCCAACGAAATCCTTGGCTGGGGCGTGCTGTACTTTATTTTAGGCTATGCTATCTATGCCGCACTGATGGCCGGCATCGGCGCATTGGTTCCAAACTTACGTGAAGCCTCGCAGGCCACATTTCTGGTGATCATTCCTCTGATCATTCCATTGATGTTCATATCCCTGCTGATTGAGCGCCCAGATTCGGCTTTGTCCATTGGACTTGGCCTGTTCCCCCTCACTTCACCGGTGGCGATGATGACCCGCCTTGCAGCAGTTTCTGTGCCGGTCTGGCAGCTGGCGCTGGCAGCCGTGTTACAGGCAGGCACTGCTTTTCTGATAATCCGGCTGGTCTCAGGATTGTTCCATGCCCAGAATCTGCTTTCGGGGCAGTCATTCAACCTCAAGGTTTTCATCCGCGCTCTTGCTGGTAAAGCGTAAAAACCAGTTGTCTATTCCATTGGTTTGATTGCTTGCATCATCAATCATGGAATGTTATAATTTTGGCAAGCCAGAACAAGGGCTGGTGATTGAGTTCCAATTATTCGAAAGACTTTTCCCCAATTCCTAATCAAAAAAATTTTTAGCGAATACCCCAATCAGGACACTGTGCCTGCAGGTCTGGCTTGACCCTATCTTAAGAAATACGGAAGAGAATCCATGGAAATTCTCGAACTTGAAAAAGCACCCCTGGCAACTCTGCGCCAAATTGCCAGAGAATTAGATGTTCCGAATGCCTCGCGCCTGAAAAAAGAAAACCTGATCCTGCGCATTCGCCAAAGGGAAGCCGAAAAAGAAGGTCTGGAAGTGCGCGGCGGCGTTTTGGAAATCCTCCAGGAAGGGATTGGCTTTCTGCGCGCCAATTATCAAATTGGGCCGGAGGATGTTTATGTTTCTCAGGCTCAACTGCGCCGCTATGACCTGCGCAGCGGGGATCTGGTCATCGGCGTGGTGCGCCCTCCGCGCGAATCGGAGCGGCATTACGGACTGATCAAAGTCGAATCCATCAATGGCATGGATCCGGAAGAAGCCCGTGATCGGCCTGTTTTTGAACGGTTGACCCCCGTATTTCCGGATAAGCGCTTCGATCTGGAAACCGATCAACACATCCTCTCAACCCGTTTGATCAACCTGATTGCCCCCATTGGGCGTGGTCAACGCGGCATGATTGTTTCGCCGCCAAAAGCAGGTAAAACAACCATCCTCAAGCAAATTGCCAATGCAATCACCATTAAAAATCCTGATGTTCACCTGATCATTGCGCTGATTGGTGAACGGCCGGAGGAAGTGACCGACATGGACCGCTCGGTGGATGCCGAGGTGGTCGCCTCAACTTTTGACGAACCGGTCACGGCTCACATTCGCGCTGCTGAAATCACTCTCGAACGCGCAAAAAGATTGGTCGAAATTGGGCGAGATGTGGTAATATTGATGGACTCATTAACCCGGTTGGCGCGGGCTTATAACCTCGTCGTCAACCCCTCCGGGCGAACTTTGTCCGGCGGTATGGACCCATCGGCCCTGTATCCGCCCAAACGGTTCTTCGGTGCAGCCCGCAATCTGGAAGAGGGCGGATCGCTCACCATCATCGCAACCGCTCTGGTAGATACGGGATCCCGATTGGATGATGTGGTTTATGAGGAATTTAAAGGTACCGGCAATATGGAACTCCACCTCTCTCGCCGTCTGCAGGAACGCCGTGTCTATCCAGCGATTGATATCGAACGCTCTTCCACACGGCGCGAGGAATTGCTGCTCGGCCCGGATGTCTTACAACGTGTCTGGTTGATGCGGCGCATGTACCTGCAAATGATTTCTCCTCCGCCCCAAGGGGCCGGCATGGACCCGGCAGTGGCCACAGAAGCCATCTTGCAGCGAATGGCGCGAACCAAAAACAACGCGGAGTTCCTCGAAAGCCTGACGGAGGATTCGTGAAGCGAGTACAACCAGAAATATCAGAAAACGAGAGTTCATCGCCTTCTGGTTCTGGATTAACCTCAATTCTTCTCTGGGCAGTTACGCTGATCGTAGTCGGCTTTGGCGTATTTTTTGCCTACCAGCGGCTGGTTCAGCGCACCTTTTCCTCCGGTGTGGCCGTAGCCAATGCCCCCATGGAATTACCCCCTGCTCCCCAACAAATCAGCCTGCCCGTATTTCAAACAGAACTGCATGACATAAGTTATGTACACCGGCAGGCTAATTTACGCACCATCCTGCCAAACCGACCGCGCGAAAAAGAAATCGTTTACCGGGTGCAGGCAGGTGATTCGGTGTTTGGAATTGCCCAATCATTCAACCTGAAACCGGAAACCGTCCTGTGGGCAAATTATGACATTCTCAACGATGACCCCCACATGATCTCGATTGGGCAAGAATTGATTATCCCCCCCACCGATGGTGTGTTGTATAAATGGAAAGAAGGGGATACCATTGAGAATGTCGCCGCCACCTTCAAAGCCGACCCGCAGGATATTCTGCTTTATCCCGGCAATGAACTGGATCTTGCCAATCCGGTCATTGAACCCGGCACTTACATCATGATTCCGGGCGGATCGCGCGAATTCCGCACCTGGGTAGTGCCCACCATCCCGCGGGGGCCGGCCGGCGTGAATAAATCCATCTACGGCCCCGGCGCATGTGATACGGGTGCAGGCGGCGCCTTTGGTACCGGCACTTTTGTCTGGCCAACCAATACCCGTGTGCTTTCCGGCAACGATTACTGGCCCGGCCATCTGGCAATTGATATTGCCGCCTATACGGGCGACCCCGTTTTCGCAGCCGACAGCGGTGTAGTCGTCTATGCCGGCCCCGTGGGCGGAGGTTACGGCAACATGGTGATGATTGACCATGGTAATGGCTACCAGACTCTTTATGCCCACCTTTCAGGCTGGAACGTGCGCTGCGGTGCAAGCGTTTCACAGGGTCAGGTCATCGGGCAGGCGGGCAGTACCGGCCGCTCTACCGGCCCGCACCTCCACTTTGAGGTGCGCTATCTGGGCGGCTTTGTCAACCCGTGGTACGTACTGCCGTAAGGCTATAACAGAGAAAACGGATCAACCTCTACGCGCCACTCCCCCCAGTCTCTGCCGCGTAAAACGCTGGCAGGGTCAGTACCGCGCAGAATGATCTGCCAGCGGTACTGACCGCCTTCTTTGGGGAAAAAGCACGGAACTGGACCGATAATATCCGTTTCCGGATAAGGGCTTTCCAGTATCCAGTCCTTTAAACGGCGCGCCATTTCCAGCGCATTTTTTTCTGCTTCGCGCGCCTTTGGGTGACGGTATTCCATGCGTAGCAGGCGGGAAAAGGGCGGGTAACCAATTTTACGGCGCAGTTCGATTTCGTACTGGTAAAAACCGGCAAAATCATGGCGCGAAGCCGCCTGAATGGCATAATGTTCCGGTTGAAAAGTTTGCAAAATCACGCGCCCCCCCAACGGGCTGCGCCCAGCCCGGCCGGCCACCTGCGTGAGCAGTTGAAATGTTCGCTCGGCAGCGCGGAAATCATCCAGATTCAAACCGGCATCTGCCAGCACCACGCCGACCAGCGTCACGCGCGGTAAATCCAGCCCTTTGGCCAAAATCTGCGTCCCGACCAGAATATCGGCCTTGCCTTCCAAGAAGGCTTCCAGAATGGCTTCATGCGCTCCTTTTTTGCGTGTGGTTTGCGAATCCCAGCGGATTACTCTGGCCTGCGGAAAGTGTTTCCGCGCTTCCTGCTCAACCCGTTCACTGCCGGCCCCAAACTGGCGAATTTGCGTACCGCCGCATTGCGGGCAGCGGCGCGGCATTTGCCGCCGGTAATTGCAGGTATGGCAGATGAGGATGTTTTGAGATTCGTGGTAGGTAAGCGGGCGATCACAGCGTGGACAGCGCACCGAGGCGCCGCATTCCCGGCAAAACACATAAGTGGCACTCCCCAAACGATTCAGGTAAAGAATGGCTTGCTGATTGCGCTCCAGCACCTCCTGTAAGGCCTGTTGCAGTGCGCGTGAGAACATCGAACGATTGCCGGCTTTCAATTCCTGCCGCATATCCACCACCTGCACCGGCGGCAATGGCAGAAAAGCACTTTCTTCCCCTTCCTCCACCTTCAACGATGCAGATGGAGCGCTGCTCAGATAGGGTTGAACCACCTGACGGTGTGCCATGATCCGCTGGGGCAACTCTAAAATCGGCCAGCCCGAACGGCGAGCCTGATACAAAAGACTCACTTCTGGTGTTGCCGACCCGAGAATAATCCCCGCAGGGAGCAATGCAGCGTAACGGATGGCTGCCTGAACGGCGTGATATGCCGGTTGAGGTTCTCCCTGATAGTATGATGGGTCATGAAACTCATCTACCACAATTAAGCCAATTTTCGGAAGCGGCGCAAACAAAGCGCTGCGCGGCCCAACGATTACATTCAATAAACCGGCCCTTGCGCGTTGCCAGGTATCGTAACGCTCTCCCGGAGAAAGGCGCGAATGAATCACTCCCACCCTGCCCGGAAACCGCCCTTGAAACCGCTGAATGGTTTGAGGTGTCAGGGCAATTTCCGGCACGAGCACAATTGCCTGACGGCCTTGCTGGATCACATGCTCTACTGCCCGCAGGTAAATTTCGGTCTTGCCCGAACCGGTGATGCCATGCAATACAATGGGTTTCCGCCGCGCTGGGTCCTCACTTTCGAGAATGGCAAGGATTTCATCGAAAACTCGTTGTTGATCGGCGGTTAATGCCGGCGGCGGCAGGGGTTGGATTTTTAAATCGGCGATGGGATCGCGCCATGCTTTAACGGTTTCGATTTCGATCAATCCCAATTCTTCCAGTTTTTTCAAGTCAGCCGACTGGGCACCGCTGGCAGCCTGAATCCAATGGGCTTCCACTGCTTTTTCTTCTTTCGCCAGAAAAAGCAGTGCGTTCTTCCGCCGTTGTCGGGCCGGTGATCCGGCACGGCCGAGCATTTCTTCCGCCTGTTCAAGTTGCTCTTTGGGAATCGCCAGTTTGACCAGCCGGTTCAAATGAGCTCGTACTGCCGATTGGCCCAAATAAGGCTGGCTGAGCACCACCCCGCGGCGTACCAGACTTTGCAAAGACGACTTCCAGTTCAGTCTGCGGAAAGCCGCTTCAATCTGCCGCCCGCGCATCTCGCCCTTTTCCAGCAGTAATTGGACCAATCGTTGTTGAAGCGGGCTCAATTCTTCCATGTTCAGCGGCCTTGCAGAATTCAACCTTACCAGAACATCCGCTGTTTGAGAAAGTCCCGGCGGTATCATCAATTCCAGACAAACACCCAAAGGCGCCAGCGTTTCATGACTCAGCCAGCGCGCCAGTTCGATTTGTGCATCTGTAACCACCGGCAAAGGGTCCACCAGCGATTCAATCGGCCTCGTTTCCGGAACGGAAGACTGGGAGATTGAACGCAGCACAACACCCTGCACCCGTTGGCCGCCCAGCGGAACCACAACCAGACAGCCGGGTTGGACTTTCCCCTGCAACTCCGCCGGCACATGATAATCCAGCGGATTCAGACGCCCGGGAATCAAAACCGCCACTTCAACGAATGCTGTCAATCCTCAAACCTGCCGCAAAATGACTGCCGCACCGTAACCCACCACCGAGGTTGTATCCATCGTTTCTTCGGCAGAAGTGCTGTAATGGAGAATTTTCACCGCATTCGCCCCCAATTCTCTGGCGGCCACCAGCACAGCCGCCACTGCCCCGGCTCCGCAGGCAAACCCGGTTCCTTCTTCTTCGGCATTCAGCACTCCTTCCGGCGAGAACGATTCGATTTGCCTTAACATGGCTGCATCCAGTTGATTGGCAATTTGCAGCGGATAAAAATGAGAAAGGTCTGTGCTGGCCACAAGCAGCGCGTTGCGGTGTTTCAACACTTCTGCCAGACCTTTACCCAAGATTTGCGCCATTCGCCAGTCCTTTCGGCGCACCATGATCGGCAACAGCTTAAAAGGTTTGCTTAATGCTCTTTGCAAGAAAGGAAGCTGGATTTCAAGCGAGTGTTCCTCATCGTTGGCAATCGGCGTCAGGCCGATAGTTTCTTCTGCCAGAATTTCTGCCAGCAGGTCGGTAGTTTCCCGGTCAACGGGGATTTCCCCCAGCGGGGTAAAATAACTGCTGTGGGCGCTGGTCAAAACGGGAGCGGGGTAATAAGCGTGCAGAGGTGAAACTACCACTACCAGATCAAAACTCATTCCCAGCACAGCCTTATAGGCATGACCGGCGGTGCGTCCCGAATAGCGATGACCGGCATGCGGTGCAACGAGGGCAACAATGTTCCCTTTCAAGTCGGGGATGTGCGCATCCTCCAGATACCGGTCTATTTGTTTTGCCAGCTGTTCTGGATCTGCGCTATACCATAAACCGGCAATTGGCGAAGGTCGAACAGCACTGATCTTTCCCATACCTTCCTTTCCTTTCCCTCTTCATCATTATACAACCAACCCGCCGTTTAAAAAATTCCCCCATGCCAGAGAATGGCATCCAGTTGAATGGCTGCCGCTCCATGAGTCAGGGCAATGCCGGCATCGCGCCGGCTGTAAAGACCACTGCCCGCAATCAGAGGGATTCCCATGATCTGTAAATGGAGCAAAGCCTGCAAAGTCAGCGGAAAGAGAGCAGGCCCGAAGATACGGCCGGATAACACATTACCCCGCTGAATTTCCAAAGCGCCCCGCGGCGCACCAATGGTCACGGCACTAAAGCCCAGCCCCGCTGCATCCTTCACCCATTCAGCCATCACCTCGTTGAGCGGCACATGCAGAATGACAGGTAATTCGCAGTGCAGGGAACGCAGCAGTGCGATTTTTTCCTCGCCTTCCCATTCATACGGCAGGCTGATTTCTACGGCGGTAACACCTTCGCACATTTCCAGATGAGAGAGCATTCTTTCTGCTGAGTTAATTTCTTCCAGCAAGAGATGTACCCACACCGGCACGTGCAGCCGCTGCCAGCGGCTGGCAAATTCTTTTATGACTGCCCGAAAGCCGGGATTGTAATCATTGTTATGCAGCAAAAATCCACCCGAAAAACGAATCACAGCGCGATCTGCCGGCAGCGGGCGGGGTTTATAACTGACCGGCGGGGTAACATACGCCAGCGGAGGTTTTTCCTGCCAGTATTGAGCGGGCGGCGAAAAACCCAATGTCCCGGCATGGTTCATCCACCCTTTCTCCAACAACAATTCCTGTTTTGCACTGAACGCCATATCAGTATGGTTCTCCGCCACTTTCCTGCAAACCGTCAGCAAGCCAGTCAACTTGAAAAGCATCGAAAACCGGCCCATGCCGGCAAATCAATGAACGCCCGCGGCGAAGGGGCACGGCACAAACCCCGCATTCCGCCATGCCTCCGCAAAAAACCGATTGGCGAATCAAAACTTCCGCGATTGCCCGTTTGATGCCGGATAGCTTTTGCCGATCAATTTTTTGAAAGAAAGCCGCTGCCGCCGGTAAAGAACCCTGTACGGCAATGTAATCAGCCCAATCCCACCATTCTTCCCATCGTTCAAGCCCAAACACTTCCACCAGTTCCGGCAGACGCAGAGGGTTTTGTTCCCCGGCAAAAACCACTTCCGCACCCAGAGCAAGTGCCTGAAGCATTACCGGCATCAAATAATGGGCGCGCTCATCCAGCGAAACGCATACCACACGCCTTGCTGCAGGCGGGAGATTGAAACCGCTTCCCACCGGGCCCTGAATGGTAAGACGAATGCCCGTTTGCCAGCCGGCCGGAACCGCTCCCGCCAGATACCACTCCCCTTGTTCGTCCATGGCCGTATACAGCCCCGTCGGCAGCAATTCTTCCAGCGGATCATAAACACCAAACCATAACTGGCCGGCTTTTAAGGGTAATTGTTCATCCGTTTTTAAGCGGATGAAAACTTCTCCCTTAACGCCGGAGTTCATAATTTGATCGAGTATAAAATCAGATTTCATGCGTTTAGATGAGGATGAATTAGTTGCTAGTATAATACAGGAAGTTCACCATTTTTGCGAGGAGACCATCATGAATATCGCCAATTTATTTCAAGGCATTGCCACTCTGGCATGGATACTTTTTTTCGGCGCGCTGGTGCTGGTGGTGGTACGCGCCAGCCGCAGCCGGCCGGTGAAAAATGCTTCGGTTACCTTAATCAGTGCGCTGGTGTTAGCAGTCCTTCTTACCGTTGTAGCCGCCGGCCTGGTTTTCATCGAACCTCAGGAACGCGGTGTGGTCATTTCTGCTCTTTCCCCCACCGGCTACCGCGAGCAAGCACTTGAACCCGGTCTGCGCTGGATCATTCCCTTTGCCGAAAGGGTGGTTCGATACCCCATCTCACGCCAGACCTATACCATGTCCATTTCCCCTCAGGAAGGTCAGGTGATAGGAGACGACTCGATCACCGCTCGTACTTCGGACGGACAGGAGGTTTTCATTGATGCCTCCGTGATCTTCGAAATTGACCCGGCAAAAGTGGTGGATGTACACATTCGCTGGCAGGATCGTTATACCAACGAACTGATCCGCGCCCTGACCAGAGGGATCATCCGTGATGCGGTTTCTCAGTACGGCGTTGAAGAAGTTTACAGCACCAAACGGAATGAAATGACTCAACAGGTCTTCGACGCCCTGACCATTAAACTTTCCGAAAATGGCTTGCGGCTGGTTGATTTTGTGCTGCGCAACATCACTTTCTCACCGGAATATGCCGCTTCTATCGAGCAAAAGCAAATTGCCGAACAGCAGGCTCAACAAGCCCGTTTTGTGGTTGAACAAAAACGGCAGGAGGCCGAACAGGCCCGTCAGGTCGCGCAGGGACGTGCCGATGCCGCTGTCATTCAGGCTAAAGGTGAGGCCGAGGCGCGCTTGATTCAGGCAGAAGCCGAAGCCAAAGCACTGGAAATTCTCTCGCAAGCGCTCAAAGATAACCCCGAATTGCTCACCTACCAGTACATTACCAAACTTTCGCCCAACATTCAGGCATTGCTGCTGCCCAATAATGCCCCCTTCATTTTCCCCTTGCCGGAAATGAATAATCAGAATGCAACGCCAACCCCTACTCCGCAGGTGATTGAACCCACCCCCACCCCTTAAGGAGAAACTCTCTAAAAGATGGAATCCAAACTCGCCAGTCCGCCGTCCGGCAGGCAAATTCGTCTGACCAGTCTTTCTTCCTGTGCCGGTTGAGCATCTAAACTGCGCGCAGAAGCGCTGACGCAGGTGCTGCGTCCGGTTCGTGAAGTCTTTTTACCAGCCGATTTTCCAGATTTGCTGGTGGGTTTGGATTCCCCGGATGATGCCGCCGTCTGGCGGGTGGATGAGCAACGCAGCCTGGTTTTAACCACCGACTTTTTCACCCCCGTGGTGGATGATCCTTACGATTACGGCGCCATCGCCGCCGCCAATGCGCTCTCCGATGTTTATGCCATGGGCGGCACACCTTTTCTTGCGCTCAATATCGCCGCCCTGCCGCCCGACCTGCCGGCCGAAATCACCAGCGAAATCATCCGCGGTGGAGCAGAAAAAGCACGCGAAGCCGGGGTGGTGATTGCCGGCGGTCACACCATTCAGGATAAAGAGCCAAAGTACGGCCTGGTTGTGCTGGGGTGGGTGGAGCAGAAGCATTTACTCACCAAGGGCGGCGCCCAGGCCGGTGATAGGCTGGTGCTGACCAAACCGCTCGGCTTTGGTGTGACCACCACCGCCCTGAAACGCCAAATGGCCACGCCAGAGGATATCAATGAAGTCGTCGAGTGGATGAAAAGACTCAATCGTGATGCTACCCAACTGGCATGCCAATTTGGTGTGCACGCCGCAACCGACATCACCGGCTTCAGCCTGCTGGGTCACGGTTTGGAGATGGCCGAAGCCAGCGGTTGCCGCTTGCGGTTGAATTATGATGCCATTCCGTTCGTTTCCTGCGCCCGCAAATACGGCGAAAAGTGGACTTTCCCCGGCGGCGCCGCCGATAACCGCCTTTATTTCAAGGAATGGGTGACCTTCTCCCCTGCGCTGGATGAAGTCGGTCAAATGCTGCTGTTCGACCCCCAAACCTCCGGCGGATTGTTGATGGCGGTTCCACCGCAAAGGCTGGAAAGTTTGCTTGCCCGCGCCGCTGAAATCAATCAACCGGTGTGGGTGATTGGAGAAGTTTGTGAGGGTAGCGGCATTGAAGTCATTTGATTTTCGAGGTCTGGATTGTTTAGACTTTCAATCCCGCCGCTCGGCCGTACTGGGCAGACGCGGCATGTGCGCTTCTTCTCAACCCCTCGCCACCGCCGCGGGCATTGAAACCCTCCAGCGGGGCGGCAATGCCGTGGATGCCGCCGTGGCCATGGCTGCCGCGCTCAACGTCACCGAACCGGGTTCGACGGGGTTGGGTGGCGATTGTTTCGCACTGGTTTATGAGGCTCAAAGCCGTTCGGTGCATGCGCTGAACGGGTCGGGCCGCGCCCCGGCGGCTTTAACGCTGGAACGATTGCAACATGAAGGCCTGGGTGAGAATCTTCCCCCCTTACACCCCTATACCATTACCGTGCCGGGGGCCTGCGCCGCGTGGTGCGACCTGAATGAGCGATTCGGAAAGTTGCCCCTTGCCCTCATTTTTGAACCCGCCATCCGTCTGGCCGAGCAGGGTTTTCCGGTTGCACCGTTGACCGCTTATTACTGGCAGCGGGGGGTGGAACGCTGTTTGAAGTCCGCCCTG
Source organism: Chloroflexota bacterium (assembly GCA_040754815.1). Classification (GTDB taxonomy): domain Bacteria; phylum Chloroflexota; class Anaerolineae; order Anaerolineales; family Anaerolineaceae; genus Bellilinea. The sequence goes on from JBFMBX010000001.1 coordinate 405,460, forward strand.
AACGGAGAAGAGTTAACGATTGAGGGGCGCGCTCCCCTGCCGGGTGAAATTTTCCGCAACCCCGGCCTGGCGAAAACTTTAAAAACCATCGCCGAAGGGGGTAAATCCGCCTATTACGAAGGGCAGATTGCCCAAGCCATCGTTGAAATTGTTCAACAGGCAGGCGGATGTCTTAGTGAAGCCGATTTAGCCAGTCATTCCAGCACGTGGGAAACACCCCTATCGGCCGATTATCGCTCGGTGCGCATTTGGGAATGCCCTCCCAACGGGCAGGGGTTGACCGCCTTGCTCGCACTTAACTTACTCTCAGGCTTCGATCTGGCGAACCTGCCGCCGCTCAGCGCCGAAAGGCTGCATCTGGAAATCGAGGCCCTGCGGCTGGCTTTTGCGGATGCTTTTCGTTATATTGCCGACCCCTCCTTTGCGGAAATCCCCCTGCACACTTTGTTGAGCAAGGATTACGCCGACGAGCGGCGTAAATTAATCAACCCCAAACGTGCTGCCGAGAAGGTTCAACACGGTCAGCCTTTTTCGACAAGCGACACGGTTTATCTATGCGCAGTGGATGGCGAGGGTAATGGTTGTTCCCTCATCAACAGCAACTACATGGGGTTCGGCACCGGCATCGTGCCGCGCGGCTGGGGCTTTTCTCTGCAAAATCGCGGGCATAATTTCAGCCTTGATCCTCAACACCCCAACGCACTTGCCCCGCGTAAACGCCCCTATCACACCATCATCCCGGCGCTGGCTACCCGGCCGGGCGGTGAACTCCTCGCCGTTTTTGGGGTAATGGGCGGTTTCATGCAACCGCAGGGTCATCTTCAGGTCGCTGTGGCGATGTTCGATGATCATCTGGAGCCGCAGGCAGCGCTGGATAGGCCGCGCTTTTGTATTCAGGCCGATACAAAGATGGGCAATATTGCCATCGAAGAGGGTATTCCCTCTTCAACTTTTCAGAAATTAGAAGAAATGGGGCATTCTCTCCAATGGATTGGCGGAATGGCACGGGCATTATTTGGCCGCGGTCAGATCATCCTGCGCGAACCCGAAACGGGGGTGTTATGGGGCGGCAGTGATCCACGTGCCGATGGTTGCGCCATGCCGCTCGGCTGAAGTAAAATTATAGAACAAATGGTTGAACTCGACTCCCATCTGCAAGGCATTCTAAACACCCTGCCGACCAAACCCGGCTGTTACATTATGAAAGACGCCGAGGGGCAGGTCATTTACGTCGGTAAAGCCATCAACCTGCGCAACCGTGTGCGTTCGTATTTCCACAGCGCACAGGAACTGGACGTCAAAACCCGTCAATTGGTTCAACGCATCCGCGATATCGAATGGATCGTTGTGGGTTCCGAATTGGAAGCCCTGATCCTCGAAATGAACCTGATCAAAAAGCACCGCCCGCGTTATAACATCCGCCTGAAGGATGATAAACGCTATCCGTACATCAAAGTCCACTGGGCAGACCCCTTTCCAAAAGTCACGGTCACTCGTCAAATGGTGCGGGATGGATCGCGTTATTTTGGTCCTTACACCAGTGTTTGGGCAGTTCACCAAACGCTGGATGTTTTGAGGCGCATTTTTCCCTACCTGACCTGCGACCGCGTCATCACCGGCAAGGATGAACGTCCCTGTTTGTATTACGACATCAAATTGTGCAGCGGGCCGTGCATCGGGGCGATTGATCAGGCGTCCTACCGTCAGATGATCGGCGATTTGTGTGAATTTTTAGAAGGACGCACGGCTCCCATTGTGGAGCGCTTGCGCAGTGAAATGGAACAGGCGGCTGAGGAACTGCTCTTCGAGCGGGCGGCAGCCCTGCGCGATCAGATTCAAGCCATTGAACGGGTTGTGGAAAAGCAGAAAGTCATCAGCAATGAACAGATTGACTCCGATGTCATTGCTATCGCCCGCGATAACGGCGAAGCCTGCGTACAGGTCTTTTTCATCCGCTCCGGCAAATTGATTGGGCGGGAATATTTCATCCTTGAAGGCGCAATGGGTGAGCCGGATAAGGAAGTCATCGAGGAATTTATCAAGCAGTTTTACTCCGAAGCCGCCAGCATCCCCCAGCAGGTTTTACTGCCCCAGGAAGTGGAAGAAGCCCAGATCATCAGTCAGTGGTTGCACAACCGGCGCGGTGGACAAAAAGTGGAACTGATCGTTCCGCGCAACGGCCCGCCGCAGGAATTACTGCAATTGGCAACCGAAAACGCCGTCGAAACCCTGCGCGCGCTCAAAGCACAATGGGAAGCCGATACCAACCGGCAATCGCAGGCGCTGGCCGAATTGCAGCAGGCTCTGGGCTTGCCAGAACCACCCAACCGCATCGAGTGTTATGATATTTCTAACACGCAGGGCACAGCCGCCGTTGGCAGCATGGTGGTATTTGAGCAGGGCGTACCGAGAAAATCACTCTACCGCCGCTTCAATATCCAGACCGTAACCGGCCCGGATGACTTTGCCAGCATGGAAGAAGTGCTCACCCGCCGCTTCCGCCGCTATCAAGCCGCCCAACAGGAGCGGGAGTCCCCCGGCGCAAAGCTCGACCCCGCCTTTGCCCTGCTGCCCGACCTCTTGATTGTGGACGGCGGTAAAGGACAGTTATCCCGCGCTGTGGCTGTGCTGCAAGCCTTTGATTTGCAGGATAAAGTTCCCGTCATTGGACTGGCCAAACAGCAGGAGGAAATTTTCCGCCCCGGACATAAAGATTCGCTGATGTTACCCCGCCATTCTCAGGCTTTGTTCCTGATTCAACGCATCCGCGATGAGGCGCATCGCTTTGCCATCACCGCCCACCGCAACCGACGCGGTAAAATCGGCCTTGCCTCACGGCTCGACGCCGTGCCCGGTATTGGCCCGGCACGCAGAAAGGCCCTTTTACAAAAGTTCGGCAGTATCGAGGCCATCCAGCAGGCCAGCCTTGAAGAATTGATGAGCGTAAAGGGAATCAACGAAGAAGTTGCCCTCGCCATTAAAACCATGCTGGATTGAAATCCTCACTCTAAAATTACATACCCCTTACATTGACGATTCGTTCTTCCTGCAGATTGAGCAGACGGGGCGAAAATGCCCAGGTAATCAAACCCAGCGTCACGCCAAACCACAATGTAGCCAAGCGGATAATTACCGTTGCCGCCGAGGCAGTTGCCGGCAGCGCTCCGCCAATGAGCACCAGCATCCCGGCGATTGAAGCCTCGGATGCGCCTAAACCTCCTGGCAGGGCCGAAACCGCTCCCACCACCGTTGAAAACGCCAGAATGAACACCGCATTTGAGAAGGTTTCCAGCGTGGTGGGCATTCCCAGTCCGGTCAGAATGAAGTAGAAGCCAACTCCTTCCCCAAACCAGGAAATGGTCCCCAAACCAACCCCGAGCAGAGCGGCCTGAGGGCGAAAGAGAATGAAACTGCCCTCGTAGAATTCACGCAAGGCCGGCACCATTCTGCCGACCAGCGGCAGCCGTTCCAGCAATCTCAATACGCCCAGCGCCAGCGGGCGTATTTGAGAAATGATGATGCCCGCCAGAAGAATCACCAGAATGATGCTGAACGCCGGCCAGTACTGCGGGTGTGCAATGACGCCCAAAACAGAGAGCATCAGCACGGCTAAACCGTCGCTAACGCGTTCAGCCACAATCAGGGAGACACCCCGCGCCACCGGCAAACCGGTTTGCTGCTCCAGCCAGATGCCCTTGAAGACTTCGCCTACCTTGCCCGGCGTCACTGCCAGGGGAAAACCGGCAACGAAAATTTGCAGACTGCGCCGCCAGCTGAACCCCCTCACCCCCACCTGATGGAGATAATACTGCCACTTGATAAAACGCAGTGTGTAATTGAACAGCGTGAAAAACACCGCCAGCGGAAATATGCGCCAATCGAACGCCTGTAATAACTCACCGACCTGACGCACATCCCCCAGCAGAGTCAGGCCGACCATGACCACAATGCCCAGCAGCAAGCCGGGCACCATTTTGCGTAAGATGGATGATTTTGAATCCCGATTTTCGTTTTCCCGTTCAGACATGCCCCCGATTATAACCGAACAAACCCACCCTCATCATCAAATTTGCCAAAATGGAAGGGCTTTAAACAGGCATGGTATAATAAAAAATGTACTCGACGGAGGATAAAACCACACCGTCCTCCAGCTAAAAATCCCCACCCCAAAAATTTGCAGGAGGAGAATCGTGAAACGCTCAATCTATTTAATTTTGTCTGTGTTGTTTCTGGCCGCGCTGGTGCTGAGTGCCTGCCAGCCTGCCCCCACTGCCACGCCGGCCCCGCAGGAAGGTTATCCGGTCGAAGAGCAGCCCCAGCCAACCGCCCCACCGCAGGAAGGCTACCCCGCTCCGGCTGGCGGCGCACTGCGGGTCGCCACCGATGCCACCTTCCCGCCTTTTGAAACGGTGGATGAAGCCACCAAAGAATTGACCGGCTTCGATGTTGAATTGATGAAAGCAATTGCCGAAAAAGCCGGCTTTCAACTGGAATGGAGCAATTTGCCCTTTGACTCGGTGCTGGCCGGCCTTTCTCAGTGCCAGTTTGATCTGGCCATTGCAGCCATTACCATCACCGAAGAACGCAAACAGCAAATGCTTTTCTCGGATCCGTATATCAATGCCGGTCAAATTGTGGTCATCCGTATTGGTGATGAGAGCATCAAATCCAAAGATGATCTGGCGGGCAAAACGGTTGCCGCTCAGCTGGGCACCACCGGTGAGATTGAAGCCCGCAACATCCCCAATGTCAATTACAAACCCTACGACACCTATGATCTGGCGTTTCTCGATCTGGCCAACGGCCAGGTGGATGCGGTCATTGCCGATTATCCCACCGCCCTCGGCTTCATTGGCCAGAATCCCGATAAATTGACCACCGTTGGCGAAGTATTTACCGATGAATCATACGGTATTGCCATTTGCAAAGACCGCGAGGATCTGGTCGCCCCGATCAACGCCGCACTGGCAGAGCTCAAAAACGAAGGGGTCATTTCTCAACTCGAAAAGAAATGGCTGGCAGGTGAGTAGGCCGCATCTATAAGATATGATCAGCACGGGCAGATGGCAGAGTATCTCTAAACGCCGCTGCCCGTGCTTTGCTAATTCGCTAAAATCACCCTTCCCCTCCAAGGAGATTGCCGCTCATGCAAACCGTACCCCTTAAAAGTGTAAACCCGCCTGCCCGAAAAACTCAATTTGACCAATGGTGGCTGCTGGTTCTTGGTGTTGCAGCCCTGATTGTCTTTCTGGTCATCACCCAACCCGATCCTTATCAACGCATCCTCGTTTTCGTCCAAGACGGTGTGTGGGTAACAATTCGCACAACCGTAATTTCCTTCTTTCTCGTGCTGATTCTGGGTCTGGTGGTTGCGCTGGCACGCTTATCGAAAATATGGTTATTACGCGGTATCTTTACCGTCTATGTGGAAATCATCCGGGGTATTCCCGTTTTGGTACAACTGCTCTTCTGGTATTTTGCTTTTCCGCCGATCATACAAAATTTGGGAACCACATTGAACAATGCGGCGTTAATCAATTACAAAGCCGACCCCAATTTCATGGCCATTCTGGGGCTGACCATCTGTTACGCTGCATACATGAGTGAAGTGTACCGCGCGGGTATTCAAAGCATCCCCAAGGGCCAAATGGAAGCCGCCCGCAGTCTGGGGATGACTTACTTTCAAGCCATGCGCTATGTCATTCTGCCGCAAGCCATCCGCGTCATCCTGCCGCCGGTTGGCAACGAATTCATTACCCTGCTCAAAGACACTTCGCTGATCAGCGTGGTTGCCGTTTCCGATCTCACCCGCCGCGGGCGCGAGTTCATGGCATCCAATTTCATTCCCATTCAGCCATGGATCATGGTATCGCTGCTCTATCTGGTGATGACGCTCATCTCAGCGCGAATCGTCCATTACATCGAACAAAAAACTAAAATTGAGAGGTAAACGCAATGACCTCCGAACCGATTATTCACATTGAAAACGTCCACAAACGATTTGGTAATGTTCACGCCTTACGCGGTATCAATCTGGATGTATACAAGGGCGAGGTGGTGGTCATCATCGGCCCATCGGGATCGGGCAAATCCACCCTGTTGCGCTGCATCAACCGCTTAGAAGAATTCGATGAGGGAAAAATCGTGGTGGATGGCATTCCTTTAGATACCGCTGCCAACATCAACACCGTGCGCACCGAGGTGGGTATGGTCTTCCAGCAGTTCAACCTCTTTCCGCACCTGACGGTTCTGGAAAACATTCTGCTGGCGCAGCGGATCGTCCGCAAACGCAGCAAGGAAGAGGCCACCCGCATCGCGCTCGATTTATTGAATAAAGTGGGCATTCCCGATAAAGCCAACAACTACCCCATTCAGCTGTCCGGCGGCCAGCAGCAGCGGGTAGCCATTGCCCGCGCACTGGCGATGAATCCCAAAATCATGTTATTCGACGAACCCACCAGCGCCCTCGATCCGGAAATGATTCAGGAAGTGCTGGATGTGATGCTTGCCCTTGCGCGGGAAGGAATGACGATGGTGGTCGTTTCGCATGAAATGGGGTTTGCCCGTGCTGCCGCTCACCGGGCAATATTGATGGATGAGGGACAAATCGTGGAAGAAGCCCCGCCCGATGTGCTGTTTACCAACCCCAAACAGGAACGCACCAAAGCATTCTTAAGCAAAGTGCTGCACTGAGACGGAGAGGGAGGGCCTCCAAACCCGCCAAAATTGCGGTTTGATTTTTGCCTGACAGGAACGGTATAATCAAAACAACATTACCCAACCGGCATGTCTGTAAAGGACAAAGCAGGCTCATGAAACCCCCAAATTTCACCGCTCAACCATTCACGCTTTCGTCCCCACAATCCGCCATTTTATTGCGGTTTCTGCTGGGGGCATTCATAACGATTGTTCTGCTGAGCCTGCCGCAATCCAGCCGGGCACAAACAATTCAATCCACCACCCTCACGCTGCAGGCACCGGCGGCCTGCCCGCCCGCCGGCTGTGCTGCCGGACAAACGCTCAACCTGCGCGCTTCTTTTGACCTGATTGCCTATTTACCGCCGCCGGAAGCAAACGTTCAAATGTGCATTTATACCCCCATCAACTGGTCGGCAACGGACTTGCGAATGGGACTGACGGGCGGCGTGACCGGTACAACTTATCAGGCCGGCATCAGCAACTGCGCCGCTGCGCCAGCCGGTTACAATCTGCTGGGCGGAGCACAGGCCGTTCTGGAAGCCGGCGCATTCGGCGACTGGCTGGATTTTTCATTTCGAATTGGCAGCACCGCAACCACCAGTGGCTCGGTTTTGGTACGGGTATTTGAACGCGCGGTTAGCGGCTGGCAGCAGACCAGTCAGGCATTTTTGGGCATCGGTGTCATTCCAACGGCTGATACCATCTACGTGGCAAACGATGCGGCTGCCTGCGGGGCTGCCTTGCCCTGTTACATCAACTCCGCCGAAGATCTACCCGGCGGAATCGGCACAGGGCTGAAAGACGCCATCGACTCACACCCCCTGCCAGCTCAACCTGCCACAATTCTGGTCACCGGCAGTTACCTCATCAAGAATAACGCTGTACTGGTGGACAAACCGCACACTTTGCAGGGGGTCAACGACGCTCAGATCACCTACCTTGGCACGAACTGCACTCAGCCGATGCTGCGCATCACTGCCGGTGCAACCATCCGCGATTTGAACATTAACGACGGTACCTGCACCGCAACCAGCCGCACGCTGGTTCAGGTGGAAAGCCCGCAAGCCGTTTCCCTTATTTCCAACGATCTGACCGGCGGTCAGGATGCCGTGCGTATTCTGGATAATACCGGTGATGTCACCCTGCTGTATAACCACATCACCGCCAACAGCGGCTACGCCGTCTGGCGAGAGGCAGGCCCCGGCAGCGGCACGGTTCGCGCTACCGCCAATAATTTTTACGGAAACCGCAGCGGTTTTCAGGTGGAATGTGCCACGAAAGGCCGGGTAGATCACAACTTTTGGGGATTTGGAGTTGATCCGCTCACGGCAGTTTCGGGATGTACTTACACCGCCGGTAAACGGCTTGGCGCACCGGCATTGCAGCGCAGTAACGCGCCCGGTGTGAACGTTGAAAAAGTAACCGTCACATCAACCAAAACCTACACCGGCGACGGCAAGGTGGCATTTCAACACGCTCCCGCCGACGCCGATTTTGACCTTTACATTGTCAATCACGGTGCCGGCAGCCCCGATAATGTCCCCTTCACCGGCGGTCTGCCGGGCAGCCTGACCGCCTGTTCAAGTTATTATGATATTTTCCTTTCCAGCGATGTGACCATTCCCCCTTCTTTGCTGAACCTGTTTTTCCGCTATGATTCCACCAGCGGCTGCACGGCAACGGTTGAAAGCAGTGCCTATTGTGGCAGTGGTAACGTTGCTTTATTCCCTCTATGGTGGTATGACCCCGCCGGTAATGTCACGGACGGCTGGGATACCACCGGTCAAAACCCGGCCGGCAGCGGGGCAGCCGGCGCCAGCGGGCAGACCACCACTTGCGACCCTCTGCTCAAAGAAATCCAGGTAACCATTGATAATACGGGCAGACCCGCCGCCAGCAATGACCTCAACTATACTCCTTTCGTCGTCGGTCTGCTGCCCCTGCCTTCCAGCGTGGTGTTCAGTCAATTTACGGCCATTTCCGGGAATACGCAGGTCGCCATTCAGTGGACAACCACCAGCGAAGTCAACACCAGCGGTTTTTACCTGCTGCGCAGCCAGAGTGAAAGCGGCGGTTTCAGCCGCATCAGTGCTTTCATCCCAAGGCGCGGTTCCGGCATTGGCGGGGCTTCCTATGAGGTTGTGGATAGCGGCTTGACCAACGGCACGACCTACTATTACCGTCTGGAAATCGTCAGCACCACCCAGGAATCCTCCTTCAGCGGAGTGATCAGCGCCATTCCCCAACAATCCACGCCAACCTCCACTCCAACCTTACCCCCTACGCCATCTTTAGAGCTAACACCCAGCCAGACGCCAACCCCACCGCCAACTGCCAGCCCCGCCCCCACCTCCACCAATACTGGAACTCAATTCACCCCCACCCGGACGGTTACTTTCGTCCCAATTCCAACCCGCACCCGCACCCGCACGCCAGTCATTTTTCCCACCGTGCCATATCGCTCCCCCACTTTGCCGCCCACCCGCACCCGTTTTCCAACCCGCACGTTTACTCCCTTTGCAGGCACCCCTCGTACCGCCACCTCGACACTGGATGGCTATCCCGCCCCACTGGGAACCGGAAGTGTAACCCCTAACCTGACAACCAGTCCACGCACCACGCTGTCCCCCGGCAGCGGCTACCCTGTAGGCGCAACGGCTACCCCGCCATCGGAAGGTGAGGGTTATCCTCCTCCCGAAGGCAGCCAGACACAGGTCACGACCACAGAGCAACTGACACCGGGGGGAACTGCACGACCGAGTCCTCAAATCACTTCCACAAACACCACTCTGCCTCCGGCGGAAGAAGAAAACCCGTTTGCCTCTTTTAACTTTGTAAGAAATTACTGGCAATACTTTCTTGCTGCACTGATCACAGAGATAGCACTGGTGGGTGCTGCCGGTTTCTATCTGTACCGCAAAGGTTTGCTTCGCTTTCCACTCCTCCCCCCCAGGCATTAAGCTTCCTTATTATTACTTTGGTTTTTTGACATTTGGCTTTTTTTATGCTATTCTTTTGGCTTGAATTTTTGGAGAATTCCTAAATCCAACCCCTGGAGCAGGTATGCAGCGCGAGCGCATTTCAGAAAATGTTTACTGGTTTCAAAGTGAAATCTACGCACAGGTAACCGCAGGTGCGATCACCGGTCCTCAATGGGCAGTGGTGATTGATACGCTGGCCATCCCTGAAGAAACGCTGGCAATGCGTTCATTCATCGAAGAGACCCTCGGCGTGCCGGTGCGCTATGTAATCAATACCCATTACCACGCCGATCATTCCTGGGGGAATTGTTTTTTCCCCGGCGCGACGGTTATTTCTCACGCTCTTTGCCGGGAATTGATGGAATTGCGCGGACCGGCTTCGCTCGAATCGGCTCGCCGCCAAAATGCTGCTTTTCGGCAGGTTAAGTTGATCTATCCCCACCTGACTTTTGAAGACGGCGATCTTTCTCTGCGAATCGGTAAAAAGAACCTCATCTTGACGCCCACTCCCGGCCACAGCCGCGATGGTATATCGGTACTGGTGGAAGAAGATCGTGTCCTCTTTGCGGGCGATGCATTTATGCCATTGCCGTATATTGTGGATGGCGATCTGGACATGATGAGCGAAACCATTCGCAAGATCGGTAAAATGGGCCTGGAAAACATCATTCAGGGCCATGGGGATATTATTCTGCGCGGCGAAATTGACGATGCCGTTCAGGAAAACCTGAATTATCTCAATAACGTCCGAAAATCAGTCAAAGCGGCCATACGCCGAAAAAACCCGCTGGAAGTTCTGCCTGCCATTGATATCGAATCGTGCGGCAAAAGCCGTGTTTACCTCGGCGGTCTGGCGGAGGAATTGCACAAAAGGAATGTACGTTTCCTCTTCAAGCAAATTGCAGCCGAAGAAGGTGTGGTCATTACCCCGGCGGATTGAAATTCCCGCCTCAGGCGTGTTCCTGACCGCGGCGGTTCGTCTTGAGCGAGCCGCCTTTTTGATTTTCAGAGGGTTGAGTATTCCGCTTGTGGAAGTACGCCCGCAGCCCCACTGCTCTTTCGGTGCCGTTGCGTAATCTTTCGATGTTTGGACGCAGTGACCAGAGCACCGCTGCCAGCGCCCCCACGCCAAAGCCAACATATTCCCATGGGGAAAGCCCCTGAAGCGCACGAATCAGAAAAATTATGCTCGCAAAAAATGCAATGCTCATCGTGGTCACCGAAGCATAGCCGATGCCCACATAAACCAGCAGGCTCAAGGGGAATATGATCAGTGCGGCAGGTGGATACAGCGCTAAAGTTGCCCCAAAAGCAGGAGCGCCGCCTGCGCCACCGCGCAGCCGAATGCCGCCTTTCGCCCGCGATTCGATTAAAAAGACGGAGTAGTTATGACCCAGAATCGCCAGCAGACCGGCTAAAGCCCTCACCCAAACCAGTTCGGGGAATACATAGGCCGCCAGCCAGACTGCGGCAGAGCCTTTGAGAATATCGAAAATAGCGGTGAATAACCCGGCCAGAAAACCGGCTGCCCGCATGGCGTTGGTGCCGCCCGTTCTTCCGCTTTCAATCTGGCGCAGATCTTTACCGCGCGCAATCCAAACGATTACCAGACCAAACGGCACCGAACCAATAATATAAGCCCCCGCCAGTACTACTGCTATTGTCAACCAGCCTTCCATTGTTCTTCCTCCAGCAATTTATAACCCTGATTCTACTTCCGGGTTACGATTTTGAAATAAGATTGGAATTTCACGATACCCAGACCCTTCGATCACAAACCCTCTCACCACCCATTGAACTCCCTCTTTCGGCGCCCAGATCAACATCGCCGTACCGGGGTAATAAAATTCACGGATATCCGTTTCTGAGGGATGAAGCGGCCCCATAGGATGAGAATGAAAAGTGGCAATCATTTCCAATCCGTGTTGTTCCAGCCATTCAAACGCTTTCAACATCTCAACCGGTTCCATAAAATATTTCACCGGGCTGTGAGCCTGATTGGTGATGGGAATAACCACCTCAACCTGCGAATCTCTCCCCCCCAACATTCCACATGCCTCTTCCGGTAAATTTTGGATGATGTGGTTTTCCATCTGTTTCAGATGTTCTTTCGATAAAATCAGATGCTCCAATTACACCCTCACCAGCAGAGAAACCCCAATAAGCACCACCGCCATTACCAGCGGCTCAATCCAAACCAACCGCAAACTGCGGCCTTCTTCTATACCGGCTGCCAGACTGGTGAGCCCATAGGCTGCCGCCAGCAGCCATAAACCAAAACGCAAGGGAGTTAGCGGTAAATAATGCAGCCCGGCCGCCAGTTGACTGACGACCAGCGCGATGCCTGCTGCCCAGTTAATATACCACTTCCCGCCGCTGCGCAGGTAGAGCGAACGCAGGCTGATCAAAAACAAAGTAGGTGCCAGCGTGAGAATCAAGGTATAAAGCCGCAGGCCGGCCGCCCGTACGCTGACCGCTAACACCAGATACAAAGCAAAAGACACAGCCGTCAATCCAATCGAAGCCGGGGCATGGCGGATATCCTGCGCATCAACGACAATGTATTCAGCCAGCACTACCATTAAGAACAGCACGCCGCCCAGCGTAAACACCACCCACCATTCCACGCCGACTTGAAGAGTGGTCAGCGGCACGCCGATGGCCCAGGCCGTCAGTGCCGGCAACAGCCAATGCGGCAGACGTATCTTGCCTTCCAGGTGTGGGTGAGTCTGGATGAGCCAGTCGGTACCGGCAGCAGCAATCAGGGAAACCAAAACGGCCACGATGGTGGAAAAATTCAACCGCACCTCAAACAAAAAGCCCGGCAATTGCAGGCTGATCAATCGCTCCGGCAGGGTAACGAACGGTGTCAGAGCGTACCCCAGCAAAATGACCGCCGCAAGCACACTCAAGCGGTTCACATCCGGTAAATGACGGTGGGATTGCATAATCCGATTTTACCGCCGTCGCGTAATCCCTGCCAGAGAGGATGAGTATGGTAAAATACATTTGTTATGACAGCGGAAGCAGATTTAAACCTGAGCGGCCCGCCGCGCCTGATTCCTGCACTCAGTGCCGGCTTCAATACGGTTGCCAGCAAAATTTATCTAATTTTGCTGCCCGTTTTACTGGATGTTTTCCTCTGGCTTGGTCCGCAATTCCGCGTGGACGCCTTGTTTTCGCCCGTGTTGAAGGAATACACCGATTACTTCAACCGCATCGCCTCTGCCGAGATTGCTGCTCAAATGAATGGGTTGTTCACTCTGTGGATTGAAAATCTCAAATCCTTCAATCTTGCCGGTGCGCTGCAAACTTTTCCCATCGGTTTACCGAGTCTGATGGCCAACCGGCCGTTGGAATCAACACCCTTCGGCGCTCACCGCATCGTCGAGGTACCGTCGTTCGCGGCAGCATTCGCGCTCTGGCTGCTTTTTCTGATCGGCGGCTTTGTGCTGGGGTGCTACTTCTTAAACCTGCTGGCTCGTTCATCCGCCGAGACAACCCTCAAATTCGAATTCAAAGGCTTCCTTATCCAGACCGGCTTATGTGCTGTGTTCATCCTGACTCTGTTGATTGCCGTTCTTCTCGTCAGCGTGCCGGCTTCGTTTATCGTTTCGCTGCTGGCAATGATCAACACCAGTTTGGGCAGTATCGCGCTTTTGGCAGTGATCTTTTTAATGATCTGGCTGTTCATACCGCTGATTTTCACCCCTCACAGTATCTTCCTTGGGCAGCGTAGTTTAATGGTTTCCGTTCTGACCAGTGTGCGTCTGGTACGCAATCATCTGACCGGCAGCAGTCTCTTCCTGGTGGTAGCGATTCTCATCGCGCAGGGTATGGATATACTCTGGAAGGTACCGCCCACCAATTCGTGGCTCACGCTGGTAGGAATACTGGGACATGCTTTCATTTACACCAGTCTGCTGGCAGCCAGTTTCATTTACTTTCGCAGCGGTTTGCGCTGGCTGATAGAGCTTATTCGTCAGCAAAGTGCGAGAATGGTGCAGCAAGCATAACAACTCGATTCCTTCCCTTATTTTTTCAGGGGGAAGGTTAAGGCGTTAAGATTTTTTGGAGGTTTATCTGTGGCTCAATCAATTGATCTTTCTTCTTACGGCGCAAAAGATATTCAGGTGCTGGAAGGTCTGGAAGCCGTCCGCCGCCGGCCGGGCATGTATGTTGGCGGCACCGATCTGAAAGCCTTACATCATCTGGTTTATGAGGTAGTTGACAACTCAATTGACGAAGCCCTGGCCGGCTTCTGCAACCGCATTATTGTAACCATTCACCCGGACAGCTCCGTGACTGTGGAAGATAACGGACGGGGCATCCCCGTGGATATCCATCCGGAAAAGAAAAAATCGGCTCTGGAAGTGGTTATGACCACCCTGCACGCCGGCGGCAAGTTCAGCCATTCCAGTTACAAAGTTTCCGGCGGTCTGCACGGTGTAGGTGTTTCGGCTGTCAATGCCCTTTCGGAATGGTGTGAAGTGGTCGTTTGCCGCGATGGTCAACGCTACTTCCAGCGTTACGAACGCGGTGTACCGCAGGAAGCCGTCAAGGTGATCGGTAAATGCGATCCAAAGCAGACCGGCACAACCACCACATTCAAGTTCGACCGTGAGATTTTCAAGGACGATTTGGATTTCAAATTCGAAACGCTTACCCAGCGGTTTCGCGAAATGGCCTTTGTCACCCGCAAGGTGTTAATCCGGCTGGTGGATGAGCGCAGCAACCGCGAGATGACCTTTTTCTTCGAAGGCGGTATCATTTCCTTTGTGCGTTACCTGAACCGCAACCGCACCACCCTGCATCCCGTCTTTTTTGTCGAAAAAGAGGTGGAAAACATCGGCATTGAAGTTGCCGTTCAATACACCGATGCCTATGCCGAGTCGGTTTATTCCTTTGCCAATACCATCAACACCATTGACGGCGGTACTCACATGACCGGCTTGCGGGCGGCAATCACCCGTGTCATCAACGATTATGCCCGCCGCAACGGTTTATTGAAGGATGCCGATCCCAACTTCACCGGCGATGATACCCGCGAGGGTATGACCGCCATTGTCAGCATCAAGCACCCCGATCCGCAATTCGAAAGCCAGACCAAGGTCAAACTGATGAACCCGGAAGTGCAAACCTATGTTCAGCAGGTGGTCGGTGAGGCATTTTACGCATTTCTGGAAGAAAACCCATCCGCTGCCCGTGCCATCGTTCAGAAATGCCTTACTTCGGCCCGCGCGCGGGATGCCGCCCGCAAAGCCCGTGATCTGGTCATCCGCAAATCGGCGCTGGAGAGTCTTACCCTGCCCGGCAAACTGGCGGATTGCTCGGAACGCGACCCCAACAAGACCGAGCTGTACATCGTCGAGGGTGAAAGCGCGGGCGGTTCTGCCAAACAGGGGCGCGACCGGCATTTTCAGGCCATTTTGCCGCTGCGCGGAAAAATCCTCAACACCGAACGCGCCCGGTTGGATAAAATCCTCTCCAACAACGAAGTTAAAGCCCTGATATCCGCACTGGGCACCGGCATCGGTGAAAATTTCGACCTCGCCGGTCTGCGCTACGGGCGGGTGATCATCATGACCGATGCAGATGTGGACGGCAGTCACATTCGCACCTTGCTGCTGACTTTCTTCTTCCGCTACATGCAGCCTCTCATCGAAGCCGGCCATTTGTATATTGCTCAACCCCCGCTCTACCGCATCGCCTACAAGAATCAGGTCAAATATGTCTATACCGAAGCGGAAAAGGATAAGGCTCTCAAGGAATTGGGGGTTTCTGCGGATAAGGTGTCCATTCAGCGGTATAAAGGTTTGGGTGAAATGAACCCTCAACAGTTGTGGGAAACCACCATGAACCCGGCCAACCGCACTTTACTCTCCGTCAGCATCGAAGATGCTGCCGCTGCAGACCGCACCTTTGATATGCTGATGGGTGAAGCCGTCCCGCCCCGCACCCGCTTCATCACCACTCACGCCCGCAGCGTCCGCAATCTGGACGTGTAAAACCCCATTCTTTCGCCAGTCAGGAGGTGTCCGACCATGCCGCTTGCTCAATTATTTCGTGCCGAAGATTTAAGAGAATACATCATCCGCTTCTTCACCCGCCTGAAGGTGAGCGAAGAGCACGCCCGCATCGCTGCCGATGTTTTGATTTCAGCCGATTTGCGCGGCGTCAGTTCGCACGGCATCATCCGCCTGCACAGTTACTACGGCAGCCGCATCCTGAAAGGGCTGATTGACCCGGCTTCGCCCTTTCAAACCGTGCGCGAAACACCAACTACCCTGCTGGTGGATGGGGGAAACGGTTTGGGAATGGTCGTCGGCTATCACACCATGCAGCGGGTCATCCAGAAAGCCAGAGAAAGTGGTGTCGCCCTCGCTTCTGTGCGCAACAGCAATCATTACGGCATCGCCGGTTATTACGCCATGATGGCACTGCCCCATGATATGATCGGCATTTCCTTTACCAATGCTCAACCGCTGGTTGCGCCCACCTACGGGCGGACGCGCGTCCTCGGCACCAATCCTATTGCTGTGGCCGCCCCGGCCCTCAACGAACGCCCTTACGTGCTGGATATGGCAACCAGCATCGTACCTATCGGTAAAATTACGGTTTATGATAAAGCCGGTGAAAGGATACCCGAAGGCTGGGGAATTGACCAGAACGGCCATGTCACCACCGACCCGAAAGCCGTGCTGCAGGGCGGCGCCTTGCTCCCGCTGGGCGGCACCGACCTGATGCGCGGCTACAAAGGATACGGGCTGGCGTTGTGGGTGGATATATTCTCCGGTGTGCTCTCAGGCGCTGCAACCGGGCCGTTGGTCGGTTCAGTCGGCAAAGACCAACCCGCCAATGTCGGCCATTTCTTTGCCGCCATCCGCATTGATGCCTTCCGTGACCCGCAGGAATTCAAAGCCGATCTGGATCGCCTGATTCAAACGCTGAAGAATGCGCCCAAAGCCGAAGGGCAGGAACGCATCTACATTCATGGTGAAAAAGAATTCGAACTGGAAGCGCTGAATCGCAAGCGCGGTATTCCGCTTCTCGTGGAAGTGGTCAAAGGCTTGCGCGAAGCCGGTGAACAGGTCGGTGTGCCCTTCGATTTGGAAGTGCTGGGCGAAACCACCGGCGAAGAAGAATAAATCAGCCCGCTTGCTTCAGCCTTCCTGCAATAGAATCAACACCTCATACCCTTCAAGGGGCAGCAGAAGCCCTTCTTTCAGGGGAGGGAGATGGTCTCGGCGGTTGGAAAGAAGCAGTTTCCAACCTGCCCGTCTCACCACATCACCCAAAGCCAGCCGCACCGGCCGTTTGCCAAAATTCAATGCCACCAGCACGGTTTGTTCGGCATTCTGACGCAGGTACGCCAGCAGCCGTTGCGGTTCGAAAGTCAAGGGCTGAAAGAGACCGTTTCTCAACACCGGATATTCGCGGCGTAGTTGAATCAACCTGCGGTAAAAGTGGTACAACGAATCCGGCTGATTTTTCTGTGCAGACACATTGCGTTGACGGTAATTTTCATGCACAGGCAGCCACGGCCGCCCCTGTGTAAAACCGGCGTTCGCACTACCATCCCATTGCATCGGTGAGCGGCAGCCATCCCGCCCTTTATACAGCGGCCAGAAACGTTTGCCCACCGGATCCTGAACCATTTCCTTTGAAGTAATTGGAATATCCCGCATGCCAATTTCCTCACCATAGTAGAGAAAAGGCGTGCCATGCTGGGTAAGCAGCAGTGCTGCTGCTACCTCCAAACGGTCATCCTCTTCACCCTGGCCATAGCGGGTAGCCGAACGCGGTGTATCATGGTTGTTCAGCACATAGGTAGGCCATCCATGGGGCTGCAAGGCCTGTTCCCAATCCTGAATGGCTTTCAGGAAACAGGCCGGCTTCCAGGGGCAATGGAGAAAGGTAAAATCAAAAGCCGTATGCAATAAACCGGGAGCGCAATACGAAGCCGCTTTTTGCGGCGTGGAAAGGAAGGTTTCACCAACCGCAAACCTTTCTGGATAGGAATCGAGAATGGTGCGGATTTCCTGAAGCAGGGGGAACATCTCCGGCTGGTCACAATCGTAAATGTGCTTCTGGCGGTCAAAACCCCGCAAACCAACGGCCGGGGGGTTATCCGGAAAATCGGGATGCTTGAAGTACATATTGAACACATCCAACCGGTAGCCATCCACGCCGCGGTCACACCAGAAGCGAAAAACATCCAGCAGAGCTTTTCGGACCTGCGGGTTACGCCAGTTGACATCCGGCTGTTCCTTATAAAACATGTGGTAATAATACTGCCCGGTCTGGGCATCATATTCCCATGCACTGCCCCCAAAAATGGACTGCCAGTTGTTCGGTGGTTTGCCCCCCGGTGCAGGATCGCGCCACAGGTAATAATCCCGGTAGGGATTATCGCGGCTGCTGCGAGATTGAACAAACCATGGGTGCTGGTCGGAAGTATGATTCAGCACCAGATCCAGAATGATACGGATGCCGCGCTGATGCGCATCTGCAACCAGCCGGTCAAAATCCGCCAGCGTGCCGAATTTGGGATCCACATCGAGATAATTACTGACATCGTATCCAAAATCCACATCCGGGGAGGGGTTAATTGGGGAAAGCCAGATGGCATCCACCCCCAGTTCCGCCAGATAATCCAATCGCTCACGGATGCCGTTCAAATCGCCAATACCATCTCCGTTGCTGTCCGCAAAGGAACGCGGATAGATTTGATAAATGACACCATCCCGCCACCATAAGTACTGATCGTTCATCTCTTCATCCTCTTCCCTGGTTTGATTTTTTTGAAATTCAAGAGGTGAGCAGAAAATCCAGCAAAATGCGATTAAACTCATCGGGCTTTTCCCGCTGAGGCCAGTGGCCGCAATCAGCAATCACCTCCAGACGGGAAGCCGGCAGATGAGCATGGGCTTCACGGGCGCATTCCACAGGTACCAGACGGTCTTGCTCGCCGTGAATGAACAGCGTCTCAGCCTCGATTTCGCTCAAACGGTCAAGATATACCGTGCGGAGGCCATGCCGAAGCACCTCAAAGCGTTGAAACGAGCGAAATGCCATGCCTGCCTTCGGACGATGAACCTCCTCGAACACTTCGTTGACCAGCGTTTCGGGGAGAGCATTGGGATCGTAAAAAATCTGTTGAAGCGATGAACGCACCAGATTACGGTTACGCCTCAAAAGCCACCATGAAAAACGGTTGAGCCATTCCATGCGTACCAGATAATACCCCCAGAACCCGCCGGGGTACTGGCGTTGAATACCGTAACTATCCACCGGCACAAGCCTTTGAACCCGTTGAGGGTATGCCAGCGCGAAACCAATGCCAATACCCCCTCCCATGGAAACACCAACCAGTGAGACGCGTTCAAGTTCCAAGCGCTCTAAAAACTGATGCAGGAATTGAATGTAGTAATTCAATGAATATTGAACATGGGGAGTATCGCTTTTGCCGTAACCCGGCAAATCAGGGGCAATTACCCGAAAACGGGTGGAAAGGGCCAGAATGACCGGCTGCCACGAAAGCCATGCCGAATCGGTGCCGCCGCCGTGCAGCAGTACCACCGCTTCGCCATCCTCCCCTGCTACAAAGCAATGGATATTCAAATCACCCACTTTGAACCATGTATCTTCAATGATGGTCACGCTCTCCTCCCATCCATCTCTAAGGATACCTGAGAATGCGCATTTTTGTCAAAAGTTTTAATCCAACCATTAACCTGAAAATCTTGCCTGTTAACAAAACCTGTGATAAAATCAATCCGGCAAGGCAATAGAATGTAGAGTGCATCGAAAAGTGGGCAACCCCCACTTTTCTGCTTAGTAACCGTAACTATCTGGAGAAAGCAGAAACATGAAGAACGAATTTACACTCGCTTTCAATGAAGTGTTGGAAGAGAAACAACTTCCAAAAGAAGTCATCCTCAAAGCACTGGAATCGGCAATGGTTTCAGCCTACCGCCGCGCGGTAAATGCGTCCAATGCTCAACACGTGGAAGCCAAAGTGGATATTGAAACCGGCAAAGTAACCATCTTTGCCGAAAAAGAAATCGTCGAAGAGGTGGAAGACCCGCGCACAGAAGTGAGTCTGGAAGAAGCCCGCAAAATTGACCCCAACGCTCAATTAGGCGGCATGATTGTGGTCGAAAGCACACCCCGCGATTTCGGGCGGGTGGCTGCTCAAACTGCGCGTCAGGTCATCCAGCAACGCATTCGTGATGCAGAGCGTCAGGCGCAGTTGAATTATTACCAGAAACAACTCGGCGAAATTGTCAGCGGAGTTGTGCAAGCCGTTAGCGCGCAAGGGCTGACCATTGGATTGGAAATGAAAGCGGAAGGCACCATGCCGCGCAAGGAAATGATCCCCGGGGAACGTTTCCGCATCCACGACCGGGTACGCGCGCTGGTAGCCGAAGTCAAAGATAACAGCCGCGGGCCGCAGATCATTCTTTCGCGGACTCACCGCAATTTTCTGCGCCGCCTGCTGGAAAATGAAGTCCCTGAAATTTATCACGGCATTGTGGAAATCCGCTCCATTGCCCGCGAGCCGGGAGAGCGAGCCAAAGTGGCCGTTTCGGCAACCCAGAGCGGCATTGACCCGGTAGGGGCGTGTGTGGGTATCCGCGGCGTGCGCATTCAAGCCATCGTCCGCGAACTGCACGATGAGAAAATTGATGTCATCGAATGGAACCCCGATCCGGCTGTTTTCATCGCCAAGGCCATCAGTCCGGCACGGGTGAGCGGCGTTTACCTCAACGAACAGCAGTCCAGCGGAAAAACCGCCACCGTAGTGGTGCCGGAAGACCAGTTAAGTCTGGCAATCGGTCGGGACGGTCAAAATGCCCGGCTTGCAGCCAAACTTACCGGCTGGCGCATTGATATCAAAAGCCTGCCCGAAGCCGCCGCCGATGCTCTCTATAAACTTCAGAAAGATGAAACCCTTGCCGAACTAGCCGCTCAGGAAGCCGAAACGATGCGCAAGGTTGAGGATATGCTGGCCCGCAAAGCCGAAGGGCGGCCGCTTCAGCCTGAGGAATACGATCTCATGGCACGCTTTGTGGATCGGGTCGAGCGTCGCTCCACCCGCAAAGCCGAAGCCGAAAAGGTTAGCGAAGGTCAGTTCGAAAAAGCAAAAGCGCAGGTGCCGCCCGAATCCTTCAATATCAATATTCTGGATAGCGGCTTGCCGGAACATGTAGCCTACATCCTTCAGGAAGCGGGTTACAGCACCGTTGGCGAAATGGCGGTTCAAATGAAAATCAACGCCGATGAAATTCTGCGCTTGAACGGCATCGGACCGCGCGCCATGCAGGAAATTCAAAAACTGATGGCCAGACTGGACGAGCAAATGGCTGCCCGGCAGGTTGTTGAAGAAACCGCCCCAGCCGTGGAGGCCGCGCCGATTCCATCAGAAACCGCGCAAGCCATCGAAGAGACGGTTGAAGCCGGCCTTGAATCGGTTGGTGAAATCGAATCCTTGATTGAACCGGCTGAAATCGAACCCGAAGCAGTTACGTTGCAAACCGAAGAAGAAACCGTCAAAGAAGAAGTTGAGGAAGAAGAACCTTCCTTCGAGCAAATCTTCGACTTGAAACTGACCGCAATTGACGAAACGGTTTTTGAGGACGAAGAAGAGAGCGAAGAAGTTCCTGGCCGTAAAGAGAAAAAGAAAGGTAAGAAGAAGAAAAAGCACACTCAAATTGAGTATGACCCCGACCGCGACACCATCATCGTTCGCAAGAAACACCGCCGCGGTGACGATGGTTGGGATTGGGATGTATAAGCCGTTTTTGATGATCTTTTGAGAAGGAAAGGTGGCAAAGAAACCAGCTCAACGAACGAAACATATTCCCCAGCGCACTTGTGTGGGTTGCCGTCAGGTGATGGCAAAAAGAGTGCTGATCCGGATTGTCCGCACCCCGCAAGGAGTGCAGATAGATCCAACAGGGAAACTCGCCGGCCGCGGCGCGTACGTTCATGAGGATCGCCAATGCTGGGAACGCGCCCTCAAGGGTGCCCTGGCCCACGCCTTAAAAACCGAGTTGACCGAACAGGAACGGATGATTCTTACCGAATATATGCAAACCCTGCCGGAAGAAAGCCATGTAGCCTGAATCCGTATCCTGTTTTTTGAGGAAAGAGCAAGCAGAAGGAAAACTCTCGGCGACCCTTCTACCGCTCAAGACCCGAATCAAGCCCTTTCCCCGGTCAACCCACACACCAGCAAAAGGCAACGATCCACAGGGGAAGCAGGGAAAAACCACATGAAAGAGGTGCACTATGAGCGATAATGGGTCCAAGACAATTGAATTGCCAACCACTATTACGGTGCGTGACCTTGCACAACGCATGCAGGCCAGCCCCATTCAAGTCATTAAAATCCTGATGTCGAATGGGGTGATGGCGAATATTAACCAGCAAATTGATTTCGATACAGCCGCTGTGGTCGCTTCCGAACTGGGTTTTGAAGCCCAGCCGGAAGTTTATGAAGAAGTCGTAGAAAAGGAAGTGGGCGAAATTCCGCTCTGGCGGCAATTGATCGCCAAAGAAAAGCCCGAAGCCCTGCAAGACCGCCCGCCGGTAGTAACCATTTTAGGCCATGTTGATCACGGCAAAACCACTCTGCTGGACGCCATTCGGGATACCAATGTAGCCGGCGGGGAAGCCGGTGGCATTACCCAGCACATCGGCGCTTATCAGGTGGAACATAAAAACCGTTTAATCACTTTTCTGGATACTCCCGGCCACGCCGCTTTTACCGCCATGCGCTCGCGCGGTGCGCAGGGAGCGGATATCGTCGTGCTGGTGGTGGCTGCCAACGACGGCGTAATGCCGCAAACCAGAGAGGCAATTGCCCACGCCCGCGCGGCACGCGTGCCGATCATCGTAGCCATGAACAAAATTGACCGCCCCGACGCTAACCCCGACTTTACAAAGAAGCAGCTCGCCGAGGTGGGACTGGTGCCCGATGACTGGGACGGAGATACAATGGTCGTTCCGGTTTCTGCCAAACTCCGCAAGGGTATTGATGACCTGCTGGAAGCCATCTTACTGGTCGCCGATACACTGGATATCAAAGCCAATCCGAATGGGCGGGTTTTTGGCACCGTCATTGAAGCCAAAGTTGACCGCGCCAAAGGTGTGGTGGCCACCCTGCTGGTGTATAACGGAACACTGGAAACCGGTGATCTTGTCGTCGCCGGCAAAGCCTATGGGCGCATCCGCGCCATGTTCGACTTCCGCGGTCGCAAACTGCGAAAAGCCGGCCCCTCCACACCGGTTCAAATCATGGGATTGAACGATGTGCCCGATGCTGGCGAGCTGTTTCTGGTTTATGAAACCGAACGTGAGGCTCGTGCCGTGGTTGAAGAACGCCTCCAGCAGCAACAAAAACGCCTGGCTTCTGCCCCCAAAGCCAGCCTTGAAGAATTATTCAAGAAAGTTCAGGCCGGGGAAGACCACGAACTGCGCCTGATCATCAAAGCCGATGTGCAGGGTTCTCTGGAACCGATTATCTCGTCATTGAATGAACTGGGAAAAGGCGGCGAAATTCGCATCAATATCCTGCATGCCGAAACTGGCAACATCAGCGAAAATGATGTGATGCTGGCTGCCGCTTCCAATGCCATCGTCGTCGGCTTCAATGTTCAGGCAGATGCTGCAGCACGCCGCCTGGCCGAAAGTGAAGGCGTTTCCATCCGGCTGTATGATATTATCTACCGCCTGACCGAGGATATCGAAAAAGCCATGAAAGGCCTGCTTGAACCGGAGGTTAAGGAAGTGATCATCGGGCAGGGTAAAGTGCTGGCAACTTTCCGCATTTCGAAAATTGGTGTGGTGGCCGGTTGCCGGGTATTGAGCGGTGAATTCCGCCGCAACGCCAAAGTGCGCATCCGTCGCAATGGCACGATCATTTATGAAGGGGAATTTGCCTCCCTCAAACACGAAAAAGAAGATGTCCGCGAAGTGCGCAACGGCTTTGAATGCGGTGCCGCCTTCAAGAACTTCAATGATATTGCTGTTGGGGATGAAATCGAATGTTATATTTTCGAAAAAGGCAATTAAAGCCTGCTCACGAAAACCAAGGGGAAATGAACGATGCCCTCTAAACTCAGACTTCAACGCATTGCCGATCGAATTCGTCAGGACCTTTCCGAAATGCTGGTCATGGGTGAAATTCGCGATCCACGCCTGACCGGCATTACCATTACCGATGTGAAAGTGGATCGCGAACTGGCTTACGCCGATATTTATGTCTCGGCTGTGGAAGGCAGTCAGCGAGCAGCGGAAGTGCTGGATGGCTTGCAGAGCGCTTCCGGCTATATCCGCCGCACGCTGGCCGACCGGATCGAACTGCGTGTCTTCCCGCGCCTGCGCTTCCACTGGGATCCCACACCGGAACGGGCCGACCGGATCGAACGCCTGCTGGCTTCTTTGCGTGGCGAAACTCCCGCTTCCCCCGAATCCGAACGAGGTGAGGACGATGAAAATGACTGACCCTCAAACCCTGCAGGCGATCCGCCAAACCCTGCAAGATGCGCAGCGCATCCTCATCACCTCCCATATCCGGCCCGATGGAGATGCCATTGGTTCCATGCTGGGTTTTGGGCTGGCCTTACAGCAGGCCGGTAAAGAAGTGGTCATGGCATTAAGCGATTCGGTGCCTCAAAACATGCTTCACCTACCCGGCAGCCGCCAGATCGTCCGTCAGCCCAGGGGAAAATTCGACACCTTCATCGTGGTAGATGCCGCCGACCTCAAACGAATCGGCGCGGCTTTCAACAATCACCAGCCGGATATTCAGGTTGATCACCACATTACCAACCCCGGTTATGCGCGGCTCAACTGGGTGGATCCCGAAGCGGTGGCAACTGCGGCTATTCTGGCAGAAATTTTGCCGCAAATTGGTCTGGAAATCACCCTGCCGGTGGCCGAAGCCCTTCTGACAGCCATCATCACCGATACAATTGGTTTTCGCACCTCGAACATGAACCCCAAAGCCCTGCGCATTGCCGCCGATTTAATGGAAAAAGGCGCCAATCTGCCGGAATTGTACTACCGGGGTTTGATTCAACGCTCTTTCGAAGAAGCACGTTATTGGGGTGTGGGTCTTTCCACCTTACAGAAAAAAGGACGCATCATTTGGTCAACCTTAACTCAGGCAGATCGGCGCACAGTCGGGTATAATGGCAGCGATGACGCTGATTTGACCAATTTGCTTTCCAGCATTAGCGAATGTGATATTGCCATCTTGTTTAATGAACAAAAACATGATCATGTCAAAGTTTCATGGCGCGCCCAACCGGGGTGGGATGTATCTAAACTTGCCGCTCAATTCGGCGGTGGGGGTCACCCGGCTGCAGCCGGTGCCGAAATTGCTGGCAGTCTTGAAGAGGTGCAGGCAAAGGTACTGGCCGCAACGGAAGATTTTATCAGCAGCATTAACAACTCTGAATAATCAAGGGGAAACATCCTTTTGCCAGGAATTGTAAAAAATGAACGAAAACACCAACCCGAATAACACCATCTCTGGCGTACTGGTAGTTGACAAACCGGTAGGTTACACCTCGCATGATATTGTCCAGATCATCCGGCGTGGTACTGGCATTCGCCGCGCGGGTCACACCGGCACTTTAGATCCGCGCGCTTCAGGTGTGCTGGTGGTTTTATTAGGGCCTGCCGTCCGTCTTTCGGAATATGTTTCCGCTTCCGATAAACGCTATCAGGCAGTAATCCAACTGGGTACGACCACAGATACGTATGACGCCGATGGTAAAATTCTGACCAATAATCCGGTGAATATCACCGAAGAGCAATTTGTTGCTGCCTTGCAATCCTTCATCGGGGAAATCGAACAGGTGCCACCTCCCTATTCAGCCGTTAAAGTAAAAGGCCGCAAAGCCTACGAAATGGCGCGCGAAGGGGAAGAAATAGACCTGCAGCCGCGTAAAATAACGGTTTACTCACTGGAACTGCTGGAATGGGCGCCTCCCGAAGCCGTCATTGATGTGTATTGTTCGAGCGGCACCTACATCCGTTCACTGGCCAATGATTTGGGCAAGATGCTGGGCTGTGGGGCGCATCTCATCGGCCTGCGGCGTACCAAAAGCGGCCGTTTCACCCTGCGGGATGCCGTGCCACTGCGCAAGTTGAGAGAATCGTTTGAACAGGGCACCTGGTATCAATACCTCATCCCGGCTGCTGAAGCGCTTTCTGACTGGCCTTCGGTGGAATTGACCGGCGAACAGGTAGATGCTGTCCGGCACGGACACCGCATTCCGGGTAAAGCCGGTGTTGGGAAAATGGCGCGCGGTATCAGCGAACAGGGAGAATTGATCGCTCTGCTGGAATTTGATCCCGCTACCAGCGAGTGGCAGCCCAAAAAAGTTTTCTACCAATAGCCCGTCTTGATTGAAATTTCTGCTGCCATGCCGGCTGAAAAGTCATTTGAGACTTCCTTTACAGGTGATCATGCAGCATTACTCTTCCTTTGATGAAGCCCCTTCCTCGCCCGTCTGGCTGACCATTGGTGTGTTTGATGGAGTCCATCTCGGACATCAGGCCATTCTCCAACGTCTTGTGGAAGGTGCGCGTAAAAATTCCGCTGCCAGTCTGGTCATCACCTTTCACCCCCACCCGGCAGTAGTGCTGGGCAAAATTGACCAGCCCCGTTACCTCACCTCCCCGCAAGAACGCGCCCGCCTGCTGGGAGAGGCAGGTGTGGAGATGGTCATTACCCTGCCGTTTACTCTACAAATGGCCAGCCTGAGTGCGGAAGAATTCATGCGCTGGGTATCTTCCCGATTTGAAATCCGTCAATTGCTGGCCGGCACAGATTTTGCCCTAGGCAAAGGCAGAGAGGGTAATTTACAGCGCCTGCGAGAAATTGGCCAACAATTGGGGTATGAATTACAGGTGGTTGAGCCAATCGTACTGCACGGCGAGCGAATTTCCTCCAGCCTGATTCGCGACCACCTGCAAAAAGGAGAAGTTCGTCAGGCGGCTCGCCTGTTAGGCCGTTATTACCGCATCGGCGGCAGTGTGATTCACGGTGATGGGCGCGGCAAAGAACTGGGTTACCCTACCGCCAATGTGCAATTCTGGGAAGAACAACTGCTGCCGGCCGGCGGTGTTTACGCCACCTGGGCATGGGTCAATGATGAACGACATCCTGCAGTGACCAACCTCGGCTTTCGTCCGACCTTTGACCAGCAAAGCCTGCGCCCCCATCTGGAAACTCATCTGCTCAATTTTCGAGGTGATTTGTATAACCAGCCTCTTACGCTGGAGTTTGTTCAGCACCTGCGCCCGGAAATCCGCTTTCCTTCCGTCAATGCTCTCGTCGAACAGGTCAACAAAGACATGAAAACTGCTGAGGAGGTATTGAACCATGCCCCCTGAACGACAGGTTTATCTGCTTGACCCGAAAAACCTCTCCCCCGAAACCATTGCAGTTACCTTTGCCAAAACTTCCCGTTCTCCTCAGCGGTTCATCGAGATTGCAGCCGAATTGACTGACGAAAAAAGTGCGGAATTCCACGAAAAGTGGGTGGTTGGGTACGGCCACGCCTCGGTTGCCGAACATGCGGTATTGCACATTGCTGTGGAAAACATTTCGCGTCTGGCGGTCGAAAGCCTCGAATCCTGCCGGCTGGCTTCTTACACCGAAAAATCTACCCGCTATCAGAAGTGGGGCAAGGAAGACTACCACCATCCAGAAGAACTGCAAAATCATCCCCTCCAATCGCTATATCAGGATACTGTGTTAAGTCTGTTTACGGCTTACGAAGAGGCTCTGCCCAAAATCCGTCAGGTTATTCAGCAAAAATATCCGGCGCGGGATGGCGAAAGCGAAGCCGCCTGGGAACGGCGCATTCGCTCAAAATATGTGGATATAGCCCGTTTTTACCTGCCGGCGGCGGCTCTGGCCAATGTGGGGGTTACCATCAATGCCCGCGCCCTCGAACACACCCTTACGAAAATGCTCAGCCACCCCCTCAGCGAGGTGCGGTATCTCGGCGAGGAGATGAAAGCCGTTGCTCAAGCCAACGTGCCAACGCTGGTCAAATACGCTACTCCGCTTCCCTACTTGCAGCACACTCCCCAACAACTGCAAAGTTTAGCCCCCCATGTGCAGGAAAATACCCTCCCCGCTGACTGGTGCCGGCTGGTCTTTCGCGATGAGGAGGCGGAAGCCCGTGTTCTGGCTGCTGCACTCTACCGTTTCTCAAATGCCGACTATGAATGGTGCCTTGAGTTTGTTAAATCCGCCGACCTTGAATCCCGCCGTAAACTAACCGAAATCCTGCTGGGCGGACTGGAAAAACACACTGTTCCCCTGCGAGAACTGGAATACACTTCCTTTGTTTTTGATCTTTATCTGGATCAGGGCGCTTACTTTGAACTCAAACGTCATCGCATGATGACCCAGACCCCCCAATCCCTCTCCACCCACCTGGGATATGCTCTGCCAAAGGGTATTGTGCTGGCCGGGCTGGAAGAACACTTCCATAAGGCTATGCGCATGGCACATACCGCCTACTGCCAGCTGGCACAATTCAACCGCGAAGTGGCGTCGTATGTTGTGCCGAATGCCTTCAACCGCCGCGTTTTACTGCAAATGAATCTCCGCTCCGCCGACCACCTGATTGCCCTGCGCAGTGCGGATAACGCACATTTCTCACTGCGCCGGCTTGTTCAACGCATGGCAGAAGAGATCAAAGAAGCCTTGCCGTTGTTTGCCCCCTTCATGCGCAACAATCCTGCCGAAACCTGGCAGAGCATTGAGCAGGAGTATTTCCACGAAACGCGTGTAATCATTCCGCAATAAGCAAAAATCCTCACGGGCAGTTATCCAGCCCCAGCAATTCCAGAATTTCCCGCACCGTTTCAGCCTGCAAACTCTCTGCGTACCATTCTTCCATTTCTACCAGCAGTTGATCCGTCACATCTTTGAGTAAATATCGCTTCTCTTCCGAACTCAAATCGGCCCGCCGGCGAATTTGCTCCACTTCCGGGTGAGCCAGTTTCCACTCAGCCAGCCGTTGATGAGCCGCGCGCGGCCGCTCGATCCATGTGACCAGCGGCTGGAACTGTTCGTCCAGAAACGTGGCAACCGGGATGCTGGGAATATCCTGACTGTGATAATACGAGCGCAGGTTCTGCCATTCCCTGCGGATAAAAATGCGCAATTCAATCTTTCCCGAAGCCTCAGCCATTTTGACCAGTATCGGTAACACCATCAAACAATCCGAACACCAATCCTCAGTCATCACAGCAAGATAGAGCGGTTTTTGCAGCTTCTGAAGGCAACGGATCTGGTCTGCCTGAAGAGTCACTTCCTTCAGACGGCGCTTCATCGGTTCTTTGTGCTGCGTCATACTCTCCACAAATTGTTCAACGGTCAAGCCTTGCTGCCATGTCTGACGGTCAATGGGAAATGTGGACACAAAATGCCTCCGCGATTGATTGGATACTGTGAGATTTTAACCGATAATTCATGCTATACTGAAAACAATTAATTTCAATTACGATAACAGGTTTTTCAATGGGATTTTCTTTCATCCAGCCCGCCGATTTGATTCATTCACTCAAAGCCAGTCATCAAGCCATGTTGAATTTTGTCGAACAACTTGAGCCTTCTCGGCGAATCCAGCCCGGTGCCTGCGGATACTGGTCGGTCAAGGATGTGCTTGCACATCTGCTGTTGTGGGAGTCGGAAACCATCAAATTGCTCTTTCAGGCCCGGCAGGGTGTCAAACAGCCATCCACCGTTCATTTCAAAAAAATCAGCGCTGATGAGCAAAATGCACTCTGGTACGAGCAATTCAAAGACCGGTCATTCGAGCGCGTGTGGGGCGATTACCAGATCATTCGCGACCAGACTATTCGCCGCGTTGGTGAATTTTCTGCCGAAGAATTGAACAACCCCAACCTGTTCAACTGGCTGAAAGGAAAAAATACGCTGGCGCAAATCGTCGCCAGCGATGTGATTGACCACGAAAAAGAACATTTAGATGGGTTAATGACCTGGCATAAAACACTCGGCTAGGCAACCCTCAACTGCCGTAAGCCTCGTCATAATCGGCAATTGCCGCTTCAATAACCTTCATGGCATGTTCGGCATTATAAACCGATTGAATATAGGTCTGATTTTCTTTACCGGGCACCAGTTTGTAGGTGCTGAAATAATGACGTAAACGCTCCACCAGCACATCCGGTAAATCGGTTACATCCTGAGCATTCTCCCAAAACTTATCGTTGTGCAAAACGGCAATGATTTTATCATCGGCTTCATTGTTATCAATCATCAACAGGCCGCCAACCACCCGCACCGTCAGAATTACCTCCGATTTGGTAATCGGCCGTTCACTGATCACGCAAATATCCAGCGGATCGCCATCCCCACGGGCAGCGATGGGGGTGAGATCTCCAACCCTTTTACCGCAATAAGTGCGGGGAATAAAACCATAAAGCGTTGGCGGTTGTGAGGAACTGCGTTGAGGCCGATCCACTTTGAGGTAGCCAGTTGTCTTCTCAACCTCGTATTTGACCAGATCGAAGGGGGTAATTTCGATGTAGGCGTGAACCAATCGGGGCGGATTGGGACCGATTTCCAGACCATGCCACGGATGCGGCCGCCAACGATAAAACGGATTCGGGAAAGTCACAGATGCACTCCTGCAATGAATGTAGTCATTATTTCCAGAGATTATAATCCATTATTCCGAAAATTCATGCTTGACAAACCCGGAATTATCATTATAATCATCCAAAATACATCCAAAAAGACGATGAAGAGGACGAGTAATCGCCGCAGAGGCGGTACAGAGAGCAGGAAAAGGTGAGAGCCTGCCCGTACAGCGGAGATGAATGGACCTCGGAGTTGCAGGGCGAACGGTTTTTAACCAAGTAGTCCGCGCCGGAGATGCCACCGTTATCAGGGCAAAGGGTATCGCCAAATCGGCCGTACCCGCAACGAGTGAGGCTGGCTATTCTCCCCTGTGTGCATCACCGGGGAGTTTTTTATCCAGCAGCCTAACCGGGGTGGCACCACGGACCTGTTGTTCGTCCCCAAGAACAACAGGTCTGTTTTTTTAAGATGTTTATATGAGGAGGTTGTTTTGATGAAGATGAAAAATCAACGCATCCTGACCGGTCACCGCCCAACCGGCCCGCGTCATCTGGGACATCTGGTGGGAACTTTGCAAAACTGGGTTCGCTTGCAGGATTCGCACGAATGTTTCTTTCTCGTTGCCGATCTGCATGTGCTTACCACCGATTACCAGCATCCTGCCACCATCCGCGCCAACACACTGGAAGTAGTGGCCGATTGGCTGGCAGCCGGCATTGACCCCGAACGCAGTACGCTGGTGCTGCAATCTGCCGTGCCGGAACACAGTCAGCTGGCCGTGCTGCTCAGTATGCTGGTCAGCGAGTCTCGTCTGCGCCGCGTGCCGACTTATAAGGAACAGGTCAAACAGCTGGGCATCCAGCCCTCGCTGGGCTACCTCACCTATCCTGTATTGCAAGCCGCCGATATCCTGCTCTACAAAGCCTCGCTGGTGCCGGTTGGAGAGGATCAACTGCCGCACATCGAACTGAGTCGTGAAATTGCCCGTCGGTTCAACAATCTATACGGGGAATTGTTCCCCGAACCCGAAGCCCTGCTTTCCAGCATGCCCCGCCTGCCGGGTATTGACAACCGCACCATGCACACTTCCTACGGCAATGCCATTTTCCTGCGAGATACACCGGAGGAAACCACCCGCAAGGTGATGAGCATGTACACCGACCCCAACCGCATCCACCCAACCGACCCCGGCAGAGTGGAGGATAACCCCCTCTTTATTTACCTCGAACAGTTCGATACGAACCGCGAACAAATTGAAGAGTACAAAACCCGCTACCGGCAGGGAAAGGTAGGGGATGTGGAGATTAAGCAATACCTTGCGCAGCGAATCAATCAAGCGCTTGAACCTTTGCGCGAACGGCGGGCGAGGCTCATCGCCCAGCCAGCCTACCTGCGCGATGTTTTGTTCCACGGCAGCAACCGCGCCCGGCAACTCGCCCGTCAAACGCTGGAAGAAGTGTTCATCGCCATGGGGCTGACGCTTGGACTGGCGCTGCAACCGGAAAACAGACCGGCCAATCACTCTGCCGGTGCATTTTGCTGAATGACTTTGTTTATACAAAAACCACAATTCCAAAAGGAGGTTCCCCATGTCCGACACAACTCGTTTTCTTCTCAATGAAAGTGATTTGCCCCGCTACTGGTACAATATCCTGGCCGACAGCCCGGTTAGCCTGCCGCCGGTGCTGCATCCGGTCACCAAGGAACCGGTTACACCCGACTTTCTCAGCGCGCTCTTCCCCATGGAACTGATTTTGCAGGAAATCAGCACCGAGCGATTCATCGAGATTCCCGAAGAGGTGCGCGAAGCCTATAAACTATACCGCCCAACGCCGCTGATTCGCGCCCGCCGATTGGAAAAAGCGCTGGGCACCCCGGCGCACATCTACTATAAGTATGAAGGTGCCTCTCCCTCCGGCAGCCACAAATCTAACACTGCCCTTGCGCAAGCCTTTTACAACAAAGCCGCCGGCACCAAAGCCCTCACCACCGAGACCGGCGCAGGACAGTGGGGTTCGGCTCTTTCCATGGCATGTGCCTTTTTTGATATGGAACTGGAAGTGTACATGGTCAAGGTTTCCTACAATCAAAAACCCTATCGGCGATTTTTGATGGAAACCTTTGGGGCTAAGGTGTACGCCTCCCCCACCAACCTCACTCATGCCGGTCGCGCCATACTGGAAAAAGACCCCGACAGCCCCGGTTCACTCGGCATCGCCATATCCGAAGCGGTAGAAGTAGCGGCCACTTCCAACGGCACAAAGAAGTACTCACTGGGTTCGGTTTTGAACCATGTCCTGCTGCATCAAACCGTGATTGGGGAAGAAGCTCTCAAACAGATGGATCTGGCCGGGGAATATCCGGATGTGGTGATCGGCTGTGTTGGCGGCGGATCCAATTTTGGGGGAATTGCCTACCCCTTCCTGCGGGAAAATCTGCGCAACGGCCAGCGCACCCGCCTGCTGGCGGTTGAGCCCACGGCAGCCCCTTCGCTGACGCGCGGCATTTACGCCTTTGATTTTGGTGATACCGCTCAAATGGCACCGATAGTCAAGATGTATACGCTGGGACACTCGTTCATCCCCCCCTCTATTCACGCCGGCGGTTTGCGCTATCACGGCATGGCACCTTCCATCTGCGCCTTGTACGATGCCGGCTTGATCGAGGCAATCGCCGTGCCGCAACGAGCCACTTTTGAAGCGGCGGTTCTGTTTGCCCGCCATGAGGGCATCGTCCCCGCGCCGGAATCGGCCCATGCCATTCGCGCCGCAATTGATGAAGCCCTGCAGGCAAAACAGCAAGGTGAGAAACGAGTCATCCTTTTCAACCTGTCCGGCCACGGCAATTTCGACCTGACCGCTTACGATGCCTTTAACCACGGCCGTCTGGAAGATTTTGAATTGCCTGAAGCAGAAATACAATCCATCCGTGAGCGGCTGCCTCAGGTTCCGGAACAGATTGGTGCCTGAACAGGGACGGTTTTTCCTTTCTCTTTTCTCCTCCCCAAAGATCAGAGGTGCGCCCTGGTGCGCACCTCTGATCCCATTTATTCCTTCGTGTTACTTTCCTTTTGGTCAAGTTCTTCGAGCAGAGCCTCATCCTGCCGCAAATTGCGCCAGCGAATGATGAGGCTGGCAAGGTAAAAAATCATCACCCCAAAAATTACTCCGTAACCGGCAATAAAATATGAAACGGTATTGGCAGGTTGATCCATTTCTTTTTCCTCCAATCAGGCTTGCAGTTTGAGCCGTAAACTTTCCACCCGCTCCGCCAGTTTACCCAGCCGAATGCGGTGCCAGAGCAGGTCAAAGTACACAATGGAAAAGGCTACCAGACTGAACAAAAAGACCTGCGTCATGCGGGGAGTCATATCGAATGCCCCCATAGCGCCGGGATCGTTGCTGCCAATAACGACCGGGTGAATGGTGCGAAATAGGCGAATGGAAAAGAAAGTCAGCGGCACGCTGAGAAAACCGATAATCGCATACACCGCCCCAAAACGCGCCCGCCGTTCCGGTTCTTCGATTCCAGAGCGCAGCATCAGGTAGGCAAAATACACCAGTTCCATGATGGTGGCGGTGGTCAGGCGCGGATCCCACGTCCACCATGTGTTCCAGATGGGGCGCGCCCAGATGGCGCCGGTCACTACATTTATAAGGGTGAAGGCAATGCCAATTTCAACGGCGGCAACCCCGACAAAATCCCACTTCAAGTCCTTACGAATCAGGTAAAGGACGCCGACAATCGCCGCCAGTAGAAAACTGAGCATTCCCACCCAGCCGGCAGCCACATGGAAATAAAACACTTTTTGGACGGCACCCATCACCCGTTCCAGCGGGGCATAAAAGAAAACCAGCGCAGTTGCAATGATAAACGAAACTATGGCTACGACATCCAGCACGGTAAGTAACCTGGGTTTTTGAAGCATCTTTACCTCCAAACAGATTTTATTCTTCAACGACCGAATCGAACACCATAAAAGCAACCGATGTGAAGATCACATCATAAACCACCAGCAAAGTGAACCACGGTTGAATCTCCTCCCAACTCCAACCGGCAAGAAAACCACCGGTTGCCTTGACCGCCGAAACGACCACCGGCACCGCCACCGGAAAAAGCAGAATCGGCAGCAAAATATCGCGGGTGCGCGCCTGCACCGCCATACTCGCCAGAAGAGTTCCTACTGCCACATAACCCTCACTGCCCAGCAAAACCACCACCAGTAAGCCGGGCATGAGCATGTTGGTATTGTAGAGAATGCCGTACAAGGGTAAGACAATCACGGCAACCAGCAGCATGAACAGAAAATTGGCAAATGCTTTACCGAGGTAAATGGCCGCGCGGTCAACCGGTGCAAGCAGCAAACCATCCAGACAGCCACGGTCTTTCTCCACCGCCATCGAACGGTTCAGTCCCAGCGTGCCGGCAAAAGCCAGCGTGACCCACAAAACGCCGGCTGAGATGCCCGCCCGCACATTGGGCTGCAAATCGAGCGCAAAATTAAAAATAAGAATAACCAGCAAGGCAAAGACCAGCATGGCAGAAATGACCTCGCGGCTGCGCCATTCGGCGCGCAGGTCCTTCCACACCACGGCTCCCATTGCCCGTAAGAATGGCGTCAAACCGTTCATTGAACAGCCCTCTGATTCATGCGCTGGTCATCCAGTGCCTGCCGGTAAAAGGCCAGCAAACCATCACGCGGTAAATCGGCAGCCGGTCGGCTGGCGGTGATTCGCCCTCCCGTCAGCACATCAAAACGCGAAGCCAGATCTTCCACTCTCGCCAGATCATGGCTGGTCATCACCACCGTACGCCCCTGTGAGGCAATCTGGCGCAGCACCCCATCGAGCATGTCACAGGCATCCTGATCCAGTCCGGTATGCGGCTCATCCAGCAATAGTACATCCGGATCGTGTAAAATGGCGCGCCCGATGGCCAGCCTCTGCTGCATACCGCGCGAAAAGGTACGCACCAGATCCCGCCGCCGCGCCACCAGGCCAACCAGATCAAGAACTTCCTGTATGCGATTCTCCAACCGCTCAACGGCATACATGCGCCCGTAAAAACGCAAATTTTCCTCAGCGCTCAAATCACCATATAACAACGGCTGATGGCTCACCACCCCCAGCCGGCGGCGCACAGCGGCTGCCTCCTGTGGCAAGCGAAAACCTGCTACGCGCACTTCACCCATCGAGGGACGTGCCAACGAGGCCAGAATGCGCAGAAAAGTGGTCTTACCGGCACCATTGGGTCCCAGCAGGGCAACGAACTCACCCTTCTGCACCTCAAAATTCAACTGGCGCAGAACCACTTTTGCCCCAAAGCGTTTAACCAGCGCACGCACCACAATCAACGCCGTCATTCAACCTCAATCCATCAAAGCCCGCAGACGTTCTTTCAATTCCGCGCGGCGCTGCTGGTAGGTTTCTTCGCTCAACTGCCCGGCTTTAAACTGATCATCGAGTGCGATGATCGCGTCCATCAAAGCTTCGGGACTGTCTTCTGATGATTCGATTTTCTCATCTTCCGGCGTTTTGCTCGTCTTTTGCTGGCGTATATACCAGTACACCCCGCCCCCTGCCACCGCCAGCAGTGCGGCCAGTCCGGCAATTAATGTGCCCGTCTGACCGGTTTGCAGGTTAAGAGGACTGCTCATTCTCCCGCTCAGGGTCATTTCCAGTGTGCTGCCCGGCTGCAAACCGGTTGTGGTGAAGAGATCCAGCGTTACACCCTGTATCTGACGCTGACCCATAGGCTGTAATTGCGCACTTTGCAAAGTCATCGTCCCCTGCGGAAGCATGACAATGGCTGCATCCACCGGCAGGTTGATCGGAATACGTACTGTGGTTTTTCGCGAGAGCGGCAGATCGTAGGCAAACAAAATCTGAGTGCCGGCGCCGGGGAGAATCGGCTGGGTATCGGCAAAACCCCTATCGGTTAACACAAACCGCTCCCCAATCACCCCGCTTTCGAATTGCAGGTTGGTAGCACCCTCCGGCAATTCATAACTGACAACCGGTTGACCTTCTGCCTCAGCAGCAATGACGGTATCACCGGTGTTATTCAAAAGGAATAATTCGGCTACCTGAACGGAATCTGGATTGGTGAAATCGAAAAAGACATGCAGGCGATCCGCCTTGAGCGCCGAAAGATCGCTGGTCGCCTCATACACCGTTACGGGCAGTTCAATCGGCCCATTGAGTGGTTCCCCAAGATTGTGAAACACATCCGAGTTAAAGGTAAAACCCTGAAAATTGACCGAAACCACAAAAGCCCGCCCCGGCACAATCTCCACCTCGGGGAAGGTATACGTTCCATCGGCATCCACTTCTGTATTTGCGCTGAACACCTGCTCCATTCCATCATACCCCGCCAGTTCAACCGTCAAACCGGCCGGCACCTGCCCGCCGGAGCCGTTGATCACCTGCCCCTGAATGGGCAAGCGCACCTTTTCAGCCTCGCTGCCGCTTTCCGCTTCTTCTGGCTGAGCAACTGCCGGAGATTCGTTTTCTTCCGTCAGTGAATTTTGAACCTCTGTTGAGGTCGTTTCAAAACTGAGCGTGCGGGCATACGCAGCCAGAGCAAAGGTTTGCCTTTCGTCCAGTTCCGCGCCGTAAGCGGGCATGTTGCCTTTGCCGTATGCAATGATCTCCGCCATTTCGACGAGCGAAAGCGAGGCAAGTCGGGAAGTATCCTGCTGCCACCCCGCGGCCTGAGAACTGCCTTCTCCCTCTTCCCCATGGCAATTTGCACACAATTGCCCGTAAAGCTCTTTGCCTTCTCTCAACACATCCTGAGGGAGGGAAATACTCAACACATAAGCCACCACATCCCAGCGCTGGCGCTCATCCAGAGAACGGAAAGGCGGCATGAAGCGCTCGATATTCCCGTTGGTCACCATCTGATACCACTCAACCGGCCGGGCGCCCTGCGCCAGAGAAAGATCGCCCAGCGGTGGTACCGGCACAGTCAGCTGGCCGGCTTGCGGCCCATCCCCCATCCCCCGTTCGCCATGACAGCCGACGCATTTTTCTGCATAAATCTGCGCCCCGCGCTGCGGATCAGGCGGCACAGTCGGGTAGGTAACTGCACTGGTCGCCGCAGGGGATTGTTGGGCAACGAACGATTGAGCATCGGGCGGCGGCGTAACATCCGCTGCCAGTGAAACGGCACAACCGCTCAGACCAATGGAAAAAACTATCAAAATTATGAACAACAAATCCTTATAATGTCGTCGAAGATCAATCATTTTCATCCATTCATTTTGAAGGTTCAATCGGATGACCACACTTCGGGCAAAAGCGGTCGCTTTCCAGAATTGGATGACCGCACTTGGGACAAAAACCCGCCGGCCGTGCCTGTTTTTGCCGCTTGCGCGCCATAATCGCCAGTTCAACCTCATCCAGATCCACCCCAGCCGCAGCAGAGCGGGCAGCATCTGCCCGGCGGGCTGCCACCGCCGCCTCGATGCGCTCCTCAGCAGATTTCTGCTTACCACCGGCGGGCTGCAGAGCATCCAGCTGCCGCAGGATATCCGCGCCATGTTTTAGCAGGGCTGTTCGTTCATGGGGATAATCTTCCGCGGGAATTTTACCCAGCGCATAGTCGAATTCCAATTCCTGCAAGGCAGAAAGGACGCGCTCCTGTTCGGCCAGTAATGCTGACCGCAGATGATCTTTTTCCTGTGAGGTTTTACGTTCTTGAATTAACTTCTCAGTTTCTTTGATGCGCATAAACGGCTGCGTTAAAAACATCCCTACCAGCAGAGCCAGCGCAAGGATGAGTAAAACCGAACCTAAATCCATGAAAGAAGGTCTCCTTGCACAAAGAAATTACGGCAGTAACGGGTCAATTGCCTGCCGGATTTCATTTACCGAAAGGAAAGGACCGGTTTTTACAAATGCCAGTTTTCCTTCGCGGTCAATGATGTAAGTTTCTGGAACACCCTTGATGCGAAACATTTGCGAAATACGCGTTCGCAAATCCGGGCCGTTGGGGTAAGTTAACCCAAATTGTTGAATAAAGGCCTTTGCTTCGGGTTCTGTATCCACGTAATCCACACCTAAAAAGACCACCTCACCGCCCGGTTTGTAATACTGCCAGGCTTCCTCCAGTTCAAAGGCTTCCTGCTCGCAAGGTTTGCACCACGAAGCCCAAAAATTGATCAGGATCACTTTGCCCTGCATCTCGGCTGTGCGGTATACTTCACCTTCAAAGGTTTTCAACTCGAAAGCCGGCACTTTTTGCCCGATGACAATCGGGCCTTCCTGAGTGCGCCGTAATCCCAGCCCAATCAGCACCAGAAAACCAATTAAAGCAGTAAAAACCAGCCCGACCACCCAGCGCGGCAGGGTAGTACGGTTGCTTTTATCGGCGTTTAAGTTTTTCTCTTCAATCATTCATCTTTCTCCTCGACTCGATCTTAACCAAATCCCGTTTTATTTGCCTTCCTTTTCCCGGCGGCGTAATTCTTCCTCAATTCTTGCCAGATAAGGATCTTCATTGGGGTTTGGCAGGGTTTCATCTCCTCTTGTCGAGACATTCATCGCCGCCAACGGTGAACGCATGGAGCGCAACACCCGTACAACGATCCAAATTCCACCCAGCAGGAAAAGAGGCGGCAGCACGTAAACAAGCCAGTTCAACCCGCGCGCCGGCGGCACATCCAGAACACGGTCACCGTATTGCTCGGCAAAATACTGGCGAATTTCCTCATCTGTCAGGCCTTCGGAAAGTTTCAAACGAATCAATTCACGCCACTGCGCGCAGGCCTGGGTAGGACACACATCCAGCGGAATATTCTCGCAAACCGGGCAGTACATTTGTTTGGCTACCCGGTTCACATCATCATCGGAGGGCGTAGGCTGTTGGGCATTGACCGGATAGACCGATAAAGCCAGCACACCTACCAGAAAAATGACCAGTCCCGCCCATCCCCACAAAGACTTTCTCATTTTCAGCATGAGAGTATCTTTGCTCATAGCATTCAATCTCCGCTTGAACTGCTCGGCACAACCTGACCACGCCGCGCTGTAACCGGTACAGGCTGCGGGTCGCGATCCGGCCAGGCTGCCACCAGCGTTCCCAAAATAAAGACAAAGCCGCCAATCCAAAGCCAGTTGATCAGCGGATTGTGATAAATTTTGAAAGTAACACCGGTTGAAGAAATCGGCTGCCAGTCCACCAGCAGAACATACAGATCATCTTCGATGGTACTCCTCACCCCCGGAATGGTCATCGGTTGCATGGTGTCAATGTACAGGTCTCGGCGGGGGTGCAGTTCCGCAAGGGTGCGGCCATCCTTGCTGACCAGGACGGTAGCCCGTGCCACATTACGCCCGTCAGCGGCATCGAAAATATCCAAACGGTTGAAGGTTACCTCGTAAGGCCCTAATTTGAGCGAACCGCCCGGCGGGATTGTGCCCTGCGTTTCGGTCTGGAACATTTCGATGCCGATTATGCCAAGAGCCATCAACACAACACCGAGATGAATGATGTAACCCCCATAGCGGCGGCGGTTGCGCCCCATCAAGTTGATCAGCGCGGAGAGCCAGTTTTCACCGGTTCGATGGCGGCGAGCCCTCACCCCGCGGTAATACTCGAAGAGGGTGATAAAAACCACCAGCGCAACGAACAGGAAACCCATCAATGCCCACGGGTTGCGCACCCCGCCGGCAAAAACAGCCACCACCACCGCCAGCGCAGCCAGTGCCGGTTTCCAGAGTGCTTTTCCCAGCGTTTTGACCGTTGAATGCCCCCACGCAGAAAGGGGGGCAATGCCCATCAGCAGTAGCAAACCGGCAAATAAGGGGCCGGCAGAACGTTCATAAAAAGCCGGGCCAACGGTTACTTTCTGGCCGGTAAACAGTTCGGAAATCAGCGGGTAAACCGTACCCCAGAAAACCACTGCCAGAATTCCCATGAACAGCAGATTATTCAACAGGAACAGTGCCTCACGGGAAAGCAAAGAGTGCATGGTGCCCTCGGAATGGAGAATCTGCCATCGCCAGATCAGCAGCCACACCGATAAAATCATGGACAGAGCGATGAAACCAAAGAACATCGGCCCGATGGCACTTTGAGCAAAAGAATGTACCGATGAAAGCACACCCGAGCGGGTCAGGAAAGTTCCAAAAATAACCAGAACGTAAGTGAGGATGATCAGGATCATATTCCAGCGCTTGAACAGACCGCGTTTTTCCTGAATCATCACCGAATGCAGAAAGGCGGTGCCGGTCAGCCACGGCATGAATGCCGCATTTTCAACCGGATCCCACGCCCAGTAACCACCCCAGCCGAGCACATCATAAGCCCAGCGGCTGCCCAGAACCAGACCAAGGGAAAGGAACAGCCACGCTACCAGAGTCCAGCGGCGGGTGATGCGGATCCAGCGGTCATCCGTGCGCCCGGTTATCAGCGCGGCCACCCCAAAGGCATACGGGATAACGAAAGAAACAAACCCGAGGTAAAGCATGGGCGGATGAATGACCATGCCGGGGTGGCGCAATAAAGGATTGAGACCGCGCCCGTCAGCGGGAATCAGCGGCGCGGCGCCTTCGGGAGGGAACATGGCGATGATTTGATTACCGGAAGCACTGACCCAAAAACGGACGAACGGGTTTTCGAAGAAAATGATCAAAGCCAGGAAAAAGGTCAGGGTAATCAACCCGACCAGAATAACCCACGGCAAAAATTCACGATCACGATCCCACTTGCGCAGGGTAACTGCCGTGGTAAAAGCCGACATCAACCACGACCAGAACACCAGTGAACCGGCCTGTCCTCCCCACAAGGCGGTGATTTTGAGATACAACGGCATTGTGCTGCTGGTCACATTATAGACATACTGAACCTGATACTGGCCGGTTACCAGCAGCAGGATAATCGCCAGCGCTACAATACTGATGAGCGGGAAAGTGATTTGCATGGCTTTTCGGGCACTTTCCACCCATGCCAGCGAGTTCTTTCGAATGCCGATGACTGAAGCAACAATGCCATAGACAGAAGTAATGAAACTAACCACCAGCACACCAAAACCGATATTGGCAAGCATTCTCTCCTCCTAACCGAAAACAGAAACATGCCGGGTTTTTTCCGTCCCGGCAGGTAAAGCAAACAGGTCAAAAGGGAAAAGCCGTTCAGCCATCCATTGCCTGGTCGGGAACGGCTTCTTCATAACGGGTGGGACACTTGAGCAGCAATTCCTCAGCATAGAACACACCATCCTGTCCCAATCGGCCAGTGACAATCGCCTGCGCCTCATCACGCATCAAGTCCGGCATTACGCCGTTATAAACCACCTTCAGCCGCGGCAACGAAGGGTCGTTCACCGCAGCGTGAAGAACCGCCGCCAGACCACCCTGCGCGGTAATCTCATCCTGATCACCGGGGATATGAGCAATGGAAAATTCCAACCGTAGCGTGGTGGGATCATATTGAATACTATCACCAATAACTGCTCCAGAGATGCGCAATTCACGGTCTCCAATCGAGGCAGCCTTCTCTTCCAACTCTGCGACGGTCATAAAATACTGCGCACTGGCTTGAATGGAAGAAGCTATCAGATAAATCACCGCCGCGATGATTAACAACCCGCCGATGAGGAACTTAAACCGACCGGTTGATGAGGTACGCGCGGTAGATTGAGCGTCGTTCATAATACCTCCTGTAAAGTATCAGTTGATTCCGTGATTAATGCTCCGTTTTCAATTTTCCATGAAAACATTAATCGAAAATGAGAAATACCGAAAACAAGGATGAGAATGTGAATGAGCAGGTGAAAAATGGCACAATATTATTACTGGGTATTATAACCGCTTTTATCGCATTACAATTTGTTCCAGCACAATGTTGACTTTTTACGCTTCAAGTGATGACAATCGGCAACATTCCAGCCAGCCCGGCAAATTTTCTATTAATGCATTCATCACAGTACGGGTAGCCTGTGCAAAAACCTCCCAACGGCCATAAGCCTCGCCATCGCTCGAATCCACCAGATCGGTTACACCCCGCAAAATCAAACAGGGTACCTGATTGCGTTGGGCAACCCATGCAATTGCGCCGCTTTCCCAATCGCCGGCAATACCGTTGAATTTAGAAATCAGTGTTTGAATTTCCGCCGGGTTCAGGTCACGGTCAGCCGAAAGCAGGGCAGCGCGGTGTACCGGCTGGGGGAAAGGCTCAACCAGCCAGTCCAGATTCAACCGCACATGATAGGCTTCCAGCGCTTCCCAACCATCGGACATGCGTTCTTCGATATCGTACATCCATGTTTCTTCTGCCAGTACAATTTCACCGCGTTCAATTCTGCCGAGAAAACCACCGCAGGTGCCCAAATTGATCAGCAGGCGGGGCTGCCAGCGCTGAATGACATATTGAGTTGCTGCGGCTGCCGCTGTCTTTCCCCACCCGCCATGGAAAATAATCAACGGTTTTCCGGCAATCGAACAGGTCAGAAATTTACCCAGCGGTGAAGGATGTTCTTCCAGCTGCCTAAAATGAGCAGCAACCGTTTTCCATTCTTCATTGGCTGAAATCATTACCACGCCCCAAATTGACCGATTCACAGTCAATCCTCCGTCAGGGGTTCATCTTCGCGAAGAAGAATTTGATTGCTGGTGAGCAGATCGAGCAGGGATTTACGGCGCGGGGTTTCCAGCCGGCGTTTACCCTGCTGAGCAGCCTGCCAGATCCATTCGGCGGCTTCATATGCAGCCCGCGGTTTTCCCAGCCGGCGCGCGTGCGCGGCCCGTTTTTTCAACAATGCCCGATCATGAATCCAAAGATGTGCCAGCGCTTCTAACATTTCCAGCGGCGTCTCCACCCGCTCACCGGCGCCGTTGTTGACCACATATTCCATATTACCGGTCTCCTGCCCCGGCAGCACATCCACCAGAATCATCGGCAGCCCGCAAGCCAGCGATTCGGTCACAATCAAACCACCTGCCTTGCAGACAATCAGATCCGCCGCCCGCATGAAAGAGGGCATCTCGCTGGTATATTCATATAAATGCACCGGTACATGCCAGATGACTTCGTGCAATTCGCGGTATGTCTCATGATCCTTTCCACACACCACCACCAACTGCAAGGGCGCTCCAAAATGATTGATCACATGCAACGCATCCATGAGACCTTTCACCCGCCGGCTGCCAACTGCCAGTATGGTAAAAAGGTCAGCCTTCCAGCCCAATTGATTCCTCAACTCCAGCGCAGAACGCTTTTCCTCGGCAATTTGAGGATGAACCGGAATACCCGTGATGTGAATTTTTTCCGGCGCAATGCCGGCATCAATTGCCAGCTGGCGCACTTCCGGGGTGGGCACCAGCAGCAAATCTACATTCGTATGAAACCAGAGCCGGTGAACGGAAACCAGATCAGTAACCACGGTGATGAGCGGAACAAAGGTTCGGAATATGGAAAACAGCGCCGTGAGAGGTGCCTGGTAGAGAGGATAGGTGGTTACAATCACATCCGGGTTGACCTTGCGCAGCAAGTCGCGCAGCACCTCAAACAACATCACCGTCAGCGCGCTTTCCAGCAGCAGGCTGGTGAGGGTGGTATCCGAAGCGTCGTAACCCAGTTTGTAAAGTTCCGGCGCTTTGCGCACCAGCAAGTCGTAATCGGACTGGCTCTCGCGCAAGAGAACGGGAGTTTTTTTGTCATCCAGCGGGTTGACAATTTCCACCTCGACCTGATGACCATATTGATGTTTGAGCGCTGCTGCTATGGCATTGGCCGCACTGCGATGTCCAAATCCGGCATCTGCCGTTAAGATTAAGACCTTTTTCGTTTCCCGCGCGGTCATGATTCACTCATCTTTCAAAAAACTTAAAGTGCCGTTCAGGTAAGCCAGCAGGGATTGTAATGCACAACGGGCCGAATATTCCTTGTTTTCCAGCCTGTTACCCTGCCCGTAAAACGCGTCTGCCCAGTCTCCATCCGGGGTACTCAAACCAATCCACACCAGTCCAACCGGCTTGCCCGGTTGAGCGCCGCCCGGCCCGGCAATCCCGCTGATGGAAACCCCAATCAGGCTTTCCATTGCCACCGGTCCGCTAAAAGCGCGCCGTACACCC
Source organism: Chloroflexota bacterium (assembly GCA_040754815.1). Taxonomy (GTDB): domain Bacteria; phylum Chloroflexota; class Anaerolineae; order Anaerolineales; family Anaerolineaceae; genus Bellilinea. Next base: position 449,868 of record JBFMBX010000001.1, read on the forward strand.
TGCGCCATTTCCAGTACCGTTTCGCGGCTGACCGCACCAAAGCGGATCAGTGTTTCGGGATGAACACCCAACAGAGATTGCTTGGCTTCGTAGGAATAAGCCGTGATCCCCCCCAGAAAATACTCCGAACAGCCGGGCACATTGGTGATGTAATGTCCCAACAGCCCGCCCGTGCAGGATTCGGCGACCACCAGTTTCAACCCGCGCTGCACGAGCAAATTTCCTACCCGATTTTCCAGAGGGGCGTCCATTACTCCCGATTATAACCGAGTATAATGAGGCGGTACGGTATCTGCTTTCGCATGGAGGGAATGAATTATGCCGCAAGCAACCTATCACTTTCCAAACGGATTCTTATGGGGGACGGCAACTTCATCTCATCAGGTGGAGGGCAACAACACCAACAACAACTGGGCAGCGTGGGAGGCAGAAGAGGGGCGCATCAAATTGGGGCATAAAGCAGGGCTGGCCTGTGACTGGTGGGGCGGACGCTGGAAAGAGGATTTCGACCGCGCCGCCGATACGGCGCAGAATGCCCATCGTCTTTCAATCGAATGGAGCCGCATCCAGCCAAAGCCGGATGTCTGGAACGAGGATGCGCTGAATTACTACCGCGAGATGATACGTGGTCTCGAACAGCGCAACATGACGCCGCTCGTCACGCTGCATCATTTCAGCGATCCCTTGTGGCTGACCGAGATGGGCGGCTGGGAAAATGCCGATGTACCGGCGCTTTTCGATGCGTATGTTGCCAGGGTGGTAGAGGCGCTCAAGGATTACGTCAGCCTGTGGGTAACCATCAACGAACCGAATGTCTATACTTACGGCGGCTACCTTGGCGGTGGGTTTCCCCCCGGCAAGAACGACCTTGCCGCAGCCTTCTCGGTTCTCAGCAATATGGTGCGCGCCCACGCCGCGGCCTACCGCACCATCCACCGCATTCAAAAACATGCCCGCGTTGGAATCGCCCTCAACTACCGCAGTTTTGCGCCGGCGCGCTCTGTCTCGCCGTTTGACCGCTGGATGGCAGAATTTTTACACGGTAATTTCAATCTATCTTTCGTCCGCGCCATCACTGACGGCACTTTCCGTTTTGCCCTGCGCAGCACCACCATTCCCGAAGCCGCCAAAACACAGGATTACATCGGCATCAATTATTACTCGCGCGATTTAGTTGCCTTCAAACCGCTGGCTTTCAATTCGCTTTTTCATAAACTATCCTACCCGAAGGACGCCGACCTGAGCGATACCAGCTTCATTGCGAACATTCCGGAGGGGATGTTCGAAGCGCTCAAGTGGGCAAACGGCTTCAAACTGCCCATCATCGTCACTGAAAACGGCGTCGAGGATGCCGATGATCACCTGCGCCCGCGCTATACCATTCAGCATATCCATCAGGTCTGGCGGGCGGTCAATTTCAATTACCCCATCAAGGGCTATTTCCACTGGTCGCTGGTGGATAATTTTGAGTGGGAGCGCGGCTGGACACAGCGCTTCGGCTTGTGGGGACTTGACCCCGAGACACAGGTACGCACCCGCCGCACCAGCGTAGATGTCTATGCCGATATTTGCCAGCGGAATGGGATTGCTTCCGAGATGGTGGAACGATACGCGCCGGAGGTGTTTGGCGCGCTGTTCCCTGCCTGAGGGGGGATGCAGGTAAAACAACCGGCGGCGGATCGGCACACAACAAGATTAACTGTTCACTCACGCCTATGGCGAAGTCAGCCGTATGCTTTCAATAATTTCATCCACCAGTCGTTGAATTTCAGGCGAGAGTTCGACATTCTCAAAATAGCGAGAACCAACATCATCCAGACCGATGGTGAAGATCAGGTTACCCGCCGGGATTTGATAGGGCAAATCCTGTTTGTAACCGTAGAGGATGCTTTATCCTTATCCTCATAACGCGGATGATTGTCTTACGAATGGTTTGACCGATGTACTGTACCGTTCCGGCGTCAATTGTGTTAGCCCTCGACACAATTTTCCTTATTGTCTTTTGATGTTCAATTCGCTCCCCTTTTATTCTTTTGAATCAATTCCTCCGCCTTAAATCTATCCACTTTTAAAACAAACTTCAAAATAAAGTTTTCCCTTAATTTTGTGACAACGGCTGCTGGACGGTTATTCACGCCCAGTGTTCGATACATTCTAATCAGATAAAATTTCGAAAATTGCCTATTGACAAAATAGAATAAATGTTCTATTATTTAGAAAATCGTGTAACTTCCCCAAAAATAGTTCAAGGAGAAAAATTAAAATGAATCTCTCTTCTCACCCCAATAACTGGTCTATTTCGAAAATGTTTTCCGGCGTTCGGTTACGGTCCGGACTGCTCTTTGGTCTGATTATCCTGGCGGCTTTGATCGCCTTTGAGATCTTCAACTACTCCACTACGGATTACGCGCTACGCGATCTGCTCGGTGACCTGCGCTTCGCCGGTATCCGTTGGGCAACCATTCTCTCCATCGCCTTCTGCGGCATTGATTTTGCCGGGATTGCCCGTCTATTCACCCCCGAACAGGGCCGCGACGAACCCAAAGAAGTGTGGTACCTGCTCGGCGCATGGCTGCTCGCCGCCACCATGAACGCTGTGCTGACCTGGTGGGGAGTTTCGATGGCCATCGCCAGCCACACGCCTTCCAGCACCGCCGTCATTGATCAGGAAACCTTGTTGAATGTGGTTCCCGTCTTCGTGGCCTTGATGGTCTGGGTGATCCGCATTCTGATCATCGGCTCACTTTCGATTGCCGGGGAGCGCATCTTTTCCACCGGTTCAAGCCGCACTGCTTACTCCCCCACAAACAACCGCACCAGCCGGGCAACCAGTCTGCCGGCAGCTACTGCTTCTCCCTCCACGCTTACTAGCGCCAACCTCAGTTCACGGCGCACCGTGGTACCTCGCCCCGGCTTGGGCAGTGAAGGTCTTGCACCGCGCCCCGAACCGACCTATCACAACATGCAGGCGCGCTCGTCCCTGCGGTCACCTGCTTCCACTTCCGGTTCAAGTACCCATCAAACTTCGCTCAAATTGTGAACCGGCTCAAATTTTCGCCGGGCAGGTCAGGACGTTCCTCCGCCGTCCGCCTGCCCTTTTTTTGTTCATTCAACCAGCGGCAGCCAGACCGTAAAACGCGTTCCCTGTCCCGGTTGGGATTCAACCTCAATTTTTCCCCCATGCCGTTCCACAATCCATTTTGCAATGGAAAGTCCCAATCCAAAGCCGCTGCTTTCGGTGCGCTTACGGGAGCGGTCCCCCCGATAAAAACGGTCGAAGATGTGCGGCAAATCCTCCGGCGAAATACCCGGACCGGTATCTTCCACAATCAGACAGGCCCGCCCTTCTTTTTTAGTGAGAAACAGACGCACTTCTCCGCCCGCCGGCGTGTAATTGACCGCATTGGCAACCAGATTGAGGATAACCTGCTTCAGCCGGTCGCGGTCACCCAACACACTCACCTGATCAATTTCAATCAGGCGCAGGTTAACCTTGCCGCTGGAAATGACATTCATCTGCTGAAGGACATCCAGCAAAACCGAATCCAGTTCCACCGGCTTCAATTCAAGCGGCAGCTGGCCGGATTCGGCCTGCGCCAGCAGCAGCAAATCTCCCACCAGCCGGCTCAAGCGGTCAACTTCTTTCTCGATGCTACGTAATGATTCTTCGTCCAGTTCATTTGTCAGACGCATCAAACCGACTTCGCCCTTGATCACCGTCAAGGGGGTACGCAGTTCATGGCTGACATCAGCCAGAAACCGCCGCTGGGTATCGAATAATTTTTCAAGCCGTTCAAGGGTCTGGTTGAAAGCCCGAATTAACCGGCTGACCTCGTCCTGAGCCGTTGCAGCAACCGGTATACGCCGTGAAAGATCATCCGCTTGTGTGATCAGTGTGGCAACCTGCGTAACGGTTTCTAACTGAGCGAGTGCTTCTCCTGTCAATGCCCAGGTGGTTACCAGAACGACAATCATCAGGGTTATCGTCAGGGCAATCAGCACCGTCGCCAGCGTGTTCTGGGTGATTTCCACCAGTGCAAGACTTAAACCCACCTGCAAATAGCCGACCGGCCCGCGGGTGGTGCGCAGCGGCACTGAAAGCACCCGCACGCGAACGCCATTAATCGCTTGAGAAGAATAAAAAACCTGTCCCAATCGCACTCCCGCTTCATCCAGCGGCTCGGAAAGACCGATGGGCCTGCTGAATTGCAAGCGCCGTTCATTGTCCCATACCTGAAAGATAAGATTTTCGGTTGGCTGGTAAGCGGATAATTGCCGAATATCAAACTGGTTTTTGGCGCTTACCCGTAATCGTTCGATGATCTGACTGGCAGACTGGCTCAAGCGGGTGTCAATTTGCTCCAACAGTACCTGACTGACAATGGAAAAGACCAGAAAGCCAAACAACAATAAGACAACGCCAACCAGCGCACTGTAAGTTAAAGACAGGCGTAGTCGCAGCGACATCCTTTATTCATCTTCGCGTAGGACATAACCCACGCCGCGAACCGTGTGAATCAGGCGGCTTTCCCCTTGGCTTTCCAGTTTTTGTCGAAGATAGCGGATGTAAACATCCAGAACATTGCTCTCGCCGCCAAAATCATACCCCCACACACGGTCAAAAATCATCTCACGAGTAAGCACCTGACGCGGATGACGCAAAAAAAGCTCCAACAGGTCGTATTCTTTCGCCGTCAGGGAAATCGTCCTGCCCTTGCGCATTGCCTGACGGGTGGAAGTATCCAGCACCAGATCGGCAAAACTCAACACTGGCACTCGCTCCGGTTGAGTGCGCCTCAGCAAAGCCCGCACCCGCGCCAGTAATTCTTCCAGCTGGAACGGTTTGACCATGTAATCATCCGCACCGGCATCCAATCCCTGCACACGGTCACTGACCGTATCTTTTGCCGTCAGCATGAGAATGGGTACGTTTCCGCCGGCGCGCAGCCGCTGACACACTTCCAATCCATCCATGCCGGGCAGCATCCAATCCAGAATCACCAGATCGGGGTGAGCATCCCGCGCCAGAGCTAAACCTGTTTCGCCATCAAATGCGGCATCTACCGTATAACCCTCATAAGCCAGACTGCGCCGCAATACCCGGACAATTGCCTCGTCATCCTCGATGATAAGAATTCGCTCCTTCATAGCCCCTCCTCCTGGTTGCTTAAAAAATAGAAAGTGAACTACTGGATGTCGTCTCACCCCTCTGAATGGGGCAGTATTGAAGAAATTTTAATCTAAAGCAGCCATTTTTACTCGAAATTCAGCCTGCCTATTTTTAGAAAATGAAAATCGGCTATAATCCAGTGCATGACGAATCATACATTACCGCCGCCCGTGTGGGTGGATACCCCCGCAAAATTAAGAGAAATGGCAGATGATTTACTGCGCTTCGAGCAAGTTGCAGTGGATACCGAATCCAACAGCCTGTTTGCCTACCGCGAACAGGTTTGCCTGATTCAATTTTCCACACTCCAAACCGATTATCTGGTAGATCCGCTTGCACTGAGCGATCTTACCCCGCTTGCTCCCCTTTTCGAAAATCCTCAGATTGAAAAAATTTTCCATGCCGCCGAGTACGACCTCATCTGTCTCAAACGCGACTTTGGTTTTACTTTTCACCACCTCTTCGATACCATGCAGGCTGCCCGAATTTTGGGCAAAAAGAAAATTGGATTGGGAGACATTCTCGAGGAAATATTTGGCATTCGATTGGAAAAACGCTATCAGCGAGCAAACTGGGGGGAAAGGCCCCTGCCGCCGCCGATGTTATCCTATGCGCGGCTGGACACGCACTATCTGATTCCGTTACGCAATAAACTGGCCGAAGAACTCACAGCGCGTAACCTGATGCCGCTGGCACAGGAAGATTTTAATTACCTTGCCAGAACTGCCGCCCCCAACCAGGAACCGCAGCCGTTGAACGCCTGGCGGGTGAGCGGTGGAAAAGACCTTTCGCCTCAGCAACATGCCGTTTTGCAGGCATTGATCGAATACCGCGATCATCAGGCCCGGCTGGCCAACCTGCCGCCCTTTAAAATTCTCTCGAATGATGTACTGATACGCCTTTCTGAACTGGCACCGCAAACCACCGAAGAATTATATCAACTGCAGCTGCTCAGCCCCGCCCAATGGCGGCGGCATGCAGCCGGCATCGTCCAGGCCATCCGCAGCGGCCTCCACACCCCCCCACCGCCGCGCAACTCAAATCACCGCCCCGATGATGAGGTTCTGGAACGCATCGAAATTCTCAAAGAGTGGCGTAAAAAGACCGCCCGCCGGCTGGGAGTTGAATCGGATATTGTTTTACCGCGCAGTTTACTGGAAAAAATTGCCTTTTCTCCGCCACAGTGCCGTGACGATCTGAATGAGCTGATGAGAGAATTCCCCTGGCGGAGGGAGAAATTCGGTCATCAAATTTTGAAAATCCTTCAAGAGAGGGGATAAAAGATGCGCATCCATTTCAATGGCGCCGCCCAAACAGTGACCGGCTCGCAATTCCTCATCGAGGTAAATGGCAGCCACCTGCTTCTGGAATGTGGTTTGTTTCAAGGTCACCGTAAAGATACTTACCAGACCAACCTCAACTTTCCATTCGAACCCGAAAGAGTGGAGGCGGTCATCCTCTCTCACGCTCACATTGACCACAGCGGCAACCTGCCCAATCTGGTCAAGCGGGGTTTTCACGGCCGTATTTATGCAACCCCCGCAACTGCCGATCTGGCTGATATTATGCTGCAAGATTCCGGTCACATTCAAGAAGCCGATGTTCAATTCGTCAACCGCAAACGCGCCAAACGCGGTGAACCGCCTCTCGAACCGTTATATACAAAAGAAGATGCCGCGCAGGTAGCCGCTTACTTCCAAAAAATTCCTTACTCCCAACCGTTTGAACCGGTAAAAGGGGTCATTGCCCGTTTTGTGGAGGCCGGCCATATTCTTGGTTCGGCTGCCGTGGTGCTGGATATCGAAGAAAAAGGACGCAAAACCCGCTTGTGGTTCTCCGGCGATATCGGCAGAGAACGGCTGCCCTTGATGCGCGACCCGGTATTGCCGGAAAATGCCGACCTGCTCATCATGGAATGCACCTACGGCGATAAAGCGCACCGCGACCCCGAACAGGCCTACCTTGAATTGCGCGATACAGTGCAGCGTACCGTAGAACGCAAGGGAAAAATCATCATACCGGCTTTTGCGGTGGGGCGCACGCAGGAACTGGTGTACTGCCTCAACCGCATGGTCAGCGCCGGGGAAATTGACCCGCTACCGGTCTTTGTGGATAGTCCCCTTGCGGTCAACGCCACCCGCGTCTTTCAAAAACACACCGATCTTTTCGATGCCGAAACGCAGGAATTTGTCCGCAACGGCATCCATCCGGCTCTCAGTTTTCCCACTTTAACTTATATTCAATCCGTCGAAGAATCCAAAGCGTTGAACGACCGTCACGAACCGATGATCATCATTTCCGCCTCCGGCATGGCAGAAAGCGGGCGTATTCTGCACCACCTGCGTAACAACCTGCAAAATCCGCGCAACACGGTGCTGATTGTTTCCTGGCAGGCACCCAATACACTGGGCCGCCGGCTGGCAGAACGGGAAGCCGTGGTACGCATTTTTGGCGAGTTGTGCGACCGCCGCGCCGAAGTGGTTACGATTGGCGGTTTTTCCGCCCACGCCGGGCAGGATATGCTGCTCAAATATGCCCAGTCCAGCCGTGCCTCTATCCAGAAACTCTTTCTGGTGCACGGCGAACCCAACGCTGCTGCTGCGCTGACGGCCAGACTTCAGGAAAGCGGCTTCCGCGATATTCGCTACCCTGCCAAAGGCAGTTTTTTTGACTGGTAAAAGGGCAAACGGACATTCAAAAATCGGCTCAATTCTGCTATAATACCAGCACCCGGAGAGGTGCCAGAGCGGCCGATTGGGGCGGTCTCGAAAACCGTTGTGGAGGCTTCCTCCACCGTGGGTTCGAATCCCACCCTCTCCGCCAGAGTAAAAAATTCAAACTCGCCTAGCCTCCGCTGGGCGAGTTTACTTTTCTTAATCCGGTCACCATGCCTGCTCTTTCCTCTCAACGATTGTTCTCTCCTGTAGAAGGCTGAGGTTGTGGATTATTGAAACGGTTTATATCGGTGAGATAAGCCAAAACCCGCCGGCTTTAGATGGGATAACAGAATTCAAAGTAGAAATTATAAAAACATGGTCAGGAAAAGGCAGGTTGACTTTTTTAACGGCATTTGAATTTTGATAATGGCAACATCCTTTCCCCTCCATTAAAAATGACGGCAAAGGAAAAAAGCCAGATAGCCGTTATAATGATAATCACAACAGAACACGGCTGCCCTTTTATTGTTTGTTTTTTAAATAAGGTTTTTGATGCCACAAAAAACTTTTACACAAGATCCGGCCCCCCTGCGCATTACGTTATTGGGCCGTTTTCACATTGAACATCACGCTCAAGCCATTCAACTTTCCACCCGCAAAACCGAATCGCTGCTTGCTTATCTGATCCTGCACCCATGGCCGCATGGACGGGAGAAACTGGCCGCTCTCTTTTGGGGGGATTCCTCCGATGCCGAAGCCCGCAACTCTTTGCGGAATGCCCTGGCATCATTGAACAAAAAACTCGGCCACCCCCTCCTGATTATTGACCGTCATACCGTTTCCCTCAACCGCGAATATCCCTTGATTGTAGATGCTCTTGAATTCGAGGCGCAGGCCGGCGAATACCTCTCCAATGCGGCCTCCCGACTACAGCAAATCAACATTGAGTTGTATCAAAACGACCTGCTCACCGACTTCTACGATGATTGGATCTTTCCATTACGCGAATATTATCGCTCTTTATTCATCCAGACTCTATTGGGCATCATTCAACAATTGCGTTCCAGCAGTGAATATGAAAAAGCCATCGAATACGCATTAAGAGTCATCACTTTCGACCCTGCCAATGAACAAGCCCATCAACACATCATGTTTTGTCATGCAGCAAAAGGAGACCGCAGTGCCGCAATCAAACAGTATGAAAAATACGTAAAGATTTTAAAAGAAGATCTGGGTGTTGAACCCGATTCAGAAACCACCGCCTTGTACGAATGGATCAAACATACACCTCCGGCAGCAAATCTGCCGGAAGGACGGATCACGAACCTGCCCATCCCGTTAACCTCTTTCATTGGCCGCAGGGATGAGTTAAACCACATCAGGGAGATTCTCAAATCCGCCCGGCTGCTGACACTCACCGGACCGGGAGGAAGCGGTAAAACCCGCCTGGCAATTGAGGCCGGAAGGGAATTAACCCCTTCCTTCAAGGATGGCGTCTGGTGGGTGGATCTGACCGCCCTCAAAGACAAAGACAATATACTTTTTTCAATCACCAAGGCTTTGGGAATCCGCGAGGTCAGCAACCAGACCATGCTTGAAACGCTTGCTCATTCCCTTCGTCCAAAGCATTTGCTACTAATCCTCGATAACTGCGAACACCTCATCAAGCAGTGCGCCCAAATTGCACACTACCTGCTCGAACAATGCGATCACCTGAAAATCCTCGTCACCAGCCGCGAAACCCTGAATATTGATGGAGAAAAAAACCGCCTTATACCCGGTCTTTCCCTGCCGCCTCAGCCAATCACTCCCTTCACCGGACGACTGCTGGAATTTGAGGCCATCCACCTGTTCAATGAGCGCGCCCAAAACGCCGATTCGGGTTTTGCCCTCACGGAGCAAAATGCGCCCGCGGTGACCCTGATCTGTACCCATCTTGACGGCAATCCGCTGGCAATAGAACTGGCAGCCGCGTGGACGAATCTTCTCACCCCGGCACAGATTGCCAACCGGCTTAATGAGCGTTTTCAATTTCTCACCAATCGCAACCGTACTGCACCAGCCCGGCATCACACACTGCAAGCCGTGATGGATTGGAGTTTCGAACTCTTAAGCGAGAAAGAACAGCTGCTTTTCCGTTATCTGGCAGTATTTTCCGGGAGTTGGAATTTGGAAGCAGCAGAAGAAATTTGCCCGGCAAATGGACGTCTCCAAAAAAGTGAAATCATCCACTTACTTTCGAATCTGGTAGATAAATCTCTGGTGATCCTCCGTGGTGCAAAAAAAGGTGAGCCGCGCTACCACATGCTGGAAACGATTCGTCAGTATGCCCGCGAAGGTTTAAGCCGCTCCGGTGAATTGTACCAGGGGCAGAGGCGTCATCTTGATTATTTTCTCAAATTAGTTGAAGCCGTAAAAGCCCATTTGGGTTTTTTCCTGAGTGATCAAGAGATGCTCCACTGGCTTGAAGTGCTCATTCCCGAACATGATAATTTGCGTACTGTAATCCATTTTTGTGAGGTAAATCCCCTTCAATCAGGTGCAGGGCTGAAACTGGCAGGTAATTTACACTGGTATTTTCTGGTTCAAAACAGCCTGGAAGAAGGGCGCGATTGGATCTATAAACTGCAAACATTCAAAAATGACATTTCGCCAGATATCCAAGCGCAGGCGTTCCTAACCTCTGGTTTCCTCGCCGCCTGGCAGGGTGACTTCGCCTCTGCATTCCCCGCTTGTCAGGAAAGCCTGAGGCTCTTCGAAGAAATCAACCACCCCGCAGGCATCGCTTTCTCCCTGCACGGGCTGGGGTTTGCTGCAAACGGTCTGGGCAAATATGTCGAAGCCAGCCATTATTTTGACACATGCTTGCAAATTGCCACCGAGATTGATGACAAATGGCTTTTCTCCATTGCTCTGCACTTTATTGCAATCAGCAATTCTTTTCGGGGTAATTTCGGTGTGGCACGTTCTCAATTTGAGGAATGCATCCGAATAATGAACGACGGCCATGGCACATCTCAGGGTATTGCCTTTTCAGAATTTCACCTGGGCCGGCTTGCCAGAATAACGGGTGAGTTTGAATCCTCGTTTTCTCATCACGCAGCGGCTTTGAAACTCTTCATGCGCATCCATGATTTGCGCGGCATTGGTTATTCCCTGTTCGGGTTTGCCTGCCTGGCACACGAGATGGAAAATCCGGCGCGCACCGCAAAACTCATCGGGGCAATCGATTTGCTTCGTGAACAACTTGGCTCGCTGCTGGAAACAATTCTGCAAGAGGAATATGAACACACTCGTTCTGCTGTGCAGGCAATGCTTGGAGAAGAACGCTTCATGGAACTTTGCACCGCAGGGCGCAGTATGCCATTGGAGCAAATAATGGACTTGGCGTTAAGTTCTGAATAACGATGTCACCGCGAAAAGTCCCACCTGCATTCTGCAGGTTTTTTGTTTTTAAAACGGGCACGGAATTTAATGATTTTTTTGCGGTCAGTGGCTATTGTGGTGATCAGGATGGAATTTGTCCAATTCTGATACATTCCAAAAGGAGAAAAAAATCATGAAACTCAGTTTTCGGTTGGTTGGTTTGTTCGTGCTGGTTCTTGTGCTGGGATCAGCGGCCTTCGCCGCCAAAGCCGCAAACCAGAAGGGCCTTCCTTTCAAAGCACGAAGCTTTGAGGTGGTTACACAGGAAGGCATCCTGGAAGGCTTAAAATGCCCTGCTTTTGAAGTAATCGCCGAGGGGAGCGGCACCGGCACGCATATTGGCGATTTCACCGTAATTCGGCGGCATTGCTTTACCCCGCCCGACCATCCCGCCTTTACCGGGGAAGTGATTCATGACGGTAAGTATGAAATCACGGCTGCCAACGGGGATAAATTGTGGGGTACCTATTCAGGTCAATTGCAGCCCACTGAGTTTGGCGAGCAAGGGCCTACTCGCGGGATAATCACCGCGCCTTCAACAATTGACGGCGGCACCGGTGTGTTTGCCGGTGCGCAGGGTAAATTTAAGGCTGTCGGCGACTACGACCTGATAAGAGACCAGGGCACCTTCAAGTACTACGGCTGGATTTCCTACTGACATGCCGGAGTTCAGTTTGAGTGATGGAACTCAGGCTGAACCCCGGGAAATGTAACAACGAACGGTCACCTGCTTGTAAGTTCATCCGAGCAGGTGATTGTTCGGGTTAGAAGATGAGTTTGCCCCTCAAGGAATGAGAAAAAAAGACCATCTTTCATCCTGTTATGGTGGTATTCCTCAATTCAATTGGGATGAGGTAACCAACCACTACAGCGAATTGATGATTTCGACCGTCTTTTGAAGACCATTCTCCCTGCGGATTACATCACCCATCGTTAAGGCGTTGCGCCGAATGGATTCATCTTCGATTGCCATCTGAAGCGCAAAGGACACCTGTCCGGCAGTCAAATTATCAGCATTCAGAGGAGGAGGGCAAACCCCGACGGCATGCAGTCTTCTTGCCCAAAAAGGCTGATCCGCAGCCAGCGGCAGCGCCACACACGGCCTGCCCGAACGCAAAACAGCCGCCGTCGTACCCGCGCCGGCATGGTGAATGATCGCGGCACAACGTGGAAAAAGCCACTCATGAGGGGCGTCCCGAAGAAAAAGCAATTCTGGGCTCGCTTCAATGCCGCGCCATTCATCCCAACCGGTCAGGATTATGGCTCTGCTTCCTGTCCGTTGTACCCCTTCTATCAGAACACGCTGGAGGTGTTTGGAATTGGGATGGATCATGCTGCCCAAACCAATGCATACGGGAGGCTGGCCGGAAGATAAAAATTCTTTCAATTCTGCCGGCGGCCGATAAACACTCGAACTTTCCAAAAACCAGAAACCGGTTTGATGCACATGCGCTGGAAAATCCGGTTCGGGCGGCACAAGCGTTGGGCTGTAAGCCAACACTAGCGGCGTGGCATTTCTCTCCCCTGTTGATTTGAACGGCCAGAACAGCTGCTGCGGGAAATGATGAGCGTATTTCCGAATACGCGGGTACATTAATCGTTGCGACCAGATAAAAATAAAATTGGCTAGATGATGGGACAGGCGGTGATATCCCTTCCCAAACGGAAGTAAAGGAAACCCCATATTCGGATAACTGGAACTGACGATGAACATGGGGAAAAATTGAACGGAAAGATCGGGAATTTCCAGATGGCGGGCAAAAGCATGAGCGCCAAGCGTAAAAAGAAAGGTGTGGACGATCAAATCCGCCTTTTGACAGGCAAGCCAGGCCGTGCGTGCCACATCCAGTGCAACCGGCTCAACAACTTCTCTGATGACCCGCACCATTGCCAATCCATTCCTGCCGGCTTGGTTGAGCCCTTTCGAAATTTTTGTCACATCCCCCGGCAAGGCAATGGCGGGAATTTTCATTTGATCTGCGATGTTTGCCAAAGAAGCCGGCAGCGCCAGCAGAGGCTCATGCCCTTCGCGTTGCAGGGCTTGTGCTAAAGCAAGGCAGGGTTGCACATCCCCCCGCGATCCATAAGTAAGTATCGTAATCCGCACCCAGACTTTTCCTGATTTTTATCTAAAGTTTGCCTGTGGATTTTAACCGCTGTGATCCGTTTCAGCCAGTCCATCGGTGAACTTACCGCGACTTGAATAAAACTAATTAACCAGTAATTTATTTATATACCCGTTTCTGACGCGGGAACAAACTACAGAGCAGACAACCTCAAAGCAGATTAATGCCGGTAGTCCCAACTGAATCAAGTCTGCATCGGTAAAATTGCTGTTTGTAGCGATGGAGGGAAAGGACATGCTTTTCAATTGAATTAGCGGAGCGTATTTATAACCTGTAACAATATTCTCCGGTTCCAACTTATCTGATGTCAGAACCGGAGTTTTCATTGTGAATTGTTATTTTTCTGGTTTTCCACTTAGGTAATCAGGCAGCGGTGAAAAAAACCACCTCAACGGCTCATTTCCCGGCAAACTGTCCGCCCAAAACCTCTTCCAATTGATTGAGCATTGCCTCGTCGCTACCAATATAGAGTGCAAGTACCCGCCCCTGTTTAAAGAAATGCGGTGCATCTATCCAGGCGACCATACTTGTGCCAATCGAGCTTCCATCAGGTGCAACCTGAGCCGCATCTGCTTCCATTGCCTCGGCGGATTCATACTCGAAGAGCTGCACATCCATCCCGTTTACTTTGACAACCTGCCCCTTGACGGAGAAAAAAGGCTGCTCAACCTCATCACCAACCTCAACTTCCGCACCGGTCGCGCGCAGAGCGTCCAGTAAACCAGCCTGATCCTCCACTTCACCGCCATGCGAGGAAGCAACTGAGCCGAATGGCACGTTAATTCCACTCAGTGAGGCACAGGCAGAGAGAAAAATCACAGCCGCAACGACTACCACCATCGAAAATAATTGGGTTTTCATTTCTAAACTCCTTTTTACCAGTAAATTTGGCTTGAAATTGAATTGATAAATAAAAGACGAGAAGATGCTCGTTATTGTTCCTGCGATTGGGAAAGAAATACAATCAGGTAAACTGGCGGTTTACACTTGAAGATTTGGCTTCATTCACCAAAAACATAATATGAAAATACCGATAGAACATTCTTCTAGGGCAGAAAAAAAACAGTTTTTCCTCAGTCCCCCTTTGCTTGGGATTAAATTAAAAAACGTCTTCCCCCTGGATGGACTGCTACACGCACGCTCAAAATTGAGGGATTAGGTCAAATACGCAGTGTGGAAATTATGGAATAGCCCTGATGCTCGGTAAAATTGCGCCTCAGTTATAAACCCGATACATTAACGACGAAAAGAATGAGAAGCAAAACAGCGGTCACAAGGCTGGCAGTCAGCGCACGCTTTCGTTGTATGGGCGGCAGTTCCATTGTGCTGCGATAGTAAAAATATGCCCCGCCGACCGCCAGACCCAACTCGATAATTGCACTGACAACGGGAAATTCCCAAAGTCCGAACCCAAGCAACGGGAAATTTCCCCAATTCGCTGGAAGTATGGGAATGTCAGGACGATGAACGAGTAAATCGAGAAACCAGTGCGAAAGTACAACCGCACCGATAACCATACCGCCCTCTTTTTTCCAACGCAGACTTGCCAGCCACCCTGTGGCGAGGGAAATTAATAGAGCGCCACCCAATGAATGGGTATAGAAAGCGTTAATGATCACTTCCCCATACATTGGCTTTGCGGGATTGATGGGCTCAAAACTTTCCAAACCAAACAGTGAGAATATGATAAAAATCACATCCAGCCAGAAAGTTGCCAGCAAAAGTGACCAAAGAGGGAGTTGGGGGGCAATCTTCTTGACACCTGCCGCCAGACCAAAATGACCGGTAATCATGATTTTTTCTCCGCTGTGTGTTTGTTCTGATCCCAGTTCATTCGGGAATCGAACCAGCCAGCAACAACTACTAGAATTAACATTATCACCATTGAATACATGCTTATAATCCTTTCATGGAATATTTTGAGATAAATAAGTGAACAAATCCAGCCATAAAGTTGTATTATCGCCCTCCCGCCCCAAACGGATTATGATCACATTCCGCCGCGGATTGACATAAAGATATTGCCCTAAATGCCCTGCTCCGAAATAGGCATTGTCATTTGCACCTAACCACCAGTAATATTGATAACTTTTTATACCCCCCTCGAACATCATGGTTGAAGGATGACGGGTTTCGCCGGGATTAACTTGTGTGGATTTCCACACCCAATCACTGGAAAGGATTTGTGCCCCATTCCACTTTCCGTTGTTCAGCATCAGCAATCCGAACCTGGCAAAGTCTCGCCCTGTGGCGGCAAGACAGCACCACACTTTTTCAAGTGCATCCGCACCGGAATGATCTATGGTATAAAAACCATCATATTCCATCCCAAGAGGAAGCCACACCATTTCTTCCATGTAGTCGGTGATCGTTTTATCCTTTAAAACTCGCTTGAGGATAAGACTCAACAATGCGGTATCCCCGGATTTGTAGATAAACTGCGTCCCCGGCTCGTCAATAACTTTGAGTGTGGTTGTAATTTCTTTTTCCAATCTTGGCGAATACTCGAAGCGCGGATGCAGGCTGAGCGGATTGAGCTCGTTGAATCCCGTCTGCCTGTAGTTCGAACCCGAAGCCATTTGAAGCAAATGTTCAATGGTAACCCGCTCAAATCCGTGCCCTGCAAGCTCAGGAACAAAATCCGTTACGCGTTGATCAACGCGAAAATAACCATCATCCACCGCCTGACCAACCAGAATTGAGAACAGTGATTTTGACATCGAAAACGCCTGAATGGCATCTGAAACGCTATAGCCTCCAAAGTAACGCTCATAGAGAATGGTATCACCCTTCAAAATAAGGAAGGCAAGCGTGCCGTTGCTTTCAAGGAAAGTATCGAGGGGAAAACCCTGATAAGTCTCAGGTATAAATAAGCCATTATCCGTCTTAAGTTCAGATGGCTTTTCACTAGCCCGAAGTACGCGGTAAGGAAAAATCTTGAAATCTTCGATATCGGTAGTGTTATAGTAAAACATTCGAAAAGCGGTATCAGGTGCTGCTGTTGCAGCAATAAACGCAAAGAGAAAAACAAAAAAAGAAAGCACACCGATCAGAAAATTGCGGATAATTTTAAAGGTTTTCAAGGTTAACTTATTCCTTTATCAAACCTCTGGCGTATCGATTCACCGCCCGGTTAAATTCATCCAATTCTGGTAAGTTGAGAAAAAATAACTGACGGCAGGCACTTGACCATCTTAGCTTTTAAGGGAATCCAGAGTATGGGTTTGCGGTTTCAACAGTGTGTTGCCCGTAGCATACACAAGGATGTGATGGACAATTGAAATTACTCCAAGTGCCACTCCCCAAATCTCTGCGCCTGCTTCATACCACGCCAGTGCGGCCAAACCGGAAATTGCAAGTTCCTGAATCAATCTGAATGTTTCAGCGAGCGAGCCTGCCTTACGGAAATCAACCAATCCCCAAATACCAAAGCCAATTGCTGGTACAAGGATACTCAAGAGTATTTTCATGGTGGTATTTTCACCTATCTTAAATCCCCAATAAGCGAAAGCAATGAGGATGCCCACCTCCATCAGGCCGCGTAATCCGACATTGAACCATTTTATTTTTGACACTTTATGACATCTCCAAAAATTTTGCTTCTTTTTACATGGGACGAACCGCAATCGCACGTTTGGCGTTCACCAGCAGTGCAAATGCCCTAAATTTGAATACAAATCCTTCCCTGATCTTTCCTCAAGTTTGTATCAGATTGCTTTTAACCCCTTTCCGTCACACTATTATTATTTAACCGGCTTTATCGGCGCGAGAACTTGCCTTGGAAAGGGAAAGTTAATACAATCGCCGCTCACCGATGATTATTAAAGTTAATGTAGATTTTATATCTATAATTTGATAAAATCAATCATAATTATAAAATAATTTCAACAAACAAGCAGTTAATCAACGAAAATAATCGGGATTTATTCAAATGGTGTAGCATCAAGTGTTCTAGTGGGATTAAACAAGGAATAAAATGAACATATCATTCTTTCAAAAATTCCCGGTTCTGGCAACCGGTTTAATTTTGTTATTTATCCTTTTTTCAGCAGGGCAAAGCAAACCGGCCACCAGTACCTCATCTATTGACACCTTTGTTGAAGAGCAGATGCGCCATCTGGATATTCCCGGCATGGCCATTGTCATTGTAAAAGATGCACAGATCGAGTATGCCCGGGGTTATGGTATTGCCGATCCTGCAGGCCGGTCGGTAACACCCCAGACCCCTTTTCTGGCAGCCTCTTTGAGCAAGTCCATCACCGCTCTCGGAATTATGCAACTGGTTGAAGAAGGGAAAATCCGGCTGGAAGATCCAATACAGAAACATCTGCCATGGTTTCGGGTAAATGATCCGGCGGCATCTTCACAAATTACCGTCCGCCACCTTTTGCACCACACCAGCGGTCTATCCGAATTTGAAGGTTATATACGCAACCTTGAAACCGATTCCGGCGAGCAGGCGCTGGAAAACAGTCTTCGCCGTTTAAGCGAGTCAAAACTGACCAATTTACCGGGAACGCAGTTCGAATATTCCAATACAAATTATGATCTTTTAGGGTTATTAATCCAGACCATTTCCGGAAAACCCTATCAGACGTATATTCGGGACGAGATATTCACTCCAACGGGTATGACCAACTCATATACCAGTTTAGAGGAAGCCCGCGATCATGGCTTAAGCCGAGGTTACACTTCCTTCTTCGGCATGACCATCCCCTATGATCGCTGGATGCCTTATTCCCAAACGGTGATTCCTTCGGCCGGTTTGTTCCTCAGCGCTGAGGATTTGGGAAAGTATTTAATCATCCACTTGAACGAGGGACGAATACCCGAGGGGGAACAAATTCTCTCCCCCGCTGGGATTGTTCAACTTCACACCCCCGGTGTTGAAATCAATGACAACGTTTTTTACACAATGGGCTGGACACAATTTTCCTTTACAGAGGCAGTTTCCTCAGATGATTCCGATTTACCAGCCCCGCTCGCCCTCGCCCATGCCGGCGAATGGGCAAATTACAGGGCATTGATGGTAATGGTGCCTGAACGCGACTTAGGCATCGCCATGCTGATAAACAAAAACGATCCGCGAAAAAGCTCTGAATACGACCGGATTGGATGGAACATCACCTTAATGGCCATGGGATTGATGCCGGTTGAATTTCCCTCGAACGAGGATTTCCTAACTCGTTATAGCCACATCGTTGGAGGGATACTGGTGATATTACTCATCGTCAGCATGATCTGGTCAATCGGCAGATTGCGGAAAATCTCCATATTTCCTCAAACCGTTCGGCAAATCAAACAACACACCCTGCTTTTTTTCGTCATTCTTCCGCTTGTTGATCTGCTTATTGCCGGTTATATCCTTCTGTTTGAAATCGAATCCCCGCAGGGTCTCTGGCTTGACATAGCCTTTTTCCCTGATGCCGGCGTCCTTTATATTTTTCTCTTAACCCTGACTTTGGTATGGGGCATTGTAAGAACCTTTCTGGCTGTTCTTATCAATCGCCGCATGAGACTCAACCGTCTCGGCCAGTCAACCATTACTCAATCGGTAAACTCTGGTGGCGGTTAGAAAGCGAAACTCGCCTCATCATTTTTCACACTCCCCGGCAAACACTTATATTTTCTTTGACGGACACAAACTGAATAATTTTGACTTTTCAATGTGAAGGAAAGGGTAAAATTAAACCAGAAGCAAACCAGGGATCAGGGAGGTACAGTCTGTGGCAGAAATCGTCGGTATTCTTCGGCATGATGCAACATTCGGTGAAAAAGAAACGCTCAGGTACTTAAAAAACAATCTGCCCAAAGAATTCACCGTATATGTCGAAACCCCCATTCATAAATCGCGCGACCTGAAATACCCCGATTTTACAATCCTCACCAATTACGGCGTCATCGTACTGGAAGTTAAAGACTGGATTCAAGTACTGCGGGCAACACCCCACGAGGTGACCGTTCGTACACGCAATAATCAGGAACGCGTAGATAAGAATCCCGTAGAAACTGCCCGCGGCTATGCGATTAACCTTTCCAATGAAATCAACCGAAAAAGAAATGGCGGTTTGCACGGTGAAACCATTCCCTGGAGTTACGCGGCGGTGCTTCCGAACCTGCCCGGCAGTACCATCACCCAATTGCAAAGGGTTTGGGGTGATGAATTTGTGCTCGGCAAGCATCATCTGGAAAACCCCAACATCCTGCTCGACCGTTTAAAAAATCTTTTTCCCGCGGAGAGGATGCGGCCGCTGACCCGCGACGAACTTGACCATGTCCGGGCGATCATTTATCCCATCGTTGAAATAACCACTCCCGATCAACGCACCTTTGTGCTGGACGAGCAGCAGGAAAAAATTGTTGCCGAGCCCGTTCACGCCGAAGAAACACCCAGACCATCCCGTCCCGGCAAACAGGAAGAACAGACGCGTCAGGAAGGTCTGTTCGAACAACTGCTTGAACCCGCCGAAGATGAAGAACTGCCGCAAGATGGGAAGAAACTGGTGCGCAATTTCGCCATTCGTCTGGTGCGCGGTTTTTCCGGAAGTGGCAAGACACTGGTAATGATTCAGCGGGCAAAATTTCTGGCCGCTCAGTTTCCGGAATGGAAAATCGGCGTCTTTACCTATAACAAAGCCCTGCAGCAAATGCTGGAACATTCCTTCCAGGGTACTTCCATCAAACCCCTCACCTTTGATGCACTTTGCCGCGCTATCACCCGTGTGGATGACTCGCAAAAAATTGAATTTCAGCAATGGCTTAAAGAAAACCGTTCTGCACTGCCTTCAACGGCTGATCTCAAGCCAAACGAGTTGGAAAATGAAATTAACTGGATTCGCGACATGGGGATTGACCAGATTGAAAAATACCTTGAAATCGAACGGCGCGGTATTGGGCGTGACCTGCGCCTGAGCAAAGATCAAAGGAAACAAATCTTTCAGATCTACCAGACCTATCAGCAATATCTGCAGGCCAACAACCGCTGGGACTGGCACGAAGCCCATCGCCTCGCCCTGCAAAAATTGCAAAACGGCTTAACTAATTTCGAACCATACGATGCCGTTCTGATTGATGAAGCGCAGGATTGGGCACCCTTGTGGTTCAAAGTCATTCAGGCCGTTCTTAAGCCGGAGGGACTTCTGTTTCTGGCAGATGATCCTTCCCAAAGCATTTACCGCTACTTCAGCTGGAAAGAAAAAGGAATTCCCGTGGTTGGGCGTACCCGCTGGCTGCGGGTGCCATACCGCAACACTTTTGAGATTTATCAGGCAGCCTACCGCCTGATCGAAGAGTACGAGGAAATTCAGCAATCACTGGCGGAAGAGGGTGAGCACGTGACACCCGTTTTGAACCCTCAGATCATGCGCCACGGCCAGCGGCCGCTGCTCAAAAAGTGCCGCGGAACAGTGGATGAAATCAATTTCATCGTGGATACCGTCCAGACTCTGCGCAGTCAGGGCATACGCGATGAGCAGATCGGCATCTTGCTCCGGCGAAAAGAAGATATCGACAAATTGAAACCGCACCTGAAAGGTTTCAACGGTCAGATCAGCACGATTCATGCTTTCAAAGGGCTGGAACTGGAAGCCGTTTTTCTTCCCGTTCTTCAACGCACGTTTGACTTTAAGGAAAACGATCCTCAAAAGCAGATCAAGGAAGCGCAAGAACGCCGGCTTTTCTATATGGGGATGACCCGCGCGCGGAATTATCTCTATCTCAGTTATGTCGGTGATTTACCGGCAGTCTTTGAGGATATGCAAAAACGCGGGCTGGTGAATTTCATCCGTTAAAGTTTTTCTAGAACCGTCTTTGCCAGCAATTCCAAACCTTCCAGATCATCCAGATCCAGCCATTGCAGCATCAGGCGCTGAACGCCCGCTTCAGCGAAGGCGTGTACTTGTTCCAGCACTTGCTCGGGAGTACCCACCACTATCCCGCGCGCGCGTAAATCTTCTGCTTTTAAGCCGCCCCTGCCGTATTGATTCAGGCGTTCTTCAACGGCAGCGCGATCTTTACCGAATACCAGTCCGGTCATGAGGGATCGCTCAACCTGTTGAGGTCGGCGGCCAGCATCCGCGATCAAACCATCCAGGTAGCCATTCAATTCGGCAAACGCCGCCGGCGTGAGAAAATTGGCATTCCATTCATCAGCATATCTGGCTGCCAGCGGCAGGGTTCGTTTTTTACCGTTTCCCCCGATCAGAATGGGCAAAGCGGTGCCGCGTTGAGGTGCGGGTAATATCTGCGCTTCATTGAACCGATAATACCTTCCCTGAAAATTAACCGGCTGACCGCCTGCCAGCAGTTGTTTGAGCACCATCACCCCTTCCTCAAAACGCTCAAACCGTTCACGCGGAGGCAGCAAATCAAAACCGAACAGATCATGTTCGCGTTCCTGCCAGCCGGCGCCCACGCCGAGCGTTAACCGCCCGCCGGAAAGGTCATCCACTGCTGCGGCCATTCGGGCGGTCAGCGCCGGATGGCGGAACGAAAACGGCGTAACCAGCGGCCCAAAACGGATGCGGCGGGTGTGATCGGCCAGCCATGTCAGCGAAACCCATAATTCCAGCGAGTCCTTATCCGGCGGGCGGGCGTTGGTAAAGTGATCGGAACGGTACAAACCCGCAAAACCCAGTTCCTCCACGAGCGGAACCAGCCGTTTCCAGCGCGGCCAGTTCAAGCCGTTTTGTCCCTCGATCATAATGGCTAATTCCATAAGAACACCTCCGGATAGATCTGCATCCATTCTACCAGAGATGAGACCATATAATCATCCAGCACCGCCACTTTGCTCATGACGGTGCTGGAGAGGGAGTTTATTCAATTTTATAAATCTTGAGTATTCACCCGGCCACGTTCTAGTCGGGAACCAATTCCCGCACGACCACATCAATCACCGGCACGCCATTCCAAAGTTTGGCATGCAGCCCTACTTTGAGGCAGCCGGGAATTTTCACCGGTCCGACGGTCATGGTATGGATGAATTTCTTCAGTTCCACGGAATACACCTTAAACAGGTACATTCCTGCGGGCAGTTCAGCGGTGTGGCTTTGCTTAAAACTGAGTTCAAATTTATGCACTAGTTTTAAGTCAGGCCCAAAGTAAACGAAGACGATTACCGGCAATTTTTGACTGAGGCCCAATTTTGTTCCATCAATGCCATGAGTAACGTGAGCAATGAACGTTGGGCACCTGCCTCCGGCCTCGACGGGGGTGTAGGAGAATCCGACAAGCAGACTCAAAAACACGATGATCGAAAGGATTCGAATTGCGTTTTTCATATACCCTCCATCTGTATTAATTTGATTGGCTATTCTATTTCACCGCCTTCAGCCATCAATTGGATAATTGTGTTGATCAACACCCATAATAATAGTTTATCAATTTTGTCAACTTTGTCAATAAATCATTGATAAACCTGTTCAAAACCTAAAACAATTATGGAGAATGGATGGCAACAAACAATCACTGGCTTTATAAAGAAAAAACCGCCAGCAATGCTGGCGGTGAACAGACCGGAGTGAAAGGGTTGTGAAGATCAGATATTACCGGCTGACACCTTTGAAGGCCAGTTCTCGGACAAGCACACGAATGGTGGGTTCACCCTTTTCCCCCAGACGCGCCAGCAGGTTCACTTTGACGCAACCGGGAATTTCCACCGGGCCGACTTTCATCGAGTCAATAAATACACCCAACTCTTCGGAAAAAACTTCAATGGTGTATTCACCTATCGGTAATTCAGCCTGAAAAGTTTGTTTGAACACCAGTGGAATTTTGGCGAGTAAATCACCATCTTTATACACATAAGCAATCACCGGTAATTCTTGCGATAGACCCAGTTTCGTGCCATTGATACTATGACTGACGTTCACAAAAAAGGTCTGACACTGATCGCCATTTGTTTCGGCCTGTACAGGGTTAATCGAAAATCCAAAGAACAACGCCAAAATGGCAATCAAAGTCACATCTCTTGCGTACGGTTTCATTTCTAAATCTCCTATTTATAAGCAAAGAAACGATGAATTTAATTTGTTCGAACCCTTTCACCCGCTGATGTTGCAAAACGTTAAGGTGTTTCGGCCTGCACATTGATATTATCTTATACATTATACAAGTTCAAGATATTGTATAGTGTTTTAGTAATAGTTAATCCTGAAGTTCACTGGCCGCCTCGAAAGAAGGTTTTATAAGAAGCCTATAAGAAATAACCTCTTGACAAGCCAAATGTTGACTCGGATAATCTATAAATAAAATAAACATTATCAGGTTAAGCGAAGGGCAGGTTTTTATGCTGGAAATTCCATCTTATACCAAGATTTTAGTCGTTGGCGGCGGCCCCGGTGGGGCTACTGCAGCCACATTACTGGCAAGAGCGGGGATTGAGGTTACCCTGTTGGAAGCCGCGCGCTTTCCGCGTTATCATATCGGCGAGTCGCTGCTTCCCACCATGATTGATGTCATCAACTTGCTGGGAATGCGCGAAAAAATGGAAGCCTTCGGCTTCCAACGCAAACCGGGTGCCTATCTCGAATGGGGACGGGATACCTGGTCGCTTAATTTCGGTGAACTGGCAGGAGATACCACCTACAGTTTTCAGGTAACCCGCGCAGAATTTGATCAACTGCTCCTTGATCACGCCAAAAGTCAGGGAGTAAAGGTCTTCGAAGGGGTCGAGGTTCGCAGTCTTGAATTCTCCGGCGAGCGCCCTGTTTCAGCCGCTTATCTGGTCAACCAGTACGGCAATGGCAGCTCCGGTCAAACCGGCACAATTTCGTTTGATTATTTGATTGATGCCAGCGGGCGCAACGGTATCATGGCCAACCGCTACCTGCGCAATCGTCGTTACCATCAGGTATTTAAGAACATTGCCATTTGGGGATACTGGAAGAACGCCGACCGGCTGGCAACCGGCCGGGAGGGTGATATTGCAGTCGGTTCCATAAACAACGGCTGGATTTGGGCAATTCCCCTGCACGATGGCACAATGAGTATTGGCGTGGTGATGCACAAAGATGCGCTGGCTGCCAAACGCTCGCTTGGTTTGAGCGAAGTATATCAGCAGGCACTCCTCGAATCACCCTTGATCGCCCGCATCGTCCGCGAAGCCGAACTGGTATCGGATATCAAAACCGAAACCGATTATTCCTACACCGCCGAAAAGTTCTCCGGCCCGGGTTATTTCATGGTCGGGGATGCCGCCTGTTTTCTCGACCCGTTGCTTTCCAGCGGGGTCCATCTGGCCACTTTCAGCGCCATGCTGGCTGCCGCCGGTTTAATCACCATGTTCGAAGGTGAAATCAGCGAAGAGCAAGCCGTTTCCTTTTTTGAAAAGGCCTACCGGCAAGCCTACCTGCGCTTTCTGGTATTCCTTTCGGCATTCTATGATATTAATCGCGGCAAAGAATCTTACTTCTGGGAAGCCCAGCGTCTGACTCAGGAAGATGTGGACGAAAATAACCTGAAAATGGCTTTTCTCAATCTGGTCACCGGGGTGAGAGACCTGCGTGACGCCCAAAGCAACACCCGTCATTTCATCTTGAAAGAAATGACCGACCGGATAAGCGAAAATCTAAATTTCCGCAAAGACAAGCAAGCCCTTGCCAGTCTGCAGGGAGAAGATTTGAAAGCCGCTCGTGAAAATGCGCGCTTCTTTTCTTCCGTTGAAGGTTTATTTGCCCTCAATCAGGAAGATGCTATTGACGGCCTGTACGTGCAAACCAAACCCCGCCTCAAACTGGTACACATCTAAATCCGATTGCCGAATCAATAAAAAAAAAACAAGCCCGATGGTGTTGCACCGGGCTTGTTTCATTGTTTGAAATGCGTGCCTAGGGGTTATTGACCGGCGCTGCCAGCATGTTTTCTAAAACAATTTCGAGCGCCATGGTGTGGCTGCAAACACCGCGCGTCTTGAAGAAATCACAGTCACATTGCCACTGTCCGTTATCATATTTAATGTGGTGCGGATTATTGTTTCCATCCATCGTCACACTAAAGGAATGGAAGTGAATCCGCTCTCGCTCCTGAGCGTACCGTCTGGCTTTTTCCCGCTTCCCGATCATCCCATAATCCATCTGAACTGATCTCCTTTCGGTTTGAATTTTTACAAAAAGGCACGCGTCATCACGCGTGCCCCATCCATGAGCAAAATTCTACGTATGTCGTAAACACAGGCATTTTGATGCGCCTCGTTCCCTTTCTTTTACTATCATATATCGAGTCACGAGCAAAGTCAACGAGTTAACCTAAATTTTAAGAAACCTCTTAACTGGAAATCACCTTTTCCAGCACAAGGGCATCTTCTCCACCATGGTAATAATTTGCCCATGTTGTATAAACAACATACCCTTCTTGTTGATACAATTTCAACGCCGGGTAATTCGATTTTCGCACACACAAACGAACCCGGCGGGTGTGTAATAGCGATTCACACTTTCGTAATAGCGCCTGCCCAACCCCGCGGCGACGAAACTCCGGCAATACTCCCAGAGTCACAATCCATCCCGCCCCATCGGAACGGCGAGTTTCTCCCGCCACAAAACCAATCATGCGTCCTTCACACACTGCCTTCAAGCGCACAAATCCGGGAAAAGTCAACACTGCCAGCAGGTCAAACCACGGCCAGGCATCCTGCGCAAAGACCTTTTTTTCCAGCCAATAGAGGTCGCGAAAGTCGCGCCAACCAGCGTTTTCAATGCAATAATCCATCTCTGTAATTTTTACACCGCCAAAAAACCCCACCCGACTGTTACCTGAGCAGTCGGGCGGGATTCTCTGGCCGGAAGAATTATTCTTTTGTGCGTCCCTTGAGGAAATCGCCTAAAAGGCTGGTGAATTCCATCGGGAAAATGTACTTGGTGGATTGGCCGGCGCCGATACTCTTCAGCGTTTCGAAGTACTGCAAGGTCATTGTTTTCTGGTCAATGGTACTGGCCACCGAGAAGATGCGTTCCAGCGCCGCCGCATAACCTTCTGCCCGCAGCAGTTGAGCCTGTTTTTCACCCTCCGCCTGCAAAATGGCGGCCTGCTTTTGGCCGTCCGCCCGCAGGATGGCGGCCTGACGTTCGCCTTCGGCAATATTCACAGCTGCTTCGCGTTGACCGGAAGATTCGGTCACCACTGCACGGCGGGTTCGTTCTGCCGCCAGTTGACGGTTCATCGAGTCCTGAACATCGCGCGGCGGGATAATCTCGCGGATTTCCACATTGGTTACCTTTACACCCCACCGCTCGGTCACCTCATCCAGTCGAACCCGCAAAGCCTGATTGATTTTCTCCCGTTCTGAAAGGACACCATCCAGCATAATGCCGCCAATCACCGAACGCAACGTGGTGGTGGCAATACCCTGGGCGGCCATTTCAAAATTGCCAACCTGCAGTACACTTTGCACCGGGTCAAAGACTTTGTAATACCACAGAAAATCAATCGAAATTGGAGCATTATCGGCGGTGATCGAGGTTTGAGCGGGAATTTCGCGCACCTGCTCGCGCAGATCTACTCGCACAGCCCGATCAACGAAGGGGATGAGGATGATCAACCCCGGCCCGCGAGCGCCAATACAGCGTCCCAGTCGGAACACAACCAGCCGCTGATATTCCGGAACAATTTTGAGCGCCGTACCGAGGAAAATCAGTGCACCGAGTACGACTATTCCAATCAGACAATAGATGACTTCCATTTTTTACAAACCTCCATTCTACTTGGTCGGCTGTTTTTGAACACAGCCTTGCGGATGTGATGATCCCTTGCGGGATAAATTACTCCTCATTTACCTTTTCAACCTGTAAAATCAACCCTTCCCGTTTGATCACCCGTACCTTACTGCCGGCCTGAATTGCTTCATCACTCCATGCCGACCATTCCTCACCCATAATATAAACAGAACCCTCTTTGTGAATATCGGTCTTTGCTTCTCCAATGGCACCGATCAGCCGGTTAAGGTCTATATCCTTCCCGCGCCCCATCGCTTCGATCCCTTTCCGCCCTACAACCCAGAGAATCGGTATGACAACCGATGAAGTTACCAGCGCCAGCCAGAAATTAACCGCCGGCTTACCCTCGGCGGTTTCAAAAAGTAACACCGAGCCGGCAATGACCGCCGCAATGGTGACAAGCAGGAAAATCCAGTGGCGGGAACGGCGCAATGCAAAATAGAACGGCACCACTCCAACGATCAGAATGCCCAGCGCCCACGGGTTGATGCGCAGATTTAATGCCCCAATACCTGCCAGTACAATGGCAAACACAGCCCCAATTTCCAGCAAACCGGTGCCCGGTGAAAACAAAGCCAGAATCCCTAAAACCAATCCAAGCACCAGCAGAAGATACGCAACATTGGGGTCCATCAGCGGATTCATGGCTACCATCCTTGTCTCGAAAACACTGCGGAGAAGAGGCAGGTTCTCTTGATCTATAAAAATTATACCTGACAAACCCCTCACCTCAAAACAAATGTATCATTCCACTCTTTTATTCTATTAACGGAGAAGACAGCCTTCTCAGGCTGCCTTTCCTTCTCTACCACTATCTTATCCCTGTATCACCTACCCACCAGGAGCACGACTTTGCCCGGAGGAATGAGCAACGACTGCCTGTACTTAATATACCGTTGCTTAATTAAGGTTTTTCAAAAAACAGGTTAGCAAATTGTTAAGAATGCCTCAATTCAATTCCAGCCGTTCAAATGCAAAACCTCCCAACACGCCCACTATGGCACAAAGCAGAAATAAAATCAATCCATTTTCCATAACGAAAGTTTGATTAGTCGGTGTTTCGCCCAGCACGTAGAATAAAGGGCTGAGACGAACCAATCCCGCTGTTGAATTTTGAACGTAAGGAAGATACAGCCAACCCAACACGAGTAACCCTGCTAAACGATCCATCCACCGCGACGCGCCTAAATTTCCAACCAGCACACCTGCCAGCCCCAATAAAAAAACCAGCAAGATGGATGCAGTCCACATTCGCCACATTCCGCCCGGCATTGGATTTGCGCTGAAGTAGGTTAAAGCCGTACCACTCGTAAAAATACACAACACCAGCAGGAAAGAAGCAGAAAAGAGATAAACCACGCGGCTGAGATACACTTCCCAGCGGGGAAGCGGGTACGCCAGTAAAAAAGCCAGCATCTGGCGCACCCCCCGCCCTTTAAATAAATGGATTCCTTCCAGAAAGGCATAGCCACCGCCGATGATGGGCGAGCCCAAAACCATCAGAACCAGCAACCAGTAACCTTTCTGTGTGCCCGATTGAAGGGCAAACCAGGTCAGCAGCCGGTCCAGCCACTCCTCACCCTGCACGGCAGGGTATGCCAGTGCGGCAAAAATGTTCCATCCCAAACCGGCTGCACACCAGAAGAAGATCGGCCGTCTTCTTTCCAGCCACAGGTCTTTGAAGAGGTCAAACCACATAGGCTGGAATACCGTAAACCATTTGGTAAACCTCTTCCAGAGGAGGCTGCTGACTGATAATATCCAGCACGCGGAACTGGCTGGCCGTCTTCAACAAGGCATCGGGGTCACCCTGCACGGTGCAATACACTTTATTCTGATCACATACCAGTTGATTGATGTTATTCAGACCCATAAAAATCTGCGGGTTGACCGGATTGGCAAAACGCATTTCGATTTTGCGGATGGCACGTGCCCGCAATTGAGCGCCGCGTTCCACAGCGATCACCCGCCCCTGATGGAAGACAGCCACACGGTCACAAATGCGTTCCATTTCAGCAATGGATTGCGAAGCAATCACCACTGAATGACCTTCAGCCCGAAATTCGGCAATCAAGTGGTAAAGCTCCATTTGCGTCAGGGTGTCCAGATCGCGCGATGGTTCATCCAATAAAATCAATTCGGGTTTGTGCATAAAAGCCTGCACCAAACCGATTTTGCGCTGCTCCGCTGCACAAAGCTGGCCGCAAGGCACATCCAGATTGGTCTTAAACCGGGCAGCCAGCGAGTAGGCAAAATTCAAATCCACCCCATCGCGTAAAGCAGCAAACCGTTCAATCACCTGACGGCCGCTCAGTCCTTTTGGTAAACTCAGGTTTTGGGGCAGGTAACCGACCAGACGGCGCACTTTCAACCCATTTCGCTGGCAGTCCATGCCCAGTACCAGCGCATGACCATGGCTGGGACGGATGAAATCAAGGAGGATGTGAAACAGGCTGGATTTTCCTGCCGCGCTCGGTCCCAACAAACCGAAGACTTCGCCGGGGTCCACTTCCAGCGTTACCCCGCACAACGCAGGCTGGCGGCGAAATTCTTTGCTCAAATTTTCAGTACGCATGACGAGGTAGCGCATGTTCAACCTCCTTTTTTGAAATACCGGTAAAAAACGACCGGCTGATATTCGAGATACCAGCCGGCCATTCGGAGGTTACTTCATGCCCTCAATGCTCAGGCTGGTATCTCTCGGCGGGATTGCCACTCCTTTAAAATCTTTTCGTACGATTGCTCCAGCAAAGCCGTCCATTCAATGATCTCATCCATTCGGCGGCGGGCCGGATGATCTTCGCCCAGACCTTGCAAGCCTTCTTCGGCCATTTCGCGCAGGTTCTGGATACTTTCCAACCGCATTTCCAGCGAGTTCTCCCACGCCTCATCGGAGAATACGTAATAATCGCTGCGCTCTCCGGGCAGAGAAACCCGCTCCGCCAGCCCCGCCATCATCAGTGTGCGCAGGTTGGTGGAGATACTGCTGCGGCTCACCTGGAGCACTTCCGCCATTTCTTCCGGCGAGACCGGACGGCTGGCAATCAACAGCAAGCCGAGGATTTTCCCGCCAATGCGCGGAATGCCGTACTCCTCAAAGTGCAATCCCATATTTTCAATGAACTGGGATAGGGTGGATGGGTCTCCCGATATGGGAGGGGTACTATCACCGCTATCCGTTTCGTCTGAAGCCATACTGTTGCTCACTCCTTAAATACAGAACAAAAACCTGTGCACCCACTACGGGCACATTCAATATTACAACCATTAATCATTTCTGTCAAGACCGAAATGATTAAATGTTTTTGCAACTTATAAATCAATCGGCGATTGTTTAAACAACTATTCAATTATAAAAACATTAATCTATGCATTATAAACCGGCAACTTTCATCAAAGTGTTCTTAAAAACGGCTCATAAGAATAAAGAACCCGATCCGGCATCTGACTGCAAAATTGGTTATTGAAACCGGTGCTACTATGGGCTAGAATATATTGGGGTTGAATCGTTTTTATTCGCCTTCAATGCGGGAGAGGAGAAGCGGAGGACAATGAATCACCTATCGGGCGATGAAATCCATCAAGCATGGATGGCTTTCGTTACCAATCACGTTTTAATGTCGCAGGTACGCCCGGTGATTGCCGCCTCATGGGAACGTTGCTGGGCGCGGGTTGACCCTTATTCCCCCCATCGTCCCCCTCACCTTTCCGCTCAGCATCTGCTTTCCATCCAGGTAAACCACTTTGACCTGATGGCCATTGCCCGTCCGGTCATGGAAGACGTGTATCAGTACATCGAATCATCCAACTCCGCCGTCCTGTTTGCCAATAATGTGGGCTACCTGCTGGATGCAGTCGGAGA
Organism: Chloroflexota bacterium; assembly: GCA_040754815.1. Lineage (GTDB taxonomy): Bacteria > Chloroflexota > Anaerolineae > Anaerolineales > Anaerolineaceae > Bellilinea. The sequence continues at coordinate 480,821 of JBFMBX010000001.1, forward strand.
TGCCAACATTATGGCCGCACTGGAAAGAATGGGCATCACCCCCGGTACTCTGCTGGCAGAGGGGGAAATAGGCACCAACGCCATTGGGCTGAGCCTCCTGGAACGAACCCCTCAGTATGTAGAGGGATTTGAACACTTCCGCCAGCCGTTCCATTTGTACGATTGCGCCGCCGCACCCGTATTTGAAACTTCCGGTAAATTGATTGGCGCGTTGGGCATCATCACACTGCGCGGCCATCTGCATCCTCATTCAATCGGCATGGTCACTGCCGCAGCCAGAGCCATTGAAGCCCAGCGGCAAGCCGACCAGTTGCTGGAGGAGCAAAACAACCAGTTAACCGGTCTGAACGCCATTCTCTCCAGCATTCAGGAGGGTATTCTGGTGTGGAACGCGGAAGGCACCATCCTGCACGCCAACCCCACCGCTGCCACCATCCTGCGGGTAAAGCCAGACAGCCTGCTCGGCTCCAAACTGGATGCCTATATCCGCTTTCCGCGTGTGGTTCAGGATGCTTTGCAAAAACACATCCCGATTAGTGACCTGGAAGTGCAATTGACCGTAGCCGGCGAACCGATCAACTGCCTGCTGAACCTGCAGTACATCCACGGACGGCACGGCTTACGCACGGCCATTGCCGTCCTGCGGCCGGTGAAGACTCTGCGCGAATATGTGCAAAGACAGGTCAGTTCGCCCACTTTTGACCTGCAGAACTTAATCGGCGAATCACCTGCCATTCGGCGGGTCAGGCGTATGGCGCGCAGCGCGGCTGCCGCGCGCGGCTGCGTGCTGATTCGCGGCGAGCCGGGCACCGGTAAAAATTTACTGGCACGCGCCATTCACTACCATAGCCAGCGCAGCCAGGCCCCGTTCGTCGTATTTGCCTGCACAGCCGTCCCCAGTGAACTGGCACTGACCGAGTTGATCGGCAGCGAGAAAGGTATTCACGACGGCGTGCCGGTGACCAGTAAATTTGAGCTGGCTGCCGGTGGCACACTTTTTTTACAGGATATTGACCAGCTGCCCCTTGAAGCACAGAGCGTCTTGCTGAACTTTCTCGAATTAGGCATCATTCAGAAAATTGGCAGCCGCAAACCCGTGGAGGTGGATGTACGCATTATTGCTTCCAGCTCGGCTCCGCTGGAACACCTCGTACGGGAGGGTAATTTCCGCGCCGACCTGCTCTATCGATTGAGTTCATTTGAAATTGTGCTGCCGCCTTTGCGTGAACGCAAACAGGATTTAGACCTGTTGATTGAACAAATTCTCCACCGTTTATCGAAACAGGTGGGTCACCCCCTCACTCCCACACGCGAAACACTCAGCCTTCTCAAGGCATATCACTGGCCCGGCAATGTGCGGGAACTGGAATCGGTACTGACCCGCGCCGCAGTGCAGGCCAGTCCCGGCCAGCTGATTACACCCGCTCATCTTCCCCATCTTCAGCCGATCAGCGAAAGTGAAATCAGCCTGCCTCACGAGGACGGAAAGATACTCCCCCTTGAAGAACTGGAAAAGCGCGCCATTCTGCAGGCTGCTCAGTACTGTCAGGGGAACGTCACCCGCATGTCCGAGATGCTGGGCGTAGGTCGAACAACCATCTGGCGTTACTTCAAACAAATGAATTTATCTCCCGAAGAATTCCGCGTTCGCGATGCGAAATCCCCCGGTGTTTCAAATTGAAACACCTATTAAGATTCGTGTTTCATTTCGAACCAAAAATTTCACAAAAGTTGACCGTTGTGTGATGCACCGTACAATTAAGGGCGATGTTTAACTTTCGGGCTGTGAACCGTAATTATTGGCAGGTAGCAGGCTGGTGGCGGATGGGCTGGCACAAGACAGCCCACGCTGCCGCAGTATTTTCTCCTTTTCAGGCAAAAGATACCGCTCGTTAGGCAAGAAAACCTATCAGCGGTATTTTTTTGCAAGTTCTTTCCGGTTTTATCTCAACAACATTCCTATAGTCTCAAGGAGGTGGTACGGTAAGAGATATCCAGTTTCTACCTTTCGTTTCCTGTCGTTTCCCAATTTTTCAAATCCTTGAAAGGAGAGATCGAAGATGAAATCAAGAGGTTTAAGTGAATTCCTTGGTGAAGTCATCGGAACATTCACACTTATTCTCCTCGGTGATGGCGTGGTAGCCAATGTCGGCCTTGCTCCGCGTTTGGCTTCTCCGGCTTATAACTGGAACACCATCACCATCGGCTGGGCTTTCGCGGTGATCGTGGCGGTGTATGTGTCCGCTGGTGTTTCCGGCGCGCACCTCAATCCCGCCGTGACCATCGCCTTAGCCGTAAAACGTGGTTTCGCCTGGTCCAAAGTGCCGACCTACATCCTCGGCCAGTTTGTGGGCGCCTTCCTCGGTGCGCTGGGTGTCTATCTGGTCTATATGGAAGGCTTGCAGGCTGCCGGCATGCCCAACGTGTGGTGCACCGGTCCGGGTTCTGTGTTCGGTCAGGCCTTCTGGGGTGGAACGGGAGCCGCCTCCACCGGTGCTTACTCATTGGTTAACGCCAGCATCGCAGAAATTGTTGGCACCGCGGTGCTGCTGATGGGTGTGTTAGCCAGCGGTGATGAACGCAACCTGGGTCTCAAATTCAACATGGGCCCATTCCTGGTCGGCGGTACCGTGCTGGCCATTGGTTTGAGCCTTGGCGGCCCCTCCGGTTACGCCATCAATCCTGCCCGCGATCTCGGCCCCCGTGTGCTGGGTGCTCTGGTTGGCACGCAAGGATTGTTCGATGGCATCTACTGGCTGGTTGCCCCGGTGATTATGCCCATCATTGGCGGTATCCTTGGCGCCATCATCTATGACGCGCTGGTGACCGCTCAGCTTCCGGCTAAGAAAGAGTAATTTTTTCATCCATGGGCCTGCTTTGAAAGTTAAAGCAGGCCCACTTTCGCCCCGCTGGCTAGTGGTACGCAAGTTTTTGTCAAGAAAGGATAAAAAAGTATGAAAAAATTAATCAATAAACCCGAAGACGTAGTGAAGGAAGAGCTGGAGGGGATTGCCGTCGCTCATCCGGACCTCGTCAAAGTGCATTTTGACCCGAATTATATCGTCCGCGCAGATGCGCCCATTCAAGGCAAAGTGGGAATCGTTTCTGGCGGCGGATCCGGTCACGAACCAATGCACGGCGGTTTCGTCGGGATGGGTATGCTGGATGCTGCCTGCCCGGGTGCAGTATTTACCTCTCCCACCCCTGACCAGATGCTGGAAGCCACCAAAGCCGTCAACGGCGGGGCTGGTGTTTTGCACATTGTCAAGAACTACACGGGCGACATCATGAACTTTGAAATGGCAGCCGACCTGGCACGCGCCGAAGGCATTGAAATTGAATCGGTTGTCATTGACGATGATGTGGCCGTGCAGGATAGCCTTTACACCGCCGGTCGCCGCGGCGTCGGTACAACCGTGCTGGCGGAAAAAATCTGCGGCGCCGCTGCCGAACAGCGCCGCTCCTTGAAGGAAGTTGCCGATGTTTGTCGTAAAGTCAACGGCTGGGGACGCAGCATGGGCATGGCGCTCACTTCCTGCACCGTGCCGCATGTGGGTAAACCCACCTTTGACCTGCCCGAAGACGAGATGGAAATCGGCATCGGTATTCATGGTGAGCCGGGTCGCACCCGCATGAAGATTAAACCCGCCGATGAAATCGTCGAAATGCTGATGGAACCCATCATCGCTGACTTGCCTTACAAGTCCGGCGATCAGGTGTTGCTGTTCGTCAACAGCATGGGTGGCACACCGCTGATCGAACTGTATATTATTTACCGCAAGGCATACGAAATTGCCACCAAACACGGTCTGAAAGTCGTCCGCAACCTGATTGGCCCCTACATCACCAGTCTAGAAATGGCCGGCACCTCCATCACGCTATTGAAGATGGACGATGATTTGATCAAATTGTGGGATGCACCGGTCAAAACCCCCGGACTGCGCTGGGGCGCCTGAAATCCCAAACAGCCAGGCTTACCCGGCGGCTCTGCCTGGCTCAATTGAATGGAGAAGTCTATGGTGATTACTCGTGACAACATACTGGATTGGATTGCACGCTACGCTGAAGTTTTGGCGGAGAATCGCGAATACCTGACTCAACTGGATGCTGCCATCGGCGATGCCGACCACGGCGCCAATATGGACCGTGGCTTCCAGGCAGTCATGAAGAAGATGCCGGAAATCCGCGATAAGGACATCGGCACCATCTTCAAAACGGTGGGGATGACCCTGCTTTCCACCGTTGGAGGTGCGGGTGGGCCGCTCTACTCCACCATATTTCTCCAGGCCGGGATGAAGACCACGGGTAAGATGGAACTGACGCTGCAGGATTGGATTGATGCTATTGAGGCGGGCATCAACGGTGTCAAAATGCGTGGAAAAGCCGAACTGGGCGATAAAACGATGATTGATGCGCTGGTGCCCGCTCTCAACGCACTCAAACAGGCGGCTGAAAACGGCACATCCATCACCGAAGCATTGGATCGAGCCGTACGGGCGGCAGAAGAGGGCATGAAAGCCACCATCCCTCTGGTAGCCCGCAAAGGCCGCGCCAGTTATCTGGGCGAGCGCAGCGCAGGGCATCAGGATCCGGGCGCCACGTCCTCTTATCTGCTGTTACGCACCGCCGCAGAAAAGTTAAAAGAAAACTAACCTGAATTTCAACCAAAACCTATTTTCTTATAAGGAGGCTTAAGATGGCAAAATACGCTGCTGCAATTGATCAGGGTACGACCAGCACCCGCTTCATGATCTTCGACCACAGCGGGCAGGTTGTCGGCGTTGATCAGAAAGAACACGAGCAGATCTACCCCAAGCCCGGTTGGGTCGAACACGACCCGATGGAAATCTGGACGCGCACAAAAGAAGTTATCGAAGGCGCGCTGCGCAAGAGCAACGTAGATCCCAAGGACATCGCCGCTGTGGGTGTGACCAATCAGCGCGAGACCACCGTGGTTTGGGAAAAAGCTACCGGCAAACCGGTTTACAACGCCATCGTCTGGCAGGATACCCGCACCGATAAAATCTGCAACGAACTGGCTGCCGATGGTGGACAGGACCGCCTCCGCCCGAAGACCGGCCTGCCGCTGGCAACCTACTTCTCCGGCCCCAAGATCAAATGGATCCTCGATAATGTTCCCGGTGTCCGCGAAAAAGCCGAAAAAGGTGAAGTGCTGTTCGGCAACATTGATACGTGGGTGATCTGGAACCTGACCGGCGGCCCGCAAGGCGGCGTGCACGTCACCGATGTGTCCAACGCATCCCGCACCATGTTGATGAACCTCGAAACCCTCGACTGGGACGATGAAATCCTCAAACTGATGGGCATCCCCCGTGCCATGCTCCCTGCCATTCGCCCCTCTTCCGAAGTCTATGGCCATGCCCGCGGTATTCTGGAAGGCATCCCCGTAGCCGGCGACCTCGGCGATCAACAGGCGGCTCTCTTTGGTCAGGCCTGCTACGACCCCGGTGAAGCCAAGAACACCTACGGCACGGGCTGCTTCATGCTGCTCAACACCGGCACCAAGCCGGTTCCCAGCAAGAGCGGCTTGCTGACCACCCTGGGCTACAAGATCGGCAACCAACCGGCGGTGTACTGCCTGGAAGGCTCCATCGCCATCACTGGCGCGCTGGTGCAATGGCTGCGCGACAACTTGAAGATGATCGAAAACTCCAAGGACATTGAACCGCTGGCCCGCACGGTGGAAGACAACGGCGGCATCTACTTTGTGCCGGCCTTCTCCGGTCTGTTCGCTCCCTACTGGCGCAGCGATGCCCGCGGCGTGATCGTCGGTCTGACCCGCTACATCAACCGCGGCCACATCGCCCGCGCCGCCCTGGAGGCAACCGCCTTCCAGACCCGCGAAGTGCTGGATGCGATGAACAAGGACTCCGGTGTGCCGTTGACCGCCCTGAAGGTGGATGGTGGTATGGTCTATAACGAATTGCTCATGCAATTCCAGGCCGACATCCTCGGCGTGCCGGTCATTCGCCCGAAGGTGGCCGAAACCACCTCGCTGGGTGCTGCCTATGCGGCCGGCCTTGCGGTTGGCTTCTGGAGCAACTTCGACGAATTGCGCGCCAACTGGGGCAAGGACGCCGAATGGCATCCCAAGATGGCAGCCGAAGAACGCGAAAAATTGTATGCTGGCTGGAAGAAAGCCGTCGAGCGCACTTTCGGCTGGGTCGAAGTTTAATAAATCCATATCCGGGGGCAGGCAAAAAACCTGCCCCCTCCTCTCTTCCTTTGCGCAAGGGCGGTGGGTCAGCGGTCTGGTACAGTCCTTAAGACCTGTACCGCCCTTTGTAATTTATACTCCCGGCAAGGGTGATTTTTCTCCGTTCATTTTCTTCATATGATAGAATTCAAACTTTGAAGGTTCAACCCGGTAAAAAACAATGTCCAAGAACAAAACCAACTCCACTAAAGAACAAACCCCAGAATTGAATGCCCAGCCCTGGATTCCTTTAAAAAGCGGCCTAATGGTGGTGGGTATTGTCAGTCTTCTGCTGGCAATTTGGACGGTTGCAACCAGCAACCCGGAAATCCCCCTCCTAGAGCGTATTCTTTGGGGAGTTGTCTTTGGCGGAAGCATCTGGCTGGTCTTTCTGTTTTTCCTGCTCATCAACCGTCTGCTTCGCAGAAGAAAATAAATCCCTTGAAAATTTTCGCGCTCCGCCGCGATGGTTTGTACCCTTAACTTTGTGAAAAAAGCCACGAAACTGGCTTACGATGCCCAACCAGGAGAAAGAATTATGAGTAAACCCCATGCCATTGTGATTGGTGCCGGTTTTACCGGTGTGGCAATTGCCCATGATCTGGCTTTGCGCGGTTTTGCTGTTACCGTTGTAGAGCGAGGTCCAATAATCAATGGCACATCGGGCCGCACGCATGGCTTGCTTCATTCTGGCGCGCGCTATGCCGTCAACGATCAGGAATCGGCCATTGAGTGCATCCAGGAAAATCAAATCCTGCGCCTGATTGTGCCGGATGCAATCGAACCCAACGGGGGATTGTTCATCGGTATCACAGACGAAGACATGGCCTATCGTGAAAAATTCATCGAAGGCTGTGCCGCCTGTGGTATTCCGATCACCGAACTCAGCCCCAAAGAAGCGCTGCGGTTGGAACCCAACCTGAACCCCAAACTGCAGACGGCCTTTACCGTCCCGGATGGAACCTTTGATCCCTTGCGGTTAGCGCTGGCGTTTGCCGCCTCTGCCAAAGCAAACGGCGCTGTGTTCCATCTTTACACCGATGTGGTTGACCTGCTCAGCGATGGGCAGGGTAATATTGTCGGCGTCAAGGCGTGGGACCGCGCCGCCGATAAACGCTTTGAAATTCAGGGTGATATTGTCGTCAACGCCACCGGTGCATGGGTGGGAAAAATCACCGCCATGGCGGGCATTTCGGTTCCCATCACCCCCACGCCCGGCGTAATGGTAGCCTACGATAAACGGCTGACTCAGCGGGCCATCAACCTGCTCAACAAACCCGGCGATGGAGATATCGTCCTTCCGCAGCGGCGCATGATGGTGGTCGGCACCACTTCCTTCACCATCGAAGACCCCGATTATGTCCCGGTTTATGAAGATCATGTCCGCTTGATGATGGAGCGCGGTGCCAATCTCATCCCTGCCCTCCGCCAGACCAGAGAACGCGGCGCTTACATGGCTACCCGCCCCCTGATCGGCGCCTCGGCACCGGGACGCAGCATCTCACGCACTTTTAAAGCCTACGACCACAAAGAATCCGACAATGTTGAAGGACTGGTCACCATAACCGGCGGCAAAGCGACCACCCTGCGGCTGATGGCCGAAAAGACGGTTGACTTGATCTGCAAGAAGATGAACCTGAACATCCCCTGCACAACCGCCGAAACTCCCCTCCTCTCTTACCGCAAATTCTACGTCAACTGATGCAACCATCGGTTGATGTGATTCTACCTGTACGGAGTGAGCAATGACCGAAGAAAAATGGACCGTCAAATTTGTCATTTTTCGTAAAAAGGGAGACCAGCCTCCCCGTTACGATAGTTATGTATTGGAAGTGAAACCGGACGAATATGTAATTGATGGGGTGGAACGCATCTGGGCTTTCCATGATCGCTCGCTTATATTCGCCCATGCCTGCCACCATTCCACGTGCGGCGCGTGCGGTATGCGGGTCAACGATGTGGAAAAACTCACCTGCATCACCAAAATTCGGGATGTAACCACCAACGGCGGCACCATCAAAATCGAGCCGCTGCGCAACTTCCCCATCATTGGCGATCTGGTTGTGGATATGACCCGTATGTACGCCGCCATGGACCGCGTTCACGCCAAAGCCGTTCACCCGCTCTCGGCCGCGCCGTTGGAAGGCGAAGGCATCCGCCCGCCGCGCGAAGTGCCGCGCAACAACGGAGACGAGTACCTGCGTCTGGCCGACTGCATCGAATGCGGCTTGTGCATCAGCGCCTGCCCTGTAGCGGGCACGGCAGAAGAGTACCTGGGGCCAGCAGTGCTGGCCGCGGCTCAGTTGCAGGGATTGAAGCACAATCCCGATCTGCTCGATCTGGTGGATTGCGCCAACGGCTTGTGGCGGTGTCACAGCGCTTACGAATGCACCGCCGTTTGTCCTTCCAATGTGGACCCCGGCTGGCGGATTATGGATTTACGCCGTCAGGTAGTTGGCGAGCGTATTCGGCGCTGGTTTGCAAAAGCCTGAGTTTTAGAGGAGATGGTCAAAATGGAAACGCCCAAAAAACCCAATTCTCGCGGAATTTTTGATTGGTTCGACCCGCGCGGCAGGAATGTCGGCGGCTGGGGATTCATCATCAACCGTTTATCGGCAATCGGGTTAACGGTTTACCTCTACCTGCATCTTTACATGCTCGGCAAACTTGCCCAGGGTCCCGAAGCCTTCGATGCCTTCATCGAAACGGCAAAAACCCCCCTCATCATGTTCGGCGAAATGCTGGTGATCATTGCCGGTTTGTACCACGGGTTCAACGGCTTGCGTATTGCCCTGAACAGCTTTGGGATTGCCGTCCCCGCCCAACGGCAATTGCTTTATGGGGTGGTTGGCATTACGCTGATCGGAACGGTTGTTTTTGGTGTGCGAATGCTCACCGCTCATTAGGACGGAGGTGCTTTTATGCAAAATACCCTTTCACAACCCAAGGCCGGCGAAAGTTACCTGTTATGGCTGGTTAAAATTGTCAGCGGCGTACTGATTTTCGCGGTGTTGATCATCCACTTTTTAGTCAACCATCTGCTTGCGCCAAACGGTTTACTCAGTCATGCCGAAGTAGTCGAGTACTACCGCAACTACCCCATTGTCCCCGTTATGGAGGGTTTTTTCCTCCTGTTTGTGATTGCCCACTCTTTGATTGGCACCCGCAGCATCATCCTTGATCTGCGTCCCAGCGCAGGTTTGCTTAAAGTGCTGGATATCCTCTTTATTGCCTTGGGCTTATTTGCAACCGGTTACGGTATCTGGCTGCTTTTTGCAGTGATTAATTTTGGTTTGTAAATCATTCAAGGTTCAGCGCCGATGGTTAGCCTTGTTTTTGTTTCACACAGTAAACAACTCGCCGAGTCGCTGGTCGGTCTGGTTCGCCAGATGGCCGGTGAAGAGGTAAAAATCGGCGTGGCTGCCGGCGCTGGAGAAGATCACAACGAATTTGGCACCGATGCGGCTCAGATTGCTGAGGTCATTCAGGAGGTGGACAGCCCGGATGGAATTGTGATCCTGATGGATCTGGGCAGTGCCATTCTCAGCGCCGAAATGGCGATGGAATTATTGCCGGAGGATGTGCGCAGGCGGGTTCATTTCTGCCCTGCGCCGCTGGTCGAAGGCGCCATCGCTGCCGGAGTACAGGCGAGTTTGGGGAACGATCCGCAAACCGTTTGCCGGGAAGCGTGTCAGGCACTGCAGCCCAAAGCAGAACAACTGCATTACGGTCAACCCACGCCGGCACCTGCCCCACCCACCACACCGATTGAAGTGAGCGGAGCAACCGAAAGTGTGGTACTGGAACTGACCAACGCCCACGGCTTGCACGCCCGGCCGGCGGCTCGCTTTGTGCAAACTGCTTCCCGTTTCAAAGCGGATGTGCGGGTTTCAAACCTCACCACCGGAGGCCCTTCGGTTTCTGCCAAGAGCCTGAATGCGCTGGCCACGCTGGGCGCCTTGCATGGCCACAAAATTCAAATTCAGGCACAAGGCGAACAGGCCCATGAGGCTGTTCAAGCCCTCAAAAAACTGGTCGAAGAGCGTTTCGGCGAAGCCGCAATCGCTCCGCCCCAGCCTGTTCCACCTTCTGTTCAGGTCACCGAACCTCAGCCCGCAGATGAACGCATCCTGCGGGGCTTGCCGGTATCCGAAGGGGTGGCTGTAGCGCCCGTGTTCCATTACGAAAGCCTGCCGCCCCAGATACCCGATTATCAGCCGGAAGACAGCCGCGCCGAGTGGCAAAAACTGCAAACCGCCTTAGAAAAAGTCCGCCGCTCCATCCTCGAACGGCAGCGCGAAATGGTCAGCCGGGTTGGGGAAGAAGAAGCCGCGATCTTCGAGGCACACGCCCTGCTACTCAGCGACGAGGAATTATTGGAAAACGCGCGCGCTTTGATCGAAAAAAGACACTACAATGCAGCCCTCGCCTGGAAAGAAAGCGTGGAAACCATTGTGGCTCGCTTTCAAGCGCTGGTGGATGATTACCTCAAACAAAGAGCAGTGGATGTTCAGGATGTAGGTAATCAAGTGCTTCGCGAATTGAGCGGTGAAGTGCACGAGAAAATTCAATTCAGTGAGCCGGTTATTCTGGTGGCAGATGACCTGACTCCCACCGAAACCGCCTCCCTTGATCTGGAACGGGTGCAGGGAATTGCCCTGCTCAGCGGAGGTGCAACTTCCCACAGCGCCATCCTGGCGCGTTCGCTTGGTATTCCTGCCGTTACCGGATTACCCATGCGCATCAAGCAAATCCCCCAGCAAACGCTGGTTGGTCTGGACGGATTTAAAGGAGAGGTGCTGATTCAACCGGATGCAGAAGCCCAAAAAACGCTGGCCGAAAAGCGTAAACGCTGGCTGGAAGAAAAACAACGCCTGCTGGCCTCCACGCATCAGGCAGCGGTAACGGCTGACGGCCTGAGTATCGAGGTAGCAGCCAATGTGGGTAATCTGGCCGATGCACAGGCAGCCGTTCAAAACGGAGCAGACGGCATTGGCTTACTACGCACAGAGTTTCTTTTCCTGACCCGCCAGACGCCCCCCACCGAAGATGAACAATACCAGGCCATTCACCAGATCGGCCTGACCATGCAGGGCAAACCGGTCATCGTTCGCACGCTGGATGTGGGCGGAGATAAACCCCTGCCCTATATCAACCAGCAGCCGGAAGCCAATCCCTTCCTCGGCGTCCGCGCGTTGCGCCTTTCGCTTCAACGGCTGGATTTGTTCCGCACTCAATTACGCGCCATTTTGCGCGCCGGGGCTGATACTCACCTGCGCATCATGTTCCCCATGGTGGCAAGCATCGAAGAAGTGCTGCAGGCCAATCAGTTTTTGCAAACGGTTCACCGGGAATTGGAAGAGGAGGGATTACCCCACCGCTGGCCGATTGAAACGGGCATCATGGTGGAAATCCCATCGGCGGCCATCGCTGCTGATACTTTTGCGCCGCATGTCGCATTCTTCAGCATCGGCACGAATGACCTTACCCAATACACCATGGCAGCCGAGCGCGGCAACCCCCAACTCAATTACCTGAACGACGCCCTGCACCCCGCCATATTGCGGCTGATCGCACAGGTCACAGCAGCAGCAGAAAAACACGGCAAATGGGTGGGCGTATGCGGCGAATTAGCCGGTGATCCGGCGGCAGCTCCCATTCTGATTGGCCTCGGTGTGCGCGAGCTGAGCGTCAACACCGCCGCCATTCCGCGCATCAAAGCCATCGTGCGTGCGCTGACCACTGCCAGAGCGCAGGAAATCGCCCGGCAGGTACTTGACTGCCCGAACGCGGTGGAAGTCCGCCGGCTGGCGACCGACTTCCTGAATACCTTACCCGTTGCCACAGAATGATCTCCAGACCGGACGACCAGAATTTGCGGGGCTATCTGCCGATAGCCCCGTTTTCGTGATAAAATCTTAATCTGATTTTCATCTGAACGAGGTGGAGCATGACTGAGAACATCCTGATTGCCATAGCATGGCCGTATGCCAACGCAGAAATTCATGTGGGCAATGTCACCGGTTCGCATTTGCCGGGCGATATTGTTGCCCGTTATCACCGTTTGAAAGGCAATCGGGTTTTGATGGTTTCTGGAACCGACTCGCACGGCACCCCGGTTACCCTGCGCGCCGATGCCGAAGGCAAGCCCATCGAAGAGGTTTATAAACGATTTCACAACGGTTTTCTCGAGCTATTCCTGAAACTAGGCATTCATTACGATTTATTCACCACCACCCACACCCAAAACCACTTCAAAGTTGCCCAGAGCATCTTTCTTGCGTTGCAGAAAAACGGTTATCTATATACCGAATCTCGTCCGCAATGGTATTCTCCGACCAGCAAACGCTTTTTACCCGACCGATATGTGGAAGGCACCTGTTATATCTGCGGTTTCGAAGGTGCCCGTTCGGATCAATGCGACCGCTGCGGCAGTGTCCTGGAGCCGGAAAAACTGATCAACCCGCGCTCCAAAGTGGATGGCTCAACCCCCGAATTGCGCGAAACCGAGCATTTTTTCCTCGATCTTTCCAAACTGGAACCCGAAGTTGCCCGTTTTTTGCGCGAACGTAAGCATTACTGGCGTGAAACGGTCATCGGTCAATCCCTCGGTCAAATCGAATCCGAGGGTCTCAAACCCCGCGCCATCACCCGCGATCTTGACTGGGGTATTCCTGTGCCTATCCCCGGCTGGGAAGGCAAGTGTCTTTATGTGTGGTTCGAAGCGGTCATCGGCTATCTTTCTGCGGCAATTGAATGGGCCAAACTGAATGGAGAACCCCAGGCCTGGAAAGACTGGTGGACCAATCCACAGGCTAAATCTTTTTATTTCATCGGCAAAGATAATATTTTCTTCCATGCTGCCTGGTGGCCAGCGCAATTGATGGGCACCGGCGAGCAGTTTCTGGAAATCTTTGCCGGCGAAAGCGGGCAGCGGCTGACCCTGCCCTACGATGTCCCGGCCAATCAATTCATGAACCTCGAAGGGCAGAAAATTTCCGGCAGCCGCAATTGGGCCGTTTATGCGCGTGATTTCCTCAGCCGCTACGATCCCGATCCGCTGCGTTATTATCTGACCGTCAACATGCCCGAAACGCGCGATACCGATTGGGACTGGGAGGATTTTTACAAGCGCAACAATGATGAACTGGTTGCCACGTGGGGAAATTTAGCCAACCGCGTATTATCTTTCGCCTACAAGCATTGGGAAGGCGTCATCCCCGACCCTGGCGAACTGACTGCTGCCGATCAGGAACTGCTTGCCAGCATTGAAAAAGGCTTTGAAACGGTTGGCAAGGAATATGAAACCGTGCATCTGCGCGCCGCGCTGGGTGAAGCCATGCGTCTGGCCAGCGAGGTCAACCGTTACCTCGACCAAACCGCCCCGTGGACGAGCATCAAGACGGATAAACAAGCTGCCGCTCGCGCCATTTTCACTGCTATTCGCGCCATTGATAACCTGAAAATTCTGCTGGCGCCGGTGCTGCCCCACACTGCCGAACGGCTACACCGTTTTCTGGGCTATGAACAACCTCTCTTTGGGCAGGCTTATATTCAGGAAGTTCAGGACTCGCTCGGCACTCATACCGTAGTGCGCTATGATCCGGATTCGGCCAGCGGTAAATGGCAGCCGAGCCAGCTCAAAGCCGGTTCGCCTATTCTAAAACCGGAACCGCTATTCAAAAAACTGGACGCGTCCATCATTGCTGAAGAACGCGCCCGTCTGGGTAAACCGGTCGCTCAATAAATTACTGCCAGCGGCTGGCTTCGTTCAATCTGGACATCTCATCATCGTTCAGGCGTAAATCGGCTGCGTTTAAATTATCTTCCAGCTGTTCGATGGAGCGCGGGCCAATGATCGGGCTTGTGATTCCGGGCTGGGTTAGCAGCCATGCCAGTGCCACCTGAGAAACAGAAACTCCCCGCTGAAGGGCAATTTCGTCCAATGCGTCCAGCGTTTTCCAGCCGCTTTCGGTGAAGTAGCGTGAAACATTGCGCTGGCTTTCAACCTGAGTTTGCCCGCGGCGGTATTTACCGCTCAAAAACCCGCCTGCCAGCGGACTGTATGGCAGCACCCCAAGCCCATAGGTCTGGCAAACTTGCGCCAGTTCCCGTTCGTATTCGGCGCGGTGCACCAGATTGTAATGCGGTTGAAGCGAATCAAAGCGTGCCAGCCCCAATTTATCAGAAGTCCATAAAGCCTGCATCAACCGCCAGGCGGGATAATTCGAACAGCCGATGTACCGCACTTTTCCCATTCGTACCAGATCATCCAGCGCGGAAAGCGTCTCTTCGATGGACGTTTGATCGTCATACCAGTGAGTCTGGTACAGGTCAATATAATCGGTTTGCAGGCGGCGCAAGGATTGCTCGACGGCGTGAAAAATGTGCGCCCGCGAGAGGCCTTCATCATTCGGCGCATCGCCAACCCTGCCGCGCACCTTGGTGGCAATGATCACCTCATGACGGGGAATGCCGTTGCGTTTCATCCAGTTGCCGATGATGGTTTCAGCCACCCCGCCGGGGTTACCCGCCGCCCAGCGGGAATAAATATCGGCTGTATCAATAAAATTGATGCCCGCCTCGAACGAGCGGCTGAGAATCCGATAGGATTCATCTTCACCTGCAGTCCAGCCGAACTGCATACTGCCCATGCACAGTGCCGAAACTTTCAGCCCTGTCCGCCCCAGTTTGCGGTATTCCATTACCTCCTCCTGAGATTTAGAATTGTGATTCGGGGAAATTATAAAACACAAGTTTTTAACCATCTGCTTAAAATCGGTTAGAATTGAACCATCTCCTGATCACCAACCTTTGCCCATGACATCGTGGTACAGTCCTTTGGATGACCTGAACGCTGCAATACGCCAATGGTGGCTGATTGTCGTGTTGATGACGCTGGGGGTGTGCGGAGGGTTGCTCGCCTTCCAGATTCAACCGCCATTGTACGAAGCCCGCGCCGAAATTGCCCTGAATGTGGACTTGAGCCGTACCGGCACACTGAGCGATCAAAATCAGGATATTCTGATCAACACCACCGGGCGGGTTATGGCAACCGCCGCCATCATGGACGACCTGAAACAACAGGCCATCCAGTCTGGCTGGCTGAATCCGAACCAGAATCCCCAGCGGTTGTTTTTCATCGAACGCCGGGCCGAAAGCTTTGTTTTGCGTGTCCAGCACCGCAACCCTCAGGCGGCTCTGGAACTGGCCGACCACTGGAGCGATCTCGCCCTGCGCGCCCTCGAAGCCGCCTCGATTTCCGCACTGGAAGCCAGTTTGCTGGAAAATTATCTGAACGGTCTGCTTACCTGCCTGCAGCAGCAAAGTGTGCATGGAGTTGAAGCGCACCCCTGTTCCTTTCGGAATATCTCCGAATTACAGCAAGAAATTACCAGAACCGGAGCCGAACTCAAGGCCGCCCGCACCAATGCGCGGGGGATCATTCCCGGCATCCGTTTCACGCTCATTCAGCCGGCCACTCTGCTGCCCCGACCGGTGCAGTTTCAACGGGTGAACTACCTTGCCGGCGGGGCGCTGACCGGACTGGTTCTGGCTTTGATCATTATTCACCTGCGCCTGCTTGATCAGGTGACAAAGAAGAGAAGTCGAATTGCCTAGAAAGATCGAATCTTTTCTTCTCAACATTTTTTGGGCTGGCTTGATTGTGTTTTTGCCAGTCACCAGTCTGCCGCTTCTTTCCAAAGTCGTTGGGGGCAGCATGGTTGCGCCGGCTTCTGCATTACCTTTACTGGTTTTGATGTCAGGGTTCGTTCCACTGTATTTTTGGAGACGCCCTCAATTGCCCCCTCAGGTAATACCGTTGTTTTTCTTTATTCTCGTTGCTATTGCCAGCACGGCTTTATCATTTTTTGTGGAATTTCCCCTTTTTCGGGAGGTCAGTCGTTCGAGAAATTCACTGGCAGGAATCATAACGCTGGGGATTGGCATTTCTTTTTTTCTGGCTGCTTTGCTGCTCACCGACTCCGAAAACCGACTCGCGTTTTATTTAAAGTGGGTTAATATCGGCGGCATCATTGCCCTGACATGGGCAGGGCTTCAATCGGTATACTGGTACATAACAGAGGGATACCCTGACTGGATGTATGCAATTCAAGGGTGGATTTCTTCCAGCGGCAATTTATATGTTCGCCGAACGACCGGGCTGGCATTCGAACCTTCCTGGCTTGGACATCAACTGGTCATGTTCTACCTGCCTTACTGGCTGGCGGCCAGTTTTCGGGGTTTCAGTGTATTTGGTAAACGGCTGTGGAAATTTTCCGCCGAAAATATTTTGCTGGCAGGCGGTATTCTCATCCTTCTGCTTTCGCTGGCCCGCAGTGCGCTGCTCTCGTTCAGTCTATCAGCCGGCTGGTTGATCATCCTGCTGACCGCCCGATTCGCTTCCCACCTGCACGTTCGGTTCAGCAGTCACAAGCCTGTAAATTCCGCTCCTCACGCCTCTCGTCTGCTAAAAATATCCATCTGGCTGCTCATCCTCACCGCTTACGCAGGTGTTTTGCTGGCAGGGGTGTTTCTCATCACCCGTCTGGATCCGCGCATGGAAGACCTCTTCCGCATTTTAAGCAATCCATACAATCCGCTAGAAGCCGCCAATTATTTATATTTTGGTGAGCGAGTAGCGTTCTGGGTCACCGGCTTACAAATTTTCAACCACTTTCCGCTGGTGGGTGTGGGACTGGAGAATGCCGGCTACTTTTTCCCAGAAATGCTGCCCCCTTTCGGCTGGACGGTGGTCGAATCTCATAAGATGTATTACAGTAATGCCCTGCCCAATACCCTCAGTCTGTGGGTGCGCCTGCTGAGCGAAACCGGTGTTCTTGGTTTCTCCGCCTTTTTGAGTTTTTTGTACCTCTTATGGAGAACTGCCCGTTTGCTTCACCGTCATCCGCAACCGCTCATCAGCACGCTGGCTCTCACCGCCCAGCTCACCCTGCTGGCTCTGATTTCAGAAGGAATGAGTGTGGATACTTTTGCCTTTCCCTATTATTGGTTAATTTTTGGCTGGCTGCTGGCAGCATTTATTCTGAAATTTAAACCGGCGGGGAACGGAATTCCTCTTCAGGGTTGGGCAGCGATGGGAGCAAACGGGCAGGTTAGAGAGGTTTCTCCAGAACGCTGAAAAACCTGCGGCGGGTCACTCAACACCACAACCGCATAAGCATCAATGAACGGCTCCTGAGTGTCTTTACACCCCATGACAATTACATCCTCCCCGTGCGGGAAAGAAGCCATAGACTCTTCCATCGGCAGTAAAACCGTATAAAAAGTATCCCAGCCCACAACGGTGAGGGTAAAACGCGGGTAAGGTCTCCCTTTGAGCGGTAAATTGGTCTGCGGTTCGCCACCATTCGCCGGATAAAAGCGAGGATACAATCCCACACCATAATTCAAATAGGCATTGGGGCTTTTCATAAAGCCTTTGAAGGTTTCTTTATCTATGCGCAGTCCGGCGGAGTTGACTTTTTCATATAACGTGACCGGACTTAACGGCGGGTAGCGGTCTGGAATTAAATCTTTATTCAACGGAAGGGATAAGCCGACCAGCAGAAAAACCAGCCCCAGCAGGGGTGTCGCCAATCCCTCACGCCGCCTCAGAGCCTGTTCGGCGGGGTTGACCTCTCCGCTAAGTTGCGGCTGCCACTTGCGGTGGGGGTCAATACCCAGCCAATCCAGCACCCAGCGCAGCAAAACCAGCGCTCCAATCGCAAAATAAAACAGCACCACCCAATCCATCGGCACCAGATAACGCCAGCCGGAGTTGCGCGCCAGCGAATTGGCCAGAAAATACCCCGGCAGCATCATTAACGGCACAAGGCCGGCCTCACGCTGACGCTGCCAGGCCGCTCCTACCCCCAGCGCCAGAATCATCAAATTAAGCGGTAAAAGCAATGCTGCCCCGGCGGGGAGTTCTCCCTTCCACTGACGGACATCAGCCCAGTAAGGCGCTTCAAGGGTATGACTCAAATCATGGAGGGCAAAAGTATTGGGCAGAAGCATGACCGTCATAATCAAGTTATGAAAAAAGTGACGCGGCACATAAGCAAACCGCTCCAAGCCCTCGAACAGTGATTCAACGAAAAACCGGTTTTTATTCGTCCATGAGAGAAAATCATCACCTGCCGCAATTTGATTTTCAAGCGGTATCACCCCGCGCGGTTCATCGGTCAATATGCGGCTTTCCAGAATATTGCGAATTTTGATGACCAGGTAGGGTTCGTTGAACCCTTTAGGAATTTCCAGCATAAACGGCAGAATGGTCACGATGAGCATTGCAATAATGACGCCGGAAGCGAGCAGCCTTGGTTTGAGTATACGGCGATTGGCAACCCATGCCGTGAAAAGAACGAAGGGCAATACCATCATTGCATTGGGGCGCACCAGCACAGCCAGCCCTAAAAATCCGCCTGCCAGCACTGCTTCCCGCAAGCCCGTGGATGATTGATTCCTCAGCCACTTGAAGGCAAACAGAGCGAAAATCACCAGCAGCAAGGCGGTAGGGTATTCGGTCAATAATAACTTCGAATGAGAAACCTTGATAAACGGCGTAGCCGCAATGGCATTGCGTTGATGAAAGGCCGCCAGCAGCGCCATGAGCAGGCCGGCCGGCCGGTTTGCCATCTGGCTTCCCAGCAGGTAAAGAACGGCCGGCATTGCCGCGAGGACGAAGATCTGTAAATTCACCGTTTCTTCGTAACCCTGCCCGACCAGTGCGTGAATGAGGGCAAGGAACATCGAATACAACGGCTTGTCCATTGGAATGCCGTTGAAAACCCCCTGCCCGATGAGGATGTACTGCGCCGAAAGATCGTAAAACTCTGCATCCGAATAAGGGTAGAAAAGATAATTGGGGGGGCGCGGGCCGGGTGCAAAATAACTGTGTTTTAGAGGGGTAACATACCAGAGGAAAAAGGAAAAAAGCCAGATGGAAATGAATAAAATCCATCCAGCCGTGCGCGAATTTTTAAAGCCGGCCGCTGAAAGCACAAAGCGATTGATGATCACTACAGCCAGCCCACAAAGCGCCACCTGCAAGCCCAACAACGGCACGCTGGCTTCATCCCAAAAATAAGGTTCGGATACAATCCCCAAACCGGTCAAGGCTGCAATGAGCCACACCCCTGCAAATACCCCCAGCGTGATTCCGGCCGCGCGGATCAGGGGGGTGAAATTTTTTGAGTCGTCCTTCCATCTTTGGAAGCGCTCTTTAAGGCCGGGCAGGGTCAGCATCCCAAAAGCCAGCAAACCTGCCGTACCCAGCCAGACCAGCAACGGTTGAAGCCGGACAAAGTAAAACTGATATATTTTGAACCAGTACGCCGGCATGAAGGATGCCAGCCAACCCATGCCCATCAGTATTGCCGACACACGTTGAGTCTTTAGACGATTTTTACCCTCTCCCAGCCGGATTAAGAGGCGCTCGGTTAATTCCGGACGGCGGAACGAAAACCAGCCCGCCAGCCCGGCCAAAAGGGATAAAATCAGAATCCCCCCCAGCAAAACCAAACGCGCCAGCGAAAAGCCCCAGAGAACAGAACCTTTCTCATCCGCCGGTATCGCTGCCGTCCAGACCAAAGCAGCAATGCCGAGGACGGCGCACATCCCAAAATAAAGCCCTGCCTGGATTCGAGCGGACGGCTTGTGCGGCTTCACGGAGACCTCTTTTTCAGGATGCGAAGGCGGTCAACCCAAAAACCGGCCAGCAGCACAACCGCGCATAAAATTACCGTTGCCGCAACGGCTTGCAGAAACGAAAAGGGTAATTCCAGCCGAAAACTACGGTTGGCGTACCACAGGCTGAAAACCGCAAGGAAAATTCCCTCACAAAATACCAGCCGGGTAAACCACATATCTCTGTACTGGCGGGCTGAGTGAAATGCCCACGCCGCCAGCATTGCCAGCCACGGCAACAAAAGAGTTCTATAGCGCGGGTTATCCCAGAGATCACCGCCTGCCCGAAAACTGGAAAGCAAACTCCACCCCAGCACAATCAGAAACGCCCAGCAAACCAGGGAACGCGGCAAACCTTTAGGGGTATGGCGCAAGCCGAGCGGCACATAGCCCAGCAAAGGCAGCATCAAATACCAGCCCAGCGAACGAAAAGTCGTAATGCCCGTCCAGAGAGGTGTGGAGGGATCGAAAATTGCCGCCGGCAGCACGGGCTGAAGTAAGCCGTAAACTACCAGGAAGGGTAATTCCAGCACATCCGGCAATGACTGAAACAAGGCTTGAATCTTCCCCGAGCCGGTCTCCGTCAGGCGCGCATCCCACAGCGCACTTTCCTTCAACCATGCCCCCATAACCAGCATCACCGCTGTTGCACCAAGCCCAACCAGCACCCAAACAGCCGTGCGAATTCGGGCCTCCCGTACACGGCCGGAGTATTCCAGCCACCACCACAGGAATAGAATACCCGCCAACGGCAAAGCCACCAGGTAGGAAAACGCAGCCGTGACCGCCAAAACCAGTATCAGGCCCACCGTTACTCGCCGCGGGGCATCCTGCCAGCGACTGACCAGCCAGAAAGCCACCCCGGCCAGCGCAATCAAAATGGGGTCGCGCATCTGAGCCGCTCCCAGCAGCACACTTTCCGGATAAGCCACATAAATCCACGCCGCAGTGATTGCAATGGTCTGTCCAAAATATTTCCGCACCGCCTCGTAGAAAAACGGTACTGCCGCAGCAGAAGCAAAAGCCGTCAGGATGATGATTAAATACGAGCGGTGAACATCCGGGCTGAACAGGCGGTATACCAGCGCGCTCACCGCCAGCATTCCACCGTACTGATCGCCCGAAAATTCATTGCTAAATGCAGAAAATAGGGAAGCGCCCGACTGTGCCAGTTGCCACGCCTGCCGGTCACGGGTATAAGCATCAAAAAACAAATAACCGGCCTGAGAAACCTCACTCTCGTGACCCCACACCGGCAAAGCAATGGAGAGAGCAATCCCCGCAAACAACCTGATTAAAAAGGCAGTTGCAACGGCGATTAATAAACTGCGCGGTGAACCGCTGACCCGCCACCCCAGCCACAAACCCGCAACCGCCAGCACCAGCAGGATCGTATCCCCCAGCCAGCCCTGTAAGGAAACCCGCCCTTCAGCCGCAGCGCTCAGGAGAAAACCGCCCGCTGCTCCGCCGACGAGGAAGAAGAGGAGGTTTAGCAACATTTTTCTGCTCATGCCTGAACCCCGCCTTCGCTGAGAAAGCCAGCCAGAATTTTTTGCTGACGCGCCAGCCATGTGAATTGCCGGGCAGTTTCTTTTGCATTTCGTGAAAGCCGCTCCATGCGCGCCGGCTCAGCAACCAGCGCCGAAAGAGCCGCGCTCCACCCTTCCAGATCCTGCGGAGGGCAGAAAACCGCGTTGCTTTCGTTCAAAACCTCGTGCAAAACGGGCAAATCACTGCTCAAAATTGCCCGTCCACATGCCAGATATTCAAACATTTTCATCGGGCTGCAAATATCCGCCGAATTACCTCCCCCGCTGCCGGTAATTTGCCACTCGTACGGCATCAACAGAATTTCCCCTGCCGCCTGATACAGCGGCAGGCGTTGATTTTCCACAAAGCCGGTCAGGGTAACGTTACTCAACCCCTTCATACGGACAATCTCCCGATACGATTCTACCGCATCCGGCAGACCACCCACCCAAAGAAAGTGGACGTGCGGAAACTGCTGCGCCAGCCCCAGCAGTAAATCCATGCCCCGCCCGCTATATAAGTGACCGGTATAAACCGCCGTAATGGTTTGGGGCAGGTTTAATTGCTGCCGGGCTTCTGCCGGGGAAGGCATGTGTTCGAATCGTTCCAGATCCACACCGTTTGGAGATATGACGGCCTCTTCCGCTTTCAACGGGAGATGAAATTCCTGCCTCAACGCCTGTTCCAGTGCCCGGGTGATGATGGCAAACCGTTTCTTTCCCTTGCCTGCTGCCATGCGTCTCAACAACCACGGGCCAAGGCGTCCCGTCGGGCGGTCGTGAATTTCCAGTACCACCGGAAAACCGCGTAGCATCGCCGCCAGCCCCGCCTGAGGCAGCCAGGTATAGACCAGCTCCCCTTTTTTTTGCACCGCCTGCTGAACAGCCTTGAGGGCAAAGTCATATCGTTTGAAGCGGGCATAAGCCGGCAACCACGCCACTTCAAAGGGCTGGCTTAAACCATAAAAACCAGCCAATTCTTTCCACGGCGTGTGGGTATTGCCCGGCGCATACAGCACCACCTCATGCCCCAATTGGGCCAGTGCTTGCCCAACTTTCATGACTTGAATACTGTTGGCAGCCCGGGATGGAACTCGAAATGAAGTAATGCACACAATTTTCACGCCGGTTGAACCTGCTCGGTTGTTTTTTCCAGATGATATACCTGCCTCAAACCTTTGACTACAATCAAAGCAATGGAAATGATGAAATAACCGCTCATCAAAATCGCCTGCATCATAACCCCAAACGGTCTGACCAGCAAGAACATCAGCACGGTTTTAATAAAACCGACAAGAAAAGTAATCACCAGCGGGTAATTGGGATTACCCAGCGCAAGCAGCAGCGGGCGATTCCAGTAGAACAGGTTGGCAAAACTGAACCCGGCAAAAAGCACCAGAATGACGGGGAAGGCCGGCAAATAAGCCCCGCTTTTGAAAAGACGCAAGAGAAGCGGGCCAAAAACCAGCATCCCAACCCCTGCCACGATGCTCCAACCCGCGGCAATCAGGCTGGTGCGGCGCAATAAACTGCGCAAACGTCCCCAAATTTGCAGGGTTACCGCACGATTGATTTCCGGAAAGGTGGTCTGGATAAAGGGAGAAATCGGCAGGACGATAACATTCATAATTGCCAGAGCGAATTTATAGTAACCGGCCTCCACCGGAGAGAGAAAATAACCCACCCACAGCACCTCATTATCCCGAATTAGCATGTTGACCGTCTGGCTGAGGTTGGTACTGAGGGCAAATCTGGCCAGTTCTTTCTTACCGCTCAAAACAGAAAGCGGTGTGCGCCACCAGTCCCTGCCTGCCAGCTGCGGCATCCAGTAGAGCGCAGCGATCATCAAACCCAGCCCGTAAAGGAACTTACCGGCCAGATAGGCCATCAACACATCGAACAGCCCGCCTCGCAGGACGAACACCGTCCCAATCCAACCCGCAGTCAGTACATTCTGGCTCAGGTTCAAAAGCGCCAGCGTGCGAAAGTGACTGCCCAGTTGCAGCACCGCCATTGAAGTCTCGGTCACCAGATTAGCCAGCAGTGCAAGGCCGTAAAGGACAATCCACACCGCTGCCCTCTCATCCTTGATGATACATACGGCAGCCAGCCGGGCGGTCAGAATCAGCACCCCATACGCCGTGAGAGAAGTGAACGCCTCACTGATAGCAGCCGTTTTGATCACCGCCGCAGCCCGCTGCCGGTTATCCTCCGCCAGTGCCTGCCCGGCGTATTTGATCACCAGTTCATTCATGCGGAACGAAAGCAGGCGATTGATATTGGAGGCATACACGATGATCATCCCCAACAGACCGTAATCCCCCACATTCAACAATGCAGCGGAAAGCAGCCCCTGCAGCGAAACCAGCCCCATGCTGATTGTGTTGGCTGAAAACAGGTAAGATGAATTACGCACCACGGTGCGTAACAACCGATCCTCACGCCATCGTTCCAGCCACCGCTTGCCCACTAGCCGTCCGTTACGATCTGGCTCGCCCATGCGCGTTCGTTCAGATACCACTCCACCAGATTTTGAACACCCTCAGCCAGCTTAACTTCCGGCTGCCAGCCCAGCAAGCGTACCGCCTTGCGCACATCGGCCAGATTTTTCATCATATCCGCCGGATGAAACGGCAAAAATTCCAACCGGGCTTTCTTCCCCAGTAATTTCTCGATCAGGTTGACCAGTTCCAGTATGGTAATGGATTCATGTCCGCCCAGATTGAAAATTTCGTAACCTACCGGTTTCAACCCCAGCAGCACTCCTCGCGCAATGTCATCTATGTAGGTAAAACCACGGGATTGAGTCCCATCCCCATTGATTTTTACGGTGCGTTCTTCGGCAATCCACTGCACAAAGCGAAACATGGCCAAATCCGGCCTGCCTGCCGGTCCGTAAACCGTAAAGAATCGGAAAATGGTCACATCCAACCCGTACAAATGATGGTAGGCGTGACACATCACCTCGCCGGCTTTTTTCGTGGCAGCGTAAGGCTGCAAGGGTCGGCTGCTATCGGCCTCTTCGGGCGTAGGATAAGGGGGGTTCGCTCCGTAAATGGATGACGTGGAGGCAAACACGAACTTCCTGCACCCCATTTGACGGCACATTTCCAGCAAAGTCAGCGTGCCGGCAGAATTGGAACGTTCGAACTCCCACGGGTCTTGTGTGCTGGCTCTCACCCCGGCACGCGCGGCCAGATGGATGACCGCATCGAAGGAGGTGTAACGGGAAAACAATTCCTGCATCTCCGCCCGTTCCGCCACATCCATATTAGAAAAATGGAAACCGGGAAGCTGATTCAGCCGATTGAGCCGGTATTCCTTCAAGCGCACATCATAAGCATGGTTGAGGTTATCCACCCCAACCACTTCACAACCCTGCTCCACCAGCAATTGAGCCACCCGCGCCCCAATGAAACCGGCAGCACCGGTGACCAGATAGCGGCCCGCCATTACAACCTCACCACTTTGGGGTGGTTTCTGCCCAGTTTTCCCAAGGCGTTGCGCGTGTCCACAATGAGGCGCGCCTGCTCCAGCATGGCCGGATAATCATAGGCGGAGTGATTGGTGATGATTACCACACAATCCGCTTCACGCACGGCTGTATCCAGATTCGGCACGCATTCAAGACGATAATCGTTATGTTCGATTACGGGAATGTAAGGGTCATGATACTCGACCAGCGCGCCTTTTTCGCGCAGCAGGTGAATAACATCCAGCGCCGGTGATTCGCGCAAATCGTCCACATCCGGCTTGTAGGCCGCGCCGATAACCAGCACTTTGCTATCTCGCAGCGGTTTATGATGGTCATTCAGGGCATCTTGAATTTTTCCAACCACAAAACGCGGCATATTGGTGTTGATTTCAGAGGCCAGTTCGATGAAACGTGCCGTGTAATTCAGCGATTTGAGTTTCCACGAAAGATAAAGCGGGTCAATGGGTATACAATGGCCGCCCAAACCCGGGCCGGGCGTAAACTTCATAAATCCAAACGGTTTGGTGGCTGCGGCTTCGATTACTTCCCACACATCCACCTTCAAACGGTTGCACATGATGGCCAGTTCATTGACCAATCCAATGTTAATCATGCGGAAGGTATTTTCCAGCAATTTGGCCATCTCGGCCACTTCGGTGGAAGAAACCGGTACCACCGTTTGCAAGGCTGCGCCGTACCACGCCGCGGCCACCTCGGTACATTGGGGGGTAATTCCGCCCAACACTTTGGGGGTATTATAAGTCGTCCAATCTTTGCGTCCGGGGTCCACCCGCTCCGGCGAAAACGCCAGAAAGATGTTTTCACCAATTTCCAGCCCGGGTTGAGCGCACAAAGCCGGCAGTACCAGTTCACGCGTGGTGCCGGGATAGGTGCTGGATTCGAGGACGATGACCATGCCGGGATGAGCAAAAGGCGCCAATCCCTCAGCCGCACTGACGATGAACGATAAATCCGGGTCGCCGGTTTTGCGCAGAGGGGTAGGCACGCAAATCGAAACGGCATCCGCATTTTTCAAAACGGAGTAGTCGCTGGTGGCTTTCAGTTTTCCCTGCTCGACCAGCCGCTTCACCTGTTCGGTGGGGACATCAATGATATAACTTTCACCGCGGTTCAGCGCATCCACCTTGCTTTGAATCGGGTCAATGCCGGTTACTTCAAAGCCGGCTTCCCCAAAGACAACCGCCAGAGGCAATCCAACATATCCCATTCCTAAAATGGCAATTCTGGCGGTTCGGTTCTTGAATTTTTCAATCAACTGCTGTTGATAGAGACTGCTCATGTTTTTTTATTCAACTCTTTTCACTTTGAATTTTAACAAATTCCTTAAAACAGACTTAACTGAGTCGGCTGGGGCGGTTCTTCTTTTTCCTGCTCGCGTTCTACTACCGGTTGAGATGCTTTGCTCGTCTGCCGATTTTGACGGGCCTGTTGAATGTAACCCGCCAGTTTGGAAAAATCCTCCAGCACAGCACTCTTTAAGGAAGGTTGATGCAAAGCAGCAGCAGGATGAAACATCGGCACTATCAAACGCCCATCCAGCCAGCGTGCCTTTCCGTGAACATCGCTGATGCGCACATTGGGCAGAAAGCGCGCCATGGAATAGCGCCCCAGCGTGACAATCACCAGCGGGTTGATGGCCTGAATCTGCCGCTCGAGATAATCGTTGCAGGCGGCCAGTTCCTCCGGCAGCGGATCGCGGTTGCCGGGCGGGCGGCACTTCACCACATTCGTAATGAAAACCGCCTCTCTTTTCAAGCCGGAGCGTTGGAGCAATTCATCCAAAAATTTTCCCGCAGCGCCGACAAACGGCCGGCCCTGCTCGTTTTCATAAAATCCCGGGCCTTCCCCAATGAACATCACTTCGGCGTTGGAAGGGCCTTCCCCGGGCACCGCCTTCTTGCGTGAATAACTTAACTGGCAACGCTGGCAAACCGAAACTTCAGCAGCGACTTTGCGTAAAATTTCATCTTGTTGATTCATGATTGCTTTCTCCCGATGAATCTGTTCCACCTGCAGGGACATCTTCTGCCAGAAAAGACCGCAGTTGCTGCGGATTTATGTTCTCAAGCGTCATTATCAAAGCATCTTCATTATTATCCCGGTAATAACGGCTTCGAACAGAGGTGATTTGAAACCCGAATTTTTTGTAGAGATTTTGGGCTGCCAGATTCGAACGGCGCACTTCCAGATAACACTGGCGAACTCCCATCTCATGCACTTGCAATAACGATTCCGCCAGCAGTCGTTGGCCAATACCCCGCTGCCGATAATCCGGATGAATGGCAAACGTGCCGATATGGGCTTCGTCCATCACCTGCCACATGACAATCATTCCAAC
The DNA here is from genome assembly GCA_040754815.1 of Chloroflexota bacterium. GTDB lineage: Bacteria > Chloroflexota > Anaerolineae > Anaerolineales > Anaerolineaceae > Bellilinea. Next base: position 508,093 of record JBFMBX010000001.1, read on the forward strand.
CACCAGCTCTTGACCGTCGGGTTTTTGAATTTCGGCAACCCACAAACGAGAAGCCGGGTTTTCTGTAATTTCAAAACGAAAGGAACGTTCCGGCCACGGCAGAGAAAATGAGGCCACATCAATTTCCCGTACACGAGCCACATCGCGTAATTCCATCGGCCGGATAATTAGCCGTTCGGAAGAAACGACATCTTTCAAGAGGCAATCCCCTCCGCAGTACTCAGGTAGATTGGAGCAAGAGCGATGGGGTCATCCACTTTATTGCTGCGCCAGCGTTTCCAGGCCAGTTCTGCCAGATAGGAAGGCCGCCGCAGCGAGGCAGCCGGAGAAGCCAGAATGACCAGCCGGCGGCGGCGTGCCAGCGTCACCCGTTCTGCTGCGGTCAATTCACCGCACACCAGTGTGGGCGATTCAATGGATTGAGCCAGTTCTTCCGCACTCATCACCTGCATTTCCCCCTGACTTTCCCAGTGATTCCCTTTCGGCTGGTACCGGCCCACCGCCAGCCTGCCTCGTCCGGCCTGCAAAACAGCAACCAGCGGCATATCCTGCACCGGTTGAGCCGCCGTAAGAATTTCAAATGTGGGTATGCCGATCAGAGGGATGCGCGCCGCCAGCGCCACACCCTTGGCTATGGCCAGCCCAATGCGCAGGCTGGTGAAAGAACCCGGCCCTAAAGCCACCCCCACAGCTTTTAAATCGGCCGTGCGCACGCCGCAGCGGTTCATCAAATCCTGCAAGGCCGGGGCTACCTCGACGGTATGATGATTCTGCGTCCGCCAAATGATTTCGCCAAGCACCTGGGCGCCGTCATAAATGGCAATGCCGGCATTTTGTGTCGAGGTATCCAGCGCAAGCAGCATCTATCCTCCCACAACCCGCTGACGGAAATCCTGCACCAGTGCTTCATAGCGGCTGCCATGTGCCAGAAACACCATGGCGCGTTGTTCTTCGGCAATCCAGCTCAGGCGAACGAGCAAATGTTCGGCAGGCAAAGCCGCCTGGATATTTTCCGGCCATTCCACTACCAGTGCCCCGCTCTCCAGCAGCCAATCGAGGTCTAAATCCATTGCCTCGCCTGGCGATTTCAAACGATAGGCATCCAGATGGTAGAGAGATTCACCATCCGGCCGGCGATACACATTGACCAGAACAAAAGTCGGGCTGGAAACCGGGTCTAACGACCCCCACCCCTGTGCCATTCCCTGCACGAGGGTGGTTTTGCCACTGCCCAGTTCCCCTTGCAGTAAAACCACATCGCCTTTTTTCAGCAAACCGCCCAAACGCATTCCCAGCCGGCGGGTTTGATCGGCGCTGCGACTGAAAAATTCCAGCGTTCGGGCATCCAGAATAGGCATAATCAAATTATACCCGCATTTTAAGCGTTGACTGACGCCGTGCCTGCTCCACCAGCAAATGAGCAATCTGCCGCGCTGCCTGAGGGCGGCCTAACTTTGACGAAATCTGCGCCGCTTTCAGACGGTCTTCCGGCCTTCTCAACCAGTGCTGCAAAGCCCGCACCACCAGACCGGGCTGCGGCGCCCAAACCCCCGCGCCATGCCGGGTGACAAAATCTACATTGCCATCTTCCTGTCCGGGCATTTTACTGTATAAAATCAACGGTAAACCGGCAATGAATGCCTCGCAAATTGTGCCGGGGCCGGCTTTGGTGATCAAAATATCGGCAGCGCGCATAAAATCCGGCATATTGGTCACAAAACCGTAAATCCTGACCGGAATTTGCCAGCGCAGCCGTTCCAGTTGCTCCTTCAGAACACGATTGCGCCCGGCCACAATAATCAACTGCAAGGGCAGGTGAGCCTTTTCAATGGCGCGCGCCGTTGCGGCCAGCGGCCCCATCCCTTCACCTCCGCCCACCAGCACAGCCACCGGTAAATCCTGCCGCCAGCCCAGTTGTTCGCGCAGAAGCCGGTCATCACCCGCCGGCCGGCAAAAGCGGTCGGCAACCGGTAAACCAACCACCTGCATCTGTTCCGGTTTTAAACCCAGGTCCAACCCGCGCCGGTAGGCTTCTTCGGTCGGCACAATCACCAGATCCGCTTCATTGCAATACCACGCCGCATGGGTAGAGACCAGGTCGGTAACGACCGTCACAAACGGCATCGCTGCTTTCTTTGCCGCGCGGGAGACGGGCGTGTTGATGAGCTGATGAACGGAAACGACCAGCGAGGCGGGATGTTCCATTAAAAGCCGGTCCAACGAGCGGCGCAGGTACGGCCATAACATGGTATAGGCAAACCGCGTTCTGCGCTGGCCGTCACTGATGCGGTAGCCCAGTTCCCACAGGTCCGGCATTCGTGAAAGCGTGGGGTAAATGCGCGGAGCCAGATTGATGGGCGGTGGTGCATATTGTAAAAAGATATCCACCATCTCGGTGCTGACCTGATCCTGATATTCCAGCTGGATGGCTTCGATAATTGCCTCGGCTGCACTGCGGTGACCGCCGCCGGTATCCGAAAACAAAAAGAGGATATGGGGTTTATGGGTGGGATTTCTGGTCATCTTGCCCTCGCGAAACAATCACCTTCAATCGTCTGGATAACTCCCGCCGGGTCAACAAAACCCTCCGCTGACAGGTGCAGCATTCCAACCCAATATCCGCTCCCAAGCGCACCACTTTCCACTCATACCCCCCGCAGGGATGCGGTTTACGCAAGCGCACCACATCGTTCAACTGCAAGTCCGGCAACATGCCCGCATTATACCACCCATGTTATAATCGTTTTATGCTGAATCTTGATCCCCCAACCCTCATCAGTCGAATATTTATTCTGATCATTGCTTTTACAATCCATGAGTTTGCCCACGCCTGGACGGCTACTCGCTTTGGCGATGAAACTCCTCGTCAATACGGCCGGCTCACGCTCAACCCGCTCAGCCATCTGGATCTGTTCGGTTCGCTCATGCTCTTGATTGCGGGGTTTGGCTGGGCAAAACCGGTGCCGGTCAACCCCTATGCGCTCAACCGGCGCTCACCGGCCGCATTGATGTGGGTCTCGCTGGCCGGTCCCTTCTCCAATTTTCTGCTGGCAGCCGCGGCGGCCATTCCCCTGCGGCTGGGTCTGGTAACTTTTGACTCATCCACGCCCCTGCCGGGCTTTTTTCCAACACCTTATATGTTTTTACTGGAATTCATTTTCATTAATCTGATTTTGATGTTATTCAACCTGATTCCCCTTGCGCCGCTGGATGGCGATAAAATTGTGGAGTATTTTGCTCCGCCCTCGCTGGCTCGTGCCATGAGCGTCATCCGCCCCTATGGCTCATTGATTTTGATCGCTCTGCTGATTATCCCCTCCCGTTTGGGGGTTGACGTGTTTTCATTCATCATGGAGCCCGCTTTACCGAATCTCCTCTACTTACTGTTAGGAGGAATCTGATGACTTTACGCATTACCTTGCTGGGTTTGAACCAGACAGCAGTTTCCATCGGTCTGGCATTACAAAAACATGTCGGTCAGCTGGAACGGATTGGCTCGGATGCCGATTTGATCGCCGAGCAAAAAGCCCTGCACCTCAAAGCCATTGATCGGATCATTCACAATCTGCATTCGGCGGTGGAAAAAGCCGATGTGATTATATTCTGCCTGCCGGTGGATGAAATCCGCCCCACGCTAGAAGTGATTGCGCCATCCCTCAAACCCGGCGCAGTCATACTGGATACCTCGCCCCTCTCCAATTCGGTTTTCAATTGGGCAAAAACCGTGCTGCCGGAAGAACGCTACCTGGTCTCTTTTACACCTGCCCTCAATCCGGCCTTTCTGCTGGATGTGGACGATTCGCTGGACAAGGCCAGTGCCGATTACTTCCAGCGCGGTTTAATTGTCATCACTGCACCGCCGGAAATTCACGCCGATGCCCTCAAACTGGCCGGCGATATGGCCGAAATGCTCGGCGGAAAGCCCTATTACGCGGATCCTTTCGAAGCCGATGGTTTGATGGCCATGATTGACTTGCTGCCCAAACTGGCTGCTGCCGCTTTGATGCGCGCTGCCACGAATCAGCCCGGCTGGCGCGAGGGCAGAAAATTAGCCGGGCGGTCTTTTCTGGGCATGACGGAGCCGTTGCTGCACCTCAACGAAAAGAAATTGCTGGGGCAAACCGCCATCTACAACAGCGATAACGCCATCCGTTTGCTGGATGCGCTGATCGGTGAGCTGGAAGATTTCCGCGAAATATTGCTCAATCAAGATGATCAGGCCCTCCATCAGGCGTTGAGCAGCGCTCAGGAACAGCGCGTCCTCTGGTGGAAAGACAGGCAGGAAGGGATGTGGGATGTTCCCTCCACGCCGTCCGCGTTACCCACCAGCGGGCAGGTAATTGGGAGATTGTTCGGTCTGGGTAAACGCCCGCGCGAACAGGATAAGAAAAAGTAAAACCCCGCCCGAAGGAATGTATGGCTTATTACTGCTACATTCTGGAATGCAACGACGGCAGTTACTACACCGGCTGGAGCACCGACCCTCAACGCCGCGCCCGCCAGCATAATGCGGGGCGCGGCGCACGTTACACGCGCCAGCACTTGCCCGTCCGGCTGGTTTATGTGGAGGAACACCCCACCCGGCAGGCAGCCATGCGCCGTGAAGCGCGGATCAAAAAACTCACCCATCAATCCAAACAACAACTCATCCAGAAGGCACAGCAATGATGATTGCACCTATCTCTCCCCTTCTACCCAATCCCCAATTTGAAGTCCATGCGCCCGGCCGCGTCAATTTGCTCGGCGAGCACGTAGATTACAACGAGGGAATTGTCCTGCCTGCGGCAATTGACCGTTATGTCCATTTGCAGGCTGTGGCAAATGACGTTGAAAGGGTTGAAATCACCGCGCTGGATCTGGGCGAAAGTGTCTCTTTTGACCTTCGTAACCTGCAAGCGAATGCATTGCCCGCCTGGGCGCGCTACCCCGCCGGCGTAGCATGGGCGGCCATGCAGCGCGGCTTCAAGGTCAGCGGCATTCGAGCGGTGTTCACCTCCACCGTACCGATTGGCGCAGGGCTCAGTTCCTCCGCAGCGGTTGAAGTGGCCTTTGGTGCCCTCTGGAATGAGATCAACGGCTGGGGATTGAGCCGCCTGTCACTGGCGCAACTGTGCCAGATGGCAGAAAACCGGTTTGTCGGCGTCAATTGCGGTCTGATGGATCAGTTTGCCTCGGCTTGCGGGGTGAAAAATCACGCCCTGATGTTCGACACGCGCTCGCTGGAGTACGAGCCCGTGCCACTTCCGGCGGGAACAGCGCTGGTCATCGCCGATTCGGGAATTCGCCGCACACTGGCCGGTTCGGCTTACAATCAGCGCCGCGCCGATTGCGAAGAAGCCGTGCGGCGGCTGAAAGTGTTTCTGCCTTCCATTCACAGCCTGCGCGATGTTACACCGGAAGAATTCAACCGTTTCGCCCCTCACTTACCCGCGCCGGTGGAACAGCACGCCCGCCACGTAGTCGAGGAAATCGCCCGGGTCGAAAAAGCCGTCCATTTCCTCAAAAACGGCGATGGCCGCGCCTTTGGCCGCTTGATGCTGGATGGACATGCCTCTCTGCGCGATTTATATGAGGTCAGCATTGCGGAACTGGATACACTGGTCGAAATTGCCCAAGACCTGCCGGGCTGTTTTGGCGCTCGCATGACCGGAGCAGGTTTTGGTGGCTGCACCATCAATCTGGTGGAAGAAAAAGCAGCCGAAAATTTCGTTCAATCCCTTGCCGCAGAATATCGTGCCCGCACCGGCTTGAAGGCGGAAATTGTCCTCTGCCACGCCAGCAATGGGGTTACCGTCACTCGGGGTTGAGTTGGGGACATTTTTGGACGAAAATCAGGAAGAATATCACCCTTAAAAATCAACCAAACGCCTGAAAAATTACTATAATGAAATCATCCAGATCGTTTTTACTGGCAAAGTCGAAGCCCCGCTGCTCTTCTCCCCTTTCTACCCCAACAATTCAGGAGGAAAATCAGTTATGAAGGTGTTTGTTGACCCGGATACCTGTATGGGCTGTGGTGTCTGCGAAACCATCGCACCCGAAATCTTCCAGCTGGGCGACCAGATTCACGCCATTGTGATCATGGATCCGGTGCCCGAATCCTACCGCGATCTCGTTCAACAGGCGATGGATGAATGCCCCGAAGAAGCCATTTCATTTGAAGATTGATCGCCTGAGACAGCATCAGAACGTCATCACCCCACCGTTTTCAGTGGGGTGATTTTTTTCCTCATGCACAGGACAATTTATTGTTCGAACAAAGGCAGGTGCGCCAGTGCCACAATTCCATTCCAGCGTGCCGATTCACCTTCGGTACAGATGGCGGCTTCCACCGTTACGGTGGCGCCGGCCTGCTCCATCAGAGAACGCATGCCTTCCAGGGTTGAACCGGTGCTAATCACATCATCCAGAATCATCACCTTCTTTCCGCGCAGCAAACGGTGATCTTTTTCATCCAGATACAGGGTTTGCGGCTCACCGGTAGTAATCGAAAGCGTTTGGGCTTTCAGTGCCTCGCCCATGTAGAATTTATACACTTTACGCAGCACCACATAAGGCTTGTTCAGGCGCACCGACATGGCATACGCCAGGGGAATACTCTTCGATTCAGCCGTGACAATCACATCAAAATCGTGGTTGCGGGATTTTTGTGCCAGCGCTTCGGCACAGGCTTCCACTAGAGGGGTATCCCCCAGAATATTCAAAATCGCAATTTTCAAACCGGGTTTAACCTCGAAAAGCGGTAATTCGCGGCGCAGTCCCGCCAGTTCAATCGCATACGTTTCGCGTTCAACCATCTTGCAAACTCCTGAAAAAATTGCCGGCCGGTGTATCCCCGTCGGTGACAGAAGATAAGTTTACCATATAACCGTTGGAAATGCAGAAAAAAAGTAGAAGCCGGAAAGGCTGTGATACAATTAGCCCGATTCTGCGGTCATGCTGAAACTCCAAATGCGTTCACGAACTTTCCCGCTCATTCTGCTGGTGATCTGCATTTTGGCATTTGGTCTGCAGACGCCATGGCTGGGGTATTATCTGGATGATTGGATCATCCTGGCCGCTTACCATGCCCGGGGGGTAGAGGGGCTGATGGAATACACCTTCCTGGGAAACCGTCCGCTGGTTTTCTGGATCTGGCAGCTCGGATTTCAAATTCTCGGCGAAGCCCCGTTGGGCTGGCAACTCTGGACTTTGCTGTGGCGCTTTTTGACCGTTTTTGCCGCCTGGTACACGCTGCAGCTGATCTGGCGGAATCATCCCCGCCGAAACGCAGCAATCGCCTTATTGTTTGCCGTATATCCGCTTTTCAAGCAACAACCGACGGCACTCACCTTCAGTTTTCACTGGATTTGCTTTTTCCTGTACTTTATTTCTTTGATTGCTATGATTCGTGCTGCCCGCAGCCCCTCTCGTTATCTGGCGTGGTCGGCTATTGGGGTGCTGGCAAGCGCAATACAGGTTTTTTCTCAGGAATTTTTCGTTGGACTGGAATTGATTCGCCCGGTGGTGCTTTTCATTGCCCTGCATGAGCAAACATCCCTGCGCCAGCGTTTGAAACAAACCCTGATTCATGTTCTCCCTTATCTCTTTTTACTGGGCGGATTTCTAGTGTGGCGTTTTTATTTCATGCCCACACCCGGCAGTGACCGCAATACACCCATCACCTTGCTTAACCTGTTTTCTTCTCCCTTGCCCACCCTCTTGACGCTCATTACCGGCGTGATGCAGGATATTGCCGCCGGGATGATTGGCGTTTGGGCAGAAACGGTTTCACCCGAAAACTTCGCCTTACAGCCCATTTCTAATCTGCTGGCATGGGGCATTGGACTGGTGGGCTTTGTATTTCTCGCCCTGACCCTGCCCAAAGTTGAAACTTCGTCCGCAGAGCCGGAGCACGGCTGGCACAAAAACGCCCTGCTGCTGGGCGGGGCGGCCTTGCTGGGGGGATTTGCACCCGGCTGGTCAATCGGGCGTTTCATCACCGATACCAGCACGCTTTACAACGACCGTTTTGGTCTGGCGGCCATGTTTGGCGCTTCTATCCTGCTGGTTGCCTTTCTGGATTGGGCAATCCGCCCCGGCAAGCCGCAGCTGGTACTGGTATGCCTGCTTATCGGTCTGGCAACCGCTCAGCAAGCCCGCAACACGACGGCCTACCGCTGGTCGTGGGAAGATCAGCGTCAGTTATTCTGGCAGTTAAAATGGCGCGTTCCCGCCATTCAGCCCTACACCGCCATATTCGGCAACGGCGCACTGGCACAATATATCGGATCTTGGGCAAACGTCTCGGCGGTTAATCTGCTTTACTTTGATGAGATTCCCGACCCCGCCTTCACGTGGTACTTTGACCTGTACCGCTACGATATTAAACGCATTGTCGAAGAGGGCGGCGAAATTACCGACGAGAAAAACTTTCTGGAATATCGTGCGCCGGCAAACCAGAGTCTGGTCATTGTCAGTGAAACTGTGCCAAACCAGTGTCTCTGGCTGGTCTCCGAAGCAGACCGCCACAATCCATATCTTGAGGAAGTGGTGAAAACCGCCCTGCCGCTTTCAGACCTTTCCCGCATCCTTCCCGAGCAAGAATTCCCCATCCCCTCAGAAATTTTTGGCAAAGAGCCGCCAAAAGACTGGTGCTGGTACTTTCAGAAAGCCCGTCTTGCAGAAGGGATGGGTGAGTGGCAAACCATGATGAATCTTTGGGAGCAGGCTCAGGCGCAGGATTTAGAGCCGCACAACGAGCCTGAGATGGTGCCTTTCATTCTGGCGGCAGCGCATACGGGCAACTGGGAAATGGCATTAGCAGTGACGGATCGGGCATATTACCCCACCTTTATCATGCACGATTACCTGTGTACCACATGGCGGCGCATCCGCGACGAAGTGCCTGATTCTCCAGAAAAGCAGGCAGCCCTGCAACAGGCCATTAGAAATTTCGAATGCCAGACCATCATTCAGCCGTAAAGAAAGCCCGATGGCGGGGCGTTATCGCCCACTTTGCAGCACCCCCACCTCACCTGAGAAGGGACTAACGGCTGCTTAACCGGGCAATGATATTCAAAACCACCGTCAGAATGATGCTGAGCAGGATGGATGCCGCCAGCGGAAAGATGCAGGTAAAGCCCTCCCGCTCAATTTTGATGGTGCCCGGTAGGTTCTGTAATGCCGGCAGCCGTCCCATCAGCCAGAAAATGCCGCCGACCACTACCAGCCCAATGCCCATAAAGACCAGCCAGCGACCGATTACCTCGAAACTTTGCATGACGAAACCTCCAATTCTTTCAAATCGTCCTTTTTGTTTCGCCAGAATTTGATTAAGTATAACGGCAATTTGCTATAATCATAAACCTCCCCTCTTCGAACGGTCAAAAACGTGCCCTAAGGAAAATCATTTTTCTTCTTGACAGTCCAACAATTTGGGTTTATATTTAGTGTACAAAATACACCAATAGATCTCCCCGGAGTTTCCTCATGAGCATCTTCGACGGCAAACGTCTGACCAATGAAACTTTCAAACTGGATATCGAGCGCATGCGGCGCGGCTGGTATACCGACAAGTACTTTGTCAACATTGCTACCATGCTGACGGTGCTTTCCAAACAGGGTTACCGCTATCAGGGCAAGGCTCACCGCCTGCCACCCGGCATTGATCCTTACCAGATCGCCTGCGGCGATATCGAAGTCGAGATGCAGTGGTTCACCCGCCGCCCGGGCAAAACCATTGTGGTCGGCGTGGATAAAGCCCTGACCATGCTGCGTCACTGCACCGGTTACTTCGAGGGAGATACCTTCATCAACACGGCCGATCAACTGGAAGTTTGGGCGGTTCATGATGGCTGCACGGTCACTTCGGATGGCAATCCCCTGCATGTTCAACCGGTGATGCGCGTGCGCGGGCGTTACCGCGATTTCGCCATTTTGGAGACCCCTACCCTCGGCATTCTCACCCGCGCGAGCCGGGTGGCCACCAATGTATATAACGCGCTGGTGGCTGCGCGCGGCAAACCGATGCTCTTCTTCCCCGCCCGCTTTGACCTGCACGAAGTTCAGGCTGCCGATGGCTACGCCTATCAGATCGCCGTTCAGCGTTACAACCTTGATCACGCCAGCACTTTGGGGCCGTTCGTTTCCACCGATGCTCAGGGCGACTGGTGGGGCGGCGCCGGCGGCGGAACCGTTGCCCATGCGGCCATTGCTTCTTTTCTGGGGGATACGGCTGAGGCCATGCTGGCGTTTGCCAAAGTGCTTTCGCCCAGCATTCCGCGCATCGCGCTGGTGGATTTTAACAACGATTGCGTGCACGATTCGCTGGCAGTTTGCCAGGCCATGTTCGAACGCTACCGTGCGCTGATCGAAACCGGTCAGCCGGAAGAAGCAAAACGGTACAAACTCTACGGCGTGCGGCTGGATACCAGCGCCAGTTTGCGAGATGTGAGTGTTCCGCCGCTGGGCGACCCGGCGCTGGATCTGGGCGTCAACCCTCGCCTCGTCTTTCTGGTGCGTCAAGCCCTCGATTCGGCCTGGGAAAGCTGGGACTTGCCCGCCGAATGGCGAGAACCGGCCCGCCGCTACTGTCAGGAAGTAAAGATTGTGGTTTCGGGCGGTTTCACCCCGGAAAAAATCAGTCGGTTTGAAAAACTAAATGTGCCGGTGGATATTTATGCAGTCGGCTCGGCATTGTTCGATAACCACAACGACACGGTCACCGACTACACTGCCGATGTCGTGCGTATCAAGGTAGATGGACAATGGGTAGATATGGCCAAAGTAGGCCGCAAGGCGCTGGATAATCCGGATTTAGAGAGAGTCTGGTAAATCAGGGTTTCTGATAGACCAGCCCGACCCAGTCGTTTTGAATCAATCGCTCAACCAATCGCAGGCCGTGCATTTCGGCTTCTGCCTCCACCGCCGGCGATTGTTCATCCAGTATACCGGAAAGAATGATTTTGCCGCTTTTCGTCAGCGTGTCTGCCAGTCCTTCTCCCAACATGCGAATGATCACCGGAGCAAGGATATTGGCCAGCACCAGCGGCGCGCGGCGGAGTGAATAATAGCCCAGTAATATTTCCCCCAGCGAACCAATGCCGCTGTCAATCTGTTCTGCCACGCCGTTCAAAGCCGCGTTTTCGCGTGTCGAGCGGATGGCCGCCTGGTCAATATCCACGGCCACCACCCGGCTTGCGCCCAATTTAACCGCTGCAATGGAAAGAATGCCGGAACCGCAGCCGATATCAATGACAGCCTGACCGGGGATTAGGTGTTTTTCCATCAAGGCAAGGCATAACTGGGTTGTGGGGTGTGTGCCGGTGCCAAAAGCCATACTCGGATCAATCTTGATCGGAATGCGTTGATCATCGTTCGGTTGCAGCCAGGCCGGCATAATCACCATTTTCTCACCAATTGGAATCGGCCGGTAATGCTCCCGCCAGGCAGCCATCCAGTCCTGATCCTCGATCTCCCGATATTCAACTGCAGGCAGGGGCTGGATCTGGCTGAGGTGCCAAAGGGCTTCTTCCAGTTTCAATCGGCGTTGTTCGAGGGTGCTATCCACCACCATGTAACCAAAAACCTTGACCGGGCCGTATGGTGTGCCCTCGTCTTCGGCATCGTTGTAACGCACAGCCTGTTCCATGACCACACCTTGTGAAGTGTAACGGCCAATGACATCGGCAACTGCCTCTGCCAGCTCTCCATCAACTGTCAGGGAAACTTCCAGCCAGCGTGCTTCAGCCACCCAAAACCTCTTTGAGCAAGTCCAGAAAACTCTTTTCTTGCGGGCGCACTTCGCTGCCCAGCGTTTTTGCCAGTTTTTCGAACAACTCACGCTGTTCATTGGTCAGGCGAGTCGGCACTTCCACATTGACGATCACCAGTTGATCACCCCGCCCGTTGCCGCGCACATTGGGCACCCCTTTGCCCTTCAAGCGGAAGATTTTTCCGGGCTGCGTTCCAGCCGGGATATTCAATTTGGTTTTTCCCTCAATCGTCGGCACTTCAATTTCCGCTCCCAACGCTGCCTGAGCCACATTGATATTCAAATCCAGCAAAATGTCATCATTCTTACGCCGGAAGAAGGGATGTTCCTTGACGCGGACCTCGATATATAAGTTACCATGCGGGCCGCCATTCGTGCCGGGCTGTCCTTCACCCGCCAGCCGAATCTGCGTGCCGTTATCCACCCCTGCCGGAATCGGCACCGTCTTTTTAACAGTTTTGCGCTCCAAACCGCGTCCCTTGCAGGTGTGACAGGGTGTACTGATCACCTCACCGCTGCCGCCGCAGGACGGGCAGGTAGTGACCTGCACCATTGCGCCGAGGAAAGTCTGGCGGGTCTGCCGTACCTCACCGCGTCCGCCGCACGTCTGGCAACGCACCGGCGAAGTGCCGGGTTCTGCTCCACTGCCGCGGCAGGTGGAACACACCTCATCACGGGTAATTTCGATTTCTTTTTCAACCCCAAAAACGGCTTCTTCGAAGGTTAGCGTGACGGTTGTGCTTAAATCTGCTCCGCGGCGGGGTGCATTGCGCCGCCGTGAACTGCCGCCCATTCCGAAGCCAAAGAATTCCTCGAAAATATCCGAAAAATCAATGGTGGTAAAGTCGGGCATTCCACCCATGCCGTTGACACCAGCATGACCGTAACGGTCATAGGCTGCCCGCTTTTCGGGGTCAGAAAGGACACTGTACGCTTCGTTGATTTCTTTGAAGCGTTGTTCGGCATCCGGTTCTTTATTGACATCCGGATGGTATTTGCGAGCCAGGTTCCGAAACGCCGATTTGATCTCTTCGGTGGATGCGTTCCGGCTGACCCCTAAAATTTCGTAATAATCACGCTGAGCCATTCGACTTCCAATCATTAATCCGCATAAAGCCGGTAAAGTATGGGCCTGAGGGGGGGCAGATGGCCGGCATCTGCCCCCGTTTTGCATTGCTCAATCTTACTGCTCTTTGAACTCGCCGTCAACCACATCCTCATCGCCGGAAGGCGGGGGTGGAGGCGGGGTAGAGCCGCCCGCCGCCGCACCCGGCGCGGCCTGATACATGCCGGCGCCTACTTTTTGCAAAGTTTGTCCCAGCTCTTCGGCAGCGCTGCGAATGCGATTCGGATCCGAATCCTGCATCACATCTTTCAATCGCTGGATGGCCTGCTGAACCTGTTCTTTGACATCCGCAGCAATTTTATCGCCATGATCCTTCAGGGTCTTTTCCGCCGCGTAGAGGGTGTTGTCGGCGTAGTTGCGGGCTTCCACCAATTCCTTACGGCGGCGGTCTTCTTCGGCGTGCATATCGGCTTCGCGCCGCATGCGCTCAATTTCCGCTTCGGTAAGGCCGGAGGAAGCCGTAATGGTGATGTGCTGGCTGCGGCCGGTTGCCTTATCTTTGGCCGTGACGGTCAGAATGCCGTTGGCATCAATATCAAAGGTCACTTCAATTTGCGGCACACCGCGCGGCGCGGGGGGAATGCCATCCAGAATGAAGCGGCCCAGCGATTTGTTATCGGCAGCCATCGGGCGTTCACCCTGAACAACATGAATTTCCACCTGCGTCTGACCATCGGCAGCGGTTGAGAAAATTTGCGTCTTGCTGGTGGGAATAGCCGAGTTGCGCTCGACCAGCGGGGTTGCCACACCGCCCAGTGTTTCTACCGAAAGGGTCAGCGGGGTGACATCCACCAGAATGACGTCTTTCACCTCGCCGCCCAGCACGGCCGCCTGAATGGCGGCACCAATCGCCACCACCTCATCCGGGTTGACGCCTTTGTGGGGTTCTTTGCCAAATTCACGGCGCACGGCATCCTGCACGGCAGGCATGCGGGTCATGCCGCCCACCAGCACTACCTCGTTGACATCGGAAGGTTTCAGACCGGCATCCGAAAGAGCGCGGCGCACCGGACCCAGCGAGCGTTCGATCAGGTCGGCGGTTAGTTGTTCCAGTTTGGCCCGCGTAATGGTTTTGACCAGATGCTTTGGGCCGGTTGCATCGGCGGTGATATAGGGCAGGTTGATTTCCGTCTGCATCACGGTGGAAAGTTCAATTTTGGCTTTTTCGGCGGCCTCTTTCAAGCGCTGCAGGGCCTGCCGGTCCTGACGCAGATCGATACCGGTTTCTTTCTTGAATTCCTCGATGAGATAATCCATCAGGCGCAGGTCGAAATCATCACCGCCGAGGAAAGTATCGCCGCTGGTGGATTTAACCTGAAAGACGCCTTCTCCGACATCCAGAATGGAAATATCGAAGGTGCCGCCGCCCAAATCATACACGGCAATGACCTCATTCTTGCGCTTATCCAGCCCATAGGCCAGCGAAGAAGCAGTCGGCTCATTGATAATGCGCAGCACTTCCAGGCCGGCAATTTTACCGGCATCTTTGGTGGCATTCCGCTGAGCGTCATTGAAGTAGGCCGGCACGGTAATGACCGCTTGAGTTACCGGCTCGCCTAAAAAGGCTTCCGCATCGGCTTTGAGTTTTCCCAGAATCATGGCCGAAATTTCCGGCGGTGAATATTCCCTGCCGCCCATTACCACACGGGCATCGCCGTTGGGCGCTTTGGTGACTTTATACGGCACGCGGCTGATGGTGCGCTGCACTTCGGGGTCATCGTACTTGCGCCCCATCAGACGTTTAATCGAAAAGATGGTATTTTCGGGGTTGACAATTGCCTGATTGCGGGCTGCCCGCCCAACAAGCCGCTCCCCATTTTTATTGATTGCGACCACTGAAGGCACCAGCCGTTCACCTTCTGCCGAGGGGATTACGGTTGGTTCACCGCCCACCATGACCGCTACCACAGAGTTTGTGGTTCCAAGGTCAATGCCGACTATTTTGCCCATTTATTTCCTCCAGATTTTCATTTTGTTAAGATTTTGCGGTGCAACCTGCCTGCCAACTTTGCCATGGTTTGCTTTGATTTCATTGAGCAACCCGCACCAGTGCCGGGCGCACAACTCGATCACCCAGCCGGTAGCCTTGCTGAACGACCTCGATGATTTGCCCGCTTTGCACTGCACTGCTCTCTTCGTGGGAGATGGCTTCGTGCAAATTCGGGTCAAAGGAATCACCGGCGGCAGCAATCGGTTGAATACCTTCTGCTTCCAGAATGGACAGCAGTTTCCGGTAAATCAGATCCACGCCGTTCCACCATTCCTGCTGTTCAGCATTTGCCGGCCGGTTCCTGATGGCTCTTTCCATATCATCCACAATCACCAGAAATTTTTTGATGATATTCGCAGTGATAATTTGCTGCAACTGAGCCTGATCACGCTCAACACGCTTTTTGTAATTCATAAAATCGGCGCGCTCACGCTGCCAGCCCTCAAAGTATTCTTTGCATTGGTTTTGAGCATTCTGCAATTCTTGCTGCAAACCGATGATGGTCTCTTCGGCTGCAGCGGTTCGTTCATTTTGCATCGTTGATTCTTCCTTTACTCCTTCTTTTTCCCTTGCTTCTGCAGCCGCATCTATTGTGGGGGCCGATTCCTCAGCAGGGTTTTGAGCATGTCGGGATTTCTTTTTCTTTTCCTCGGTCATGAGAGATTTTCTCCTTTATTTGTCAAAGGTTCATCCAGCAAAGTTTCGGCAACCAGATCACTCAATAAACCGGAGAGAAAACGCACCGTAGAAATGGCCCTCCCATACGACATGCGCAGAGGACCCAGAACTCCCAGCGTGCCGGTAGCCAGACCGGGAGCGCCGTAACTACCCAGCACGATGGACCATGGGCGCAATTCATCCCATGTTCCTTCGCCGCCAATCAACACCTGAATTCCGCCCACGGTATTGCTCATCACCGTACGGGCAGCCAGATCTTGCAGCAGCGAGCGTTCTTCCAGAATTCTCAAAGCACGACGGGCTTCCTCGGAACCGGTAAACTCCGGTTCTGCCAGCACATTGGTCAGGCCATCCAGATACACCTCACCGGCCACCTCCGAGTCGGCCTCGACCATGTCCTCGATCACCCAGCCGATCACATCCGCATCCAGGCCGCTCAATTGGGCCGTGCGGGCGCGAATTCCATCCACATCCTGTCCCTGAAACAGTTGAGTCAACCGGTCAGCCGATTGCGAAAGCAATTCCTGCGCCACCGGTTCATTCAAAGTCAGAATTCGTTGACGGACTTCGCCGCCAACCATGACCAGCACCATCAATACCTGCCGGCCGCGGGTGGCAATCAATTCCAGATGTTTGAGGCGCGCCTTTTCGGGATGCGGCGGAGTGACCAGCGAAGCAGCCCGCGATTGATAGGCCAGAACCGAAGCAGCCAGCCGAACCCATTGTTCAACATCGTGACGCATCTGGTAAAACTGATGGCTGATGGTGCGCCGCGTGGTATCCGGCAGGTCGGTTGCCCGAATCAGGCGGGAAACGAAATAACGATAACCCTCTTCGGTCGGCACCCTGCCGGCCGAGGTGTGCGGCTGGCGCAACAATCCGTACTCCGTCAGCGCGGCCATCTCGTTGCGCACCGTTGCCGAACTGATGTTCAGGTGATAGCGCGCAACCAGCGCCTGCGAGCCAACCGGCTGGGCGGTACGAATGTACTCGTGAATCACCAGCGTCAGAATGAATTTTTGTCGCTCGCTCAGTTCTACCATCTTCGTTCCTTCATTTTTTAGCACTCTCGGCCTTCGAGTGCTAAACCCGACCATTACACCATATTACCATGCCCAATCTTCAGCGTCAAGAATTCATACCAGTTTCATATAGAATTCTTATGTAACCGTTTGATTGACCTGCACCTTTTTTATTCGTAAAATAAAGATGATGTGTTGCATTCCTGTTTCAGCACCCTGCGCTGGTTTCTTCCGCACGGATCACGATCCCCCTTGCTGGGATTCTTTCGTTTATAGTACCGCGAATCCACTTATTCGTTCAAAAATTAGAGGAGACCGAACATGAGCCAAAATTCCTTCCCTTCCAAACGTGCTCCGGTTTATGCGGATGTCCCGGATGAAAAATGGAACGACTGGCGCTGGCAATTGAGCAACCGCCTGAATACCGTCGAAGATTTCGAAAAACTGTTCAAACTGACCGACAGTGAAATCAAAGCCCTCAACACGCAGGGCTTGTTCCGCGTAGATATTACCCCTTACTTTGCTTCCTTAATCAACCCCGATGACCCCAACGACCCGATCCGTTTGCAGGTCATCCCCAAGGCCGAAGAAATTGTACCCTTCACCGGCATGATGGAAGATTCGCTGGCGGAAGATCGCCATTCCCCCGTACCGGGACTGGTTCACCGCTACCCTGACCGCGTGCTGATGCTGGTCACCACCCAATGCGCATCTTACTGCCGGTACTGTACCCGTTCGCGCATTGTCGGCGACCCCAGCGCCACTTTCTCGCGCGCCGAATTCGAGATGCAAATTGAATACCTGAAGAAAACCCCGCAGGTGCGTGATGTGCTGCTCTCCGGCGGTGACCCGCTCACCCTTGCCCCCAAACTGCTGGATGAATTACTGCGTCGCCTGCGCGAAATTCCGCACATCGAAATCATCCGCATCGGCAGCCGCGTGCCGGTCTTTTTGCCGCAGCGCATCACCGATGATTTCTGCGAGACACTGGCTAAATATCATCCCATCTGGATGAACATCCACGTCAACCACCCCAACGAGATCACGCAGGAGCTGGCCGAGGCCTGTGACCGTCTTACGCGTGCCGGCGTACCGCTCGGCAATCAGTCCGTCCTGCTGGCTGGCGTCAACGACTGCGTTCACATTCAGCGCAAACTGGTGCAGGATCTGGTGCGCATCCGCGTACGGCCGTATTACCTCTATCAGTGCGATCTGGTGGACGGCGCCGGCCACTTCCGTACGCCGGTGGGTAAGGGTATCGAGATTATCGAAGGCCTGCGCGGCCACACCTCCGGCTATGCCGTGCCGACCTACGTGGTGGATGCACCCGGCGGGGGCGGCAAGATCCCGGTCATGCCCAATTACCTGATCAGCATGTCCGACCATAAGATCATCCTGCGTAACTACGAAGGCTACATCACCACCTACGAAGAACCGACCGAGTACAAACCCCACGATCCCAAAACCTGCCCCTACTGCCAGAACAAACGCCCCGAACCCGGCCAGACCGGCATTACCGGCCTGCTGGACGGCGAAGAGATGTTCATCAAGCCGGAAGGTTTTGACGAACTGCACAACCGCGGCGGCGGATTGCACCGCCTGCGCGCAAATCAGGAAAAATGGAAGCCGCTGGGCATCGGCGGGGAAGCCAAACCGCTGGGCAGCGGTAAAATCCACGACATGGAGTAAGTCAGCCATAACCTGCCGCCTCGTGGCGGCAGTCAATCTCATCACCTCAGGAGGAACCATAACATGCATTACCGAAGACTGGGACGAAGCGGCCTGAAAGTCAGCGAAATTTCGCTGGGCGCGTGGCTCACATTTGGCAATCAGATTGACGAACAAACCGCCATTGACCTCGTGCATGCCGCGTACGAGCATGGGGTCAATTTCTTCGATAACGCCGATGTTTACGCCAACGGTCAGGCGGAAATCGTCATGGGCAAGGCCATCAAAACCCTGCAGCGCGAAACGCTGGTCATTTCCAGCAAGGTTTTCTGGCCGACCTTCCCCGGACCCAACGGGCGCGGACTTTCGCGCAAGCACATCTTTGAGTCGATCCACGCCTCGCTGCGCCGGCTGGGCACCGATTATGTGGACCTGTACTTCTGCCACCGTTACGACCCCGATACGCCCTTCGAGGAAGTCGCCCGCGCCATGGACGATCTGGTGCATCAGGGCAAAGTCCTCTACTGGGGCACCTCCGAATGGGAAGCCTATCAGATCGCCGAGGTGTACAGCGCCTGCCGCGAGTATGGACTGGTGCCGCCCAGCATGGAACAACCCCAGTACAACCTCTTCCACCGCAAGCGGGTGGAGGATCACATCATGCCGCTGGCGCGCGACCTCGGCCTGGGGCTGACCACTTTCTCGCCGCTTTATTTCGGCATTCTCACCGGCAAGTACAACGACGGTATTCCGTCCGGCAGCCGCGCTTCGCACGAAGATATGGCGTGGCTGCGCGAGCGCATTACTCCCGAACGTATTGCCATCGTCCGGCAGTTGACAGCATTAGCGCAGGAACTCGGCCTGACCACCTCTCAACTGGCCATTGCCTGGGTGCTGCGCCGTAAGGAAGTTTCCAGCGTCATTACCGGCGCCAGCCGGCTGGAGCAGCTGGATGAAAACCTCGCCGCCGCCGAAGCGGTAGAAAAACTGACCAACGACATCCTTGAACGGATTGACGCCATCTTTGGCGAAAATCATTTTGAATAAGGAGATTCTGAATCATGGATAATAATGTCCCCCAACCGGCCGTTGTCAATACTTCGGGAAGTACCGGTAATAATCAGGGCGTTGCCATTGCTTCGCTTGTGCTGGGTATTCTCAATCTGGTGGCGTGGTGTCTGCCGATTTGCGGATTCCCGATGGCGATTGCCGGCATCATCACCGGCGTGATTGGTCTCAAATCCAGCAATCGAGGTTTAGCCATTGCCGGGCTGGTGCTTTCGGCAATTGGGCTGATTCTTTCGGCTGTCAATGCCCTTGTAGGCGTTTATCTGTTCTCACAGGGCGGGTTCGACTGGCGGAACTTTGATTTTCAGAATTTTTTGCGGTAAGGGTTGTGAGAAACATCTGCATTGAAAACCGCATTTGAAGCGGATACCGAAATGCGGGGAGGCTCACGTAAATTGCCTCCCCGCCCCCATTACCCTCATTACCACCTGCACGGTTGAGAAACGGGCAGAAACACAACAGCGAAAACCAGCCAGCTCACGTTCACTTTCGCCGCGGGTTTTTTAACCCCGTAACCAGTTTATTCTCCACATCCCGTTTTACCCGCCCTGCGAGCACATTCTCGTATTCGCTCAGAAACGCACGGACGGCAGCCGGATCATGCACAACCAGTTCCCTCAATGCCCATGACATCGCTTTCACAACCATATCATCCCGGTCGTTCACCAGTAAACGGCAGACCGCAAGCGTCCGTTTGCTGTCCCCTTTACCTCCATGAGAGCGCACATTCAGCGCTACCGTACTGACCAGCGCTGCTCGCCGCCACCAGCGATCCGCCGAATCAGCCCATCGTAAAATCATCTCATCGGAAATCTGCCCTCTCAGCCACGCCGGTCCGGCTAAAGTACGGGCAAAGGAATCCACCTCGCCCCAACTGCTGATACCCTGACCGAATTCCTCCACCTCTGCCTCTCCGATGCTGCGAAATGCAGCCTTGTGGCCTGCAATCAGTTCGTAAGCAAGCCAGCGATGTTCCTTAAGCAATGCTCTTGCCACATCAAGGATGAACTCGGATGGGGCTTCCTTAAGCAATCCAGCGTATCTGAGAAGAACATTACGTTCATTTGGCGTATTCCGAACCCGGAGGGCGCGCAGCTCTGTATCCATAGCCGAGGCTACTTCTTCAGCATTATTAAAGGTGGGCATGTAATTTATCATTTGTGCTCCCGGAAATTCCTATTGATTGGCAGGCTTTGGATGTGCGACAGATTAACCTGATTGTCTTAAGGGTGAAACTGATTTCCGCTGCCGGATTTTATAAAGGCTGACCCCAAACAGTAAAAAGCCAAGCGGTGTGGTGATAAGGTATAAAATCCAACCGGTATGCCAGCGCAAATTCAATGTGACGGCGAGCGCGTAAAAGAGAACGCCGGTCGCAGGTAAAACGAACAGGCTTAAGTATCTCAAAAATGGTATCCGGTCACCGTACATATCAAGAAACGAACCCTCGCTTTCGTTGATACGATTTTGAAATAATCCCAAAAAGGTTATACCAAACAGCAAGGGCAGGATTATCGCCGCAGCGGATACAGCGGGAATGGTTACGAAGCAGAAATAAAGTAAAAATATGGTGGAAATGAAAATGAGTATCCAGCGGTTAAGAATTAAAGATGCGGATGAACTCCAGTTTGCCAGCCGGTAAGCCAGAATGACCAGCGAGGTGGTGATAAAAGAGAAAGCAACAAATTCAGAGACGGATGAAACTCCCCCCTCTGGTTCAAGCCACCAGCTGATCGCCCAAAGACCATAACAAAGACCTACAGCAATGGAGAGTTTCAAAATTGAGTGAGTGTCTGATGAGAGCAGTGATTTTTGGATTGCATACCATCCAACCCAAACCGTGATGAGAGCGTGCCACGCCAACCCTGTAAACGAAATAGAAAGAGGTAACATCTCGTAGGCAGTCTGTACGACAATGCCTTCACCGATCCAGCCAAAAATTGCACCTGCCAGAAAGAGCGACCAGAGTGTTTTAACACGGAAGTATGAAACCAGAACCAGAAAGATAAAAGCCATTAAAGAATAAACAATCCATGTCGCAAACCAGCCTGTAATAGAATCGCCGAGGCGAATCCGTGACCAGAAAAGATGTTCCGAAAAATACATCAGGATGTAGCCGGTTGACAGGGTGAGAAGGACACTCTTAAGAATCCGCATGACCATATATTACATCATTGGCGTCCAAATAGTTATGGGCTGATGACATCGAGCTCAATTGCCTGTTGAAATGCCTTAAGAGCACTGCCGCTTGCAGCCTATTGTCAATTTACATATCTGCTCCATCGTCGTCAACGTGAAGGTTTTGGATGGGTTTCACCTCATCGCAAGGTTTGGGAAAATGCAGACAACGCTCACCAATGAATGACCTACACCCCAAGACCACCTTTACAACTCAGCCTCCATTAATTGTTTTCGGATTTGAGAAACCTGTGCCAATCGGTTGTTCAAAAAAGTCTTGTCCGCTGTTTCATCCATCCACGGTATATCAATAATGGTAGTGATTTTGGTCTGGTTCTGATTAATCGCTTCAAATGTTGTCCTGCCGTACATGACGGCAGGGCCATCGTGGATTTCCATTGCAACCACCCGATTGGTTTCAAATTCGATAACCTTCATTGTCCCTTCAACGACTTTTCCACTGCGTTTATTGCGTCTGTGGATAATCGTCCCAACACCGACAGGAATATCCGAATCCTGCCAGAGCTCAATATCCGAATCCCAGCGGGGGTGATTTCGAACATGCTCTACAGCATAAAAGCGGAACACTTTTTCGATTGGGCGGTCAATTACTTCTGAGGATTCAAATTGCAAAGCCATTGTTTTCTCCATTTCTTGAATTTACCGATTAAAACCACTTTACGGGGCAGAGAGGTTTTACTTTCCTAGGTACGGAATCTCTTGTTGCAACCATTTTTCTCGTCAAACCCACCGACGAAGGGGGTTATGCTTCACAGAGGCTCGATTAACACAAACCTCCCACCGGGAACAAGACTTGCAGTAATTATTATATATTCAATTCATAAAGTTGATATTCTTTCATCTCTTATCAATCCTTTCCAATACACCTTTGACATCCGCCCGTGAAACCGCTATAATAAACCTAAATTTATACCGCACTGCCGGGAGGAGTAGGTGAACCGGTCGCTGACAGAGACGGAGCGCCGCGGGCTGAAAGCCTCCCCAGTTTGACCCTCACCGAAGGTCGCCCGGTCAAACCGCCGAAGAAATCCCCCACGGGAGAGTAGAACGGCGCGGGGTTGCCCGTTAGCGCAAAACCTGAAGCGTTCTTCAGGTCGGAGTGCGTTGACCAGCCGGTCAACGAAATGAGGTGGTACCGCGGAAGCAGCCCTTTCGTCCTCAAAACGAAGGGCTGCTTTTTTGATTGATTTTTCATCATCAAGGAGCAAGCATGAATCAACCGTTTTCATTACCGAAGACCTACGACTTTGCCTCAATTGAAGAAAACATCTACGCCCACTGGGAAGCCAAAGGCTACTTCAAACCAACCAACGACCCCCGCTCGCCGGATCACGACCCCTCGCGGCGTCCTTTCGTCATCTCCATCCCGCCGCCCAATGTGACCGGCGAACTGCACCTCGGCCACGCCATGTTCGTCGCCATGGAAGACCTGATGATCCGCTACCACCGCATGAAGGGCATTCCCACCCTGTGGGTGCCGGGCACTGACCACGCCGGCATCGCCACCCAGTTGCAGGTGGAAAAGGCCCTCGCCAGAGAGGGACTTTCACGCGAGCAATTGGGGCGCGAGGAATTCCTGCGCCGCACATGGGCGTGGAAGGAAAAGTACGGCGGCATCATCACCCGTCAGATCCGCCGGCTGGGCGCTTCCTGCGACTGGTCGCGCGAGCGCTTCACGCTGGATGAGGGCCTCTCCCGCGCCGTGCGCGAAGCCTTTGTCCGTCTCTACGAAAAAGGGCTGATTTACCGCGGCCCGCGCATGATCAACTGGTCACCCGGCCTGAAAACCGCCGTCTCCGATCTGGAAGTGGAATACAGCGAAGAACCCGGCACACTTTACTTCTTCAAATACGTGCTGGCCGATAACCCGCAGGAATATATCCCGGTTGCCACCACCCGCCCGGAAACCATTCTGGGCGATACCGCCGTCGCCGTCCACCCCGAAGACGAGCGGTATCGCGCCTTTGTCGGGCGCAAGGTGTTGGTCCCTATACTCAACCGCCCCATTCCGGTCATAGCCGATGAGTATGTGGACCGCGAGTTCGGCACGGGCGCGCTCAAAATCACGCCGGCGCACGACCCCAACGACTATCAGATTGCCCTGCGTCACAATCTGGAAATGATCAACATCCTCACGCCGGAAGCAGCCATTAACGAAAACGGGGGGCCGTATCAGGGATTGGACCGCTTCGTGTGCCGCAAACGCATGTGGGAAGATATGCGCGCAGCCGGGCTGGTGATCAAGGAACAGCCCTACACGCTCAACGTTCCCCGCTCGCAACGCGGCGGTGAAATTGTCGAGCCGATGATCTCGACCCAGTGGTTCGTGCGCATCCAGCCGCTGGCCGAGGCTGCCCTGCAAGCCGTGCGCGACGGGCGCATCAAAATCGTCCCGGAGCGGTTCACCAAAGTTTATTACAACTGGCTGGAAAACATTGAGGACTGGTGCATCAGCCGCCAGTTGTGGTGGGGGCACCGCATCCCGGTCTGGTACTGTGCCGACTGCGGCCAAATCACCGTCAGCCGCGAGGACCCGACCCACTGCGCCCACTGCCGCAGCGCCCGCATCCATCAGGATGAAGATGTGCTGGACACATGGTTCTCCTCCGGATTGTGGCCGTTCTCCACGCTGGGCTGGCCGGAAGACACCCCCGACCTGCGTTACTTTTACCCCACCAGCGTGCTGGAAACCGGCTATGATATCCTCTTCTTCTGGGTGGCGCGCATGATCATGTTCGGACTGGAGTTCACCGGTCAGCCGCCCTTCCACACCGTTTATCTGCACGGCCTGATTCGCGATGAACACGGCCAGAAGATGAGCAAAACCAAAGGCAATGTGATTGACCCGCTGGAAGTGATGGACGAGATGGGTACCGACGCTCTGCGCTTCACCCTGCTGGTGGGTTCAACGCCCGGCAACGACATGAACCTGAGCCTGAAAAAGGTGGAAGCCAACCGCAACTTTGCCAACAAGGTTTGGAACGCCGGGCGGTTCGTGCTGGGCGCGCTGGCACAGGCTCCTGCTCAGGCGCAAAACCCTCCCCAGTGGACACTGGCCGATTCGTGGATCTGGGCGCGCCTCCAGCAACTGCTGCGCGATGTAGAGCGTTTGTTCACTAACTACCAGTACGGTGAAGCCGGACGTCAGATTTACGACTTCTTCTGGTCTGAATTTGCCGACTGGTACGTGGAAATTGCCAAACTGCAGCTGGCCGAAGGCGGCGACCGGGCGTTTTACACCGCCCAAACCCTGCTGCGCGTACTGGATACCTGCCTGCGCCTGCTGCACCCCTTCACCCCCTTTGTGACCGAAGAATTGTGGGGGCACCTCAAGCACGCCGCGCAGGAAAAAGGCGAGGCTTTCAGCCCCAAAGGCGGCTGGGAAGAGGCTCTGATCATCGCCCGCTGGCCGGAGGCACAGGCGGAGGAAGGTTGGGAAGAGCAGAAGATTGCCGATTTCAACCTGATTCAAGAGGTGATTCGCGCCATCCGCAACCTGCGCACCGAGAAAAAGGTCACCCCCGGCAAGCGCATACCGGCCACCATTGTTGCCGGTGAAAAACTGGCCGTCTTTCAGCAGCAGGCACCCGCCATCGCCGCGCTGGCCTACCTCCAGCCGGAGCATTTAACCCTGCTGGCCGATTTGCCGCAAAAGCCGGAAAATCAGGTGGCGCTGGTGGTCTCCGCTGTGGAAATTTACCTGCCGCTGGCCGATCTGGTGGATGTGGAAGCCGAGCGCGCCCGCCTGCAAAGTGAACTGGCCGAGACCGAGAAACAAATCGAACGCCTGCGCGCACTGCTGGCCTCGCCCTTTGCCGAAAAAGCACCCCCGCCAGTAGTTGAAAAAGAGCGCCAGAAACTGGCTACTTTTGAAGAAACCGCCGTTCGCCTGCGCGAACAGTTACAAAACCTGTGAACTGACCCAATCACCGATTGCAAGAACGGATGGAAATTATCCCCATCCGTTCTTGTTTAAGGACCACCTGCAGGCCAGCGCAAATCTGGTACAATTTGTACCGTTTGGAACGGAGGAAAGATTGAGACGAGGCAGCGTAATCATATTTCGCTGGGTTTCTATTTTATTTATCTTTTTGGGGGTGCTATTACTGGTTTTACAACTGGTGCAGTACAGCCGTTTGCGGGCCGCTTTTCCGCCCGGTACGGTGATTGCCGGGGTACCGGTGGCCGGGCTCAACCGCCAGCAAGCCGCCGAGCGGCTGACTCAGGCCTACAGCGTCCCCATTGAAATCCGCTATGCCGATGCCGTCATTCAAATGCGACCCTCGGCGGCCGGCTTTCAACTGGATCTGGAAGCCATGCTGGCTGCGGCGGATCAGCAGCGCGTTGCCCAACCGTTCTGGACGGCTTTTTGGAACTACCTCTGGAATCAATTCCCCGCCCCAGCGGAAGTGCCGCTGCGGGCAACCATCTCGGAGGAACGACTGCGCGCCTACCTGCGCGATGAAATTGCCGCACGTTATGACCGCCCACCCTCACCGGCCTCACCCGTGCCCGGCTCAACCAGTTTTGAACCCGGCCAGCCCGGCACCGTGCTGGATATTGACCGCGCCGTCATTCTGATTTCCGATGCACTGCTCAACCCATCCAATCGTGTGGTCAACCT
Organism: Chloroflexota bacterium; assembly: GCA_040754815.1. Classification (GTDB taxonomy): domain Bacteria; phylum Chloroflexota; class Anaerolineae; order Anaerolineales; family Anaerolineaceae; genus Bellilinea. The sequence continues at coordinate 534,223 of JBFMBX010000001.1, forward strand.
CTCCTTCAATCGGGTCAGTCCCACCCGACCGGCGTTCCAGAATGTTCAGGTGTTGTTACAGCAGGTGCTGACCACAAGGGGTTATGACGGACTGGCGGAAATTTACCTGCTGGATTTGCAAACCGGTCAGGAAATCAACTTTGCTTATGATAACGGTCAGATCATTGCCCCCGGCATTGCCTTTACTGCGGCATCAACCATGAAAATTCCGATCATGGTTTCGGTCTTTCGCCGCATTGAAGAGCCCATTTCTGCCGAGGTAACCAGCCTGCTGGAAGCGATGATCGAACTTTCGGAAAACGAACCGGCCGACCAACTGATGCAGGCCGTATTGGACCCCCGCCTCGGTCCGCTGGAAGTCACCGCCGACATGGAAGCACTGGGATTGAAGAATACTTTTCTGGCAGGTTATTTCTACCCGGGTGCGCCGCTCTTGCGGACTTATTCCACACCCGCCAACCAGCGTGAGGATGTCAATACCGACCCTGACCGCTATAACCAGACGACACCGATGGAAATTGGGCTGTTGCTCAGCGATATTTACCAGTGTGCCGCCAACGGTGGCGGCACGTTTGCGGCCGTCTTTCCGGGCGAAATTACCCAGAGCGAATGCCGTCTGATGATCAGCCTGCTTTCCAAAAACCGCATTGGTGTACTCTTTCAGGCCGGTTTGCCGGAAGGGGTGCAGATTGCCCATAAACACGGCTGGATTACCGACCCTCTCGATGGGTTGATTCACACCATGAGCGACGCCGGTATCATCTACACCAGTGGTGGTAATTTCGTACTGGTGGTCAACCTTTACCACCCCACCCAGTTGCTGTTCAACCCGGCCAACGAGTTGATGGCTTTTCTGGCGCAGGGCGTTTATAACTACTATACCCTGACCAGCCCCTAGCGTCCTTTCCAAAAGGCTTGCTGCAGGTTTTCTACTAGTTCTTCAATCGTCCAGCCCAGCGGCGCGGTCAGTTCACGCTCCAGCGAGGGAATGGCCTCTGCCAGCCGTTCGACCAGTGCGCCATCCATGGCATAACGCTGGCGTAAGGCGTCCATCCGCGTGCTGAACGGTACAACCCGGCCGTTTTCCACCAGTTTATCGGCATAATAGACGATTTTTTCCTCCCAGCTACGCGGGGATTTCGCCTCCTCCAGCAGGTTGAAGAGCATATGAGTCGCGGCAATGCCCGCCAGTTCATTCTGATGCCATTCCATCAGCAAATCGGCCGCCATATCACCATGCAGAATGTTCGTCCCACGCGCTGAGATTTTACATAAATCGTGCAATAAACCGCCCCGCTGAGCAAGCACGGGGTTGACCTTCTGCCCGCTGTTCCTCATCCATACTGCCATTTGATAAGCCAGAGCCGCAACCATTTCCACATGCACCAGCAAATTGGCGGTTGCCCTCTGCTCCAAAAGCCAGAAGCGCGATTGTTCAATCGAAGGCAAACGCGGCTGCTTCAACGCCGTTTGTAAATCACGCCAGTGCAAAATTTCGGCATCTGCCAGCGGCAAGAGAGCAGGTGCGGCTTTGCCAACCGGGTTGAACCAGACTGCCCGCCAGCCGGCCAGCACAGCGCCGCCCACATCCACAAGCGGGTCATCCCCAACCATCAACATCGCATTTCCATTAACCCCTAAAGCCCGTTCCACCTGATGAAAATACTCCTTTTGCGGCTTGCGGTATTGATTGACTTCTTTGGGGGTGAAAACAGCCTCAAAGAAACCATCCAGCCCTACCCGCGCCAGCGCAGCGCGCACTTGCCCGGCGGTTGAAATTTCTGCATTGGTACATACCACCAGCCGGAAATGATTTTGCAACTCCCGCAAAGCCGCGGCAACCCCTTCCAATGCCTCTACTTTCTCCCATTCCACCATCGGACGGTCATCCGCCCCCCTGCCGTTCATCAATGTTCCACCCCAATCGAATGCAATAACCTCAATACCATCTGTGATGTTCATTGAATCTTCATACTCCGTCAAATAAGAATATGGTATTTTTTACCATATCTATCCTGAACTTTCAAATCGGCATTGGAATGAAAGCAGAATGGTATAATCTCATCCATGCCCTCTCTGGTAGCACTGGATATTGAAACCACCGGTCTGGATCCTCAGAAAGATGCCGTCATAGAAATTGCCGCGGTGCGCTTCAACGGCAGCCGAATCGAAGCAGAGTGGGAGACTCTCATCAATCCTCAGCGTCCCATTCCGCCCGCCATCACTGCACTGACGGGCATCAACAATGATATGGTGCGCAACGCCCCGCCCATCCGTGCTGTGCTGCATGAGCTGGCCGATTTTATCGGCGATTCGCCGGTGGTCGGTCACAACATCCGTTTCGATCTGGCTTTCCTGCAAAGGCAGGGAATTTTACCGCTAGTAGAAGCCATTGATACCTATGAAATGGCCGCCGTGCTGCTGCCCACGGCCAGCCGCTACAACCTTGGCTCACTTGGCCAGATATTGGGAATTCTGATTCCCAACTCACACCGCGCACTGGACGACGCTCGACTGGCCCATGCCGTTTTCATGCAGTTGTACGAACGCGCCCTGAATTTGCCGGTTGAATTACTGGCAGAAATCGTGCGTCACAGCGAGCCGCTTGAATGGGACGCCGGCTGGATCTTCCAGCAAATTATGCGGGCGCGCTCCCGCCAGCCAATTCAGGCCCGCCAGACCCACCAGCAGAATTATGAAGGTTTGTTTGCAGTCGAGCACCGTCTCGCTCCACCGCTCACACTGGTAGAAACGCCACGCCCGCTGGATGAGGATGAAGTCGCCGCCATTCTGGAGCCGGGCGGTTTGTTCTCGCGTTATTTCGATCAGTTCGAATACCGCAGTCAACAGGTGGAGATGCTGCGGGCAGTCACCCGTGCCCTTTCCAGCGGTCAACACCTGATGGTGGAAGCCGGTACCGGTACCGGCAAATCCTTTGCTTATCTGATTCCGGCAGCCCTGTGGGCGATTCAGAATAACACGCGGGTGGTCATTTCCACCAATACCATCACATTGCAGGAACAACTGATCAACAAGGATATCCCCGACCTGCGCGATGCGCTCAATCTCGACCTGCGCGCCACGGTTCTCAAAGGACGCAGCAACTATCTCTGCCCCCGCCGTTTAGAAATCTTGCGCCAGAAAGGGCCGGAAACGCCCGAAGAAATGCGCATGCTGGCCAAGGTACTGGTCTGGCTGCACGAAGGCGGACGGGGTGACCGGTCGGAAATCAATCTGAACGGGCCGGCCGAGCGAGAGGTCTGGATGCGTCTTTCGGCAGAAGATGAAGGCTGCAAGGCTGAAGTGTGCGTCAGCCGCATGGGCGGCGCCTGCCCGTTCTACCAGTCCCGCCAGCAGGCGCTGAGTGCCCATCTGATCATCGTCAACCACGCCCTGCTGCTCTCCGATGTAGTCAGCGGTAGCCGTGTTTTACCCGAATATCAGTATCTGATTGTGGACGAAGGACATCATATCGAAGCGGCCTCCACCAGCGCACTCAGTTACCGCGTCAACCAACATGATCTCACCCGTCTGGTGAATGAACTCGGCGGGCTTTCCAGCGGAGTTTTGGGGCGGTTGATTAATCTGCTCAAGGATATTCTGCGCCCCTCCGATTTTGCCCTGCTTACCAAAACTTTTCAACGGGCAACCGATTTAGCCATGCGGCTGGATTTTGATTTCAAACAGTTTTTTGCCAGCATCGAAGCCTTCATGGAACAATGCCGCGAAGGGAAACCGGTCAGCCCTTACGGTCAGCAGGTGCGAATTCTCCCCTCCACCCGCAAACTACCGGCATGGACGGAAGTGGAAATCTGCTGGGATAGTGCCGGTGAAACTCTCTCCCTGCTGCTCAACCTGATTGCGGAATTGTATAAAAACATCAGCGAAGGTGTGGAACGGTTGAGTGAAGAAATAGAAGATACCCTTGCCAGTTTAGCCAGCATTCACCGCCGCTTGAATGAAGCGCAGGCGTACCTCAACGGGCTGGTCAACCAGCCCGACCCGGCAGCCATTTACTGGGCAGAAATCAGCCCCAACAACAACCGTCTTTCGCTGCAAATTGCCCCGCTGCACATCGGGCCGTTGATGGAAAAATACCTCTGGCACGAGAAAAACAGCATCATCCTCACCTCCGCAACCCTGACTGCCGAGGGTGAATTTACGTACCTGCGTTCGCGCCTGAACGCCGATGAAGCGGATGAACTGGTTCTCGGTTCACCGTTCGATTATGAAAATGCTGCCCTGCTTTATATTGCCAACGACATCCCCGAACCCACCGATGCCAATGGATATCAGCGGGCGGTGGAGCAAACGCTCATCCGACTGGCGCGGGCAACCGGCGGGCGGATGCTGGTGTTGTTCACTTCCTATGCCCAACTGCGGCGCACCTCACAGGCCATCACCCCGCCCTTGCTGGAAGCCGGCATACAGGTTTACGAACAGGGGGAAGGCGCTTCTACCAACCTGCTGCTCGAGACCTTTCGGGAAAGCGAAAAAGCCGTCCTGCTGGGGACGCGTGCCTTTTGGGAAGGTGTGGATATTCCCGGTGAGGCTCTCTCGGTGCTGGTGATCGTCAAGCTTCCCTTCGATGTTCCCTCCGATCCCATCATTGCCGCCCGTTCAGAAACTTTCGATGATCCTTTCAACGAGTATCAACTGCCGGAAGCCATTTTGCGTTTTCGGCAGGGTTTTGGCCGTTTAATTCGCACCCAATCGGATCGAGGTGTGGTGGTCATTCTTGACCGGCGTATTCTGAGCAAACAATACGGCAAAGCCTTCATGGAATCATTGCCGCCGTGCACCCTCCGCAAGGGTTCGCTGCACGACCTGCCGGCCATTGCGGCCCGCTGGTTGAATATGTAATCAGGTTCGCCGGGCAGGGTCACTGCGAGAGCGAAGCAATGAACACCTGATTGCCAAAGGCCAGCACAAGGTTGCGCCCCATCGTTACCCGAAAAGCCGTTGCCGGACGGGCAGGGAGAGAGGTGCCTGCTCCCTGCACAGGGCGAATTTCCTGCACGAAGGTCATTCCCAGACTGAATTGATAAATTGCCGGCGCAGCCGGGTCAAATACATACAGAGAAGGTTCCGGCGGCTGGGTCGCCTGAATCTGGCTCAAACCAACGCCAAGGGTGGTCAATTCCTCCACCGGCTCACCTGCCCGGCTGACCCGGTAGGGGTAAGGATCGCTGCAGCGGGTCGGCGTGGAACTGATACTGCTGTAAGTACACAACGCCAAACTGCCGTCTTCGCGAAGAATATATAAATCATTTTGATAGATGGCGATATCCACCGCTCTGGCAAGATCGGGAATCACATTCCCAAAAAAGAGGCGCGGGCCGGCCAGCGGATCGCTGAAATCAATTCCCTGCCCTTCGAACCGCCAGACCGCATTGGAAGCGGGATCGAGCAGGTGCAACAAACCGGGTGAATAAACCATTGCCCGCAATTCTCCCCAGCCGGCATCCGGCGGGCGCAATGAAATGGCCGTGGTTTTATTGGCATCCAGCGAGCAGTAGAGCAGATTGCCGAACGCATCCACGCCCATCACCACCGCATCCAGCGTATTTGGAATCGGCGCGGCGGCAATATCTACCAGTGGCCCAACAATCAGCCCGCCCACCAGATTCGGCCCGCAGAAAAAGCGGTTGTCCACTTCATAACCGGGGCGGGTATAAACCAGCCGAATCACCTGCCCGCTGGATTGATCCAGCAAATACAGGTCTTCCGAGGGGGTGGCGACAATGCGGGTAATGTTGACTTTGCCATCGAACGAAGCCGGTAATAAGGCCGAAAACTCCAACCGGCGGATGCCCTCCAATTGGTCAAGAGCGGTGGTGATCTGCTGTTGCAAGCGCTGCATTTGTTCGGAATTGCCAAATTGAGCAGCCTGATCGAGATATCCCAGCGCTGCTTCATAATTGACTCTTTTCATCAGCACATCACTTTGTTCATTCGCCTGAGCAATCATCTGCTCGGCCTGCGAAAGGAACAGGCGGTGCTGCTCTCCTCTGCCCTGCTGCCAGTAAGCCGTCATGGCAATGGCAACGACAATCAACGGCACAACCACTGCAATAAACAACATGGCACTGTTCGAAAGCGCAGGCAGCCGCTCCGCGTTACCCGGCAGCATTCTCGCCGTCCAGCGTGAAAGCGTCGCACCGCTGCGCTGGCGAAATCTCTGCCAGCCCTGCCATGCACCTGTCAGCCAGCGGCTGGCTTTTCGAAGGACGGGTGAAATTTGTTTTATCTGCGGAGCAGCCGCCGGCTGCTGTACCTCCCCCGCCGGCACGAAGGCCGCCTCCCGGCGCGGTAAATCTTCCTGTTCCATCGCCGGTTCAGCAACCGGTGCGGTCTTTCTCTGCCCGATCTTTACCTGAGCAGTGTTCAATTTTTCCTGTAAATTTTGCAACAGACCGGTTTTAAGTGCAGGCCGTTCCTGCCTTTCCCCGCTCAGGTAAATGGGTGGTTTAACCGCCGCATCATCCTCGGCAATCGGCTGGGTTGAACCCAACGGCAGCGGCATTGCTGCTGGTTTTTCTTCCTCCAAAGGCAGGGGCTGCGCCTCGCTGGCGCGCAGGATGCGGGTTTGAATTTCACCACTGCCCTTGCGGGTGCGTAGCATCACAAAACTGAGATTTTCATCCGCCTGCGTCAATAAACGGCGGCGCAAATTATCCAGCGAAAGCTGGCTGCTGCCCAACAGGTTCTGGCGTGTCCAGTTTTGCGGCGGCTGAACGCACACCAGCGCCAGATTGCCCGGCTGAAAAACAGAGCGGTAATATCGCACTGCCACCGACCGACTGATTCCCAGACCTTTGCCCGCCCCCTGCGGATCGTGGAAATGTTCCACGGTTTGTGCATTGATAACGAATGAATGAACCGGCCCACAGTGAGCGAGGTAAAGCATTTCCTCGTGCAGGACGGCAACAATCATCAACCCCACCAGCGGATTGCCCTCTTTTGCCTGCCGTAAGTTGCGCGCCAGCAATCGCTCGTTGACCTCTTCGGCAACTGCCCGCATTGCACGGGTTACTGTGCCCCGTGTGGCGTAATAAACGCGGCTTAATTTATCCAGCATTTCCTGCGGTGCGCCCTGTAAAGGACCGCCCCGCTCGATCAACTGCAGAAAGATCACCAGCCGGTCTTTTTCCCGCCCGCGCGCAACCCGTTTGGGCGGCAATGCGGTGAAAAGACCCGGCAAATCACTTTCTTCTTTACCCTGCAAACGGTTGTATTTAAAAACGGTCAAATCGAACACAGGCTTGCCTTCAGCACAAAATGAATTGCCATAGAGTTTATTATACCCTTCGCTTCATTTTGCAACTTTTGTGCCAGACCGGCAGAATACCAGAAACTTAACCGCAGGCGAGGATTCGATCCATGATTTCGCCGTCCGCCCGCATCAAGCCGGCCGCCGGTAAACGCTGAACCATCACTTTCCAGAGCGGATTGCGCCCGAACACCTGCCGAAAAATGGGCAAAGCCTCTTCTAACCTGCCCAAATCCGCCAGCGTAACCGCCTGCCAGAAAAGTATTTCCTCGTTTTCCGGCAGCAAATCCGCAGCGGTACGATACGCCTGCATGGCTGCTTCGCTATCACCTGCCCCCAATTTCTCATCACCGCGGTTCATCCATTCATAAGCACGGTGAACGGTCAACAGGCGGCGCAACTCTTTCAACGGTTCAGGGTGATCATCCACCCGTAAATTGACCCGCACACCCTGCCACGGCTGATCCTGCCGTTCTCCCTCCACGATGAACAGGCATGCGCTCTGCTGACCGCGCAAATCGCCACCCTCCGCTTGCGCTGCTTCGAGGGCCGCCATCAGTCGCTCCGCCAGATCTCCAGCGGTATTGCGGTAGGCTTCGGCCATGGCAGGCCACACGGCGGGAGATGCCATCATATTCGCCTGTGCTGAAAACCCCTCCCCCAAAACATGGCCGGCATCGGCAACACAACGCGCTCCGGTGTGAACCGCTACCCGGCCGGCGCTATCCAGCATGGCAACCTGCCTGACCTCGCGTTCTTCATCCGCTGCCAGCAAAGCCTGCAAAGCAGCCGGCGCCGGCACACCCGCCCGCATGAGGGCCAGTCCTTGAGGGCCATAGGCCACCTGCACCAGCGCCTGTGTGGCAACCACACCCACACCGGCTTCACCCCATGCCACAATCGAACCAACGGAAAACCAGTGCGATTGCACAGCCACACCCATCTGACCGCTTTGCGGATCGCGGGCAATGATGGAGTAGGTATGGGCAAACGGAGCAGACAAGCGGGGAGATTTAGCGTCATTCATATTTCAATCCCGAGCAGGGGAGATATTGATCGAATTAGAAGCCACCTGACGGCGGGAAGCCAGACCTTCTAACCCCATAACCAGTAAAAAACCTGCACCTGCAATCAGCCCTGTAATGAGCGTTTCCGGCTCCCATGCCGGCAATACATTCACCACTAATTCACCGGCCTCCGGCGGGATTGTTTTTTCTCCGGAAGAGGGATGACCCTTCCACGGCCATATCTTACGCAATGAACCGACCATAAAACCAATCATCAAAGCCAGAGTCGCATCGTGGAAGCGGCGTAACAACCAGCCCAGCAAACGAGAAAAGAGTGAAATGCCCGCCACAGCCCCCAGTAGAAATACAAACAGGCGGGGAAAATCAAAGCCGGTAACGGCTGCCAGTACATCCTGATATTTTCCCAACAACACCAGCACAAATGCCCCGGAGATGCCCGGTAAAATCATGGCACAAATGGCAATCATCCCGCTCGCAAAAAAAGCCAGCGGTGTATCCGGCGTATCCATCGGCACCAACCCCACCAGCAGGTAAGCCCCTGCTGTGCCGAGGACGAGCAGCAAAATATTCGCTGCCCCCCACCTGCGCACGCGGCGCGAAACAACCAGAGCCGAGGCGGCCACCAGACCAAAAAAGAATGCCCAGATAAACAAGGGATGTGTTTCCAGCAGCGATTCCAAAAGGTGCGCCAGTGATAATGCACCGGCAAAAATCCCAATCAGCAGTGCCAGCAGGAAACGCCACGGCAGTTCGTTGAATAACGATTTGAATTGTAAACGAAAAACCCGCCGCAGATGGCGCAACTCGGCAGTGGCGCGAATGGATTGAATCAGTTCCTCATAAATACCTGCCAGGAGCGCCACCGTACCTCCCGATACTCCCGGCACCGCATCAGCCGTCCCCATCAAAAAACCACGCAGGGTAATGGTAAGATACCCCATCAGCGAACGGCGTGGTGGTTTTAATGCGCTTTCTTCCATGATGTTTAATTTTTTCCTCTCTTCTTAAGCATCCAACTGGTAAGTAGAAAACACACTGCTGCACGGCGTACCCCAACAGGCGTGCATCTGCCGGTTGGTCAGATCAATGGTCAGTGCAGTAATGGTCTTTTCCCGGTCGAGGGGGTCGCCCTCCACCGAATGATTGCAGATCGAGTCGGGATGATTGACATGATCCTTCTGGATGGCCTGCAAGGAACGGATGGTATGTTTTTCCTGCTGGGCTAACAATCGTTTGGCGCGCATGTAGCGTACACGGGTACTGATCAATTCATCCGGCTCACTCTCGATGGTGCGCATGTGGGCATCCAGATAGTGATTGGTATGCACCATAACACCATTTTCGGGTTCTAGAATGGCAAACTGGCGTGCCGATACTTCCACCGAGTAAATTTCCCCGCTTTCATGGACGAGCAGATGGTTGTAACCCGCCGCGCGGTGAGGCGCCAGCATGTGACGAATGGCCTCTGCCGGTGTACGCGCCGCGAGCACCGCCCGCGAAACGATGATCCGCGGGATGCCAATACGACTGTCGGTGGGATAGACCGAATCGCAGCACTGGGCAATGCCATAGGCATTAAAACCGATATTCGGCAGCAGACCCCCGTAAGTCATTGCCAGAAAAGGCGGTTCATCCTGCGGTTTGGCAAGAATGAGATAGACATCCGGTTCGTCTTCCGGCAGCCAGTCTTCATTGTGAGCGATCAGGACTCGGTCGTTGGTGGTGCGTTCCTGACTGACCGCTATGCTGGTGCATTTGGTCAGATGCAGAGCGTCCATGGTCACTGCTTCCATGGCGTTGAGCATTCCCAGATCGTCCAGTCCTACATTAGCACCTTCTGCCATGCCGCGCAGTTCTTCCACATATTGCGGATAGCGCTCTTCGGCAAACGGCATGTACTTTCGCGCCTGTATCAGCGCCCCTTCCCAGTCCAGTTGAAGGGTATCATAAGCATCTGCCAGCAGTTTTCGGGCATTTTCAATGCTGTGGTGAATCTGGAGGCGGCACTCTTCGCCAATTTGGCGTCCCATCTCGCGATGTGAACCGGCTACACGAATCAGTTTCAAAACGCGATTGGAATTTGGATTTTTTTCAAGTTCAATTTCCCGCTGTTGCATGAACAAAATTTTACCATATTCACTTTGCCAGCCGGAAGATACACCCCTCAAACTTGCCTTTTTTTTGATTCCTATCTACAATAACCCATAGGGCAATACCAGTTCGGTTTCATCCCTGCAAATTTGCGGATTTTTTGGGCAGCGGGAGGAGCGATTCATGGCCAGCACAAAGACCGGTCGTAAATTGAAAATTTTACTCGTGGATGACGACGCCGATACCCGTCAATTGGTCAGTATGATCATCGAAAAAGCCGGTCACAAAATTCAAACGACCGGTCACGGTCAGGCTGCCCTGACTTTGCTGGAACACGAATCTTTCGATATTATTCTGCTGGATATTATGATGCCGGAGATTGACGGTTTGAACGTGCTGGAGGCCATCCGGCGTGTTTCTTCGGCACCGGTCATCATGCTGACGGCCCTTTCGGATGCCGGCATCATGGAGCAGAGTTACTTCATGGGGGCGGATGATTATATTGTCAAACCATTTTCCATGTCCAAACTACTGGAGCGCATTGACCGCGTCGCCCGTACTCTGCCGGCGCTTGAGCAGCCTGAAACGCCATCCTGGAGTTCAAAGTATCAACTGGATTTGAACAACAATACCCTCGTGAGGGGGGGCATCATCATCAACCTGAACCCCAATGAGGCTCGCCTGCTCTCGTGTCTGATGGATCGCGTTTATACCGAAGTACCGATTCCCGCTTTATATGAAGCCGGCTGGGGAAATGAGATCCTCCCCCAGCGCACCATGCAGGCACTGGTCGAAAACACCATTCGAGGTCTGCAAAACAAGTTAGAAGATGACCCTCAAAACCCGCAAATCATCAACCGCACCGAAAACGGATTTTGTTTTATTCCAGAAGGTTAATCACCCACAGCATAGAAAAATCCATCGTTAACTCGAATACTTCATTCTAAAATCTAAAATCTCCCATGCCAACCTCCCTCCCTGAGACAGTCAATTCCCCCGCTCGCTGGCTGGCACTGGCAGGTGTGGGTATGGGCGTGCTGATGGCAACGCTCGATTCCAGCATTGTCAATATTTCACTTCCTGCTTTTGTAGCAATCTTTGATACCACCTTTGCAATGGTTCAATGGGTGATCCTTGCCTATGTGCTGGTCATCACCTCCTTGCTGCTCGGTGCCGCCCGTTTGGGAGATATGTTCGACAAGAAAAAATTGTACCTAACCGGCCTGACCCTCTTTACCATTGGTTCGGTTTTATGCTCGCTTTCCAATAGCATCTTCTGGCTGATTCTCTTCCGCGCCGTGCAGGGATTAGGCGCCGTATTCACTCAGGCTTTAGGAATGGCAATTATCACCCAAATTTTCCCCGCCCGAGAACGCGGTAAAGCGCTGGGCATTATGGGGAGCGTGGTTTCGATTGGGATCGCACTGGGTCCACCACTGGGTGGTCTGATTTTGAGCACCGCCTCGTGGCACTGGATTTTTCTGGTTAATTTGCCCATCGGCATCGCGGCGCTGGTGATCGTTCAACGTTTTATCCCCAATCTTCCACCCGCGCGCAGAGGACAGCAATTCGACCGCGGAGGCGGACTGGTGTTGTTCCTCACCTTAGGCCTGTATGCCTTTGGCATGACGAGCGGTCAACAGGGCGGTTTTTCTCAGCCTGCAGTAATGGTCAGTTTGATTGCGGCTGCGCTGGGGCTGCTGGTCTTCCTTTACTTAGAATCCCGACTCCCCCAGCCGATGGTGGACTTAAGCCTGTTTCGAAATATCTTATTCAGCATGAATTTGATGATGGCTTTTCTTGTCTTTATCGTCATGGCGGGCATGTTCATCCTGCCCTTCTACCTTCAACTGGTGCTGAAATTGCCCGCTTCTTTAATCGGTCTGCTGATGATGGTTCACCCCATCGGCATGGGGATCGTCGCTCCGCTGGCAGGCGCACTTTCGGACCGCTTTGGCTCGCGGGTAATCAGTCTTTTTGGGTTGATTTCCATTGCGGCTGGCTGTTTTGCGCTTTCCACGGTTCAGGAAGGGATGACCCCCTTGCAGTTCTTCCCGCGCACCTTGCTTTTTGGCATCGGCATGGGGCTGTTTCAGGCACCTAACAATAGCGCAGTGATGAGCACCGTACCTTCAGAAAGACTGGGCATCGGCTCGGGGCTGCTGGTGCTTTCACGCACGCTCGGGCAAACGACCGGTTTACCCTTGATGGGCAGCCTGTTCACGGCCAGCGTACTGGCAGCCGGTAACCTCCCTGCCGGCACAGATATTACCACTGCCGGCGCACAGGTACTGGTGAGCGGTTTGCAGCGCACCTATCAAACGGCTGCCGGTTTCATCCTCACCTCCACATTGATTGCCCTCATCGCTTTATGGGTTGATCAACGCCGAAAAAAGCAGCAGACCTTGAGTCATACTCTGCGGCGGGTTGATTGAAAATCGCTTTGCGGTTAAGATTATTTTGTTGTTCAAATTTCTCGCCAAGGAGGATAAAACTAAATGGAAGACACCAGCCGTAATGATATTCGCCGCCTGTTAAAAGTGTTTGGCGTGCAGGCCGATGAAATGATCCTGCGTCACCTGATTGAAAATCCCCAGGCACCGGCGCTGAAATTGCGTATTAAAATTGAAGACCTGACCGATTACGGTGATCATCCCCCTGCCAAACCACTCGCTTTTGAGGTGGAAGGCGAGATCCGCCGTCAGCCGTAACCATTCACCCTTTATTTCAACGAGGCGTGCTTTGAAACCAGCAACCGAAAGTGAAGTCAGCATTGCCGTAGCCGCAACCCAAACGACCGAGGCTCAAACCTTTCGCGCGGGCAAAGTGAGTGCTATTGCCGCTGCCCATGGTATACACGATACCTATCAGGCATTCCTCCCACCGCTGCTGCCTTTGTTGATTGAAAAATTCTCCCTCATCAAAACCGAGGCCGGCCTGCTTTCGGTTTTGATGACCGCTCCCTCCCTTTTTCAGCCGTTCATTGGTTATCTTGCCGACCGGCGTTCACTGAGGATATTCATCATTCTCACCCCTGCCATCACCGCTCTGGCGATGAGTCTGCTGGGCGTCACACCCTATTACTGGCTGGCAGCCATGTTGTTGATCATCGCCGGGCTGAGTTCGGCCAGTTTACACGCCACCGGCCCGGTGCTGGCAGGGCGGCTCTCTGCCAATCGCCTTGGGCTGGGAATGAGCCTCTGGATGGTGGGAGGAGAACTGGGGCGGACGCTTGGGCCATTGATCATCGTTTCAGCCGTTACCACGCTCGGCATTCGCCAGACCCCATGGCTGGCGGTGGGGGGTATCCTCGTTTCTTTGTGGATGGCCTATCAACTGCGTCAAATACCGGCACGCCACCCGGAAAGCCAGAAAGCATTGCCGTGGAAAAAAGCCCTTCAAACCATGCGTCCGGTATTGATTCCGCTTTCCATCATTTTGATTACCCGTGCGCTGGCTTTTGTCAGCGTCTCAACTTACCTGCCCACCTTTCTTACCGAGGGGGGAGCAAATCTGATGCTGGCGGGGGCTTCGCTTTCCGTTCTGGAAGCCGCCGGCGTGATTGGCGCTCTGATTGCCGGTTCCCTTTCCGACCGTATCGGCAGGCGCCCGATGATGTTCCTTTCATTGCTCAGCACTTCCCTCTTCATTTTCTTACTGCTCAATGTGAGCGGCTGGCTGCAATTTCCCGTCCTGCTCGGTTTGGGTTTTGGGATGCTTTCCATGACGCCGGTTGTGATGGCCATCGTTCAGGAAAGTTTTCCCGAAAATCGCGCACTGGCGAATGGCGTGTATATGGCGGTTTCGTTTGTCAGCAGTTCTTTTGCCACCCTGACCATCGGCGCAATTGGTGATTTGTTCAACCTGCGCACCGCTTACCTGCTGAGCGCCGTGCTTGTACTGGTGGGTTTACCCTTCCTCTTCCGCTTACCTCAAGCCAATCACCAGAAAATTGAACACCCCTGAGAGGTTTTAGAATGAACGAACTGCATGGTTTTATTTTGTTGGAAGACCGCTTTATCAAAGAATACAATACCCGCGCCCGCTTATGGGAGCATCGTCAGAGCGGCGCGCTGCTGCTCTCCCTTGAAAATGATGATGAAAATAAAGTTTTCGGTATCGCTTTTCGCACTCCCCCGCCCGATTCCTCCGGCGTGCCTCATATCCTCGAACATTCCGTATTATGCGGATCGGAAAAATATCCCGTCAAAGAGCCGTTCGTTGAACTGATGAAAGGCTCGCTCAATACCTTTTTGAATGCCATGACGTACCCGGATAAAACCATCTACCCGGTTGCCAGCACCAATTTAAAGGATTTTTACAACCTGATTGATGTGTATCTGGATGCCGTCTTTCACCCCCTCATTTCCCCCTATACGCTATATCAAGAAGGCTGGCATTACGAATTAGAGCAGCCGCAAGGCGAGATGACCTATAAGGGCGTGGTATTCAACGAGATGAAAGGTGCTTATTCATCGCCCGATTCGGTGCTGGCTGAGGAAGCTCAGCACGCCGTATTTCCGGATACCATCTATCGTTATGACAGCGGCGGTGAACCGGAGGCCATCCTCTCGCTCACCTATGAGAAATTTCGTTCATTCTACGAAACCTATTACCACCCCAGCAACGCTCTGATTTTCTTCTACGGCGACGATGACCCCGAACTGCGTCTGAAAACCATGGCAGAAGCACTCAAGGGATATTCACGCCGGCAAATAGCCGCCGAAATTCCCCTCCAGCCGCGCTTTTCCAGCCCGCAAAAGAAAGAAGTTTTTTACGACAGCGGCGATGACCTCAACGCCAAAGCACAAATCACCCTCAACTGGCTGCTCGTGGAAAGCGGTAATCTCGAACAGATGCTGGCCCTGCACATTCTCGATCATGCTTTAATTGGCACCCCCGCTTCGCCGCTGCGCAAAGCCCTGATCGATTCCGGACTGGGTGAAGACCTGACCGGCGAGGGATTTCAAACCGGTTACCGCCAGACGATGTACTCGGTAGGGTTGAAAGGCGTTGCCGAAGAAAATACAGAGAAAGTTGAACGGCTGATTCTCGACACTTTGAGCGAGCTGGCAGAAAAAGGGTTTGACCCCGAAACCCTGCGCGCTTCCCTCAACACGGTAGAATTCAACCTGCGTGAAAACAACACCGGTTCCTACCCGCGTGGGCTGGTGATGATGATCAATGCAGTGGAGAACTGGGTTTACGGCCACGACCCAATTGAGGCACTGGCTTTCGAAGCACCGCTCAACAGCATCAAAGAGCGTTTTCAGGCCGGGGAACGTTTTTTTGAAAATCTGATCCGTCAGCATTTTCTGGAAAATCCGCACCGTGTCACCCTCATCTTGCGTCCCGATCCGCAATTGGGCGCCAGAAGGGCCGCCGCCGAACAACAGCGTTTACAGCAGGCGCGCTCCCAGATGACGCCGCAGCAAATCGAAGAGATCGTTCAAATCACCCGCGAACTCAAACGCCGGCAGGAAACGCCCGACAGTCCCGAAGCGCTGGCCACCATTCCCATGCTCACGCGCGCCGACCTTGAACCAAAGGTCAAAACCATTCCCAGTGAGGAAATTACCCACGGCGAGAGCAAAATCCTTTATCACGACCTATTCACCAACGGCATCCTTTACCTGGATCTGGGATTCGACCTGCACACCCTGCCGCAGGAATGGCTGCCTTACCTGCCCATTTTCAGCCGCGCTCTGCTGGAAACCGGCACCCGTGACCTGACCTTCGTTCAGCTGCTTCAACAGATCGGTCAGCGCACGGGCGGTATCCACCCTGCCACGCTGTTTTCCATGTCCCGTCATACGCAGCAGGATGTGGCCTGGCTGTTTTTGCGGGGCAAGGCAATGACCGCTCAGACCGCCGATTTACTTTCCATCCTCAAAGAAATCCTCACCACTGCCCGTCTGCACGACCGGGAACGCATCCGCCAGATGGTTCTGGAAAACAAAGCGGGTATGGAGTCGGGCATCGTTCATGCCGGTCATCGCGTGATCAACACCCGCTTGAAAGCACGCTTCAACGAAGCCGATTGGGCAGCCGAACAGACCAGTGGAGTCAGTCAGTTATTCTTCCTGCGCAATTTACTGGAACGCATTGACTCTGATTGGGAGAGCGTCTATCAGACCCTCGAAGCGATCCGCAATGCCCTCATCCGGCGCGCGTCTGCGATCTGCAACATCACCGTTGATTCTGCCAGCTGGCAAAACATTCGCCCGCAGGTGGAGGACTTTCTCGCCGGCTTGCCGGGCGGCGAACCAAGCCGCCACAGCTGGTCCAAAGGCAGCCTGCCTCAAATGGAAGGCTTAGCCATGCCGCTGCAGGTGAATTTTGTCGGTAAAGGTGCCAATTTGTATCAAAACGGCTACACCTTTCACGGCTCGGTGCTGGTGATCGTCCCTTACTTGCGCGGCAGTTACCTGTGGGAAAAAGTGCGGGTGCAGGGCGGCGCGTATGGCGGTTTTGCCGTCTTCGACCAGCAATCCGGCAACTTCAATTATCTCTCGTACCGAGACCCCAATCTTGATCAGACCTTGCAGGCATTCGATCAAACCGCCGACTACCTGCGCCGGCTGGAGTTGAGCGAAAGCGAATTGACCAAAGCCATCATCGGAGCAATTGGTGAGGTGGACGCCTACCAGCTGCCAGATGCCAAAGGTTACACCGCCATGCTCCGCTATCTACTGGGCATCACCGATGAAGAACGACAGCGCACCCGCGATCAGATTTTAAACACCTCTCAAGAAGATTTCCGTCAATTTGCCGATGCGCTGGAAAGTGTGCGTCAAAAAGGTGAAGTGGTGGTGCTGGCTGCCCCGCAGGTTCTGGAATCCAGCCGTTTTGCCGGCCAGTTTTCGCTGACCAGAGTAATTTAACAAACGGCCCACCCTCTTTATGCCCGTAAGAATTCCCGCCACTGATGTTGAACAGGCGGGAATTTTTATGTTGAACAACCGCCTCACCTGATTTTTGTGGATATAATCAATTCGTTGACCCAAATTTTTCTTTCCATTCTCAACGGGCGCGTTTGTGTCATTCGATCAGCACATACCTGCAGATAAGCCCCGCAAACCAGCGGGAGAAACGGCTGACTCTCATCGCCTGCTGGAAGTGATGGGGTTGTTCCTCAAACTCGGCTTTACTGCCTTTGGCGGACCGGCTGCCCACATCGGCTTGATGCACAACGAAATCGTCCAACGGCGGAAGTGGCTTTCTGACCAGCACTTTTTGGACCTGCTCGGTGCCACCAATCTGATCCCCGGCCCAAACTCGACCGAGATGGCCATTCACATTGGTTTTACCCGCGCCGGCTGGGCGGGTTTGTTGGCAGGGGGGTTTTGTTTTCTCCTGCCGGCGGTTTTGATGGTGCTGGGCTTGGCATGGTTGTATGTCCGCTACGGTTCGATGCCGCAGGCCGAATGGCTGCTTTACGGCATCAAGCCGGTGATGATTGCCATCATCGGACAGGCACTCTGGAATCTGGGTGGTAAAGCCATTAAAAATGGCGGGCTTGCCTTGCTGGGCATTGCCGTCCTCACACTCTACTTTCTGGGCATCAACGAAATCGGCCTGCTTTTCGGCGGAGGAATCGTTTATATGGTTTTCGTCAATCTACAGCGCTTGCAAAAACACAAGACGACGGGATTTTGGATTGCCCCCCTTGCGGGTCTAAGCGGATTGATCGGCACTGCCGCCGCAACGGTTCCCTTCAGCCTGCCGCTGCTCTTCCTCACATTTCTCAAAATCGGCTCCATCCTTTACGGTAGTGGCTATGTTTTGTTAGCCTTTTTACACGCCGATTTTGTCGTGCGTCACGGCTGGTTGACCGACCAGCAATTGATTGATGCAATCGCCATCGGTCAGCTGACCGCCGGCCCGCTGTTCACCTCGGCAACCTTTATCGGTTATTTACTGGCGGGTATTCCCGGTGCGGCTCTTGCAACGTTGGGAATTTTTCTGCCTTCCTTTGTGTTTGTTGCCATTTCAAATCCGCTCATTCCTCATATACGCAATTCCATCTGGGTGAGCAGTTTGCTGGATGGCGTCAATGTCGCTTCGCTGGGTTTGATGGCCGCGGTTACATTTCAACTGGGCCGCGCCTCATTGACTGATCTGCCCACACTGGCAATCGCTCTGGTTTCACTCGCCCTGCTGATTCGCTACCGCGTAAACTCAACATGGTTGATTCTGGGCGGTGCTTTAATCGGTTTGATCGGCCGATATTTCTTCCGGTAAAACCGACCGCAAACAAAACGGCCGGAGCTCCGGCCGTTCAGTGACCCCATCCTCTGGCTTCAACCGGCCAGTTGCAGCAGGAATTGCGGCACCCAGAACTTGCCCACTCCAAAAAGCGAAAGGGCAATGCTGGTCAGCAACATGACCACCCCAAAACCAATCAGCAAGCGGTCGCGGGTGCGGTAATACAACTCTTCCAGCCATGTACGCGGCCCCACGCCGAAAGCGCGTAAATCCATGGCATCAATAATATCCTCACTGGAAACAATGGCATGGATGGTCACCGGCACAATCAGCGGCGCCAGTTTGCGAACCTGCGCCACCAGCCCGCCGCTCAGTTTTTCCAGTTCATACCCTCTGGCTCGCTGGGCATCCCGCGTGAGCATGAAATCCCGCCCAAAGGATGGGATAAAGCGCATGGTCAGATCCATGCCGTAAGCCACCTTATCCGGTAATCCCAGTCCTTTGAAGATGATGCCGTAATGAGCCGGGTTAAGCGAGTAAGGAATCAAAATGGTCATGCTGGCCAGGCTGAAAACCCGCACCAGCATCGAAACGGCGTACATCGTCTTTTCGGCAGTGACCGTCAGCGTTGGCCGCCAGCCGAGCAGGGTAAAACCGGCCTCCCAACGGGTGATCAGGTGTTCTTCGGTGTAAAGTTCAATACCGCCGCGGCCGGTTAAAAAGGTGAGGAATGAGAAAAAGACCACAAAGCCCCCGATGAACAGCCACGCCCGGCGCATTTCGGAGAATTTAATGCCGGAGGTGAACACCACCACCATCGCCATGATAAACAGCACCAGCAGGTAGCGCAGATCCCAGAACAGCACCGTGCAGGCAATGTAGCAAAGGAAAAAGATGATCCACGCACGCGGATCGAAAGATTGAATCAGGGATTTACGCGGCTTGTAACGCCAGGTGACCAGCATCGAGGGCTTTGTCCTTTCTCATACAGGTGGTTTATCTTCCGGTTTGCCGCTGAACGGCAGCGTATGCGCCTACCAGCAGCGGAACGAGAATTGCCGCAAAAATCGAGTTCGGGCCGGCAGCCGGCAGGAACTCACCCACGATGGCTACCGCAGGGGGATAACCGTTGATCCAGATATCCGAAATGGCGGCAAATCCGATGCCAACGAAGTTGCCCAGCAGGCTCCACGCCACCGCCGCCGCAACTTCCAGATTTTTACCCGAGCCGACCATAAAGCGGATGGCAATCACCAGCAAAAAGCCGACGACGGCAGAAAGGCCGGCAAACCACGAAATCGTGGCATCACCAAAAATACCGGCTTCCGGATCGAAGAACATCATGTTTGGCACATTGCGGTTGAGCAGGAAGATTGCCGTTGCCAGCAAGGCGAGAATGAAACTGATCGCCAGCACAATGTTGATGCCTTTCTGGCGGTCCTTGAAAAGCAGTGCCATACCGGCAACCATACCGATTAAACCATTGCCAACCGACCACTGCGGTGATAATCCAAAGCCGGTCAGCGCATCACCGAACATATTGCCCACCGCGCCGGTGAAGAAACCCACCGAAGGGCCAAAAGCAAAACCAAAGAACATGGGAATGGCTACCGCCGGGCGCAGGGCAACCTGACTGACCGACGGCACAGCGAATACGGTGCCGTTGAACAGGAAGGAAAGCACCGCATAAAGCGCAGCGCCAATCGCCATGTAGACCACTTCTCGAGTGCCCACTTCCCAAATCTGACTCTGGCGGGTAAGCAAATAGACAATAAAGACAATTAAGAGGCCAATGCCCACAAAGGCAAAGCGTAGTACGCCGGTTTCATCCAGTTGCAAACTGGGGTTAATCATGCCGCCAACCCACACGATCAACAGGAAGAAAACCAGCACAGCCACCAGCGAAATGATGACAGAAGTTAATTTACGGTCCATTTCAATCTCTCCTCAGGCGAATGTTTTTGAGAGGTTAATTGCCCGATGCAAGCACATGCGTCAGGGCTTCGGCACGGAAAAATTGTTTTGTCCTCGGATAGTATTTGAGATTCGTTTCCAGCAGGGAAGTCGGCAGCAGCCGGCATTGCCGCAGGCGATTCACATCGGCCAGTACCTCCGCCGGTTTGCCGTCTGCCACCACCCGGCCATCGTTGACCAGCAGCACGCGGTTGGCGTAAATCACCGCCATGTCAAGATCGTGAGTGATGAATAAGATGGCTTCAAATCCGGGCATTTCTAAAATCGAATTCATAAAATTCATGTAATTTTTATAATCCTGCCCGGCGGTGGGTTCATCCATGACCAGAATGCGCGAACGCATCGCCAGAATGGCGGCAATGCTCACCCGTTTTTGCTGACCAAACGACATGGAAAGCGGCGGCGTCTGTTCATATCCCTGCAGGTTGACAATCTCAATAGCCTGGCTCACCTCCTTTCGTATTTCTTCCTCAGGATGTTTCAGATTGGTGGGTCCAAAAGCCAGTTCATCGTATACTGTCGGTGCAAACAACATGTGGCTTGGACTCTGAAACACATAACCCAGCGTTGAGGCAATTTCAGCCACGCTCAACTGATGGGTGTCCTGACCATTGATTAAAACCTGCCCGCGTTTGGGCTTGAGCAGCCCAATGGCATGTTTAACCAGCGTGGTTTTTCCCGCGCCGTTAGGGCCAAGCACGGCAATTACATCCCCGCGCCGGATTTGCAGGTTGATGCCGTGCAGCACTTCCGGCCCGCTTTCGTACCCAAAGGCCACATCCTTGAACTCCACCAGCGGCGTTCCACCGCCGTTGACACCGGGAAGGATGTTGAGCGGAGGCGGAGGCGGGTCTTTGATGGCAAGTTCCATAATCATCGGCGCAGGCAGTTTGACTTCGCGGTAATCCACCCGCTCTACCAGATGCTGAGGATCACCGTCATATTGAATTTCCCCTTCTTTCATGAACAAAACCCGCTCCGGCTGGATGCGCAGCACGTCCTCCACCCGATGCTCCACCATCAAAACGGTCATTCCTTCGTTGGCAAGGTCACGAATGACTTCTAGCGCTTCCTGTGCGCTGGCCGGGTCAAGGCTGGCCAGCGGTTCATCCAGCAGCAGGATCGAGGGTTTCATCGCCAGCACACCCGCCAGAGCCACTTTTTGTTTTTCCCCGCCCGAAAGGTAATGGGTCTGCCGCTCGCGCAGGTGAGCGATTTTCAAACGTTCCAGGGCTTCATCCACGCGGCGGCGGATTTCATCTCGACTGAGACCGAGATTTTCCAATCCAAATGCCACTTCGTTCTTTACAATTGAACCCAGAATCTGCCGCTCCGGGTCTTGCAGCACGGTGCCGACCAGTTGAGAAATGCGCGCCAGTGGCAATCCGGCAATATCCTGACCCTGAAGGTAAATCTTGCCGGTCAATTCTCCTTTATAACTGCGGGGTATCAAACCATTAATACAGCGCGCCAGCGTAGTTTTACCACAACCGCTTGCGCCGGCAATGAGCACAACCTGCGGCTCATCAACCGTCAGGTTGATGTTGCGAATGGCATAATCTGCCCGGCTGCGATAGCGGAAAGAGAGATTTTCAATCCTGACCGGTGGAAGTGGCGACATATTCCCTCAGCAACGAATAAGGCAGGAATGCTTGAAAAGTAAAATCATCTTGCTTTCTGAGTGTCCCTACTATAGCATGAGCGCATCGCTTCGTCAATTGTTGAGCGGTATGCCTCGCTTCAATAGAAAACCGCATAATTGGAACCAGCCCTAAAACCAAAACCGATTGATTAATAATTTTAACAATTAAGGGATTGAAATTGAACAAAGAACATGGTAAGATGAAATTGTCAAACGTTCGGGTGCCCCCCTCACCCGGGCGTTTGACTCTTTAAAGCATCCTGTTTTTTCTGCGAAACCTTTTTCATCGCCTTGCGTATATAAATGTGAGTAAATTTATACAGAAAGCAGGAATAAAAAATTTATGGAAAATCCAACTTTGGAACCCCAAAAATCCAAATCTCATTCTCCCTCGCGCAATAACGCGTGGTTCGGGTTAATTTTGATTTTAGCGGGTCTCATCATCTTTGCTCAACAGGCCGGCTGGCTTGGCCCGACTTTCAACTGGTGGGCGCTCTTCATTCTCATTCCCGCATTTGGTTCGCTGACCGGTGCATTTTACGCTTTTCAAGCCAGCGGCAAAGTCAATGCCGCCGTGCGAAGCAGTTTGGGCAGCGCCCTCATTTTATTTACCCTCACCTTCATATTCCTGCTTGGATTGGACTGGTCGGTTTACTGGCCGCTGATGGTGATTGCGCCGGGGGTTTCCGTCCTTCTGAACGGATTCGGGGGCAGAGAACTGCTCAACATGGCATTCTGGATTGGAGCAGGTGCCGTCTATCTGGGAGTCGGTTTTCTGGGTATCAACACCGGCTGGTTGGATTTGCAGCAGCGTTTTGAGCCATATAACTGGTGGGCAATTGCCATACTCATCCCCGCTTTTGGGGCCTTCGTGAGCGCATTACTCGGCCTCCTCCGCCAGCAAAAAGCTGGCAACATCATCGGTCTGGTCATTTTTGGCCTGCTTATGGCCGCAACGGGTTCGATTGCCCTGTTCTCGGCGAACTGGTCGCTCATCGGGCCTGTGCTGTTGATTGTTGTCGGTGTTGGCATACTGCTGGGCATCTTAATCGGCAAAAACGAGCCGTAAACGGTCATCTTTTCCTCCTCCCACCGTCTTCCTCCGGTCAGATAAGACGGTGGGTTCTTTTTAATCCCCGGTTTTTTCTTTTCAAGGTTTCTCAACCCTGCATAAAAGTTTGAAAAAACGCGTCATTTCTGGTAAGGTTAATCAGACAACAATGGTCTGGTTAATAAAGTAATACTGAAGAGGCTTACCTTGAAATGAAAAAGATAGACATTCCCAAAATACCTTCTTCGGAAATCACGCCGGAAGAAATTTACCTCAACCGGCGACAATTCCTCAAACTGGCTGCTATTGGAGCGGCCGGCACCCTGCTGGCTGCCTGCGGCATAAACACATCTTCGCAAACCGAAAATACGCCACTGCCGCCCGACGCTCGTCCCAAAGATGAATTGGGCGATCCGGCCAATTCTTTTGAAGAAATTACCCATTACAACAATTACTACGAATTCACGATGGTCAAAGAAGGTGTGGCCTCACTCGCCGAGGACTTTCCAACCAGTCCATGGCAGGTGGAAGTTAGCGGGCTGGTGCATAAACCGCGTATCTTCGATATAGAAGACCTGCGCCGTTTTCCACAGGAAGAACGAGTGTACCGGTTGCGCTGCGTGGAAGGCTGGTCTATGGTCATCCCGTGGTTGGGTTTCCCGCTTGCCCTCCTGCTGAAGGAAGTTGAACCGATGACCAGTGCGGCTTTTGTTAAATTTACCACCATCATGGACATGGAAAATATGCCCGGCGTGAAAAGCCCTTTTTATCCATGGCCCTACACCGAAGGACTGCGGCTGGACGAAGCCTACCATGACCTCACCCTGCTGGTCACCGGCCTTTACGGCAAAGAACTGCTTCCTCAAAACGGCGCGCCGCTGCGTCTGGCCGTGCCATGGAAATACGGCTTCAAGAGCATCAAAGCCATCGTCAAAATTGAGTTGACCGAAACGATGCCCTCTACTTTCTGGAACATCATTGCCCCCAACGAATACGGTTTTTATGCCAACGTCAATCCGGAAGTGCCGCATCCGCGCTGGTCACAGGCCAGCGAGCGCCGCATTGGCGAAAACCGCCGGCGTGACACGCTGCTGTTCAACGGATACGCCGAGCAGGTCGCTCAGTTATATGCCGGCATGGATTTACGCACCAATTATTAAGAGAGCGCATGAAACACTGGTCGCGCATCCAATGGCTCACTCATATTTTATGCTGGCTGCCGCTGGTCAGCCTTGTGCTGGCTTACCTGACCGGCAACCTGACCATTAACCCGATTCAGGCAGCCACTCAGCGCTCCGGTGATTTCGCCATCCTTCTCCTGCTCATCTCATTGAGCATGACACCTCTGCATGTGCTGTTCAATTTACCCCAACTGTTGAAACTGCGCCGCCCGCTTGGCCTGTATGCCTTTTTTTATGCCACCCTGCACATGCTCACATACACGGGCTGGGACTATCAATTTGATTTCCCGCAGATTTACGCCTCGATTGCCGAGAAACCGTATATGATTATCGGTTTGCTGACCCTCAGCCTGTTGACTCCGCTGGCGGTCACTTCTCACCGCTGGTGGCAAAAACGGCTTGGTAAAACATGGAAACGGCTGCATCAGCTGGTTTATCTGGCAGCGGTGCTGGCGGTTATTCATCTGGCAATGGCCGTCAAGGGCGACTTTCTGCGGCTGCAAGGCGATATCTGGAAACCGTTAGCGGCGACGATTGTCCTCGTCTTATTAATGATTGTGCGTCTCCCTCCCTTGCGCAAGGTCCTGACAGCCCGCCACCGCAAAGGGCGGGTTGTAAAAATCACCCCCAAAACCCCGCCAGCGCCGCTGGAAAGCGTCAATCCACAAAAGCAAACAGAAACATCAGGTCGTTGACATTGGTTTGAGTCGGGCCAATGCGAATCAAATCGCCCAGTGCATCAAAGAAGTGATAGGAATCGTTCCGGTCGAGGAAATCCTCCGGCTTCATCCCGAGTGATAAGGCCCTCTTCAAGGTTTCTCCGCTGACCACCGCACCGGCTGCGTCAGTAGGGCCGTCATCGCCGTCGGTTGCCAGTGTTACCAGCACCACATTTTTCGCACCGTCCAGTCCCCGTACTGTGCCAAGGGCAACTTCCTGATTACGGCCGCCCAAACCATCACCGCGCAACGTAACCGTCGTTTCACCGCCCGCCACAACGCAGGCCGGCGGCCGAATGGGCTGCCGGCTGACATGAATCTGGCGGCCGACTGCACCAAGAAACTGCCCCAACTGACGCGCTTCACCCTGCATGTAGGTGCTGAGCAGCATCGGCGTCAGACCGCAGGATTCCGCCTCCTCCAGTGCCGCCTGAGCAGCATGGCGGTTGCTGGCAATGACCAGATTTTGCACATGTTGAAATAGCGGGTCTCCCGGTTTGGGGGTTTCGGGAATTTTTCCCTCCACTCCTTGCTGTAATCGTTGAAGAATCGAAGGGGGTGTCTGTTCGAGAATGCCATAACGGCGCAAAATAGCCAGAGCATCGCCAAAAGTGGTAGGGTCGGCAACGGTCGGCCCGGAAGCAATCACATCCAGCGGGTCTCCCACCACATCCGAAAGAATCAGGGTCAGCAAATCAGCATTGCCCACTGCCCGTGCCAGCCCCCCGCCTTTTACTTCATCCAGATGTTTTCGAAGGGTGTTAATTTCATCAATCGAAGCCCCGCAGCCCAGCAGCAGACTGGTCAGGGTTTGCAGGTCGGAAAGTGAAATTCCCTCCGCCGGCGAAGTCATCAGGGCTGAGCCGCCGCCCGAAATCAAAGCCACTACCAGATCCTGCTCACAGGCTCGCTTAAGCAAAGAAAGCAGCCGGCGGGTAGCATTGACCCCCCGTTCATCCGGCACGGGGTGGGCAGCCTCGGCAACCAGCACACGCTCCGGTATTGCCCCTCCCAGCCTGTTTTCCCGATAAAAACCTTCTTTGGTAATGATCAAACCACCGGAAAGCCGATCTCCCACAATGCGTGCCGCAGCCTTTGCCATGGGGGCTGCTGCTTTGCCCGCCCCCACAATGAAAACCCGCCGATACCGGCTGAGGTCGTAACTTCTGCCGGCGGCAAACAACAACTCTCCTTCCCGCTCCAAAAAACGCGCCACCGCCGTTGCGGGATCTACCGCGCGCAGGGCAGCGAACAAAACCCGCTTGATGACATCGCCATGCGGATGATGATCGAGGGTATGGGTGCTGAAACTTTCTCGGCTGATGAACATGGGCTTCTTAATCCGACTGGCTGAAATTCCAAATCCACAGAGAGGAACATTTTTATTTTACCCCACAACCTGTCACCTTTTTCGTAAAATTGAATCGAATTAAATAACATTCCAAAATAAACAGGGAAAAAGTATGACACAGAAGAACAAAACCGTCAAAACCGCCCAACAGAAAAACGCGCGCTTTCCGCTCTGGATTGCCGCCATTCTCTTAATCGCCATCGCGGGCGGGGCGCTGGTGTGGTTAACCAACCGGCCGGCGGCCGATGCCAGCCTGCCGCGTGAAATTTCAGTGGCGCAGGCCGCCCAATTACGCGAAGAGGGCGCTTTTGTGCTGGATGTTCGCCAGCCGGAAGAATGGAACGAAGTGCATGTTCCCGGCGCTACGCTTATCCCGCTTGACCAGCTTGCCAGCCGCATCAACGAACTTCCAAAAGATCAAGAAATTCTGGTTATTTGCCGCTCGGGTAACCGCAGTCAGGCGGGGCGCGATATTTTATTACAGGCCGGTTTTGAAAAGGTAACCAGCGTCAGCGGCGGCATTACTGCGTGGCGCAGCGCTGGCTACCCTACCGTTTCCGGCCCGTAATTATGATTTTTGAAACAGTGTCTTCACCCGGCTGGAAATAGCCCGATAAATGGGGCAGCGGTCATATACCGCACTGAACATCACAAGCCCACCAATCGCCAGCAGCAGCATATTCCACTGGTTTGTAACCCCAATCGTCATCAGCACAAGCCCTGCCCCCAATCGCAACAAGCGGTCAAAGGGGGTGGGGCCGCTTTTTTGCACCGCTTTCCCGGCAGCCAGGTCGGCAAATAAGTTCTCGATGGTCACTGCCGGTTGAGCCCCGGCTTTGCGATACACCAGTTTGCCGTTCTGGTAAACCAACAGCGTGGGTATGCTGAACACTTTTAATTCCCGCAGCAAATCGGGTGCTTCATCAGCATTGATTTTCAGCAGTTCCACCTGCCCGCGGTATTTTTCGCTGGCCGATTTGAGAATGGGATTCATGATCTTGCAGGGAGCGCACCACGGCGCCCAGAACTCAACCACCAACGGTTGACGGCTTGAAGCAATTTTTCTTTCGAACTGTTCGAGTTTCATGGCAGTTTCGGCAATGCGGCAAATTACCAGCCGCCAGGCGTGCAATCCTCCCGATCAAAATCAACCGGGAGGATTGTTGAATTCGGCGGCTGGTAATACAAAAAATTACGAGTTCGTGCGGAACTTGAATAACGCATAGGCCGGGCACCAGCCGATCAGGCCGGTTAGCAACGGCACAAATCCCAGAAATTTAAAAATCGTACCGAGCGTACCGGTAACCACCCCACCCCAGCCTAAGGCCAGTAACAAAATACCGGCAGCAACACGAATAATCCGATCTACGGTAGATTCATTAACGAAAGACATGGCTCTTTCCTCCTTTTGAGAACTGGTTTGAATTTCTACCCTTTTGACGAGGTTACTCCCAAAAGGTTACATCACACTCATTCCTCAGGAGGGCAATCTTCGCAGCCGGACATGGCATTCAACAAGCGATTGAAAAGGGCTTCACGGCGCGGCGCCGGAATGGGGTCTTTGGTGCTGCCTTTATACATCAGTATCGTTTTCTGCGTCGTATCCAGAACGATGTGGCAGTTATGGCAGGTGCGCAGGTGTTCTTCCGCGTCGGCACGCAGTTCTTCATCCAGATTGTTATCAATGTAATCCGATAAATAACGGATCAACTCCTCGCAGTTCATAACGGTTATCCTTTCTCCTGAGCCGCAAAAAAGCGGGCCAGTTTTTCACGCAATTCCAGCCGGGCGCGGTGCAGGCGCACTTTAACCGCCGCTGGCGAAATTGAGAGGACGGAAGCGGTTTCTTCGGTAGAAAGCTCCTCCACATCCCGCAATAAAAAGACGGCTCTTAAAGCAGGCGAGAGTGATTGGATGGCTTCTTCCAGCACCACTCGCCGTTCCTGATTCTGAATTAATTCCTCCGGCAGCCAGCGCCATTCCACAAACTCTCGCGGCAAGGGAACAGCCGCTTCTCCCTCATCGAAACCATCCTCTTCCGGCAGCGGTAAGGCCTGTTTCTTCCTCAGCCGGTCAAGGCTGAGATTGTAGGCAATCCGGTAAAGCCATGTACCCGCCGAAGACCTGCCCTCAAATTGCTGGCGATTGCGGAAAGCAGAAAGAAAAGTATCCTGCACCACATCCTCGGCAGCATTTTCATCGGCCAGCAGCCCCAAAGCAAGATGATAAAGGCGGTCAGCATATTGCTCAAACAGTACCGCCATTGCCCTCTGCGGCTGACTGGATTTCAAACCCTCAAGGATACTCTTATCATCCACCGGTGATTGCCCTGTTGATTAGACGAATGACCGAATCAAAGGTTACGCCGCGCCGGAGGGGGGGAGGTCGTTTCCTGAATGCCGGGTAAAGCCAGAATGGAAAGGAGAAATAGAATACCGTATAGCGCCATAATCAGCGTATAGCCGCCTGCATCCGCAATAGGGCCGGCAATGTAAGCGCCAATTGCACCCGCCCCCGCACCGGCAAGATTAGAAAGCCCCAAAAACCGGCCGGCCTGCTCGCGCGGCACAATTTCGGTTCCCAACGCCCAGTTGGCAGAATAAAACAACCCCACTCCCGCCCCAACCAGCGAGCCGGCAGCGTACAAAACCGTCATCGACGGGAAAGCCAGCATCAGACCAATCCCGCTGGATGCCAGCAGGCCGGCAATGGCCACCAGAACTTTTTTACCAAAGCGATCCGCCAGAAAACCGCTCGGTAAGGCGGTGATCAAAATGAAGATGCCCACGAACATGGTAATGGTAGCCGCCGGAGCAGCAGCCTTTTCGCCCGCCAGATCCGGAAAACGCTCCTGCAGAAAAAAGACCAGAAAAGTAGCCACATTGGTCGAACCGACCAGAAAGGCAAGCCGGTTGACTACCCACCACTTGAACGAAGGCTGATAGCGGATATCCCTACCAATCCCAATTCTCAGACTGACAATGACCCCCAGCGCCACTGCCACTCCCATCGAAAGGATGCCCGCCAGAACGGTCAACCCGTCTTTAAACATTCCATTGGGGAGGTTAAGACCTAAAAACCAGCGCACCACGGCACCCATACCGAGAATAATGAGGGTAAATGCCGCCGTCATCAGAACCAGCCGGAAAAATCCCTGCCAGTCGAGCGGAAACGGAGGTTTTTCCAGCCGCCGTTCGCGCACGAACATGGTCAATGCCGTACAAATCACCATAACCGCCATCAAGATAATCAAAGCAGTCCACAACTGTCCCTGACTGACCAAACGCCCCATCACAAAGGAAACGAAAATCACCGGCAGCGGCAGTTCCAGCAGGGCTTTGACGCCGGAAAACCGCCCGCGTTTTGCTTCCGGTACCAGATCAGGAATCAGACCCTGTGTTGCTGCATGGGCAATATTGGAAGAGAACATGGAAAACACATAAATCGCAAACAGTGCCGCATAACCGGCTTCTCCCTGCATGCCCGCCACAAGACCTAACAGCGCAAAGACAAGCACTTCCCCCATTGAACCAAGGAGGATGAACGGCCGTCGCCTGCCCCATGGGTGGGTGCTGCGGTCAGAAAGCATGCCCATCAGCGCCTGAACCAGCACCGCCGTCATCAGCGCCCACAAGCGGATATTGCCGAGCGCCGTTCCCTTTTCCTGCTCCCCCACAAATTGCTGTACCAGCAAGGGTAAAATCAGGGGTGAAATCGT
Source organism: Chloroflexota bacterium (assembly GCA_040754815.1). GTDB lineage: Bacteria > Chloroflexota > Anaerolineae > Anaerolineales > Anaerolineaceae > Bellilinea. The sequence continues at coordinate 564,459 of JBFMBX010000001.1, forward strand.
CTGCGAGCGGGTGGTCAAGGCAAACCAGTAAATATTCAGGGTGATGTAATCATACCAGCGCAGGGCTCTGTTCATGATCGCCTCACTATATATATTGCCGAATAGCATTGATTATAGTGGAGAATGGATAATTTCCCGGAAATTATGCGATGACATGCCGGATTAATGTTAAAATCAAATTCCAAATGCTGAAATCTTGATTGCCTCTTTGGGGTTAAAATTAATCGGTCACGATAATTAACTATTCCACCCTTTTGAGGAGCAAAAATGCCACAAAATCGCACGAGAAAAATTGTTGTCACCGGTGTTTTGGGGGCAATTGCCGTGTTGTTGGGTCTGACCCGTTTAGGATTTATCCCATGGTTCAGTGGTGCATCGCTTACCATTATGCATGTGCCCGTCATCATCGGCGCCGTTTTGGAAGGCCCCATCGTTGGTCTGGGCATTGGGCTGATCTTTGGTATCTTCAGCCTGATTCAAGCCGCCGTAGCCCCAACCGGGCCTGCCGATGTCTGGTTCACCAATCCATTGCTTTCGGTGTTGCCGCGCCTGTTCATCGGGCCGGTGGCCTGGCTGGTTTGGAAAGCCTTTATGAAATGGCGACTGGTGGGTCTGATTCTGGCCGGAATCGCCGGTAGCCTGACCAACACGATTCTGGTGCTGGGGATGATCGGTATATTGGGATTTTTACCCTTTGCCGCTCTGATTCCCATTGCCGTGGCAAACGGCCTGCCCGAAGCGGGCGTTTCGGCGGTGATTACCCTGGTGGTAGTCGCCGCATGGCAGCAATTTGCCATTGGCAGCCGCAAAGGCGCCAGTATCTAACCTTATCTGCCCAGCCAGAGAATTACAATCGCCGTAACTGCACCCGCTGCTATTGCTGCGCCGTCCTTCCATGCAAATTGCATGGTATACGTGGAGGTACGGCGCGCTGTGCTGCCATAACCGCGGGCATCCATGGCCAGTGCCATAATCTCTGCCCGCCGTAAACTGGTTAGAAAGAGCGGCACAATCAGCGGAATGACCTGCCGCACCCGCTGGAAGAAATTTCCTTTACGCACCCCCCATTCAGCCCCGCGGGATGCCTGGGCTTTTGCAATCCGTTCGGCTGCCATGGCCAGAAATGGAATGAAACGGATGGTAATTTGAAAAACCATGACCAGATCGTGAACCGGCAGTCCCAGACGGGCAAACGGAGCCAACAATGACTGCAGCCCATGAATCATTTCCGAGGTGGAAAGGGTAAAAGAAGAAAGAGAAAGCGCCAGAATCAACACACAAAAGCGCAGCAGCAGCATCCCGGCCGAGAGTAACCCGCTGGCATAAATTTTCAAAACCCCAAACTCCATCAGTGGCCGGACATCGGGCGGACGGATGGACACAAAGACCTGCAATAAAGCCAGAATCAGCAAAAACGGCAGAGGCGGCAGCAACCCGCGAAAGGCAAAACTGAGCGGAATTCGCCCGACCCGCAGTAAAATCAACACCACCAGTAAAGCAAAGAAAAGCCCCAGCGGCCGGGCAGTAAAGGTGGCCGCCATAAGGATCATCAAATAAACCACAATGCGAGCCCTGGCATCCAGACGGTGAAGGAACGAATCCAGAGGCAGGTATTGCCCGATGTTCACCATGCGTAAAAATTCAAAATTATGCACGATGAACCTCCAGATTGCGGCGCAAATGTGCAACCAGATCACCAATGCGCAGGATGCAGGCAGGAATATCCCAGCCGAGTTCTCTCAATCGCGCCGCAGCCCTTGTGACCAGCGGAGCTTCCAAACCGTGGGCTTCCAGCAAACTCACGTTGGAATACACTTCCTCGGCAGGGCCATCCAGCAGTGTTTTTCCTTTATGGAGCACCGTCAGGCTGCTGCTCAGTTCTGCTATGTCTTCCATGTGATGAGAAGAAAGCACCAGCGTTAGACCCTGTTGACGCAGTCTTTCCAGCGAGCGTAAAGTCTCGTTGCGGGAACGCGGGTCAAGGCCGGCGGTTGGTTCATCGAGCAGTAATACCTTTGGGCGCATTGCAATCAACGAAGCCAAAGCCACCTTTCGCCGTTCACCGCCGCTCAGCGTAAAAGTCAAACGGTCTTTGAAGGTTTCAAAATCCAGACCCACCATTTCCATGGCCAGACGCACCGTTTCGCGCAGCGATTCGCGTTCCCCTTTCAAACGCGGGGCGTAGGCAATTTCATCTCCCACATATTGCTCGAACAATTGATAATCGGGGTTTTGAAATACCAGACCCGAAAACTGACGCACCGCCTTCAAATCGGTTGCCGGATCGTTCAAATCGAACGGCCCAACCATCACTTTACCCCGTTGGGGCAGCAGTAAACCGTTCAGATGCTGCAAGAGGGTGGATTTTCCCGAGCCGGTTGAGCCGATCAACCCATGCACTTTACCTTCACTTGCATGAAGATCCACATCTTCCAGCGCCCGGTACGCCAGCGGCGTATCGGCCAGATAGGTGTGAGCCAGATTGTTCACGCGGATATAGGCATTTTCCAGAACCTTCGGGCGGTGATCGCCGTTTGACAGCCGCTGGGTGATCGCGAACGGTGGCGGCGGCAGGGCTGCCACCAGATCGTTGGAGCGCAAGAGATTGGGAGGGAGGTCGGGCAACACCTCCCGCAATTGAATGGCCAGCCGTCCCGCCAGTGGCAAATCCAGCCCCAGTGACCAGAGATCAGCCGGGTGGCTGAAAACTTCCTGCGGGGTGCTGTCCCATGCAATTTCACCCCGGTTCAAAACCACCACTCGGTCGGCAGCCACCGCCTCGCGCATGAAGTGGGAAATAACGATGATGGTCATCCCTTCTTCATGGAGCCGGCGCATCAAGCGCCGTACCATGTGCCGGCCGGCAGGGTCGAGCATGGCGGTGGTTTCATCGAAAATCACACAGCGCGGGCGCATCGCCAGCACGCCGGCCAGCGCAGCCCGCTGCATTTGACCGGCTGAAAGCAGGTGTGGCGGGCGCTGGCGGTATTCCTGAAGGCCGGTAATTTCCAGCGCTTCCTCCACGCGCTGGCGTATCTCGGCGGGCGGCAGCCCCAGATTTTCCGGCCCAAAGGCCACATCTTCTTCCAAAACGGCGGCCACCAGCTGATCTTCCGGTGACTGAAAGACCATGCCCACCAGCGCGCGAATTTGAGGATGAAAACGCGTCTCGCGCGTATCCATCCCATTGATTTTGACCGTTCCTCTATCCGGCAGCAATAGTGCGTTCAGATGGCGCGCCAGCGTGGTTTTGCCCGAACCGTTGGCGCCGATCAGCGCAACGAATTCCCCTTCCTCGATGCGCAAATGGATGCCCTTCAAGGCCGGGATCGCTTCACCACCCCGTACGGGATGGCTGTACCACAGGTCTTCTACTTCAATTAACGGAATGGCCATTGGTCTGGTTATTTTAACACAAACCTCCGCCTGCCTTTCCCAATCTCGAATAAATGAGAAATTGTATCGTTGACTCTGCTTGACTCTGATGCTATCATAAGGTTAATCATTTTTATTTATTCATTTTTCCATTTATTATCCTGCACCTTAACAACAACCCACATCCATTGGACTTATCTCAAGGAGTTATTCATGAGCGTTGAATTTATTTTTCGCCTGATTGGCATGATCGTTTTTGCAATCATTGGAGTTGTGTGGGGAGCGCAATTAGGGCAAATCGCCACAGCCGGAGGCGCCCCCTCCACTTTTTCTGTGGAAGAATATGCCTTTACGCTGGGGCTGGTTGGCGCACTGGTCGGCTTGATTCTGACCCCCTTTATCACCATCCGGCCGATGCGCGCCATCCGCAGCCTGCTGACCCGAGTTTCTGCCCAAACCCTGTTCGCCGCATTGTTCGGCCTGATTGCCGGTTTAATCATTGCGGTGTTACTCGCCTTTCCGCTTTCGCGCCTGCCCTCCCCCTTCGGGGAAATTCTGCCGTTTCTCGGGGTCATTTTCTTCGGTTATCTTGGCGTTTCGGTATTCGTGATGCGCCAGAATGACCTGTTTTCGCTTTGGGGGAACATCTCCAAAAGTCAACCGCCGGGCGGCGGTGCGCTTCCAGCCGGCGGAGAAGGCGGGGCAAACTGGGCCGAATCCCGCACCATTCTGCTGGATACCAGCGTAATCATAGACGGCCGGATTGCCGATATTGCGCGAACCGGTTTTTTGCCGGGCTCTTTGCTGATTCCCCGTTTCGTTCTGAACGAATTGCAATACATTGCCGACTCGCCGGATAGTTTACGCCGCCAGCGCGGTCGGCGCGGCATGGAGGTGCTCTCTCAGTTACAAAAGGAACCGGTCATTCCGGTGCGCATTTCGGATATTGATGTGGAAGGCGTGCGGGATGTAGATGATAAACTGGTCATCCTCGCCCGCCAGCTGCGCTGTCCAATCCTGACCAACGACTACAACCTCAACCGCATCGCCGAATTGCAAGGGGTCACGGTGCTGAACGTCAACGAACTGGCCAATGCCGTTAAATCGGTTTTGTTACCCGGTGAAACGCTTTCGGTGCGCGTCATTCAGGAAGGCAAGGAAGCCGGTCAGGGCGTCGGCTATATGGAAGACGGCACCATGGTGGTCATCGAGAACGGCAACAAATATCTCAATCAGGAAATTCTGGTGACCGTGACCAAAGTCCTGCAAACGGCGGCCGGGCGGATGATCTTTGCCCGCCCGGAAAATGAACACTAACTGACCTGCAAGGAAAAACACCATGCACGAATGGATTACCGGACGAAATCCGGTTTTTGAGGTGCTGCAAACCCGCCGCCGGCAAATTTTCCGCCTGATCGTTGCCGCCGGCGCCGAGGAAAAAGGGAAACTAGCCGAAATCATCCACCATGCCGAAAAACGGCGTATTCCGCTGCAGCGCGTTCCGCGCCCGCAGCTGGATTCGCTGGGAGAAGGTCATCAGGGAGTTGCGGCAGAGGTCAGCGGTTATCCGTACGCCAATTATGCCGATATTCTCCAAAGAGCCGAGCGGCGGGGTGAAAAACCGCTTGTTCTCTTACTGGATATGCTCCAGAACCCGCAAAATCTGGGCACTTTATTGCGCACCGCCGAAGCCGTTGGTGTGCACGGCGTGATCATCCCGCCGCGCCGGGCAGCCGGCATTACACCGGCGGTGGTGCATGCTTCCGCTGGCGCCACCGAGCATCTGCTGGTCGCTCAAATGAATCTGGCACAGGCCATTGACCTGCTCAAATCGGCCGGTGTGTGGGTGGTCGGCCTGACGGGAGAAGCCGCTCAATCCATCCAGCAGGCCCCGCTGGATGCGCCGCTGGCGCTGGTCATCGGCAACGAAGGCGAGGGCATGCGCGTGTTGGTTTCAAAAAAATGCGATCTGCTGGTTCACCTGCCCATGCGCGGCAAAATCGAATCGCTCAACGCGGCAGTGGCCGGTTCCGTCGCTCTGTATCTGGCTCTGCTGGCGCGTCAGCAGTCAAAGTAGAGGTTTATCGTGACCACCCCAGCACCCGAAATTTCGGCAGCGGAGTTGCACCGCCTGCTGCATGAACAGCCTGATCTTCTGGTACTGGATGTGCGCGAACCGTACGAATGGACGCGCGCTTTTCTCCCTCATCCAGCCGTCATCACGATGCCCATGTCCGAACTGGCCGCCCGCGGAACAGATGCCTTGCCGGAACAGGCCCGCGATCCTGAGCAGGCGTTGGTGATTCTCTGCCACCACGGCGAACGCAGCCGCGTGGTGGCCGCATGGTTGAAATCTCAGGGCTGGCAGCGCGTCTTCAACCTGAGCGGGGGGATTGATGCCTACGCCCGACAGGTGGATGGCAGCGTGGGATTTTATTGAATCTCTGGTATCATTAGCGCTATTCTGGCCACGGAAGAGATCAAAAAATGAAAAAAGGCGTCATCTACGCAATTTTAGCCTATGTGCTGTGGGGATTTTTCCCGATTTATTTTAAGTGGCTGCACGGTGTGCCGGCTTTACAGATCATGGCGCATCGGGTTGTGTGGTCATTTTTCTTTTTAGCCCTTTACCTGTTCTTTCGGCGGGAAATCAACTCGCTGATTCGCTCGCTCAACCGCCGCACGGTGCTGATTTATCTGGCGGCCGGCAGCCTGCTGGCGGTCAACTGGCTGACCTACGTCTGGGCGGTCAATCAGGGGCGGGTGGTGGAATCAAGTCTGGGTTATTTCATCAACCCGCTGGTCAGCGTTTCGCTGGGGGTAATTTTCCTGCGCGAACGGCTGCGGGTCTGGCAATGGGTGCCGGTAGGCCTGGCCGCCGCCGGCGTGGCTTACCTGACCATTCGCTACGGTCAACTGCCGTGGGTGGCGCTGGTGCTGGCGTTTACCTTTGGGTTATACGGTCTGCTCAAGAAGATTGCGCCGCTCGGCCCGCGCAAAGGGCTGGCACTGGAAACTGCACTCATCTTTCTGCCATTGTTCGCCTACTTGATTTTTGCCGAAGTGCGAGGGGAGGGCGTGTTTTTACACAGCCCCCCGCTCACCAATGTTCTGCTGGTTTTAAGCGGGCTGGTTACCATCATTCCCCTGTTGTTGTTTGCCGGCGGCGCGCAGAGTGTGCCGCTCACCATTTTGGGCCTGCTGCAGTATATCGCCCCAACCCTGCAATTTCTGCTGGGCGTTTTACTGTATCAGGAGCCATTCACCCTGACCAGTGCGGTGGGGTTTGGTTTTATCTGGCTGGCGCTGATTTTGTTCTCGCTGGAAAGTTACATCCACAACCAGCGCACACTCCGTCCTCAACCTGTGGCCTGAGCGAGCCGAAGATTACCGTTTTTCGTCAAAATGGCCGTTCAACCGGCGCAACTGCTCCATTAACTGCTCGGCGCGGGTAACACCGTGATTGACAAAGCGGGGCTGGCCGCTGGCATCCAGCAAAAAGGTGGTCGGAACGCTCAAGACGCCCCATTGCTTTGCCAGTTCTCTCTGGCGGCTGGCATCAATTTCGATGATCTGTAAACGGTCTCCCCAATGCAGTTTAACCCGTTGCAACGCCGGGCGTTGAACCGTGCGGCAGGGGGCGCAATCCGGGGTGGTGAAATAGAGGATGCCCGCCCGCCCCGGCTGCCAGCCGGGCAAACGGCGGCTGAGTTTGGCCGTTCGATGCAGAATGAAGCGGTTGAAAAGCAGGAACAGCACCGCCCCGCCGCCCATCAACAGGGCCGCCAGCAATAATCTCGTCAAAAGTTCGTCCATTATTGCTGCTCCCCGCGCCGCGGCCGCCAACCCGCCGGTGTTCCCGGCGGCGGAGACTGGGTAAAGCCCGGCACACCCAGATGATTGAGCCAGTAATATACCGCGCAGCCCACGCAAAAGCCCACAAACAGGTTCAGCGAGGCAAGGGCAATCACCAGCCAGACCAACCCCCAGCCTGCTACCGGCGTGCCGGTGAGGAAGAAAATCCCGGCAGCGAGCAGCACCATGCCGCCGAAGCCCTGAGCAAAGGTGTGCGGCTGAGGGTTATCCGGCAGCACATCCGGTTTGAGCCAGCCGCGCGGTTTGAGCAGTGCGGTATAGAGCCAGCCAAACGCCGGTCTGCCGGCCAGTGCGCTGGCTAACATCATCAGCCCGACCAGCCCGGCCAGGAGGGGCAAATCGAGTATAAAGGAAAGCAAAAGCAAGAGGATGATCACGGCCTGATTGGTTCGCAATGCAGAATGATCAACGGGTTGGAAGGGATTCATATCAGCCTTCGCAAACGGATAAAAAATTAAAAGGACTGCGCCGCTCTGTTGGGATTCAGAGGGCGCAGCCGCTCATGGAGTTGTGCTTGAAATCAGCTTCTAATGCCAGCACCACACGGCGGACAGCACCCTCCGCCGCATACACATGCAGGTGTTATAGGAAGTGTGGTTCTGGCTGGTCAGCATAATTACGACTATTATAGTCCGAATATCGGAATTTTACAAGATGATTTCGAATTAAATGCCGAAACAACGGCGCATGGAATCAATCGGCTTGTGACGCTGGGGGGAAGGAATTAATGGGATAAAGAGGGATCGATTTTACGGGTATAGATATATAATAATTAAAGATAATCTTTTTGTTTGGGAAAGAATTTTCGATACTCAACCATCATTATGGGATCATATATTTTTTGGGTCAGTTATACAGTATTTTTATTTGGTTTCAAAAATTAGTAAAATTATTTGGCACATTCCTTGTCAGAATATATTTTCCTAAAACATAAGGTAGAATCATTAAAAATTCTTATGCTAGGAAAAGAAAATGAGCCATAAAATAATTTTCGGTGACAATTTGGAAATATTGAAGACCTTCCCATCAGAGTATGTAGACTTAATTTACATTGATCCCCCATTTAACACAGGAAAAGTTCAAGGACGTACTCAAATAAAAACCATTCGCTCTGAAGACGGCGACCGCATTGGTTTTCAGGGAGAGCGATATAAAACAATAAAAATTGGAACAAAATCTTATACTGATTTGTTTGATGATTTTTTAGGCTTTCTAGAACCTCGTTTGCAGGAAGCACATAGAATTCTCAAACCTAATGGGTCAATGTATTTTCATATTGACTATCGAGAAGTTCATTATTGCAAAATATTGCTTGACATGATATTTGGTAGAGAATGTTTCTTAAATGAAATTATTTGGGCTTATGACTATGGCGCACGCTCAAAAAATAAGTGGCCAACAAAACACGACAATATTTTATTATATGTAAAAAATCCAGATGATTACATTTTCAATTATGATGATATAGAGCGGATTCCCTATATGGCACCTGGCTTAGTTGGGCCAGAAAAAGCGGAGCGTGGGAAAACCCCCACTGACACATGGTGGCATACAATTGTCCCTACAAACGGTAAAGAAAAAACCGGTTATCCAACCCAAAAACCTGTAGGAATTTTGAAGCGAATTGTACAAGCCTCTAGCCCCAAAAATGGTTTAGTTCTCGATTTTTTCGCAGGAAGCGGAACAACTGGAGCAGCATGTTTAGAATTGGAAAGAAATTTTATTTTGATTGATAATAATCAAGAAGCAATGGAAGTGATGGCTAAACGATTTGACGGAATACAAAATATTGAATGGATTAATTTCGATCCTAGACCCTATCAAAAATTATTCCAAATGAAAGAAAATGAACCCGTCCAAGCAACTCTATTCTAAGGGGAGCAACATGTCTGCAGACAATGAACTGGAAACGCTGGTTGCAATCGCTAAGTCACTTAAGACAACGTATGTTCATGATGAAAATTCTGACCCTTGGGCTAATAGTCCTTTTGCATGGATAAAGTCACGTCCATCTCGCCAAGTAGGAAAAATTGGTGAACAATTGGTTGCTGAATGGTGTAAACAAAAGAATTTTATTATCTCCAGATGTGGGGATCCCGAGGCTGATTTAGTCCTCAATGGCCATCGAATTGAAGTAAAGTTTTCTACTTTATGGGAAAGTGGTAATTATACCTTTCAACAATTGAGAGACCAAAATTATGAATTTGCCTTTTTTCTCGGCTTATCTCCATTTGCAGCTCATGGATGGTTTGTTTCAAAAACGGTTCTTAGGCAACACGTGATTGGACATACACCACAACATGCTGGCAAAACAGGCTCAGATACCTTTTGGATAAGTTTTCCAGCTAACAACCCACTTAACTGGTTAGCCCCTTTTGGAGGTTCGATATCTCAAGTATATGAAGTTATACAAAGAACATTGGGGAAAATATACTTTTAGGAAGAGTGCTGCCAACTACGCACCCGATTAACGATAAATTCGCCGTGTTTTTTTAGGCATCTTTATGATCCTGCGAAATCCTCTACCCAAACCTATTACCCACCTGTTGCTAACGCAGGCAGGTAGTAACCCCACTATAGTACCCGCCAACGGAGATAGATGGACGAAACATTCCTATTAGAACGAAGCAGATACGATGAGCAACGCAAGTTGATAATCCAACAAAATCTCTCAGAGCCGAACAAGCAGGCGCAGGTCGAGAGTCAATGGGAGGCGTATGATAAAGTTGTTTACGGGCTGACCTCCTACTTCGGCCTTTTACCTCAATACACCGCTTGCGTCGTCGACGCAGCATGGGAATTGGCTACGTACACATTTTTGCTCTCAAGGAAACTATTTCCAAGGGATATCTCGGATATAGAGCATTGGGCTTTGAAGTTTTGGGAACGCATCATTGAGAAATGCAGAACTCCACCACTTGACATCTCCGTGTGGCATAAACTTGCAGTTGAACTCTGGACACCGTTAATTCAGGCTTTGCCCTCCCAAGAAGAGGCCACCTCCAAAAAGCCAACGCCTCCAGACGAGAAGAAGCGTCTTGAAGCAGCCGTAGTTGAAGAATTCCTCCCTCAGTTCAATGAGATCACTCATAGCACATACTCTCTACTTGAGATTGAAGGCCATGAACGTCCCGACGCATTACTTGAGGATAGCACCGGTACTAGACTAGGCCTTGAGATCACGCATGTATACCACGATGACCAAGAAGCAAAAATCCTACTCGGCAGGTCTCATACAGAATTCTCAGGTCTTCAGTCATTCAACGGATTACTCGATGTCCTTCAGTCCAGAATTCGGAAAAAGCAGAAAGATGCAAATTCCTACCCCTGCCCTTACCCCCTTCTTCTGCTTGTCCGGGTTGTTTCTCCTGTCTTCACTTGGCGAGACTTCCAAGACGCTTTGAGAAATGGTCGTATTCAATTACAACCAAGTGCATTCAAGGAGGTATGGCTGCTCGCTCGCGATGAAGAAAATCTCAACTCCTTCAAAGCTCTCAAGCTGACAACCTGAAAAGCCCGAAAACTGTTCTGGGTTGTATAACAACTAACTGGAACCGATTGTACTATACTGCACTCCACTACTACTGCAAGCGCAAACCATGGGGGTGCTTCCGTGATCACAACCGAAGATAGGATAACCGAGATGACTTACCCAAAACTTTCTGAGGTTGAATTTCAACGATTAGTCGCCAAATGCAGGAGTTTACCACCTGCCAGGGGCAACTACCTTGTCAACGACTATGTCGAGAACTTGCTCCTGACCGTGTTGGATTTTCAAATGCATGGCAATGCGGTCGAGCGCGCCATAAACCATTATCGCCAGCACGCCAAAAAGGAGATAACAGGATTTGCCGAGCTCAAAACCCTGCTCTCTCAGTACCCTGACAACCGGGAAGGCAACCTGCTGATCGCACAATATCTTTGGGGATACAATCATTGGAAACGCGTTGAGCTGTTGAGAAGGTTGGTCGCATATTTTGAGGCCAACAATGTCACAACCCAAGAGCAGCTTAAGCAATGGGCTTCTAAGGTGAACTTTGAAACGGATTTCAAAGGAAAGGTCAAAGGCGCAGGATTCGCTATCTTCAAATGGCTGTTGATCCGGTTGGGAGTTGAGACTGTCAAGCCGGATATCTGGATACACCGCTTTATCCGAGATACACTCGGTTATTCGGTTAGTGATGAAACAGCAGTTGAAGTGCTGGAGCAAGTAGCGCAAGCGATCGGGATAAAGGCTTACGAGCTTGACTGGCGTATTTGGGAATACCAACGCAGTCGCCCATGATCAACTCGTGCCTCACACAATGTTAAGCGGAGAGCGGCTTTGCCGCCAAGGGGATGTGCTACGAGCCAGCGGAGTGGTTATTAGAAAATAAACACTGGCCCCCCTGCCGCTAACGCCAATCATGGGACGGCAGGTCACTTGCGCGTTTCACAGGTATCATTCGCTCATCCATTGGAGCCGGGTATGGATTATCAGGCATACGTTCAAAATGCCATAGGGTGGGCAAAGCAGCATCTGGAATCCAGCGATTATTGCTTTCTTTGCCTGGCCTTCGTAGAAGATGCTTATGAAAAGAGCAACGGCATAGAGATCTTCGGCGGCAGCACCGCAAAGGAATCGGCCGAATTATATGGCGTGCACAGAGGCGCGGGAGTGCCACCGCTCGGCGCTTTTGTTTTTTATGACTGGACCGGCACCATCCATGGTGTCACCAAAAATTGGGGGCACGTGGGCCTGTCGTGTGGGGATGGCAAGATCATTCACGCATGGGGCAAAGTCCGTGAGGATGATTACCTTGCGGTCGAACAATTAGAAGCACCACCCGGCGGGACACCTCCACAATATATCGGCTGGGTGGGGGTTGAACGCATTTTACATGGGCATCGCGGCGGTAATCCCCCGCCGGCTTCATAAAGCCGCTCAACACGCGCTTGCACCTGACCGGCCGCCCACCCGCCGCTCATGCAAACCTTTAGCCGTGCTTTGCACAAGGAGTGTCATGATGAAATGGACAGATAGTGAGATAGCCATGTTAACGCCGGTGCTGGAGCGGTTCGAAAGGGATTTAACACCGCTGGATGACAAAAACATCCTCGTTTTGTGCAGTGCCGGTGGCGATGTCGCATTCTGGCTGGCAAAAAGAATGAAGCACGGCAAAGTCACCGGCATAGAACTTGACCCTCAACTGCTGGAATATGCCTGCCAGCAGGCTCAGATCCAAGACATACAGAATCTAGTCGAATTTTACAAAGCAGAAAAGACACGCCTCCCCTTCCCTGATTGCACCTTCGATGCTTTGGTGAGCGAATTTATTGTCTTTCCCACTCCCTCTCCAACCGAAATTGGGCAACCCGAAATGGCACGCGTCCTCAAACCGGGTGGTATGATGGCCTTGACGGATGTAATTGTGGTCAAGCCGCTCCCCGAAGAGGTGCAAATAGCCTTTCGAGAAATCGGTCTGGAATATTTGTGCCAGGCCACCTGCGCCGATTTTCTTGGCTGGATGAAAGAAGCCGGATTGGTGGAGACAGAAGTAGTGGATTTAACGCCGGTTGTGCGTCAGGTTTGGGAAAAGAGACGCCAGCGGATTTCAGCCGCAGAAGAGCCCAAAGGCTTTACCCACCTTCTGGATGACCCCGATTTTAAATTGGGTACGGCGATTTTTTATATCTACGTTCGCGGTAAGAAGCCGTAATGTTGTTTCCAATAATAGGCGAAGGCTAACCATCAGTTACAGCCAACACCGTTCTGCCGCTTGGGGCGGTACAATTGAAGTGGGAGACATTGCCCGGCTGGTTCAACAGGAATATCCGCCCAATTTTGATTTATCTGTTATAAAAGAACATACACTCACCCATTGCATTCTTCTCGTAAATGAAGAATGCTGTTGAAGTAAATCAGCCGCATAAGGAATAGCGATGAACCAGCCTAACCAATCAATTACAGGAATTGCTGAAATAGCGTTGCGTGTCCACGACCTTGCTCTGATGCGTAAATTTTACGAACAGATAATCGGTCTGGAAGTTCTCCGAGAAATCAACGATAGCAAGGGTACCATTATATTTTATGCAGTTGGGGCAGGGAATGACCATCTGGCACTTTTCGAAGAAAAGTGGATGGATTGGTTCACGCGAGGTAAATCTCCCAAAACCGAGCCCAGGCTGACCACCCTTTCTCATTTTGCAATCAGGATTGCACTGGACGATTTTGAGTCTGAAAAGAAACGGTTGGAGCAGCTCGGCATTGAGATCATCCATTCAAATACATCGAGCTGGTTGCACTGTCATATGTTTTACTTTTTCGACCCCGAAGAGAACTTGATCGAATTCAATAGTTATGATGAGAGTTTACGGTAAAATCTCGCCCCTTCGCCTGCGGCTGATGCACAAGCCGTGGCACAATTCCTCTTTCCCATCCCGCCACCCAATCCAAATCCTTGCAGAAGCGGCGAGGTAAGGTAAAATAAAGCCTGCATTGGTGATGCCCGCCTGCCCGCCTTTGAGAAAAGGCCGCGCAGGCTTTATCCCTGTTTATTGAAGGAATTACTCCGGCCTTGTTTGAAATCGTTTTCTTAGGCACCTCTGCTTCTGCCCCTTCGGTACGCCGCAACCTGCCCGCGCTGGTGGTCAAAAAGGATGAATACCGCTTTCTGGTGGACTGCGGCGAAGGCACTCAGCGCCAGATCCTGCAATCGGGTATCGGGTTCAAGAACCTCAACCGTGTGTTGATCACCCATGCGCACCTCGATCACATTCTTGGTCTGGCCGGTCTGGTTTCAACTTTCATGCGCTGGGAAACAATAGACCAGCTGGAAATCATCGGCTCGCGCAGCGCGTTGGAGCGCATTTACGATCTGATTTACGGCGTGGTGCTGCGCGGCGCCGAACCACCCATGCCGCTTCACCTGCGTGCGGTACAGCCGGGGGTGATTTTCGAAGCCGAGGATTTTACTATCCAGGCGTTCTCCGTCTCCCATCGCGGTTCAGACAGCCTTGGCTACCTATTCGAGGAAAAAGGCCGCCGCCCCTTCCTGCCGGAAAAAGCCGAAGCGTTGGGCATCCCCAACGGGCCGCTCCGCCGCCAGCTGGTGGATGGCAACAGCGTGCAACTGGAGGACGGGCGCATCATCCAACCCGAGATGGTGCTGGGTGAATTTCGCCCCGGCACGCGTCTTGCCATTGTTGGGGATGTCGGTGATCCTTCCAACCTCGCCGACATTGTACGCGGTGCCGATGCACTGGTCATAGAGGCGACCTATCTGGAAGAAGAAGCCGAAATGGCGCGCCACTTTGGCCACATGACCGCCCGCCGCTCGGCCGAACTGGCCCAGGCAGCACAGGTGGGTCAGTTGTTTCTCACTCACCTGTCAAGGCGCTACCGCGAAAAGGATATTCTGGCAGAGGCTCAATCGGTCTTCGAGCGCACCATTGTGGCCCGCGATTTCGATGTCTATCAAATTCGCCGCACCACCCGCTAATCACCCTGCGCCGCCAGAGGGGAACACTCATGAGCCGTCCAGCGCCTTCCTCAGCGGATGACCCTGCCCAAAGGCTGAGCCGCCTGCTTTTCTGGTTCCTGTTTGTAGCGGGAAGCGGATTAATCATTACCGCCGCACTGCCCTACCCCACTATCCGGCCGCTGGGTGATGCCCTGAGCCGTGACGGCAGCCTTGACCTGCTTACTGCCGCCCTTTGGGCAGCGCTCCAAACCCTGCTGGCAGGCGGCGGTATATTCTTTCTTATACTGGCTTTTCTCATCCGCCGCTATCCCCGCACCGTTTTTTCTGTTTTGAAATGGCTGAGAGGCAACCTGACCACTGCCCTTCAAAACCTGCCCGCTGAGACCCAAGCGGCCCTGAAAGACGGCCTCCATTCCCTGCGCCAACGGGAATTCTGGCTGCCGGCACTTTTGTTGTTCCTGCTGGGGCTCATCCTGCGTATCTTTTTTGTCCATGTGCCGATGGAGCACGATGAAGCCTATACTTTCAGTGTGTTTGCCGTTCAGCCGTTGCGGCTGGGGCTGAGCGACTACCACTACCCTAACAATCATTTATTCCACACCCTGCTGGTGCATCTTTCCTACCGCCTTTTCGGTATCCAGCCCTGGACGGTACGCCTGCCGGCCTTGCTGGCCGGCAGCCTGCTGGCACCCTTTGGCTACTGGCTGGCACGGCGGCTTTACACCGCCGAGGCGGCGCGGCTTGCCGGTTTGAGCATTGCCCTCGCCCCCGTGCTGGTGGATTATTCGGTCAATGCGCGCGGCTACACCCTGCTGGCCCTGTTCACGCTCTGGAACTTCACGCTTGCGGTGAGTTTGAGCCGCAAGGGCAATTCCTTTTTGTGGCTTTTACTGGCAATTTTTGGCGCACTGGGGTTATACACCGTGCCGGTGTTTGTCTATTCGCTGGCTATGGTCTATTTCTGGATGGCGTTTATCTGGCTCAGCGGCAGGCTGCCGCCTGTTCGCCGCGCCACCTTTCCGCTGGCGTTGTTTGTCAGCGGCAGTCTGACGCTGACACTGGCCGGTTTGTTCTACCTGCCGGTCTTTCTCAACAGCGGCGTTTCTGCCGTGATTGCCAATCAGTGGATTGAGCCGGTTGCCCGGGAATGGTTCCTGCCAACCCTGCAATCCCGCCTATCGGAAACTTGGCAGGAATGGACCCATGCCGTCCATCCCGTGCTGGTTGGACTGTATCTCATCGGCTGGTTTGCAGGATGGTTTTTTCACCGCCGCCTCAGCACGCTTTCCGTACCTTTGCAAGTTGGCCTGCTGATCCTGCCGGTGATCGTGTTCATCCAGCGGCCAAACCCATGGGCTAAAATCTGGCTCTTCCTCGTCCCGCTCATGCTCCTTTGGGCCAGCGCCGGCCTCACTTTTCTTCTTCAAACCGTTCTGCCCCTGCGCTGGCGGAAAAGTACGCTGGTTGTTATTGCCCTCGTCATGCTGGCCGGCAGCGGTATATGGGTCGCCCAGCAGGCACCGTTGGGTGAAAAACGCTTCGGGGATGTGGAGCAAGCCGTCCGCTACCTGAAAAATGAGGTACAGGAAGGGGATGTTGTCATCATCACCGCGCCGGAGGATGCCCCGCTGTGGTATTATTTTTATCAGTACGAAGTGCCGCAGGAATTAATCCGCCGTGATGTGCCGTTCCGCCGCGCCTTTGTGCTGGTCAGCACCGCTCATCAGCAAACTCTTGAACAGGTCATCCGCGAGCGCGGGCCGGATTACGGCTTTTTCGATTTCTCCACCGTTCGGCGGCTGGCAGGTTTTGGCCACATGGATGTGTATCTTATCGAAGCAGATCATCAGGCAATCGAACGCTATTATGGGAGCAGCGCGCCGTGAATCCCCCCAAAATTGACCGGCTGGTTCGCACCAAACGCAAGACCCTTGCACTGATTATCCGGCCGGACGGCACGCTGGAAGTGCGCGCGCCCCTGCGTTTGCCCCAAAAGGACATTCTGGAATGGGTGGCCGGCAAGAGGGAGTGGATTGAAAAACACCGTCAAGAAGTTTTGAAAGAACAGGCCGAACGGGCAAAACTCGCCAACCGCCCCCTTCAAAGCGGCGATTTGATTTATGTACTCGGCCAGTCATACCCGCTGCGGATCATCAAAACCCAGGACTCCGTCTTGCGGCTGGAAACCACCCGTCTGGTAATGAGCAGCGACCTGTTACCCCACGCACAGGCGGTTTTGCAAAAGTTCCTGACCAACCATCTCAATCTAACTCTGACGTTGCGCCTGCCGTATTTCACAGACCTGGTCGGCAAAGAACCCATAAAAGTGCGCACCAGCAAAGCGCGCACCCGCTGGGGCAGCTGCAGCAGCAATGGCAATGTCGCCTTCAACTGGCGGCTGGCGATGGCTCCGCTGGATATTGTGGATTACATCATCGTTCATGAACTGGTGCATCTGAAATACCCCAACCACAGCCGCGCTTTCTGGGCGGAGGTCGCCCGCATTCTGCCCGATTATAAAGCCCGTAAACAATGGCTCAAACAATACGGCTCGTGGTTGACCCTCGAACGCATCAACGACCGCCCTTTACCGCTTTACCGGCCCGCCGCAAAATGATTTCATGCTCGGCCTGCTGCATGGTGTGACGGTAAAGCAGCCGCTGCGAAGTCAGGTCCAGCTCAAATTCGCCGTCCGAAACCTCCACCACACAGCCCTGCGGGTATTGATAAGCCGGTACATACAGCTCGGTCGGCGCACTCACCGCCGGGTCATGGCGGAAGCGGTAGCGGAACAGACCGCTGCGGAAGTCAAACTCCATGCGCAGGGGTTGACCGGCGGTGCATAACGGATAAGGCCGCAAAAGTGCAGGCAGCGCCCGCCCGCCGGAATGAATATCCGCAGGATCGGTCTGCTGATCGCGGGAGAAAATGGAAAGATCTTCGTCATTCCACAGATCGCCGCGTTCATTGGTGTTATCCGGCGTGTAATTCCAGAGCGTGAAACTCATGCAATTGTCGTCCATCGCCCGCAGGCTGCGATCCAGTGCCTTGATTTGCAGGGAATAATCACCGGTGCGGTAAGCCCGCTTGTTGTTCAGGTCAAAGGCAATGCCAAACTCGCCAATCAAAACCGGTGCATTGCCCAAACAACGGCGGGCCTGTTCCCGAAAATGGGCAATTTGTTCCGCAAATGATCGGCGAATGTTTTTTTGACCAAAAACCAGCCGTCCGCCGTTGCGCACATCCACCCCCAGCCACGGCACAAAGGATTTGAAGAACAGCACAAAAGCATCATACCAGTGGGGAGCATAGACAATACCCGGCACATCCTCCGCTCCCCAGCAGGGAACCGAATTGAACGCCTCCCCTTCGATGAAAATCAACGCGTCGGGGTGCACCTTTCGGATGGCCTGAGCATAGCGGTTGATAAACGGTTTCAGGAAGTCGTTGGCAAAATCCGCTTCTTTGCCGTCAACGTACCGGAAATACTCCGGTTGAAGCAAGACCGGTTTCCCGCTTCTGTCCACATCCCAAACCCCATGTTGCCGCCAGATACAACCATATCCCTCCCGCCACGCCGATACCCCCTTTGGATTGACCAGCCGTTTGCCAACCCGGTGAATACCGAACACCCGCCGATCCATGACCTCCACCCACTGTGGATACCCCGCTCCCAACAGCATGGATTGAAACGGCGTGGGGGTATCTCCGGTTTGCAGCACCCCCTCGCGTTGATCCAGACGCTTCCAGCCGATATAGCCGTGTAATGGCTCGTTGAAAACATCGTATCCCACCACATTGGGTAAATCGCAAACGCGCTCGGCCAGCCGACTCATTGCCTGAATATAATGGCGTTGCAAATATTCCTGAACCGGTTCACCTTCGATTTTCGTCTGCGGAGCAAAATGATTGCCGCCGAAGAAAAGCGTGAACATGGTGGCGGAAGCCAGTTTGCTGCTATTGGAAGGCCACACCATTTTGGGGAACGGATCGCCGAATTGGGAATGGACAATGGCCGCGCCGGTTTCGTGGAGATTTCGAAGATCGAACCCCACCGCTTCCAGTGTCCAGCCCGGCGCGCCGTCCCCCCCGGAAAAACGGCTCCACACATCTTGATGCGGATCAATAAATACCTGAATATCGTATTCGGCTGCTTTTTGCAGCACCGCACGGATGTAATCCAGATAAGCCTCATCGTACTGACCGGGGCCGGCGTGTTCAATCGCTTCCCAGGTGACCAGAAAACGCAGGAAGGTCAATCCCCACGCCTTCAGCCTGCGGAAATGTTCATCGGCATCCGCTAACGGAAACGGACGCCCGACAAAAGAAACGGCGCGATGATCGAAAAATCGTTCACTGCGGAAAGTCGCCCCATCGGGTGAAACCGGCACTTTGCTGGAACCGGCCAGATTGACTCCCCGCAGAATCAAAGTGCGGCCATGCTCGTCCTTGAAATATTCACCCTCAACACGAATCATCTTATCCTCACCTCCGGGCAATACCCGTAGAAGAGTATCGAAAGCCTCTCAACCCCTAAATTTTTGATTATTTTTCAGATATGCCGAATCCGCTCGACAATCCCGCTAATTAATTTTAACGTCAATTCGGGAAAAGAAAAAAAGGCAGGCGGCATGGCAATTTCACCGCCGGCCGGTCTTACTTCATTTCACGCACAGCGGGGAAACGCAGGGCAATAAACAACCCATAGAGCAGGGAGACAACCGCCCCCACGCCAATCGAAAAGGGCGCTCCAAACCAATCGGCCACCAGGCCGGCCTGCAAACCACCCAGCCGCATGGTCACCTGAAAGGTCATGGTATAAAAACTCATTACCCGGCCTCGCAATTCATCCGGCGAAGCAATTTGCAGCAGCGTATTCGCCAGCGCATTTTGCAGCACGAAGCAAAACCCCACCCCCAACATAACCAGCACCGATAAGATAAACGAACGTGAAAGCGCAAAGCCAATCAGCAGAGCAGGGAAAGCCAGATTTCCGAAAGTCAGCCAGCGGCCGCGCTGGGCCGAAGATGGCAGAGAAGCCACGCTCAGGGCTGCAATCACCGCGCCAATGCCTACTGTCGTCAGCAATATACCCAGCGGCAGAGCTTCCGGAGACTGGCAGTGGAACAATCCCCGTTGGGGATCGCAAAAAAAGGCGATGACCGGCCTGGCACTCTCCATCAGAATTTCACCGCCAAAGACAGGCATGAGCGTATTGAACGGCATGGAAAGAAACGCACTGACCGCCACCAGACTGATCAGCACGCTGATCGCACGGTTGGAAAACACAAACCGCATCCCCTCAATCATGTGTTTAACTGTGTCACTGCGTTGATGAGGCGGACGGGAAGAGTTGGGCAGGTCGCGCATCAGCAGTAAACTGGCGATCACTGCCAGAAAAGTGGCCGCGTTCAGTGAAAAAGCCATCGCCTCGCCGGTAGCGGCCACAACCATGCCGGCCAGTGCAGGACCAAGGGCACGCGCCGTATTGAACATGGCCGAATTCAAACCAATTGCATTGGTAAGATCCTCTTTTCCTTCAACGAGATCCACCGTAAAAGCCTGGCGGGCAGGCAGGTCAATGGCCGTAAACGCCCCAAACAGGAAAGAGAGCAAGTACACATGCCAGATTTGCACAACCCCTAGCCAGGTCAGCACTGCCAGAACAATGGCCTGAGCCATCATGCCCATTTGAGCAAACAAGACTACTTTCTGTTTGGGGTAACGATCCGCCAGCGAACCGGCCCAAAAAGAAAGCGGGATAACGGGAATTAACCCCACAAAACTGACAATACCCAGCGCAGCCGCCGAGCCGGTTAAGCGGTAAACCAGCACCTGCTGCGCCATGGTTTGCATCCAGGTGCCGATCAAAGAAATCGTTTGTCCGATGAACCAGATTCGATAATTGCGGTGCCGCAGGGCGCGGAATGTCCCTCTGCCCGGTAAATGCACCCCGCCGCCGCTGGAAGGGAGCGTTTTAATCGTCATTGCAGGTTTCGTCGTGCGGTAGTGGTGAGATAATCTGATTATACACCTCCTCTCAGTCCGGCAGATGGGCGGTGATATAATCCTGACAAAGATGTTAAGACACCGCTATCAACGCATTTTGTGGTTTTTCGGCAGAGCATTGCTGCACGTAATCTGGTGGGATATTTTCCTGCCATTCCTCGGATTTGGCGGATGGTCAAAGCGCAGCCGCCCCCGACGTTTACAGCGCATTGCTGCCCGCTTCCGGCACATGGCCATCGAACTGGGCGGTGTGATGATCAAAGTGGGACAATGGCTTTCTGCGCGGCTGGATGTTCTTCCATCGGAAATTACCAGCGAACTTGCCGGGCTTCAGGATGAAGTGGCCGCCGAGTCCTTCGAGGCCATCCGGCAGATGATTGAGAGCGAGTTTCAACGCCCGCTGGAGAGCCTTTTTGCTTATTTCGAACCCCAGCCGGTAGCTGCGGCCTCCATCGGGCAGGTCCACCGCGCCAAACTTTACCCGGCTGGCGAAAAAGAGTCTCCCCTGCCGGTAGTGGTCAAGGTACAGCGCCCCAACATCGAATCCATTGTAGAGACCGATCTGAAAGCCCTGCGAGTGGTTGGCCGTTGGGTGGAAATGTATCCGCCGGTCAGGCGGCGTGTCAATGTTGCGGCCCTGCTGGATGAATTCAGCCGCACCCTGCTGGAAGAAATAGATTACCTGCACGAAGCCAAAAATGCCGAAACCTTCCGCGCTAATTTCGTGGATGATCCCGAAATCATCGTCCCGCAGGTTCACTGGTCTTACACTACACGGCGGGTGTTAACGCTGGAAGAGGTAGGTGGTATCAAAATTACCGATAAAGAGACCATGCTGGCTGCCGGTATTAACCCGGCTGAGGTAGCCAGCCGGCTCTTCGATGCCTACCTCAAACAAATTCTGGACGACCACTTTTTCCATGCCGATCCGCACCCCGGCAACCTGTTCGTCCATCCCCTCCAGCCCCAAGAGGGTGATGCCCCCTCCGGCTGGAAACTGGTGTTTGTGGATTTTGGCATGGCCGGGGAGGTTACGCCTCCCATTCTGGCGGGTATTCGTGAGATGATCATCGCTGTCGGGCAGCGCGATGCTGACCGGCTGATCAAAGCCTACCAGATCATGGGCGTTTTGCTGCCCGGCGCGGATCTCGAATTGCTGCGGCAGGCAAATCAGCGCGCCTTCGAACGTTTTTGGGGAAAATCCACCAGTGAACTGGTGGAGCTCAGCACCAGCGAGGCGATGGCTTTTGTGGCCGAATTTCGCGAACTGATCTACGATGCCCCCTTCCAGTTGCCCGATAACCTCATTCTGCTCGGCCGCTGCCTCTCCATCCTCAGCGGAATCTGTACCGGCCTGGACGAAAATTTCAATGTATGGATCAGCATCATCCCCTACGCCCAGCGGCTGATCTCGGAAGAGACCGGCAAAGGCTGGCGTACGTGGGTGCTGGAAGCCGGTGATACCCTGCGCACGCTGGTGGCATTACCGCGCCGCGCCGAAGTGCTGCTTTCCCGTCTGGAACAGGGGCGTATGGAATTTCGCAGCCCGGAATTGAAACAGCAAATCGGCAGGGTTGAAAAAGCACTGCGGCGGCTGACCGCGGCCTTGTTTTTTGCCGTCTTCCTGTTCAGCGGCGTGCAGTTGTACCTTGCGGGGCAAATATTACCGGCAGTTGCGTTTGCGCTGGCAGCCCTGTTCAGTTTGATCGTGCCGCTCTTCCTCCCGTAAGTTATTATCTTCTCAGTTCTATCTCATTGGAGAACACATGAGTCAAAAACCTTTTTATTATCCCGAAAGTGCCATGGTCATCGTTGCCCACCCGGATGACATTGAATTTTCCTGCGTCGGTACGCTGGCGCGCTGGGCGCGCTTGGGAACGCGCATTTCTTACGTGCTCTGCACCAGCGGCGATGTCGGCATTGCCGATCCTGCTATCACCCGTCAGCAAGCTGCCCAGATTCGCGAAGCCGAACAAACCGCCGCCGCTCAGGTGATCGGCGCGAGCGAGATCATTTTCCTGCGCGAGCCGGACGGCCTGCTGCAGCCCAGCCTTGAATTGCGAAAGAAACTGGTGCGCGAGATTCGCCGCTTTCGCCCCGAAGTGGTCATTTGCGGCGATCCGACGGTTGTATTTGCCAACGGCACTTACATCAACCACCCCGATCACCGCGCCGCCGCAACCGCTGCGCTGGATGCAGTTTTTCCTGCCGCCGGCCAGCCGCACCTTTTTGAAGAGCTGGCAGCCGAAGGACTGAAAGCGCATAAAGTCCGCAAAGTTTATATCACCGCGTGGGGGAACGGCGATACTTTCGTCAGTATTGACGAAACCATTGATTTGAAAATTGAGGCCTTAAAACAACACAAAAGCCAGATGAAAGACTGGGACCCGTCCGAGATGGTCAAAAACTGGGCAGCCGAGACCGCCAGAGGCAAGGAAATGGCCTTTGCCGAGTCGTTCCGCGTCATCACCCTGATGAGCGATGAGGACTGGCAAAAGTACCTGACCAGCAACGAGTCTACCGCCCAAACATCTCCTGCAGCAGCGGATTGATGCGCTCCCAGTTCGGCTGAAGCACATTTGCCCCGCCGCTGGTCGTAAATGGTGTGACCATTTCGCGGTCCAGCGTGCGGTTGTCAATACCATCCGGCCCGGCGCGCAATAAAGCCAGTCCCAGCCGTGGCCACAGCCAGACCGGCAGGTTGGTATCCACCGAATCCAGCACGGCCTTGGCAACGGCCGGCAAACGCCCCCACGATGCGGGGTTGAGCATCTGGCGGAAGGCCGCTTTGAAAAGCAATTGCCCCTGCGCCATGCGGTAAAAATCATCCGTACCGCTGCGATTGCGGGCAAAGGCCAATGCCTGCTCGCCGTTCAGCGTGTGGCTGCCAGCGGGGTAACCGGCGATGGGCTGCTCTAGTTCGATGGTAATACCGCCCATCGCTTCTACAATCGGCTGAACGCTGTCGAAGCGCAGGCGCACATAATACGGCACATCCAGCCCAAAATTGAGGCGGATGGTTTCCAACGTGGCGCGCGGACCCGAACCGGGCTGTTCAATTTCGGCAAAGAAGTGCGCCGTGTTGATGCGGTTTTCGCCCACACCGGGGATGTTCACCCACAAATCGCGGGGTATGGAAAGCATTTTGACATCCGGGCGGAGGGGGTTGATGCTGAGCAGGATATTGGTATCACTGCGCCCCATTGCGCTGCCATCCGGGGCGCGGTCAATGCCCAGAATCAGGATATTGGTGCGCAGCGGTGCAAGGAAATATATAAGCAGGACTGCCAAAATGCCCAGAGCGGGCAGAGAAAGCACTCCACACCCCAGACGACCGCGTCGCTTTTTACGGCGCGCGAGCGGAATAGGCTGATAATGCTCGTTGGGGTCAACCGGCCGCGCAACCGCCGCAGGCGGAGTTTGCGCACCGGTATTGTAGTTTGGTTGCAAATCGTTCACATCCATCATCTCTCGTTCACCTGTCCCCGAATTTTAACCCAAAAATACACTCTCGCTGGGTATGACCTTTCTGGATTTTCGTCCATCGGGTTCGTGATATACTCATTGCCAGGTGAATCACGATGGATCTGTTCAACCACGGTTTGCAGGAACAGATGAAAAACGAGGCCCCGTTGGCGGCACGGATGCGCCCGCGCACGCTGGATGAATTTATCGGCCAGGAACACATCATCGGGCCGGGCAAATTGCTGCGCCGCGCCATCGAAGCCGACCGCCTGTTTTCCTCGATCATCTTTTTCGGCCCGCCGGGTACCGGTAAAACCACGCTGGCGCAAATCATCGCCAACAGCACGCAAGCGCACTTCGAAAGTATTTCGGCGGTGCTGGCCGGTGTTGCCGACCTGCGGCGGGTGATTCAGGAAGCCACCGAACGCCGCCGCCTGCACCGCAAGCGGACTATTTTATTCGTGGATGAAGTTCATCGCTGGAATAAAGCCCAGCAGGATGCCCTGCTGCCTCATGTTGAAAGCGGGATGATTACCCTGATCGGCGCCACCACCGAAAACCCGTACTTCGATGTCATTCCCGCACTGGTTTCACGCTCCCGGCTCTTTCAATTGTTCCCACTGAGTGAAGAACACCTCAATCGGATTCTCGAACAGGCGCTTAACGACCCGGAACGAGGCTATGGTAAAAAGTGTATCCTTCTGGATGTGGATGCCCGTAACCACCTGATTCGCGTTTCCGGCGGCGATGCCCGCAACCTGCTCAATGCCATTGAACTGGCCGTCGAGACGACCCAGCCCGATGAAAGCGGCTGCATTCATATCACCCTCGAAGTAGCCCAGGAATCGATCCAAAAGCGCGCCGTGCTATATGACCGCAACGGTGACGCTCATTACGATACCATCTCCGCCTTCATAAAGTCCGTGCGCGGCTCCGACCCCGATGCCGCCCTGTACTGGCTGGCCAAAATGATGATCGCCGGTGAAGACCCGCGCTTCATCCTGCGGCGTCTGCTGATTCTGGCCGGTGAGGATATCGGTCTGGCCGACCCGCGTGCCTTACAGGTGGCTGCCGCTGCCGCTTATGCTTACGAATATGTCGGCCTGCCGGAGGGGATTTTTCCCATCGTGGAAGCCACGCTCTATCTTGCTACCGCCCCTAAGTCGAACACGGCTTTGACCTATTTCAAAGTCAAAGAATGGATCGAGGAACACGGCGTTGGTATGGTGCCGCAGCATTTAATGGATAGCAGCCGCGACGCCAAAGGACTGGGTCACGGCGTCGGTTACCAGTATCCGCACCAGTTCCCCGGCCACCATGTCGGCCAGCAATACCTGCCGGATGAACTGCTCGGCACGACCTTCTACACCCCCTCCAATCAAGGCTACGAGGCAGAAGTTGCCCAAAGACTGGAACGCTGGCGAAAAGCACAAGCCCGAGCGCTGGGAATGGAAGAACCGCCGCAAACGGAGAGAGACAGTGACGCTGATTCTCCTGATTCGTCACGGTGAAAACGATGTCATGCACCGCCGCCTTGCCGGCCGCCTGCCCGGCATCCATTTGAACGAAAATGGACGAAAACAGGCTCAGGCACTGGCAAAAGCGCTGGAACACGCCCCCATCGAAGCCGTATATACCAGCCCGCTTGAACGCGCCGTAGAAACAGCCCAACCACTGGCAGAAGGCCGCGGGCTGTCCCTGCAAGTGTGTCCCGCTTTCAGTGAAGTGGATTACGGAAACTGGCAGGGGCGCACCTACAAACAACTGCGCCGCAATAGATTATGGAAACTCGTTAAAGAAGATGCCGCCAGTGTGCGTTTTCCGCAGGGCGAAACGCTGGCCGAAGTGCAGCAACGGGTGGTACAGGAACTGGAAAACCTCGCCCGCCGCCATACCCGGCCGCCGGAAGAAGGGCAAAAACCCCCGCCGGAAGCGATCATTGCCGTGGTGGCTCACGGCGATATCATCCGACTGGCACTGGTGCATTACCTGAACATGGCCATCAATGATTTTCACCGGTTGACCATTTTTCCGGCTTCCCTCTCGTTGATTCGCCTTCAGCCGGAACAGCGTCCGCTGGTCGTTCATATCAACCAGATCCCCGCCTTCACCTGGCCTCCACCGCCGCAACCGGTGGATAAACCACCCAAACGAGGTAAAAAACAAGCATGAGCGAACAATCCTTAAGCCAGAGCGCCAGAAAAGTACAGGCAACTCTGAAGGTACTGGGGCTGCCCTGTCAGGTGGTAGAACTGCCCGCCTCCACACGTACCGCACCCGAAGCCGCTCAGGCAGTCGGCTGTCAGGTCGGACAAATCGTCAAATCGCTCATCTTTCGCACGCAGACCAGCCATAAGCCGGTGCTGGTGCTGGTCAGCGGCAGCAATCGCGTGGATGAGCGCAAACTTGCTACCTTGATTGGCGAGCCGATTGTGAAAGCCGAAGCCGACTTTGTGCGTGACCAGACGGGGTTTGCCATTGGCGGCGTGCCGCCGGTGGGACACAGCCATCCACTGCCCGCTTATATTGACGAAGACCTGCTCCAATACCCGGAAGTATGGGCAGCGGCCGGCACACCCAACGCCGTTTTTAAACTTGACCCGCGTGAATTACCGCGCATCACCGGCGGCAGGATTATCAAAATCAATTAATTCTCAAAACACGAAAGCCCATAGTAGCCAGACCACCACCACCAGCGACCCAAAGATAAAACGAAGCACTGCCCCCCAGCCGCAGCCGACGGCCAGCCCGCGGGTTGACTCCCATGCTTTGCGCCAATCGCGAATGCGCAGATACTCCACAATGAAAATACCGCCCATCGCCAGAATCAATCCGCCCAACGGCGGGAAGATCAGCGAGCCGGCCACACCGCCCAGCAAAGCCGCTCCAATCGAAAGCCACGAAGCCCCGCTGGACTTTGCCGAAGCACCCATCGCCACATTGTCAATAATCCCGCCAATCAGCACCAGAACGGTGATGATTCCAAACAGAAGGCCGCCGGTCAGGTCAAAGCCGTTGACCAGCCCATAGACCAGCGCCGCCGCCCACTGAATCCACAGCCCGGGCAGGAGCGGCACCAGCGTTGCCGCCTGCCCGAGCAGCAAAAAGGCCAGAATAATCCACGGAAAGGCTGCCTGCAATGCTTCCTGCATCGGATGTTAACCTTGCGGGCGGATGACTTCGATTCCGCCCATCCACGGCCGCAGCACCTCCGGCACGACAACACTGCCGTCCGGCTGCTGGTAGTTTTCCAGCACGGCGATCAGTGTGCGCGGCAGACCGAGCCCCGACCCGTTGAGGGTATGGACAAAACGGGCTTTGCCGCCATCGGCCGGCCGGTACTTGATGTTCGCCCGCCGTGCCTGAAAGTCCATCACATTGGAAACCGAGGAAACCTCCAGCCACTCGCCGCAGCCGGGCGCCCATACCTCGATATCGTAAGTGATGGCCGCGTTGAAGCCCAGATCCCCCGTGCATAGCTGCACCACTCGATAGGTCAACCCCAGTTCGGCGCAGGTCTGCTCGGCATCGGCAACCATTTTTTCCAGTTCGCGCATGGATTCTTCCGGCCGGCAGAAAATGTACATTTCCACCTTATCGAACTGATGTCCTCGCTTGATACCGCGCACATCCCGCCCGGCGCTCATCTTCTCCCGCCGGAAGCAAGGCGTATAAGCCGTAAAGCGGCGCGGCAGGCTGGCTTCGTCCAGCACTTCGTCCATGAACATACCGGTCAGCGGCACTTCGGCTGTAGGCACATTCCAGAAGTCCTCTTCGGCATCGTGATATAGGTTATCAGCGAATTTCGGTAACTGCCCCGAGGCAAACAGCGTCTGCGATTTAACCATGAAGGGCAGGTAGCGTTCTTCATATCCCTGCCGGATGTGCAGGTCTAGCATCCACGCAATCAGTGCGCGCTGCAGGCGCGCCCCGGCGCCGTTGAGGATGTAAAACCGCGATCCGGTGATCTTCACCCCGCGTTCAAAGTCAATGATGCCGAGATTGACGCCCAAATCCCAGTGCGGTAGGGGCTGAAAGTCCAACTGTGGAATTTCGCCGGACTGGCGCACGACCCGGTTGTCATGTTCACCCGTGCCGTAAGGGGTATCGGGATGGGGAATGTTGGGAATGGTTGCCACCAGCGCTTGCAGGTCGCTCTCTACCTGCCGCACCTGCTCGTCCAGTTCGGCAATGCGCTCACCCAGCAGCCGCATGGCCTCGATTTTCGCCTGCCGTTCGGCGGGATCTTTCATCCGTCCGATTTCTTTGGAAACAGCATTGCGTTCCGCTTTTTTGGCTTCCACATCGGTCAGAAGCGCCCGGCGGCGGGCATCCAGTTCCAGCACGCGCTCCACCACTCCATCTTCCATCTGACGGTCACGCAGCGCTTTGCGCACCACTTCGGGTTTTTCACGAATCAGGTTCAAGTCCAGCATCAACTCACCTCCGTTAGGATGAATACAAAACCCCCGCGCCCGTGCAGGACGAGGGGGGAGCATCTCGTGGTGCCACCTGCTTTCGCTGCCCGTTTATGGGACAGCCTCGTTGAGGGAGATAACGGTCCTGCCCGTCCTTCTTACGGCACTTCTGCGCCCTTGCGAAGGCAACCTGCCTGCTCGAACAGGCAACCGGAGTGGAATTCACCGCATGGTCGTCCGGCTTGCACCTGCCGCCGGCTCTCTGAACGTCCAGAAGCGGTTACTGGATTCCGGCTTGGTCTTTCTCGATGTTGGCATTATACCTGAGGGTGAAAACCTGTCAAGGAAAACACCCGCTCATTTCAAAATAACGAATTCGTGGCGCAGTCCGTAGGGCTGAAAGTAATCCTGCACCACTTCATCTATCCTGACCGGTTCGCTTCCTCTGCTAAGATCATAAAAATACATGCCTGCCAGATAACGATCCGGGATACCTTCCTCGGGGGCTGTCCACATCAACACCCGCCTGGTGTCCAGCCACACTGTTTCCATGATGGCCTGTTTGGGCGGTACAACCAGATCGTCAGGCGGGTGGCAGAGATCTGCTACGGCCAGCCTTTTGACAATTGGGTTTGGCCCGCCAAACGGACTGGAAGTCAGCAAAAAGCGGCGGCTATCCGGATTCCAGCCCGCCAGCCGCAGCACCCAGCCCTGCGTATAACGGCGTACTTGCAGGGTCTCTAAATCCATCAGGCTCAACCCGACCCAGTTATAGGTTTTTTGCGGGGCGTTATCCACATCCGGCTGATTCCAGAAAGCCAGAAATTGCCTGTCCGGCGAAAAAGAAAAAGTCCACGGATTTGCCCGAATGACGGCCACTTCCTCAACACTGACCTGCGGTTCAATTTGCACAAAATAGAGGGTCGTTTCGGCGCGCTCGTCAAAAAAAGCATTCTGCGTTGTCGTGGTATAAAAACCGCTCGAATCAAGCCGCCAGACGATGTTCCGCTGGCCGGTCAGGTAACACACCTCGGGATCGGGGCAGGCCGGTTCAAGGGGAATAATCTGCTCTCGCCGGCTTTGATGGTCGAACACTCTCAAACCCTGCGGATGATCGGAAATTTCATAGCGTCCATCCGGTGAACTCGCTCCCCTCGGTGCAGCTTCTTCGGTGAGGGATGTTCTCTTTCCATCCGGCAGGCTAAGCCGGTAGCGTTCGCCGATGGTGCTTTCCGTACCCAACCCCCACGGTTCGGCAAAGACAACTATTTTCAATGCTTCCGTCATCCCGGCTTTCTCTGGGGAGGTTTCCCAATCAAATTGCAAATACACCCGTTCGGCAAGGGGATACTGTTCATGCGTTGTACGAGGACTGAATTCGCCAATTTCCAGAAGGGCATTTTCCAGCCGGTCGAGGATGCGCAGGGGTATTCCTTCCAGCGGTTTATCCGAAGGTGAAACTTCTTTCCCTTTCGTCAGAAAAGCAATGTAACGGCCGCCCGGTGAAAGGTGCGGCCCAACCGCATCGGGGGGCAATTCCACGGGCGTTTTTTGACGGGTGGTCTCATCCCACAGCCAGACCGCGTTCTCGTTGACATACAAAATTTGAATCGAATCGGGAGGCGAAGGCACATCCTCTGCCGGCGGCATACAGTCGAACAGTTCCGGCGTGGCTGAGGGAGTCTGGCTAGGGCGAGGTGTGTTGGTTGGATGAGAGGTGCGGGTAGAAGTCGGCGAGGCGGTGGGTTCAGGCGAGTTTACGGGTAATGTGGCTCCTGGTGTTAGAGTTTGAGGTGGGATGGGTAAACGCTGGCAGGCCACCCCCACCAAAACCAAAAGCAAGAGAATTATGGAGAGTTTTATTTGCATTTCATGTTTGACCTGCGATTAATTCATACAGGTTGATCGGAAGTAATTTTCATTATAATGGGTTATGACAATATCAAAAATGCCCAATTCTCTCACTCTAAATTTCCTGAGCATCCCTGCCGATCAAGCCGGAATTGACGCTCTGGGTGAAAACGGCTGGCTGCTCCGCTTACCGTCCGGCGCAGCCGGATCCTACCGGGTGGCGCAGCTGGACGACTACCGCCGCCTGCCGCGCCACCGCTTCCGCTGGCAGCCGCCGGTCACCCTCTCGCTCACCGCTCAGGTCTCTGCCGCCGACCTGCCCGGCACGTGGGGTTTCGGCTTCTGGAACGACCCGTTCAGCCTTTCGTTGGGTGCCAAAGGCAGCGCTCGCCGCCTGCCGGTGCTGCCCAATGCAGCCTGGTTCTTCCACGCCTCGCCGCCTAATTGCCTCAGCCTCCGCGATGACCTGCCCGCCAGCGGGTTTCTGGCAGCCGTTTTCCGCTCACCATTAATCCCTTCCGTTCTGCTCGCCCCGGCGTTAATTGGGCTGCCCTTGCTGGCTGTACCGGTTGCCGCCCGCTGGCTGCGCCGCATTGCCAGTTCCATCATTCAACAAGACGCGGCCCTCCTCGATGTGCAGGTGGCACAACCCCATGAGTACCGGCTGGAATGGCAGCCTCGTCTTGTGCGTTTCTATGTGGACGGGGAATCGTTGTTTGAACCCCCCCTCACCCCGCGCGGCCGGCTGGGGCTGGTGATCTGGATTGACAATCAATACGCAACCTTTACGCCGGAGGGGCGGCTGGGCCTTGGTACGCTGCAGAACGAAGCAGCTCATTTATTTGTTTCTAAAATCCACATCGAATAAAAAAAGCCCCTCTTACGAGGGGCAAAAAACCAAATTCAAGCGTGGTTTATTCCTGCAAAAACGAGCGCAAGAACCAGGCCATCTTTTCGTGCTGGCGAATCAGATCGGTCAGAAAGTCGCTGGTGCCGACATCGCCGTATTTATCCATACACTCATCAATATCTTTGCGCAGTTCGCGGATGATGGTTTCGTGGTCGGCCAGCAGGTTAGCGATCATGGTCATCGTATCCGGATATTCGCCGGGGTGTTCGCTCAGGCGGGTCAGATCCAGATATTCGCGCATGGTGCCGACCGCTTTACCGCCCAATGCACGGGCGCGCTCGGCCACATCGTCCACAATGTCGTCCAGCATTTCGTACTGCTCGCCGAAAAATTTGTGCATCGGGTCAAAACTGGGTCCCAGTACGTTCCAGTGATAGTTATGGGTTTTCAGCATCAGCACGTGCTCATCGGCCAGCAGACGGTTGAGCATTTCAATGACTGCTTCACGATTGGATTGGGTAATCTCAATTTCGGGTTGTCGTTCGTCAAAAATTGTATTCGATTTTAAGGTTGCCATTTTGTTCCTCCAAACTTAGATGGAATTGGTTTGTGACTGACAATTGGCACAAACACCGTAGAGATCCAGCCGGTATGTGGAAACCTGAAAGGCCGACTGGGACTGCAGGGCCGCCACGACCGGTTGAACATCCACGTTTTCGCCGTCGTAAATTTGCCCACATTGGGTGCAAATCAGGTGAGGGTGCGGTTCGGGATGGAAGGCATCGTAACGGCTGCCCTGCAAATCGCCGCTGATCTCGATCACTTCACCCATTTCTTTCAGCAAAGCAACGGTCTTATACACCGTTGCAAGGCTGGTCATTGGAAAATCGCGGCATACGCGGCGGTAGATCTGTTCCACCGTGGGGTGATCCTGCGCAGAGATAAACGCACGCAAAATCGCCACCCGCTGGGGTGTCATGCGGTAGCCGTTCTTTTGCAATCTTTGAAGGATATTTTTTAACCGTTCCTCTGTGTTCATGGAAAACCTTTTCTTATCAATAATCATTTTCTAATAAAAATTATAATCAACAAAGATTGTTTGTCAAGTTAAGGTTTGGTTAAAAATGGCAAATGGCGTGCGGTTGACCGCACGCCATTTGCACACCCAATTTCCCAAAACCCTTTACCTGGAGGCAAGATTTTGGCGGTTGAGCAGTTCCCGCTGCCCAACCGATAAAACCCTGTTCAGCCAATGAATAATTGCAAAATCAAACCCAAAAGTAACAACATCCCATACCTTCGGTTTTGATAGAACGCAGCAGCCACAAAATAGAGCGGCCATCCGGCAGCCAGCCGGGCGTCCTGCGGTTTCTCCGTCGGGCGCGGATTGCTGAACACCCGAATCACCGGAGGCAGGTTGAGCCACGCCAGTAAGACGATGAGCATGACCGGCGAAAAGTAACCCACGGCCACCAGCGCAATAACCGAAAGGTACTGCAAGGCAATCATAGCCAGCACCATGTATCGCGAGCGGGTTTCGCCTAAAATGACCGGCAGGGTACGGATGCCCTTTTCCTTATCCTGCTGCAATTTATCAATGTGTTTGCCAAAGATCACCGTCGTCGGGCCGAGCGCATAAGCCAGAGAAGCCAGCGCCACATACCAGTCCCACTGACCGGTGATCACATAATAACCGCCGCCGATCATCAACGGCCCCCACACCACCAGCACGGCAATTTCGCCCAGCCCGATGTATTTGAGCGGGTACGTATAAAACAATACAAACACAGCCCCTGCCAGCAGCAGCCACAGTGCAAGAATCCCGCTGACTGCCACCAGATACGCCCCTGCTGCCACGGCAATCAGGCCGGTCACCGCCGCATACAACAGGTGCGTTTTGCGGCTCCACAAGCCCTGTTCCAAAGGCTGCGGCCCGTATTGAGTGCGGTAGTAATTATCCGTATCCACACCGCGAGAATAATCGGTCAGATCATTGAGCAGGTTATTGGTGGCGTGGGCAAAAATCAGGCCGATGACCAGCATCAGCCAGCGCACCACATCGAACTGCCCGGCGCGCAGCGCCAGCAGACCGGCAATTGCCGCCGAGATGAAAGTCATAATCAGTACCGCTGCCCGCGTGGAAATCAACCATTTGGAGATGACATCCAGCCGCTGCCATTCCTCACGCTCAACATGAGGAATCACCTGTAATGCTTTTACCCACATTTTTACGTTGACCATAATGACCTCTTCTTTTATCCTAATTGTAATTATCTTGAAAAGCCTTAGATTGTAAAGGCTTTTAGGAAAACTCTAATTGAATTTTAATATCCCGAAGCCGGCGGGATTTATTTCTCATCTGGTGTTCTAGCAAGGCTCAGTTTTGATCGTTCGGCGGCAGGACGGGCAAATACCAGCGGCCCTCGCCGGCATCCGGTTCTTCGCGCAGCCGCTGCGGGGCAAACACTGCCAGCCAGGCCGTATATGCCGCCGCAAGGGCGTTCAATTCACCGGTGGTATGCAGCAATTCATACGGCAGCCTGCCCAAAAGCAAGCGCCGTCGGGTCACTTCTTCAAAAAAATCCATCGGGTCTTTGAGCGGCAGTTTCTCTTCGAACAAAATCAATTGCCGCTGCAAACGGCCTTCCAGCGAACGAGCCTCGAACAATCGTCCCCCGCACAGGGACAGGAAAACTCCGTACGCCGATACACGCAGCCACTGCTTTTTTGCATCATCCTCAGGAAAAGGCGAGTAGCCTAATTCCTGTAAGTTTTGCAATAGAATTTGCGCCCGCTGTCTGGCGCTGCGGCTGTCTTTCTCGACCATACCGGTCAAACCGGATGCCGTTTGGGTTTCCAGCCTTTCTGCTGCCTCTTTTCTTAACCGGCCAAATAAATCATCCGCCAGTTCCGGGAAAAGGCGTTGCTGCACCTCTGCTGCCGGCAGTTCTTTCGGATGGGCATTGAAACAATTTACCGCTGCCAGTGCCTCACCCTGACCGGCCGCAAAAGCCAGCACATCGTGAATTTTTCCCCCACCGATGGCCAGAATTCGTTTTTCAGCATCCAGTGCAACATAAGTCAACGCCTCGCGGCCGCTACCGGGGTCAATTCCCAAAAAAATCATCCGTTCACCGGGGTGCATACTTTTAGTTTAGCCCAGAATTATCCGCTGCGCAACCGAAATGAAACAACCAACCAGTGACTTGACAGCCCGGCAAACCTCCCTTTACAATGCAATTCTGGATACAAGATGTCCAAATACAGATGGCCGTTCTTTTTCCTTTTTTTGTTCCTTTCCATCATGCTGATGGACGGCTGTATGAACCTGCCCGGCCCGGATGTTCCCCCGCCGGATTCCACTGCAACGCCCCGCCCCAGCATCACCCCAACTCCCCCGCCAACACACACCCCCAGCCCAACACTGCCCCCAACTGCCACCTTCACCCCAACCCCCACACTTCACCCCCTCACCATCCAGTCCATGCGTCAGCGAGAATACCCGGGCAGTGAAATTACCTTTGAAGAAAAGCTGGCTTCCGGAGGGAATTTCGACCGTTTTGTGGTTTCCTACCTTTCGGACGGCTTGAAAATCTACGCGCTGATGACCATTCCCTTCGGCGAGCCGCCACCCGGCGGCTTTCCGGTCATTGTTTTCAACCATGGTTACATTCCACCCCGCGAATACCGCACCACCGAACGTTATGTGGCTTACGTCAATGGCTTTGCCAGCCGCGGCTACATCGTCTTTCGGCCGGATTACCGCGGTCACGGCAACTCCGAAGGCGAGGCACGCGGCGCATACGGCAACCCCGACTACACCATTGATGTTCTCAACGCCGTGGCTTCCCTGA
Organism: Chloroflexota bacterium; assembly: GCA_040754815.1. GTDB lineage: Bacteria > Chloroflexota > Anaerolineae > Anaerolineales > Anaerolineaceae > Bellilinea. The sequence continues at coordinate 599,620 of JBFMBX010000001.1, forward strand.
AGCGCTACCCTCAGGCCAATCCGCAAAAAATTGGCATGTGGGGACATTCCATGGGCGGCCATATTACCCTGCGCGCCATGGTCACCACAACGGATATTAAGGCAGGGGTCATTTGGGCGGGGGTGGTCGGCTCGTATGAAGACCTGATGAGGCGCTGGCGGCCAACTCCCATTGCCACCCTCTCTGCCACCGGCGGGCGCAGATTTACCCAGCAGCTCGTGCAAACCTACGGCTCACCGGAAGAGAATCCCTCGTTTTGGGAGTCAATTTCACCGATTGCCTTCGTTCAAGAAATCAGCGGGCCGTTGCAACTGCATCACGCCGTTGAAGATTCGGTCGTGCCGGTCTATTTCTCGCAGCGCCTGTACGATGCCATGCAGGCAGCCGGTAAACCGGTGGAGTTTTACACCTACCCCGGCAACGATCATAACCTCGCCAACAGTTTCAGCCTTGCCATGCAGCGTTCGATTGAATTTTTCGACCGCTACTTAAAGTAATCAATTTCTTGACTCCACTATTCAGATGGGTTAGGATAATCAGGTGAGGAGTCGTCCCATGTTTCCGCCTGTCATCCCGTTAATCCTGCTGGATGGGGTTATTTTGCTGCTGGTTACCTTTCTCGGCTTCGCCACACACGCCACCTCGCTGGCCGGCGGCCGCTGGTTGACCACTTTTTTGCCGATGCTGATGGGGTGGCTGCTGGCAGGCTGGCTAGGAGGTCTCTTTCATCCCCAATTCAACACGGAGTTACGCTCCATTTGGAAAGTCCTTCCCGCCGCAGCGCTGGCAGCCCCTTTGGCCGCCATCTTGCGTGGATTGTGGCTTCAAAACGTGGTAATGCCCGTTTTTGCGCTGGTAATGATGGCTTTCTCGGCGCTCGGTTTGTTGATGGGGCGGTTGTTCTGGTTTGGAGTGGTCACTAGAAAGCGGGGTTAAATGGACGAGGCTTTATTAATCAAGGATGCGATGCGCGGAGATCTGGACGCGTTCAATCGGCTGGTACTTGCCTACCAGCAGATGGCCTTCAACCTCGCTTACCGCATGTTGAATGACGACGCGGCCGCGGAAGATGCAACCCAGACCGCCTTCATATCCGCCTACCGAAACTTAAAACAATACCGCGGCGGCTCGTTCCGCGCGTGGGTGATGCGCATGGTCACCAATGCCTGTTACGATGAACTGCGTCGGCGCCAGCGCCGCCCCTCCGTATCACTGGAACCGGTTAGCGCCGAGGATGACGAAGAAATCGAATCCCCGGCATGGCTGGCCGATCACAATCCTCAGCCGGATGAAGAGATGGAAACCCGCGAACTGGAAGCCGCCATCCAGCATTGCATTCAAGACCTGCCCGAGGAATTCCGTGCCGTGGTCATTTTGGTGGATATTCAAGGAATGGATTACAACGAGGTTTCACAGGCGATTGGCAAACCTCTCGGGACGATTAAAAGTCGGGTTGCCCGCGCCCGTTTGCGCCTGCGAGAATGCCTTTCCGGTTTTGTGGAACTTTTACCCTCAAAATTCCGTCTTGGAAAAGAGGCTGAAATAGGATGAAAGAGCAGTTGAATTCGAATGATTTGATTCTGCTCTCCGCTTATCTGGATGGAGAGGTCAACCCGCGGGAAAAAGCGCGGGTTGAGGCGTTGCTCCAATCCGACCAGCAGGCAAAAGAAATCTACGAATCCTTATTGAAAACAAAAACGGTGCTGCGCAATGCGCCGCTCCGCAAAGTCCCGCGCAACTTTACTCTCAGTGCGGCTGTGGTTCAGCCTCGCCGACCTTTGATTCTCATCCCCGCTTTGCGCTTCTCTTCCGTGCTGGCGACTCTGGTCGCCGTGTGGATGTTTATCGGCCAGTTATTACCCGGCTGGAGCGCACGTCCGTTCCTCGCCAGTGAGCCGGTAACGGAAATGCAGGCCGTTTCTGAAGCGGAAACCGAACGAACTTTCGCCCTCCCAAGCGATTCACAGCAAACACCACCTGTGGTTTATTGGGGCGGTCCGCCTCAACCCCCGGCAACCGGCATGGGCGGTGCCGGCATTGCACCGGGCTGCCCGGATGCCTTTTGCGGCGGAGCACCCGATGTTCCTTACGCTGAGGGTAGGGGCGGCGGGAGTGAAGAACCGACTTTCAAAGCCCAGGGGATGCCTGCGGCAGGTGAAGGCGCCATACAGCTCAATCCCGTGCCCACCCAAATCGAACCCTTGCCGTTAGAAGGCAGCGGCCCCATTTTGGGCGTGCGGCCAGCCGAAGAAGCCGGCAAAGCCCTACCCACCCCCACAACAAGTCAGCCCGTACCTGCCGGGCAGGTTGAAGAACCTCTCCTCGTCGAGAGTGGTGGAGAAAGTACCCGGCCTGATGCCGGTTTACTGGCGGGTGCAGGTCTGCTGCTTCTGGCAGCCGGTTTGTGGTTGGTTTCCGTTTTGCTCAAACGCAAGATTTCATGAGTTCCGCAACCTACCGCTACTGCCCGCAATGCGCAACCCAACTGGAAGTGCGCACGGTTTTCGGCAAAGCCCGTCCTGCTTGCCCGCAATGCGGTTTCATTTACTTTGCCGATCCCAAAGTTGCTGCCGGCGTGCTGATCGAACAGGATGATCAGGTTTTGCTCGTCCGCCGCATCAACGAACCACTGCAAGGGCTTTGGAGCATTCCCGCCGGATTTGTGGATGCCCACGAAGATCCCCGGCAGGCCGCCCTGCGCGAATGCCTGGAAGAAACCGGCTTGCAGGTCAAAATTACCGGCCTTGTGGATGTCATCAACGGCCGCGAACACGAACGCGGGGCGGATATTGTCATCATCTACCGCGCCGTTGTGATTGGCGGCACCCTTCGGGCCGGTGATGACGCCGATCAGGTTGCTTTTTTCCCGCGCAGCAATTTGCCGCCGCTGGCTTTCCGCGCCACCCGGCGGGTTTTGGGTATTATGGAGTCCGAAACCGAATCGTAATGCCCTCTTTCAGCCCGCAGAACAGACAACCCCCCGATTAAAGCAGGCAGTTTGCACATCAATTGACACAAAAATTGTTAGCAGATTGAATGGTCTGCGTAGTTTTATTTTTAATGTTCCGTGCTATCATTAATAACAATGGCGGAACATGCTGATCGCATATTGATTGCTGAAAGCGATCCTGTAATTGCTGACTTTATTACACGTCAGACGCTGCAGGCTGCCGGCTATCAGGTCTATCAGGTCACGGATGGTGCCAGCGCGCTTTCGCGGGCGGTTCAACTCGTGCCGGACGTGCTGCTTGCCGATCTGGAACTGCCCGGCCTGAGCGGTAAAGATTTGCTGGTCGGCTTGAACTCACAGGGCCTCAATATCCCCGTCATCTTGATTGCCAGGAAAGGCAGCGAAAACGAAATCATTCAGGCGTTTCGGCTGGGTGCCGCCGATTACCTGATCTGGCCGGCACGAGAAGGTGAGGTGCTTTCGGCGGTGGAGCGCAATCTTTCTCAGGTCAGGGAACGAAGAGAACGGGAACGGCTGGCCGCTCAGTTGCAACAAACCAATCAGGAACTTCAACAGCGCATTCGCGAACTGACCACCATCTTCACCATTGCCAAAGCGGTTACTTCAATCACCGACCAATCGGCACTGTTTGAGAAAATACTGGAAAGCGTTACTCAGATCACACATGCCGATATCGGTTGGTTCTTGATGCGCGAGGAAAGCAGCAAAAATTTTGTCCTGGTTGCCCAGCACAAACTCCCCCCTTCGCTCAATGTACGCCTCAATCAGGTCTGGGATGACGGCATTAGTTCACTGGTGGCCATGTCGGGGGAATCGTTGAGCATTCACGGTGAACCGCTCAAACGGTTCAAAGTGGCGGCTCTCGGTCAGGCAGCCTTAATTATCCCGGTCAAAGTCTCCAAACAGGTGGTTGGGCTGCTGGCTCTCATCCGGCGCAAGGCAGATCCCTTCCGCGAAAATGAACAGCGGCTGGTCGAATCAATTGCCGACTTTGCCTCGATTTCGCTGGTGAATGCAAAATTATTCCGAATTATGGAAGATCGTGCCCGCCAGCAGCAGGCACTGGCTGAAAGCGCACTGACCGGTGAAAAAATCACCATCGAATTGCTCGATAAGGTCAAAAAAGAAATCCGGCAAGCGGTTGAAATTCAATACGGCGCCCTGGAACGGCTGGCGCAGGACCCCACTGTGCGCTGGTCAACGGCTCAACGCGAGAACCTCACCACCCTGCGTCAAACGCTCGACACTTTGAATCATCTGAGTGAAGCAATCACCCCCATTCAAATGCCGCGCAGTCAGCGCCCCTCACGCGAGGTCAATTTGAGTGAACTCATTCGCGTGACTACTTCACATTTTTTACCCTTTTCTCAGAAGAGCAATCTTTCTCTGATTACCGAACTGCCCCCCCAGCCGGTTTATGTAAGCGGTGATGAACGGCAAATCGCTCAAATATTGAATGGGCTGGTCAGTAATGCCATCAAATACTGCAATAATGGCGGACAGATTCGCATTAAACTGGAAAAAACCGACGGCAAGGATGCTCACCTCATTGTCAGTGACAGCGGTCCCGGACTGGATGCACAGATTGCAGCAGAACTTTTTGAAGGCGAAGGCCGCAGTGAACAAACCCAACCGCGCCGCTTTGGCGGGTTGGGAGTGGGAATGAAATTCATCAAAGAAATGGTCACGCGACATAATGGTAAAATTTGGGTGGAAAGCAAGCCGGGGCAAGGTACCCGCTTTCATATCACGCTGCCCGCCCGTTAAATCGGTATAATTCAAAAGAGGCGCAAACCCTTTCATGAATAATACAAACAAAGACCAGACCATCCTCGTTCTGATAACCGATCCGCAGATTACCTATCTGTTGGAGAGAGTACTCCAGTCTGCCGGTTATGGTGTGGTGCTTCAAAACGATATCGAAGCCGCTTTTCAATTCACTGAAGATAACCGCCCCTCGCTCATCATCCTCAGCGAAACTCTGAACGACGGCAAAGGTCTGGATGTTGCCGGTAAATTCATTCATCAATTCCCTGCCATCCCTATTGTTCTGCTGGTTCAAAAAGATTCTCCCGAACTTTTGAAGAAAGCCCTGCGCCTTGGGGTAAGCGATTACCTGTGCCTGCCCTTGCGTACCGAGGATATTCTTACCTCGGTTCAGGAAAGTCTGAATAAAGTTCGCCAATCGCGGGAATGGGTGTTACTGGAAGCCCGCCGTGCCACCGACCGGCTGCGCCGCCGGGTGGATGAACTGGAAACCCTCGCCAGACTGGGTCAGTCCATCACCTCATCGCTCAATTCCGACGAGGTCCTCTCCGCAATTGTTGAAGCAGCAGTGGAGTTAACCGGCGCAGAAGAAGGCAGCCTGTTACTGCTGGATGAGGAAAGCGGCGAGTTATACATGCGCGCAGCAAAGAATTTTCAGGAAGATTTTGTGCGCACTTTTCGCCTGCCCATTCAGGACACCCTGGCAGGCTCAGTGCTTCGCACCGCCCAGCCGGTCGTTCTGGATGAAAGCACCCCCCAAAAAATCAAAACTTCCTATCTCGTTCATGCGCTCATTTATGTGCCGCTCAAAGTGCAGGACCGGGTTTTTGGGGTGCTGGGGGTTGATAACCGCCACAGCCGCCTGCCGTTCCACAAACGGGATATCAACCTGCTTTCCACGCTGGCGGAATACGCCGTCATTGCTCTACAAAACGCCCGTCTGTTTGATGAAACACAGGCCGAACGCAACAAACTGGAAACCATTCTGAAGAAAATTCAAGACGGCGTTATTGTCATTGGTCAGAACCGGGAGATCATCCTGATCAATCAGGTTGCGGAGACTGCACTGGGCATCCATCACATGAATGTGGTCGGCAAACCCTACCGCGAAGTCATCAGCCAGCCGGAACTGCTGGAATTACTGGATACCAGCACACGCAGTCTATCCAACCGCACCGAACTGGTTGTTGAGGACGGGCGGGTGTTCGGCGCTCAACGCACCCCTATTCCAGATGTGGGCATTGCCTTGACCCTCCACGATATAACCTACCTCAAGAAACTCGACCGCATCAAGAGCGAGTTTGTCAGTACCGTCTCGCACGACCTGCGTTCACCGCTGACCGCCATTTTGGGCTATGCCGAACTGATCGAGCGAGCCGGCCCGGTCAACGAATTGCAGCAGGAATTTATCCGCCGTGTGCAAACCAGCGTGCAGAACATCACCCATCTGGTGGACGATCTGGTCAATTTAGGCCGCATCGAAGCCGGTTTTGACACCCGCAAGGAAACTTTTGACCTGCGTCAGATACTCGATCTGGCTGCCGATAACTTCCGCAAGGCACTGGCACGCAAAGGCAATACCCTGGAAATCAAACTCCCCTCCCCAATGCCTCCGTTCTACGGCAACCCCGTCCAGATTCGTCAAATGTTCGAACACATGATTGATAATGCCATCAAGTATTCTCAACCGGGGGGTAAAATCGAAATCTACGGCGAAATGGAACAGAATCAAATCATCCTGCAAGTCAAGGATGAAGGGATTGGCATTCCCTCTGTTGATTTACCGTTCATTTTCGACAAGTTCTACCGCGCCAGCAATGTAAACAGTGAAGTCGCCGGCACCGGTTTGGGGCTAGCCATCGTCCGTTCGATTGTAGAAAGCCACGAAGGACGCATCTGGGTCGAATCCACCGTCGGGCAGGGCACAACCTTCACCATCGTTCTGCCGATTCTGGAAAGTTAATCCCGGACAGCCCGATTTTGTGAATTGTCTCTGTTCTCTTTTTCCAGCAGAGGCACTGGCGGGTTAAAGCAAGCCTCCGCCGGGGGCGGTGAGGTAACCCGGCGGAGGCATTCGCCAAAGGAGGAGACAGCGATGAGCTAAATTTGGAGGTGTCCGGATGTCTGCGTCTCCATGCGTTATCATACCGCAAAGGTCAGACATTGTTTATTGTTGTTAATCACAGGTTTTGGATGACCTTATTCACATTACAAAGCCCGTAAAAAGTCACGAACGAACATGACAGCCTCATGCTCATCTTGATACATTTTGATTTGAAAACGGGGATGATCGTTGCCGAGAATCATTTTCGAGACCGCCGCTCCGGCTCGATAACAGGCAAACACCGGTTTTTCCAGCATCAGTGCCAGCGCAATTTCATAACCGACCCCGTGAGAGGGCGTGCTGACTTCGGCAATCAGGGCATCACATTCTTTCACCCAGTTAACATCACGGCGGTATACCTCCCGTGGGTCAATGACCACTTCCATATCCATCACACGCGGACTGGCAAGAATCGCGGTCGGCACATGGTGGCCATCTTCCAGCAAAGCGCGCACAATGGCGGCATATACGGGTTGGTCTTTTCTTCCGCCGGTGATTGAGCAAGAAAAATAAAGGTTCATTTTGAAGTGGAAATTCCTGATCAGGATAATTTAAAAAAATTTTACTCGCTTTTTTTACACCGAAAAATCAATTTCTGGCATACTTATTGCATATCGTATTGAAATTGCCCCCGAATCTTCGCTTGACGCAGGAAAATGCTTATGCTAGTATGAATGGAAGTGATTAATCATCCTGAGGAAAGTTTACACGAAATTCGGGAATTCGTAACCTCAGAAGGAGAATGAAGATGAAAAAGAACCTTTTTGTTGTGGCGCTCATTTCAGTTTTGGTGATGGTGAGCATGGCCGCCTGCACGCGTTCGGCCACCACCAAACAACCCGGCGAAGCCACCGCCACCTCGGAAATTCCGTTCCCGATTGCAACAGTGGATCCTAACCAGCGATTGACCGAAATTGTCCAGCAAACGCAGGCCGCACAACAAACACCTTCTCAGCCTCAGGAAGTCACACCGCAGGCCACCATCGCTGAAGCCACCCCCATCATCGTGGCAACGAATACACCCGTACCCCAGCCGACCAGCACCCTGCCGGTATTGCCTACACTGAGCCGGCCCGAAACCTACACCCTGCAAAAAGGTGAATGGCCCATCTGCATCGCCCGGCGCTACAATCTGGATCTCAATGCCTTCTTCTCAGCCAATAACCTGAACATGAATTCCCGGCCTGCCGAAGGCACCGTGCTGAAGATTCCGGCAACCGGCAGCTGGACGTCTGGCCCGCGCGCCCTCAAAGCCCACCCCGCCGATTACACCGTGCAGGCAGGTGATACCATCTACTCAATCGCCTGTGATTTTGGGGATGTTGATCCGATGGCCATCGCGGTGGCCAATAACCTGCAGGCCCCCTACACCCTCAAAGCCGGCACGGTCATTCGCATTCCGTAAAGCCAAAGCCGCAAACTGAACGCCTTGCAATGGTACAATACCTGGCGGGGGTTAACCCCGCCATTTTCCATTTCCTTCCCTGAAAAAGAAAGGTGCAGAATGAATTTCTCTATTCTCCAACGTGAAAAAATTTATCAGGGACGCGCTTTCGGGGTTGAGAAAGTGCATTTGAAGTTACCTGACGGCACCATTCACCCTTATGACCTTGTCCGGCACAGCGGCTCGGTGACCATTGTGCCGCTCGATGAACACGGCAACATTCTCTTCGTAAGGCAATACCGTATCGGTGTTGGGGAGGAATTGCTCGAATTACCCGCCGGTGTTCTCAATGACGGTGAAGACCCGCAGGAATGCGCCGCGCGTGAAATTCGCGAAGAAACCGGCATGGCCGCCGCAAAACTCACACGATTGGGGGATTTTTACCTGGCCCCCGGTTATTCCAGCGAACACATGGTCATTTTTCTGGCAAGCGGTCTTTACCCCGCCCCGCTGGAACAGGATGCCGATGAATTCTTAGAACTGGTTTCAATTCCGGCCATGCAGGCACTGGAAATGGCGCAAAACGGCGAACTGCGTGACGCAAAATCACTGGCCGCCTTGATGCTGGCGCAAAAGCATTTGCAGGGTGAGTTGTAAATATGACAGGAAACATACAAATTAAATGACCAATATAACTTACCCTTATGTGCAAGAAAAGATACACTCTTTTAGATGAATGTCTGGACACGCACAGTTATTGAACCTTAAAACAGCCTGACTTTCACGGCAGAAAGCAGGCTGTTTTTGAGATTTCTATCATCTCAATGTGGAGTTAATCATGATGACTAGACAAAAGATTACCGTAGATGCCAATGAGGCTGTTGCTCATGTAGCCTATCGGCTGAATGAAGTGATTGCCATCTACCCCATCACCCCCTCTTCCGGAATGGGTGAACTGGCCGATGCCTGGGCCGCCGCAAAAATCCCCAACATCTGGGGAACCGTTCCGCTGGTTGTGGAAATGCAATCGGAAGGCGGCGCCGCCGGTGCCGTGCATGGGGCTTTGCAAACCGGCTCATTGACCACCACCTTCACCGCCTCGCAGGGGTTACTGTTGATGATCCCCAACATGTACAAGATTGCCGGCGAACTGACTCCGGCGGTCTTTCATGTTTCGGCCCGCACGGTAGCAACCCATGCCCTCTCCATCTTTGGCGACCATTCCGATGTGATGGCCACCCGCCAGACCGGCTGGGCATTGCTGGCTTCCCGCTCGCCGCAGGAAGCCCATGATATGGCGCTCATCGCACAGGCCGCCTCGCTGCGTTCGCGCATCCCCTTCCTGCACTTTTTCGATGGCTTCCGTACCTCGCACGAGATCAATAAAATCGAATACCTGAGCGAAGATGACATGCGGGCCATGATTGATATGGATGCCGTCAGTCAGCACCGCGCCCGCGCACTCAACCCCGAGCACCCCGTCCTGCGCGGAACTGCCATGAATCCGGATGTGTTTTTCCAGGCGCGTGAAGCCATCAACCCCTTCTACAATGCCTGCCCCGGTATCGTGCAGGAAACCATGGATCAATTCGCCCGCCTGACCGGACGCGCTTATCACCTGTTCGATTACGCCGGTGCACCGGATGCCGAACGCATCCTGATTCTGATGGGCTCCGGCGCCGAAACCGCCGAAGAAACCGCTCTCTACCTGCAGCAGCAGGGTGAAAAAGTGGGTGTGGTCACCGTTCGGCTCTACCGCCCCTTCTCTTTGGAAGGGTTAATGAAAGCCCTGCCCGCCAGCGTCAGAAAGATTGCCGTTTTGGACCGCACCAAAGAACCCGGCGCCGCCGGTGAGCCGCTTTACGAAGATGTCGTCACTGCCCTTACCGAAGCCGTCCGCACCGGCAAGGCTCCCTTCCAGACTTTACCGGTGATCATTGCCGGCCGCTACGGCCTCTCTTCCAAAGAATTCACGCCGGCGATGGTCAAAGCCATTTTCGATGAACTGAAAGCCGAAACGCCGCGCAATCACTTTACCGTTGGCATCGTGGATGATGTTACCCACACCAGCCTCGATTACGATCCTTCCTTCTCCATTGAGCATCCCCAAACCGTGCGCTGCGTGTTCTTCGGTTTGGGCGCAGATGGAACGGTGGGTGCCAATAAAAATTCGATCAAAATCATCGGCGAGGAAACCGATAACTACGCGCAGGGATATTTTGTGTACGATTCAAAGAAATCCGGCTCGGTTACGATTTCTCACCTGCGCTTCGGACCGCACCCCATCCGCGCACCGTACCTCATTCAGCCCGGTCAGGCCAATTTTGTCGCCTGCCACCAGTTTACCTTCCTGGAACGGCTGGATGTGTTAAAATACGCCGCCCCCGGTGCGGTGTTCCTGCTCAACAGCATCTACCCGGCGGATGAAGTGTGGGATCACCTGCCGCGCGAGGTACAGCAGACCATCATTGATAAAAAATTGAAATTCTACGTCATTGATGCTTATGAAGTTGCCCAAAAGACCGGCATGGGTGGGCGCATCAACACCATCATGCAGACCTGCTTCTTCGCCATCAGCGGCGTATTACCGCGCGATGAAGCCATTGCCCAAATCAAGAAGAGCATCGAGAAAACGTACGGCAAACGCGGCGAAGCCGTCGTCAAGCGCAACTTTGAAGCAGTGGATCAAACGCTTGATAACCTCTTCGAGGTCAAAGTACCGGATCGGGTAACCAGCACATTCACCCGCCGCAAAGCAGTTGCCGACGAGGCACCCGCTTTTGTCCGCGAAACACTGGCCCCCATGATGATCTTTGAGGGAGATAACCTGCCGGTCAGCAAACTGCCGGTGGATGGCACCTTCCCCACCGCCACCGCCCGCTGGGAAAAACGCAACATTGCCCTCGAAATACCGGTTTGGGATCCGGATGTGTGCATCCAGTGCGGTAAGTGCGCCATGGTCTGCCCGCACGCGGTCATCCGTCAGAAGGTGTACGATCCCAAATACCTGGAAAACGCACCGGCGACCTTCAAATCCACCCCCGCCAAGTTCAAGGAATTTCCGGGCATGATGTTCACCATTCAGGTAGCACCGGAGGACTGCACCGGTTGCGCGCTGTGCGTGGAAGCCTGCCCCGCCAAGAACAAAGCACAGGCCGGCTTGAAAGCCATCAACATGGCCCCTCAACCGCCGCTGCGAGAAACCGAACGGGTCAACTGGGAATTCTTCCTCACCCTCCCGGAAGTGGATCGCACTTCCCTCAGCGTCAGCACGGTCAAAAATTCCCAACTGCTGCAACCGCTGTTCGAGTTCTCGGGCGCCTGCGCCGGCTGCGGTGAAACACCGTATGTCAAACTGGTTTCTCAGTTATTCGGCGACCGCACCGTGATTGCCAATGCAACGGGCTGTTCCTCCATATATGGCGGCAACCTGCCCACCACTCCCTGGGCGGTCAACCATGAAGGCCGCGGACCGGCATGGTCAAACAGCCTGTTTGAAGATAATGCCGAGTTTGGTCTGGGTATGCGCCTGACCATTGATAAACAAAGCGAATTTGCCCGCGAACTCTTGCAGGCGCTGGCTCCGCAAATTGGTCAGGTACTGGTAGATGCCATCTTGACCGCCGATCAGAGCAGCGAAGCAGGCATCAAGGCTCAGCGCGAGCGAGTGGCGCAGTTGAAGCAGGTGCTGAAATCGCTCAAAGATCCGCGTGCCGCCATGCTGCTGGATCTGGCGGACTTTCTGGTGCGCAAGAGTGTCTGGATCATCGGCGGCGACGGCTGGGCTTATGATATCGGCTATGGTGGTCTTGACCACGTTCTCGCTTCCGGACGCGATGTAAACATTCTGGTGCTGGATACCGAAGTGTACTCGAATACCGGCGGTCAATCTTCCAAGGCTACGCCGCGTGCTGCGGTGGCCAAGTTTGCCGCCAACGGCAAAAACCTCCCCAAGAAAGATCTGGGTATGATCGCCATGGCTTACGGCTATGTCTATGTTGCCCGTGTGGCAATGGGATACAACGACGCCCAGACTCTCAAAGCCTTCCTGGAAGCCGATGCTTACGAAGGTCCTTCCCTGATCATCGCTTACAGTCACTGCATTGCCCATGGCATTGATATGCGCAAGGGGCTGGACCAACAAAAACTGGCCGTGCAGTCGGGTGTCTGGCCAGTATTCCGCTATAACCCCTTACTGGCAGCGGAAGGCAAGAACCCCTTACAGCTGGATTCCCGCGATCCTTCCGTACCGGTTGAGGAATACGCCTACAACGAAACCCGCTACCGCATGTTGCTGCAAAGCGATGAAACCCGTGCCGAAGTGTTGATGAAACAGGCCCGCGAGGATGCCATCCGGCGCTGGAAACTTTACCAGCAAATGGCTGCCATCTCGTATAATGGGCACGGTGAAGAACCCTCTGCCGCGAAACAAGAGTAAGACCATCCGGCCAGCGTGCGGAGAGAACTTCCGCACGCTGGCTTAATTTACAAGGAGGAGAGTAAAAATGGCTGACCTGACCACCACTTATCTGGGCTTGAATCTCAAAAACCCTCTGGTTGCTTCCGCTTCACCGCTTTCCAAGAAAGTGGAAGGCGTAAAACGATTGGAAGATGCCGGCATCAGTGCGGTTGTCATGTACTCGCTTTTTGAAGAGCAAATTGTTCACGAAAGCCATGCGCTTGATCATTATTTGACGCGCGGCAGTGAGTCGTTTGCCGAAGCCCTGACTTATTTTCCCGACCTGGAACGATACAACATAGGGCCGGAAAGTTATCTCGAGTTGATTTACCGGATCAAGAAAGCCGTCAGCATACCGGTGATTGGCAGTCTGAACGGCATCTCCACCGGCGGTTGGATCAATTATGCGAAACGCATTGAAGAAGCGGGCGCCGATGCGTTGGAACTGAACATTTATTATGTTCCCACCGACCCCAAACTGACCAGTCAGGAACTGGAACAAACCTATGTCCAGCTGGTGCGTGATGTGCGCAAGCAGATCAATATCCCGCTGGCCGTCAAATTGAGCCCCTATTTTACTGCTCTGCCTAACCTCGCCGCCCAACTGACCGAAGCCGGGGCAAACGGCCTTGTCCTCTTCAACCGCTTTTACCAGCCGGATTTTGACATCGAATCGCTGGATGTGGTGCCCAATCTGGTGTTGAGCACCTCTGATGAATTGCGCCTGCCTTTGCGTTGGGTTGCCATTCTCTACGGGCGAATCAAGGCCGACCTTGCGCTTTCCAGCGGCGTTCACAACGCAAAAGATGTGGTTAAGGCGCTGATGGCCGGAGCAAAGGTTGCCATGACCACCTCCGAATTGCTGGCCAAAGGCATTGGCCGCGCCACAGAAATCCTGAACGATTTAAATAACTGGCTGGACGAATTTGAGTACAAGTCGGTGAAGCAAATGATTGGCAGCATGAGCCAGCAAGCGGTTGCCGAGCCGGCCGCTTTTGAACGTGCCAATTACATGAAAGCCCTGACCAGTTACGATAACCGCATCATCTGGTAGAAAACAGAAAATTATTTTATCCTTCATTTGTTATTCAAGTCTCACCGCCGGGCGGCGGTGAGACTTTTTTGTAAATCTCTCAGTTAAGAACTTTTTAATACTATACACAAACATTATACAAAACGTGTATTTAGTTTGATAAAACTTATACAAAACTCTATACTCTGTACATCACAATATAAACCCTATTAGTTGTAGAGGAGAAACGAAATGAAACGCTTGATGTTGTTCGCTCTGGTGGCGGTACTTGTGCTGGCGGCTTGTGCTCCGGCAGCCACGCAGACGCCGACCGAAATGCCCACCAACACCGCAGTACCCATGCCAACCGAAACCCCTGCCCCTCAGACGATTGTGGATATTGCCGCAGCGGATGGACGCTTCGCCACACTGGTCGCAGCCGTTCAGGCAGCCGGTCTGGTGGAAACCCTCACGGGTGAAGGCCCCTTCACCGTTTTTGCCCCTACTGATGAGGCTTTCGCCAAACTGCCGGCCGGCACGCTCGATGAACTGCTCAAGCCGGAAAACAAACAGCAGCTCACCGATATCCTGCTCTACCATGTCGTGCCCGGCAAGGTCATGGCTGCCGATGTCAGTGATGGTCTGATTGCCGATACAGCGCTGGGCACTTCGGTGTTTTTCAAACTGGACATGGGCAAAGCCTACATCAATGAAGCCGAGATTATCATTACCGACATAGAGGCCAGCAACGGCGTCATCCATGTTATTGATACGGTCATTCTGCCCAAGGACATTGTGGATGCTGCCGTGTTCAACAAGTTCGAAACACTGGTCGCAGCCGTTCAGGCCTCCGAACTGGTGGAAACCCTCAAAGGTGAAGGTCCCTTTACGGTCTTTGCCCCTACCGATGAGGCTTTCGCTAAACTGCCGGCGGGAACTCTCGATGAACTGCTCAAACCGGAAAACAAACAGCAATTGACCAACATTCTGCTCTATCATGTGGTTGCCGGTCGCGTTCTGGCAGAGGACGTGGTTAATTTGAGCGAAGCAGATACAGCCCTCGGGCAAAAAGTGACCATCAAAGTGGAGGACGGTAAAGTGTTCATCAACGATGCACAGGTCATTTTGACCGACATCAAGACCACAAACGGCGTCATTCACGTCATTGATACGGTCATCCTGCCCGAGTAAATTTATCGAATATTCTCTTCACCCTCCTGCATCGCGGAGTGAGGAAAAATTTATCGGTAGGCGAAATGCTGCAGAAACAAACCGCAGCATTTCGTTGCCTATTTAAAATCATCAGAAATTCAAAATATTGCTCCCCTAAAGGAATAAAAAAACGTCCCCCACAAGGAGGGACGAATAAAGCCAACAGGATGGGGATTCCGGAAGGGGGTGTGCTACTCTTCCATGGCCATCGATTCGCCTACCCGGCGCTGGCGGTAAACAATCCTGCCGCGGGTAAGGTCATAAGGCGACATCTCCACCCGCACGCGGTCGCCCAGCAAAATCCGGATGTAATACTTGCGCATTCTACCGGATAAATAGGCAAGTACTTCATGGCCATTATCGAGCCGCACGCGAAACTGGGTACCCGGCAAGGCTTCTACTATGGTGCCTTCGACTTGAATCTTATCTTCCTCTTTTGCCATCATTCCCTCCCAACCGGATGGTGATGCTTTTCGCCCAACCGGAATCTGAATCTCTGAAATTACTCAGCCGAACGTGAAAACTGGCGGCGTTTGATGCGGCGAATGGCCTTTTTCTTCTCCACGCGGCGCAGTTCGCTCTTGGAAATGAACCACCGTTTGCGGCGCACTGTACTGAGCACACCGCTCTTGACAACCTTCTTGCGGAAGCGCTTCAGCAGTTGGTCCTGTGATTCATTTTGTCTCAGCGTGACAACAGTCATTCTTCTCACCTCCCTTCCGGTTCAGGGATGCAAAACACAAAAAACTTCGGCTGCAATTCGCCTATGCAGCCGAAGGAATAAGCACCGGTCGGAATTTTATTCTCGGGAGCATTCGGCGATACAACCTCCTCAAAAACTAACCATTCAATCTCAAGAATCGAATGTTCAGGCGGGGTCTAACCGCTCACAAAACTTATTATAATCAGCCATTAAGAAATTGTCAAATCAATCCATCATAAATTCGCCTATCTCAAAACATTGCCGCTCAAAAAACTTCGTGGTATAATCTGCCCTCGCGTCAAAGACGCAGGGCAAGAATTTATTGAGAAGGAAAACCAATATGGACGAAATTTTGAAATCCGTTGAGGCGCCGGTCAACCCCAACATTCCCGATTTGAAAGCCGGGGACGTCGTTTCCGTTCACGTAAAAATCAAAGAAGGGAATCGCGAACGTATCCAGGAGTTCAAAGGCACCGTATTGTACACCCACAATAACGGTAACAACTCGACCTTCACCGTGCGGCGCATCGCCAGCAATGGCATTGGTGTGGAACGTACTTTTCTGTTTCGTTCACCGCGTATTGACCGCGTAGTCGTCGAACGCCGCAGCCGTGTCCGCCGCTCGCGGTTGTACTTCCTGCGTGACCGCACCGGTAAGAGCGCACGCCTCAAGCAAAAGTTCGATTAATTTTTTCACCGCAATCCAGACCGGAGGGCGCAGACCAATGCTGGCTGCGCCCTTTTTGGGTAAAATATGCCAGAGGATTTTGCCAATGAAAACACCCCTGATTGGACTTACCACGGAGCGACTGAGTATTCAAAAACCGATAGTCACGGTTGGCGCCAAAGAAGCCTATGTTCGCGCCATTCTCAAAGCCGGGGGCATTCCCCTGCTTATCCCGGTTGGTTTGACTCGTTCTCAATTGAGGGATATGTTTGAAAAACTGGACGGCATCGTCCTGGTGGGGGGTGGCGATATCGAGCCATCCCGCTTCAACGGCAGCCCCCACCCGCGGGTTTACGATGTAGATCAGGAACGAGACGAAATGGAAATTGAACTGGTACAAATGGCCGCCCAAGATGGAAAACCTCTGCTTGGAATATGCCGCGGGGCGCAGGTCATCAATGTTGCTATGGGGGGCACGCTGTATACCGACATTGCCGATCAGTTGAAAGGTGCCCTGAAACATGATTACTTCCCCAATTACCCGCGCGATACACTGGCCCACAAAGTTAAAATCATGGACCGCACCCTGTTGGAAAAAATTATCGGAGAGGATGAAATTCAGGTTAACAGCCTTCATCATCAGGGACTGGCGCGCATTGGTGAGGAACTGCGCGTAAGCGCCTGGTCACCGGATGGGCTGGCAGAGGCTGTGGAATTACTCGGTCATCCTTTTTTGATGGGTGTACAGTGGCATCCCGAATGGCTCACTCATCATCCCGCTCATTTTGCCCTTATTGAGACATTTATCCAGATTGCCGCAGGGAATGGCGCATGAGTCGCTCAACTGCAATTGGCATTTTCGATTCGGGCGTCGGCGGTCTAACCGTTTATCGCGCTCTTCGTCAAATTCTCCCCTCTCAACCGCTGATTTATTTCGCCGATCAACAGCATGTTCCCTACGGCAGTCGTCCGTTAGAAGAGGTGCGCGCGTTTTCAGAAGCAATCACCCGCTTCCTGTTGCAGCAGGGAGCGGGTTTGATCGTAGTGGCCTGCAATACGGCTTCGGCAGCCGCCTTGCACTACCTGCGCGCTGCCTTTCCGGAGATTCCTTTTGTCGGCATGGAACCAGCCGTCAAACCTGCTGCCGAGACAACCAGAACCGGCAAGGTAGGTGTGCTGGCAACGCCGGCCACTTTTCAGGGAGCTTTGTATGCTTCGGTGGTCGAGCGTTTCGCCAGCGGAGTACAACTGATGACCGATACATGCAACGGACTGGTGCAGGAAATTGAGGCCGGCCGTCTCAACGGCAGCACTGCCCGCAGTATTCTGCAAAAGGCATTGACCCCCATGCTGGAGGAAGGGATTGACACGGTAGTACTGGGCTGCACCCATTATCCCTTTGCCATCCCCTTAATCGAAGAAATTTGCGGTCCGGCCGTCAGAGTCATTGACCCCGCCCCTGCCGTTGCCCGCCAGACCCGCCGGTTGCTGGAGAGTCACCATTTGCTGGTTGAAGCCGGCCAGCCGGCCGAAGTGCTTTTTTATACCAGCGGCGATCCCCTCACTTTACAGCAGCAAATTTCAAAATTATTGAACGAAAATCATACCGTTTATGCTGCTCAGTGGGTGGAAAATGCTTTACAGGCGCAGCAGCCCACCCGATAAATAGCCGTTTAATAAAGCACAGATTGGACAGTCCCGCATCTCATTAGCGGGTTTCTGGTATACTCATTTCTGACAGGAGGCGCAGACCATGGCGCATACGGAAATTGAACTTGACCCGGTGACTCACATCACAACCGATGCAATCGGCAAACCCGGTCAGCGGGTTTTTTACATACAGGCCTGGCAGGGTGATGAAGTGGTTACCCTGCTGGTGGAAAAAATTCAAATTCAAACGCTGGCAATTGGTGTTGAGCAGTTCTTTCGCGAAATTGCCAGCCGTTACCCGCAGCTGCCGCCCCCTTCCGGCGAGTATGACGAAGCCAGAATGCACATTCAGCCGCCGGTGGATCCCCTCTTCCGCGTGGGCGAACTGGGGCTGGCATTCGACCCCGAACGCGATATGGCCTGCCTGATTGCCCATGAAGTGCTGAATGATCAGATGAGTGAGGAAGAGGCCGGCGTTGCCCGTTTCTGGTGCACCCGCTCACAATTACTGGCACTGAGTTTATGGGGGCTCGAAGTAGCCAACCGCGGTCGTCCTATCTGCCCTCAATGCGGTGAACCGATGGACCCGGAAGGACATTTCTGTCCCAAAAAGAACGGCCACAAACATTGAGCCGTCGCACCCAAAAAGGAAATCCGGATAAATGAATGCCAAAGAAATCCCGCAGATCCTCACCATTTTGAAAGAGGGAGAAATGACTCTGCGGGGGCAATTCGTTCACGGTTCAAACTACACTTTTTTGACCACGATTGTCAGAGGGGATATTGAATACCGGGCGGTGTATAAACCCGTGCGCGGCGAACAACCCCTGTGGGATTTTCCCCCCGGTACTCTTTCCGGCCGCGAAGTAGCCGCTTATCTGGTCAGCGAATCGTTGGGCTGGCAGTTGGTGCCGCCCACCGTGTACCGGCGCAAAGCACCATTAGGAGCCGGTTCGGTTCAGTTGTACATCGAACATGACCCGGAGTATCATTATTTTTCTTTCACCCCGGAAGATCGCCAGCGGCTGCGGCCGGTAGTCCTGTTCGATCTCGTCGTCAATAATGCCGACCGTAAGGGCGGCCATATTTTGATTGACGAATCCAATCACCTGTGGTTGATTGACCACGGCATTTGTTTTCATGTGGAAGACAAACTGCGCACCGTCATCTGGGATTTTGCCGGTGAACCAATTCCGGCGGATTTGCTGAACGACCTGACCCGCTTATTGAGCGAGATTGAGCAAAACGGCGATCTGGTTCAGCGTTTGAAACCTTTTCTCTCCATCGCGGAAATTAACGCCATGGCACGGCGCACCCGCCGTCTCATCGAAAACGGTTGTTTTCCCCATCCGCTGGCCAGCCGCCGCCCCTACCCCTGGCCGCCGGTTTGAACCCCAACCGCAGCGCTCGAATCACCCAACGCCAGCGGCCGCATCCCGTTGAAAGTCACCAGCAGAGAAACGCCCATATCCGCCAGCACCGCCACCCACATGCTGGTCAAACCGGCCAGCGCCAGCAGGATGAATGCTGCCTTGGTGAACAGACTGAAAGCAATGTTTTGACGGATGATTCGCTGGGTCAGCCGCGCCAGCCGCACCGCATACGGTAAGCGGCTTAGACCTTCCGACATCAGCACCACATCGGCAGTTTCCATCGCCTGAGCAGAAGCTGCGCCGCCCATGGCAATGCCCACATCGGCAGCTGCGAGAGCCGGTGTATCGTTGATTCCATCCCCCACCATTGCAACTCCAGCATGATTTCTGCGTAATTCCTGCACCAGCCGGGTTTTGTCCTCCGGCAGCAGAGCGGCATGAATCCGTTGGACGCCGACCTGTTCTCCAACCGCCTGAGCCGCCGTGGGATTATCTCCGGTCAGCATAATCGGCTGGATGCCCAGGGCTTTCAATTCGTTGACAACCCGGGCACTTTCGGGACGCAGTGTATCGCTCACCGCCAGATAGCCCCGCACCCGCTCACCATCGCAAACCAGCATGGTGGTCTGCCCCAGACTTTCAGCCGATTCAACCCAGCGGCACAATTCGTCCGAATGGGGGTGTTCATCTTCAAACAGACGATGGTTGCCAATGACGGCTTTCTGACCGTTGACTTTGCCCTGAAGGCCAACACCGTTGAGCGCCGTCACTGTTTCGGCCGCCGGGTAGCGGGTATCCAGCCCTCGCTGGGCCGCAGCCTGAACGACTGCCTGCGCCAGAGGGTGTTGACTGCGCCGTTCCAGCGCACAGGCCAGCGCCAGAACATCCCGGCAGGCTTCACAATCCTGTCCATCGGCACAATCTACCGAGCGAAAGGTGGTCACTTGTGGGGTACCGCGCGTGAGTGTGCCTGTCTTATCGAAGGCAACCGCTCGAACACGGCTGAGGGCCTCTAAAAATGCTCCGCCCTTGAACAAAACTCCCCGTTGTGCGCCGGCAGCAATGGCGCTCACCACCGTCACCGGCGTGGAAATCACCAAAGCGCACGGGCAACCAATCACCAGCAGCGCCAGAGCGCGGTAAAGCCAGCCGCGTGTGCCGTCCGCCAGATTCAACAACGGTTGGCCAAACAAAAGCGGCGGGATAACCGCCACCAGCAGCGCCAGAACCATCATCGCAGGTGTGTAATAGCGAGCAAACCGATCCACAAATCGCTGCGCCGGCGCTTTAACCGCCTGCGCTTCTTCCACCAGCCGGATTATCCTGTTAAGGGTATTATCCTCCACCCGGCGGGTTACTTCCATTTCCAGCACGGCGCCGCCGTTGATGCTGCCGGCAAAAATTTCGTCACCGGCCAATTTTTCCACCGGCAGACTTTCACCGGTAATCGGCGCCTGATTGACCAGCCCGTGTCCGGCGCGCACCACCCCGTCAGTGGGAACGCGCTCACCGGCAGGGATGATGACGCGGTCGCCTATACGCAACTCACTGACCGCCACCCTTTTTTCGCCATTTTCCGTCAGCAGCACAGCCGTTTGCGGTACAAGCGAGGTCAAAGCAAGGATAGAGCGGCGCGCTCTTTCGGTGCTGTACCCTTCCAGCGCCTCTGCAATCGCAAACAGAAAAATCAAAGAAGCCGCTTCCGGATATTCGCCGATGATTACCGCACCAATCGCCGCAATGGTCATCAAAAAGTTCATATTGAAGTCGCGGTTGATCCACAAATTCATGAATGCGCTGCGCGCAATGGGATAACCGGCCAGTACCAGAGCCAGCAGGAACAAGGCGATGGTTGGCCAGCCGTGCAAGCCAAAGGCAGAAAGCAAAAAGGAAACGGCAATCAACCCGCCGCCCAGCAGGGCGAGACGGGTTTCCGCATTAGAAAACAAATAACGAACAAGACCAATTAGATAGGGTTCCCGCGCCGGGGCATCAACTGGAACAGCGGCATCTTCCAGCAGCCGATAACCCAGTTGTTCAACCCGTTGTTGAATGTCCGGACGACCGACAGAGCCTTCTACGGTCAGAATCGCCGTACTGAAATTCAATTCTGCCCGCTCAACCCCCTTCAACTGCCGGACACCTTTTTCGATTTTGAGCGCGCAATCGGCGCAGTCCATACCTTCGATGCGGTATCGTTGTTCAGCCATCAGTTTTCGAAGACTCCTTTCCAATATTCTGCGGATGACGAATATGCTCCAGCCCCAAACGAAAGAGCTGCTCGACATGTTCATCATCCAGACTGTAATACACCACCCGCCCTTCTTTGCGGTAGCGAACCAGATTCAAACTGCGCAGCAAACGCAACTGGTGCGAAACGGCGCTCTGGCTCATGCCCAAAACCACTGCCAGGTCGTGGACGCAGAGTTCACCGGCCAGCAGCGCAGAAATGACCCGAATCCGGCTGGGATCGGATAAAGCGGCAAACACCTGCGCCAGACGGGTAGCCGTCCAGCCATCCACCATTGCCGCCAGCGAGCGTTCTACCGCTTCACGGTGAATGTGGGTATCCATGCATTTGAGCGAATTTAAATTTTCAGCCATTGTCTTTTAAACAAAAAAATCAATATATGAACATACATTCATATATTATACACGGATCAATCCCCCTGTCAATAAAATTCTCCCGAAATCCATTTATGACTTTTGTCACTTAAATTTCTTACGATTGTCATTATTCTTAAAAACAGTAGAGATGTTTACACCGGTCTGATCAACCACCTTTTTCCTCCGATCCATTGACTCCCACGGGGATAGATGGACGATAGGGCATGAAGGGCAACTTTCATCGCCTGCCGCTTTGCAAAGGAGGACAACCCGTTTGAAGTTACGGGAATTGTCCTCTTTTTTTTCTTTCTCCCGCATTCGCTCATCCTTGAATACATATCGGCATCGTATTCCCCAAAGGTCAGGCAAGTGATTAAGGAGGAACAAACCATTACACACAACCAATTATCCTGAATCCAGCCCAATACTAAAAAAATTAAACTATTTTCAGCAAAAGGAGGAAGACATGTATCTTGTCAGAGTTAACATGACCAATCGTACCTATGAAGTGAGCGAGGTGCCGGAAAAATACAAATACCTCGCCGGCCGGGCATTAACCTCACACATCGTCGCAGACGAAGTACCGCCGCTTTGCCATCCTCTCGGCCCTAACAACAAATTAATTTTCTCGGCCGGTTTTGTCACCGGCACCAGCGCACCCACTTCCGCCCGCATCTCGGTGGGCGGTAAATCACCGCTGACCGGTGGTATCAAAGAAGCCAATGCCGGCACTTCGTGGGGTGCTGACCTGGCCGATTTGCAAATCCGCGGATTAATCATCGAAGGGCAGCCGCAAGAAAAGGATAAATTCTGGGGACTGCACATCAGATGGGATGGCAAACCCAAAGTCGAATTCTTCGATGCAACCCCCTACACCAAACAGCCGCTCTCCGCTGTGTATCCTTCTATGTACGAAAAGTTTGGTGAAAGGGTCTCGGTTTGCAGTGTTGGCGCAGCTGCGGAATACGGTTACAGCAATTCCGGCGTTTGTTTCAACGATCAGTCCAAACGGCCTTCCCGCTATGCCGGACGCGGCGGGCTGGGCGCTGTGATGGCCTCCAAAGGCGTCAAGTTCATCGTCCTCGACCGCCAGGGTGCCCCCGGTGTTGAAATTGCCGATAAGGCCCTCTTTGAGGAAGGGCGTAAAAAGATGATTGACGCACTGCGCACTCACGCCATCACCAAACCCAAAGGCGGCCTCAACTCTTACGGTACGGCAATTCTGATCAACATTATGAACGAAGCCGGCGGTTTGCCGACCAAAAACTTCAGCAGCGGCCGCTTTGAAGATGCCCCCAAGATTGCCGGCGAGGCCATTTTTGAAACCAACAAACAGCGCAAAGGGAAAGAAATCTTCAACCATGCATGCAGTCCGGGCTGCATCATCCAGTGCTCCAACACCGTTTACGCCGAGGACGGCAGTGAAATTACATCCTGCCTGGAATACGAATCGGCCTGGTCGCTGGGCGCCAATTGCGGCATCAGCAATCTGGATGATCTTGCCATGCTGAACCACCTGTGCAACGAGTACGGTCTGGACACCATCGAGACCGGCACGACTCTGGCCGTCGCCATGGAAGCCGGTGTCATCCCCTTTGGTGACAGCAAGGCTGCCATCAATCTGGTGCACGAAATGGGCAAAGGCACACCGCTCGGCCGCATCCTCGGCGCCGGCACCGAAACCACCGGAAGAGTTTACGGCATCACCCGCGTTCCAACGGTCAAAGGTCAGTCCATCCCGGCTTATGAACCCCGCGCCGTCAAGGGCATCGGCATCACCTATGCCACCTCCACCATGGGCGCCGACCACACCGCCGGTTACACCATCGCCCCCGAAATCCTGGGCGTGATGGGCAAAGTAGATCCGATGTCACCGGAAGGCAAAGCCGCGCTGAGCCGCGCTTTCCAGGCCACCACCGCCTTCATCGATTCGAGCGGCCACTGCCTCTTCATTGCCTTTGCCATTCTGGATATTGCCAGCGGCTATCAGGGCATGCTCGAAGAGATTAACGGCGTGCTGGGCACCAACTGGACGGCCGATGATGTGGTGAAATTCGGGGCTGAAGTCCTCAAAGTCGAGCGCAAGTTCAACGAAGCCGCCGGAATCACCAAAGCCAAAGACCGCCTGCCCGAATTCATGACCCGCGAGCCGCTGCCGCCGCACAACACCGTCTTTGATGTACCGGAGGATGCGCTCGATTCGGTTTACGCCGAACTCTAAGACAAAAATTTTACTCACTCCTTTTCAACGGGGATGTCATTGCTGAACTCACCCTTGTGCAACACCTCAGCATCGCGCCTGCAATGTCAAAGGCGGAGAAAGTTCGCAATGACATCCCTTTTATCCGGTTAAAAGGGACTTCGCCCACCATGAAAATCAAACTGGATCCACAGGGCAACCTCAACATTCCTTTGCCGTTCCTGCAAAGGCGTAACCTGTCTGCACCACTGGAATTCTGGCTATACGAGCGCGAAGGTGAACCGGTGCTATTGCCGCGTCTGCCGAACCTGCGCAAGTTATATATCGAAGTGACCACCGGCTGCAATTTACAGTGCCGCTTTTGTATGCGGAATATCTGGGATGACCCGATTGCCCTGATGACCCAGGATATCTTCGATGCAGTTGTCGCCCGTCTCCCCTACCTCCCCGAACTGGAAGAAGTCATTTTTACCAGTTTTGGCGAACCGCTCACCCATCCCAATATCCTCAGCATGATCGAAGTGTTTACCTCTCGCGGTTTGAAGGTCACGGTGGGTTCCAACGGCATTCTGCTCAACCCCAAAGTTGTTACCGAACTAATCAAACTGGGGGTTTTCCGCATCATGGTTTCCATAGATGGCGCTCAGGCAGAAACCTTTCACGATTTACGTGGCGCCAACTTACAGCAAATCATTGAGAATCTGGAAAAGATGCAGGAATTGAAAAAGCAGCACGCTACCCGCCTGCCGGAATTGGGGGTAGAGTTCGTCATCCTCAAATCCAACGCTGCCGAACTGCCCGCCCTGGTTCGGCTGGCAGCGCGGCTGGGAGCGGCGCGGCTGGTCGTCAGCAACGTACTGGCTTACACTCCAGATATGGCCGAACAGACCCTCTACGGTTACGAACCGGTTGAATCGGTGAAGGGTTACGGCTTTCCCAATCTGGATTCGGGCTGGTGGTTGTGGAATTTCATGGAGATGCCCCGTATGCACTGGGGCGCAGAGAGACGCTGCCGATTTATCCACGACCGCGCCACGGTGGTTGGCTGGGATGGTGGAGTTTCCCCCTGTTATGCCCTTTCTCATAACTATTCGTATTACACGCTGGATGGACGCAAGAAAAAAGTCAACCGTTATGTGCTGGGTAATGTCATCCGCACGCCATTGGAAGAAATCTGGATGCTGGAAGAATATATGCAGTACCGCAGCGAAGTGGCGGTTTACCACTTCCCCTCCTGCCCCGATTGCGAACTCCGCAGCACCTGCGACCTGCGCGAGTTGAACGAAGGCTGCTGGGGGGTGAATCCCTCCTGCGCCGACTGTCTGTGGTCTCAGGATATTATCCGCTGTCCATGAAAGTAAAGGTCAGGCTTTACGCAACATTCAGCCGGTTTCACCCCGGCAGGCTGGCGGGCACACCTTTCGAAGTCGAACTTGCGGATGGTGCAACCCTCCATGACCTCATCCAACAACTGGCAATACCGCCGGATGAGGTCAAAGTCTGTTTTGTCAACGCCCGCATTATGGATCTGGATACAAAACTCAAAGACGGAGACGAAATTGGCATCTTTCCCCCGGTTGGAGGTGGTTAATTTGAAAACGATCACAGTTGATACCTGGTTATACGGCGAACTGGCCCGCTTCGGCGGAAATGCGCAGGAACGAATTTTTGCCAATCGAAAAGTTACCCTGCCCGAAGGCGCTCGCCTGCAAGACTTATTGAAGGAATTGGGGATGGATACCAGCGAGCGCGGCATCACATTCATCAACGGTCAGTTGAGCGCCATGCCCGGCATACAACCCGACCTTGACCATCCCCTGCAAGACGGCGATCGGGTTGCCTTTTTCCACCTGCGTTCGATGTGGCCATTCCAGTACCGTCATGGTGTAAGCATGATTCAAGAAATGCAAAAGGCCATTATCGAAACCGATCAAATGGGGCTGCATCACGCCTACCATAAAGAACAGCCCAAAGAATAATCTCACCCTGCGCTATCCTTCGAATTGACGAACCGGCCTCCCTTTCGGCTGGTTCGATTTTTATGTTCGGGGGGGGATACTTTTTACACGAAAAGGGTTAACATTCGATTAACAACAAAAATCCTTGCAACTGCGCGGTTGCCATTATCGTAAATAAAATGACCATTTGGTTCAGAAAAGGAGTACAAAATGGATCCGACCAACCGCAGATTATGGGTTATCACAGCAACTTTCCTCGTGTTATTTTTTGTTTCAATGTTCGTGTTTGTTCAGCCCGCTCAGGCAACCGTGATTGATGATGACGGCAATTTGCCGGCGGGGGAAACCATCAACGATGACCTGATTATCGGTGCTAATAATGTGATTCTGGATGGCACCGTCAACGGCACGGTGATCGCAGCAGGCAACCGCGTCGTCATCAACGGCACCATCAACGGCGACCTGTTCATGTTCGGCACCGATGTGATCCTCTCCGAAAGCGGCAAAGTGAGCGGCAACCTCTTCGGCGGTGCCCGCTACATTGAGGTGCGGGGCGAAGTAGGCGGCAGTGTCTTTGGCGGCAGTGCAGCTCTTTTGATTGGCAACAACGCAAAAGTGGGGCGCAATGTTTATTACGGCGGTTACAGTCTGGAAAGCATGGCCGGCTCAACCGTGAAAACGGATGCCTTTGCCGGTGTTTATCAGGCGGTCCTCAACGGAGAAATCGGGCGGAATTTCAAAGCCGCGGCGGGCGCCATCGAAATCAACGGCACAATCGGCGGTGATGCCGTATTGGATGTATCTTCCCCCGCCGGTGATGAAAGCAGAAGGTGGTTTGTAACCATGCAGCCCGGCTTGCCGCCCGCCATCGAGCCCGGTTTGCGCATTTCATCCGATGCGGTCATCGCCGGTGACCTGGTATATACCAGCCCTGTTGAGCAGTCCTCCACCATTCAGGGTCGTCCCGCCGGTGAGATCATTTTTCAAACGCCTGCTCCAGCCGAGAGAGGCCAGAAACCCTCCATCTCACAACCGCCGCGGGGTTTCTTTGCCCTGCCGTTTGTCAAAACCGCATTCAACCTCCTTCGCGATCTGATCACCTTGCTGCTGCTGGGTGGTGTGGTGCTGTGGCTGATTCCCCAATTCTTCCAGCGCACGGTTGATGAAGCCAATCGCCAGCCGTTGGCCTCCACCGGCATTGGTTTGCTCGGTCTGCTGGGCGGATACGTTGGCGCTGTACTGAT
Organism: Chloroflexota bacterium; assembly: GCA_040754815.1. Lineage (GTDB taxonomy): Bacteria > Chloroflexota > Anaerolineae > Anaerolineales > Anaerolineaceae > Bellilinea. The sequence goes on from JBFMBX010000001.1 coordinate 626,931, forward strand.
CGGAGCGTTGATTTTAGGTGTGGGCTTGCTGTTCAGTCTGATCACGCTGGGCGGTTTGAGCAACGCCATCTTCGGTATTGGCTTTTCGGGACTGGCGGCAGTGCTGGCTGTCTTTACCCTTCTCGTGGCTTACGGCAGTAAACTGGTGGCCTCTTTTTGGATCGGGCAATTACTGATGCGCCAGATTGCCCCACAGGCACAAAACCCGCGCCTTTGGGCATTGCTCATCGGGGTTTTGATATATGTGATTCTGCGTGCCATTCCCATTTTTGGCTGGCTGATCGGCTTCCTGGCTACCCTCATCGGTCTCGGCGCAATCTGGTTTGCGTTCCGCTCTTACCGCCAGCCATCCACGCCGGCAGCGCAGGAGGCAGTTGCTTCATAACAGCGTTGCCCTTGTAATCTTTTGCGGATTGACCTGTAAGAAAAAGGGTCAATCCGCAATATTTTTACAGCTTCACAACCGTATCTTAAACCAGTTTTGAACCGCTCTTAACCTTGCCGTCCGATAATACCCTTGGAGAATACAGAAAACACCTCTGAGGGAAAATGGGACAGGCCGATTTGCACATTCACACCATATACAGTTTTGACGGCACGGCTACTCTCGAAGCCGTGCTGAAACACGCCCGCCGCGCCGGACTGGATGTGATCGCCATCACCGACCACGATGAGATTCGCGGAGCATTACGGGCGGTTGAACTTGCGCCGCATTACTATGTGGAAGTCATTCCGGGAATCGAAGTATCCACAGCGGAAGGACATCTGCTAACGCTCTACGTGAGTGTACCGATTCCGCCCAGTAAGCCGCTGAAAGAAACCCTTATGCGGGTGCGCGAAGCAGGGGGCATTGCCATTGCCGCTCACCCACTGGCTTTGGGTGCTCACAGCCTCAATCAAACTTCCATTTGCCGAGCGCTGGAGACAGAAGTTGGCCAGCAAACACTGATAGGGATTGAAAGCCTGAACGCCAGTTTATTCTACCGCGGAAGCAACAGCCGTGCAGCCAAACTGGTTCAACAAACCGGGTTGTCTTCCGTTGGGTGCAGCGACTCGCATGTGGGTTGGAATGTGGGTCACGCCCGCACAATCTTTCCCGGTTCCACACCCGCTGACCTGCGAAAGGCACTGATAGAAAAGCACACAGCAGCCATGTATGCTCATCCGAAGCGCACACCTCTGTTTTATATGGATCATCTGATGCGTTCCATGCTTCGGCGACTGGGTTGGGTCAGCACATGGACGGAGAGCGGTCATAGCCCGGTGCTTCGGCGCATGGAGCATATTCGCCTGGAAATCTAGGGGGAGTATTCAAACAATTTAACGGATGCAATCCTGGCTGGAATTAGGTATAATACAATAAATCTTTCATTATCACCCTTTCTTCACTGCTCGTCGGTACTGCATAGGGGAGGTAATTATCGAAACCGATGGCAGAATCCAGCACAGATAACGAATCACCCACTCCGGTCAAGAGAAAATCAAATCTAGCCCTTCTCATTCGACCTTTCTCGCGTTGGGGAATGGTTTATCAAAATTCACGAAATAACCGACGAACGAAATATCTCTTGCGCCTTAACCGAAAATTGCGCCGACAGGTGGCATATTTAAGTAAAGGCAATAGTCAGGATGTCGAAGCGGATTTGATTTTCCGGCAAAATTTTCTTTCCCTGCCAGACCCAATTCTCATCTGGCGACGGAATGAACAGGGTGAAATCCGCCTGATGATGTACAATCAGGCGGCGATGGAAATATCCGCCGGCCGCATTAAGGATTTTACCGGTATCAGTGTGGATGATTTCTTTTCCCATGAACCGCAAGTAGCCGAGATCATCCGCCAAACGTTCCGAACGGGCAAACCCAAAAGAATCGAAATACCGACGCGTTTACGCACCACCGGCGAAGAAAAATGGGTGCAGGCCGATTATATTCGCCTTTCCCATCGCTATTTAATGAATATTATTCGAGATATTACTCATCAAAAACAAAAACAACAGGTTGAGGAAGACCAGCGTTCCAAAATCGAACTGTTGCGGCAGGCCATGACGGCCTTTACCTCCGTATTGAACCTGCGGCAGGTTCTGGCTCAGGTGATGGAATACCTTAAAATGCTCATCCCGTATGACCGCGCCTTTCTATTCTTGTTAGATAAAGATGAATTGGAAATCGCCGCGGCTTCCGGCTTCAGCAATAACGACGACTACATCGGACGGCGTATTCCCGCTCGCAACCCTCAATTTGAAGCCATCAACCGCAATCGCTACCCTTTGTATCTGGAAGATGCCGAGGCCTATCGCCCATTTCAGGAATTGGGCGATCTGAACTGTGGAAAAGCGTGGTTGGGCGTTCCCATGCTGGGTCATGGGCAGGTGATCGGTTATCTCAGCATCTATAACAACAATGCGGCCATCTATGGCGGCAACGAGGCCGAACTGGGGCAGACTTTTGCCAATCAGGCCGCAATTGCCATTGAAAATGCCCGCCTCTTCCAGCAGGTGCAGCAATATGCCATTACCGACGGTTTGACCGGCTTCTACAACCGGCGTTACTTTTACGAACTGGCAGAAATTGAAATGCGCCGCTCCCGGCGTTACGGCAGTGAACTCTCCCTGATTCTGATTGATATTGATCTGTTCAAAAGCGTCAATGACCGTTTGGGCCACACCGCCGGCGATCAGGTTCTGATTCATCTCAGCCATTGCATACGAAGCCAGACCCGCGCCAGCGACAGCATCGGGGGCTATGGCGGTGAAGAATTCGTCATTCTCTTGCCGGAAACCAACTCCAAAAACGCCGTTGAAGTGGCCGAACGCCTGCGCCGCTCGGCCGAGGAATGCGTGACCATGATAGACCACAGTGCGGTGAAAATCACTATCAGTCTGGGGGTTGCCGAAATGGACGAGGACTGCCATAACATTGACGATTTGTTCTACCGCGCCGACCGGGCTCTTTACCTTGCCAAACAGAGCGGACGCAACCGAGTTTGCACGTGGCAGGCCTATTTACGGCAATAACCTGCTATAATTTATTTTTAATCGAGAATAAAAATCGCCACCTGCCAAAGGATTTATTTTCATGCGCCGTGAAGTTTTAACCTGGAACGACGTTGATAAACTCATCGATCACCTCATCCCCCAGTTTGAAGTGGAATTCGACGCCATGGTCATGATTACCCATGGCGGAATAATTCCCGGCGGAATGCTGGCCGAAGCCCTCAAGTTGAGCATCATCCTCACCGCTTCGGTGGATTTTCCGGCCGAGATGGAGCAGGAACACGACAAAGAAAAAACCCGCTGGCTGGCGTGGCCAAAATTTTTACAATTTCCGGAAAACAATCTGCTGCGCGGAAGGCGTATTCTGGTAGTTGACGATGTGTGGGGTTCCGGGAGAACCATTACCGCCGTCAAAAACCGCATCACCGCAGCAGCGGGCATTCCGTATACCTGTGTATTGCACTTCAATCCCTACCGCAACCTCTTCGGTACCGCCCGTCCCGATTATTACGCCGCCATCACCGACGCCTATATTGTATATCCGTGGGAAATTGCCCGCGGCACGCAGAACCTACTGCTGCGCGATTTGTAAAAATAAACAGCGGATGGGTTTCTTTATCCACCATCCGCTGTTTCAATTTTGAGGCAGTTTGCTCTACTCGGTGCCTGCTTTTTGGGAGAAGATGCGCCCCGGCTGCCATGGTGTACCCACCAGCGGCAAGACGAAACGATCCAGCCCCCACCAGCCCGCATTTTTCCACGCCAGAATGAGGAAAATGGAGAGTGTGAACAACACCGGATTGATGCTGGCAGTCCCGGCCATCATGAAATTCCAGTTCATGAAACCGCCAAAAAAGGCGGCAATGCCGGTGAACAAACCCAAAATCAAGGCAATGCCCACCAGAATTTCACCGGCCACGACCAGTTTGGCAAACCAGGTATAGGCACCTGCATCCAGCAAAGATTGAATGAAAGCGCGATACCATTCAAAAGCAATGGGGGGGCGGGCAGGCGGTTCGGGCACTATAATGGCACGCTCCCAAAAGCCCTTCAAGGCTTCGCCGGTTTGAACCCAGGCAGGATTGGATAACTTTCCCCACCCGGATGTGAGCCAGGTGTAGCCTACGTATAAGCGGGCAACCAGCCAGAGCAAAGCCCACTGGGGGCTGCCAAAAAGTGCTTGAGCAGCCGGCGGATCATTAAAACCAATCACGTTCTGCGTCCGGGATGAAGTGGTCATCATACTATCCTTTCGTAACACGATAATTTGGATAATGTTATCCTTATTAATATCATACCCCTCTTTTAAATTTTTTCAAGAACAAATATCACATTATCCGCTCAACCAAAGGGGTGATCAGGAATTCAAGAGAACCTGATAATAAGCATGACACATTCTGCCAAGATCAAAATCGTTTTCCGCCACCCGTCGGGCAGTTGAACGAAACCTCGTCTGATCCTCAATTATCTCAACCACTGCCTCTGCGAGAGGTTCAAAGCGGGGTAACTCCGCACGCCACGGATTGTTACCATAGTCGGCGACCCTTCCGCAATCCCCGCGCACCAGTTCGGGCAGTGCACCGGTAGCAAAAGCCGCCACCGGCGTGCCGCAGGCCAGCGCCTCGATCACCGAGTTCGGGCAGGCGGCATGCAGGTCAGTAGAAAGAAAGAAATGCGCCTTTCGATTCAATGAAGGAACTTGCTGTGGTGGAATTACACCGGTAAATTCAAGCAGCAGCGAGGGATAACTCTGCAAGATTTTATGAGCGTGGATTTCATTTACATCACCGGTAATCACCATTTCCACCGGCAGATCGAGTCGTTTTTGAAGCGCTGCAGCAAAACCGGCCGCAATCTCCAGCCCAATTTCAAAACCGCCTTTCAGGTGGCCTTCCACCACCTGCACGCGGATGCGATCCAGCGGCGGCCTTTCTTCCCCAAAGGGTGAAAACTCCTGCAAATCTACCCCGTTCCAGATGACGGTATTCTCCACCGGTGTCTTTCCATACACTCGTTCCCACCAGCCGCGGGCAAACTCGCTCTGATAGACCACAAAATCTGCCACGAAGCGGCGGATAAACGCCAGCAGCAGATTACCGGCTTCGGCGCGGAGAAAATGTCGTATCCCCGTCCTGCGGTGGCGGTGAATCCAGTTCATCCCGTTCAAACGCTGCACCACCCGCACCCCGCGCCGCCGGGCACGCAGAATCGGCTCAAGATGACGGCTTCCTCCAACAATCAGGATGGCCGCTGTGTCCGGCCGTGAAGGGTCGTGGTGAACCTCGATTCCCAACTTCGCCATACCCGCCTTGAAACGGACGGAAAATGAAGCCGGGCCGGCAAGAGCATAAATTTGAGGAAGCAGACAAATACTACCCTGCCTCATCGGCCTTCCGCTTCGCGAAAATCCAGAACCGCCTGCACAATTCGCTCGGCGGCGCGCCCATCTCCGAATGGATTTTCAGCCCTGACCATCGCCTGATAGGCATTTTCATCCTCCAACAATCGGCTGGCCTCTGTCACTATCCGCTCGGTCTGCCAGCCGACCAGTTTCAACACACCGGCTTCAACCCCTTCGGGGCGTTCGGTGGTGTTGCGCAGCACCAGCGTGGGTTTTCCCAGCCCGGTGGCTTCTTCCTGAATGCCACCAGAATCGGTTAATACCAGCCGGGCGGCCTGCAACAAATGAACCATCGTCAGATATTCCAACGGCGGCAGTAAAGCAATGTTCGGCACATCGCCGAGCAAGCGGTAAACCGGCTCCTGTACGTTTGGATTCAAATGGACGGGGTAAATGATTTGAATGGTATCGCGGTAGCGCGCTGCCAGCCGCTCCAATGCGTGGCAAATTTGCTCCAGGGGTTCACCAAAATTTTCTCGCCTATGAGCCGTAACCAGCACCAGTTGCTTACCACCCGCACCAATCCGGTATTGATCGAGAATTTGGCGGGCTTCTTCGGGCATGGGGCGCTGAACAATCTGGTTCAAGGCGTCAATGACCGGATTGCCGGTGACCACAATCCGCCAGTCCTCAACACCTTCGCGGAGCAGATTGTTGCGGCTGTGCTGAGTTGGAGCAAAATGTAAATCGGCCACCACGCTGGCTACCCGCCGGTTGACCTCTTCGGGGAAGGGCTGCCAGCGATCGCCGGAACGCAAGCCGGCTTCCACATGTCCCACCTTAATCCGCTGATAATACCCCAGCAGCGCCGCCGCCATCACGGTGGTGGTATCCCCCTGCACCAGCATCCAGTCCGGCTTTAACTCGCTCAGCAGCGGGTCGAGGTGTGTAAAAATGGCGGCCGTCAGTTGCGCCAGTGTTTGATTGGGCCGCATCAGGTTGAGGTCATAATCCGGAAAAATGGCGAACAATTCCAGCACCTGATCCAGCATTTGCCGGTGCTGGGCAGTGACAATCACCAGTGACTCGATTTCATCACGAGCCGCCAGCGCCTGCACCACCGGCGCCATTTTAACCGCCTCCGGCCGCGTACCAAAAATGGAAACCACGCGTAATTTACGCTTCATAAAGCTTTGCCCACTCCCAGACGGAAAATCTGAAAACCCGCTTCCTGCCACTCGTCTGCTTTCCAGCCGTTGACTGCATCCAGTGCCAGACGGGCCTCGCTCATCCGGGCCACTTCCGCCGGTTTCAGGGCTTTGAACTGATCGTGCGCCACCAGCAACACCACCAATTCGGCCCCTTCCAGGGCGGATTGCAGTGTAGGCGTGCTTGCCACGCCGTTGGAAGAATAATCGGTTTTGAACGGCTCGAAAGCCCGCACCTGAGCACCCGCTTTTTGTAAGAGATGGACGACTTCGATTGCCGGGCTTTCGCGCAGGTCATCCACATTGGGTTTGTAAGCCAGCCCCAAAGCCGCAATTCGCCGGCCTTGCAGATCGCCAAGAATCCGCCGAATCAACTCCACTACAAACGCGGGCTGATTGTCATTCACCTTGCGGGCGGTCTGGATCAGCGGCGTCAGGTCGGGGGCTGCTTCCACCAGAAACCACGGATCCACACTGATGCAATGCCCGCCAACTCCCGGCCCCGGCGAAAGGATATTCACGCGTGGATGGCGATTGGCAAGTCGTATCGCCTCCCACACATCCACTCCAAAGCGGTCGGCCAGCCGTGAAAATTCGTTGGCAATGGCAATGTTAACATCCCGATAAGTGTTTTCCATCAATTTGACCATCTCGGCGGTGGTCGCATCGGTCAAAATGATTTCACCGCGCACAAAGATACCGTACAAATCCCGCCCGGCCTGTGCCGATTGGGGGTTGATGCCGCCGATGATGCGCGCGTTTTCGATTAACTCGCGCAAAATCTGGCCGGGCAAAACTCGTTCCGGTGAATACGCCAGATAAAAATCCTCACCGGCCTTCAGACCGCTTTTTTCCAGAATCGGCGCAACCAGATTCACCGTGGTCAAGGGGGGTGAGGTGGACTCCAGAATCACCAGATTCCCTTTGCGCAGGTGCGGGACAATCGCTTCACTGGCCGCCTGAACCGCCCGCATGTCCGCCCGTTTATCCTCGAAAAAGGGCGTGGGCACGGCAATGATGAATGCATCCGCCGGCTGGGGCTGCTGGCTGACCAGCAGATTGCCGGAACGCAGCGCCGCCTGTACTAAGGTGCGCAACCCTGGTTCGTAGAGATGCAAATGACCATTCTGCAAACCGTTGACGATCTGAGGATTGACATCCACCCCAATCACTCTTAATCCGTGGGTTGCAAATGTACTGGCAGTTGGCAAACCGATATACCCCAACCCCAAAACACACAGCGTTTGAAAGTTCATGTTCACTCCCGATTTGGTTCAGCAAAGTTCGCTGGAATTATAACCCACAACCTTACAAATCATCGAATTCCGCCGGAAGGCGGGGTTGAAAGTATAATTGGGGCGATGGCCTCCGTTGCCGACTCGACCTCTTCCCGTTCCGCCCTCCGCCAGATAGCCCGCGCCGCCGGTACGGTCATGGTAGCCTTTGTGCTGACCCAGATTCTGGGGCTGGTGCGCACCATTCTGGTTTACCGCGCGTTTGGCACCAGCGCCGATCTGGATTCGTTCAATGCGGCTAACCGCGTCACGGAAATGTTATTCAACCTGATGGCAAGCGGCGCTTTAGGTTCGGCCTTCATTCCAACCTTTACCGGTTTGCTTGCCCGTGAGCAGAGACAAACAGCCTGGAAACTGGCCTCAGCCGTTGCCAATCTGCTGCTGGTCTTATTAACTCTCATCGCCGCCCTGGTGTTCATCTTTGCACCGCAGGTTGTGCGGCAGGGTTTGTTCATCCTCGCGCCGGAAATGACCATCGGTCAGGAACAAACCACGGTTGCCCTGCTGCGCTGGCTGCTTCCGACGGTTATTCTCTTTGGGCTGAGCGGTCTGGTGATGGGCATCCTCAACGCTCATCAGAAGTTCTGGCTTCCGGCCATTGCGCCGGCCATGTATTCCCTCGGTCAAATTGGCGGTGTGTTGCTTTTACCTGCCCAGTGGGGCATTTACCGGCTGGCCGCCGGTGCTTTGATCGGCTCCGCTCTGCATCTGACTGTGCAGCTGCCTCAGTTGCTACGCTTGAACGGCCGGTACACCCCCACCTTTGGCATTCGCCTGCCGGAAGTGCGTGAAGTTGCCCGCCTGATGGGCCCCCGAATTTTAGGCGTTGCGGTGGTGCAAATCAACTTCATCGTCAACACCATCATTGGCCTCAGTCTGCCGGAGGGCAGTGTCTCCTCTCTGACCCTCGCTTTCACGCTCATGCTCATGCCCCAGGCCGCCATTGCCCAATCGGTTGCCATTGCGGCCATGCCGACCTTCTCAGCACAAGTTGCGTTGGAGAAGTGGGATGAAATGCGCGCCTCGCTTTCTGCCAGCCTGCGTGGAGTCCTTTTGCTGGCCATTCCGGCGGCGGTGGGGTTAATCACCCTGCGTGTCCCTCTCATCCGCTGGTTGTATGAAGGCGGAGAATTCACCTCACGTTCGACCGAGATGGTGGCATGGGCGTTGTTGTGGTACGCGCTGGGGCTGGTGTTCCATTCTTTACTGGAAATCATCGTCCGCGCTTTTTACGCTCTGCACGATACGCGCACGCCCGTGACCGTAACGGCCGCAGCCATGAGCCTCAACATCCTTTTCAGTCTGACTTTTCCTTCATACTTTGACCGCCTCAACTGGATGCCCCACGGCGGGTTGGCGCTGGCCAATTCGCTGGCGACTTTTCTGGAATGCAGTGTCCTCCTGTTTTTACTGCGCCGCAGATTAGGGGGAGTGCAGGGAAAACGCCTCCTGAACGGAACGGTTTCTGCGCTGGTAGGTGCCGCGGTGATGGCCGTTGCAATCCTCTTCTGGCTGCAAGTCATTCCGCCGCTGAGCAGCAGCCTGACCGTTTTAAGCACCGTTATCATCGGCATGCTGGTTTATGCCGCTGTTTTATGGCTGCAGAGGGTAAGCGAATTAAGGTTATTGTGGCAAAGTCTGATCCGCAGAGCACGCCGAATCACCGGCACGCACATCGGTTAAAAACACACTCCAAACTCATTCAAACAAGGAGGAGAACCATGAGCAACTCAATTGGAAAGACATTCTGGCAGCAGACCAAACCCGGATTTGTTCCACAATCTCCGCAAAGGCTCGGTGTGCCGCAGCCGCCGCTGGAATTGCCCTATGATCCCGCCACGCCGCTGATCCGGTTAATCGAACCGGCTCAACTGAACCTGCCCTCGGCTTCCCTTTGGGAAGTGATGAATCGGCGCGCTACCCTGCGCCGTTACAGCAGTGAACCACTGAGTCTCAATGAACTTTCAGCCCTGCTCTGGTTCACGCAAGGGGTAAAAGAAGTGACTCACCGGCCGGTTACCCTGCGCACGGTGCCTTCGGCCGGCGCCCGCCACGCCTTCGAAACCTATCTGCTGGTCAACCGAGTGGAAGGGCTACAGCCCGGCCTGTACCGTTATGCAGCCCTGGAACACGCCCTGCTGGGTTTGAATTTTGAGGAAAACATCAATGAAACCTTGACCCGCGCCTGCTTCGATCAGCATCAGGTAGCCACCAGCGCGGTAACATTTTTCTGGGCTGCCGTTGCCGAACGGATGCTCTGGCGCTACCCGGAACGCGGTTACCGCTACCTGCTGTTAGATGCCGGACACATCTGCCAGAACCTGTATCTGGCAGCCGAAGGACTGGGCTGCGGTGTTTGCGCCATAGCCGCCTATGATGATGATGCCGTTAACACAGCACTGGGGCTGGATGGTGAAGCCGTGTTTGTGGCTTATGCCGCCTCGCTCGGCAAACGAACCGCTTGAATTTTCCGTTATTGCCGTTTTTTAAGCAGTTTTTGTAATACTGCCTCATAATCCGCGCGGTTGGGCGGGTTGAGACGGATGATCTCTTCCACAAGACGGGCGGATTGTTCGGGTTCACCGGCGCTTGCATAATGTTCCGCCAGAAAATCCAGTTCCTCAACGGCTTCGGCATGCCTGTGGTCTCTCTTATATAAATCTGCCAGCCGGCGGTGCAGTTCCACCATCTCCGGCAGTTCCATCAAAATCCCTTTGATAAATTGAATAGCGGCTTCCCGCTGGTGTAATCCTTCCAGTACGCCAATGAAGTTATCCACTTCCAGATAAGCCGCCTTATCCTGCCCGATACGGAAATTCAAAACCACAATGCGGTTACGAATGGCAGGATCATTCGGCTGCAGGGAGCGCATCTGTTCATAAAAACGAAGCGCCTGCCGCCATTCCAGCCGCTCCATGTCAATTTCGGCCAGTTTTCCCAGCAACTGAAAAGCCAGCTGTCGGCTGCGCTTGGACTGCTGAGATAATTTCAACGCATCCAGATAGACCTGCCGCGCCGTGTCCAATTCCGCCAGTTGAATGTAATACTGGGCAATTTCCATGTATTGTTTGACGGCATCATCCACCCGTCCCTGCTCAGTCAACATGCGCAGCAGCCGTTTACGCAGCTGAACATCCGCCGGTGAAAGCTGGATTAACCGTTCCAGAATCTGTATTGCCTGTGAGGCCTCGCCGCGCAGGTTATATAAATCCGCAACCAGCAGGTATTTGGTAACGGCTTCCTGAATCTGCCCGTTTGATACCAGCAATTCGGCAATTTCGATATGCAGAGGCAGGTAAGTAGGGGCATAGTCAATCGCGTAGTGAGCCTCCTCCAGCGCGGTGCGGTATTTGCCTTCCTTTGCCAGCTGGCGTATCCTTCCAATGGCCTCAATCACCTCCGAACTGCGTGATTCCAGCAACAAACTGGCCAGCGGTGCGGGAGGTGACTGGGGGGGCTGAGGCGGCAATTGCTGACGAGCCTTGTTGAGAAAGTCGCGCCAATCACTGCGCAGCAGCTGTTCGGCAATCGTCTCGCACAGCGCTTTGAGGGTTTGAACATCACCGATATGGGATTGAGCCTCGATAATCGGCTCGTAAATCTGGCGCAATTCTTCTCTGTGTTCCAGCGGCACCGTTTCGGCATCCGCCATCCGCAAAGCCTGCAGGTAAGCGGCTGCGGCTTCTTTGTAATTTTCTGCCCGGTAGTAAATTCCCGCCAGTAAAAGGTAGGAACCCAATGAATATTCCGGATGTTTGACGGCTTTGAGCAGGATGGGCAGTGCTTTTTGATCCTGCTTTTCGGCCAGCAGAAACCCCAAATCAAAATACAAAGCCGGATGAGAAAAGCCCAAATCGTAGGCGCGTTCCAGTTCTTCGGCGGCTTGCTTTTCCTGCCCTGTGGTTTGGGATTCAATGGCCTGCCCGATGTGCAGCAACACGCGGGTTCGCGTGGATGGATCCAGCACCAGCTCGCCCGTTCCGCGCATCAGGGCATTGATTCCCCGGCGGGGAGCAGGGCTTTCAGTAGCCGAGATATCATCCGGCGCATCAAAGAGTAATTCGGCCAGTTGAATCAACGCACGCTGGCGGGTTTCCGCAATCGGGTCAAGCGAAGGCGGTTTACCGGCTTCTTGCGGCGCGGCCAGTTGTTTGACATCTGCCATGCGCATCGGTCCCGTTCCACCGCGCGGGCGCTGCGGTTTTGGCATTGGTTGGCCGCTTTTGAGCATTTGCAGTGCCTGCGTGGCCTCGGCGCTGCCGGGAATCAGTTTGAGCGCGTACAGCACAATTTGTTGAGCCTTTTGGAGATCCCCTGCATGTTGCATCAGGCTAGCGCAGGCCACCAGTTCCGATACGGCTTCGGCCTTTTTACCCAACCGTTCGTAAATCATTGCCAACCGCGAATGGCCGGTAAAAATCTCCGGGTTCAGGCTGAGCACCCTTTGCCAGCCCTCAATGGATTTTTCCACATCTCTGGCTTTGAGGTGAAGTTCTGCCGCCTGCATGCCGGCGCGGATGGCCTCATTCAACCGCCCCTGCCTTTCGTAGATGCGCGCCATTTTCTCAGCCGGTATGGGGTCTTGCGGGTTAAGCAGCGCAACCCGCTTATACACCTGCAGGGCTTCGTCAAAATCCTGCAACTCATAAAGCGCCAGCCCCAAATTGCTCAACGCAGCCGGATGATCCGGAAATTCCTCTAAAGCCATGCGGTAATAACGGGCAGCCTGTTCCCATTCCTGATCCCACGCGGCGGAATGTCCCTTGTTCATGGCTTCTTCAAATTGTGTCTGGTTGCCAGCCATGTTCCTCCGATTCAATTCCTTAAACTACAATTTCTCATTTACTTTAACGGATAGGGCGAGAAAACGCAAAGGATTCTGGATAACAATTCCGCAAGGTTGCGGAGGTAAAGCGGGGTTCAGGAAAGCACTTCCAGTGAACCCCAGTTCTTTCCCCAGCGGGCTTCGGTCACCAGCGGTATGGAGAGAGGATACGCATTTTCCATCACATTGCGAACCACCTGTACGGTCTCATCCCGCTGATTTTCCGGCACTTCCAGCACCAGTTCGTCGTGCACCTGCAGCAACAGACGCGCTTCCAAACCGCTCTCTTTCAAAGCGGGCGGCAGGCGCACCATAGCCAGTTTCATAATATCGGCAGCCGTCCCCTGCACCGGGGCATTGATGGCCTCGCGTTCCTCCCTCGCACGCAAAGCGGGGTTGGCATTGCTTTTCAGGTTGGGAAAATACCGCCGCCTGCCCAGCAGGGTTTCCACATATCCCTGCCGCGATGCCTGTCGGCGCAGACCATCCAGGAAGGCTTTCACCCCGGGGAACTGCTGAAAATAGGCTTTGACGAAATTTTCTGCTTCCGCAAGGGTGAGATCGGTAGTGCGGTGCAGGCCAAAGGCGCTCATCCCATAAATCAAACCAAAGTTAATCGCCTTGGCATGACGGCGCTGTTCCTTACTGACTTTCTCCAAAGGAACTCCATAAATGGCTGCTGCCGTGGCTGCGTGAATATCCTGCCCGGCCCGAAAGGCCGAAAGCATGGCTTCATCCTGTGCCATGTGCGCCACGATGCGTAATTCAATTTGAGAATAATCCACCGAAAGCAACCCGTAACCCGGCGCGGCAATGAAGGCATTGCGCACCAGTCGTCCTGTCTCGGTACGGGTGGGAATATTTTGCAAATTCGGGTCAGAGGAAGCCAGCCGCCCGGTGACCGAACCCGTTTGATTGTAGGAAGTATGCACCCGGCCGGTGCGGGGATTGACCTGCTGCGGGAGAGCATCTACATAAGTGGATTTGAGTTTGGCCAGTTCGCGGTATTCCAGAATCATATCCACTACCGGATGCTGATCGCGCAGTTCTTCCAGCACACCTGCCGAGGTTGAAAAATGGCCGGAAGCCGTTTTCTTCCCGCGATCCGGCGGTTCCAGTCTCAGGGTTTCGAACAACACTTTGGAAAGCTGCTGGGTGGAATTTACATTGAAAGAATAGCCCACCATCCGGAAAATTTCTTTTTCGATCTCCGCCAGCCGGACTGATAAATCTTTCGACATCTGCTTGAGGAACGGCAGATCCAGCATCACCCCATTGCGTTCCATCATCCCCAGCACCGGCACCAGCGGCATTTCAATTTCCTCGAACAGGCGAGTAGCATTGACCTGTTCCAGACGTTCTTTCAGTAACGGCATCAGGCGCAGGCAAATTTCGGCATCTGCAGCAGCATAGGCTGCGACCGACCCAACCGCCACCCGATCCATGGTCAACTGGTTCTTACCTTTGCCGATCAATTCCTCGATATGGGTCATGCGCACACCCAAATACGATTCGGCCAGATCTTTCAAACCGAGGTTGTAACTTTCCGGCTGCACCAGCCAGGCGGCGATCATCGTATCAAAGGTGAGCGGCGCAACCGTAAGACCGTGATTTTCCAGCACCAGCGCATCGTATTTCAGGTTATGGCCTACTTTGCCTATTTTCGGAGAAGTCAGCGCCGGCCGCAGCGCATCCAGCACCTCGTTGAGCGGTAATTGCACTTCGCCGGTGCGGTGACCAACCGGCAGGTAGTAGCCATGCCCGGCCTCAAATGCCAGCGAAATGCCCACCAGTTCTGCGCGCATCGGGTCGGTTGAGGTGGTTTCGGTATCGAAGGCGAGTGTGGAAATCCCTTCTAACCGGCGGCACAATTCGTTCAGATCTTCCCGGTTTTGAACGACCGTCCACTGCCCGTCAATGGCCGGCGGTTCGCCGATGCGAACGAGCGGTTCACCGAAGAGGGTCAACTGCTGCCCGCTGGCAGGCACAGGATCAGCCCGATTTTCCAGCTTCTTCAGGCGCGGCAGCAAGGAACGAAACTCCAACCGCTGGAAAAATTCTTCCACCGCCGGCAGGTTGATTTGACTCGTCCGCGCTTTTTCCAGTGGCAGCATGACCGGCAAATCACAGCGGATGGTTGCTAGCTGGCGGCTCAGGTAAGCCTTCTCCCGGTCTTTTTCCAGCAGCGTTCGCACCCGGCCGGGAATTTGATCCAGATGAACGTAAATATCATCCAGATTTTCATACTGCTGCAAGAGGGTAATGGCAGTTTTTTCCCCAATGCCGGAAACGCCGGGAATGTTATCGGATTTATCTCCCACCAGTGCTTTATAATCCACCACCTGATCGGGGCGGATACCGAGCGTTTCGATAACTTCCTTCACACCGTAATCGCGCGCTTCGGAAAGTTTACTGCCCGCCAGGTTGACAATCACCCGCTCGTTGACCAGTTGCAGCAGGTCGCGGTCGCCGGTGATGATCTTGACGCCAAATCCATTTTCGGTTGCCTGCCGGGCAATACTACCCAGCACGTCATCGGCCTCAAATCCCTCCGCTTCCAGACGCGGCAAACCAAAGGTATCTACCATCTCCCGAATGCGCTCGATTTGCGGGCGCAGGTCCTCGGGCATTTTGGCGCGAGTGGCTTTGTAATCGGCGTACAAATCGTTTCGAAAGGTCACCCCCGTATCGAAGGCCACCGCCAGATATTCAGGTTTTTCCTGTTCCAGCAGGCGCAGCAGAACACTGGCAAAACCGTAAATACCGGCAGTCGGTTCACCGCTGCTGGTGGTAAGCTGCTGACCGGATAGCGTAATGGCAAAATAAGTGCGGTAGGCTAAAGCGTGTCCATCAATCAAATAAAGAATGGGCGGCATTCTATTTCTCCTGATTCCTGTGGAGATGATTTTTCAATCAAGAGGACAAAAAACCCTGCCGGCGGCGGGTGCGGAGGATAAAATCTTCGATCAATGCGCTCTCCGGCGTCTTTCGGCTGCGCAGGATGAGATGAGCCGAAGCCCAAAAATTTCCCTTCCCGGCCAGAGCCGGAATGCTCTCCGCCAGATAAGTGGAACTTTTCTCCTTAATCATGCGCACCAGATGACCGGGAGATACCGCCGGCGGCAGGTTGACTGTCCACATAAAATATTGCGGCTGAACCTCAACCGACTCCAATGTGTACCCCAGTGTAGCACAAAAGTCCGGCAGCCAGCGCCGCAATTCTTCAACAATTTGACCTTCCAGAACCACCTGCGGCGAGCGAGGCAGCAAAATACAGGTATAGGACTGGCGGTTTTCCAGGGTTAACTCTCCGCCCGGCGGGGGAGTTTGAGTTTTACGGCTGGGGCGGGTTTCTTCCAACGCCGCGGGGTTTTCCACCGAAACCGGTGGTTCTCTGCCGGCCGTTGAAGAGTTCATTACTGCCTTTACTAACAGCAAGGGGGGGACAAAATCGGCAGGGAATTCTTCTTCCGGCTTCCAGTCCTCACTGAATAATTTTTTATCCGGCAACGGATCGGGCGGGGGAATGCTGCCGAGAATATCCTCCAGGCGGATTTGTTCAAATTCCTCAGCGGTTTCCTCCTCATCGAATGAAAATTCATCCTCAACCCGTCCCGTTTCTCCTTTGGCTCGAAAATCAGCCTCGTCCACTATTGCCACTTTTTGATTAACCGATGAAATTGCTTCGAAAACCTCATTCCACCGACCGGCAAACCATTGGCTCAAGCGACGCGCTTCCCGTAAAGAGGTGTGGGCATCGAACACCAGCCCCAACGGCTGACCATCGGGCAGCAAAGTGGCATACAACAGCACATCCTTATCCACCAGATGTGGACGGAAGTAACGGATCAGATCACTGCGCCGCTCCGACTGCCAGAACCGCCCCAACACCAGCGCGGCTTCGCGCAGGTCTTCCTCTTGTAGTGTTCCTGCCAGCATTGGCGGTTCGCCGCTGCGCAGCACCACAACGCCCAACGCTTTTGCTTCATTCAGCCACTCATCCAGAAGCCGCTCCGGATGCACCGCACTCATCCCCATATCCGAAAGGTCAGCCGGCCGGGATGAGGGGGGGAGTTCTTCTTGCAAAGCAAGCAGCAAATCCGGCAGATAAAACGGCTTGATCAGCACCGAAGCCGGACGGAGCAATTTTACCAGCGGATGAAGCCGGTCATTGTCAGGCGGAAAGACGATCAGGTGAGCGGGCTGCACATCCTGAATCAATTGCAGCAAGGCCTGTTGAATGTCCTCTTCAGCATCCAGATCCAGCACCAGTGTTTCAAAATTCCCCTCTTTCAATTTGCGCCGGACTTCTTCAACTTCTCCGGCTGCAGAACTTTGCCCAAAACCACTGCTTTTGAGGCTGTTGTGCAGCAAGGTGCGAAAAGGTTCATGAATGCTGAAAACCAACACCTTCGTTTCCATACTTAAAAGTCTATCACGCCCGGAAATGAGTTACAAGCAATTTTTTTGCCGATTGAGTTCATGTCTTTTGCTTCATCTGTTGCAATCCCCGTGCCTGGCGAGACAGAATGAATAAATTGCATTCTGTTCCTGATAAGGCTATACTAAATAAGATATCGGAGGAGTCATGTTTCCACTCAAGGATACCATTCGTTCGAGGTCGCTGCCCGTCATGACCTGGCTCATCATTTTGACCAATGCGTTGGTTTTCTTCGTCATCGAACTCAATCTTTCTCCCTTCCAGCTGGAACGTTTCATCCGCACTTTTGGGCTGATCGGCGCACGCCTGCAGGTTGATGAGCCCCTGACATGGTACCCCCTGCTAACTCACATGTTTTTGCACGGAGGATGGGTGCATTTCCTCAGCAATATGTGGACTTTGTTCATTTTTGGGGATAATGTCGAAGACCGCATGGGGTCTTTTCGATTTCTCGTTTTTTATCTGCTCGGCGGGATTTCAGCGGGATTACTGCAAATTATTCTCGGCTCACCTGTTGTCCCCGCCGTTGGCGCATCCGGTGCAATTGCAGCGGTGCTGGGCGCTTACTTCCTGTTTTTCCCGCGCGCGCAGGTGATCACCTTTGTGCCGGTCTTTTTCCTGCCGTGGTTTGTCAATATCCCCGCCATCATCTATCTGGGATTCTGGTTCATTTCACAATTATTTTCGGGGCTGCTCTCGCTGGCTGTGCCGGCCGGCATGAGCATGGGCGGCATCGCCTGGTGGGCACACATCGGCGGCTTCGTGTTCGGCTTATTCCTTGCCTTACCGTTCAGCGCTTCCGGTCGTAAAAAGGTGTATTGGTACCGCGACGAATATTTCCCATGGTAATCTCATTCCCTTCCAGTTTCCCTTGGAGGTCTTATGGATCTGATCAATCTTCTCTGGCTCTTTCTTATCATTTCCAGCCTGGTGCCCCTCTTCCGGCAAAAAATCATCGAGGCTGACCGGCTGCGTTTGATGAGGATCATCGAAGCCAAACGCGGCTCGCGCGTCATCGCCCTGATTCACCGGCAGGAAAGCATGAGCTTCCTCGGTTTTCCGGTGGCGCGTTACATTGACATTCACGACTCGGAACAGGTTTTGCGCGCCATCAAACTGACCGACCCGAAACTGCCTATTGATATTATTCTGCATACTCCCGGCGGTCTGGTGCTGGCGGCCGAACAAATTGCCAATGCCCTTGCCCGCCACGAAGGTAAAGTTACCGTCATCGTGCCGCACTACGCCATGTCCGGCGGAACGATGATTGCGCTGGCAGCCGATGAAATTCTGATGGATGAAAACGCTGTGCTTGGGCCGGTTGACCCGCAAATTGGGAATTTCCCTGCTGCCTCCATTTTACAGGTTCTGGCCGAAAAAGATCGCAACCGCATCGACGACGAGACCCTTATTCTGGCGGATATTTCCCGCAAAGCCATCGAACAGGTCAAAGCCACCATTCGCCGAATCGCCTCGGTGCACTACCCGCCGGAAAAAGCCGAATATCTCGCTGAGGAACTGGCAACCGGCAAGTGGACGCACGATTACCCTATTGATGTCGAAGAAGCCCGCCAATTGGGGCTGAATGTCAAAACAGAACTGCCGGAAGAGATTTATCAGTTGATGAATCTTTACCCCCAAACTCAACAGCGCCGCCCCTCTGTCGAATACATACCGCTCCCCTATCCTGCCCGCCCATCGCTGCCAGAGCGGAAAACCAATCGCGAGTAGTTCGGGAAAGGAGGAATAAATGGAAAACCAAAACGGTGTTGTAGAGGTCAACCGGGCTACCTTAGACGAGTTGATCTCGATACCCGGCATCGGACCGGCACTAGCTGAGCGGATTATAGCAGCCCGCCCGTTTACTTCATTGGAGGACATGACCCGTGTGAACGGGATTGGAACGGCATTGCTGGAAAGGTTAAGACCCTACCTGATTGTGCAACCGGAGGCACAACCCGAACCCCTGCAAGCGGAAATGACGGCAAGCGAACCCGCAGAAAGCGGCGAAAATCCACAAACCCAACCCGCCGCAGTGGGTACCGTGGAAGAAACCCAAACGGGAGGTCAAGACCAACCCGAAACACTCAAATCCAGTGAGGCTGCCCCCTCCCCACCCTCCCCCCCGCCTGCACCTCAGCCCCCATCAACAGTGCCGGCAGCGGTAAAAACTGGCGGAGAAGGTGAAAAATGGGCACGCCGGGAAGATTTGATCTGGATGGCGGTGGGTGTGGCTATACTTACATTGATCCTTTCGCTCATTTTTAACCTGGGCACCCTGGCGCTCATCAATCAAACCCTCTCTTATGCCCCTGCAGAAGAAGCGCAGGTCCTTGCTGCACGGCTGGAAGCGCTCAACAACCGCATCCGTTTGCTGGAAGGAGATGTGGATAACCTGCGCAGCCGCGTGCAAACCATTGAAGCATTGGGCGGGCGGATAACCGCGCTGGAAAACGGCCAGCAATCCCTGAATGACCAATTGCAAACCGCGCAAGGCGAAGTGGATGGGCTGAAGCAGCAAACGGCGGCATTTCAGACCCAAATTGAAGAATTGCAGAAACGCAGCAATGTATTCCAGAATTTTTTGGATGGCTTGCGCCGCCTGTTGAACGTTGGTGAAACTCCCTGAGCATAAGGAGGAAATTATGGCCAATTCACAACCTCCCCTTTCTGCCGGCGAAAGGTTTGCCATAGCCGTTGGCGCGTTTTTACGCGCCTTATTGCGTTTGATTATCGTCGTTTTAGCAGGCGCAATTCTGGCCGGTTTGCTTTACATGGGTTTTGTATTGATTTATCAGCAGGCCATCCTGCCCGCGCGGGAAAATGCCTCTCGCCTCAGCCTGCTGGAAACGCGGCAGGCCAGCCAATCCAGCGAACTCAACCAGCGGCTGGAAGAACTTCAGCGGCAAATTACGGAAATGGGCAACCAAATAATCGTCCTTCAGAACGATCAAGCCGGATTGAAGCGGGAAATGGAACTCGTGCAATCCACCCAACAGGCATATCCCCTTCAATTCAAGCGGATCACCGATTTGGAGAAGCGGGTGAGTGACATTCAAAAAGTCAGCCGGCAGGCGCTGGAACTGGCACAGAAAAACCAGCAAACGCTGCAGAGCGGAGAACTGCTCAGGGCAGTGGAGTACCAGTTGACCGTCCTGAAATCCGCGCTGCTGATTCAACGGGCAAGGCTGTACTTGAATGAGGCCAATCTCGGTCTGGCGCGGGAGGAAATCCGCGCCGCCCGCCTGCTGCTGGTTGAATTGCAGGCCACGGCAAATGAAAATCAACAGGCAGAGCTGGCTGCCTGGCTCGGCAGGATTGACTCGGCGCTGGCAAACCTGCCGGAGCGTCCCGTTTTGGCTGCCAGTGATTTAGAGGCAGTGGAAAACCTGATTTTACTGCCGCGCATGATTGAAGGAACATCCCTTGCCCCGCTGGCGTTTGAGAGAACACCCACCCCCGCCTCGCTGAGCACAATCAGCCCCACCCCGGCCGGTACCCTCACACCCACGGCCACCTTCGCACGAACACCATCCCCAACACCCTGATGCAATGGAGTAATTTTTCATGGAAAACTCAAAAGAAACCAACCCCGCCGCTACACCGCAAAACGAAGCAGAGGGAATGCCCCAAAATGCTGATGTCATGCCGGAACATGCCCCGCCCTCTCCCGACGTACATCCGATAGAAGAAACCGCCTTCCCAGCCGAAAAGAAACCCACCCCTGCATGGCTGCGTAAAAGCCTGCCATGGGCGGTTGTCATCGCAGTTTCCCTGCTCATCGGGTTTGGGCTGGCTTACTTTCTGCTTTATGTGCCTGCAGAACAGGCACGTTTTGAAGCCTCCCGGCAGGTTTCCCTTCAAAGCGAGCAAATCGAGAAATTGGAAGCCGACCTGAGCCAGACGCAGGAACAACTCACCGAAACGCAAAACCGCCTGGAAGAAACCGCCAGTGAATTAAGCGAATTGCAGTACAATGCGGCGCTGACTGCTCTGCAAAATAACATCACTTACGCCCGGCTGGCCCTGATTACCAAAGACATGCTCACCGCACGGCAGGAATTGAGTTCCGCCAGCAGCAACCTCACCGAATTGATTCCCCTGCTGGGCGATGAAGAAGTCGAAACGGCATTGAGCGAACGGCTGGCCGTGATCCGCTCCAGCCTCGTCAGCGACCCGGAAAAGAGTCTCGAGGAATTGAGAACCCTCTCGGAAAACCTTTCCCGGCTGGAAAAGCCATAAACAGTTTTTCGAACACGAAATAAAAAGCCATCCTCCCCCGTCTTAAGACAGGGGAGGATGCTAATTATCCGTTATTCGGGCCTCAGTAACGCAAAAATGCGCCGATTTGCCCGGCTTTGATTAACTTATCGCTGGCATGAATGACTTCCACATCACCGCCGGCCCGCATTGTGCGGCTGATGGCAAAATCCACCGCATCGGGAATTTCCCGCGCCTCCCCTGAGCAAACCGGACAGGCATTGATGACTTTCGCGGTCAGATAGCCGCAATTGGTACAGCGGTATGCCGATTGCTGATACCCCTGCGCTACCACCAGCGTGCTGACCCGGTCACCGCTGACGGCTTCCAGCGTTGCATCCAAACCGGTAACGGCCCCGCTGTTCTTGGCGGCGCGGGTAATCATATCTTCAATCAATAACTCTTCCCGGCGTTGTTCTGCCTTCTGACCGATTTCCAATGCCTTGGCCAGCACTTCGGCATGACCGGCGTTCATACTCATTGGAAAATGCCCCACAACCAGACTCTGCCAGGCTTTGGGCAGCAGACTGCGGAATTGTGCCACATTTTCATCTGAACCTCCCAGCAGAATGCGGCGGACACGGTTTGCCTCAAAGAATTGCACGGCAAACTCTACAGAGTCTTTCATATTGCGCTCCACCACTTCTTCCATGTGACGTGTCCTGCCGGCAACACCGCCCAACGCGCCGGGAACCGTGGATGCACCCCCGCGTTTGACCCGCTTGACCGATTCACCGACCACGCCTTCCTGCTCACGCAGTTCACCCAGATGGAAGAAAAACAAACGAGCGCCTTGCTTATCCAGCAAAACCACTCCATAGCCGCCGTAACTATCCAGTAAATCGGCCAGCACCCGCACGCTGGGACGGTCACTCACATGGACAACATCCGGTACAGGGATAGCCAGTGGATAAACCCGGAAGAATTTTTGCGGAGCACAGGAAAACAGCACCACGCCCTTACCGCTCCAATCATATTCCCACTGAAAATAATTTTCAATGGCTGCAACATCCTCTGGCAAATTGACCCCCTTCAACATATTGCGCAATCGCAGCCGGTACGCATCCGAATTGCCAGCCGATGGATCGGTGTTGAGATAGACACTCAAAACGGGATCCGGCGATACGAATTGCAGCAATTCCCGCAGCTCACGTTCAGCCAACATGGCAACCTCCTTTTTAGTTGTGGGATAGATTATTCAATTGACCTGCTTCCGGCTTTTATCAGGGACGTTTTCCGAGCGTCAGTTCCACCTCCATTTCCTGCCCGTCGCGCAAAATGGTCAAAGTGACCGTGTCGCCGGGCCTTTTGTTTTTGATCAAATAACTGAGCATATCGTCAAAAGTCATTACCGGTTGGCCGTCAATACCAATAATCAAATCACCGCCGGCCGGTAAACCGGCAAAACTGGTGGGACGGCTGCCGCCGCGCAGACCGGCTTTATCGGCAGGGCTGCCGGGGGTAACAGCCGTGATGTAAGCACCCGTTTGGCGAGGAAGTCCAAGTTCTTCAATCATCCCCAGCGTCAGGTTGCTGCGGCTGGTAATGCCCAGATAGGGATAATCATACTTGCCGTTGGCAATCAATTCCGGCACCACTCTGCGGACAATGTTGCTGGAAATCGAAAATCCAATTCCGCTGTTGACCGGATCAC
This sequence comes from Chloroflexota bacterium, assembly GCA_040754815.1. GTDB lineage: Bacteria > Chloroflexota > Anaerolineae > Anaerolineales > Anaerolineaceae > Bellilinea. Next base: position 649,948 of record JBFMBX010000001.1, read on the forward strand.
CGGTGATGGTCGTGCCGGTGGTACGAATGGCACGGTTGACGCCGATCACTTCACCGTTCAGGTTGAGCAGCGGCCCGCCGGAGTTACCGGGGTTGATCGCCGCATCGGTTTGAATGATATCGCCGGCGGTGAAGAAAGAGCCGCTTTCCGCCTGCCGCAGCGATTCCAGTGTGCGCCCCTTGGCGGAGACGATCCCCAGCGTCATTGTGCCGTTCAGCTGGAAGGGGTTGCCAATGGCAATCACCGTCTGCCCCACTTTAACCTGATCCGAATCGCCAAGCGGGAGGGGCACCAGCACATCCTCCGGCACATCCACCTCGACAACAGCCAGATCGGAATCCGGATCGGTGCCAATCACCTTCCCACGCACTTTGAGGCCGAACAGGAAGTCCACTTCCACCTCGGTTGCCCCTTCCACAACATGGTAGTTGGTGACAATATGGCCTTCGCGGTCAAACACAAATCCCGATCCGGTACTGCCACCCAATTCATTTTCAACCAGCAGAGAAACCACCCCCGGCGAAACCCGCTCGTAGAGCGAAGCCAGCAGGGCATCCCGTTCCGCAAAGCTCAATGCCGAAATTTCCTCATTTGCGCCCGGGGTCGGAATTACCGGCAGGGTAATTTGAGGGCTGACCGCTGCGGTCTCTCGTTGAATTTCAACGGTTGGCGCAGCGGTTTCCTCCCCTAAAAAACGAGGAATCTGAAACGTAAACCCGCATGCGGCTGTAGTAAGAAGAACGATCAGCGAAGCGAGTAAAATGGTCTTTTTGTTCATGGTGTAATTCTCCGTTACCTGTTAAGTCTGCATCAGCCTGCCCGCTGGTGTGATTGAAACCGCAGATCATGCCTGCCGTTTCAACCCGAAAACACTTTCACCTTAGGCGCGGGCGGCCGATTTTTGTTTTTCTAATGCGCGCAATTGCTCAAACAAGCGCCGTTGCTCCCCGCTCAATTGACGAGGAAGCTGTACCTTGACGGTCACATACAAATCTCCAAACGTTTGCGGGTTGCGCAACACCGGCATCCCCCGTCCGCTTAAGCGGATTTTCTGACCCGGCTGCGTTCCGGCCGGTATGGTTAACATCACCTCACCGCTCAACGTGGCCACCCGCACCTGCCCGCCCAGCACAGCCGTGTAAAGATCAACCGTGACCTCGGTATAGAGATCATTCCCTTTGCGCTCAAACCGCGGGTCGGGCAAAACTTCGATGATCAGATAAAGATCGCTTTTTTGTCCATCCGCTCCAATTGGGCCGCCGCCCGGCAGGCGGACTTTGGTGCCGGTTTGTGCGCCGGGTGGAATTTTCCCTTCAAGCCGGCGGTTGTCCACCTGAATCATGCGGGTTGTACCGCGGTAAGCCTCCTCCAGCGTGATTTGTACGGGATATTCATAGGCCTGCGGCTGACGGGGACGGCGAGCGGTAGATGTACGCCGTACCGTCTCTCCGCCCATGCCGCCAAAAATTGCGCTGAAGAAATCGGAAAAGCCACCCATGCCGCCAAACAGGTCTTCCACATCCACATGAACCGTCCGTCCGCCGCCGGGGGCGGTGGTAAACCATTGTTCCCAGTTAAACGAACCCGGTTGGCCGCCCATCTGCTGCCATTGGCGGTAGGATTCACCCAGTTGATCGTACCGGGCGCGTTTTTGAGGATCCCCAAGCACTTCATAGGCTTCGTTGATTTCTTTGAATCTCTCCTCCGCGCTCTTATCACCGGGGTTGCGATCCGGGTGATACTTCATTGCCAGTTTGCGGTAGGCTTTTTTGATTTCTTCTTCGCTGGCTGTTTTTGAAACACCCAGTATCTTGTAGTAATCCTTATATTCCATGCTTTCATTTTATTCTTTCCGAACACCACAAGTCAAGTGCTTTGTAAGACCTCTAATGGAACTCTTACAGTGTTTGAATATTTTGCTAACAATTTGCACTTTGTTGATGGTTTGGGATTTTCCGCTGAATTCGGGCGATTAACCCTTCTCCCCAGTGCTGATTTTCGCCAATTCCGGCTATAATGGATATAGAACAACTTTTCCGCATGGAGTGAAAGCAACCTTGGCAAGACCATCTTCCAAAGGGCGTAAAGCGGCTGCTGCTCCCCCTGCCGGCGGCCGTAGCAAGGCGAATACCCGCGCCGCAAACCGCAAACCCCACCGCACTTCACCCGGCAGCGCCCGGCAGCAATCCTCCCAAAAAGGCAGTCCATCCGCCCGTTTTTCTCTGCCTGCCCTTTCGCTGGACCGCAAACTTGATCTGCTGGGCATCTTTCTGGCTTTTGTCGGTCTGCTTACCCTGCTCAGTTTGCTCTCGTCCCAGCGCTCTGCGGTTACAGCGGCATGGATTTCTTTTCTTTCCCGCATCACCGGTTGGGGATCCTACCTCCTGCCGCTAATTTTCATTGCCTTTGGTTTATGGCTGGTCTTTCGCAAATTTGAAAAACTGCCGCGTCTTTCAGCCGAACGGGTGATCGGCGGTTTACTGCTGTATCTCAACATCCTTACCTGGATGCACCTCTTTGCGGGGGGTGAAATGGAACTGGCCGCGCTGGGTGCGGGTGGCGGGTATATTGGCGGATTTTTCCTGCGTCTGCTCACTACCGGGGTAGGTGCTGCCGGTGCAATTCTCCTCCTGCTGGCCTGGCTGATCATTGCGTTTGTATTCACCTTTGATATTTCGGTCCCCGAATTGCTGCGCCGACTTCAACCCCTCGTTTCAGCGGTTCAAAAGCGTCTTTCTCAAATGCTGGAAAACCGCAGCCAGTCCCCCATGGAAGGGGAAGAAGAAGAACTCCCCCCCGATTTTCAACCCCTGCCGCCGCTTTCGCCGCGTCCGGCTCAACCGCGCCGGGAAAGACCTCAAACACAGCCGACCGCCTCACCCTCCTCTCCATCCGCGGCAGAAATGCAGCCGGGCGAAAAACCGGCATCCTCATCATCTCCCGCCCAACCCCGGGAGAATCCTTCCTCCGTCCCGGCAGTTGTCTGGCAATTGCCGACCGTGGATGACATCCTCGATCCCGCCACACCGGCCGCCCAGCAGACCAATCTGGAACAGGAACGCGCCAGACTCATCGAAGAAACGCTGGCATCGTTTGGCGCGCCGGCTCATGTGGTGGATATTTCGCGCGGCCCGACCATCACCCGTTTTGGTGTTGAACCGGATTTCGTCGAAACCCGCTCCGGGCGCACGCGCGTGCGCGTTTCCAAAATTGCCTCCCTCGCCGATGATCTGGCGCTGGCGCTGGCCGCGCCGCGTATCCGCATTCAGGCACCGGTTCCCGGCCGGGCGTATGTCGGCATTGAAGTACCCAATACCGAAATCAGCCGCGTTTCAATGCGCGAAGTGCTGGAAAGCGATGCCTTTAAACGCATTCGTTCGGTGCTGCGTTTTGCGCTCGGCAAGGACGTGGCAGGAAAACCTGTGGCGGTAGATCTGGCCGCCATGCCGCACCTGCTCATCGCCGGTACGACCGGTTCCGGTAAATCGGTATGTGTCAATGCCATTCTCACCTGTTTGCTGCTCAACAACACCCCTGCCGAAATGCGTCTGATTCTGGTGGACCCCAAGCGCGTGGAATTGACCGGTTACAACGGCATTCCTCACCTGCTGGCGCCGGTGGTGGTGGATACCGAACGCGTCATCGGCGCACTCCAATGGCTGCAACGGGAGATGGATGCCCGCTATCACAAATTTTCGCAAAGCGGCGCCCGCAACATTCAGGACTTCAACGCCCGACACCCCGCCGAACGGCTGCCGTATCTGGTAGCCGTGATTGACGAACTGGCCGATCTGATGATGCTCGCCCCCGATGAGACCGAACGCGCCATCACGCGGCTGGCGCAGCTGGCACGCGCCACCGGCATTCACCTGATCCTTGCCACCCAGCGTCCCTCGGTGGATGTGGTGACCGGTCTGATCAAGGCTAACTTCCCCGCCCGCATCGCCTTTGCGGTTGCCTCATCGGTGGACAGCCGTGTGATTCTTGACCAGCCGGGTGCCGAACGCCTGCTGGGACGCGGCGACATGCTCTTTCAGGCGCCGGATGCCGCCGCACCGGTTCGTCTGCAAGGCGTTTTTGTCTCGGATATCGAAATTCAACGGCTTGTGGATTTCTGGCGCACTCAGGCTGCCCTCATGCGGGAAAAAGCGGGTTCGGAAAACTCAACCCCCACCGCGGCCGATATGCTGCCAGCCGGTATCCCTCTCAAGCAAACGCCGTTGTGGGAGGATGAGGACAGCGATGGCGACCCCCTATTAAAGGAAGCCATTGATCTCGTCCGCCGCGAAGGACGCGCTTCCATCACCATGTTACAGCGCCGCCTGCGCATCGGCTACACCCGCGCCGCACGGCTGATTGATGCACTGGAAGAAAAGGGCATCATCTCCCCCGCTCTGCCCAATTCACAGGTGCGTGAGGTACTGGATTACGGCCCCACCGCACCGCCGGAAGAAAAGTAAACCGCCACCTTCCTGTAACACTGCCGGGCAATTCCTTCTGAGAAGAAAAACGAGGGTGGTTCTCCCACCCTCGTATGTTTCTCGGTCAACAAATCAAGGGGAGGAAATGACTTTCTCAGCCGCATCCCCCCACTCTGCCAAAGTTTAATCCGCTGCGGTTGCCAGTTTGGCGGCAACGGCCTGTTTCAATTCCTCAACTTTGTCGGTGCGTTCCCAGGTCAGGTCCAGATCATCCCGCCCAAAGTGACCATAGGCCGCCAGGCGGCGGTAGATCGGCCGGCGCAGGTCAAGGTCGCGCAGAATTGCGCCGGGGCGCAGGTCAAAGTGTTCGTTGATCAACTGGGCAATTTCCTCATCGGGAATCGTGCCGGTGCCGAAAGTTTCCACATTGATGCTCAACGGACGGGCAACCCCAATGGCGTATGCCACCTGAATTTCCACCCGTTCTGCCAGACCGGCAGCGACAATATTTTTAGCCACCCAGCGGGCAGCATAAGCCGCCGAACGGTCCACTTTGGTCGGGTCCTTGCCGGAAAATGCACCGCCGCCGTGCCTTCCCATACCACCGTAGGTATCAACAATAATTTTGCGGCCGGTCAGCCCGGAATCGCCCATCGGCCCGCCAATCACAAAGCGTCCGGTGGGGTTGACATAAATTTTCATTTGATCATCCACCAGTTCGGGGGGCAGCACCGGATAAATAACATGCCGGATGATGGCCTGCCTGATTTCTTCCTGCGAAATTTCCGGGGCATGCTGGGTGCTGATCAGCACGGTATCTACCCGGTGAGGACGGCCGTAGCGATACTCGACGGTAACCTGCGATTTACCATCGGGGCGCAGCCACGGTAATGTGCCGTTTTTGCGTACCTCCGCCAGCCGGCGGGTGAGTTTATGGGCCAGATAGATGGGCATGGGCATCAGAGTAGGGGTTTCGTTGCAGGCATACCCGAACATCATGCCCTGATCTCCCGCTCCCACCGCTTCGATCTCTTTTTCGGTCATGGTGCCGGTCTTCGCTTCAAGGGCTTTATCCACCCCCATGGCAATATCGCCGGACTGCTTGGAAATGGCCACTTGCACGGCGCAGGTGTTGCCGTCAAAACCTTTTTCGCTGCTGTCGTAACCGATTTCTGTGACGACCCGGCGTACCAGTTCGTCAAAGTTGATTTGGGCGCGGGTGGTGATTTCCCCAAAGACCAGCACGAAGCCGGTTTTGGTCGCCGCTTCACATGCCACCCGTGAGTAGGGATCCTGCTCAAGGCAGGCATCCAGCACTGCATCGCTGATCTGATCGCACATCTTGTCGGGATGTCCCTCTGTTACCGATTCAGAGGTGAAAAGGTAACGCGGCGAGTTCATAAAAGTGGTGTTCATTCTGCTTGATTCCTCCTGTAAAATAAAGTTGCCCCTTCTGGCCTCAAGGGGCAACTTTCTATTTCTAAAAGAAGTGCCCTCTCATCTTCCAGAATTCTTTCTGCCGGACTTGGCACCTTGAAAACCCTTGTTTTGGGGTTTTCAGGTTGTCGAGGCTTCGCAGGGCCGGTCCCTCCACCTCTCTGGATAAGAGCGCCTTTTGGGGCTTATTCAATTGTTCTGGTGCAGTATATTAGCACAGGTTGAAGTTCATGTCAACCGATTGGACCTTACAATTCCAACCAGATAGCTCATAATTCTGCCGAACGTGTGCGGATGCGCTCTTTGACCTGCTCGATGAAGGCTTCTACCGGCACATCATTCTGCCGGCTGCCATCCCGGCGGCGCAGGGCAATTGTGCGGCTGTTGACTTCCTGATCACCCACTACCGCCATGTAGGGGATTTTTAGCAGCTGCGCGGAACGAATCTTGGCGTTCATGCGGTCCTGCCCCAGATCCGCTTCGGCACGGATACCGGCGGCGCGCATTTCCCGCTCCAGCTGGCGGGCATATTCATTGTGTGAATCGGTGATCGGAATGATGCGCACCTGCTCCGGCGAGAGCCAGACCGGGAAATTGCCGGCGTAATGTTCCAGCAGGAAACCAACCATGCGCTCATGCGTGCTGAGCGGCGCCCGGTGAATGCACAGCGGCGTTTCTTCCTCACCATGCCGGTTGATAAAGGTCAGGTTGAAACGCTCAGGCACGGCAAAGTCCACCTGATTGGTGGCAAGGGTGAACTCGCGCCCGATGGCGCTCCAGATTTGCACATCAATCTTCGGGCCGTAAAAAGCCGCTTCATCTGCCGCTTCCACGAACGGTACACCGCCGTTGCGCATCGCACTGCGCACCATTTCTTCTGTCTTCAACCACAGCCGCTCGTTATCCACGTACTTTTTACCCAGTCCGCGTTTGTGGTGGGTGCTGAGGCGCATGACGTACTTATCAATGCCGAACAGGGCAAAATATTTCAGGTAAAGTTCAACCACCGCCAGAAACTCCTGCTCGAATTGTTCTTCCGAGCAGTAGATATGGGCATCGTTCATCTGCATCGAACGCACGCGCATCAACCCAAACAATTCACCGCTTTTTTCATAACGGTAGCAGGTGCCGTATTCGGCCAGACGGATGGGCAGATCGCGGTAACTGCGCGGCTTTGCTGCATAGATTTTATGGTGGAAGGGGCAGTTCATCGGTTTGACATAATAACGCACACCTTCCAGTTCCATCGGTGGATACATGCTTTCGGCATAATACGGCAGGTGACCGCTGCGCAGGAAGAGATCTTCTTTGGTCAGGTGCGGCGTGCGCACGCGCTGGTAGCCGGCCTGTTCTTCCATTTCTTTGGCCAGTTTTTCCAGTTCCTCGATGATCACCCCACCACGCGGCAGCCAGAGCGGTAACCCCGGCCCAACCTCATCATCAAAGATGAAAATTTCCAGATCCTTGCCCAGTTTGCGGTGATCGCGCTTTTTGGCTTCTTCCAGCATTTGCAGGTAACGATCCAGTTCCTCTTTGGTACGCCACGCCGTTCCGTAAATGCGCTGCAATTGCGGGTTCTTTTCATCCCCGCGCCAGTAGGCACCGGCTACACTCATCAGTTTGAAGGCAGAAGGGTTGATTTGAGAGGTGTTCTGCACATGCGGTCCGCGGCATAAATCCACAAAATTTCCATGCGTGTAAATGGAAATTTCGGGCTTATCATCCAGCGGCTGGCCGTGTTCATCGGTTTCGCCGCGTTCCAAATCATTGATCAATTCCAGTTTATAGGGCTGATTGGCAAAGATTTTACGGGCTTCATCCGCACTGACCACTTTGCGGACAAAGTCGTATTTGCCAGCCACAATCTGCCGCATGCGTTTCTCAATTTTTTCCAGATCTTCGGGAGTGAGCGTGCGGGGCAGGTCGAAATCATAGTAAAAGCCGTTTTCCACCGGAGGCCCGATGGTGTATTTGGCTTCCGGGAACATTTCCAGTACCGCCTGCGCCATAATGTGGGACAGCGAATGGCGAATACGATATAACTCGCTGTCTTCATATCGTTCTTGATTGTTCTGATCCATACTTCACCTCCACGAAGTACCCTATTATATCAAAAAGCCAAACCATCATCGAGAGAAAAATTTAGCAACCATGATTTTCACCCTTAAAACGATCGGGGTTGGGCAATGGGCTGCCCAACCCGGGTTTTCCTCAGCCTTTCTACCCGTACAATCGCTATACGATTCGGGCAACCACCTCAATACCGTTCAGGGCCATGTGATAGAGAAAGATAGCATGGAGCAAATCCCCATCGTGCGGTAAACCGCCTTCCTTTTGGGCGGCTTCGATAGGGCGGTGGTAGGTTTCCACTGCGTTGGCCGGTACAATGATGCGCCGGTGGCGCTGACGGGCATTGGCATCCAACCTCAGGTGCATGGCTAACTGGTAGGTACACAGGTCGGTGCAGTCCCCTACTGCAATAAAGGTATCCACTTCCGGGTTTTCTTCCAGCCAGCGGTTCAGTGCGGTGTTCAAACCGGTTGAGATGGAATTTTTCTCCAGAATGACCATTTTCTCAAAAAAAGGCAGGGATTTGAACGCCGCTACCGTTTCGGCTTCGGGTGTGCCGCGCACACAGTGAGGCGGCCAGGCAGAAAATTCAACGGCATCCGGCTCATGGGCATCCTGACTGAGCAGGATATGGCGGATGCCGTGCGCCCAGGCCTTGTTGAATAATTCGACAATCGGCTCAACGATGGCAGCAATGCGGGGACTCGCCAGCGGTCCGATATGGCAGAAACCCTCGATCATATCCACAGAAAGGATGGCAACCCGTTCGGGATGGGGAGCCGCATGGGCCAGCGGTAAAACCGGAAGCGAAGCCAACCATTGTTCCACAAAATCAACGAAAGGTTTTGATCGGGTTGAAAGTGAGGTGCTCATCCTGCCTCCTTTGTGTAAAAAATACACAAACAACTTACAAAAAATAAAAAGCGTCAATTAGTGTATTTACAACACCATTATAACGACTTCATAAGGTTTGTCAAGTGCACTTTGCAATTTCATTAAACCGAATTTGAAGTAAATGCGGTATCATTTAATTAATCAACCGGAAAATTACCTTACCGAAACCGAATGATCTTTCGCTTTATTATTGCCCTCTTACCCTACCTGATTTCAGCGGGGATATGCATCTGGGTTGGGTGGTTTGCCAGTACCCGCAGAGATGATTCTGCGTCCCGTGCGCTGAGCGGTCTGGCATACAGCGAAGCCTTGTGGGTCATCGCGTATATTTTACAAATATTGAGCCGTCCAATTGAATTGAATTTGCTCTGGAACAACCTCCAGTTTCTGGCGGCTTCGATTGTGCCGGTTTTTTATCTGGGGTTTGCGCTGGATTACAACTACCGTCAGATTCCCCTCAAACGCCTTGAATGGAAATACATTTTTCTTTTGAGCGGCCTGCTCGTCATCTTCATCTGGACGGATAGCCTTCATGGTTTGTTCCGAATTACCCCTCACGTGGTTCAGGAAAACCTGTTTTACCGCCTTGAATTTGAGAACGGCCCCCTGTTTGGACTTTATACCATTTACGCCTATACCTTAATTGTGATCGGCACACTGTTTTTCGTGGTCAAATATATCAGTGCACCGCGTCTGTTTCGCATTCAGGTTGGTGTACTGCTGGCAGGCACCCTCATTCCGTGGATTGTCAGCATTGTCACCGCACTGGAGTTGATTTCCCTTGAACTGCATGATATTGTTCCACTTTCTTTTGGGGTGAGCAATATCATCATCGCCTGGGCAATGTTCCGCCATCACCTGCTTGATTTAGTGCCCATTGCCCGCGATACACTCTTTGAGAACCTTTCTGATGCGGTCATCGTGGTTGATGCCGCAAAACGTATTATTGATGCCAACCCGGCCGCCTACGAATGCCTCTCTGCCCGGCCCGAATCACTGATTGCCCGTGATATTACCAGCCTTTTACCGCTGGCTGAAAACTGGGCAAACTTTGGCATCGGACGTTCCACCCAGATCACGGAACTTTCGCTGCCCGGCAAGGGCATCACCCAGCACTATCAGGTCAAGGTCAATCGCTTGATGCGGGAAAACGGAGAAATAAGCGGCTACATCATCACACTCCATAACATCACCGAACAAAAACAGGTAGAACTTGATTTGCGCCGTTCGATGGCGCTTTTGCAGGCCACCGTCGAATCTTCCAGTTCCGGTCTGGTAGTCTTTGATCAGGGCTTGAATGTGATCCTTTACAATAACCGTTTGAAGGAACTCTTTGACCTGCCCAATAACTGGGATAACCAGATTGATCATCACCCGGTAGATATGCTGGCCCAAAAGATGAATGATGCCACACCCTTCCTCTCAGCGTTGGAGGAGATCGTTCGACATCCAAGTGGTGAAACATCTCTCACAGCGGATTTGAAAACCGGACGGAGTGTGGATTGTTTGATGACGCCATATTATCTGGAAGGCAAGGATATTGGCTGGCTGCTCTCCTTCCGTGATGTAACCGAACGCAAAAAAGCCGAGCAGAAACTGCACGAACTGGCTATCACCGATTCCCTGACCGGGGTTTTCAACCGCCGGCATTTTTATTATGTTGCCCAAACCGAACTGGAACGCTCGCACCGGTATGATCGCAAGATGGCCATCATTCTGCTGGATATTGATCATTTCAAGTGGATCAACGACAATTTCGGGCATCTGGTTGGCGATCAGATGCTGCAGGAACTGGCTCAGCGCTGCCGCAGCAATTTACGCATTTTTGATGCCATCGGCCGCTACGGAGGGGAAGAATTCATTATCTTACTTCCTGAAACGAGCACCGCTGAAGCGGTACAGATCGCAGAACGTCTGCGTCATGCGGTGGAAAAGATCAGCATCCCCACCGCAAGAGGAAAAGCCGCCATTACCATCAGTCTGGGGGTTTCCTGTTTTGAGCCGGGCAAACCGGTCACGCTGGACCAGCTGGTGGATCATGCCGACAAGGCGCTTTATCAGGCAAAGGAAAGCGGCCGTAACCGCGTGGCCGTGTATCAGCAGCAGCAGGATAGACTGCCCGGAATTGACTGAGGCCACCTCAATTAAAGCAGGGGGATTTAGTATAATAAGACTTAATTGACCAGAAAACTATAAATAGATGAAAATATTATGGCTTTTGTCGTTGAACTGTATTTTGATGCTGTAGCGGAAGATAGCGTTCGCCGCATTTGGAAGATGATTGCTGATGCCGGTATCAGTTCCTCCATGCTGGATGGGGCATTCCGTCCGCATGTATCCCTCGGAGTCAGCAATCAACTCAATCTTAATGAAGCGTGCTCCGCGATGGCTTCCTTTGCCGCCTCTGTATCACCGTTCACGCTCACATTTTCAAACATTGGGGTTTTTCCTACCACCGAGGGGGTCGTGTTTCTGGGGGCGACCGTCACTCAGCAGTTGCTGAACCTGCACGCCGAGTTTCACCACGTCTTTCAAAAGTTTGCAAATGACCAGTGGGATTATTATCGTATCGGCAAGTGGGTACCGCACTGTACACTCGCATTTGGTTTACCGGCGAATAAGATTGCGGATACCGTTGCAGTTTGCCAGCAGGCTGCTCTGCCAATTCAGGCACAGGTGGAAGAGATAGAAGTTGTGGAAATCTTTCCCGCCTCTTTCAAAACCCTTTGCCTGTACCGGCTGGGCCATCGCACAGATGATGGTTGATTCTGGTGCATCCTGCCGGGGAATTTTTACCGGATGGCATTTGCTTTATAAAAATCTCAACGGCAAGTCATGAGCGGAACGATAACAATTGTATGGGAATAATTTTGCATTCGTACACATCGGCTAAAATCAATCTTCAAAGGAGTATGTCGGCATGTTTTCAACATCAACTCAACGCTGGTTCCCATGGTTCATGCTGTTTGCCCGTTTTTTCCTGTTCGCTATCGTTCAGGGATTGATCGCGTTTGTCTTTTTTCTGGCAGGAAATTCCGATCCGTGGAACGAAGCCGCACGCTGGTGGTTATTCAGTGTCATCACCACCAATCTGATCACAATTGCTTTGCTGGTGCGGTTATTTCAAGCAGAAGGCAAACGCTATCTGGACATTTTTCATTTTGAACGCGAAACAGTATGGAAAGATCTCGCTCTGGCGTTTGTCGCATTCCTCCTGGCCGCCCCAATCGGAGCTGTACCCGGCAATTTTCTGGCCGGCTTATTGTTTGGCGCAGCAGAGACCCCGGCAGCAATGATGTTTCAGCCGTTGCCCCAGTGGGCAATTCTGATTGGGTTGCTTTTTCCTTTGACGATTGCTTTTGCCGAACTTCCCACCTACTTTGGCTATGTGATGCCGCGTTTGGAGCAACAGATGGGAAAAAGCTGGCCGGCTCTGGCACTGGCAGCCGCTGGTCTGAGCCTTCAACACGTTGCCTTGCCTCTGATATTCGATTGGCGGTTCATTTTGTGGCGTGCCTTCATGTTCTTGCCTTTTGCTGTTTATCTGGCTTTGATACTTAAGTTTCGGCCAAGGCTGCTGCCCTATCTGGCGGTATGTCATTTCTTAATTGATTTATTAGCCTTGAGTACTTATACCATGTAGGCGGTTTTTCAGCCCGCACGACGCCGTTTTGGCACAGCAAAACGCGGCAATATTTTGGAGAACATATCATAAAAAAGTATAATTGCTTCATTCCTTAAAACCCATTTCAGCAAGCCAATTCTTTATGCCGGAAAGTGGAGCAGGATTCCTTTTTTGAGTAATCTTTTGGCCGGTAAAAAGTAAGTGATGTCCCGGAAAAGGATGATGCTATACTAATAAATGACCTCGGCGTTACTTGAATAAGCGCACCGGCGTATCCGGGAATAATGAGAGACGGTAATCTGGGCATCCCATCTCCCCTTATCCTGAAACCGGCAGGTCTTAAACTAAAAAAAATGAGTAAAATCACCTATGGCTAAAGGAAAAAAGAAAGCGAGTTCTTCGAAAATGCCCGATCTTGTCCATATTGCTGCTGAGGAAGTTGACCTTAAAAATCCTGCGCTTTATATTAACCGGGAATTGAGCATGCTCGAATTCCAGCGGCGAGTTCTGGAAGAAGCCATGGATGAAACCAATCCCCTGCTGGAAAGGGTGAAGTTCCTCAGCATTCTTGGCTCAAATCTGGATGAGTTTTTCATGGTGCGGGTTGGCGGATTAATCCTGCAGCGGGATGAAGGGGTGGTTGACCTTTCCATTGACGGCCTCACCGCCGCTCAACAGCTGGTCGAAATCCGCAAAGTTGCCCAAAAAATCATGAGCGAGGCACGGGATTACTGGAATAAAGAGTTGCTGGCACAATTAGATGAAGCCGGCATTCACATTCGTTTGTACGGTGAGCTAACCCCCCGCCAGAAACAAATCGCCGATGACTATTTTCACGAAACCGTTTTTCCCGTCCTCACTCCGCTGGCTTTCGACCCGGCCCATCCTTTCCCGCACATTTCCAACCTCAGCCTCAATCTCGCCATCACACTCGAAGGCAGAGATGGACAGCAGCGTTTTGCGCGCGTCAAAGTACCCGATACGCTGCCGCAGCTGGTGCCCATCAAACGTTCTTCCGGCAGTGTCCGCAAAGACGGCACGGTACCGCGTCATCACTATTTCATCTGGCTGGCAGATCTGATCGTCGCCAATCTGGATGATCTGTTCCCCGGTCTCAAAGTTACCGGTGCGCACCTCTTCCACGTAACGCGCAATGTGGATATGGAAATTCAAGAACTGGAAGCGGCCGATTTGCTGGAAACCATCGAAGAAAGTGTGCGCAAGCGCCGGTTTGGAACCGTGGTGCGCCTGATGATTCGCAAGGATATTCCCGAAACGCTCAAAGAAATGCTCATTGCCAACCTGCGGGTGGATCGCAACGACGTGTACGTGCTGGATGCCCCGCTCAACTTGCGTGCGGTCATGGAATTAACCCGCATTGAGCGCCACGAACTGAAAGACCGCCCTTTTGTACCCTACACCCCTCCCAATTTGCGCTTTGGGCCGGACGCGGAAGATGACGCCATCTTTAACGCCATTCAACAAGAGAATATCCTGCTGCACCATCCATACGACTCTTTTTCGCCAGTGATAGATTTTTTACGCACCTCTGCCCGTGATCCCGGCGTGCTGGCGATCAAGCAAACCCTTTACCGCACCGGTTCCAATTCCCCCGTGGTTAAAGCCTTACTGCAGGCCCGCCGTGATTACGGCAAACAGGTTGCGGTGCTGGTTGAATTGAAAGCCCGCTTTGATGAAGAAAGCAACATCACCTGGGCACGCCTGCTGGAGCAGGAAGGCGTCCACGTGACCTATGGTTTGCTGGGATTGAAAACCCATTCCAAAGTAGCGCTGGTCGTCCGCCGCGAGGGAGAACACATCCGCCGTTATGTCCATCTCGGCACGGGCAACTACAACCATATCACCGCACTGGTATATGAGGACCTTTCTCTTTTCACCTGCGATGACGAAATTGCCGCCGATGCCACCGACCTGTTCAACTACCTGACCGGCTATTCCCTGAAAGAAAACTACCGCAAACTGCTGGTTGCGCCGATCAATCTGCGCAAGCATTTTGAAGCCATGATCGCCCGCGAAATCGAAAACCATCAAAAATACGGCAACGGTCACCTGATTTTCAAAATGAACGCACTGGTGGACCAGCCGATTATTGAATGGTTGTATCGCGCTTCTCAGGCCGGGGTCAAAATTGACCTGATCATACGCGGTATTTGCTGCCTGAGGCCGGGCATTAAAGGGTTGAGTGAAAATATCCGCGTCATCAGCATTGTCGGTCGCTTTCTGGAACACAGCCGCATTTATTACTTCTACAATAACGGGGATGAAGAAGTTTACATGGGCAGTGCCGATCTGATGCCGCGCAACCTCAACCAGCGCGTGGAAGTCCTCTTTCCCATCGAAGACAAACGCATGATTCGTACCATTCGTGAGGATATCCTCAACCTGTATCTCTCGGATAATGTCAAAGCCCGTCTGATGAATCCCGATGGTACTTACCGCCGGCTCAAACCAGCCGAAGGCGAACCGGCCTTCAACGCTCAGGAGGTCTTCCTCCAGCGTCGCAAAACCATGCCGTAGAAAGGAATAAATGATGAAATCCTACCGCAAGGAGTTATGGTTCAACCTTCCAAGCCGGCGCGGCTTTGTCAACATCACCCCACAGGTCGAGGAGTGCCTGCGTGAAAGCGGCATTCGTGAAGGATTGTGTCTGGTCAATGCCATGCACATCACCGCCTCTGTATTCATTAACGATGATGAAGCCGGATTGCATCACGATTACGAACGCTGGCTGGAACAACTTGCCCCCCACGAACCGGTCAGCCAGTACCGTCACAACGACACCGGAGAAGATAACGCCGATGCCCACCTCAAACGGCAAATCATGGGACGCGAGGTAGTGGTGGCGGTGACCAACGGAAAACTGGATTTTGGCCCGTGGGAGCAGATTTTCTACGGTGAATTCGACGGCCGGCGGCGCAAACGCGTGCTGGTTAAAATTATCGGAGAGTAAAACACCAACACCCCCCGGAGGGGGATGCAATGAGTAAAATTCTGATTCAAAAAGTTAGTTCACTTTTACAAAAGGCTTATCAGGGGGAAGTGAACTTGATTGAAAGCCTCAGCGAAGGAGAGCAAAGCGCCGAAGGTACTTTTGAAAACTGGTCTCCCAAAGACTCGCTGGCACACACCACCTACTGGCGGCAGAGAATGGTCGAAACGCTGGCTTATGCTTTTCGGGATCAAGCGCCGCCGACTTACCCGCCTTACGATCAGGTCAACCGTGATGTTTACTTTGAAAAACAACACACCCCACTGCCGGCTTTGCTTCGAGAAGCCGAAAGCACGATGAATGCGGTTAAGGATGCTCTCAACCGTTTTGAGGATGAAGACCTGATTGACCCCAACCGTTATGAATGGCGCAAGGGTACTCCGCTCCTTCCTTATGTCTTAGGAAACGGCTACATTCACATTATTCACCACCTTGTGCATACCTGGAGAAAGTTAAATGATCTCTCGCGGGCTCACTCCCTTCAAGAAGAAGCCTTGCAGTTGACTTCATCCCTCACCGAGCTGGGAACAAGCCGGGCCTTACTCCTCTACGATATGGCCTGCCTGTTGACCAGCGGGAGTGAATATGACCGTGCGCTGGATTTGCTGGAAGAAGCCTTGCAGCTCGACCCACATCTGATTGAATGGTGCCAACAGGATCCCGACCTGGAACCATTGCATAATGAGCCTCGCTTTCAAAAATTGACCCGCCATTAAGGCTGGAGGGTTAGCAACATACTTGAAAGCCAGACCGTGCCGGGGATGCGGGTGGCCGATTCCTGTCGGATGATCATGCGCACGGGGGTTTCCCCCTCCACCGAGTAGGGGATGAACACATCGAACGGCACATGGCTCAGGTCGCCATACGGCTGGGAATGTTCCATTACCGCGCTGCCAACCACCCGGCCGCCCTCGTCAATCAGCTCAAAGATCAGCGGCCGGTCGTTCACCAATCGAGCCAATCCGATCACCCGCAGCACACCGCCGCCGATCACCGCACCTTCGCGCGGCGAGCGTACCACGTACGGCTCCTGCACAATGACCGGCGCGGTCACTTCACTCCTCCCCAGCCGCATCAGCACCACTTCAACCGAACAGAGGTAAACAGGCCGCTGAAAGCGATCCTGTACACGCACAACCAGCCGGGCTGTTTCGGCTGCCGTGTTCAGTTCAAACGGCACCTCCGGGTTGATGTAAAAATAACGATTCATGAACGAACGGTAGTCCAAAGCCTGCCGGGTGATGATCCGCCCGTCCTCGCCGATCAATTCCACATAGACATATCCATCTTCTCCCGGGCTGACCAGTGCTTCCACTTGCAGGGGGGAAGAAACTTTCGAATAGGGGCCGGGCTTTTGAATGCGCATGTAAGCCAGCGGCGGAGTGGGGGTTTGCGTTACGGTAGGCGTGCGGCTGGGGGTTGGTGTGCGGGTGGGGAAACGCGTCCGCGTAGGAATACGGGTTCGGGTTGGGCTTGGCCCGAAAGTGGGCGTACCTTCCACCGTGGGCTGCATGGTGGCACTGGCGGTGGCCGTAAAGGTGGCGGTTGGTTCAACGGGTGCGGTAACTTCCGTCACCAGTGTTACGGCAGGCGGCGTATCGCCGCTAGGCGGTGGCAGGGTGGCAGTTTCGGTGGGCAACGGCGGCGGCGTGGCACTGATGACTACCGCCTGATCCACCGGTGTCAGCAGCCACGAGCCGGGCACACCTCGTCCGCTGCAGCCCGCCATCAGTAATACCAGAAGGAAGAAACCGAAAGGGAGCGACCAGTAGAAAAGGCTTTTTTTCTGTCGAAAAAGGCTCATACCCCAATTATACGGGCGGTTAGAAAACCGGGACTTACAAACAACCTGCAGTTTTACCGGTTAGGAAAAAATTTATTAGAAATCTATAAGAAATAAACATTGATTTTTTATATAGTAATTATTAATCTAAATTAAGTGCAAGTAATCCACCTTTTCAATCGGAGGCAATATGAAAAATAAAATGCGGGTTCTACTGATAGTTGGATTATTACTGGCATTATTTGTTGGAGCATGTGCGCCGGATAGGCAATTAGGCTATCAAGCCGTACTGACGGGGCCCAGCGGGGTGCCTGTACCCAATGGGACTTATACCGTACTTGTGAAATTCTGGGATGATCCCACTTCCACCAGCAGCGGTGACCTAATTTACTCGGATCAACAGGATGTTACCGTTACTAACGGTATTTTGAATATTGCAATTCCGGATTCAACCACAGAAGCAGGAGCCCTCGATCCCGCTCAATTTGCACAACCCCTCTGGGTGGAATTCACCATCAATGGTCAAACACTCAGTCCCCGCCAAAAACTTTTAGGTACGCCGTATGCTTTCACGCTGGTGGGCGGTTCAATCATATCGCTGGTCAGTGGACAAGAGCAGCCATTGATAGACTATCATCCAGAACGCGGCGCTTTGACCATCACTAATTCCTACGCTTCTAGCGAAACAGGCAGTCCCGGCACCACCGGCCTTGTAGTTGGCATTCTCGACATTACCGATTCCGAGGCCATTCGGGTTTGTGCTGGTGGCACATCTTGCACCAGCTCTTACCTGATTTTTCGGGTACAAGGCAATGGTGACGTACGAGCAAAGGGTTCTTTCTTCAGCGGTGGTGCAGACTATGCGGAGTTAGTACGCTACGATGGCAGTCCCACCGATGTGGAAGCGGGGGATGTGTTGATTATCAGTCCCGCCAGCGACAGGGCCGTAATCAAGTCCTCTGGAGCAAACGACTCACGATTGGCAGGTGTTTATTCCACCAAGCCCGGCTATCTTGGAGGCAGCTCCGCTGACGATGATCCAGAAGGCTATATTCCCGTTGCCATGATGGGCATCGTACCCGTCAAGGTTACTGCCAGCAATGGAGCGATCCAGCGCGGCGATTTACTGACCACATCCGAAATTCCCGGTTACGCCATGAAAGCCACCGATCCGCAGCCCGGCGCCATCCTCGGCAAGGCTATGGGCGAACTGGAAAGCGGTGAAGGGGTCATCGAAGTCTATTTGCTGCCTCATTGAAAGGGGAGGCAAAAATGAAACTCAAACTCCCATGGCATGTGACGGGATTGGCGATTCTCCTGCTGGTTTTGATTTCCTCAATCGCCATTGCCAGTTCCCCCTCATCCAGTTCATTTGTGTTGCAACGTAGCACCCTGCCCGGCGCTCAGGCACCCGGCGGAGTCATGACCTCTGCCAGTTATCAACTACATGGTGCGTTTGGCGGCATGATTGGCAGCATTCCCGCAACCGGTAGTGCTAGCGGATTATGTTTCGGCTATATCTGTCAGGGCTACAGCGTTGTTTATCTGCCTATGGTTAAGCGCTAAATACTTAAATCTAACACCCCACAATAACCGGTGAAAGCACAGCCAGAAGCAAGTGGCTGTGCTTTGTTTTTGTAAATTTGAATTGGAAATTTTGCACGAAAACCGTTATCATAGAGCAGTTCAATCAATTTTTGCCAGTGAGGATACAGGATGGGTATCAAACAACGCATCACCATTGCCCGAGGAGACGGAATCGGCCCTGAGATTATGGAAGCGGTGCTGGCGATTCTGCAGGCTGCCGGCACACCGCTGGAATATGACGAAATTGAAATCGGCGAAAAAATCTACCGCCAGGGGGTTACATCCGGCATCCCCGATTCGGCATGGGAAACCATCCGCCGCAACCGCGTGCTGCTCAAAGCCCCGCTCACCACCCCGCAGGGTAGCGGTTTCAAAAGCGTCAATGTAACGTTGCGCAAATCATTAGGGCTGTTCGCCAATATCCGCCCCTGCAAAGCCTACGCGCCGTTTGTCGCTTCGGCCTTTCCCGGCATGGATGTGGTGATCATCCGCGAAAACGAAGAAGACCTGTACGGCGGGATCGAATACCAGCAAACTGCCGAGGTTACGCAAGTCCTCAAACTGATCAGCCGCCCCGGCAGCGAAAGCATCATCCGCTACGCCTTTGAATATGCCCGTGCTTACGGACGTCGCAAAGTGACCTGCATGACCAAAGACAACATCATGAAAATCACCGATGGCCTTTTTCACCGTCTCTTCAATGAAATCGCCGCAGAATACCCCGATATTCAGGCCGATCATCAAATCATTGATATCGGCACGGCACGGGTGGCGGCTCAACCGGAAGTGATGGATGTGATCGTCACCCCCAACCTCTACGGCGATATCCTCTCGGATGTTGCCGCGCAGGTGGCCGGTTCGGTGGGGCTGGCCGGCTCGGCCAATGTAGGGCGCGAATTTGCCATGTTCGAAGCCATTCACGGCTCGGCGCCCGACATTGCCGGCAAAGGCATTGCCAACCCCTCCGGTTTATTGCAGGCCGCCGTGCAAATGCTGGTGCATCTCGGTCTGGCAGAATCGGCCCAGCGCATTCACAATGCGTGGTTGCGCACCCTGGAGGACGGCATTCACACCATTGATATCTACCGCATTGGCATCAGTCAAAAGCGGGTGGGGACGCAGGAATTTGCCGAAGCCGTGATCGAGCGTTTGGGAAAGGTGCCTCAAATCCTGCCGCCGGCCCGTTTCCACAGCGGAGGTATTCAGATGCCGCCGCTCAGCACTCATCCCCCTTCCTGCAAACAGCTGGTCGGCGTGGATATCTTTTTAGACTGGGACGAGGCCGGGCGCGACCCGCAGATACTCGGCGCACGCCTTTCAACCCTGACCACTCCGGAACTACCCCTGCGGATGATCACCAACCGCGGCGTAAAAGTATACCCCGGCGGCTTTCCGGAAACCTTTCGCACCGACCACTGGCGCTGCCGGTTCACCACCGAGCAGGAAGTGACTTACCGGCAGATTCTCCAATTACTCAGCCGGCTGAATGAGGCTGGTTTTCAGATTATTAAAACCGAAAACCTCTATACCTTTGAGGGTGAGCGCGCTTACTCATTGGGCCAAGGGGAGTGAGTGAGAAAACACCATGAGCAAAACTTTTCACTGCCCCAACTGCGGGGCGCCCTTATCCGAACCCCTCCAAGAGCGGGTAGTCATCCGCTGCGCCTATTGCAGTTCTTCGGTCATTGTGCCTGAGGAACTACGGCATTCGCTCCCCGATGAACCTATCCTCACCCCCGCGGAGAGTTTATTCAATTTGCCCAAACTGGCCAATGCAATGAGGCAGGCCGCTGCTCTCAACCGCGAAGGTAAAAAAGAAGAGGCCGTTCAACTGCTGCTGGATCAACTGGGGCTGGAAGACCAAGAAGCCCATCAAATCATCACCCAAATGGACAAAGGACAGATCATTCAACTGGGTGGAGTCGAAAACCGCTTTACAGGTCATACGGTGACCCTGAATGGGGAGAACTCCGGCCAACTATTGACTCTGCTCCGCGAAGGGAAAGAAAAAGAAGCCCTTGAACATTACCAGCGCCTGACCGGAGCAGCGGAAGAGGATGCCCGTCTTGCTCTGGACGCCATGCAAATGGCGACTACTCTGCTCGATCAACCACCCCTCCGGCAGGAACATTCACAAACGGCGAAAATTGCCGGCGGTGCCGCTTCGATTTTTGCCGCCGGCGGCTGTCTGTCCATTCTCATCACTGCTCTCGTCCTGTTATTCACCTTTGGGGTCGTTGTTTGGGCGCTGGTTTCGGATGGCGGCCCGCTGGAGGGCTGGTGGACAACCATCAATCCTTTTGCGCGTGCGCCGGTTGTCCTCTCATTTGGGGGGCAGGGCTTCAGCAACGGCACATTTGATGACCCGCGTGAGATTGCCGTGGATGAAGAAGGCAGAATCTATGTCAGCGATTACCGCACCGGCCGAGTGCAGCAGTTCAACCCGCAGGGGAAATTTCTCCACCTCTGGATCGAAAAAAGTATCCGCCAGTCCGGCGCTTCCAGCCAGCCAACCATAAACTCGCTGGATGCCGGGGATGATGGTATTTTGTATATCGTTTATGACGGCGCAATCTACCGGCTCAACACCGCCGAGGATGCCGTTTTGCCGCCCATTGAGCTCGATCAACTGTCAATCGAACAGGTTTTCATCACCCCAGAGGGTAAAATCGCCGTGATTGCCAACGGCGACGATCTGGCCCTGCTTACCGCCGATGGAGAAATGGAATGGATCGTCAAAGACGCCATAGAAAGTGTTACCGGGGAAAGTGAGTTGACTGCCTATCTGGGCGGGGATGGTTTGGGGAATTTTTATCTGGCGGGAGCGTTCACTTACAGCGTGTTCAAGTACTCGGCGGATGGAAAATACCTCAACCGCTTTGGCAGCCGCGGCGATGAGCCCGGAGAATTCAGGGCAATCAATGCCGTGCGGGTGGATTCTCAGGGGCGGGTTTACGTGAGCGACACCAAAGGCGTTCTGGTGTTCAGTGCTACCGGTCAGTATCTGCACACGCTGCCGGTTCAGGGAGTCGCCTTCGGCATGGACATTTCGCCTGATGACCGATTGTATCTGATCACCAATCAGCCAAAGGTTGTGGTTTATCAACTGGCAAAAGATTAGCCTGTAACTTTTGCCAGCCCTGTCTGCCTAACAAATACCGCAATTCTTCTTCGAAAACTTTGACCAGCGGCTGGTCACTTTCTGCCGGGCGCAGGCAGCTGCCGGCTTCTTCCACAAGCGCTTGCCGTTCGTCGAGGGTTATCCGGCCGTCTTCGGTCAAATCCAACGGATGCAGAATACAATAAAACGGTTTGAAACGCCATGGGTGCAGGCCGGCCTGTTCGGCGGCTACCTGCAAGGCGCACTTGTGATCATCCCGCAAAAATATGCACGCCGTACCACCGTAATGACTGGCATCCGGCAGGACGCGGCTGTGAATCACCCGTCCGCTCGGCGTGAAGGGATCGGGCTCAACTTCACCCTCTACCCAGCCCTGCGGGTCGTTCAAATCCGCCGGCATGTGCGGTATGATTAAAGGAGCGTAGAAGCGAATCTCCTCCCATTCGGCCAGATCCAGCCACACGCCGTAAAGACAGCAGGCAGCCCGGCACTCGCTCAGCCGGCAGCGGCGCAGTGGTTCGGAACGCAACAATCTCGGATGAAGTGAAAAATTCATCAGGCGCAATTCTATCACAGGAGGTTGAAGATGAAGTTAGCGGTAGCAGCCGACGAATATCATCATGTGGTTGGTGTGGTACTCTCAGAACTGGAAAAGATGGGGCATTCCGTTGCCTACTACGGCCCCGCTCCCCAAGATCAACCCGGTCAGCCGCAGCATTACTGGCCGGTCATTGCCCGCCGGGTTGCCGAAGAAGTGGCGCAGGGCAAAGCCGATGAGGGCATCCTCTTCTGCTGGACCGGCACGGGAGTAAGCCTTGCCGCCAACAAAGTGCGCGGCGTGCGCGCGGCGTTGTGTGTGGATGCTGAAACGGCACGCGGCGCGCGGCTGTGGAACAACGCCAATGTCCTGTGCCTTTCACTCCGCCTGACCAGCGAAGCCGTAGCGCGCGAAATTTTGCAAATGTGGTTCAATACTTCTTACCAGCCCAATCCAACCGACGATGCCTGCCTCAAACTGGTAGAAGAACTGGATCAATAACCGCTAAACGGCGGATATTCGTCAGGTTTCGCGGATGATTTTCATACCAATTCCACAATCCAATGATTTTCTTAAGGTACAATGACAGGGGGGAGTTTCCCCGTATTCTCTGAATCCCATCCGCGACGGAAAAAGGAGTATCTGTCATGAGTGAATGGAAAGTACTGCTGACCGATGGTCTGGAGGAAAACGGTCAATCCATTTTACGGCAATTTGCCACAGTAGATAACCGCTCGGGTATCTCGGCAGAAGAATTGCTGCAAGTTGTCGGCGAATATGATGCCCTGATTGTGCGGGGACGCACCAAAGTAACCCCGGCCGTCTTCGAAGCCGGTAAAAAACTTAAAGTGGTCGGCCGCGCCGGTGTGGGAGTGGATAACATTGACCTGAACGCGGCCAAAGCCAGAGGTGTGACCGTGGTCAACTCACCCACCGCTACCACCATCGCCGTGGCCGAATTGACCATCGGCCTGATGCTGGCCGTCCTGCGCGAAATTCCCCGCGCCGATGCCGGCATGAAGGACGGAAAATGGTTGAAAAAAGAACTGGAAGGCGGTGAATTGTGGCGCAAAACGCTGGGCATCATCGGTTTTGGACGCATCGGCTCAGCAGTGGCGCAGCGGGCGAGCGCGTTCGAAATGAACGTCATTGCTTATGACCCAATGCGAAGCCGCGAGGAAATCGAACAACGCTGCGGTTGTTCTTCCACCCTCGATGAACTTCTGGCACAGGCGGATATCATCTCCATCCATACCCCTCTCAACGAGGGCACCCGTGACCTCATCAACGCAGAGGCTTTTGCCAAGATGAAAGACGGCGTATACCTCATCTGTGCGGCGCGCGGCGGAGTGGTCAATGAAGAGGCTTTGCTGGCAGCGCTCGAATCGGGCAAGGTGGCCGGTGCCGGGCTGGATGTGTTTGCCGTCGAGCCGCCCGGAAGCACACCTCTGGTTTCTCACCCCCGTGTGGTTTGCACCCCGCACATCGGCGCACAAACCATCGAAGCGCAGGTGCGCGCCGCCGAGGATATCGCCACCGAGGTTCTGGCAGCCCTGAAAGGTGAGCCGTTACGCTGGAAAGTTGCCTGAAACTCAGGTAGAATGGAGCGGGGTAGTCATTCACACCCCGCTCAAATTTTATTAAAACGAAAGGATCGCCCATGCAGGAAAAACTCAATCTCCTCAAAGAAAAAATGGCCACCCTTTGGGATCTTTCGATGATCGGCGCACTATTAGGTTGGGATCAGCAAACCTATATGCCTCCCAAAGGCGCCGAAGAACGCGGTGAACAGATGGCCACCCTCTCCCGTCTGGTGCATGAGATGGCGACTTCGGACGAAGTGGGCAAACTGCTGGATGAACTGGTGCCCTATTCGCAAACCCTCGACCCCGATTCGGATGATTACCGCCTGATTAAACTGGCCAAACGCGAATACGATAAACAAACCCGCGTTCCGGCAGAAAAAGTGGCCGAATACGCCCGCGTTACCGCCATGGCGCAGGGTGCGTGGGTTCAGGCACGCAGCGAATCAAACTTCGCCCTGTTTCAGCCGCACCTCGAAAAAATTGTCGAACTTCGCCGCGAATACGCCGGTTACTTTGCGCCTTATGACCATGTATACGACCCCTTGCTGGATGATTTCGAGCCCGGCCTGAAAACGGCCGAGGTGCAGGAAATTTTTGCCCGCCTGCGCCCCCAACAGGTTGAGCTGATTCAGGCAATTGCTTCCCGCCCGCAGGTGGACGATTCTTTCTTACACCTCAAATATGACGACAAGAAACAGTGGGATTTTGGCGTGGAAGTGGCCACCCGCTTTGGATACGACTGGCAGGCCGGGCGGCAGGATCGTTCCGCTCATCCTTTTACCACCAGTTTCGGCATCCGCGATGTACGCATCACCACCCGCGTTATCGAGGATCTGCTCCCCTCGGCCCTCTTTGGCACCATGCACGAAACCGGCCATGCCCTCTACCAGCAGGGCATTGACTGGAAATACCGCCGCTCCATATTGGGCGGTGCCGCATCGCTGGCCATCCACGAATCGCAATCGCGCATGTGGGAGAATCTGGTCGGACGTTCGCGCGCCTTCTGGCGATTCTTCTACCCGCGCCTGCAGGAATACTTCCCGCAGCAGCTGGGTAATGTCAGCATGGAAACTTTCTATAAAGCCATCAACAAGGTCGAACCTTCATTCATCCGCGTGGAAGCCGATGAAGCCACCTACAACCTGCACATCATGCTGCGCCTCGAACTGGAAATCGCACTCATGGAAGGCAATCTGGAAGTCAAAGACCTGTCGGAGGCGTGGAACGCGCGCATGAAGGAATACCTTGGCATCACCCCACCGAATGACCGGATGGGCGTCCTGCAGGATATTCACTGGTCGGGCGGCATGATCGGCTACTTCCCCACCTACGCGCTGGGCAACCTGATCTCGGTGCAATTGTGGGAGAAAATCCAGCAGGATATTCCCGATCTGGAAGAACAGATCGAACGCGGTGAATTTTCCGCCCTGCTGGGCTGGCTGCGGGAAAAGATCCACCGGCACGGCTCAAAATACGAACCGCAGGAACTGGTTCAAAAAGTGACCGGCTCTAAAATTGACCCACAGCCGTATATCCGCTACCTGCGAAACAAATACAGCGATATTTACGGCTTTTAGGCAATGAAGTTTGGTGTCGTCCTGCCGACTTACGGCAAAGACGCAACGCGGTTGAGCATTCTGGATACGGCGCTGGCAGCCGAGGAACTGGGTTTCGATTCGATCTGGGTGACCGACCATCTGGCTTTGCCGCAGGCAGATGCCGAACGGTTCGGCCACATTTTCGAAGCGCTGACCACCCTCAGTTATCTGGCTGCCAGCACCCGCCGGATTCGACTGGGTATTTCCGCGCTGGTACTGCCGCAGCGCAACCCGCTGGAAGTTGGCAAAGAACTGGCCACGCTGGATGTGCTGAGCGGGGGCAGAGTAATTCTGGCCGCCGGTATTGGCTGGTCGGCGGGTGAATATGCCAATTTGGGTTATGATTTTCACAACCGCGGTAAACGGATGGACGAAGCCCTGAAAGTACTGCGCACCCTGTGGCGGGGTGGCAAAGTGGTCTCTTTCAACGGCAATTTTTACCGCTTTGAAAAAGTAGTCCTTTCGCCGCCGCCCGTTCAGCCCGGCGGTCCGCCAATTTGGGTTGCCGGTGACTCGATGGCCGCACTGAAACGGGCTGTTTATTATGCCGACGGCTGGCACCCCAACACCCAACCGGTCGAACAAATTCGCTCGGCACTCGAATCGGTGCGCCCGCTGCTGCTCAACCGCCCCTTTACGGTATGTATGCGCGGGCGGCTTGAATTTTCGGCTCACCCCAAAGCAGAACAGCCTTTCAGTGGCGACCCTCAGCACATTGCCGGGCAAATCCATGCCTATCGGCAGGCCGGCGTGGATCATGTGATCTTCTCCTGCACCGCCGAAACGCAGGGCGGACGCGAACGCTGCCTGAGAACTTTTCAAGAGCAGGTAAAGCCGCTGCTAGCATCATAAAGCAGTTGGAGAGCAAAACTCCCCTTCCGAGTCCGATAAAGCCGGGCCGGTCGGTTCGCTTCAGCGCACACGGCGCTTCCATTCTTCCTTTAACTGTAATTGCTGCGGACTTTCACCCGAAGGCAGGCCGAGAAAATCATTCATCAGCCGGTTGAATTTGCTGCTGTCGTCCAGCATGACAAAATGACCGCCTTCTTCGAATTGAATCAAATGGGCATGTTCCGGCAGGCTTTCAATCTGCTCCAACCGGGGGGGCTGCACCAGCCAGTCGCGGCTGCCATGCACCAGCAAACAGGCGGTGTTCAATTTTGCCCATAATCCGCCGGCATACTGCAACACCACATCACTCAAAGAGCCCAGTACCGCCGCCGGATCCGTTTTTGCCGCATCGGTAGTAACCGGTTCACTGAGGGGAGTCTTTCCCAGCATACTTTCGGCCAGATCAACCGGGGCGGTGTTGCGCAGCCTGCCGCTGATCATATTTTCATCCAGCGGAAAGCCGACCGCCATCACCCGGTCCACCACGCCGGGATGACGCAACGCAAACAGCAGCCCCACCAGCGCTCCCAGCCCATGCCCAACAATGGCCACCCTGCCAATGCCCAGTTTTTCCAGAAATGCCTCAACCAGCCCGGCCTGCGCATCCAGCGAATATTTCTTGTTCTTGGCGCTGTCGCCAAAGCCGAACAGATCCAGCGCATAGGCGCGGTAACCGACCGAAGCCGCCTGCATCATCGGTATCCAGTAGCGCCATGAACCGACCCACGAATGTAAAAAGAGAATTGGACGGCCGCGTCCCAGCACTTCGTAATGGATGATGTCTTGCTCGATCAGAATTGCGCTCATGTTTACTTCTTTTGGGCAAAGCGTTCCAGTAATTCTGCCACACGGCGGGTCAACTCATCCGGCGCAAAGGGCTTAAGCAGATACTCGCTGGCACCGGCTTGCAGTCCTTGCTGAATTTCTGCTTCCTGCCCCTTGGCAGAAAGAAAAACCACCGGGATGTGGGCAATCTTCGGGTCGGCCTTGATGCGCTGACAGGCTTCGTAACCGGTCATGCGCGGCATACGCACATCCATCAAGATCAAATCCGGCATAACGCTGGGGGCTGCCTGCCAGGCTTCTTCACCGTTGGTGACGGTAATCACCTGATGGCCGGCAAATTGCAATGTAAAGGCTAACAGGTCACGGATATCTTTTTCGTCCTCAGCCACTAAAATTTTTGCCATCTTCACTCAACCTTCCGCAGGATAAACTGGCAGGGTAAAGGAAAAAGTACTGCCTTCACCGGGAACCCCGGTAGAAGAAAACCAGATACGGCCTTCCTGCATCTCTACCAGAATCTTGGAGAGTGCCAGCCCAAGGCCTGCGCCGGGGGTGGCCATCACCAGCGAATTTTCGCCGCGGTAGAAACGGTCGAAAATACGCCCATGATCTTTAGGGGGAATGCCAACCCCATTGTCAATCACATCTACCTGAACTTCATTTCCCCGCGCCAAAAGCCGCACGGTCACCTGCCCGTTGGCGGGCGTGTAGTTGAAGCCGTTGCTGACCAGACTGCGTAAAATCTGCAAGGTTCGTTCGCGGTCGCCGCGCGCCAGCGGCAGAGCGGAGGCAGCCTCCAGCGAAAAATTCATTGGTTTGTTGCTTTCCTTTGAACGCTGGCGCATTTCTTCCAGTATTTCCTCTGCCAGCAGACGCAAATCCAGCGGCTGCCATTCCAGCATCACCTTCCCCGCTTGGATGCGCGAAACATCCAGCAAATCGTTGACCAGCATATTCAGACGTTCGGCATTTTCCCGTAAAATCTCGATGAAATGAATCTGCTTATCGGTCAATTCGCCGCCGGCGCCCATCAGCAGGATATCGGTATATCCTTTGATAGAAGTCAGCGGTGTGCGTAATTCATGCGAGACATTGGAAATAAACTCCGATTTCAAGCGTTCCACCTGCATTTGATGGGTCATATCCCGCAGGATGGAAACGGTGCCCAAATACTCATTCCGCCAGATGACCGGCGCAAGGTGCAGGGCTACCTCGCGGCCGTTAGGCAGGGTAATTTGCTCGGCATACGTTTCACCGGCTGTGGGGTAACTGCCGGACGACCAGCGTTGAATGATGCTCATCCACTGGCTGCCGCTGCCCTCAAAAGCATTCGCCAGCTGCTCCAACGGTTTGCCAATAACCGCGCTGCTTTTCATTTCCAGTATGGCTTCGGCCGAGTCGTTAAACAGGGTAATCGTCTGATTTACATCGGTAACGATGACGCCGTCCGCCACTGCTTCCAGAATACCGCGTGAACGGGATGCCTCAATTTGCTGATCGCGCAGCATGGCACCCAGATTTTCCGCCTGATCACGAATCAGGCCGAACAATTCAGCGTTATTGAGAGTAATCGCAATCTGCCGGGCAACGCCCTCCAAAAGACCGGCCTGCTCCGGCTGGAAATGTGCCGTCTCTCGATGCAGCAGCATCAGCGTACCCAGCGATTCTTCACCCAGAATGAGGGGGTAGGCAGCCACACTGCGAAAAGCCGGCGGTTGAGCAGAGGAATTCACCCAACGGCTATCCTGCTCAATATCCTCGATCCACAATGGTTTTCTCGTCCGCATCAAATACTGATGGATCTGACGCTCAATGGAATGTTCACCTTCTCTGGTAATACTTTCAAGGTGTTCGCCTACCCGTACAACCACCCGCCCGGCATCGCGAATGATCATACTTTCTTCGATATCCAGCGCCTCGTTCAAAACACTCAACGAGCGGGTAAGCACCTGTTGAATATCCAGACTGGCCGAAAGTTCTGTGGTCACCTTCAGCATGGTTTGGGATTTATGGTGTTCCAGACTCAGCGCAGCCGTTCTCTCTTCAACCCTGCGTTCCAGGTCTTCTTTCAATGAGCGGATTTCCTCAAAGCGGCGCGCATTTTGCAGCGCAATCGCCGTCTGGTTACTGATGGTGCGCACCAGTTCAATTTCCTGCGCGCCAAACCGCTGTTTTTCGGCAGACTGAAGCAGCAGCCAGCCGGCAATTTCCTGTCCGCTGATGAGCGGAACAATCACCAGAGCACGGACGGCTCGTCGGTCGAGAAAAACCTCAC
Source organism: Chloroflexota bacterium (assembly GCA_040754815.1). Lineage (GTDB taxonomy): Bacteria > Chloroflexota > Anaerolineae > Anaerolineales > Anaerolineaceae > Bellilinea. The sequence continues at coordinate 679,570 of JBFMBX010000001.1, forward strand.
GCCAATCGGCCAGTTCACTCTCCACCGCCGCATCTTCGGTATTGAACACACCCTGTGAGTCGTGCAGTTGCTCAATGAGTGGAATCACTGGCAGGAATAACGGTAAAGCCTCATCGGCGGGTGGGGTTTCCACCGCTACTTTCAACCGCCCATCTTCATCCATCAGCACAGCGGCAGCGCGGGAAAGATCCAGCGCATCGGCAAGCCGTTGACAGGTGAGGGTGAGAATCGGCAGCATTTCCAGTGAAGCGCCCAGATCGGCCGAAAAGCGGTTGAGCAGAGCCAGCCGTGCGGAACGTTGATCCAGTTCGGCAGCGCGGCGCTGGCTTTCTTCAAACAGACGGGCGTTTTCCAGCGCAACTGCTGCCTGCCCGGCAAAAGTCATGGCCGCCTGAATGTAATCCTCACCGTAAAAATTGACTTCGCGCTTTTCGAGCGCGATAACGCCGGTTAATTCGGATTTGGCAAACAGAGGTATGCCCAGCCAGGATAAATAATCCGGTATCAACAAACGGGTAAAGCGCTCATCTGCCCGCACATCCGGCACCGAAATAGCCTGCCCGTGGCGGCTCATTTCCTGGAAGAGGATGCTGTCCTCCACGCGGGCTGTCAGCCCCACCCTCGCCTGATTATCGTCAAAACCCCGAGCGGCGGCCACTTCAATCAGATCTCCCCTGCGTAGCCAGAGCGTTGCCGTGTCGAACGGTACCACCGTCTGCAATTGATCCAGCAAGGTGGCAATCAACGCATCACTTTGCAGATTTGAGGTAATGGTCGAAGAAACCTGAGTCAATGCCTGCAATTGTGCCGTCCGCTGCTGAATGGAACGGAACAGGCGGGCATTTTCCAGCGCCAGCGCCGTCTGTTGAGCCAGTGAAAGGGCAAGGTTTTCATGTTCACTGGTAAAAGCCTCGGCCTGATCGAAATTTTCCAGCACCAGCACGCCCATCGAACGCTCGCCTAGCCGAATGGGAAGCACCAGCACCGAAACAGGCAATTTTCCACGGGTTGCCTTCTGGTAACGAATCAGATCCTCGGCGGAAAGGTTGTAATCCTCGGCAAAGCGAATTTCATTCACCCGCAAAGGTTCTCCCGTTTGAACGGCGCGAATCGGCAGGGGGGAAGGCTGCCGCTCAGGCTGGTAACGGATCTCCAGCAGGGCTTCGCAATCGCCATAACGGCGGGCATGAGAAGGGATGATATAACCGCCGGGTTCTTCGATCAGGCCCACCCAGCCGGCATCCGCAGAAGGCAGTACCTGCAGCGCGCTTTCCAGCAGACTTTGCAAAATTTCGCCCGCATCCAGACTGCCCAATTTGCGGCTGAATTCCAGCAGCAGGTTAACATCTCCCAAGCGGCGGCGGGTTTCGGCAAGCAGTTCAAGGTTCTGCAGGCTGATGCTCACCTGCTGGCAAAGCTGTTCGTAAATCTGAACATCTTCCTCTTCAAAGGGCTGCATCACTTCACTGCCGCAAATCATCACCGCAGCACGGTGTTCGCCAGAAATTTCAAAGGGGAAAACCGCAAAACTGCGTATGCCCAGACCATTGACCAGCGGCGAGCCCTGCCAGTGGATATCTTCCTCCACCTGAGGGGTAAGAATCAAACGGCCATCCAGCAAGGCCTGCCGCAGCGGATTTCGCTGCCCGAACAGTGCCTCGGGGTTGCTGCCGGGGGGAATTTCGCCGATCACTTCAACCAAACGCGCGCCGGAGGGGTTCCCCTCGGCCACCAGTGCAGTTTGTAATCCAAAGTGTTCCAACAAGGCACGCCCCATACTGATCAGTGCCGCGCGGGTATCTCGCTGCAGACTGGCGCGCGCAGCAATTTCCAATCCGGCGCGCACCCGCTCCACCTGACGGAACAGGCGGCGGATTTCCAGCATGTTTTCAACCTGCTGATGAATCAGTTCGGGTATTTGCTGGCGGGCAGCCAGCGCCGCTTCGCTCAATTGTTCATTTTCCTGCCGCAGGCGGCGCAGTTCGGTTTGAGTTTTCTCAAAATGGCGGTGGTTTTCGATGAGCAAGGCGGCCTGAACGGCAAAGATTTCCAGCGCATCCAGCGTTGGGCGGTCCGGGCGGCGGGCATCGCGCGGGTCATCCACGCTGATCAGTCCCAGCGGTTCGCCGTTTGAATCGTACAACGGAGCAAGCAGAAAATCATCCGCATTCCACAGGTATTCGGGCTGTGCCTGACTGGTAGGCAGCACGGTAATGGAATGCACTTCTTCCGGCACCAGCGGCTGCTTATCGGCCGGGATGAAATACAGATTCCCTACGCGGTATTCGGGCTGGCACAACTGCATAATGCCGCGCCACGGCTGCACCCGTGAACGCAGTTCCTCCCATAACTCGGCAGAAATGCCCTTGTGCGCTAGCCGGTGCAGGCAGTTCCCCGCGGGGTCGTACACACTGATCAACACGGCGCGGAACGGCGTGGCATCCACAATCGCTTCGGCAATGGCCTCCAGTGCCTGCTCCAGCGGTTGATTTGGCCGCAAAAAGCGGGAAACCTGATACAACTCGCTCAGCGTATCCAGTTGCCGCTTGAGCAGCGTTCCGCGTCGGGCCTGTTCCTCGTAATGCACCGCATTGGAAAGGGCAATGGTCGCCTGCGCCGCCAGTGACTGGGCAATGTCCATCGCCGATTCATCGAAATGATCGGGATGAACACTGTGCAGACAAATCAGCCCGCCCGGCCGATCCTGATAATAAATGGGCACCAGCAGGACCGACTGCACACCTTCATGCGGCAGGCGAAAATCGGGGTTATTCATGTCGCGAAGGACGTACCCCATTCCACCGGCGAGCACCTGCAATTCCAGGGAAGACAAGCCGGCCGGCGGCGGATCGCCCACCGAGAAGCGAATGCACGGCTGGGCTTCGGCGGGTTGATCTAATTCAAAGAACAGGATGCTGCCGCAATCGGCGCGGGTGGTCCGCAGCGCCTCATCATAGACCAATTGCAGCAGGTTTTGCAAATCTAGCGAGGTGCTCAATTCGCGGGTGATGCGGGTCAACGAGGTCATTTGCTCAACCCGCCGCCGCAGGCTTTCGTCAGTTTGCATCAGCAGGTAACTGCGTTCAACCACCCCGGCCAGTTGTCCGGCGGCCGTGGCCATCAGCTGCACATCGCCGGGTTCAAAAAAGTGCGCCTTTCGGCTGGCCACCCAGATTTCCCCAATTCCTTCATCGCGCACCACCAGCGGCACCACAATCAAAGATTCAATCTTCCACGATTGAATCAACTGCTGATAAAACGGTACAATCGGCTTTTCCTCAACCGACTGGTTGAGCTGAATGATATGCTGGCTGCCGGCGGAAGTAAAAGGATACTGAGCATCTTCTGTTAACAGGCGGGTAAAGCGTTCGGGCAGGTCTTCAACTTCACCATAACGCGAGGGGCGGTGAAATTGCAGCACAACCCGGTTTTGATCGAGTAAAAACACCAGTGCCAGATCCGCCTGTAACAGGCGCGCCAGTTCCTGCAATGAAAATTTCAAAATTTCATCCAGCGTGGCCGCCGAACTGGACAAACTGGCAATCCGCCGCAAACCCTCTGCCCGCTGCGCCCGCAGGCGGGATTGCTGCAACAAAGCCGCGTTATCAATAATCGGCGCCACCTGATTCGCCACAATCATCAAAAGGTGCAATTCATCCTGCGTGAAACTGCTGCCTTCCTGCCCGTGATTAGCGGCTTGCAGGTAACCCAGCACCCGCCCGCTGACCGATAACGGCATCATCACCGTATCCCGCAAACCGGCAGCAATGGCAGCAGGCTGCAACCCCAGTTCAATCCAGTACTCGTCCTCCGCAGCATTATCGCTGATCAGCACATCCTGCCCCAACAACGCTGTTTCCATGGGGCTGCCGGCCGGCACAGGGATGCGGTAGAATTCCAGAAATTGTTCGGGAATGCCCGCAAAAGGTACCTGCGCTTCCAGGGTGCGGGTGGCTTCGTTGTAAAGTAAAAATCCCAACACCTGCACACGAACCAGCGGCTGAATGGCACTCACCAGCCGTTCGAACAAACCGCGCGAATCGCGCACCGAACTGAACGCCTGAGCCAATTGCGCCAGCCCGTTGAGCTCGGCTGTGCGGCGTTGTTCCTGCCGGTAGAGCAGAGCGTTATGTATGGCCACGGCCGCCTGACCGGAAATCAGGGTTAACAGATCGCGATCCTGCGGCTGAAAGGCCTCCGGCGTGAAAGAGGCCAGTTCCAGCGTGCCAATCAATTGTTGACCTACGAGCAGCGGTACGCCAAGAAAAGAACGCACCGGATATTTACGCCGGTCAATCACCGTATTTAAATGGTCGGCGGTTTCCAAATCGGCCACCAGCAAAGGCTGGCGTGTGGCGGCAATCACCCCCGAAAGTCCTTCACCTTTAGCGTAGCGCTCGCTGGCAAGCAATAATTTACGCTCTCCCTCTGCCGTCCCCAGCATTCGATAGGGAATGAAAACCTCGCCTGCCTCATCATATAAATTGATTTCCCGCAAATCGGCCGGCACCAGCCGGTCTAAATTATCCAGAATGGAAAAGAGTGTATCTTCCACATCCAGACTGGCGGCCATTGCCTGCGACAAATCCAGAAAGATTTGTAAAGTTTGCGCGGGTAACAGCCCGTTGCTGGCAGGTCCGGATTCCAGAAGGCGAAAAGTGAGCAGCCGCAGACCTTGTTCGCCAAAGGGCAATCGTTGAGAGGCAACCTCCAGCGATTTTCCTTCCACAATCAAGCGTGTTTGACCATCGGAAACACACAGGTTAAGAAAGGCTTCAGCAGGGCGGGTTTTGCGCCCCAATCGTTCAAGATTTGGCGTTTCCCTCTCTTTCAGGCCAAACAGTTGTCGCGCCGCGGCATTCATCCATGCCACCCGACCGCCTGCTTCAACAATCAGCAACGGCTCGGCGTTGGGGCTGCCCGTCTCCTCGCTAATTTTTAAATCGTAAACGGGGCTTTTTCTCTGAGATACCCAGCGAAGCAGACCGGCAGCGGCAAGCCAGAACAACAAACCGCTGCCCGCCAGAACAAGCCCCAGAAAGAGCGGATTTTCCAATGACATGCGGGCATCCCAGAAGTAGATCAGGCCGAATCGCGGCGGCGTTCTTCGGCAGCAATCTCGGTAATTTCACGAATATCGGCAAACTGATGAGTCTGCGGCGAAACCACTCCTACTGCCAGAGTCATAAACGGCGTGGGGGTGTTTTCGTTATTTTTGCCGGGCGCCAGCATATAACCTTGCTGACGGTCTAAAAAGTTATAGTGAGAGAGCACTTCTTCGTTGAACCGTTCCTTCAACCGCGCTTTAATGGCAGCCCCGGCATGAGCAGCAGTCGCAACCACAAAATTATCCCCGCCGACATGACCGATAAAATCGTTGGGAGTGCCCAGTTCATCCACCACCTCTCCCAGCAGCATGGCCGTAAAGCGCAGCACATCATTGCCGGCAATGAAACCGTAAACATCCTTGAAGGGCTCGAAATGGTTGATGCGGATATCCAGAAAAGCCCAATCACTCTGACGAATCAATTTCCGTAACTGATCCTCGATCAACCGTCCGGAAGGCAGGCCGGTTTGCGGGTCGGTCAGGCTTTCGCGCTCGGAACGAGCCAGCGCGTTTTGCACCCGTAATTTCAACTCTTCGATATCGAACGGCTTGGTAATATAATCATCCGCACCCAGTTCCAGACCTTTGAGTTTGTCACTGCGTTCATCTTTTTGGGTCAGGAACAGCACCGGAATGTGGCTGGTGCGGGTGTTGGTGCGTAACACGCGGCAGACCTCGTAACCGTCAATATCCGGCAGCATAATATCCAGAATCAATAAATGCGGCATGACCTGCCGGGTCTTTTCCAGCGCATCCGAGCCGCGTGGTGCAATATCCACATCGTAGCCCTGCGAGGAAAAATAAATGCGCAGCATATTGGAAATATCCACATCATCTTCCACAATCAACAGGCGGGCTTTACTCATGGGTGCCTCCCAAAATGATTTCCGGCGTGGGATTTTCCCGCTCCCCCTTTCCGCAACCACTTGGCAGGGGCGGGGAAAAACGGATACAACACTTAATCTTACGCAAAAGCGCCATTTCTGGCAACAGAAAAACTTACCGAAAGGCGGCCCGGTTAGGAAGTTGTAAGGACGGCTGCCTCTGCTCACCAGCTTTCAATGCTGGATTCCCCCGCGCGGGGATAAAGCCGCGGGTGCAGATGCCCCTCTTTCAAGCGGTGATGATCGCTGTCTTCGAAATGAATATCGCGGTCAATCACCCGCCGCTCTTTGGAAGCAAACAAAATCACATCGGATTCGATCATCCGCGCGGGGTAAACGATCATCCCTGCCCCAATCCGGCAGTTATGTCCAACGCAGCCGCCCAGCACCGGCCGGTTAGAAGGTTTTAACTGACCAAACGCATCGCGGGCCCGAATGGGAGAGGGAATCAGATTGTAGTCCGTAAAGGTCGAACCGGCGCCGATGAAGGTATTGCGCCCGACCACGCACATTTGCAGACAGGTATTCTGCGCCACCATGCTGTTATCCATGATGGTGGTCATAAACAAAGAGGCGCGAAACGGCAAAAAAGTGCCATCACCAACGACCGAAAGCATCAACTGGCAGCCCTGTGAAACATTGACATTATCACCGATGATGCAATTTTCAATTACCGCACCCGCACCGACTGTAACATTATCGCCGATGGTGGTTGGGCCGTGAATAACAGCGGTTGGGTCAATGGAACAGTTCCGGCCAATGTGCACCAGTTTGGAGCATTCCAGTACCTGTTTTCCTTCATAGAGCGCTGTTGCCAGAATGCTCAACTTGAAGAACGGATCCCGTTTCAGGCGGTCTTCAAAGCGCGCGCCGCGCCCAAACAACCCAAAGACGGTATCGGCAATGAACACATGCACCCACGAGTCAATGGCAATCAAACTGCGCAGCGGTACCTGATACACCAGATCGCCCGATTCGCTGGCCATGTAGGTGGGCACATGATAATAACCAATCTCGCGCGATTGCATATCCACCACCAGCGGTTCGGCAGTCGGTTCCGGCCCGTTGGGGTAATACCACAAATCCACCAGATAAATATCACCCAGCGGGGTATAGGATGTTGAAAGCGGCAAGCAGTGTTCGCGGAAAGCAGCATCTTTGATGGATAAGGCCGCCCGCGAAGGGTAGGGTCTGCGCCGGGCTTCCTGCATGAAAGCCGCGATGAAGCCTTCATCGAAGAACAAATTATCGCGGTAAACAATGCAGGGTTCCCGCACCTGCGGCAGCCGCGCCTCGAAAGGCAATTCGATTTCACGCGTCGTGTAGGGAGCCAGCACATCGCGCTGCTGCAGCCAGAGCGGCTTATTGAGGATGCGCAAATCGCGTGCGCGCTCGTTGAAAGGTTGTAACTGACGGGGACACTGCAAAATAATTTTCAGCATCCGCACCTCTCAATCCAGCGGCTGCTGCTCGATGGCAATTACGCAGCCGGTCGGTGCCGCTTTCCCGCCCGCCTCTTCGCGCAAGGGGTAAACTCTGCCGCTGCTTGCCCAGTAGGTCAATTCCTGCAGCATTCCCATGGTGAACGGGCAGAGCGGCCGGCATGAAGCAGACAAATCGCCTTCCAGCCGCCCAACACACACCCACTGCCACACGCCATTCCCCTCCACCACTCGATAATCTCCGCCTTCCTGCCGGTTTAGCCAGCCGGCCAGTTGTTGTAAGGCAGTAAATATCTTTCGGCGCGGAGGAAGCAGACGGAAGCTCTGATCCTCAAAACCCAGTTCGGCGGCAGAGCCGGTCAGCAAGCGCGCAAACGCCGCTCTGCCGGCGCGCATCAGAATACCGGCGCTTGACTGCTGACCGTAGGTTTGGAGCAAAACCTGCCGTAAACTCCCCAGATCACGCCCCGCCCCTTCTGCCGGCAGAGATGCCAGCAGATCATCCAGCCGGGCAGTGCCAAGGATTTCCGTCAATCCTTGCAGCACCACTTTGTTGAGGGCGGGAGAATACCTGAACCGGGCAGATTGATTCATGGCAGGATAGGGGAAGAGGGGCTTTCCAAAAAATCTTTGAGGGTCAACATGAACGAACGCGGTTCATCCAGCATAATGAAATGCCCCGCATTTGGATAGCGTTCGATGCGCGCATTGGGCAGCCCTTTTTGCAGGGCTTTCCACTGGTTGGGATTGACAATGTTATCCCGGTCACCGAACATGCCCATGACCGGCACCTGAATGCGATGAATTTCATTACGCAAATCGGTGCGGCGCAGCGAAGCAATGCTGGTCAGGAACGATTCAAGCGTCGTGCGCGAAAGATCGCGATCCATCATATCCGGAAAACGCGGATCGCGGCAAATGGTGGGTGATGCGAGACGCATGGCCGTCCGAAAGACCGGAAAAAGACGAAATAGCAAAAACGCCACCACCCGCCAGCCGGCCAGTTTAAGCGGCAAAGCCAGGGAAGAGCCGACCACCGGCGAGCCGATGATCACCACTTTTTCTACCCGATTAGGGTAACGCAGCGCCACCGAAAGGCTCACCGTCCCGCCCATGCTGTGACCGACCAGCGGCGCAGAGAGAATGCCCAGTTTCTCCATAAACTGGTCAACCAGCGCCACAAATTCGCTCACTTCGTAGGTATCCAGTTTCTTGCCCGATTCGCCAAATCCCCAGAAGTCCAGCGCATAGGTGCGGTAATACTGCCCCAGATAGGTCATGGTTTCCTGCCACAGGCCCCACGATCCCAGCCAGCCGTGCAGCAAAATGACCGGTTTGCCGCGCCCGTAAACTTCGTAGTGGAGAATACCCTGATCGGTAGTGATGGATGACACGCCGGCTCAATTCCCCCTTTGGCTCACGAACCGCCTTCCCCCATCTCTTCCAGAATGCTGTACAGCAATTCCAGCAGCACCTTTTTAACATTTTCTTTATCTTTGGCAACGCAGGAAAGCAGTTTGACCTTTGGATCGAGGCGCAAAGCCAGCCGCATGTCGTCAATATCCCAGGCATCTTTGCAATCCTGCTTGTTGGCTGCCACCACGTAGGGGGTCGGCGCATAGGCACGGAAGGTTTCCAGAATGGTGCGCGCTTCGCGGAATGTTTCCGGGCGGGTGCTGTCCACCATCACCACAAACCCCAGCATCCCTTCCGAGAGAATTTCCCACATGAAATCGAACCGTTTTTGTCCCGGTGTCCCAAACAGGTATAAGACCAGATCATCATCCACCGTAATCCGCCCAAAATCCAGCGCTACGGTGGTGTTTTCTTTGACCTTTTCAGCCGCCGAGGTGATTTTTCGCTCCGTCGAAACAACATCTATTTCACTGACGGATTGGATAAATTCGGTCTTGCCTGCATTGAAAGGGCCGGTGACTACAATTTTGACTGTCTGCATCTCGCTTCCTTAAGGATACAGGGGTTAGATCGAACGGATCTTGTTAATCAAACGGTTGAGCAGAGAAACCTGCTCCTGTTTGTTGGTGGTCTGGAACGGCCGTACCATGCCGCCCAGCGGCAAACCGCCGGGGCGGACAATTTCGACCAGTCCCGCTTGCAGCAACGCATACACAACCCGGCGGATCTCCAGATCGTTCATTTTGGTGGCATGTGCAATCTGACGGATGGTGTTCTTGGGGTTGACATAGCGCACCACCCGCCACTCTTCCAGACTCAGGTTAAGGTTGCGGAGATTGGTGCCGGGGCGGTCGGTAAATTTGAGCGCCATATCCAGACTGGGAATTTCTTCCTGCAGCTGTTCCCACTCGCGCAGCTGCCGTGAGCCTTCAATGATGAGATTTTCCAGATCAAGGCGCACCGGAATTTTACCGTCGGGGGTTAATTGATCGGGATTGAAATTGAACGAGCCTTCCACCCACGTAAACAGGCGGCGTACCACATCTACGCAGTAACTTTGCAGGCTTTCGAGAATGTCCTTCTGGGTCAGATAACCGGCATTGATCAACAGAAGCCCTACTTCCTTATCGGTCATTTTGCGCGTCCGTTCGCGGATGACGCGCGCCTGATTTGGAGTGATTTTACGGCTTCGCTGCAGGATGGCGGGTAAATCATTCTCTTCGCTGCCAATCTGGGCGTAGGCCAGCTTACCATCCCGAAAGGTAATTTGAGCAACCTCGCTGGTTCCTTCGATCACCAGAGTGCCCGTTTTGCGAGCCAGATTGATCAAATTAAGCAGTTGGGTGATGGAAAAATCGCGTAGATTGCCCCGTAATGCCATGTGCAGCCTCAAAAGACAGGAAGGTCTGAAAGAATTATAACAAATGTCCGCTCATTGAGAACACAAACACTCCATTTAGATTGGATTTTGACCTTACAATATCGTTGGGTGAATTGAGTATAATCAACCGCATCATTCCAACCCCGTCCGCCTGCTTACAAAGATGACCTCTGATACTACCATTCTGTGCAATCCACATGCCAATCAGGGCAAAGCCGCCGCAGTGGCAGCCCGTTTGCAACAAATTGCCCCGCCCGCCGCCCGGCTTGAATGGGTATTCACGGCTTATCCGCGCCACGCCGTGGAACTGGCCGGGCAGATTGCCGCGCGGGGCTGCCGTAAGTTGATCGCCATGGGCGGCGACGGCACCGTTCACGAAGTGGTGAACGGCATCATGCACCTGCCGCCCGAAAAACGCCCCCTCATGGGCATTATCCCCGTAGGCTCCGGCAACGATCTGGCCGGCAGCCTGAACATCCCGGCTGACCCTGTGGAGGCTCTTCGTCTGGCGCTGGATGGCTCGATGGGTGAAATGGACATTGCCCGCATCGAAGACGACGGCGGCCGCGCCGAATACTGGACCAATACGCTGGGCATCGGCTTCGATGCGGTGGTCAACATCCGCGCCCGCACCATCCGCTGGGTGCGCGGTTTTCTGATTTACTTCTTCTCCGCTTTGCAGACCATTTTGTTCAACCACACGCCGCTGGGCCTGCAAGCCGTGCAGGATGGTAAGCGCTGGCAGGAACGCCTGCTGATGCTCACGCTGTGCAACGGAAGGCGGGAAGGCGGCGCATTTTGGGTTGCCCCGCAGGCCAGCCCGCATGACGGAAAACTGGATTATCTGGGCATCCGCCAGATTTCCCGCTTGCAGATGTTTTACACCATTCCCTGTGTAATGCAGGGCACCCATACGCGGCTGCCGTATGCCTGCCACGGTCAATTCCAAACCCTTGAACTGACCTCCGACCATCCCCTCTCCATTCACACCGATGGTGAAATCTACGCCGGGCTGGATTCCACCATCCGCAAAATTCGGGTTACAATTATACCATCGGCTATACGCATGAGTATCCTTTCCCCTGTCTGATCTTCCTCCAGCCTATGCCTCACCTCACCCACACCCTGCAAGGTCATGATCTCGGCTTCCTCAAAATGGTGGCCTCTTTATGGGGTGTGGACATTCAGGCCCAAAACCTGCGTACCGCCCTGCCCCAACTGGTGCAAGCGCTGCTCGACGCCGAACTGGTGGACGAAATGGTCGCCAGCCTGCCCCAAAGCGCACAGCAAGCCATCCAGGAATTACTGGCCCATCAGGGCCGCCTGCCGTGGGCCGTATTCAGCCGAAAATACGGCGATATCCGCACCTTTGGGCCGGCACGCCGCGACCGCGAACAGCCCCACCTCAACCCCACCTCGGTGGCCGAAATCCTCTGGTACCGTGCCTTGATCGGTAAAGCCTTTCTCAACTTGCCTCCCGAACCGCAGGAATATGCCTACATACCCGAAGACCTTGCCGGCCTGCTGCCGCTTTCCGCCGAACCCCCACCTGCCGCCCCTGGAGAAGCCGCCCAGCCGCAGGATTACGCCCACCTTTTGCCGGTCAGCGACCGAATCCTCGATGATGCCTGCACGCTGCTGGCCGCTCTGCGCATGGGGCTGAATGAAACCCTTGCCGCCAGCCACCTGCAACTCCCCCTGGCCGACCTGAAAGCCCTGCTTGCTGCTGCCGGGCTGCTGGATGAAGAAGGAAAGCCCCTGCCTGAACAGGTACGCGCCTTTCTGGAAGCCGACCGTCCGGCGACGCTCTTGCAACTGGTTCAGGTGTGGCTTACCTCGGCCGCTTTCAACGAATTGCGTTTGCTGCCCGATTTGACGCTGGAAGGTGAATGGCGCAATGACCCCCTGCAAACCCGCCAGCGGGTGCTGCAAATGCTCAAATCACTGCCCGCAGAAACATGGTGGGACTTGAACGCATTTATTGCCGCCGTCAAACAGGAACAACCGGATTTTCAACGACCGGCCGGAGATTACGACTCGTGGTTTATCCGCCGTCGCAGGGATGGTGAGTATTTGCGCGGTTTTGGCAGTTGGGATGCGGTGGATGGCGCACTACTGCGGTATCTCATCACCGGTCCGCTGCACTGGCTCGGCTGTGTGGATCTGGCCGGCGCCAACCCTCAATCTCCCCCGCTGGCTTTCCGCTTTTCCCAGTGGGCGCATGACCTGCTCAACAACCGCCCTCCCGCCGGATTGAAAAGTGAAAACGGTAGCCTGCGGGTCAACAGCGAGGGCGTGGTGCAGGTGGAGCGAAACGCTCCGCGCAGCCTTCGTTATCAGATTGCCCGTTTCTGCCGCTGGCTTCCTTCCGATGCGGATTCCTACCGCTATCAGATCACCGCCGCTTCGCTGGCCCACGCTCATCAGCAGGGACTGCGCAGCGCCCACCTGATCGGCCTGTTGCGCAAGGGTTGCCCCGATCCCCTGCCGCCCACGTTGCTGCAAGCCATTGAACGCTGGCAGCAATCCGGCGTACAGGTAAAAATCCAGCAAGTTTCCATCCTGAGGGTAGAAAATCCGGCCATTCTGGCAGCGCTGCGGAAAACCCGCCTCAACCGCCATATTATCGAGGAAATTTCCCCAACCATGGTCATCATCCGCGATTCGGCCAGAAAGGCCATTCTCGCCGAGCTTACCCGGCTGGGTTATCTGGGAACAGATGAAACAGAGGGGGTATAATCAAAGGGAACGCAAGTTCTCTTTCCCAAAAACCCAAATTTCCCAACAGAGGTGGCAATGACCGAACGTTTAGCCTGGATTCAGCAAGAGATTGATGGTCTCAAGGAAAGCGGCTTATACAACCGCATCCGTACAATCGGCTCACCACAGGGGGCGTGGCTGGTCGTAGATGGCAAGCGAGTGCTTAACTTCTGCTCCAATAATTATCTGGGTTTGGCCAATCACCCGCGCCTGATCGAAGCCGCCCGCCAGATTCTGGAACGCTACGGGGTTGGCCCGGCGGCGGTACGCACCATTGCCGGCACAATGGAAATTCATCTGGAACTGGAAAGACGGCTGGCCGCCTTCAAAAATGCGCCGGCTGCAATTACCTTTCAATCCGGTTTTACCGCCAACCTTGCCACCATCCCCGCGCTGGTCGGCAAAGAGGATATGATCTTTTCTGATGAACTGAACCACGCCAGCATCATTGACGGTTGCCGGCTTTCCGGTGCGCCGATTGTCCGCTATGCCCACTGCGACCCCGCCGACCTGGAACGGGCGATCCGCAAAAATCAGGGGAAGTACCGCCGGGCGCTGGCAATCACCGATGGCGTTTTCAGCATGGATGGTGATATCGCACCGCTTGACCGCATCTACGAAGTCACCAGCAAATACGGCGTCATGTTGATGGTGGACGATGCTCACGGCGAGGGAGTGATCGGCAAAGGCGGGCGCGGCATTGTGGATCATTTCAACTTGCACGGTAAAGTGGATGTGGAGGTTGGCACGCTTTCCAAAGCGTTTGGCGTTGTTGGGGGCGTCGTAGCCGGCGATCCGTTGATCGTCGAGTGGCTGCGTCAGCGCGGGCGGCCATTCCTGTTCTCTTCCGCCGTCACCCCGCCGGATGTGGCCGCTGCCATTGCCGCTGTGGATTTGCTGGAAGAATCCACCGATCTGGTGGATCGGCTGTGGGAAAACGCGCGTTACTTCAAAGCCGAAATGAAGCGACTCGGCTTTGATACCGGACAGAGCGTCACCCCCATCACGCCCATCATGCTGGGAGAAGCGCCGCTGGCTCAGCAGTTCAGCCGTGAGCTTTTCGAGCAAAATGTGTTCGCCATGGCCATCGGCTTCCCCACCGTGCCGCGCGGCAAAGCCCGCATCCGGGTGATGATTTCCGCCGCTCACAGCCGCAGCGACCTTGATCAGGGGCTGGAAGCCTTTGCCCGAGTGGGCAAAAAACTGGGTGTGATTTAGTCGGCTTTTTCCAACGCCTCAGCCGCCCGCCGTTTGACGTGCGCCAGAATGGCAGCCATGCCGTTCAGGCGCTGGGCAGTCAATACATCCTGCAGTCCCATCTGCAAATAGAACTCCGCCGGGATGGCAAGAATCTCCTCCGGCGTTGAGTCGTTTAATCCTTCCATGATTATCATGGCATAACCGCGGACGGTTGGTGCTTCGGCCGGCACATCGAAAGTAAAAGTGAGCCGGCCGTCCACCACTCTGGCGGTCATGCGCACCGGTGTCATACACTCGGGCACATCTTCGGCGTCCGATTCGGCATCAAAATCAGCCGGCAGGGGCGGAAAGCGGCGGGCGTAATCCAGCAACAATTCCAGTTTTTCCCGCCCCTCGCATTCGGCAAAGTCGCTGACGATTTCAGCCAGTTTGGCCGGCAGGGATTGGCTCACATTGAACTCCCTTCGCCCTTCTCAATCGGCGCACCCACAAGGTTGCCCCACTCCGTCCATGAGCCGTCATAATTCCGAACTTTGGGGTAACCCAGCAGGTATTTGAGCACGAACCATGTGTGAGACGAACGCTCGCCGATGCGGCAGTAAGCGATGATTTCCTTATCGGGGGTCACACCCCGGCTCTGATACAATTCTCGTAAAGCCTCCGCCGGTTTGAAACGACCGTCCTCATCCACCGCCTGGGCCCACGGGATGTTAACCGCGCCAGGGATGTGTCCGCCGCGCTGAGCACCTTCCTGCGGGTAACCGGGCATGTGCAGTAATTCGCCGGTGTATTCCTTGGGGGAACGCACATCCACCAGCGGCAGACGCTGCTGCAGATGACGCATGACATCATCGCGGAATGCACGGATGCTGGCATCCGGTTCTTTGGCGCGGTATTGAGTGGGCGGATAGACGGGCACTTCGGTGGTCATGGGGCGGTTTTCCGCAACCCAACGGGCACGCCCGCCGTTCATCACTTTGCGTTTTTCGTGTCCGTAATACTCAAAAAGCCAGAAAGCGTACACCGCAAACCAGTTGCTTTTATCACCGTAAAATACCACGGTGGTATCGTTGGCAATGCCCAGGCTTGAGCACAATGCCTCAAACTCTTCTTTCGTCAAAAAATCACGCCGAACAGGGTGTTGCAGGGTGGTGAACCAGTCCACCCGCACCGCGCCGGGAATATGACCGGTATCGTAAAGCAGGGCATCCTCATTAGATTCGACAATCCGCACCTTGGGATCATCGAGATGCTGGGCAACCCATTCGGTTTCAACCAGAAATTCGGGGTGAGCGTACTCGGCCATGTTTACCTCCAATTTAGATGATATTTATCATATATTTTACTAAAAATACCCCGCTAAAACAAGACTTTTTTTCTCCAAATAAAATCCTCTCACGGCGACAATTTACCGCCGCGAGAGGATTGCGCCTTGCAAGACCTTTGCCGAATAACCTAATCTTCTTCCTCGTCCTCGCGCTGCCCCAGCATGGCATTGATCTGGAACATGGCATTGACCGAGTCACCCGCCGCCTTCAACCAGTCCAGCACCATGGTCGCGTTCTTTTCTTCTTCCACCTGTTCTTTGACGAACCAGTTGAGAAATTCCTGGCTGGCGTAGTCTTTATCCTCCACCGCGATGCTGTACAGCAGGTTGATGCGCGCGGTAACCGACTGCTCATGGCGCAGCACTTCCTCGAAAATCTCCACCGGTGTACCGAACTTGCCGGGCGGTGCGTCAATGGCTTGCAGCGTCACTTTGCCGTTACGATCATGAATGTAGTCGTAGAATTTGAGTGCATGTCCCTGCTCTTCTCTGGCTTGCAGTTTCAGCCACTTGGCAAAGCCGCCCCAGTTGGCCTCCTCAAAATGCGCCGACATGGCCAGATACAGATAGCCGGAATACAATTCCAGTTTGATTTGCGTGTTCATTTCATCGAGTAAACGCTTACTGAGCATGGCATTCTCTCCTTTTATGGATAGGATTAACAGTTATCTGAATTGATTATAAACCTTTCGAGAATGTGGTGGGGAAGGAATGTATAAAAATCGGTTGAGCAATTTCATCCGGCTGTTGCGCCCTCCGGTTTTAAGACCCGCCATCAGGTGAGAATGGGTTAAAATAAACCCACCTGCTTGAACGCCTTTTTGGAGAATCATGCCATGAGCATAGAACCCGGACTGAAAGCCGAACTGACCCTCACCGTGCAGGAAAGCGATACTGCCCGCTTTTCAGCGGGAGAGGGTTTTCCACCCGTCTTAAGCACGCCCCGCCTGATCGGTTATCTGGAACGCACCGCTCATCAGGCTTTGCTGCCATATCTCAAAGAAAATCAGGGCAGCGTGGGTACGGTGGTCAACGTGCGCCATCTGGCGGCAACGCCGGTTGGCATGCAGGTGCGGTTTTGCGCCGAATTGATGGAAGTGGACGGCCGCCGTCTGCGCTTCAAAGTGGAAGCGTGGGACGAGGTCGAAAAGATCGCCGAAGGCGAGCACGAACGCTTCATCATTGACCGCGGCCGTTTTGACGAACGGCTGGCAGAAAAAACTCAACGCCTCCGTAAATAACCTTGCCGGGGCGTCAGGGCAGGTCAAGTCGCAGCAGCCCCCGGCCGGCAAGGCTGACCAGCAGCCGCCCCGCGGGGTCGAACCACACACCGAGAATACCCTCCAACGGCAAACCGCATTCCTGAATCTGCCAGTTGCTGCCGCCGTCGCGGCTCAGCCACACCTGAGAGCGGCTTGCCGCGGCCAGCCAGTCACTGTTGGATGGGTGAACGGCGAGCGCCGTGATCTCCTGGCCGCGCAGTCCCCATAAAATCCATTCACCACCGGCTTGACGCCGATAGATACCATCGGCAGTGCCTGCCAGCAGTTCACCCGCCGGTGTTTGAATCACCCCATAGAACGGCAAATCCTCCGCCGGACTTGCAGACGGCTGAATTTCCGATTCAGCCCAAAGGGTAAGATCCTCGATGGACGCATAATTTTCGGCCATTCCGAGAATTTTATCCCCGCCGCTTTCGCCTTCAAAATCCGGTAAAGGCGGCAAACTCTGGATTCCCGTTACTGCAGCAGGGTAAGAAACAGGGGAGATAACCGGCCGCCGCTCCATCAAGGATTGCCACTGCGAATCTTCCCGGTCGGTTTCCTTCATCATCCAGCCGCTGCCGGTCAGCGCCAGCAGACGCTGGGGGTATTCTGCATCCCACGCCAGATCGTACACGGTAGCCGCTTCGAGACCCGCGTTGTAGTCCTCCCAATGGTTCCCGTTATCCGTTGAACGGAAAACGCCCTGCCCCGTCAGCGCCGCGTACCAGACCTGCGGAGAAGACGGGTCGAACAGCACATCGGTCACGCTTACATTGATTAACCCTCCGTTGCGGGCCGCCCAGTTTCTGCCGCCGTCCGTTGAGCGGAATACACCATAATCCACCGTCCCGGCCAGCGCCTCGTTGCGGTTGAACGGATTGACCGCCACCGAATAAATGGCATACTCCTGCAAACCCGACATAACCCACTCAGCGCCGCCGTTGTCACTGCGCGCAACACCTTTTACTTCTACTTCCATTTCTGGGTCATACATCCTGAAAGTTGCCGCCAGCAGTTGATTCGGGTTGAGCGGGTTTACCACAAGGTCGTAGATTTTTGAACCGGATAACCCCCTCGGTTGCAGGAACCACGAATTGCCGCCGTCGAGCGTTTTGAACTCACCGCTGAGATGCCACACCCCAACATAAGCAATACTGCCAGCCGGGTCGAAAGCCACCGCCCGCCCGGAAAGGTCGGTAATCCCCTCGTTGGCTTCAGCCCAACTGCTGCCATAATCCTGACTGCGGTAAACGCCGTGTTCGTGACTGGCGGCCAGCACCCGCTGCGGATTTTGCGGGTCAACCGCCAGTGAATACACCCAGTCCTGCACATTGCTCCCGCCGATATTCTGCAGCACCGCCTGCCAGGTCAAGCCGCCGTCCAGACTGCGGTAAACCACGCCGCCCCATGGCTCTCCGTTCCGGTTGATCACCCGCGCAGAAGCATACACTCGGTTCGATTGTTGAGGGTCCACGGCCAGTCCATAGACAATTGCTCCGCTCATCAGCCCCTGATTGATCGGATACCAGTTCCAGCCGCCATCCATCGTTTTATAAATCCCACTGCCATAAGTACCGGCATAGACCACGCCGGCCTGCTGCGGGTCAACCGCCAGCCGTTGAATAAACAAATTACCCAAGCCGCTGCTCCGCCGCTTCCAGGTGATTCCCCCATCCTCACTGACGAAGACACCCGCCCCCCACGTGCCGAGATACACCCGGTCTTCCACCCGCCGATCATAGGCAATTGTGACCACATCGGCACTCTCCGGGCCGAGCCAGACCGGTTCTTCCATGCGGCTGACCAGCGGCAGGAACAGGCGGCTGCTCGGATCGTCACCGCTTTGTGCCGAGGACGGCTGCAAATACACCACCGAACCCAGCCAGATTATCAAAGCAGTCAGTGCAGCAAGGATTTTTTTTATCATCAACGATCCTTCATAAAGCGAATAAAATCGGCACATTCTGGAGTTGCAATTTTCACGCCGATGTCGGAATTCCTTTGATTTTCCTGAGAGATTTCGACAATCGGCCGGATTATTTCCAAAAACAGGATATACTCAACCATAATAACTTACTCCGGTCAGGAAACATCCTTGAATCGTACAATTGCTCACTTTATTGACAACTTCCTCGAAGTCACTCTCGGCTCGCTCAGGCTGCTCGCGGCCAGCCCTCAATTTCGCAGTAATGCGTGGTCGCAGGCCGAAACCGAACCGCAGGACCCCTTCGAATTTTACGCCATTCCTTCCAAACCACCCGAGGTGGAGTTCGACTCGGTCCACCGCTGGTTGGATGGCCGCACGCACGCCCGCTTCCGCTTTCCCAGTTTTTTCCAGTCCCCTCACCCGGCAAACAACATCGTCCACGGCATGGCTGACCTGCAAAGCGAAGGCGAATCCAGCGCGGCGCTGATTTTACTGCACGGCTATCAGATGAACACCTTTGCCCCGCTGAAATGGTTTGCCGAAACCGCCGCCCGCAATGGTGTGGATATCTACTACCTTGCCTTGCCCTACCACATGCAGCGCGCCCCGCGCGGCAGCTGGAGCGGTCAGTATGCCCTCAGCGCCGATGTGCTGCGCACCGTGGAATCCTTTCGGCAGGGGGTGATGGACCTGCGCGCCATGATTTCGTGGGTCACACAGGTGCAGAAAAAACCGGTCGCCATCGGCGGTTTGAGTCTGGGTGCTTTTACTTCCCTCATGGCCGGCGTGGTAGATGACCGCCCCTTTGCGCTGATCTCCCTGCTGGGCGGTGCTTCACTGGCCAATTTAATTTTTGCCGGTTTTTCGTTCCGTCTGATTCGCAAAGAATTGCAGGAAGCGGGGGTATATCCTGCCGATCTCGAAAAGTGGTGGTATATGCTCTCACCGGGTAATTTCAAACCGGCTTTGCCGCGCGAAGCCATTTTACTGGTTGGCGGTGAACACGACCCCATCATCACCCCCAAAAATGTGCGAAAACTATGGCAGGCGTGGCAAAAACCGCGTCTGGTGTGGTATCCCTGCGGACATGCCAGCGTGGCCTTCTACGCCCGCCCCATCGGCGAACGGCTGGCCGATTTTCTGCTCAACCGGTTGGATGCGCTCAACAGCCCTTCCGAAGCGTCACAAGGGGAACTTCGCCTTCCCGCTCGTTCCAATGAAATCCTGCGGCGGGAGAGGTAAAAAAAATCTCCCCACTCTCGGCGAGAGGGGAGAAAAAGAACTTCTCTAAACCCTATTTCTTTCGGAACAGGTTTTGAATCGCCTGTTTCCAGACATAGCGTTTCTGCCGCCACGTGCCGATTACCCCATAGGGCAGGAAAAGCACCAGCGCGATGAAAATCAGGCCAAATACCAGCGGCCAGCGCGGCCCAAACCACTGGTAGAAAAACTGACCGACGATTTGCATTAAGCCCGCCCCCAGAATCGGCCCAATCAGTGTTCCAATGCCCCCCAGAATGGTCATGATCAGCGCGTTGATGGTCATCACCGCACCGGTCATCGTGGGGGTCGCCGACATATTCCACAGCGAGAAGAGCGCCCCCGCCAGTCCTGCAATCACCGCCGAGGTGATAAAGGCAATGGAACGAAAGACCACCGGGTTGTAACCGATCATCCGCACGCGCGATTCGTTTTCGCGAATGGCCACGAACACCCGCCCGGTTGGGGAATCCACAATCCGCCGCATCAAAAGGTACATCGCCAGCGCAAAGCCGAGTGCCACAAAATAAAACAACAGCCGGTTTTGGGTCGGGTTGATCCACGCCGGTACCGGGATACCGTGCAATCCCTCATCGGCGCCGGTCCAGCGGACAAAATCGGTGGCTTTGGAAAGGATATGCAGCGACTCGGCCATCGCCAGCGAGATCATCGCAAAATAAACCCCGCGCACGCGCGCCGAAGCGGCGCTGAACAGCAATCCCAGCAAAGTCACCACCAGCCCCACCAGTAAAATACCCGCTGCAAAAAGCACCGCTTCGGTAATATCGGCCCCGCCCGGCAGAGAGATGCGGTAACGGCTGGAAATTTGCGGCACGGCATGGGTCAACCAGAGCGCCATGGTATAGGCTCCGCCGCCGAAAAAGGCAGCATGACCAAATGAAAGGATACCGGTATAACCGATCAGCAGATCATAACTCATGGCATACACGGCCATGATGAAAAAGGTGATCATCAAACCCTGCCAGAAACGACTCGGGCCTTCGATGACCGAAGTACCGCTGAGCCACGCAAACAGAAAGGGAAAGCCGGCCAGCAGCAGCAAAATCAGCAGCCCCACCCATTCCTGCCGCAGGCGCGAGAACAGTGATTTGTGTTTGAAAGAGAGGTTTTGGATTTCGGTCTTGGTGGTGGTCATAGGCTACTCCTTTCTCCCAAACAAACCCGCCGGCCGCACCAGCAGCACAATCGCCATGATGATTACCGTTGAAGCCTCAGCAATGGCCGGAGAAAGATTATATTTGAGCGCCAGATAATCCCCAAATGCACGCGCCAACCCCAGCAGCAGCGCACCAATGGCTGCGCCGCTGTAACTGCCCATGCCGCCAATCACCACCACAATGAACGCCTGCAACTGGAAAGCATCTCCCATATTGGGCTGCACCGGAATGAACGGCGCCGCTCCAATTCCTCCCAGCGCGGCCAGACCGGCACCGAGCATGAAAACCAGCGTGAAAACGCGCTGCACATTGATACCCAGCGCTTCCACCATCTGGCGATCCTGCACGCCGGCGCGGATGATCATTCCCAATCGGGTGTAGTTCATCAACAAACCAAGGGCAACCAGCATCACAATCCCGAGGAAGATAATGAAAAGACGGTAACTGGGGAAAGTTACCCCCAGCACATCAACGGTCACATTGTTGGTGCGGAACCAGGCGAGGATACTTTCCGCCTGACCGGGTTGCGAAAAGAGCGGCGGGCGGCTCATCTGATAGGCAAGCGGCTGCCAGAGCAGTTGAATCACCTCCCGCAGCACATAAGCCAGCCCGAGAGTAACGATGACTTGATAAATCGGACGCACATACAGGGGGCGAATCAGCATAATTTCAATGGCACCCCCAATGCCCGCTCCCAGCAGTGCCCCCACCAGCAGGGCAACGAAAAACCGCAGGTTGGCATCCCACAACAACACAGCGCGAGGAGCGGCTTCGCGGAAGAGGGTCGCCGCAACCGTCAATAGCAGCAGTACTGCCGCGCCGATCAGCGCCCGCCGCACCTGATCGCGATGAAAAGTGCGGCTTTGATCACCCGGGCGGGCGGTTGCCATTGCCAGCAGCGCGCCGGCGAGGAACATACCCACCGGCCGCAGCCAGAAAATACTCAGCGCCTCCTGCGGGGAGGCCTCTGCCAATGGGTCGGCAGCGGTCATGGTAGCCACCATGGCTGTTTTAGCCAGTTCAAGGATATCCAGACCGCGGGCGGATAAAAAGATCACTACCGCCCCGGCCAGCCCCAGCAGGGCCGGCGCAGACCTTTGCAGCGGCTCGGAAAATTCGAGGGTGGAGAATAGCCTCCCGAAAAAGGGAGCCAGCAGTAAACCGGCCAGCAATGCCAGTATTAACGGCATCAGACCGAACAAAAAGGTCGGGTTGGTAAAAAACTGCCAGCCGAGGTAAGCCCCCAGCATGAACATGGCCCCATGAGCAAAGTTCAGCACATCCATCAGTCCAAAAATCAGGGTCAGGCCGGCAGCCACCATGAAGAACAACGCGCCGAGGGTCAAACCGGAAAGGGTGGTGCGCACAAAGGCGGTCTGCCCCATACTGAGGTAACCTGCCACTCCCAGCACGGCCAGAATCAGCACCACCCAAAGCAAAGCAGCGTTATCACGCCAAAAGTTTTTCCCGGTCATCCTGCACCTCCGCCGCGCACAGCCGTCCCCAGCATGCGGTGAATCAGTTCTTTATCCTGAACCAGATCGGCCATTCTGCCCTGATGCACCGTTTTTCCGTCATCCAGAATGTAGTAATTTTCGGCCAGCTGGCTGGCCATGATGAAGTTTTGTTCCACCAGCAGCACGGTAGTGGTTGTACTCAAATTGCGAATAGCCTCCATCATTTGTTCGATCAGAATTGGCGCCAGACCTTCACTGGGTTCATCAATCAGCAGTAATTTATTATCGGCCACCAGCGCTCGCGCTACCGCCAGCATTTGCTGCTGACCACCCGAAAGATGATTGCCCGGCAAGCGGTACAGCCGTTTCAAATCCGGGAACAGACTGAAGATAAAATCGGCCTTGCGGTCGAGATCACCTTTCTTGCGTTCGGCAATCTTCAAATTTTCGGCCACCGTCAGGTTGCGGAAAATGGCGCGGTGCTCCGGCACATAGCCAATGCCCATCGCCGCAATTTCATAGGCAGGCTTACCCTGAATCGGCTGA
Organism: Chloroflexota bacterium; assembly: GCA_040754815.1. Classification (GTDB taxonomy): domain Bacteria; phylum Chloroflexota; class Anaerolineae; order Anaerolineales; family Anaerolineaceae; genus Bellilinea. The sequence continues at coordinate 702,720 of JBFMBX010000001.1, forward strand.
CCATCGAAACGCACCACCCCCTGTCTTGGCGGGGTAAGTCCCAGAATGGATTTCAGCGTGGTGGTTTTGCCGGCCCCGTTGCGCCCCAGCAAAACAGTGATACTGCCGCGCGGCACCCGCAGAGAGACGCCTTCCAAAATGTGAAACTGACCGATGAAGGTATGGATGGATTCCACCTCGAGGATATTATCTTTCTCCATCTTTTCCCTCCAGATCAGCCGTCAGATCGCCGTACAACTCACCCAGATATGCGCTCTGCACGGTTTGATTACGGGCAATTTCTGCCGGTGTTCCCTCTGCCAGAATCTGGCCCTGATGCATCACCGTAATGCGATCCGAAATACTCATCACCATATCCATGCGATGCTCTACCAGCACTATCGTTTTATCGCCATCTGCCATGATGGAATGGATAATCTCCAGCAATGCCGGCACCTGTTCGGAAGACATACCGGCCGTTGGTTCATCCAGCAGCAACAAATGTGGGTCGCCTGCCAGCATGATGCCCAATTCCAGTTTGCGTTTATCGCCATGCGGCAGGTTCAAAGCCAGATCAAACTCGCGTCCCTGCAACCCAACCCGCTGAACGACAGCATAAGCCTTTTCTTCATATTGCCGAAAACTCCCCGCCGGACGCAGCAGGCGAAAATTATCTTTCCCCAAAGCCTGCGCCGCAAGGCGGATATTTTCCAGTACGGTCAGATGGGGAAAGATGTTGGTAATTTGAAACGAACGGCCAATTCCAAGGTGGGCAATGCGGTGCGGCGGCAAGTTAGTAATATCCTGCCCGCGGTAAAACACCTGTCCACGGGTGGGGCGCATCATCCCACTGAGCAAATTGAACAGGGTGGTCTTGCCTGCCCCGTTTGGCCCGATGATCGAGTGCAGCGTTCGATCGCGGATCTGAATGTTGACATCATCTACCGCCACCAATCCGCCGAACTCTTTGCGTAAATTTCTGGCTTCGAGGAGAATCTCCCCTTCAACAGTCATGCAACGTCCCTTTCGATTGATAAGATGATCCTTCAAGAGGGGGTGGTGACAGCCGCCCTTCACCCAAGCGGCTGTCACCCATATATGTTATAAGGAAATGGCCGCCATGGATTGGCGATCCATTTCACTTATCCTGCCTTACGGGCGCGGCAAATCACCGCAGCGCGATTCGTACTCACCCACCAGCGTGCAGGGCACCGCCAGTTCGTCGTATTTGGTCACATACACCGTTTCGAAGAACTTATAGGTGGGGCGTCCCTTCTCATCCAGCGGCGGGTTGATATCCACCAGTTTCAGGATGTTCATCGGCTGCAAGCAGACATGATCCTCCGGGCGGATGTAGTAAGTGCCTTTCGGGCCTTCAAATTTCAGGCCTTCCAGCGCGGGGATCATCGCATCACCCGAAGCATCGCCGCCGGTTTTTTCCAGCGCGGCAGCCAGCGCCAGTGCCGAGGCCATGCCACCCGCGGTGAACAGGTCTGGCGGCTCGTTGTACTTTTCCAGATGTTTCTCGGTCAACCACTTGTTGATTTCGGTATCGGCCGCGGTATAGTGATAGACATTCAAACCGATCTGTCCAACCGCCGCGCCATAGACCGCCGCAAAGGAGGCGTTATCGCCAAAGCCGGTGGCCACCTGCATCTGCTCCAGCGCGCCAAGGTCGGCCAGCTGCTGGAAGAGCGTGACATAACCCGTACCGGCCCACGTCAAGAAGAGGCAGTCCGCGCCCGAATCCATTGCCTGCTGGATGTAGGGGGTGAAATCGGTGGTTTCCAACGGAGCGTAAATATCGGCGACCACTTCCCCGCCGTACTGACCCACCGCATAAGCCAGCGCTTCACCGGAACCGCGTCCAAACGCATTGTCAATGCCGATGTGGGCGAACTTGGTGCCCACATTTTCCACCAGATACTTGGCGATGACCAGCACATCATCGTAGTTGGTGCGCGAGGTGCGGAAAACATACGGGTTGAAGTATTGGCCGGTGATAAACGCCGAGGCAGCCGGATCCACCATCAGGATGATTTTGTTTTCCAGCGCAACGGTGGTCAGTGCCGCAGCCGAGGCCGAGCTGGACGGGCCCTGAATGATTTCGACGCCGTCTTTTTCGATCAGTTCGCGCGCCAGTTGAACGGCTTTTTCGGGGTTGCCCTCATCATCGCGCACCAGCACTTCCACCGGGCGGTTGGCAATGATGTAGCGGCCGGCTTCGTCTTTCTTGCCGCCGGAGGCATATTCCAGACCCAGTTCAAAACCGCGAGTCTGCTGCAAACCATAGAGTGCCAGCGCGCCGGAAAGCTGCCCGATTTGCCCGATCTTCAGCACCGGGCCAAGTTCCTCAACCGGTTCTTCGGTTTCAACGGGCTGGGGCGGTTCGGTTGGGACTTCGGTCGGCGGAGGGGCCTGCGTTGGGGTGGGCGGTTGGGTCGGCTCAACGGTGGGAGTTACCTGCTGAACACAGGCACCCAGCACCAGCGAGACGAGGATCAAAACAGTCAAAATCGTCAACAACCTTTTCATTTTCTTCTCCTTCGGATGATTTGAAATGGGAACTTAACGGGTTACCTGATCACACAGTAGAAACCTGAAATTCTACTCTGATTATGAATCGCGGTTCACCTCCTTGTGTATGAGAATGGCAGCCTGTCCGGTCACCAGTGCTTGCCCGTTTTGATTGGTACAGGCCGTTTTCAAACGAACGATGGAACGCTCAACCTCCACATGATCCACCTCTAACGCGGCAGTCACCGTATCTCCGGTATAGGCCGGTGCAATGAACTCCAGATACTGGTGCAGGCATACCGAACCGGCCCCGCCAAAATACCGCTGAATGGCCGCGCCGATTAACCCGCCCAGCAGCATGGGAGGCACTCTGGCACGCCCTGTTGGCTGCGATTGGGAATACACCGCTTCATCGTCCATTGGAAAATCATCACCCATGAGGCGGGCAAAATCCACCACATCGGCGCACTGAATGGTCTTTACCAGCGTAACCCGCCCGTGCAATTCCCACACTCGCCGGGGCAGATGAAGATTGGATGGATTCAATCCGTCTGCAACCATTCTTTAACCCTGCAACTGCCGCAAAAAACCCAGTATTAACGCGTTGAAAACCAACGGCTTTTCAAGACAAAGAGCATGACCCGCCCGCGGAACAACCACCAGTTCAGCGCGGGGGATTTCTCCGGCGATGATTTCGCTGTATTTTCTGGGTTTGAGGATATCTTCTTCTCCCACCATGACCAATGTTGGCGCCTGAATGGATTTTAACTGCCCTGTGATGTTCAATCGGTTGAAGCAATCCAGCAATTCCAGCAAACTCTCCATATCCAGCAAAGCATAACGGCCAGCCGCCGAAAAAACGGCCTCGCGGTTTCGCTGAATATAATCAGCCGAAAAATTGAACATGTAGGTGACTTCGAAGAGGCGTTTTGCATCTCTGGCCCGCGCCGCATCGCTCCACAGGTCTATCACACCGCGCAAAACGGCATCCGATTCACTGACCGCCGAAGAAACAATCAAAGATCGCGTCCGCTGGGGATACCGCAGCGCAAACATCATGCTGATTTCCCCGCCGTAGGAAATGCCGGCGATGTGCGCTTTTTCAATCCCCAGCGCATCCAGCAAGGCTGCCAGATCGTCAGCGTGCATTTCCATGCTGTAAGGGCCTTTGGGATGTTCGGAACGCCACATGCCGCGGCAGTCATATAAAAGCACACGATAATCTTTTGAAAGCACCGGCGTCTGATACGCCCAGCTGGCCGTGCTCATCAATATGCCGTTGGAAAGCACCAGCACTTCACCATCCTGCGGGCCGTGCAGTTCGTAATACAACTCAACGCCGTTGACTTTCAGGCTGCTCATACCTGCGATACCTGAAATCCCAGCACGATCTTCTTGTTTTCACCCTCGCCGCGTTCCGCAAAAACCGCCGTGAGCGGTGCGCCAATTTGAATGGTCTCCGGGTGATGAACATCCACGCCAAAAATTTGCGCCGGAATACGCTCGCCCTCTTCCAGTTCGACCACGCCGACGCAGTAAGGGTTCTTGCGGTCATAACCGGCCGCCAGCATGGCCGTTGGCGCCACATACACCACACTGAAAGCCGCCAGTTTGCCCCGGCCCGAAAATTCGCAGGCTTCCAGTTCATTTTGCTGGCAATCCGGGCACCAGATGCGCGGCGGGAGGAAGGCACGCCCGCACTTTTTACAGCGTGAGCCGATCAGACGCTTTTCAGCCAGATGTTTTGGAAATTGATGGGTAAAAAGTTCGCTTTCGATCATTGCCTTACCTCCGCTCGAAGATGTTTACCACGCAGGTCTGACCGGTTCCGCCGACATTATGAGTCAAACCAATCGCCGGGCTGCCGGGAATCTGCCGCTCACCCGCTTCACCGCGCAGTTGATGCCAGATTTCAACCACCTGACCCACGCCCGAAGCCCCCACCGGATGTCCTTTGGATTTCAACCCGCCGGAGGAATTGATGGGACGGTTTCCCTTCAAGGAAGTTACCCCATCCTCAGCCGCCTTCCAGCCCTCACCGGGAGCAAAAAAGCCAAGGTCTTCGCTGGCGATGATTTCGGCAATGGTGAAGCAGTCGTGCACCTCCACGGCATCCACATCCTGCGGGGTGATGCGGGCCATCTCGTAAGCCTGCCCGGCCGCGCGGCGGGCTGCCGGAAGCGAAGTCAGTGTCGGGCGGTCGTGGGTAGCGGCATCACTGGCCTGCCCGCTGCCGATGATGTAAAGGGGGGCATCGCTGAACCGGCGGGCAATTTCCTCACTCACCAGCAACACCACCGCCGCCCCATCCGAAATTGGCGAGCAATCATACAGCCGCAGCGGCCACGCAATGTAGGGGTTTGCACGCGGGTCGTGCAAAAATTCGAATTCGTCTTTCCACTCCGGGACGGGCTGGCCTTTGCGGGCAGCACTGGCTTTGCGCGCTTCCATGATTTCCCGAATGCGCTGGCCGAACTGAGCCTTGGGGTTGAGCGCACCGTGTTCATGATTTTTATAACCCACCTGCAGCAGAACCTCCGGGTCGGCGCCGTATTCGTGGATGTAGGCTGTGGCCATGGCTGCGTACAACGCCGGGAAGGTAAAGCCAACCGCCGCCTCGTAAGTTACATCCGAAGCGGTAGCCAGCGTATCGGTGACCCGTTCGGTCGGCAGTTCGCTCATCTTTTCCACCCCGCCGACCATGACGATATCGTACAGACCGGAAGCCACCGCCAGCATACCCTGCCGCAAGGCGGCCGAGCCGCTGGCGCAGGCATCTTCCACCCGCGTGGCCGGCCGGGGAGAAAGCCCCACCCAATCGGTCATCAGCGGCGCCATATGAGCCTGCCCCTCGAATAAATCGGCGGAGTAATTGCCAATATAGACGGCCTCTATCTCACGCGGGTCAAAACCCCGGTCAACGGATGCCAGCATTTCACGATAGGCTTCAACGAAAATATCCCGCGTGGCAACACCATTGTAAATGCCAAACTTACTCATCCCCGCCCCAACAACTGCCACCCCTCGCCCCAGTTTTCTTTCGGTCATAAAAACCTCTCCCTTAGATTTTTTTCAAAAAAGCATGGAATAAATTGTTAAACACTTCCGGTTTTTCGATGTGCGGGCTGTGCGCCGTGTTCTCGATAACATGTTCCTCATAAACACCGCCGGCGGCAGCGTATTTTTCCAGCACCGAACGGGTCTGTTGAATCATCGGCTGGGGCGGGGCAACCTCATCACCCGGCCAACCCGGCACATAACCCAGTTTGCCCAGATTGGCAATATCGAAAAACGAAGCATCTGAAACAATCAGGTCATGACTGCCGCGCACCCACAGCACCGGCGGCTTGGGTCGAGCAGCCAGCAGGTCGGGGACATCCTGCTTGAGATATTTCAACGACCAGCAATTAACCGGCCCGTGCACCCCCGGCGCAACGAACGGCCAGTTGGGCGAAGGAACGAAATCACCCGGATAACGCTCCGGCCCGGTTTTCTCCATCAAGGATGCAGTGAGGAAATCTTCCTCCCGTGCGGCGCGGAAGGGCGGCACATAGTAAAAAGCGTTGATGATGTTGCGCGGAGAGTTGGGGTCATCACCGCTGCGATCCTGTGCCTGAATGCGCCGGACAAATTCCTGATTGACCACTCCGCCGCCGGATCCGGCATAGTCCTCGAACAGGGGGGTGCCTTCCGCTCCCTTTGTGCCGCCAAAGCCAAAGGGGGAAACCGGGCAAATCAGAGTAGCGCTCAAAACGCGGGCGGGAAAATCGCCAATAAAGCGGTAAATAATGCCCGCACCCATGGACCAGCCCACCAGATGCGCTTTTTCGATCCCCATCACATCCATCAGCGCGGCCAGATCATCCGACCAGTCGCGGTAACCGCGGGTGGAATCGATCAGCACATCTTCCGTCCAGCCGTAACCGCGCAGGTCGGGGGCAATGGCGCGAAAGGCGTCCGGCAGCGCCAGCATGGTTTCTTCCCAGTAGAGTGCCGCCGAAAAATTGCCGTGCAGGAAGATCACCGGCACACCCGCCGGGTTTCCGCTGGTCAAAACGTGCATCTTAAGACGCGGGGTTTGAATCATCTGCGAAGTTACACCCGGCAACGGTTGTGGTATGTTCATGGCTTCCTCCATTTCCTTTTTTATTAATCAGAGGTTGGTTTGGTTTCTTTTTCAGCAACCTTTACTCCCGGCACAACCAGCCGCGGCACAATTCCCAGCCGGTGGGCTTCCTCGCGCAGCCATTCGCGAAAGTCCGGGTGGGCAATGCGGATCAGGGCTTCCATGCGGTCACGCACACACCGCCCGCGCAGTTCGGCTACGCCGTACTCGGTGACAATCGTATCCACATCCTGGCTCGGCACGGTGACCTCGGCACCTTCGGAAAGGATGGGGACAATGGTGGAAATCTGCCCATCGCGTGCGGTGGATCGCAGGGCGATGATGCCGCGTCCGCCGGGCGAAAGCTGCGCGCCGCGGTGGGTATCCAGCTGGCCGCCGGTGCCGCTGAAATGCCGGTAGCCGATGCTTTGCGAGCAGACCTGACCGAACAAATCCACCTGCAAAGCCGTGTTGACGCTGATCATGCGGTAATTCTGGCCGATGATATACGGATCGTTGGTTACTTTGCCCTGCTGGAATTCCACTCCCAGATTGCGGTCCACAAAATCATACAGTTTGCGAGTGCCTAACGCAAATGCGCCTACCATTTTCCCTTTCCACAATGTCTTGCGGCGGTTTGTGACCACCCCGGCTTCGTACAAATCCACCATGCCGTCTGTGAACATCTCGGTATGGATGCCCAGATCACGGCGATTCATCAGGAAAGGCGTGATGGCGTTGGGGATGCCGCCAATACCCAATTGCAGGGTCGAGCCGTCTTCGATCAGGTCGGCAATGTAGCCGCCGATGGCCTGTTCGGCTTCGGTGGGCGGGGAAGGCGGCAGTTCAAACAGCGGCACATGATTCTCCACGACGTAATCCACTTCGGAAATGTGCACCTGCGTATCGCCCAGCGTGTAGGGCAGGTTTTCGTTGATCTCCAGCACCACCAGATCAGCCGCCTCGATCAACTGCTTTTCGATTACCAGCCCCAGCGAGAGGGAGAGAAACCCGCGCGAATCGGGCGGGGTCGCCGTTCCCCAAAAAACATTGACTTTTCCGCCGCTGGCCAGCAGTTTATCGGTTGAAGCGCGGTGGAGATTATTGGGAATGTAGGACATGCGTCCCTGCGGGTGAACTTTTCGATCCGGCGCACCGTAGAACCAGTTTTCCACAAAGAAATGTCCGGCCATTTCCGGGTTGGTGGCATATTCGTAGGCCCGCAACGGCAGGCAAACCCACACGGTTACATCTTCCAGCCGGTCTTTATGCTTCCCCAGTTCGCTCAACAAACCCGGCGGTTCAGAAGCCGCAATGGCCACCCCAATGGTTTGATGAGACTGCACCAGCCCTACCGCCTCGGGAATGGAAATCAATTTGCTCCGGTAAATCTCCTGCGGGTTCATAAACCTCCTTTGCGTCAGGGCATGATGAATGCCGAACCGGCCTGGTTATAGCCCACCCCGGAACCGACAAAGGTGACCAGATCACCGGATTTGATTTTGCCCTGTTTACGGGCATCATCGAACACCATCGGAATGCAGGCCGAGCCGGTGTAGCCCCACTTGTCCATAATCCAGTGCGTCTTTTCCAGCGGCAGGCCGAGCGTCTCCTGCACCAGTTTGATGCTGTTCAGACGCACCTGCGTATAGAGCGCCATATCCACATCCTGCAGGTCAAAATTGCCGTTGGCGGCCAGCTCGCGCATCCGTCTTGGCCAGCCCTCATTGTTGACCTCCGGCGGGAAGGGGGTAATGAAGCGCACCTGTGTGCGGCCGGCCTGCACACTTTCAACGGAGGCCGGTTCGTATGTGCCGCCGGAATAAATGCCCCAGTGTTTGTGATACGAACCATCGGCAAAGAATGTGGAACTGACAAAGCCCGGCTTGTCCGAAACGGTCAACACCGCAGCACCGGCGCCATCGCCGTAGAAGAAGGACATGACATCGTTTTGCCAGTCGCATAATTTGTGCATCATGTACGCCCCTACCACCAGCACATATTTCATCTGTTGCGAAGTGGAAAGCAAACCCGCCGCGATGTTCAAACCGGTGGGAAACGAGGCGCAGGCGCAGCCAATATCGAAAGTACCGGCATTGACCGCCCCCAGTTTGTGCTGCACCACCACCGAAGTCGCCGGAGTGATGTAATCGGGGCTGTCGGTACCCAGAATAATCATATCCAGGTCTTCGGCTTTGATTCCGGCATCTTTGAGGGCTTCTTTGGCCGCTTCCACCGCCAGATCCGAAGTCACCCAGTCATCGGGGGCATACCAGCGGGTGGTGATGCCGGAAGAGGCTTCAAATTTATCAATCACTTCACCAAACCGCTCGCGCATCTGGCGGTTGGGGCGTTCGATAGGCGGCAGGTAATGACCGCTACCAATGATTGTTGCAAAGCGAGACATATTCCCATACCTCCTCAAGAGTTCTCCATGCAGGATGATTAAGTTCCAATCACAATACCGCCATCCACGCTGATGGTAGCGCCATGCACAAAACTGGCTTCATCGCTGGCCAGCCAGAGATAAGCATTGGCAATATCGCGCGGATCGCCCAGTCGGCCGAGTGGTGTTTTGGCTTTCATGCCGGCTAAAATTTCTTCCGGCATTTTTTGAACCATCTCGGTTGCAATGAAACCGGGTGCCACAGCGTTGACGCGCACATTGAAGCGCCCCAACTCGCGCGCCCAGACTTTGGTCATGCCGATCACCCCGGCTTTGGTGGCCACATAATTGGTCTGACCGATGTTACCGTACAGCCCCACCACCGATGAGGCGTTGATGATCACCCCGCCACCCTGCCGAATCATAAATGGAGCGACTGCCTGAGCGCAATTGAACACGCCCTTCAGGTTGATGTCAATCACCTGATCAAAAGCACTTTCCTCCATCTGCTTAACCAGTTCGCCGTCTTTGACTTTGACAAAAAGCGCATCGCGGGTGATGCCGGCATTGTTGATCAACACATCCACCCTTCCAAAACGCCGTACCACATCCTCCACCCAGGCCTGCACTTCACCGCGATCCGCCACATTGACCGCGTAAAAGCAGGCCGGTTCTCCCAGTTCCCTGACCAGTGCTTCACCTGCTTCACGGTTGACATCGCAGATGACCACAATCGCCCCTTCTTCGGCAAACCGCTGGGCAGTGGCTTTTCCGATTCCGGCGGCGCCCCCCGTGATCAGACATACCTTATCCTTTAGCCGCATGTTTCCCTCGCCTCCTGAAAAAATTGGAATCCTGCCAGCCGGCAGAGTCAATTAGCCGCCCCCTGCCGTATAGAATACACCCCTGCAGTTACAAAACAGTTACAGAAATGAATTCAGGTGGTCAGGCGGCGAAGCAATTCGCGGGTTTCAAGGGAAGGTTCGACCCCCAATTCGTCCCACAGCACTTTCCAGCAACGCTGATACGTATGAACAACCTGCGGAAGATTACCTTTCGCGGCGTAGGCTTCCATAATCAAACGGTAGGCAGGCTCCCATGTGGGTTCCCGCTGGAGAGCGGTATTACACACCACAATGACCTCATCCCAGCGCTGCGCTTTCCGCAGCAAATCCGCCAGCCGTTGAATCGTAGAGAGATGCAATTCGCGCAAGTGTTCTCGCTCGGCCGCGCTCCAGTCCTCGTAACAACACTCGAACAGGTAGTCATTTTGATAAAGCGCAAGCGCTTGGCGGATTTGTTCTTCATCGCTTTCCGGAGCAGAAACAAGGCGGATAAACTCATCGGCATCCACAACCACCCCGGCACGGGGGTTGATGCCGTAAGCATTTTCATTGCGCTGGATGAAAAACGGCGCGGCCTCACGCGGACGCAGCGGTTCGATGGTTCGATTGAGGGCATTCAGGGCAACCTTGAAATCGCGTACCGCCGACTCGCCGTCCAGTTCCGGCCAGAGCAGGTCAACAATCTGATCGCGCAGCAGCCACCGCCGCCGATGAGTGATGAATAACTGGAACAATTGCCGGGCTTTTTCCCGCTGCCATTCGGCAGAGCCAACCTTCTGCTCACCGCGCCAGACTGCAAACTCTCCCAATGTACGCACAAAGAGGGTGTAGCCGGGGTGATAGGTCCCTTCAACACCCGCAAAAGATAGCACTCTGGCAAGAAATTCACCCCCTACCCCCTGCCGGCGGGCAGCAAGCAGCAACGGCAATAAGGTTTGCTCATCTTTCCAGCCCAACAGGGTGGGGCGGGTGAGCAGGGCTTCCAGTTCCGCTCCTTGCTGGCGGTTGAAAATTTCCGCCAATATTGCCACTGCACCGGCTACCTCCTTCCTCTGCCACGTCAGCCATGCCAGCCACAAACGGGCTGCACCCCACCCAAAATCATCGCTGACCGATTCAAATCCCCGCGCCGCGCGTTCCAGCCAGTCTTTTGCCGCCGCGTACCGCCCCGCCAGAGCAAAAGAAGCCCCCATGCTGATGCGAACCAGATTGCCAATCCACTCATCACCGGCTTTTTCGGAAATTGACAGTGCCCGACGGGCGCAGTCTTCCGCCTCACTCAAAGCGCCGGCATAACCAAAAGCGCGGGTCAAACCCCACAGCGGTTCCACCCCCACGCGCGCCACTTTGAAGGGATGCATCAATTCGATAGCCCGTTGATACAGCTCAATGGCTTTCTGACGGTAAGTCTCTCCCCAGGGCTGAACATGGGCAACCTGCAAAGCATGAGCCAGCCGGATGTAACCGAGCGCTTCCACAAATTCGGATTGCAAACGTTTGCCGATGGCAATCCCTTCGCGGGCAAACCGTTCGGCCTCCTCGCTGTTCCCCAGCATGGAGCAAATCAGCGAAAGCAGCAATAGGGTTTCGCGGTGAAAACGCTGGGCGCGCTGCGCATCACTCCGCCGCTCTGCGGCAGCCTGATTGAGCAATAACTGGCGGGCTTCCAGCAGATGACCGGTACGCAGCAGGGAACGACCCTCCAGATAAACATCGTTGGGGCTGGTTTCGGCACGCAGGAGCTGCGCCTCGCGGTGCAACACGCGGGCTTCATCCGGCTTACCGAGGTTGAGTTTGTTCTCCGCCAGCTGATCCAGCAAGCCCGCCACTTCCTGCCGGTATTCCTGCGGCTCCAGCAGACGCAGGGCTTCTTCCAGTAGGGCATCGGCTTGCAGGGGACGGATGGTATCCAGAAAAACCTGCGCCTGCCCGCGGATGGCACGGCTGCAGCCCCAGCGGTTCTCATCTGTGCGGAACAATTGTTCGGCAGCCTGATAATGGCGCAGGGAGGTGTCGAAATCGGCTCGCAGGCGGTGCAGATCACCCAGCAGCAATTGCAGGAAAGGACGCTGTTCCTTCAACTCCGAGGGCAGGCGGCCAAGCCAGTACTGCAAAGTTTCCAGCCGCCCGCTGCGAATCAAATCCATGCCGATTTGCTCGATCACATCCGCTGCCTGCTGGTAATCCCCCGCTTTTAGCAGATGATGAATGGCCTCTTCGGGTCTCTTCCGCTCAAGGTAGATATTCGCCGCTCGCTGATGCAGACGTTCAACTTCGCCGCTCTGCCGGTTCAACTGGGCCTGCAAAAAATCTTGAAAGAGGCGCTGATAGCGATAGATCTGATTGCCCACCGCTTCGATGAACATTCCGCCTTCATACAGCCGCCGTAAAATGGCTGCGCTTTGCGTACTTTCCAGCAAGGCGTCACAAATTTCACTTTCCAACTGACGCAGAATGGAAGAACGCAGCAGAAATTGCTGAATTTCTTCCGGCTGGCGGGCAAGCACTTCCGGCGCTAAATACGCAAATAGACCTTCCAGTGTTTCCGGCAGGTGATCGAGTACCTCATCCAGTGAGGCAGAAGGACGGCGCTGCACACTCTGCCAGATCATTTGTAGAACCAGCACCCAGCCTTCGGTTTCCTCCGCCAGCCGCTCGGCCTGCTTTGAAGTGATGGGAAAACCGTAACCCAGCCGGAACAGGGATTCGATCTCCTCTGCCGTGAAAGCCAGATCGCTGTGGGTCAATATGCTCAGATCGCCTTTCACCCGCCAGCGGTTCAAATCCAAATTTTCCGGCATTGTCCGCGTGGCAATGACCAGATGTAAACGCGGCGGGTGATACTGGATTAAATGCCGCATCAAAGCAGCAATTTCCGGCACATCGTGTACGCAATGATAATCGTCAATGACCAGCGCACATTCTTCAAGCAGATGGGTGGTCAGCGAATTAATCAGCGGGGTCAGCGCTGCCGGGGCAGGCCGGCTGTTATTTTCTTCCAGATAGCGCAGGGCATCCCGTCCCAGTTCTTCATTCTGTTGAGAAAAGGCCGAAATGAGGTGAACAAGGAACACCAGCGGATCACGGTCTGCCTCACTGACCGTGTACCAGAATAGACGGTAACCTTCTTCGCTCAGGTCGAGTAAGGCGGTAGATTTTCCGTAACCCGTACCGGCGAGCAGTAAAGTCAGTGGATTTTGTAAAGCACGCTGCAGCAAAGCGCGAATGCGTGGGCGTGGGAAGATGGCTTTACGCGGTAAAGGCGGTATCAACTGGCTTTGGATGACCAGATTTTGAAGTGCCATAGCATCTTCGATTGTAGTGCAAATTTTGAGCGCTGACAAATCAAATCTCATCCGTAGTATAATCGAACCGCAATCTCAAGCCATGTTTTTTGGAGTGTGCATGTCCGAACCGCTCGATTTTCAAACCATTATCATGAATCTGCAGCGCTTTTGGGCCGAGCAGGGCTGCCTGATCTGGCAGCCGTATTACACGCAAGTCGGGGCCGGCACCTATAACCCGGCCACATTTCTGCGCGTGCTGGGACCGGAGCCATGGAAAGTCGCCTATGTGGAACCTTCCGTCCGGCCGGATGATGGCCGCTACGGTGAAAACCCCAACCGCTTGCAGCAGCATTACCAGTTTCAGGTCATTCTCAAACCAGACCCCGGCAACCCGCAGGAAATTTACCTGCAATCCTTGCAGGCGCTGGGAATTGACCCCCGCCAGCATGACATCCGCTTTGTGGAGGATAACTGGGAATCGCCCGCGCTGGGCGCGTGGGGGCTGGGCTGGGAAGTCTGGCTGGATGGTCAGGAAATCACTCAGTTCACCTACTTCCAGCAAGCGGGCGGCATTGTACTCGATCCCGTCTCGGTGGAAATCACCTACGGTCTGGAACGCATTGCCATGGCGCTGCAAAAAGTGCGCAACTTCCGCGATATTCGCTGGAATGCAGAGCGCACCTACGGGGATGTGAACCTGCAAGGCGAGCAGGAACACAGCAAATACTACTTTGAGATTGCCGATGTGGAGCGGGCGCGTCAGATGATGAGCCTGTTCGAGGCCGAGGCACTCAACGCACTGGAACAGGGTCTGGTGCTCCCCGCTCACGATTACGTGCTGAAATGCTCGCACACCTTCAATATTCTGGATACCCGCGGCGCAGTGGGCGTTACCGAACGTGCGGCCATGTTTGCCCGCATGCGCGACCTTTCCGCAAAAGTGGCGCGTGCCTATCTGGAACAGCGCGAACGGCTCGGTTTCCCCATGTTATCGGGCAGCGGGGCACAGCCCGCCGCGAGCATGAAGTCCGCCCTCCCCGGCCCAGCGGCTTCGAACCTCACCAGCGGCAGCCTGCTTTTCGAAATCGGCAGCGAGGAACTGCCCGCCGCCGATTTGCAGGATGCCCTGCAACAATTAGAACAGCGCGTGCCGCAACTGCTGGATGAATTACGCCTGACGCATGGAAGCATCAAAATCGCCGGTACTCCCCGCCGTCTGACGGTGATTGTGGAAAATCTGGCTGCGCGGCAGTCCGACCGCGAAACCATCGTCAAAGGGCCGCCGGCGCAGCGTGCCTTTGATGCCGCCGGAAATCCCACCCCCGCCGCCGTGGGTTTTGCCCGCAGCCGCGGTATTGAAGTCAATCAGCTTCAAGTCATGGAAATGGACGGCGGTCAGTATGTCGTGGCGCGCGTCTATGAAAGCGGAAAACCGGCAGTAGAGGTGCTGGCATCGGCTTTGCCGCAACTGATCGCCTCGCTCAGTTTCACCAAATCCATGCGCTGGAACCAGTCCGGCGTGGCTTTTTCGCGCCCCATCCGCTGGCTGCTGGCTTTATTTGAAGATCAGGTCATTCCTTTCCAGTATGCCGCCTTGAACAGCGGCAATCAGACGCGCGGCCTGCGCTTCCGCCAGCCGGAATCGGTTGAGATTCACAGCGTAACTGCTTATCTGGATTTTCTCCACAGTCAGGGCATCTTACTCGATCCCGCCGAGCGCCGCGCCAGCATCCGCAGCCAGACCGAACAGCTGATTTCCGAATGCGGCGGCGACCCCAGCCGACTGGACGAAGATCTGCTGAATGAGGTAACCGGATTGGTTGAAGCCCCTACGGCCATGCGCGGCTCATTCGATGAGGCACATCTCAAATTACCGGCCGAAGTGCTCATTTCGGTGATGAAAAAATACCAGCGCTACTTCCCGGTATATCAACAGGATGGCAGCCTGCTGCCGCATTTTATCATCGTGCGCAATGGAGATGGTCAATATCAGGATGTGGTGGTGGACGGCAACGAACAGGTCATCCGCGCCCGCTTTGCCGATGCCGCCTTTTTCATTCAGGAAGACCTCAAACAGCCGCTGGAAGCCTTTTTGCCGCGCCTGAACACCCTCACTTTTCAGGTCAAACTGGGTTCCATGCTGGATAAGACCCGCCGCATCGAGCGGCTGGTGGATCAATTGATCCCGCTGCTCAAACTGGATGAGGATCAGGCGCGCGCCGCGCGGCGCGCTGCTCATCTTTGCAAAGCCGATCTGGTCACCAACATGGTCATCGAAATGACCAGCCTGCAGGGGCTGATGGGACGGTATTACGCCCGGCACAGCGGTGAACCGCCGGAGGTTGCTCAGGCTATTTTCGAATCGTACCTGCCGCGCTACGCCGGTGATGACTTCCCCCAGACGCCCGCCGGCCTGATTGTCGGTATGGCCGACCGCCTGGACACGCTGGCGGGGTTGTTCGCCGCCGGGCTGGCGCCTTCCGGCACCAAGGATCCCTTTGCCCAGCGGCGGGCTGCGCTGGGTCTCGTGCAGAACTTAATTCACTGGAACCTTGATTTTGACCTTCGCACCGGCCTGAAAAGCGCCGCGGATGGGCTGCCCATTCCCGCCAGTGAAGAAAGCCTGCAAACCTGCCATGAATTCATCCTCGGCCGCCTGCAAAGTTATCTGCTGGAAGAAGGTTACCGCTACGATGTGGTGGCTGCCGTACTGGCAGAACAGGGCACGAATCCGGCAGCCGCCTTCCGCGCCGTTCAACAGTTACAGCAATGGGTACAGCGCGAGGACTGGCACCAGATTTTACCCGCTTACGCCCGCTGCGTGCGCATCACCCGCGATCAGAAGGAAACTTTCTCCATTCAACCCGATGCGCTGACAGAAGAAGCCGAAAAAGCCCTGCTGAACGCCCTGCTGCAAGCCGAAACCACCCCCCGCCGCAACGGCGCGGTTGAGGATTTCTTCGCCGTTTTCCTGCCCATGATGCCGGTGATCAACCGTTTCTTCGATGAAGTACTGGTCATGTCCGAAGACCCCGTGCAGCGCGCCAACCGGCTAGGTATGCTGCAGCGCATTGCCGGTTTAGCGCGCGGTGTTGCCGATTTCTCGCGGCTGGAAGGGTTCTAAACAATCTGCCGAAAACAAATAAAACCTGCGCCTTTTCTCTTCAACGGCAGAGAAAAGGCGCAGATTGTTTAAACGCCCCTCTTAAAACCAGATAAGCCCGAAGCATCATTCGGAAGGCTCAAAATTTCAATTGACGGGCGAAATATGCGTCAGATGAGAGGGATGATATTACTGAACATGTTGCCAATGGCCGGCCCCAGCAATGCCAGAATGATGATCACCGCCAGCGCAACTAGCATCATGATCAACGCATACTCAACCAGACCCTGACCTCCCTTTTCTCTTTTCATTTCGGCTCCCTTGAATGAGTGCAAAAAGGAAAAAAAGTTATACCTTTATTATAAAGAATAAAACCCGACCGGGAATTAACAATTTTGCGGATATATCCTGTCCGTTTGCCTTAACCACAAGGGGATTCACCGTTAAAATCAAAGTATGAGTGTGATAGATGAAGTCAAAGCGCGGCTCGATATTGTCGAAATCGTTTCCGAGACGGTCAAACTGCGCCGGACGGGTAAAAACTACATCGGCTTTTGCCCGTTCCATGCCAACACCCGCACACCGGCATTCGTGGTCTTCCCCGAATCCGGCACATGGCGTTGTTTTGGCCAGTGCAACGAAGGCGGCGATATCTTCCGTTTTGTGATGAAAAAGGAAGGCTGGGATTTCAGCGAAACGCTGCGCTATCTGGCCGGGCGGGCAGGGGTGATTCTGGAAGCGCCTTCACCCCAACAACAGGCTCAAGCCGAGGAAAACGAACGGCTGCGAACCCTGCTGGAAGAAGCCGTGCTTTATTACCGCCATCAACTGCTCAACACCCCCGCCGGCAAACAGGCCATGGCCTACCTCCAGCAGCGCGGAATTCAGCCCGAAACAGCCGAAAAATTCGAACTGGGTTACGCCCCCGATGGCTGGGAAAACGGCTTGAATTACTTTACCGCCAAGGGCTATTCTTTTGAAGAAATCCGCGAGGCAGGCCTGCTGACCGAACGCCCCGAAGGCGGTGGTTACGACCGCTTCCGCCACCGCATCATGTTCCCCATCCGCGATATGAGCGGAAAAATTTGCGGTTTTGGCGCCCGCATTTTGCGCCCGGAGGATCAACCCAAGTTCCTCAATTCTCCGCAAACACCCTTATTTGATAAAGGAAAACTTTTATACGGCCTGCATCTGGCACGCAAAGCCATCCGCGCGCAGGATCAGGCGGTTATTGTCGAAGGCTATCTGGATGTGATTGCCCTGCATCAGGCCGGCTTCAACAATGCGGTTTCACCGATGGGTACCGCCTTGAGCGAAGATCAACTGCGTCTGCTCAAACGGTTTACCCGCCGCATTGTGCTGGCGCTGGATGCGGATGCCGCCGGCGAAAAAGCCACCCTGCGCGGGCTGGAAGTTGCCCGTCAGGCTTTTGATCATCAGGATGAAATCGTCTTCGATGCGCGCGGCTTGCTGCGCCACGAAGCCCGCCTGCAAGCCGATTTGCGAGTTACCACCCTGCCCGCCGGCAAAGACCCCGATGATGTTGTCCTCCACGACCCCGAAGAATGGAAACAGATTGTCGCCAATGCCAAACCGGTAGTCATTCATGTGATGGATTCGCTGGCCGCCAGCCGCGATACCGATGACCCCAAAGTGAAAAGCGAGATTGCCCGTCAGGTATTGACATTAATCAATGATGTGCCGGATGCTGTCGAAAGAGATACTTACCGCCAGCGGCTGGCACGCCTGCTGAAAATTGATGAACGCGCCCTGCAAGCCATTTCTCCCGAAAGCGGCGGCACGTCTTTTCGCAAAATACCGCCTCGCCCCCGGCAGACTCGCCCCGAAAAACCCGCCCCCCTGCATGAAATTCAACCGGGTAAGCAGGCACAGGAGATGGAAAAACACTGCCTGAAACTGCTGGTGCGCAACCCCGAAGCCCTCTATACGCTGGATCGTCACTTGCAGGCAAACGGGTTGAGCCGTTTTGCCGCTCAGGATTTTGAATACGGCGCTCATCAGAGCATGGCAGCGCTTATTCTCCAATCGCTGGCACAGGATCAAACAGAGCCAAAAAATTATCTGCAGCAAGCCTGCCCCGCCGACCTGCAGCCGCTGATGGAAGAATTGACCCAACCGCTCAAGTACGGCGAACCGACTGCAAACCGCCACATGGAAGACCTGCTGCGGACTTTCCTGCTGCTGCGTTTGACGCGTGTCAACGAAAACATCCAGCAAATGCGCTTTTTACAGCAAGAGCTGCAGGAACAAAGCGCTTCGGCGGTGTCGCCGTATCTGGAACTTATCCCCGCTTACCTGCAGGCCCGCAATCGGCTGGAAAAAGCCCTTGCCAGTGTAGCCGAAGCGGAATAAAAAAAGTGATCTTAAATTTTTATGGTATATTATTAACCATGACCCCAGCACCCAAAAAACCTTCTTCCCCTTCATCTTCCAGCGGTAAAAAGCGCCCTGCAAAAAGCCGCAGCGAGGCAAAATCAACCGAACACGAGCGTCTTGATCCGCTGAGCATCCCCTCGCCAGCCGCTCTGAATAACAGCGACGCCGGTTTGCCATTGAACGACGACATCGAGGAGGTGCTGCCGCTTATTCCGGCCGATGAGTGGGTAGAAGCCGAAGTGCCTTTGGAAGATCCGCTGGAAATTCTAGAAGATCCGGCCTTAGCCATCGAACTGTCGGAAGACCCGGTACGCCTGTACCTGAAAGAAATCGGCCAGATCAATTTACTGGATGCCGACAGTGAATTTCGTCTGGCAGCGCGAATTGAAGCCAAAGAATACCTTGAAACGCTCCAGCGGCATCTGGATGGCAAAATTCAAACCGCCGACCCCAATTTACAGTTATATCTTGCCATTGTCGAAGATCTTTACACCTCATGGGAACGGTTCAAACAGGATGTCAACCGCCTGAGCAATGAGGAAGTTCCCGATCTGAGTCTGATTCTGCTGGAAGCGCAGGCGCTGCGCCAGTCATGGCAGTCCGATAGTCCTTCCTACATGCGCTCGTTTCTCGATAACGGCCTGTGGGGAAAAGACACCCTGTGGGATGGACTGGTGCGCAACGCCTTTACCCTTTACCTTTGCCTCTACCTCTTGCCTTCTGAGGTAGCCCAAGACCTTTTTGCCATTCTGCAAAAAGGGGAAGATTTACCGGGCATTGATTTCTTCGAAGCACGCTTAACCAGGTACAACCTTGATCAGGAAATCAAGCAAATTCACGCTCTGGCAGAAGAGGCCAATCAGACTCTCATCCGCGCCAATCTGCGGTTGGTGGTCAGCATCGCCAAGCGTTACCTTGGGCGGGGCATCACCTTCCTTGACCTGATTCAAGAAGGTAATTTGGGTTTGCTGCGGGCGGTCAACAAGTTCGATCCAACGCGCGGTTTCAAGTTCAGTACCTATGCCACGTGGTGGATTCGCCAGTCCATCAGCCGCTATATTGCCGAACAGGCCCGCACCATTCGCATCCCCGTGCATCTCTTTGAGGCAATCACCCGCTTGCTGCGCGTACAACGCACGCTGATTCAGAAGCTGGGGCGCGAGCCAACCAATGAAGAACTGGCTTTGGAAGGCGGTTTCCTCAGCGAAGAAGACGTCCGACTGATCAAAAAAGCACAGGCGGCAAATCTGCCGCTCGACCCCGAAGTGCAACGCCGCTGGAACTGGGCAGCAGCCAAAGTGCAGCGCATTTTACAATCCGCCGAAGAGCCGGTATCGCTGGAACGGCCGGTCGGTGATGAAGACAGCAGCCAGTTAGGTGATTTTATTGAGGATGACGATGCTCTCGAACCGATGGATGCCGCTGCCCGCGAGATGCTGCGCGAACAGGTGCAAAATGCGCTGGGGGCGCTTTCGGAACGTGAGCGGCAGGTGCTGGAACTCCGCTTTGGCTTGATTGACGGCAAAGACCACACTCTGGAAGAGGTCAGCCGCTATTTCAATGTCACCCGCGAACGAATTCGCCAGATCGAAGCCAAAGCCCTGCGCAAACTGCGTCACCCCACCCGCAGCCGCCACCTGCGTGAATATCTCTCCTGACCCTTTCTGTCGAGGATCAATGCCCGCCCAGCGCGTCCTCATCGTTCAGCAGCAAGCACAAGCCGCCCAATCGCTGACCCGTTTCTTTCGCGGACGCGGCGATCAGGTTTGGGAGGCGTGGGAACTGGCTCAGGCAGAGGCACTTTTCAAGCAAATCAAGGCCGATCTCATCCTCCTCGATCTGCACTTCCCCGGCGATGGCTGGCTGGAATTTCTGCGCAACGCCCAGACAGTCAATCCCAAAGTCAAAGTCATTCTAACCAATCAATACCCCGACCTCCAGCGCGAAATGCTGGCAAAATCGCATGGGTTTCACATCTTCCTGCGCCAGCCGTTTCAGGCACGCTGGATCGAGCAGGCGATTCGCCGTCTGCAATCCATTGATGCACCCACCCAGCCGCGTCAGCAAACTTCCGCACCTGCCATCCCGGCTGGCCAGCCGCCGGCCGTCAAAGTGCCTGTCCGCCTTAAAATCACCCTGCCTTATCTGATTCTGGCTTTGTTATTTGCGCTGGCATCGGCTTACATTGTCACGCAGGTGGTGATCGAATCGGTGCAGGACCGTTTTTTCAATCAACTGGTCGCCTCAGGCCGCCAGACCACCGACTGGATGGTGCGTGAGGAAGACCGCCTGCTGGCCACCCTGCGGTTGATTGCCAACACGCAAGGCGTTGCCGAAGCCGTACAGGTTGGTGATGCCGAGCAATTGCGCCTGCTTACTTTGCCGCTGGCAGTCAACAATAACGAAGAAGCCATTGAAATTCTGGATACGCAGGGCGTGACCGTATTTTCGGCACGCCGCCCGGCGGGTGCGCCACGCGGTGAATATACCTTCACCCGCGCCGATCCCTTCTTCAGTCAGCAGGAATTTGTGCAGCGGGTATTGCGTCGCGAACAGGACGAGCGCGGTGATAAATTTGCCGCTTTTGTGCAGGCGCCGTGGGGCAATTATTTCTACATCAGCGGCCCAATCCTGAATGCGCAGGGACAATTGAGCGGCGTGGTGCTGGTCGGTAAATCGGCCGATTCGCTGGTGCGGGAAATGAAACTGGACACCCTCAGCGATACCACCCTTTACACGCTTACCGGCAACCCCGTTTCTTCGACCTTCCCCGATTTTCAACCAACCCTCGATGCTGCGCTGGCCGTGGAAGTGATCAACGCCCAGGATCAGGCCAGTAAATCGCGCCCCCTGAATATCAACGGCGTCAATTACACCGAACTGCTCGGCCCGTGGGAAGCCCGCAGCGGCGAAGATCTCGGCCTGCTGGGGGTGGCACTTCCTCAGGCTTTTCTAGTGCGCACCAGTCAGATCACCCGTTTGCAGGTCTTTCTGCTGATCACCATTTCCATTTTGCTGGTCATTCTGGTGGGCATTTATCTGGCCAATCTGATCACCCGTCCGCTTCTGCGGCTGGTGCGTGCTACTTCTCAGGTGGCGCAGGGTAATCTGGGCGTGAAAGTCAGCGTGGATGGCAACGACGAGCTTTCCGTTCTGGCACATGCCTTCAATACGATGATTGCCGGTCTGCAGGAAGGTTTCATCTACCGCGATTTACTGGGACGCACCGTTTCACCGGAGGTGCGCGAACAACTGCGCCAGACCTTCGGCTCGGGCAATGTCCGGCTGGAAGGTCAACAGGCGGTTGCCACCGTGCTGATCAGCGATATTCGCGGCTTCACCACACTGAGCGAACAGGCCGATCCGGCGCGCGTAATGAACTGGCTGAACGAATATTTCGACCGCATCGTGCCGATCATCGTCAAACACGGTGGGGTGGTCAATAAATTCGATGGCGACGCCATGCTGGCGTTCTTTGGAATTCTGCCGCGCATGCTCAGCCCAAAAAAGAGCGCGCTGGCTGCCTGTCAGGCGGCTGTGGAAATGGTGGCCGCCATTGACGAACTGAACCGCATCCGCGAAGAGCGCGGCGATCCGCCGCTGATTACCGGCATCGGCATCAACACCGGCGTGGTCATTGCCGGCGGGCTGGGCGCAAAAGACCGCCTGCACTACACCATCATTGGCGATACGGTCAACACCGCTCAGCGGCTGGAATCGCTCACCCGTGAGTTAATCAATGGAACGGGTGCGGTCATCGGTCATGCCACCTACACCGCACTCGAGGAAAACCAGCGCCAGTTCAGCCTTGAACCGCTGGGTTTGCACTCCGTGAAGGGTAAACTGGAAAGGGTGATGGTTTACCGGCTTTCCGCGGCCCGTGAAATTCCCCAACTGGAAGTAACACTCTAGGAAAACCCAATGCTCACCCAAACTTCTCCTTCCCGCCTCACGCTGCAACTGGTACTGACCCTGATTCTGACTGCCGTAATGATTACCACTGCACTGGTGTGGCTGTCTTCACCATCGTTGGCAGTCTCGGCATCCGATCTACCGGCCATCCAATCGCCCTTGCAGGCCAATTACGGCGCAGATTCTGCTCCGTTTCGCCTTGCGCCGCTTAACCTGCAAGGCTTTGAAGTAAATCTACCCTGAAATCCGTGTTCTGTTAATCTCCTTCCAACAAATTTTTGTTACAATGATTTAAGAAATTTGAGCAGCCGCACTGTTGCAGGCTTCTCGCCGGCCAGCGAGAGGAAGGAGGTGAACAATGACGCAGTGTGTGCTTGCCCTGCTGTTCAGTTACCTGTTGGGTTCGGTTTCCTCGGCGGTATTGATTACCCGCCTGTGGAAGAAAACCGATATCCGTACTCTGGGGGATGGCAACGCCGGCACGGCGAATGTAGCCCGTTCGGTGGGCATTTTACCGGCAGCACTGGTTGCCCTGCTGGATATTGCGAAAGGCAGCATTCCCGTCGTTCTGGCAGATGTGTTCCTATTAAGTGAAGGCTGCGCCGTCTTTTGCGTGGTTGCCGCCGTCATTGGGCATAATTACCCGGTGTATTTCCGCTTTAAAGGCGGGCGCGGTCTGGCCACTTCAATCGGCGGCCTGCTGGCATTGAGCCCCGCTTCAACCCTCATTGCCCTGCCGGTTTACGGTCTGGTTTATTTTGCCACGCTGGGGAGCGGTATTCTGGCAACGCTGGTTGCTTTTCCGCTGCTCATTTACCTGAATTATGCTCATGGAAAAGATGGATGGATCATCTGGTCACCGTTGATTCTGGCGTTGACCACTGCAATTTGCGCCATTCCCCACCTGCTGCCACGCTGGTTGAAATTGACCGACAAGCGTGAAATTCTGGTGGAATTATTCCCGGCTTATTCACCCCGCCCGCTGCGTCCGGCATCGCCAGCCGTATTCACCGACAGCATTGCCTCACTGCCGGCCGAACTGGCCCAACGGGAAGGCATTCACATTGTGCCGATGAGCCTCATTTTGAACGGAAAAGCGCTCCCCGATGATGAAACAATTGACCGGCGTGCCTATTATCAAACCTTACGGACGACCACTTCCCATCCGACTACTGCTGCACCTTCACCGGGGGAGTTCGTCCAGCGGCTGCAAGCCGTAGATGGCAAACTCAGCGCAGCAGTAATCGTTACCCCGCCGGCCGATCTGACCCAATGTTACAACTCGGCACGGCTGGCGGCTGAACAATTGACCGGACAATTGAATATTGAGGTGATTGACTGCGGGGTCGCCGGGCCGGCTCAGGGTTTAATGGCCATGCTGGCCGCCCGTCTTGCCCGGCAGGGGGCTTCGCTTGAAGAGATCAAAACAGCGCTCACCGAAGCGCGCCACCATATTGGCATGATCGGCGTACTGGACACCCTCTCTTTTATTGAGCACAGCGGGCGGGTGAACGCCATTCGTCCGCTGATCAATGCTGCACTGCGGGTCTATCCCATCCTCACCCTGCGGGAGGGGGAGATTCATCTGGAAGGGATGGAGCGCACCCGCCGCAAAGCCATTGACCGTATGCTGGCGTGGCTGGTTAAAAATCTTCAGAAGGAAGGCAGTATTCTCATTTGCTTTCACGCCGATGACGCGGCTTGCGCTGAACAGATCGCGCAAGCCCTGCGGGAGAACCTGCACCCCGCCGAACTTTACATCACCGAAATGACGCCGGTTATCGGCGCACATGCCGGGCCGGGTCTGGTGGGCGTGGCGTGGTGGCAAGCCTCTGCCCAATAAGGTATTTTCCCCACCATTTCAGGCAAAGCCTTTCATTTTCAGAAAAACCCTCACCACTTCCGGGTCGAAGTGCCTGCCCGCCTCGCGCTGGACATGTTCCAGCGTACGTTCTTCACTCCATGGTTCGGGGCGGTAAGGTCGGCTGGAGCGCAGCGCATCATACACATCAATCACCGCAAACAGGCGCGCTTCCAGCGGAATTTGCTCCCCCTTCAACCCGCGCGGGTAGCCGCTGCCATCCCATTTTTCGTGATGGCAGTAAGGGATGGGGATGGCCGGCCGCAGGTAATCAATCTGGCGCAACAATTGCTCGGCATAGACCGGGTGGCGGCGCATGATTTCCCATTCGGTTTCATTGAGAGGACCCGGTTTGAGCAAAATAGTGTCACTGATAGCCATTTTGCCGATATCATGCAGCAATGCGCCGTGCCGCAGATTGAGTATCTCTTCGATGTGGTAGCCGATTTCCAGCGCCAGTTGTACGGTAAGTTCGGCTACCCGCTGCGTGTGTCCATGGGTTTCGTAATCGCGCAGTTCTAATGCCCGCCCCCATCCTTCCAGTGTATCCGTAAAGGATTGTTCCAGCATCAGGTTGACCGAAACCAGCTCATTTTGGATTTGCCGCCACTGCGAAACATCGCGCAACAACACCTGTGTCATCACCTTTCCGGCATTCGGGTAAGGGGCGAGGGTTACAAATACCGCCAGCGGTTCACCGCCGCAGGTTTTCATTTCGATTTCCAGCGGACCCACGCGGCTGTGGCTGTACTTCATCAATTCCCACAAAGAGAGATAATCTTCGCGGCATACTGCTTCAATGAAATTCGTCAGTGGGCTGCCGTTTAATTGATGGGCAGAGCAGCCCAGCATGTTTTCCAGCGCGGGATTGGTGTGCTGAATCAGCCCATCTTCATCCAGCACACAATAGCCATCCATCAAAATCTCCAGCAGATTTTCAGCCGATGGATGAACACCAGACCGCTGGCCTGCTTTACGCCGCCAGAAAGCCAGCGCTGTGGAACGAATCTGAGCCGAGCGCAAGGAATTAATCATGCCATTGCCACAAGCGCTTCCCGCTCTTCCATGGAAAGAACTTTGCCCAAATCCAGCAGAATCACCAGCTCATTTTCCAGTTTGGCAATGTTCTTGATGAAAGCGGAATTGATGGTCACCGACATCTGCGGCGGGGGTTCGATTTTATCCTCAGGCACGCGGATGACCTGCGTCACGGCATCCACAATGATGCCCACCTTGCTGCCATCCATGTTCGCAATCACGATGCGCGTATCACGGGTGGGGGGCTGGGCAGGCAAACCAAAGCGGGTGCGTAAATCCACCACCGGCACAATCGTTCCACGCAGGTTGGTAATCCCCTCGATGAATGCCGGCGCATGGGGCAAACGGGTAATCTCCTGCATCTTGATAATTCCCTCTACTGAGGCAATATCCACACCATATTTTTCGTTTTCCAGTTCAAATACAACCAGTTGATGTTCCATTTTTTTAAATTCTCCTTTCGTTGTAAATTTAAGATATTATCCTGTCACTGACCCGGCGGCGGGGATGGGAATTTGAGGGGTTTTCAGGCCGCGTTTTCCTTCCCGCAAGGCCAGGTGAATTTCTACCGAACCTCCATCAGTAATCAGCGGCACCACCAGCCGCGGGTAATCCAGCGTCGAAATAGATGCGCCTTTGCCCAGAATCAAGGAAGGGGTGGAAATGTTCGATTCGTAGCCGTTCTCGGAAAGTTTCATGCTTGCCCGACCGGTAATGACATTGCCGATTTCAGCAATCCCGGACTGCGCCAAGCCATCCAGTTCGGAAAGGTTTTCACCCATCATGATCGAAGCAAACCGTACTGCCGTTTTTCGATTCATGCTGTAGAAGACCGTCCCTTCCACCGCCCCGACCAGCGAAAGGATGACCGTCACATCATCGGTTACGTACATTCCCTGTTCAAGACGCAGCTCCCCGCGGTGAATATCCATACCGGTTTCTGCGCGCAGCACTTCATAAGCCGCTTCCACAAATGGGTTGAGAAACTTGACGTTCATTGGGCATCCTTTCTGCTCAACTGCCTTTAGCAGCCGGTGTGAGCGCAACGAATTCTTCCACCTTACCGTTGCGGTTTTCCCGCAGGGCAAGGTGCACGGTCAGTTCACCCAAATTGGTCTGCAGCGGCACCACAATGCGAGGGAAATCGAGGGTAGAAATCTGCACTCCCCTGCCGCTGATCAGGGTTGGCGGTGAAATGTTCGAGGCATAACCGGCCTGTGAAAACTTGATGGTCGCCCGCCCGGAAATGACGTTTCCCAGCTCTGCCACCCCGCTCTGCGCCAGCGAGTCAAAGGTAGTAAATTCCTGACCCAAAATCTGCGACACAAAACGGATGCCGGTTTCTGTGTTCATGCCGTACATGACCACGCCGTAAACCTGCCCGACCAGATGAATCAACACGGTGACATCATCGGTTGTCAACGCGGATTGGTGCAGGGAAAGACTGCCGCGCTGGACATTGACGCCAATTTCGGCTTTCAAAACTTCTACGGCTGCCTCTACAAAGGGGTTCAAAAATTTAACATCCATACATTAATGCCTCCTCACTCACCGCACGGCCGATTCATCCTGCGCCGGGCAGTGTAATTAACATCTCCGCCAGTTCAATTTGTTCCATTACCGCAGTAACCAGTTCTTCCTGCTCCGTTTCAGTCAGGTTGAGCGCCGTCACAGCGCGCTCATCGAGAGCATACTGCAAACCATCCCGCCCCAGACCAATTCCCATCATCATCATGATGCTGTCGCCGACATGCACGGCATAAGCCTGCGCCTGATAGGGGCCGGCTGCAGCCGGGTTGTGATGATGGGCAATCACCGCCACCAGCCCTTCCGGCAGACGCCAGCGGCGCGCCATTTCGGCGCCCAGCATGGCATGGTCAATTCCAAAATAGGAGCGTTCGATTTCAAGAAACGATGCCGACTGCCAGTCATTGATACTAAACACCAGACTGCGCAGCAATTTTTCCAGCGCCAGTTTACCAATATCACTGAGCAAACCGGCAAAATAAAACTCCTCCACGTTTTTCCAGTTGCGTTTTTGGGCAATCGTCCGGGCACAAATGGCCACCCCCAGCGAATGCCGCCACAATTCTCCCTTGCGCAGTTCGTAACCGGGCAGCGGGCGGTTGAGAAAACTACCCAGACTCGCCGCCAGAATGATCTCATACAGGGCTTGCAGGCCGATGACCACCACCGCCTGATGCACGGTGGCGATGCGGTTGGGCATGCCGTAAAAGGCGGAGTTGGCCACCCGTAAAACCACACCGGAAAGCACCTGATCCACCGCCAGCACCTCCGCCACTGCGCTCAGGTTGCATTCCGGCGAGCGCATCAATTCCAGAGCACGCTGAGAGGCTTGCGGCAAGGGGGGCAGTTTGCCCGCTTCACGGATCAGGTCATCCAGTGTGTAACGCATTTTCTTTACCTCTCATTCCTTCACATAAAAGGAAATACCGGCATTGCGGAATCCCAACTCGGCCGGGCGCGGCATGATCTCCGTTCCGCCCAAAAAGAGCACACCGCCCGGGCGCAATGCCTGATGAAACTTTCGATAGAGCAACGTCTTGGCTTCATTGGTGAAATAAATAATTACATTGCGGCAAACGATGAGGTCAAAATCGCTTTCAAAGGGGTCGTTGAGCAGGTTTTGTTCTCGAAAAGTGACCTTACGCACCACTTCAGGTTTGATGTAAAAAGGCGCCGCAGGGGAAAGGAAACGAACGCGTTGCTCGGGAGTAAGGTTGCGCGCTTCCTCAGCCAGATACGGGCCGCCGGCGCGTGCCTTTGCCAGCGCCCCCCGGTCAAGATCACTGGCCAGCAAATAATGCGGTTTATCGGGGGCGGTTTCTTCCAGTAAAATGGCCAGCGTATAAGCCTCCACGCCAATGGAGCAACCGGCGCTCCACACACGTAAACCGCCTCCCCTTTTCGGGTCGCGCTGCGCATCGGCCAGCAGGCGCGGCAGCACATCCCGCCGCAGCGCTGACCAGCGTTCTGGATCGCGGAAAAACTCGGTCACATTAATGGTCAGATAATTGCGGAATTTTTCCAGTTCCTCTTTGTTTTCCCGCAATAAGGAAAAGTAATCATTCCAGGAAGAAGCACGCGAACGGGCCAGCCACGAATCCAGTCTGCGTTTCATCTGCTCCTCTTTGTAATGGTTCAGGTCAATATTGAGCAGATTTTTCACCGAGGTTTTGATTTGAGCGTAAGTCTCGGTTTCCATTGCGACTCACCTCCCCGCAGAAATGGCAAGAAATTCCTGCACGGCTTTTTGTATCGCATCGGCAACATCCGGCAAGGGCGCCACCACATCCACGGCTTGTTTTTCCAGCACACTGCGCGGCATTCCCCACACCACACAGGTGGATTCGTGCTCGGCAATGACCGTGCCGCCCAAACTGTGCAGCAGCACCGAGCCGTTCGTTCCATCGCTGCCCATACCAGTGAGGATGACGGAAATGACCCGTTTTCCAAAACGCTGCACCAGCGAGGTAAGAGTCACATCTATTGCCGGGCGCACACCGTGTACCGGATTGTTCTGGTTGAGGGAAACCTGCTCGTTTTCATCAAACACCATGTGAAAACCACCCGGTGCGAGCAAGGCCTGACCTGCCATCAGCCGGTCACCCGGCTGGGCTTCTTTCACCATTAATTTCGAGAGGTTATTGAGCCTTTCTGCCAGTGAATGGGTGAAACCGGCCGGCATGTGCTGCACAATGACCACCGCAGCCGGTAAACTGGCCGGCAGCGCCGGCACCACCTCGTTGAGTGCCCGCGGCCCGCCGGTAGAACTGCCGATGACCACAATTGGCTCGTTGGATTTGAGCGGCCGCACTGCCTTTTCCACCGCAGATTTGGGCGCACTAGAAATGGGACGCACCAGAGCAAAGGGCCGTACCCGGGCACTGGCCGCCCGCTTTATTTTCTGTGCCGCTTCGTCCATGACGGTCTGTATATCCAGCTGCCTTTCGGGTTTGGTGATGAAATCCACCGCCCCCAAAGTCAATGCTTGAATGGTCGTTACCGCCCCCTCGCGAGTCAGGCTGCTCAACATCACCACCGGACGGGGAAAACGGCTCATAATTTCCCGCAAAGTCGAAATGCCGTCCAGGCGCGGCATTTCCACATCCAGCGTGATCACGTCCGGGTTGAGGGAGGGGATGAGTTCGAGGGCTTCCTGTCCATCCCGTGCCGTGGCAATGACCTGAATGCCATCTCTGCCGTTCAGATGCTGGCTGATCGAAAAGCGCATGAACGCCGAATCATCCACCACCAGTACCCGCACCGGTACAGGGGCAGGGGCAGAAGCATTCGAAGGCTGCGGCAGCGTTACCATAAACAAAACCTAACCGGCCAGCTTGTGAATGGCGCTCATCACACGGTCATGTTCGAAGGGTTTGACGATGAAATCGCGCGCACCGGATTTAACCGCTTCCAGCACCACCGATTCCTGACCCAGCGCGGTCAGCATGACCACTTTGGCCTGTGAATCAAAGGCGCGGATTTCTTTCAGTGCCGCCAGTCCGTCCATTTCCGGCATGGTGATGTCCATCAGCACCACATCGGGCCGCACTTCTTTGTATTTTTCCACCGCTTTGACGCCGTTTTCCGCTTCATAGACCTCAAAGCCCTGACCGGTGAGCATTTTGATGATCCGCACGCGGAGAAATTCAGCGTCATCCACAATCAGTATCTTGGTCATTCGTCCATCCTCCTGAAAGAATTACAAATCCTTTTCAACACCGCCAACCACCCGCACGGTCACCCGTCCGCTGGCGACGTAAACTCGCACCGTTCTGCCACTGTGTCCACCGGTTTCTTCCGCATGAAGCGGCAGATTAAGGCGGTTCAGCGTTTCATGGGCGCTCTCGATATTGCGCGTACCAACATCAAAAGTCTTGGAAAGTCCGGCAGCCGTCAACATATTGGCACCGCCCGCTATGCGCACAATCAGGTTACGGCGCTCTGCGCCGGCTTTGAGCATGGCTTCCAGCAATCCTTCAATGCCGCTGTCCACATACTTGGCGCAATGCGGATGAGCGCCGTTCATCCGGTGAGGCAGCACGGCGTGGAGTAAGCCGCAGATATGACGCTGCTTATCCACCATGGTAATTCCCAGACACGAACCCAGGCCGTAAGCCACCAGCACATCCGCCGGGTCGCTGGAAACCACCACCTCACCGAGATTGACGCTGATGGGATCTTTCATGCTTTCTTCTCTGCCTGCTGTAAGGCTTGCAGGGATTGGGCATCCGGTATGACCCAAAAATCGGTCAACACCGAGCGGCTGCCATCTTTGAAACAGGTCTGGATGAGCAGCACATGATCACTCACCCCGCCGGTAGTAGCCACGATGATATCCAGAATGGCACCGACCATATCCACCATGACCGCCGGCGGGGTCGGACGGATTTCCCGCCCGAGCGTATTGGCTACCGCATTCATAAAGAAAGTGCCGGTCATGTTGCCCACTTCCCCCAGCGCCGAACGCTCCAGCGAACCGAGAAAGGTGGTCGTGCCTTCCGGCTGTTCCATCAGTAGATCCACCAGTTGAAAAGCCTTTTCCAGCGGTAGAATCATCATGATCTGGGCATTGAAATCACCTTCTGCCCGCAGGTAGATACCAGCCGCCTCGGTTTCCGGCCCGCCTACCATCATCGGAATTTGGGTGAGCGGCACCACTTTCACATCCGGATCCCCGAATTCCAGTTTATGACCCAGCAGACCGGAAAAACCCCGCACGGCGTTGTGAATGCCCACCGTAGTGATCGAGCGGAGGGTTTCAACCAGTTTTTCATCGAATTCGATCATGGCGGTCATACTGCTCCTTTCAATGAATACCTGCCAGCCGCAGCAAAGCGGGGACATCAACGATCAAAGTGATGGTGCCGTCACCCAGTATGGCCGCGCTGGAAATGCCCGGAATTTCACCCACCAGTTTACCCAGCGACTTGACGACCACCTCTTCTTCCCCCAGAAAACCATCCACAACCAGACCAACGCGGTGTTTACCGGATTGAATAACCACGGCAAACAACCGCTTGCGTTGATGACCGTTTTCCGAGATGTTATACAACTCACTCAAATAAACCAACGGCAGCACGCTGCCGCGCAGCATGGTTACCGGTTTCTGTCGAATGGTCTTGATATCGGCAGGTGAAAGACGCAGGGTTTCCAGTACCATGACCAGCGGAATGGCAAAAGTTGCCGCGCCAACTCGCACCAGCAGGGTTGGGACAATTGCCAGCGTGAGCGGCAGCACAATCTGAAAGGTCGTGCCACGCCCCACGGCGGTTTCGATATGAATGGTTCCGTTGACGCGTTGTATGTTGGTCTGCACAATATCCATGCCGACACCGCGCCCGGAAATATCGGTCACTTTTTCAGCGGTGGAAAAGCCGGGCAGGAAGATCAGATCAACCGCCTGTTCGTCGGTCAGCGCCGCCGCCTCCTCTGCCGTCATCAATCCTTTTTGCACCACTTTTTTGCGTAAAACGGCGGGGTCAATGCCGCGTCCGTCATCCGAAACGGTTAGAATGATGCGGCCCTGTTCGTGCCATGCGTTGAGGGTTACCGTGCCGCGTTCCGGTTTTCCGGCCGCGCGGCGTTCTTCTGGCGGCTCGATGCCGTGATCAATGGCATTACGCACCAGATGTATCAGCGGGTCGTTGATCTCTTCGATCATCGAGCGGTCCAGTTCGGTATCTTCACCGTGGATGACCACATCCACCAGTTTGCCGGCCTTTTGCGACATATCGCGCACCATGCGCGGGAATTTGTGGAGCAGGTTGCCAATTGGCAGCATTCGGATGCGCATCACCTCTTCCTGCAGTTGATCGGTGATGCGGCTGATGTGGGCAACCGTTTCTGCCAGATTTTCCACCAGCGGATCGTTGCCGGCCTTGGCTTCCAGCCGGTTGCGCACCTGAAAGAGATGGTTGCGGTCGGTAATCAATTCGCCCACCAGATTCATCAGGCTGTCCAGCCGTTCCACACTGGTGCGCACGGTCATTTCCACCCCGCGAGCCGTACTGCCGTTGTTTTTCCCGCGAGCCCCCTGCGCCGCTGCAACAGGGGGGGCATTTTCACCTGCGCTGACCGGGCTTTGAGGCGCAGCAGAAGGGGCAGCAGGCCGGTCTTCCGCACCGACAAGCAGCTGACCTTTGCCATTTGCCTGCACTTCGATCTTTTCTATTTCGGAAATCTGTCCCAATTTTTCCAGCACGGTTTTTTCACACGCTGTTGTGAGCACCTGAGCAGTAAAGGTTTTAACCGGCCGGGCGGTTTCAATCTCCTCCAGCGGCGGCTGCATGGCCGTGATTTCCCCCAATTCCTGCAGTATCATCATCAATTGAAAAGCACGCGCCGCCGAAGCAACACTGCGCGCGTCAATTTCTGCATGAATCGTGAGGGTTTGTTTACCGTTCGAGGGGGCCGGCTGAGGCGGGGTAGGTTCGGGGGGAGGGGCGATGTCCGCTCTGTTGTGAGATGGAGCATGGCCTGCGCTCGAGACACTCAAATCGGCAAAGGCTTCAATCAACGGTTGGGGATCATAATCACTCAAAGAACCGCTGACCACCTCTTCCCGCAAGGCACGCAAACCATCCACCGCATCCAGGCACAGATCAATCAGCGCCGTGCTGACCTCAATCTGACCCTTGCGCAGGCCATCGAAGGCTGTTTCCAGTGCATGGGTCAGGTTCGTCATGCGGTGGTGGCCGATCATGCCGGCCATGCCTTTCAGGGTGTGGGCTGCCCGAAAAGCATTTTGCAGCAAATCGCTGTCGTGGCTGCGATGTTCCAGCTCAACCAGAATTTCATCCAGCGTTTGCAGGTGTTCATCCACTTCCGCCAGAAAAATGGGAAGTTCATCCTGACTGATGTCGAAAATCATTTGCATAACAACCCGCCGTATCGAAATGTCAATCCATACGCTCTGCAGTAAGGTTAACACAAGGCAGGTATCGCTTCAGTAAAGAGAGCGTAAAATACAGCCAAAGAATGTGTGAAAATTAAACGAAAACTGCTGATCGGCAGCGATCAGCAGTTGACAGGTCAACGAATTCGCGTCATTCCTCAGCCGGTTTATCGGAGGTTTTCGGCGGTTCTGTTTCGGATGATTCATCCGCCAGCAACTTGCGTAACGCTTCAAAGGACTCCGGTTCCGGGCCGCTGGCCAGTAATTCCTGCAAACGGGATTGTTCCCTGACCGCTTCGGCAACTTCCTGCCGCAAAATCAACACATCGCGCGGGGCAGTGATTCCCAGTTTGACTCGATCGCCTTCAACCGCCAGCACGGTCACGGTGATGGAATCGCCAATGGCAATACTTTCATCTACCTTTCGGGTCAATACTAACATGGCCGGTATCCTTTATCTGAAAGAAGATGGCTGCCTGTTTGCCGGCTAATCGGCGAGAACAGCGCCTCAACTTCATCAGCGCAAATAATCAAACAGGCTGAGAGCAGATACGGCACGCCGGCTGACCTCCAATACTGCCTGATAGGTGGCTTCCTGACCGCGCAGCATGGTGATGGCTTCGGCCATGTTCAGGTCTTCTTTTCTGGAAAGCAGGGCATTCAGCTCGATTTCCGTTTTGTCAATCCCATCACTGGCCGCCGCAACCTGCCGAATGCGCGCGCCCAGCCCGGTGCGCTGCGTATCTACGACATCAAGTGCCGATTGTAACTGGTCAAAGGCGGTTTGTAAAGCATTACGGTCAAAGTTGACATCTTGCAACGCATTCCGCGCAGATACCAGCGCCTCGATGATCGGACGGAACACCGTTTCGGCAGGAATGTTCATCACCACCGATTGGCCGGGAGCAATTGATCTTTGTAAAAGGCCGTTATCACCCTGATAAACCAGCGTATTCTGGTCAGGCATCACAAAAGGCTGTGTATGAATCTGAAAACCGGCAAAAAGATATTCCCCCTTATGTTGTGTGTTGCCGATTTGCAGCAACTGATTGATCATTCCATCTATTTCAACTGCCAGTGCATTCTGTCTTTCTGCGCTGCCCATCGTATCACTCAGACCGCGTGTGATCAGCCCAACCGCCCGCACGCCAATTGTCTGCACCTGCTCCAGATGGTAATCGGTGGCTTCCATCCATTCGCGGGTTAAATCATTGGTGCTTCGGTAGGCTTGCAGGTTGTTGAGCGTTGAGCGCATCGTCAACCCCTGCGCGGTATTGACCGGATCTTCCGAAGGAGAAAGATTTTTCTTTCCGGCGGCAATCTTGCTTTGCAGGCGGGCAATCTGTTCCATGTTACTCGTCAAATGAGAGATGGAGTTATTAATCATTCCTTGGTGGGTTACGCGCATCGTTCTTCCTGCCTTTCCGTCAGCGGCCGACCAGACCCAGGCCGTTGATAATTCGATCCAGCATTTCATCATAAGCGGTCAGTACCCGCGCAGCCGCCTGATAAGCGCGCTGAGCCTTGGCCAGATTGGCAGCCTCTTCATCCAGCGAAACCCCGCCAACCGCCTCGCGCTGGTCATTGAGTGCTTTGGCAACCAGACCGTGTGTGGTGCTGTTCTGCATGGCGTTTTGGGTCAGTGTGCCAAAGGTGGTAATCTGCCGGTTGTAATAATCATTGGGAGAGGTGTTTCCAAGGCCGGGCATGGACTGGCTGCGAAGCGCCGCAATCGCCATGGCAATGCCGTTATTTGCCGGCTGCCCGGCTGCATCCGCCGCAGCCAGGTTTTCAACCGTCACGGCGTCATTTAACCGCATGGTAATGGCGTCCGTGCCGGTAAAGAGCGGCAATCCGCTGGTGCCGTCCAATCCAAAACCGCTGCTGTGCAGAGCGTTGACCTGCTGAATGATCTGCGCGGCAAGGGTATTCAACCCCTGCATTTGTTCGGGGATGACCTGATCGCGCACCTCTAAAATCCCTTTTAGCGAGCCGCCGGGCAAATTGACCACCTGCTGGGGAGTATCCGCCTCCCAAACCACCTCAACCATGGGCGTATCCCCCGTTTTGGGGCGAGTGGTCAGGTGCAGAGCCTGCACACCCATCACCAGCACATGCCCGCCAATCGAAACCATTACCTCGCCGTTCTTTTGTTCGTGGGCAACAGCCCCGCTCAATTCTGCCAGTTTATCCAGCACACGGTCGCGTTGATCCAGTAAATCATTCGGGCGTTCACCGGTGGAAAAGATCCGCGCAATTTCTTTGTTGAGGCGGGCAACCTCATCGGCATAAGTATTAATCTCATCCACCTGACTGGCAATGGCCTGATTCTGGTCGAGGCGGATTTGCTGTAACTGTTCCCAGCGGCGGTTAAAACCTTCCGCCAGCACACGGGCATCATCCAGCAAACTGACCCGCAGGCTGAGGTTGGCCGGGTCACCCGCCAGATACTGCCAGCCGTTCCAGAAATTATCCAGTTTATTGATCAACCCATCTTCCGAAGTTTCAGCAAGGGTAGCCTCAATTTGCAGCAGAATATCCCGCCGTGCTTCCCAGTACCTGGTGCTGGCTGCTACACCCCGGTAGCGCCCATCAAAAAATTCCAGATTAAAGCGTTGAATCTGGGCCACCCGCACCCCGCCGCCGCGCATACCGGCGCCCATTCCTTTGTGCGCAGCCAGAATCGGAGACGGAACGGTTGTTTCCAGAATGGCCGACTGGCGGCGGTAGCCCGGCGTATTGGCATTGGCCACATTATGTTCGATGACCTCGATGGTTTGAGCATGTGCCAGAATGGCCTGCAGCGCAATGTGGATTCCAGAAGAAATGCCCGGCATTTGATCGCTCCTTTCAGGCGCGGTAGTCCATGCCGAAGTTAGCCACTTCGGTCATGGGACGCGCTTTATAGGGCAGGCGGTAAGCCGGGTCTGGCTGCACCGCCCCTACCAGAAAGACCTGCGCCGCCTGTAACCAGTCCAGTCGGGTAACTGCAAGAGCCTGATTGTAATCGCTCAACTGGCGTGCCTCCCTCGCGAGAGTGGTAATGCCCTCTACCATTCGGTTGACCCGCTGGGCATCCCTCGCTTCCAGAAAGGGAAGCAATTCGCCAATTGAAGTTTCACCCGAAATCAGCCCGCGTTCCAGCGCCAGTTTGTGAACCGTCTTGCGGCGGTTATCTTCCAGCACCCCCAGCCGGTCGAGCAGTACCTCTTTCTCCTCTACAATGCCCATCAGGTCATCGCTGTTTTCCAGCAGCGCGCGGCGTTCGTCCATGGTCAGGTTAATCAACTGCTGAATCTGGCGGAACTGCTCGACGAGAATATCCTCCAGTTCAATCAGATACTCTGTAAATTGATCGTGATTTACCATACCGTTTCTCCACTCCAAACTTAGGATCAGGGCTTGAAATAGGCTCGCGCAGCCAGTTTGCGGGCAATTTCCTCCACCTGAACGGTGTAATCGCCACTTTCGATGCGCTGGCGGATTTGATTGAGGCGTTCGTTTTCAATCTCCGGCGTGCTATCTACAGCAGACCGCGCTTTGGCCAGCAGGCGAGCATCAGCCGAAAGGGCAACGCTGTCGCGCCGCTGCAGCGGTGTATCCGATTCATTGAGGGCTTTTCGTTCAGCGCGCTGGAGAGGATCGGCGCCCTGTGGGGCAAGGGGGTTAATTCCATTGTTTTCAATCTTCATCGGTCTTACCTCCAAGAGCCAGAAACGGCAGATAAATCACGTGTTTACAGTATCGGCTGTTTTGGCTCAAACTTTACCCCTTGCGCAGGGTGAGTGCCTGCGCAATCATCGTATCGGTTTGCTGAAATGTGCGCACCGACATCTGAAAGGAACGCTGTAAGGACATCAGACGGGTCATTTCGGTGGATAAATCCACGTTCGATTGCTCCACCGCATGAGCGGCGATCATGCCAAAACCGGCCGTCCCCGGTGTGCCGACCTGCGCCGCGCCGGATGCTTCACTCGCCAGCCAGACATTATGCCCCTGCGCAATCAAACCGCTGGGGTTGACAAAACGAGCCAGCTGCACCTGCCCGGTAATCAGTCGTGTTCCATCCTGCAGGGTCGCCTGAACGCTGCCATCCGGCAGAATGTAAACATCGGTCGTGCCATCGGGAATCTGGCCGTTCCACACCAGTCGGTAACCGGCCGCAGTAACCAGCTGGCGGCTGGAATCTAAGAGAAATTGACCATCACGGGTATAGCCGATACTGCCATCCGGCAGCCTGACCTGAAAAAATCCCTTACCCTGAATTGCCCAGTCCAGCGGGTTGGCCGAATTGCGCAATGCGCCCTGCTGCATCAGCCCCTGCGTGCTGGCCAGCGTCACCCCTTCCAGTGTGCGCTGATGGAGCAATTCCTGAAAGTTCGAACGGCTGGCTTTGAAACCCGCCGTATTCATATTTGCCAGATTATTCGAGACCACGTCCAGATCCAGCAGGCGGTTGAGAAGATCCTGACGGGAAATATGAAGGGTGTGAAAGAGAGAAGATGACATAATCGCTGTACTCCTACCCGATTCGGCCCAGCGAGGCAATCGCTTTGCCGAGCAGTTCATCCTGATTTTGCACCATGCGCAGCGCGGCTTCATACGCCCGACCCACTTCTACCAGCTGGGTCATCAACTGAGTGGGGTTGGCATTCGACATTTCCAGCGCGCCCTGCACCACCCGAATCGGCCCCTCGCCGGTGGAAGCAGCCGGCCCGCTGTAAAGATTGCCCTCCTCGCGCTGCAATTCGGCGCGCGGGTCGGCAAACAGCGCCAATCCCAGCCGGGCTACTGCCGCCCCGTTGACCTGAATGGTGCCGTCCGGCAGAACCATCACCTCACCATCCGGCAAACGAATGGGCTGCCCGCCATCGTTCAGCACAAAGTGACCATCCACCGTGACCAGATTGCTCTGCGCATCGCGCAGGAATCGCCCATCGCGCGTGTAGCGGTCACCCTGCGGGGTGCGCACCCGGAAAAAGCCCTCCCCTTCGATGGCCAGATCGAGCGGATTTTTGGTAAGCTGCAAGCCGCCCTCGGTAAAATCGGTCACCTGCGGGCCAAGTTCGGTGCCAAGCCCCAGCAGGCCCACATAACTCAACCGCTGATTCTCTAGTAAATTGCCGGGGGAATACAATACGGGCGTTCTTGCCCACTCCTCCGCATTGGTCAGAACCTGTTTGAAACCGGGGGTTTCGATGTTGGCCACATTATGCGCCAGAATTTGCTGACGGGCCGCATTCATGATCATGGCCGAAACTGCCGAGTACATTCCCTTGATCATCGCATGTAACCTCCATTTCCAGCAGAAACATTGCGCTGTTGAACGCTCAACACCAGCCGGACTTCTTCACGGGTCATGCCCATCTGGCGGGCAATATCCACCTCGGACATTTGGGCGGCCGCCATGGCGGCAATCATGCGGTTTCGCTCGGTCGGGTCGCCCGCCGGTGAAGGGGGCAGCTGAGTAGCCGGCCGGCTTTTGGAAACTTCCAGCAGTTGCTGAAAATCGGCCTGTGCCAGAATACCGGCGGGTTGAGGGTTGACCGCTGCAGCCGGCTGCCCGGTTTTACGGGTGTTCTGCACCAGACTGCGCATTTGTTCGGCGACCGGGTTGAGCTTTTCAGCCTGCGCCTGACGTCCCTTGACCAGCGCCGTTTCGCGCATCAGTTGGAGCAGCGTGTAGGTATCTTCGAGAGAAACTTTTGGGATATTACTCATGGTTCATCACCACCTTCAGGTTGATCAGGGCTCGCGCGTGCAGTTGACAGACACGCGATTCGGAAATCCCCAGCACTTTGCCAATTTCCTTGAAGTTCAATTCATCGTAGTAATACAATGAAAGCACCAGTTGTTCCCGTTCCGGCAGTTTACGGATTGCGTCAGCCAGTTGATGGCGCAGGTCTTCGTCGGCTGAAAGTTCCTGCGGGTCAACCTGACGCTCGTCCCCCAGCCGGTCGTGCAGGTCATTTTCCTCGTTCTCCAAATCTGCCGGTGCATCCAGCGAAAGTAAAAAGCGGTTGGAGTCCATCAGGCCACGCTGGACTGTTTCCACATCCGTGTGAAGATGGGCGGCAATTTCTTCATCTGTCGGTTCGCGCTGATTTTTCAGCCACAATTCTTCCACCGCTTTCTGAACGGCGCGCACCCGTTGACGGGCAGTGCGGCTCATCCAATCCACCGAACGCAGGTAATCAAGAATCTTGCCGCGGATACGCACAGCCGCATAGGTACTGAAACGCGTGCCAAAATCGGGGTTGTAGCGGTCCACCGCCTCAATCAGCCCCAGCAGCCCCTGATGAAGCAAGTCTTCGTATTCACTGCCCATTTCCGGCGTGATTCCAAGTCGGCTGAGCAGGTAGCGTACCAGCGGCACAGATTGCAATACCAGCCGCTCTCGCGCCTCCGCGCTGCGATTGATCAAAAAATCTTCAAGTACCGCAGTCGAAATATCCTGCACAGCCATTCAAACTTACTCCTTCACCTCACCGCCCGAAGACGGGGTGGGCATATCGCCCCCTGCCCGGCTGCGAGACTGCTCCGCCTTCACCACAGCCTCATTTTTTGCCGGCTGTTCCGCCGTGCGGGCGTTCAGCAAACCGGAAGAAACCTGATAGGTCAGAAACCAGAGAATACTGCCCAGCGCGACCACCCCAACCACTGCCCGCAGGAAAACTTCCATCAATGAAGCGCCGGACATGAACGAAACCACTGCAATCATGAGAGTTACCAGCAGCAACAACACCGTTGAGAAAGAATAGAACACTTCTGCATAGAGCGGCAAGGCCGGCTGGTCGTTCAACCCACCCTTTTTAGCGGGCTGTTTTTTGGCGGGTTTTTCTTTTGGAGGTTTGGAATCTTTTTCTTTTTCTTTTGCCATCAGTCTCTATTCCATCCTTTCCCAAAGAGTGCCGCGCTCAGGCGCGAGGCTTCGGCAGCCTGTAATTTGCCTGCCGTTTCTTTCCCATACGCAAAGTAACGCAAAGGAAAGGCGGTTCGCCGCGCAAAGTTATACACACTGCCAAAACTCATCGTTTCATCCATGCGGGTGAAGATCATCCCATTGAGGCGGAAAACCCCCAACGCCGCACCGATCTGCTGCAGGTCGCTTTCGCGGGTCAGCGCCGAAGCCACCAGCCACGTGACCCGCTGGGGAATTTGACTGAGCAGTTCGCCCAGTTCAACCAGCGGCTGTTCGCTGCACGGGTTGAAGCCGGCCGTATCCACCAGAAAAACATCTGCCT
The DNA here is from genome assembly GCA_040754815.1 of Chloroflexota bacterium. Taxonomy (GTDB): domain Bacteria; phylum Chloroflexota; class Anaerolineae; order Anaerolineales; family Anaerolineaceae; genus Bellilinea. The sequence continues at coordinate 743,315 of JBFMBX010000001.1, forward strand.
CTTTCATTTCCTCAGCGATAATTTGAATATCCTGCGGCTGATAAACCAGCCGCAAAGGAATGCCGAGCGCATCCGTGTAGGCGCGCGCCTCTGCAATTGCCCCGGTACGCACCGTATCCGCACACACCCACACCACCTTTTTTCCCAAATGCTGGCCGTAGAGCAGAGCCAGTTTGGCGGTGGTACTGGTCTTACCGCTGCCGCTGGCGCCCACCAGACACACCCAGCGCCCCGGCAGGCGCAATGCTCCCGGCGCCGGCAGGCGCAGTTCGGCGGCCAGCACTTCCTGCACATAGCGCAAACACAGACTTTCATCTTTCAGCATGGCCGCGCCCAGCGTTTGATGAAGCCGCTGCAGTGTGCGCTGGACAAAGTCAGCCTCCACCCCTTGTGCCAGCAGCCGCTGCTGAATGCGGTGTAAACTATCCGGCAATTCAACCGGGGGTGGCTCTTTCCTCACTGCAGGTGCGGCTGGCCGGGAATCTGCCTCAGGATTGTTGGATGGTTCAATCACCTTTTGGGCGGTTTGTTTTTGCGCCGTCTGAATTTCGGCGCGGCTGAGGTGCGGCGGCGACCAGCGCTGAGGCTGGGCTGCGGCGGTTTTTTCGCCCGGGGGGAAGGCCGGCCGATCACCAACCCACTCAATTTCGACGGGTTTTTCCTCAAATTCGATTGCGCTTCCATCGGCACTGCGGCGCAGCACCTTGCCGGCGGGCGGTTTCTGGCTTTGAGATCTGGTTTGCATGGGCGGGGCGGCAACCACTTCAACCCCTTTCTTGCGCCAGACATTCCAAACCGGCCCCATCGGAATTTCACGCGCCGAAAGAACAATGGCATCCGGCCCCAGTTCGGCCTGAATGCGCTGCAGCGCTTCGAACATCGTTTCGCATTGATATTTCCGCGTTTCCATCTTCACCTCTCCGCCTTGCCTAATTCTGACCGTTGCTCAGCACAGCGCCCAAATCCACCATGCCGTGGGCTTTTACCCGCGTGCCGGGACTGACCTCCGAAAACGCCAGTACCACCAGATTGGGCAGCGATTGTGCCGCCAGCCGACGGAATGCCAGCCGTAATTCCCGCGGGCACAACAAAATCGGGTAATACCCCAGTTGCGCCAGCGCTTCCATCTGCTCACCGGTTCTCATCAACAGGGTCTGGGCCAAACCGGCATCCAAAGATAATGCCGGGCCGTTATCCGTAGAAACCAAAGCGCTGCGCAGCAGCGATTCAACCTGCGGTGAGAGGGTAAACACATGCAGGGTGCTGCTCTCATCACGGTACTGCGCCGAGATGGTATTGGCCATCGTCTGGCGCACGGCTTCGGCCAGTATGTTCGGGTCACGGGTTACACCGGCATGGTTGGCAAGCACCTCTAAAATACCGCTCAGGTCGCGGATTGGCACCCGTTCCCGCAGCAGGTTGCGCAGCACACTCTGCACCTCACCCAGGGTCAGTAAATCGGGCACCACACCCTCCACCGAAGCCGGTGATTTCTGGCGCAGCTGGTTGATCATCTCCTGCACCAGCTGGCGGCTGAGCAAATCGGGGGCATGGTTGCGCACCGTTTCGGTCAGGTGGGTGCTCAGCACCGAAAGCGGCGAAACAACGGTATAGCCTTTCAATTCGGCCTGATTCTGCTCCGCCTCGCTGATCCACACTGCCGGCAGGCCGAAGGCCGGCTCGACGGTTTGAATGCCCTGCAATTCACCATCCACATTCGAACCGGGGATGGCCAGCATGCGGTCAATCATCAACTCGCCGCTGGAGACTTCCTGCCCGCGAATCTTGATCCGATAGGCGTTCGGCGCAAGGCGCAAATTATCGCGGATGCGCACCACCAGCAGCACCAGCCCCAGTTCAGCCATAATCTGCCGTCGGATGCTGGTGATGCGTCGCAGCAGGTTATCCTGTGCATCTTCCTCGATGAGCGGCACCAGCCCGTAGCCGATTTCCAGTTCAATGGGGTCAACCACCACCATTTCCAGCATTTGTTCGGGGGTCTCCGGCTCGCTCACGGCCGGGGCAGCAGCCGTCAGCACCTCGGCCTGTTGTTCGGCCAGCCGTGCCTTGTTCACAAAATAAGCACCCACCCCAAAGCCGGCACTGATCAGTGCAAACGGCAGTTTAGGCAAGCCGGGCACCAGCATCATCAACGCAACCAGAATGGAACCCACCGCCAGCACATTGAAATTGGAAATCTGCCCGAACAGTTCGTTGCCCAGCGAAGATTCCGAAGTCGACCGGGTCACGATCAAACCGGCCGCTGCCGAAACCAGCAGTGCCGGCACCTGCACCGCCAGACCGGCCCCAATCGTCAGCAGCACGTAGGTTTGCAGGGCATCGGCCAGCGGCAGGCCGCGCTGCAGGACACCGATGACGAAACCGCCGATGATGTTGACCAGCATGATGATGATCGCCGCGATGGCATCACCGCGCACAAACTTGCTGGCGCCGTCCATAGCCCCGTAAAAATCGGCCTCAGCTTCGATGGCTTTGCGCCGCTGGCGCGCCTCGCTTTCATCAATCAGACCGGCGTTCAAATCTGCGTCAATGGCCAGTTGTTTACCGGGCATGGCATCCAGCGTGAAGCGGGCAGCCACCTCCGCCACACGTCCCGCGCCGCTGTTGATGACCACAAATTGAATGATCATCAGGATCAGAAAGATGACAAAACCGACCACATAATTGCCGCCGACAATCAAATTGCCAAAGGTGGCTACAATGGCCCCCGCTTCGCCGTTGAGCAAAATCAGGCGGCTGACGGAGATGTTGATTCCCATACGCAGCAGGGTAACCAGCAGCAAAACAGTGGGAAAGGCAGAAAATTCCATCGGCTGGCGGATATACATGGTCAGAAGCATGATGCCAATCGAGACGGCAATGCTGAAAGCGATCAGCAAATCCACCAGCAGCGGCGGCAGCGGCACCAGCATCAGGCCAACAATTACCACCAGCGTAAAAGCCATGACAATATCTTTAGAGCGCAGCAGATTCTGCAGCGATTGGAGCATGGGGTTAGAAGCACGCGTTGCCGTGGTCATTTTTTACTTTTCATCCTCCTGCAGGATGCGGTTGTGCCGTGCGCTGACCGCGCAGACGATAGACATAAGCAAGCACTTCCGCCATCGCCAGATACAAATCCGGTGAAATTTCCTGATCCACCTCAATGGTTTTGTACATCGCCCGCGCCAGCGGAATGTTCTGAACAATGGGGATATGATGTTCGCGGGCAATGGAAACGATTTTCTCGGCTACACGCAAAGCGCCTTTGGCAATCACGCGCGGGGCGTTCATCCCCTCGTGGTATTCGATGGCAATCGCCAGATGGGTGGGGTTGGTGACCACCACCGTTGCCTTGGGCACCTTTGCCATCATGCGGTTGCGGGCAATGCGCCGCTGCTGAGCGCGAATGCGGCTTTTCAGGAAGGGATCACCCTCCGAACGTTTGTATTCTTCCTTGATCTCTTCTTTGGTCATGCGCAGACTGCGCAGCCAGTCCCAGCGCTGGTAGGCATAATCGGCGGCCGCCAGCACCAGATAAACCGCCCCCACCCGCAGCATGAGGTTGACCGAAAGATCAACGAACAGGTTAAGCGCACTGCGAAAGTCGGTTTGCAGAAGCACACTCAGATCTTCGATGTGGCCGCGCAGGTAACTGTAAGCCACCCAGCCAACGACCAGCAGTTTGAACAGAGCGCGCACAATCTCCACCAAACCGCGCAGAGAAAAGATGCGTTTGAAACCACTGAGCGGGTTGAGCCGTTTGAAATCAAAACCAATCTTCTTGCCCACCCACAAGAAGCGGGTCTGGCCCATGGTTACCGCCACCGCCGTGAACATCAGCGCGAAGAGCATCACCCCCAATGGCGGCAGTACCTGCGAGCCGACCGAATACAACCACTGCAAAAGCCATTTTTCGGTCAATTCAGCGGTGGGAATTTGCGCCAGTGATTGAGTGATGAGCGTTGAAAACGAGGTGTTGATTTCCTTGCCCGGCCCGCGCAGCAAAAACGCCGCCGCCAGCAAAATGACGGCCGTGTTCAATTCCTGACTGCGCGCTACCTGACCTTCTTTTCGCGCCTCTTCGATCCTTCGCGGAGTTGGAGCTTCGGTTTTATTGCTCATCGTTCAGTTCCCAATCAAAGCCAGCATACGCGGGGCAATTTGGCTGTAAAGATTGCCGAGCAGCGGGAAACCAACCACGATGACCATGCCCATGGCAATCAACGAAACACCGATTTTGAGCGGCAACCCCAGAAAATAAACCTGCACCTGAGGGGCAATGCGCGCCAACAGGCCAAGAGTCAGGTCGGTCAGGAACAGGGCAGCCATTACCGGCAGGGCAAGGTGAACACCGGCCAGAATCAACTGCGCGGTGGTTTCCATCAACACGTCCATGCGGTCGAGCGGAAGCGGAGCCATCAGGGGCAAAAAGTCAAAGGTTTTTTTGACCGCAATCAAAAAAAGGTGATGACCGTCAATCACCAGAAAATACAACATCGCCACCATCACGAAAAACTGGTCGAGGGCGGTGGAACTTTCAGAGAGCGCCGGGTTGAACAGGCGGCTGGAAGCAAAACCGCTGCCCAGCCCCATCGCCTCACCGGCAATTTGCAGGGCGGCAAAGGACAGGCGGGCGGCAAATCCGGCCAGCGTGCCGATTAAAATTTCCCGGGCAATTGCCACAGCGTAAGCCAGCCAGTCCATCCATTCGCTTTGCGCTGGCAGCGGCTGCCACGGCAGAAGGACTGCCGTCAGCACAAGCCCCAACCCAATGCGCACCTGCACGGGAATGGATTGCCCCCCCAGCACCGGAACGGCAATCATCATCGCCAAAATACGGGTGAGGGCAAGGAAATACAATTGAGCCTGCGCCACCGAAATAATCACAATCGTTCTCTCCCACGGCAGAACTTAGTTACAGAATACCCGAATCGGGTGAAAAATTCCGTAAAGAGAGAGTGAACCCTGTCTAAATATGGCGTAAAAAATTTATCCGTTCAACGCCTGTGAGATACGCCGAACCAGCGCCTCCGCATCCAGCGGTTTGACGAAGAAGTCTGCCACCCCTGCTTCTCGTGCGCGCAGCACCACTTCGGGAAATGCCAGCCGCGAAACCACGAAGGCAACGGTATACCCCATTTTCTGCTGTTCGTTGAGCTGTTCCAAAACATCCAGCCCGTTTGCGCCGGGCAAGAACAAATCCAGCAGCAAAGCATGCGGCCGGTGGCGGGAAAGCAAGTCCGCCAATTCGGCTGGCGACTGCGCCTGAATGATTTCAAAACCGGCACGTTGCAGCGCCAGCATTGCCAGATCGCGCTGCAGTGAATCGGGAATGAGCATCAAAATCCGCCTTGCTTCGCCGGTCATCCAGCCTTCCTTAAGGGGCTGCGGAAACCCCTAATACATCCGCAACCCGCTGTTGAAACCGCTCCAACCGCGATTCATCAATCGAAAGAATGTTGAACACATCCGGATGAAGGATATCACAAAATAAACCCTGCTGACTGCCCTGAATTTTGATGGTCAGATAATTGGCCAGATTGACCAGCGCGGGCAGAACCGGATTGGAATGCGCCAGTGTTGGGTAATGATGGCAGGAAATGGCATCTATTAACAGGGCAGGAAATCCCCAGCGTTGAGCAATCAGGCCGCCTACACGGGCGTGGTCAATGCCGATTAATTTTTCTTCCACCTGCCAGAGCGGTTGATTGTATTTTTGAACATAAAGGATAATCTGACTGTAATCGGCCAGCACATATTGATCCAGCAGTAATTTGCCAATATCGTGCAACAACCCGGCGACATACGCCTCTTCCGGATCGGGGTAAGAAAGCGCCCGTGCGGCCCACTCGGCAGTTACCGCCGTGCCAACCGAATGATTCCACAACTCGCCGGCCCCAAGGCGGTAACCGTTCAACTGACGGTTCATCGGCCCCACAGCCACAGATGCCAGCAGCAACGATTTCAGGCGTTTGACGCCAATACGCACCACCGCCTCGTTCAGCGAAGTGCAGGAACGTCCATATCCCAGCGCTGCCGAATTTGCCATCTGTAAAATCAATGCTGCCAAAGCCTGATCCAGCCCAATGTATTCGGCAATCATGCCCAGACTGACATTGGCATTTTCCAATTCCTTCAGTACACGGGTAACATTGGAAGGAATCGGCCTCAGATGATTGACCGATTGGAGTATGGATTGGACGCGTTGAGTCAGCATCGGTTTGCTCCATCGTTTCTTTCAGGGGGTAAGGGAGGGCAAGGAATTGAACAGTTCCGAAGTGAAGACCAGAATCTGCTGCAACATCCACGAACCCAATACCACCAGTACCACAATAATCCCGATCACTTTGGGGACAAATGAAAGGGTGGGTTCATTGATCTGCGTTGCAGCCTGAACCAGACTGATCAGGCTGCCCACCAGCAGACTGACCAGCATCACCGGCCCGGCCAGAATCAACGCCATGGTGATGGCTTTTTGCGCCAGTGTCATCACGAATGCTTCGGTCATCCTTTCCTCCTCACTGCATAAAACTCAACGCCAGACTGCGCACCACCAGATACCAGCCATCTACCATGACAAACAAGAGCAGTTTGAACGGCAGCGCTACCAGTGAGGGCGGCAGCATGATCATGCCCATGGAAAGCAAGACACTCGAAACCACCAGATCAATGACAAGGAAGGGAATGAAAATGACAAAACCCATGGTAAAGGCGGTGCGCAGTTCGCTAATGACAAAAGCGGGGAAAAGCGCAACCGTGGGGATGTCTTCCAGTGTCTGGGGGGGTTCTTCACCGCTCATATCCAGAAATAACTGGATATCCTTCTCGCGCGTTTGGGCAAACATGAAAGCGCGCACCGGTTCCACCGCCCGTTTGAAGGCCGTTGCCTGATCAATTTCCTCGTTCAGGTAAGGTTGAATGGCCACCCGATCTACTTCCTGATACACCGGTGCCATAATAAAGAAAGTGAGCAGCAACGAAAGCCCGATGACCACCTGATTTGGCGGTATGGTGGGCGAACCGATGGCACTGCGCAGCATGGAAAGCACAATTACAATGCGGGTAAAGGAAGTGGCCAGAACCAGAATTGCCGGGGCAAGTGAAAGCACCGTCAGCAAAACCAGCAGCTGCACCCCGCTGGTAACCTGCTTTGGCTGCCCCTCCGGTTCAATCGTCAAAGTCACGCCGGGGGCGGTCAGGTTCGGATCGCCGACACAGCCGCTCATCAGCAGGGAAACGAGCATCAGCACAGCCAGCCCGATTAGCAGCCGTTGACGGTGGGTGAGAGTGGAGAAGAAACGCACCTTTGCCTTCATCAGCGGATCAATCCTTCCCGTTGGCTTTGAGTTGCACAAAACCTTGCAACAGACGGCTGAAATCCTGTCCGAGCGGGATGGGTGTTTCCTCATCATCACAAGCGGATAGGTCAACCGCCGAAATGAGCGAAATCTGCTGATCGGTTGCGCCGACCAGAAACTGCTGCTCCCCCACCCGCACAAGGTGTAAAGCCTGCTTTGGGGAAAGCCGCACCGATTCCATCACCATCAGGTGTCCACCCCTTCCCAACCGGCGCGGATTGCGCGCCCAGCGCACGGCCAGCACACCGCAACCCAGAATCAGCAGTAGCACCCCAACCAGCTTTACCACCACACCCGCGAAATAGAGGGAAGAGGGCTCGCCGCTCGAGTTTTGAGGGGCGGCACCGCCTTGAACGACCAGTGCCAGACTGGCCAGCAGGCCGAGTACCAGCAGGGCGGCCTGAATCTTTTGCCGCCGGCTGGCAGAGGTGTACCACTGTTTAAAGCGGGTTGCCCACGTGGCAATCATAGACCACCTTTGCGATTCTCAGGGGTGATCACCTCGGTGATGCGTACGCCGAACTTATCATCCACCACCACAACCTCGCCGCGCGCAATCAACAAATCGTTGACGTACACATCCACGGGGTCGCCCGCCAGGCGGTCCAGTTCAACCACCGAGCCGTTCTGCAAATCCAGCACCTGCTGCAGGGTCATGCGGGTACGCCCCAGCTCAACGGTCACTTTCAACATGACATCCATGAACAGGTCAAGGCTGGCACTTTCCCGTCCATTGCTCTTGACCGCCGCACGTACCGGTGCGGAGGGGTTTTCTTCAAACGCAACCTGACTCTCCTCGTTCATCGTTCACCTCTCAATTTCTTCATCCGGGGCAATCGGTTCGCGAATCACCCCGCTGATTTGAATGGCAATGTTCCGTCCGCTGCGCCCAACCCGGCCGGTAAACCGCTTGCGGTTTGCCACCTCTACCACCAGCGGTTCGCGGATAGAAGTGTTCAATTGAATGACATCACCCACCGCCAGATTCAAAATCTCTTTCAGACGCAGTTCGGCGGTTCCCAAGGGGACGCGGATGGGCAGCATCACCCGCCGCATGTTTTGCATCACCTTTTCGCGGCTGACATGATCCTGCTGCTGCTCTTTGCGTCCGGCAATCCAGATGTGCGGGTTGAGCACATTGGCAATCGGTTTCAGGGTGGTAAAGGGAATGAAGATACTCATCGTGCCAGTGGTGCCCTGAATGTTCAATTCAAATGTCAACAGCATCACCCGCTCATTCCCCATGATCATCTGCACCCAATGCTGGTTGGTGGTTGAATCTTCGAGGGTGGGCTCCACCGAAACAACCTTGCTCCACGCCGCTTTGATATCGCCCAGCATGTGTTCGACCAGCCCGCGCAAAAGGGATTGGTCAATTTCGGTCAAGGTACGATCCTGATAGCGCCCTTCAATCTTGCCGCCCAGCCGTTGTTCCAGAATCAGGTAACTGATGTTGGGGCTCATCGTAATCACCACCTGACTGGGCAGCGGCGCAAGGTTGATCATGTGAAAGAGAGAATTAGGCGGGAAATCCTTCAAAAAGTCGTGGAAGCGGCCCTGTTCGGTGTGCACCAGCCGCGGGCGCAGATTGGTACGCAAAAAGGTAGGGAGTGAAGTGGTCAGGCGCTCGGTCAAGTCTTCGTGAACCAGTTCCACCGCGCGCATCTGCTCTTTGGAGAAGCGGTCTGGTGACCAGAAATTATAGGAGGTAACCTTCTTACCGCCTTCACCTTCCGGGCGCCCGCGTTGCTCACCGCCCTGATTGATCAGTTCGGCGAGATTGACGCTCTCCTGACCATCCTTCTGGTCAACCTCAATGGCGCCTTTGAGTAATGCGTCAATTTCGGACTGCGATAACATGGCTCACTGCACCACAAACTCGGTGAAATAGACGGATAAGAGATGAAATTCCGGCAGGCGTTCCTGAATGGCCTGCATCAGTTCCTGCCGCAGGCGTTCCTTGCCCTCGGCGGTGTAAAGTTCCTCGAAAGTCTTGGTCGAAAGCAGCGTAATCACCACATCATCCATCACCGGCATGCGCGCCTGAATGCGGGTCTCGAAATCGCTGGTGGCAGCCGCTGCTTCCTCACTGCCGTGCGAAGTTGCAGCACTTTCCCCTTCGGCTGCGGTTTCTTCCGGCGCAAATTCCAGCACCACCGTCAGGCGGATGTATTTCCTTCCGCTTGGGTCAGCAAGATTGATGATTTTAGTGGACATGTTGACCATCACCCCCTCGCCGGGTTGATACACATGCGGTGTGGGTGTCGGCTCTACGGCTGCTTCCACCGAACTCAAAGGCAGGCCGGTGGGTGCGGTGTTATAAACCAGATAGAATGGCTTGGGGAGGTCATCCGGCGCAAACATGATGTAGGCAGTTGCCAGAGAAATGGCCGCAATGGCCGTTACGACCAGAAAGGTCATCACTTTGGTGGCAATGTTGAGGATGCTCAGGACTTTACTCATTGCTCTTGCTCCTTCATCAGGGTAACGGAACGCTGGGGGCTACATTGAGATTTTCGACTCCGATCACGCTGTTCTCAATGGGATAGACGATGATGATATCCACACGGCTGTTCAAGGCGCGGTGAGCCGGCGTATCATTGGGAAATATCGGGTCATATTCCGCCCGGCCGGTGACGATCAATCGCTCAGGGGCAATACCGTTTTGCATCAGGAAGTCGGCCACGCTCATCGCCCGCGCCAGCGAAAGTTCCCAATTGCTCCGGTAGGGTGAATCGCCCGGCAGGGAGTCGTCGGTGTGTCCCACCAGGCGTATCGGGTTATCAATGGGGCGCACCATCTCCACAATGGTTTGCAAAACTTCCAGCGCAGTGGGAGAAAGTTCCGCCCGGCCGGGGGCAAACACCAATTTTTCACTCAGGGAAATCAACACGCCTTCGATGTTGGTCTGTACGCTGACTTCGTTGCCGAAAGGTGTGCCGGAGAGCATTTGAGTCAATTGGCCGGCAACCTCCTCGGACTTGGGTGGGGCTTCGGGGATGCCGGGAACGACAATCGGCTTGGGCTGGCCGTTCTCAACCGTGCCACCGCTCTGGTTGATCTGCACATCCACCACCCGCGCTGCACCGCCGAGCGAGAAAGCCGCGCGCATACTCTCTGCCAGTCTTTTGTACTTCTCTACATCAATCTGTCCCATGGAATACAGCACCACGAACAACACCATCAGCAGCGTAATGAAATCCGCATAACTGACCAGCCAGCGTTCGCTGTTTTCGCCGCCTTCGCCGCCACCACCGTGTGCCATCTCTCACGCTCCTGCTTCTTTGGCGGCCGCGCCGGCTTTTCTGGCCGGTTTTTCAGCCCCTTTGGCTTCTTCACCTTTAACCGCCGAAGGCGGCAGGTAGGCATTCAATTTCTCGCGCACGATGCGCGGATTCTCACCGGCCTGAATGGAAAGGATGCCCTCCAGCAGCATGTAGCGCAGGTGAGCTTCTTCATCGCTTTTGGCTTTGAGTTTTGCGCCAATCGGCAGAAAGATCAGGTTGGCGCTCAACAGCCCCCACAATGTTGCCAGAAACGCACCTGCAATGGATTTTGCCAGTTTATTGGGGTCATCCAGCGATTGCAACACCGAAATCAATCCCATGACCGTACCGATAATGCCAAAGGTAGGCGCAAAACCGCCGGCGGCAGTAAAGAAGCTGTATCCCTGCCGGTGGCGCGCCTGCATCTGCTGGATGTTGATTTCCATAATCGAGCGCACCTGCGCGGGGTCAACGCCGTCCACCACCATCATGATGCCCTTTTGCAGGAACTTATCGGTAATTTTCTTGCTGTCCTCTTCCAGCGCCAGCAAACCATCCCGCCGCGCCCGGTCAGCCATCTTGACCAGCAGCTCGATCAATTCATGCTCATCGTGCTTTGCGCCCATGATGGCTTTGCTGATCAAGAGCGGCAGTTTGGTTACGATTTTCAAAGAAGTGGTAATGGTGGTTGCCATGATCGCACCCAGTGCGGTGATCATGATGGCGGAGGGATGGGCAAACAGCTCGGCCGGCGTACCGCCATCCAGAATCATGACCGTCACCACCACAACGATAGCACCAATTAAGCCAATGATAGTCGCCAGATCCATCGCTTTACCTCACTATCTTTCGTTTCCCGCCAGGCACGGCTGTGAAATCTGCTGACGGTATTCGATATACCGCTGGCGAATTACCTCCGGCGATTCGCGCACCACCAGTTTTTTTTCGTTGACCAGTGTGACCACCGTATCCGGTGTTTTTTCCACACTCTGAATCAACTCCGGGTTGAGATAAAATTCACTTCCGTTCAAGCGGGTCAGCAGAATCACGTCCACAACCTTTCCAACGATGCCTCTCGAAGCGTTTGTTACCATTTCTCCCACGCAATAATCTAACATAATGCCCATAGCAAAGACATAAAGACGCCGTGAAAGCGGTGTAAAGAATGTCTAAAAAATTCCCCCCACCTTTCAGTTTCATTAACTCCCCGGCATTGTGAAGGCAGGCAAAGCACAGGTATAATACTTTTGCGGTTTGTGCATTTAAAAAGGGAGTATTGGGATGCCATCCGACGACCATTCCGCTAAACGGGTTTTGATTCTTGATGATGACGGCGCACTGGGGATGATGCTGCGTGATTTCATCACTCACACCTGCAAGTGTGAGGTGATTCATCTTGACCACCCTGAAAACTTGTGGAAAACGCTGGAAAATCAGTCCTTCGATGTCCTTTTTCTGGATTACAAACTCCCCGGCACAAACGGCATTGAAATTCTGGAACAAATCCAACAAAACCCGCGCTGGCGCGGGCTGCCGGTCATCATGATGACCGGTGAGGGCAGTGAAACCGTTGCGGCGCGCGCCATTCAAGCCGGCGCAATGGATTATCTGGTCAAAACCGAATTGTCGTTCGAGATGCTGCCGGCGTTGATCGAAAAAGCCATCCAGCGACGGCAAATTCAGCAAGCCATTCAGTCCGCCCAGCAAAAAGTTGAATATCAGGCCATGCTGCTCAACAATGCCCGCGATGCCATCATCAGCTGGGATTTGAACAATACCATCACCTACTGGAATCAGGCCGCCGAACGGCTGTTCGGCTACTCCGCCGAATACATGCTGGGAAAATCGGTCTTTCAGGCATATTTTTCCCTGTTCGAACAACCGCCGCGCCGCAGCGCCGCCGATGAAAATATAACCCTGCTGGGTGAACGCCGTTTCCGCCACCCCCAGCGCGGCATGATCTGGGTTAGTTCACAGATCAGCCGCCTGTACGGCGAAGATGGGAAGCAGTTAATCGGCACAATGGATGTAGTGCGGGATATTACCCTCGCAAAACAGGAACAGGAATCGCTGGCGCAGAGTCAGCACTTCATCAAGCGCATTCTGGAAACGATTCCGCACATCATTTACATTATCAATTTGCGGGAAAATCAACTGCGCTACATCAGCCCCAAAGTCAAAGATTTGCTGGGTTACTCAATCGAAGAAGCGGAAGCCACACCCTTCCACGAAATTGTGAACTGCGTACACGCCGAAGATCAGGAACGCGTGCGCCAGCATTATAAAAACTACCTCAAACAGTCTTCCGCCGAAGCGCTCACCATCGAATACCGCCTGCCCGATGCCGCCGGACGCTGGCGCTGGCTGCGCAATGTGGAAACCATCTTTTCACTGGATGGTGTGGGCAATCCGGTAGAAATCATCGGCATTTGCGAAGATATCACCCTCCGCAAGCAAATGGAAGAAAAACTGAACGAGTCGCAGGTGTATATCACTCAAACGGCTCGCATGGCGGCCATCGGTCAGCTGGCTGCCAGTGTTGCACACCAGATCAGCAACCCGCTCACCACCATCATTGCCGATACGCAATTACTGTTGCGCAGTCTGCCGGCTGAAGGCGAACAGAGTGAATCGTTGAAGGCAATTCTTGCCGCCGGCTGGCGGATGCAGGAAGTGATTGACCTGCTGATGAAGTTTTCCCAACCTTCCAGCAGCAAAAGACAAATAGTACCGATTAATGATACAATTAGTAAAGCAATTTTACTGGCAGGCTCTCATTTGCGTTCTGCTCAAATCGATCTGCACCTCAATCTCAGCGAACCTTCACCACGGATACGGGGTTATGAACAACGGCTGGTAGATTTATGGGTGAATTTATTGCTCGCAGAACATCCCTCCGAGCCGGAAAACTCACCCCGCAACATCTGGATCGAATCGCGGAGCGTGGAGGGGGACATTCTGGTAACCATCAGCGATGATGGTAAACCGCTTTCTCCCGAGGATATGGAAAGCCTGTTTGAACCACAATTGATTCCGCGCGGAATTGGGCGCGGCAACGGGATTGAATTGAGCCTGTGCCGCGAAATTGTGCGCCAGCATGAGGGTTCAATTCAAGTCAGCAGTCAAGAGGGAAGAACAACTTTTTCAATTTGCTTGCCTTCAGGAGTGGATGAGGATGGACGGGAAGAAGATCTTAATAATTGAAGACGATGACATCGTTGCCCGCACCATTGAACGTTGTTTACGCGGCGGCGAGTACCGTGTTTCCATTGCCAGCAGCGGGGTAGAGGGCTTACAAGCCGCCCGCCGCGAGGTACCCGATCTCGTCATTCTGGATGTGATTATGCCCGGCATGGATGGGTATACCGTCTGCAAGGAAATGCGCAAGGACGCTTTGCTTGCCGAAGTACCGATCCTCTTCCTGACCGCCAAAACAAAAGATGACGATAAAATTACCGGTCTGGCAGCCGGGGCAGATGATTACCTCGGCAAACCCTTCAACGTAGATGAATTGCTGTTGCGCATCAAAGCCATCTTACGGCGCACTCAACGCATGAAACAGGAAAGCCAGCAGCCAGCAGAACCGGCAGCCGAAGCAGAGACCAGAAAAGAACTACCGGAACGCATCATCCGCATCGGGGAATACACCCTCAACACCCGCACTTTCGAATTTTACAGTCCGCAAACCGGCAAGTTCCGCCTGACACCCGTTCAATACGATTTGCTCTATCATCTGATGACTCATCCGGGTGAAATATTTTCACCCAACCGCTTACTGGATGAGGTGTGGGACTACCCCAGCGACGCCGGCAGCCCCGATCTGGTGCGGGTTCACATCAAAAATCTGCGCGAGCGCATCGAACAGGATCCGCGCAATCCGGTGTTCATTCAAACCGTTCCGGGCTACGGTTACACCATCCCACTGCCTGAAGAACGCTAAACGAGGTCTTCATCCGGATGCAGAAAGATCGCTTATCGGTTGTATCGGCTATGGGTTGGGAAAATATCGTGAAGCTCTACGAGGCATTAAATTCCCCTGCCCCGCTCGAAAAACGCCTTCGTGACGGCCTCACCTTATTGCTTGATGAGGCAGCAGGCCGCGGCGGCGCGATCTTGCTGGTATCCCCCCAGCAGGTATGGGTCAGCCTTCACACCCCCCCGGCATGGGACCAACAGATTCACCTGCAAAGCGGCATTCTGCCCTTCTTTATTCAAAAAGTGATTCACAGCGGCGAGCCCCACCAGAGCAACGGTAATCATGAATTGGGCACTCTTTTGCCCATCCAGTGGGGTGAAGAAACCTTTGGCTGCCTGATTCTCACCGCTCCACCGCTGACAGAGGAAGAAATTCACCGCTGGCAGGATTTACTGTCGCCCTTCGGGCGCATACTGGCCGTTGAGAACGCCCAAAGAATGGAGGGGTTTCAGGAAGTCATCCTGAACATCCATGCTTTTTTGAATGAAGTCCATCATCACGCCGCATCGCTGGATATTCAACACCTTACAGCACGGTTTACTGGCGCCGCACGCGATTTGCTGAAAGCCGACGAGGCAGCATTAATTCTCACCGATCAGAGCAACCCCTTGCTGGCACTTAAGAAAAGGCTGGGCGCCGGTCAATCATGGAGCAGTCAGATCAGTTTGCGGCTGGAAGAAAGCCTGACCCGTCGCGCACTAGAAAGCCGGCAAATTTTGCGTTACAAGGACAACGGCCATTTTGTACTGCATGCCGAAATTGACCGTCAGGCGGATGTTCCTGTGGAGGACTTGATTTGTGCACCCCTGCTGGCAGATGATACACCGCTTGGAGTACTGCAAATTATCAACCCGCAGCAGGGGTTGACAGACCCGCTCATTTCCTCGATCTTTTCATTGCTGGTCAATTCTCTTGCAATGTGGATGATCAAAGAGCAGCAGACCAGCCGTTTCAAAATCATCAGCGCCGAAATGGAAGCCCGTTTGTGGGAAATCACCAAATCCCGCAACACTCTGCGCACGCTGTTTGATAGTATTCCTTCTTCTATTTACATTATTGACCGTTCGTACCGAATTGTGGCCATCAACCAGCCGCGCAGCCAGCGCGCGCACAGCGAACCGCGCCGGCTGGTTGGGCAACGCTGCTACGAAGCCCTTTATCGGCGCAGTGAAATTTGCCCCCAATGCCGCGTCATGGAAACATTCACCCACGCCATCACCACCAACCGTTCCGTCCATGAATGGCTGGAGGGAGACCGCTTCATTGATTGGGAAATCACAACCTACCCCATTCAGGAAAAGAACAACCTGCCCCATCAGGTAATTATCTTTGAGCAGGATGTAACCGAAAAGCGCAGTCTGGAAGCCAATTTAATCCAATCGGAGAAGATGGCTGCTGTGGGGCAGCTGGCCGCCGGCATCGCCCACGAGATCAATAATCCGCTGGCGGCCATCATCGCCAATACCCAAATCCTCAAACGCGAACTGCTCAACGATTCGGATGACTACATGGATACTCTGCAGTTGATCGAAACTGCAGGGCTGCGGGCGGCCAATGTGGTCAGCGGTTTACTGGGCATTTCCCGCAAGGAAAATAAGTACGAATTCGAGCCGCTTTCACTCAACGAAAGCATCCGGGCTGCTTTGGCGCTGGTGCACCACGACCTCTTACAGCGTTCGATTGAGGTAGTCACCGATTTTCAGGAAGATATGCCCTCGCTGATCGCCAGTAAAAACCACCTGCAAAGCATCTGGATCAATCTGCTGGTCAACAGCATGGACGCCATGGATAAAGAGCAGGGGCGGATCGCCATCTCGACCCGCTACGCCGGGCGGAACTTTATCGTCACCTTCGAGGATAACGGCAAAGGCATCCCGCCCGAATACCTTTCGCGCATCTTCGAACCCTTCTTCACCACCAAGGCGGCGGGGCGCGGCACAGGACTGGGGCTGGCCATCACCCAGCGGGTGGTCAAAGAGCATCAAGGGGATATCCACATCGAAAGCCAGCTGGGGCAGGGCGTAAAAATCACCATTACCCTGCCGGATATTCAACGCGGTTGACGATTTACAGGCTGCGCGCCAGCCGAAAGCCAATCAGCGGGGATGTGTGCGTGGCCGCCATGCCTTCGCGAGCCGAGCAGCGCGCCAGTTTACGGGTGTAATACCACGCCCCGCCGCGAATGACATAACGCGCGTCAGGGTGCTGTTCTTCGCGGCCATCGTTCGGATCGTAGGGATAGGGCATATAAATCGTGCTGGTCCATTCCCAAACATTGCCGACCATATCCGCCGCACCGCAGGGACTGTCTCCCCCCGGTGAGTATGAGCCTACCGGTGTGGTACCTTTCTTGGCGCTCTCTGCTGTGTTACAGCGCCACGGGTCAAAGGTGTTGCCCCACGGATAGATGCGTCCGTCATCTCCGCGCGCCGCCCGTTCCCATTCGGCTTCGGTGGGCAGGCGGTAATTCGAACCGGTTAATTTATTCAACCAGTCAATATAAGCCTGCGCATCCAGTTTGGATACCCCCACAATCGGGTGCAGTGCCTGCTCCAGCGGGTAGCGAAACCCATTCCACCCTTTGGGCAATCGGTAACCGGTATCCTGAATGAAGAGGTGATATTCCATGTTGGTTACCGGGTACTGGGCAATTTCAAAGGCATTCAGCCAGACGATGTGCTGCGGTTGTTCGGCATCGAACAAATCGTTATCGTACCATTCGTAAGCCCAATCCGATTCTTTCACCTGCAGGCGTTTGATATCCTCGTCACTGGTGCCCATCAGGAATTCACCCGCCGGAATGGAAATCATCACCGGCAGCCGCACACGGTTGGCAGCCGCCTTAGCCCAATTTTGATCCTTTGGTAAAGAATTTTGCGCTGCCATCAAGCCGCCTCCTCGGAGCCGCCAATTGCCCGCTCTATTTTTTCAACATTCTCAACCGCATCCTGACTGAGTGCATAAAGATATGCCCTGCCCGCTGACCGCTGACGGGCAGTTTCGATATTTTCTGCCGTTTCAAGTATCGCCGCCGCCCATTCAGCCGCTGAATTGTTCACCAGACAGCCATATTCAGCAAGTAACTGATAAACCGGCTGAGTGCTGGCAATCCACGGGATTTTCATGGCCATATATTCCACCGCAGGCAGCGGACTCTGGCGCAGGTCAAACTCCCCATAGGCTGGTAGCAAACCCACATCGGCTTTACTGAGGATTGCAGGTAATTCATGCGGGGATATCTGCCGGTACACCTCCAACCGGGCGGGGGAAAACTTGCTCAGCCATGGTTCAAAGGAAGGATGGGGTGCAATCACCAAAAGGCGCAAGGCAGGGTTTTGTTGAAGAGCTCGTTCTATTCCTTCCAGTGCGCCGCTTTGTTTTAACGAACCAAATACTTTATTTTCCAGATTTAATCCCAGCCATAAAACATTATCCCGCCGTTCGGACGGCACCACCAGAAATTCATTGATGTTCAGATAATCCGCCAGCAGTTGAACCCGGCCATAAGGAAAGTAATCATACGCCAGTTGCGAAGTCGGCACTAAAATGCCATCCACCATTTTAAGCAGCCATTTCAGTTGTTCGGCAGGTGATGGGTAAATTGGCCGTGAACCATTTTTCAACGAAGGCGGAAGAACACCTTTCTGCCAGAAGGAAAAACCCGGCCGCTCCGGTTCGAGGTGCTCTACACTCAGATCAATATCTACCAGCACTTTCTTGCCGCGCGCCCGCCAGCGGGCAATTGCCGCCAATGTGCTTTCAAAAAGATACCGATGCAAAATGATGATATCCGCCGGCTGGCAGGTTTTAACGGCGGGGGGGTTGTTGCTAATAAAGTCTTCCAGAATCAGCAAGTTAACCGCATGACGCCCGCTTGCCTGTAAGGCAGAAGCAAAATTTTGACAGCGTACATGCACGCGGTAGTCATCTTCCGGCAGGATTGAATGCACAAAGACGATGTTCACCCGCTTTTCCTCCCCCTGTCTGTGTTTTCCGTTTTTCTGGCCGTTTGCACCGTCTTTTCCAGCGTTCGCAGCCACAGCAAGGTTACCTCGCTGGATTCGCGGGTAAGGGCCATCTTACGCCCCATCATTCCCAAATTCTGGCGCTGTTCACGGTCCATCACCAGTTCCCGCAGGTGGAGATGCCATTCGTCAATCGAACCCGCCAGCCGTCCGCCAGCCATCCAGCGGGTCAACGGCACCACGGGACTGCCCACCCACGGAATTGCCTTGATGCCGGCTTCCAGCAGAATGTGATCGGAGATCGAATCGTTATAGGGATGATTGCGGAGCGGGATCAGCAAAATGTCCACCTGTTCCAGAAGATAGGGATATTCCTCGATTCCCGTCATCGGCAGGTACATACGCCGGTTTTCCGGCAAAATATCGAACAGATGATAGGCGGAATAATCGCCCATCACGACCAGCCGGGTATGAGGAAATTCGCGCATCACGCGAATCACGGCACGGCGGATTGAGGCCAGGTCATCGCTCTGACTGGGATTAGCAACCCAGCCGAGGTTGACTGTTTCCCGCGCTTCGCCCTCTTGCAGCCAGAGAAAATTGGTGCGCGCCCAGCCGTCCGGCACATAAACGGCCGGCCTGCCGGCATTCTGCAACGATTCGGCCTGGATGGGTGAAGGCACGGTGATGCAGTCGGCCAGCAGCAGGGCTGAGGCATAAGCCTTGCCGCGCACCGGCTTACCCAGCCCAAAGGCATCATAGGCCGGGTTGTTGACCGGCAACTGCTCGAAGTCCGTTTCCAGGTCCACCAGCAGCGGCACCCCCAGCCCTGTCAGGCGCACCATCGCTTCCAGATTTTCCGGCCGCAAGTGCGGATTTGGAGCAATGATTAAATCCGGCAGTTCCCCACCTTCCAGAAAGCGGGAGGGGTGGTGTTCAATTTGTGCGCCGGCCTGCTGCAAAACCGCCTCGATCAAACCACGGCGGTTTGCCCGGCCAAAGGATTCACTTTCCAGAAACAGGATTTTCCACGCCCGCACCGGCAGAGTGGGAGTGGCTGTATCTTCGCGGGCATGGTTTTCCTCCCGCCGGCTGATTTGCTCCTGAATGGCGGATTGCAGTTCGCGTAACGCCTGCTCCACCTCCGGGTTGCCATCAGCGCGCGCCTGCCGGATATTGATTTCCAGCAATGCCGGTAGAATTTCATCTATCTCATCCAGCCGTTCGGCTACTTCTCGGGCAGGGTTTTCCGCATGAAGAATGCGGTACAAGATTCCGGCCGCACGGTTCAATTCATCCTCGCTGATCTCTTTCTGCCGGCCGGTTAAGCGCTGCAACAAACGCCCCACCGAGACGGGATCATTCGGCAGGGCTTCCTTTTGTAAATTCCACGATTCGCTCCAGGCGCGTTCAATTTGCCTGCGTAAAATTTCATTGTGCGGCTGCAACCACAGGGCGCGTTCGTAAAAGCGGCGGGCGCTGTCCCCTTCTCCGGCCGCCAGATAGAGATTTCCCATCGCCACCAACGACTCAACATCGTCGGGGTAATCCTGCAAAATGGCGCTGAACAACTGCGCCGCTTCTTCTACCCGATTCTCATCTAAATAGGATCGCCCCAGGTTTTTCCGGATTTTCAAATCGGGGGCGGTGACCACAGGCAGAGAATCCACCATCTCAATTCCTGAACCTTTCGCGTTCTCCACATCTGGCAATCTGGTACACAAATCTGCATCCTCATCTTAATTCTCAATGAATGAACTGCCAATAAAAGCTTGCTGAAAATCCCGTAAAGAACGGATAAATGCCGCCAGCGATCAGGGTAAACCTCTTTTTTACTCAAAATATTTCCCCTTTTAATGCCTTCTTTACAGACGAAAACGACCAAATCCGTTAAACTGAACGCGTCATGAGCGATTCTTTGTTTGCGCCTTTGCCTTCTGTTTACGGTTTGAGCGGCAGCGCCCCAAACCTGAGCCAGCCCGCCATCGTTTCCTCTGGTCAGAGCAGCACCTTTCAAAGCCTGCTGACGGCCATGATGCTTTCCGGCGGCAGTCTCACTGGCAGCGCTGGCATGGAGGGTGATTTGCTGCAACCCTTATTGCTGGTCCTGCTGGAGCAGCTGGTTGCTCGCCAGACGGAACAATCCGCTCCATCGGCAGCACCGGCAGCGCTCAACGGCCTTTCTTCCGCCGCCCTGTTTATGCCGGCAGGTGACGGCCAGCCTTCGCCCGTTCCATGGGGCAGGCCGGTTAATGGAAGACTGACCCAGTCCTACCATACTCACCACAACGGTCTGGATTTTGGCGTGCCGGTCGGCACACCCGTGCGCTCGACCATGGACGGGCAGGTGGTGTATGCCGGTTGGAACAATCAGGGTTATGGCAATCTGGTCATTGTGGAAAACGGCCCCTACCGCACTTATTATGCTCATCTTTCCAGTATTCCGGTCAGCATCGGCCAGCAAGTCAGCGCCGGTACGGTGATCGGCCTTTCGGGGAATACCGGCAACTCCACCGGGCCGCATCTTCATTATGAAATTCGCCTCAATCAAAAAGCCATTGATCCTACCGATGCAACCCTCAACCGCCCGCAGCGCTGGCCATAAAGATACTGCCGACAGAGGATGGATTGAATGAATCCTCCCCCCAGCAGGCTGTTGCCAATATTTTTAGAGTACGCTAACCGCCAGATTCCTGTGCGGTTGTTGAACCATTACCGCGGAATGCCGGTAATCAATGAGGGCTGGATTGAGAGGGTCGAAGAGCAGGGTGTTCTGATCAGTACTCATAAAAATCAGATCGCCTGCCTGTATCTCGCTCACCAGACGATTATTGAACTGGAAGCACTGGAATTGACGCTTGCGGCAAGGGTAATCGGCATTCAGCTGGCCAGCCGTAAGGTTCTGCTGGGACATTTTGAGCAAATTCAGCGTCCTTTCGTTCAACGGGCTCAAATTCGGGTTGAGCCGGAGGTTGCCGTGCAGGTATTCTTGCGCGCCAGATCAGGCTATCAGGAAGTCAGTGCGGTCATTAAGGACCTCTCCACACAAGGGTTGGGAATTTATCTGGAGCGCAGTTTGTACCATCCCCGTCTTTACCCGATTGGGGGTGAGATACAACTCCGCTTCAGCCTGCCCGTGCAAAATATGGGGGTGACAGGTCATACCACCCCGCTCTCTTCCCCAAATTTGATGGAAGAACGGTTCAGTCGTGAGAAGCTGCGCGGCATCCCTCAAAGCGGACAGAGTTTGAAAATGACCGGTTCGCTCAGCCCATCCCCCAACCCCGGCTGTATAACCCTGCGCGGCATCATTCGCAATATCCGCCCCGAACTGGGGTCGAACCGTTACCGGCTGGGGGTACTGATCAATCTGATGGACGAAAACAGTCGGCTTACGCTGCATCAATACATGGCCAGGCGGCAGGCAGAATTGATTCGCGAGCTGGGAACACTGTACGAAGGCATCGCCCGCCTTGGCAGTTGAAAATTGAATCGGAACTTAAGAAAACCGGCGGGAGTGAATTGATCACAGCCCGCCGGTGTGGTTATCTTCAGCCAGCCATTACAATTTGAACTGTACCACCACTTTTTCCAAAACATCGGCCATTTCCGCAAGCGAGTGCGCCGAAGCCGAAACTTCTTCCACCTGCGCGCTCATCTCTTCCGCCGAAGCAGAGACTTCTTCAATGGCTGCGCTGTTCTGTTCGCTGACACTGGCAATCGTTTCGATGGACATGGTCACTTCGGTGGAGCTGGCCGACATCTGCTCGGTGGCCGCCGTGTTTTCCTCAATGACCGCCGAAACCGAATCCACCGCTGCGATCATCTCATTGGCCGCTTTTTCCATTTCAACCGCAGCACGGGCTGCCTCTTTCGCCTGCTGGTTGACCTGCTCCACCGTTTGCAGAATTTGCTGCAAAGCATTACCCGCTTCGCCGGCCGATTCCACACCCTTTTCGACTTCCTGCGCGCTTTCCAGCATGGCGTTGACCGTCTCGCTGACCGAAGTTTGAATGGCTTTGATGAGCGCGCCGATTTCCCGCGTGGCGTTGGCGGAGCGTTCGGCTAATTTACGCACCTCATCGGCCACCACCGCAAAGCCCTTGCCGTGTTCACCGGCACGCGCCGCTTCGATGGCAGCGTTCAGGGCCAGCAAATTGGTCTGCGAAGCAATGTCCTCGATGGTTTCCACAATCACTCCAATTTGATTGGAGCGGTTGCTCATTTCGGCAATCTTTTCCGCCGAAAGATCCACTTTTTCGCGGATGGACTGCATCCCTTCAACCGTGTGGCGGACGGTATCCTGCCCGTGGGCGGCCACTTTGGAAGCAGCAGCCGCCCCTTCGGAAACCGAACGGGCAATGGCCGCCACTTGTTGGATGGCCTGATGCAGTTGGCCGGAGAGTTGGGTGGCCCGTGCGGCAGCCTGTGCCTGCTCCTGTGCGCCGCGTGCCACACCATCAATGGTATGTGCCATTTGATCCATCACATTGGCCGTGCGTCCGACCGATTCGGTCTGCTGACCGACCCCGGCGGCAACCTGCTGCACTGTCGCCGCGATTTGCGAGGTGGCCTGCCCGGCCTGGCTGGAAGCCGCCGCCAGTTGAGCCGCTGCCGCTTTCAGGCTGAGTGCGCTGTTCTGTAGCTGATCTACCTGCTGGCGTAGTCGAGCGATCATTCTGGCAAACGAATGACCCAACACATCCTTTTCGGAAACCGGCTGCACATTGACGGTTAAATCCCCTTCCGCAATCTGCTCGGCGGCTCTGGCCATGTCGCGCTGGTAGCCAATCAGTGCGCGGAACGAATCGGCCAGCACACCCACTTCATCCCGACTGGTGTAGGTAACTTCCTGATGGATATCGCCCAATGCCAGCCCGCGGGCGGTTTGCGCCATGGCTTTAATGGGATTGGCAAGATTGCGCGCCAGCACCACGCCGATGATCACTGCCAGCGCCAGCACCCCCACCCCCACCAGCAGGATGATGTTACGGAGTTGATTGACCGGCGCGTTGGCTTCCGCAACATCCTGCTCGACGATCAAACCCCAGCCGGTTTCCAGCGGCATAAAACTGCCGATCACCGGAATGCCGAGGGAATTTGTATATTTATCTACCCCATGCTCACTGCGCAAAAGCCGTTCGGCGGCTGCGGTTTGCACCTTCACTTCCAGTTCGGGGCGCTCTTTGAACAGGCCGGCTTTTTTCATCTCGTCGCTGAAGCGCGGCGGGGTAATCAAGTAGCCTGCTTTGTTGATCAGGTAAGCATCACCGGAGTTCCCCACCCAGGCATTTTCGAGCACGGCTTGAAAGGCAGAAGTAGGCAGTGAGCCGGCTACCATACCGATGACTTTCGTAGAGTCATTGGAATCATATAAAGGTGTTGCAACCACCATGATCACATTGCCGGTTGTTCTGGAAATCAGAGGTTCAGAAACGACCGTTTGCCCTTGCATGGCGGCCATAAAGTAGGAACGGTCACTCACATTCAGGCTGGAATTGCCTTCGGAATGTGCAACCGTAATCCCATCTATACCCGTCACGAAGAGGGTTTCATACCAGTTCCACTGTTCAGCATATTGAGTGATGGCTTCCTGAGCAGTAACCGGGTCAAGGGAGCGAATTACCGACATTCCTGCCAGCGTTTCCAGCTCGACTTTGCGCTGGCGGATCCACTCGTTGACATACAACTCGGTGGCCTCGGCATTCGATGCAATCCGCACCGTGATGGCGGTTTCCAGCGCTGCCCGGCTCTGGAAGTAGGCAATCACTCCTACCAACAGCACCGTCCCAAGAGCCAGCAGCGCAAAGGCACGCGCCAGCCGGAACAGCAGGCTGGTCTGGTTTTTGCCAAATTTCAAGTTCAACCCTTTGATTTTTTCCATAATCCTCTCCGTGCGACATACAAAAATATTTACCATCTTGACGAGGTATGTGGTACATCAAGCGTAACTCAGAATAAAAAAATTTAGAATAAAAAGCATATAAAGAGAGGATAAAGGAAATATAAAAATTTCGAACTCGTCCTCACAGGGTTTTCACAAAGTAGCTTGACAAAATAAAAGGTCTTCTTCGGTATACTTTTGTTCACCAAAACACAAAGAACCGGAGAAGACCCGAATGGATTATATCACGCTGGCGCCCACGCAAGAAGTCA
>JBFMBX010000002.1:0-561891 GCA_040754815.1 Chloroflexota bacterium
ATTGGACTTTGTCTGCGCCATGGTTGGGCAAATATCGCCAAAGCCCGCCGTTTCCTTTCTGCTCACCCAAAGGTTGCGTTGCACTTGATTGTTAAGTCTACTAATCCTTTCTTGTGAAAGCCCTGGGGTAAAATCAGGCAAGGGTTGACCATTCCGGCTGATATGATTAAAATAAAAACCACCACGCGGGAGTCGCCAAGTGGTAAGGCATCAGCCTTCCAAGCTGACATTCGCGGGTTCGAGTCCCGTCTCCCGCTCTCCCGAAAAACACCTCTCAATGAGGTGTTTTTTATCGGCTCACGGCCGGCAGCACCACCGTATAAATCGCCTGATAAGCCTGATGATAGGCCGCCGTCCTCATCCCGATTGTCCCCCCAAGTAAATGAAGGCGGGTCTGGCTGGCTGCCAGTGCGGTATCCGCCGAAATGAGCAGCGGCGGCGGCTCCAACACTTCCCACACGGCAGAGGTCTCATTGAACCGCAAAATATCGGTCACCGGCTGACCGATTTGATTAACTCCGCTTGCCACATACACCCCATCGGCTAAAACAGCGGCACGCAAGTCCTTTCTACCCTGCGGAAGGGGAGGTTTTTGTTCCCAGGCGGTAGGGTCGTCTTTTTCCCGATTCGGGTAAAAAGCCACACAGTCAGCGGTTACCCCTTTGGCGTCTTCTCCACCGATCAGGTAGATTTTATTTCCCACCATTGCCGCTGCCAGAAAAGCGCGAGGTGAGGGCATTTTCTGTTGAACTTCCCACTGCTGAACATCGGGATCAAATACCAACACCTCATCTCGAAATGAATTGCCATCCCATCCACCGAATAAATACAGCCGCCCCTCGAACACGGCCAGACCGTAACCCGTCAATGGAAGAGGTAAGGGGGTTGAAATCCCCCACTCATCGTTGCGAGGGTCATACATCTCAACCTGTGTAGTAATCGTGCCATCGGCCAGTTTTCCACCCGGCAGGTAAATCTTTTCCCCCAGCACTCCGGCCTGCACTCCACTGACAAAGGTTGGTTTTTCCGCTTTTCTCTGCCATTCATTTTGAATGAGATCATAGGCAAACACATCTCCGCTGAGCTCACCTTCATGCTCGCCGCCAAAAAGATATATAAAGCCCTCATACCTTTCGGTAACTGCTCCACCCACACCTTCCGGCAGTTCGGCCAGCTGGCTCCAGCGTTGTCCGCCATCCATCGGGTTGACCGTCCTCTCGTTCATTTGACTCATCCGAAAGAAACCAAATGCGATCAAAATGACAATCAAAAGCACCACCACCCCCCCGCCTTTGATCGAAAACGAACGAACCTCTTGCGCAGCCGGCGCATCAACAGCGGTATTGCTTTCCGCTGTGGTCAATTGATTGATTTCCTCGCGGACAGATTCGGGAATCAGCCCGATCTTAATGGCATACAGCGTTGCTTCGGTGCGCGAAACAACCCCGATCTTTGCAAAAATATTGCGCAAATGAACCTTTACCGTGTTTGGGCTGATATATAACGCCTGAGCAATTTCTTTATTGCTTGCTCCGGTCGCAACCAGTTTTAAAATTTCTTTTTCGCGTTCGCTCAGCTCATTTTCGGATGACATAACCGTAATTATAACCACAATCGGAAGAGGGACAAATTTCTACCCTTACGGATAATTGTCATACATCCACGATAAAATCGTCATGTTTTCTTAAAAACTGCTTGCAATCGCCCTCATTTTTCAATAAACTAATAATACCCTACATCATCAAATTCCATCCCACCCATCTCAGATTGCCACCTGTTTATTTTCCGGAAATCTGATTTTGAGTTATTTTCCCCTTCCATCTGTTCCATTGAAATATACCTGTTCAGGATAAGGTAAGAAAGGAGGTGTCCGGAATATAATTTACCGTTTAATCTTCCTATCCTGTATTTTCTATTAAAAACTCAATCACCTGGAGGAGAATCAAACGATGAAAACCTTAAAATTGATCCTGATTGCGGTGTTGATGCTGGTTTTGACCGCACAGTGTGCTCCGGCTACCCCAACCGCTGCCCCTGAACAGGGCGAAGAATCTCAGGCACCGTTGTTCTTTGGTGCTTTTGCCACGCCCATTGAAGAACCGTGGGATGGTGTCATCCATCAGGCCTTACAGAAAGCGGCTGACGAAGGCAAAATTCGCTATGAGTACACCGATGACATTGGCTATGCCGGCGACATGGAACGCGTGTTGCGGGAAGTTGCCGAAAAACAAAAACCGGCTGCCATTTTTGGCGATGCCTTTGGTAACGAAGAAGCGGTCCGCCGTGTAGCAAAGGATTATCCCGAAATTGCTTTCGTCTTTGGTTCCGGTTTAGGCCCCGCTGAACCCAATCTGGCCGTATTTGATAACTGGATCCACGAGCCGGCCTATTTGTGCGGTTTGATTGCCGGCGGCGTGACCAAGTCGAATGTCATCGGTGTGGTGGGCGGTTACCCGGTACCAGAAGTCAACCGCATCGTCAACGCCTTCATTGACGGCGTCAAGGAAGTCAACCCGGATGCCAAAGTGCTGGTTACCTTCATTAACTCGTGGTTCGATCCGGCTGCTGCCAAAGAAGCAGCACTGGCTCAGGTGGATGCCGGTGCAGACGTACTCTTTGCCGAACGCTTTGGTGTGATTGATGCCGCGGTTGAAAAAGGGTTGCTGGCTTTTGGCAATATGAGTGACCAATACGAATTGGGACCCGACCATGTGCTGACCGGCCCGGTCTGGAACATGACCCCGACGGTTGAATATGTGATCAAACAGGTCGAAGCCGGTACATTCACTGCTCAGGACCTCAAAGATTTCAGCATGGTTGGCAAAGGTGGAGCCTCTCTGGCGCCGTTCCACGGCATGGAATCCAAGATTCCCGAAGATATTCTTGCCCTTGTGAAACAACGCGATGAAGAAATCAAAAACGGTTTGTTCCGTGTTGAGATCAAAGAAGAGCCCCCCGCCCCGACCAATTAAGTAGAATGACCTCAGCCTGTGCGGCGATGCTGCCGCACAGGCTTCTTCCTTTGAACTGGCCATTGTGCATTCATCAGCCACAAGTGAATTTATTTTCTTCAAGGAAAACAAATTCCCCCCCTTTTATATGCTTGATAGAAATTTGGCGGGCTGCCATCCTATCCTACCATCCCCTCAGGAGAGTTCATGTTTATTGTTGAAATGCAATCCATCACCAAGCGATTTGGTGATTTAATCGCGAATGATCATGTAAACTTTGAACTGCGCAAGGGGGAAGTTCATGCTTTGTTAGGTGAAAACGGCGCAGGAAAAACAACCCTCATGCGCATTCTTTACGGGTTGTACCACCCCGATTCGGGGGTGATCAAAGTTAAGGGTCAACCGGTGACCATTCACTCGCCTAAAGATGCCATCCAGTTAGGCATCGGCATGGTCACCCAGCACTTTGCTCTTGTTCCACCACTGACGGTGGCGGAAAATGTGGTGCTGGGTTATCAAAATGATTTTGTCCTGAAGCAAAACCAGATTGAAGAAAGTGTCGCGACCGCCGCAAAACGCTTTGGTTTGGAGATCAACCCCAAATCGCTCGTTCGCCATCTATCGGTGGGCCAGCGTCAACGCGTGGAAATTTTGAAAGCCCTCTATCGCAACGCGGAAGTACTGATTCTGGATGAGCCAACAGCAGTGCTGATTCCCCAGGAGGTTGATGCACTGTTTGAAACCCTGAACCGCCTCAAAGAGGAAGGCTTATCGGTCATTTTTATCAGTCACAAACTGCATGAAGTTACAAAAATTACCGACCGGGTAACCGTCCTGCGGGATGGGAAAGTCGTCGGAACGGTCAGTACTGCGGATGTTTCCCAGAAAGAACTGGCAGCCATGATGGTGGGCAGAGAAACGTTTGGCGTTTCATGGCCGGATTCTAAAGCAGCCGTTCAAAAACCGGTTCTTGAACTGGTCAACCTGTGCGCCAATGATGACAAGAAACTGCCCATCCTGAAAAATATTTCGCTTACGGTCAATGAAGGCGAAATTCTAGGTATTGCCGGGGTGGGCGGTAATGGGCAAAAAGAACTCGCCGAAACCATTTGCGGCGTCCGTCCGCCCACATCAGGAAAGATTTTATTGGAGGGTCAGGATGTCACCGGAAAATCTCCCCGTGAACTGACCCGCGCCGGCATGGGACGCATTCCAGAAGACCGCCACGAAGGAATGGTCGTTCAGCTGAGTGTTACAGACAATCTCGTTCTTGAACATCTCGATGAATTTACCCGCAATGGCGTACTGGACCATAAAGCCATTCGACAATACGCCGGAGATTTGATCAAAAAATTCCAGATCAAGGCAAAACCAAACGATGTCACCCGCACACTCTCCGGCGGCAATATGCAAAAAGTCCTGCTGGCGCGCGTGTTAGCCCGTCAACCAAAAGTGATCATCGCACCACAGCCAACCCGCGGGCTGGATATTGGCGCAACCGATTATGTTCGTCAGCAATTATTGGAACAGCGTCAGCGCGGTGCTGCCATTCTGCTGATATCTGAGGATTTGGATGAAATCCTTGCCCTTTCAGACCGCATAGCGGTTATTTACGAAGGTGAAATTGTCGGTACACTTCCCGCTGCTGAGGCAACCCCCGAACGTTTGGGGCTGCTGATGTCGGGCGCAGTCAAGGAGCATTAAACTCATGGAAGCCAAGCGGTTCCCGTTCCAACTGATTAAAACCAACACGCCGCCATTGTGGATGCGCCCTCTCATTCCGGTGCTGATTTTGCTGGTAACTTTTCTCATCACTGCCGGTCTGATTTTGACGGCGCAGGCCAACCCCTTTCAAGCCTATTATTACTTTCTCGTCTCGCCGCTTTCCAGTCAGGTTTCATTTCTGGAAGTACTGGTTAAGTCCACACCACTGATGCTTACCGGTGTGGCCGTCACTTTTGCGTTTGCCACCGGCTACTACAACATCGGCGCAGAAGGGCAATTGTACGCCGGTGCAATAGCAGCCGCCTGGCTCGGCATCGTACTGGGTGGCTTGCCCTCCGTGTTCGCCATACCACTGATGATTATCGGCGGTTTTCTGGCCGGTGTGGCATGGGCGCTGATTCCTGCCCTGCTTAAGGTTCGTTTGGCAGTGGACGAAGTGGTTACCACACTGTTGATGAATTCGATCATGGCCTATATCGTCAGTGCCATTCTGAACGGCCCGTGGCGCGACCCCACTTCCGGCTGGCCACAATCCCCCGAAATTGCCGAAAACGCCATGTTTTTCAAGTTAATACCCCGCTCACGTTTGCATGTCGGTTTCATCGTTGGCATTGCGGCAATTGCTATACTCTGGTTTGTATTGACCCAAACTTCGTTTGGCCTGAAGATGCGCGCCGTCGGTCTGGGAAAACCCGCCGCTCAGTTTGCCGGCATTGATGTGGGGCGCACAACCCTCATCGCAGCGCTGATCAGCGGTGGCATTGCCGGCATTGCCGGTGTGAGTGAGGTGGCCGGCATCCAGTATCATCTGATCGGCGATCTTTCTGCCAATTATGGCTATACCGGCGTGATCATCGCCACGCTGGGGGGCTTGAACGCCATTGGCGTTTTTGTTGCCTCTCTGTTCTTTGGTTTGATTGATACCGGCGCTCAAACCGTCAGCCGCGCCATGGGTGTTCCGGTTTATCTCGGTGAAGTCACTCAGGCAGTGATGTTGCTGGTAGCACTGGGCATGTATCTGCTGCAACGTTACCGTATCGTTCGGAGGGCATGATGGAAGTATTCCTCGTCAACCTGATCGCCGCCACCTTCCGCGTTTCAACCCCCATTGTCCTTGCCGCAATTGGAGAAACTTACAGTGAACGTGCCGGCATTCTCAATCTGGGCATCGAAGGAATCATGTATTTCGGTGCCTTTGTAGGTTTTCTGGTTGCTGAAAAAAGTGGTTCTCTCTGGCTCGGTTTATTCATTGCCATTGCATCGGGCATCCTTTTTGGTCTTCTCATGGGTTTCTTCACGGTCACCCTTGGCGTCAATCAGCATGTTTCCGGGCTGGGCATCACACTTTTACTCACCGGTTTGACCCTGTTTACCTTTCGCCTTTTCTATGGCGGACGCTCCACACCGCCTTCCATTCCTTCATTCCAGGCCCTCAATATTCTGCCGGATAACCCCATTCTCGGGCCAATCCTCTCTCAATACTGGTTGACTTACGTCACTTTTCTGGTGATTGTGCCGCTGGCGTGGTGGATTCTGTACCGCACCAATTTTGGCTTGAAAATCCGCTCGGTTGGTGAAAACCCCGAAGCGGTGGATGCAGCCGGCATCAGCGTTCCCGCTGTACGTTACGCCGCACTGGCCATCGGCGGCGGGCTGATGGCTGCCGGCGGGGCATTTCTTTCGTTGTTTCAATTGGGGGCGTTTACTCACGGCATCATCTCCGGTCGCGGCTGGGTGGCCATTGCCATCGTCATCTTTGGCAACTGGCACCCCATTCGCGTCATGCTGGGTGGTTTGATTTTTGGCGGCACTTTTGCCCTCCAGTTGCGTTTACAGGCGATGGGTTTGCAGTTACCCATTCCTTACGAGACCTTTTTAGCTCTGCCGTATATCGTAACCATCATTGCTTTGGTAATTGCCGGGCGAAATGCATCTTACCCGGCAGCATTGCTGAAACCTTACCGCAGAGAATAATTCACACTTCTTAAAGAAAGGAGTAAAAAATGGCTTACAAATACCTGGGAAAAAGTTACATCCGACCGGATGCCATCAATAAAGTTACCGGCAAGGCCATCTATCTGGATGACATTCGGTTACCGGGCATGTTGCACGCCGCCATTCTACGGCCAAAGTACGCCCATGCCCGTATCCTCTCCATTGATACCAGTGAAGCCGAAAAATGTCCCGGCGTGGTCAAAGTCGTCACCGGCAAGGGCTGCACTTACCGCTATGGGGATAATATCCGCGATCTGGTGCCCATGGCAATTGATAAAGTACGGCACATCGGAGAACCGGTTGCCGCCGTCATTGCCGATACGCCGCGCCACGCCTACGCCGCGCTGGATAAAATCAAAGTCGAATACGATCCTCTGCCGGTTTACATTGATGCCCGTCAGGCCATGAGCGAGGACGCCGTTCTGATTCATGAGGAATTGGGCGAATACTGGCATCTGCCCACGCTCAACCCCAAACCGGGTACCAACATTGCCAATGTTTACCACCTGAAAAAGGGACGCGGCGAAGAAGGCTTTGAGGAAGCCGATGTGATTATCGAAGGTGAATTCAACTATCCGTTTGGCTCCTGCGCCGCCCTGGAACCTCATGGCTCAATCGTCTGGTTCAAAGAAGACCGCACCATCGAAATCTGGTCATCCTCAATCTGCCCCTTCATCATCCGCGATGATATTGCCCACTCCTACGGCGTGCCGGTTTCGGATGTGCGCGTTCACATTCCCGATATCGGCGGCTGCTTCGGTTATAAATCTGACATTACCGTGGAGCAAACCATTGCCTGGATTGCCAGTTTCGTCCCCGGCCGGCCGGTCAAGTGGGTGGCTACCCGCAAGGAAGATATCACCAGCACCCTGCTGGCGCACGGCATTCGCACCGTAA
This sequence comes from Chloroflexota bacterium, assembly GCA_040754815.1. Lineage (GTDB taxonomy): Bacteria > Chloroflexota > Anaerolineae > Anaerolineales > Anaerolineaceae > Bellilinea. Next base: position 7,569 of record JBFMBX010000002.1, read on the forward strand.
TGAAGATCGGCGCCAAACAAGATGGCAAACTGGTTGCCCTTAAAACCACCGTCTATCATTCCGGCGGAGCTTACTCCGATACCGCCGTCAATGTCACCATTGCCGCTGCTCACAATTCCACCGGCCCATACGAATTTGAACACTGCGATCTAACCGGCTACACCGTTTATACCAACACACCGCCGGTCGGTGCCTTCCGCGGTTACGGTCACCCCGAACCTCAATTGGCCACCGAAAGAATGATGGACATGCTGGCCCGCAAGTTAAACATGGACCCGTTCGAACTGCGCGCTAAAAATTATCTGCGCGAAGGCAGTATCAACTCCCTTGGGGAGCGCATGTGGAAATCCAACGGAGATATGCAGGCCTGCGCTGAACGTGTTAAACAAATCGTCTTCGGTAAACCCAAAGAGAAGAAAGAGGACGAAGAATTTTATTACGGCCGCGGGTTTGCGGCTTTGATGAAATCACCCAAGGGCGCGCCCTTCTCCACCAAAGGCTGCTACATGAAGATGAACATTGATGGCAGCGTTTCGGTTAATATGGGCGGTGCAGAAGTGGGACAGGGTTTGCGAACGGTGGTGCGCCAGATCGCTGCCGAAGCCCTTAAGATTCCACCCGAAAAAATCCGCTGTTACAATGAAATTGACACCCAGTTCTCCCCTTACGAATGGCAAACAATCGGCTCCATGTTCACCATGCAGGGAGGGCGCGCCATTGTCCGCGCAGCTGAGAAACTGATACAGGGATTGAAGAAAACCGCCGCTCAAGTGCTGCGCACCGATGAAGACTATCTGGAATATGATGGGGAATATGTCTATCTGCGCAGCGACCCTTCCGTCCGTGTTCCGGTCACACAACTGGCACGCGGTTACATCACCGATAACGGCATCACCATCGGCGATTTAGCCCAATCCGTCGCCGATGCCCGCCTGCCGCGCTATTCTAACCCCGATCAAAACGGGCAGGGTAATTTAGGTGTGACCTACACCTTCGGTGCCCAGGCAGCAGAAATCCGCATCGAAAAGAAAACCGGAAAAATCTACGTGGACCATTTTGCCTCCGTTTTTGATGTGGGTCAGGTCATCAACCCCTTGCAGATCCGTGGCACCGTACTGGGTGGTGTTTTGATGGGGTTGGGCGCCGCATTGTACGAAGAAGTAAAATTCGATGAAGAAGGTCATATCCTCAACCCACATTACTTCCAGTACCACATCCCCACCTACAAAGAAGCCCCCCAGCAAACCATTGAATTCATCGAAACACCTGATCCCATCGGTGCTTTTGGCGCTCGCGGCATCGGAGAACACCCGGTCATCGGTGTGCCCCCTGCTATCCTGAATGCTATTTACGATGCCATTGGGGTTGATTTCTACGAAATCCCGGTTACCCCCGAAAAGGTCAAAAAAGCACTCGAAGCCCGAAACCAAAAGGAGTATGCCTGAAATGACCGAAAAAATTTCCTTTACCATCAATGGCGAATTTCGTAGCGTTGAGATTGATGATGAGATGATGGTCATTGACGTGATTCGCGATGTGCTGGATTTGACCGGCACAAAACGCGGCTGTGATAACGGCACCTGCGGTACCTGTGTAATTGTCATGAACGGCAAGGCCGTCAAATCCTGCAACACGCCTGCCAGTAAAATGCAAGGGGCGGATATTCTGACCATCGAAGGTCTGGCAAAAGGCATGGAACTGCACCCCATTCAGAAGGCAATCGCCGAATCGGGGGCAGTCCAGTGCGGTTTCTGCATTCCCGGCATTGTCATGGAACTTCATGCCCTGCTAGAAAGCAAACCCGATGCCAGCGAAACCGAATTGACCAACGCACTCAACAAACACCTCTGCCGCTGCACCGGTTACGAACCGATCCGTGACGGTGCGTTAATCGCCCGCCAGCTGATTCGCGAGCGCATGACCGAGAAAGCCTGAAAATCTAAATCCTGCCCGTATAAATTACGGGCAGGATTAATTTAACATTACTCCGGAGGGAACAATGACATTCGACTATTTGATTAAAAATGCCAGAACCCGCTTTTCTGGCAACAATCTGCTCCAGATTGGGATTAAAGACGGGAAAATTGCTGCTATCGCCCCGAAAGTAGATGGCGAAGCCAGACAGATTGTGGATGCCGGCGGACACCTGGTGACCGAGTCTTTTGTGAATGGTCATTTACACCTTTGCAAGGTTTACACGCTTTCCATGATGGATGATGAAGCGCTGGGAGCGTATACGGGAGAGTCGATGGGCGGAGCAATGACTGCGATTGAACTTGCCGCCCGAGTCAAAGAAAAGTACGATGAGTCGTGGATCATCGAAAATGTCCGCAAGGCAGTCAAACTGGCCATTCGTTTCGGCAATACCCACATCCGCGCCTTTGCCGATACCGATACCAAAGCCCGGCTGGAAGGGGTCAAAGCCCTCATCCGCGCCCGCGAGGAATTCAAAGACAAAGTAGAAATTCAGGTGGTTGCTTTCCCTCAGGATGGCGTTGTGCGTGACCCCGGCGCAGAAGATTATGTTGAAGAAGCCCTCAAACTCGGTGCAGATGTGGTTGGCGGCATCCCATGGATCGAGTACACCGATGCCGATGCGCAAGAACACATTGACCGCATGTTTGCTTTGGCTAAGAAATATAACAAACCGGTCTCCATGCTGATTGACGATGCCGGCGACCCCACCTTGCGCACGCTCGAAATGCTGGCCGTCAAAACCATCAAAGAAGGCTGGGAAGGCCGTGTCACGGCCCAACATGCACGGGCTATGGCACTTTACCCCGAACCTTACTACCGTAAAATCGAATACCTGCTCAAGCGCGCCCAGATTGGTGTGGTTTCTGACCCGCAAACCGGTCCGCTCTATGCCCGCGTTAAATCGCTCTATAAAGCCGGTGTGCGCGTTGCCCTCGGTCAGGATGATATTGCCGATGCTTACTACCCCTTCGGACGCAACAACATGCTGGAAGTGGCTTTCCTTGCCGCTCACCTCATGTGGATGACCAGCCGCGAGGAATTGGAAATTTTATACGACCTCATCACCACCAATGCCGCACTGGCCTTGAATATCCCGAATTACGGTTTGAAAGAAGGCTGCAATGCCGATCTGGTTATCCTGAATGCCGGCTCGGTTTGGGAAGCCATCTGGAATCACGAAGCCCCCTTGCATGTCTTCAAAAACGGAGTGGAAATCACCGAAAAATAAACCGTTTTGTTGGACAAAATAAAAAAATCGGCGGAGTTGACCTCTCCGCCGATTTTTTTACCCGAAATTTCAAGAAACTTTGAACTGTTCCACCAGCCCGCGCAGCGAGGCAGCCATTTGTGAGAGGGAGACTGCTGCCGATGTTACATCCTGTACCTGCTGGCTCATTTCGCGTGCGGCGGCGTTGATTTCCTCAATGGAAGCATTGGTTTCCTCGTTGATGCTGGCAATCATTTCCATTGCTTCTGATACTTCCGTTGAACTGGCGGACATTTCTTCGGTTGAGGCAATGTTTTCTTCAACCACCGAAGAAACCGAGTCCATCACATCAATCAGTTCATTGGAAAAACCGGAAATCTGCCGGACGGCCGCTGCAATGGTTTCCGATTGCTGGCGCACCTGCTGGATGACCTCCAAAATGCGCATCAATGCTTCGCTGGATTGATGAGTCTGAGCCACGCCGTTCTCTACTTCTTTGGCACTCAGGCTCATCGCCTCAACCGCTTCGTTGACCGTTTTCTGGATTTCCGCAACCAGTTCACCAATCTGGCGGGTCGCCTGAGCCGAACGTTCTGCCAGTTTGCGAACTTCATCGGCAACCACGGCAAATCCCTTGCCATGTTCACCGGCGCGTGCCGCTTCGATGGCCGCATTGAGCGCCAGCAGGTTGGTTTGATTGGCAATATCCTCAATTGTTTCCAGAATCACGCTGATCTGTTGAGAGCGGCTGCCCATTTCCTTAACACGATCCATGGAAAGATCAACTTTCTCTTTGATCAACTGCATACCATTAATCATCTGATTGAGCGTTTCAGCACTGGATTGCGCCACCTGCGCCGCGCTAATCGCATTCTGTGCGCCTTCGGCGGCTGTTTCGGCAACGCTTTGCATCTTATCACCCATTTGATTGGAAACCTGCGAAGCAGCAGTCACCGCTCTGGCCTGTTCTTGCGCGCCTTTGGCAACTCCATCAATCGCATTTGCCATCTGATGGACTGAACTCACCGTCCGCTGCACCGACTCAGCCTGCTGAGAAGAGCCCATGGCAATTTGCTGCATGGTTTGCGCAATCTGTTCCGATGCCAGTCGCACCTGTTCCGCAAAATTAGCCAGTTCCGCCGAGGCTTTATCCAATTCGTTCGAACTTTGTGAAAGGCGGAAGACGGTACCTTTCAGACTGGCAATCATCGTGGAAAAGGCCTGTCCCAAACCATCCCGTTCCGAACGCGGGTTCACCGAGAGGGTCAAATCACCGGCCGCCAAACGATTGGCAACCTCAATCATCTCGGTAAAGTAATTGATCAAACGCTGAAATGCTCGCCCAACCGTACCCAGCTCGTCCTTGCGGCTGTAGATGGATGCCAGCTGCTTTTGCTGTATTTCCGAAAAACTCAAATCACCATCTGCCAGTTGATCGGCCGCTTTCTCAATCACACCCAGCGGGCGAGTGATGGTGTTGGCAACGAAAAGAGCCACCGCAAGACTGATTGCCAGTAAAACCAGTGTGGCAATGACCGCCGTTGTCAAAGTCTGGCGAACCTGTTGAGTGACACCTGCAGTGCTCATAAACACCGTAATGGTTGCCTGCTCGCCGTTTGCCGTTATAACCGGATAAACAACCCGCAGTGCACCGCTTATTTCATCCACGACCACCTGCCCGTCGGTGGTTGCCTGTTGAACGCTCTTTTCCCAATCCTCGTTCAACAAATCATCCTGAGTGAAACCTTCGCGCGCACTGAAAACCACAGCCTGATCGCCCACTTTTACGGCCACAGCGTTTACATCTTTAACCGTGACCGTCTTTTCAACCAGCGTTTGCAGGTTCATGGTACGGGTTATCTCATCCAGATAGGTTGCTTCAACCCCAACCTGGACAATGCGCGGGCTATCAACACCGGATACGCCCACATACTTATACAGTTTAGAATCGAGTTCCCGCACCTGCGCCGACTGAACCACCTCCCCGTTCTCCTGCTCGAGCAATTGATAAAACACATAGGCTTGCGGCTGCTCGTTTGGATCGGGGCTGAACGTAAACGGAACATCAATGTTGGAATAAACTACTGTACCGGTGTCATCCGTGATCCAGAATTCTTTCACATCGGTGCTGTCCACAATGGCGCGAAGCATCTCTTCAATTTCGGCTTCACTCAAACCGGCTTTGAGCGCCGCATCAATCAAATAAGCCGAAATTCGCGCCTGCGTGACCATTTGTCTCCCTACGATTTGATCCACTTCCTCGGGAATACGACTGGCAAAATCTACCGAGTGAGCAAACATCTCAGCCAGTGCCACAGCATTGGATCGGGTCTGATCCAGCAGCGACTGCCGCGACTGGCTGACCATCCAGCCCGTATTTGCCCCCATGACAACAATCAAGATCAATGTAATAATTATGATCAAACGGTCTCGGAATTTCATACTTCCTCTCTACAGATATTCGTGAAATAAGGTTAGACAACCGTTCAATAATATGCCCTGAATCTGGTCTTCCTGCCATAAGGAAAGGCTAAAAAGAAAATAAAAATCCAATAAATTTTTCGGACAAAATAATGATATAGTCTGGAATAACTCCACCATAATTCTGAAGGAGACAAGAAATGGATACACAACCAACCTCTCATCGGCACATTCTCGTTGAAGCCACTGCCACCTCCATCGAAAAATGGCGCAAACAGGTCATTGCCGGTCAGCCCGAAACCGGGCGGATGTTTGCCTTCATCAGTGATGAGGGCAATTACATCCCCGGCGGTGAAGGAACTGCCCCCACACCGTTGACCTATTTTGTTTCCGGCATGGCACTCTGACTGATTTCTCATGTGACGCAGGTTGCGTCTAAAAAGAAGTTAAACCTTCATAAAGAAATCGTCAAAGTTACGGCACATTTTCATGAGCAGGGTTCGGTTTTACGGGGTGATGCCGAAGCATTCTGTGATGGCTTTGAAGTCGAAATTCAAATCGAATCGGATGAGCCGCAACCGGTCATTGCTGAGTTGATTCGCCTTGCCCGCCGAATGTGCTTCACCGAAGTTGCATTGAAGAACCACACACCCATCACCATCAGTGCCACCCTCAATGGTCAGCCGCTCAATCAGGAATGAACCTTGCTTTGAGCAGCATTCCTACCCAAAACCACAATCCGTCATGAGAGGTATTGAAAGAATGTTTGTGCCATAATTTAGTTATTCTCTGCAAGGTCCACTTTCCAATTCGGGCCGGTTTTGTGAGGCAAAATCATGGATCAAATTTTTTATCCGCGCAGCATCGTCGTGGCGGGGGTTTCAGATAAACCGGATAATCTTGCCCGCCACATTGCCGGCAATATCATTGAATTTGGTTATCAGGGTCAACTGGTATTGCTGGGGCGCAGCGAGGGTTACACCCTTGGCCGCCCCATTTATTCATCGGTAAGCCAGTTGCCTGCCGGCATTGATTTAGCCATCATTCTCACCCCCGCGGCAACAGTCCCGGGCCTGCTGGATGAATTAGGCGCAGCCGGGGTGCGGTATGCCGTCATTGAATCCGCCGGCTTCAGCGAATTTTCCGAAGAGGGGGCACTGCTGGAAAAAAAGTTATGCCAGATTGCCCAAAAATGGGGAATGCGGATTATTGGCCCGAATTGTCTCGGCATTATTTGCACCGACAGCGGAATTTGCACTTTTTTCATCCCAACCGAAGCCCATGAGATTCCGCATGGAACGATTTCGCTGGTTTCTCAAAGTGGCGGTGTTGTCCTGACGTGTATTGATTTGCTCTCAGCCGCAGGCTTGGGAATTGCCAAATCGGTCAGCGTTGGAAATAAAATAGACCTCAAAGAAAGCGATTACCTCCGTTATTTTATCCATGATGATGCCACTCAGGTAATCCTCCTTTATCTCGAAAGCATTGTTGAAGGCCGGCAGCTGGTTGAACTGGCGGCTCAATCCCCCAAACCGGTGATTGTGTACAAATCCAATACCAGCCGGGCCAGCGCTCAAATTGCCCAATCGCACACTGCCGCACTGGCAAACGATGAAGGAATCGTCAACGCTGCCTTTCGCCAGTATGGAATTACCCGGGCTTTGACCTTTCGCGAAATGATGAATTACAGCAAGGGTTTTATGTTACCGCCGGTGCGCGGCAATCGTCTGGCGGTATTTTCGCGTTCAGGCGGCCATGCCATCATCGCTGTGGATTGCGCGAGTCAGTTTGGGTTTGAACTGCCTGCTTATAGTGAGGCCCTAATCGAAGTGGCAAAACCATTTTTCCGCGCCAATGTCATCGAGCGGATGAACCCGCTTGACCTTGGCACCGTTTTCAATTTTGATGCCTACCCCATCCTCATCGAAAAAGCCATTCAGCTCAATCAGGCCGATGCTGTTCTGCTCATCTTCAACTACCGCCGCGAAACAATTCCAACAGCCCGCCAGGTAGCGGAAAAGATCAGAGATCTGAGCCGGCAATACCAAATACCGGTTGCCCTCTGCTACTTCACGGAAATGAGTGAATTGAATTATCTGGAGAAAAATTTAGGCTTTCCTGTTTTTAGTGAGGTATACGAAGCCGTACAGGCCCTTGCTGCTTCTCGCGATCATTATCAACGGGTGAGCCAACGACAGGCCGCTCTATACTCGCCCCCGCCCATTACCCTGCCGCCTGATGCCCAAAGCAAAACACACTGGGTAATCAGCCAGAAAACTTCCTCCCTCCTGCCGCTGGATCAAGCCATGTATATTTGCGAGGCTTACGGCCTGCCGGTAGCACCGTGGGCAAAAACATATAACCTTTCCCAGGCGGTTGAGGTGTCAGCCCGCATGGGATATCCTGTGGTGGTCAAAGCCATCTCGGCACAGGCAACTCACAAGACAGAGGTCGGGGGGATTGTGCTGAATATCCCCGATGAGGTCATGCTGGCTTCTGCCATCCTGGAAATGGAGAAGCGTTTTCGCCGGCAAGGGCTTGAACCACCGGAAGAATACCTGATTCAAAAAATGCTGAGCGGAGGAAGGGAAATCATCCTTGGGGGCAAACGCGATCCTTCTTTCGGACCGGTAGTGGTGCTGGGTTTGGGCGGCATTTATGCAGAAGCCCTGCAAGATGTGTCCATCCGCCTTGCCCCCCTCAGCCAAACGGATATCGAAGAAATGCTGGACGAACTGCGCGGCGCCTCTCTGCTGCGCGGCGTGCGCGGCGAACCGCCTGCCGACCGCTGGTCGCTGATAGATGCCATGCTGAGGCTCTCTCACCTGCTGGTTGAAAACGAGGATATTCTCGAAATTGATCTCAATCCGGCCCTTGTATTTGAACGCGGGATGCAAATCGTGGATGCCCGTATCGTCGTGAGTGAATAATAGTATCGGCGGGTTACCTCAAAAGCGGCAGATAAAACTGTCGGTTCTTTTGTGCCGGCCGAAGGATATCCAGAAGTTCACCCGCCGCCCGCAAAACCAGCCGCGCGTAGCGGTCCCAGTCCATTTCTTCTGGCGGCGGCGGGGCAATGCTCACCCCTTGCCGGGTGAACCAAAAGAAAAGCCGCATGCCGGGGCGCACCGTCACCCCCTGCGCCTGAAACTGGCGGGCGGCCTGCGCCGCCGCAGAAGGACGGCGAAAGGCCTGTGGATCGCGGCTGAGCTTGACCGCCATCTGCAAGGCATCTGCCGGCACCTCGCCGCGCTGCAGGCGCTGAATGCGCCTGCCTGCCAGCGCCCACGCTGTTTCTCTCTGCTCGCAGGGATCATCGGCCCGGGCAAGACAGTGTAGAATTTCCAGCTGAGTCTCGGCCACATACAAACAGGTATCATGCCGGCGCAAAGCGATACCGCGGTATTTGAGCGAACCATCCTGAAACACCCCAAAATAACGGTTAGCCACCGGGATACGCTGATCACGCCGCGCCGGTAGAAACACCAGCCACCGGTACACCCCTTCCAGCGTTACACCAATTCCCGTTTTTGCCTGAATTTCTTCCACGAGTGATAAAAAATCTTCCTCTCGGCGTGCCCCCTCCCGCTTAACGAACAAACTATCCACATACATGTGCAATACAGTGAAACCCATCTCTTCGGCACTTTCTTTGGCTTGCAGCAGCAGTTCACGGCTGATGGCCGTAACCGCCTCGTGCGATTCGACCCGCCCAAAACGGGCATTTTTGTATCCCAGATACCCAAAACACACCACCAGCAGCCACTTGAGCGCGGTCTGGCGGCCCTTCAAGTCGCCGACCCGGCTGTCGCGCCGGTCGAGGGCGCGCAGGCATTGTTTAAGCGCCAGCCGTTTGACAAGCAACGGCTGTAAGGTTCGTGGAATCAGTCCCGGCGGCGCATCGCTCTGGTTCAGGGTCTCGGGTGAAATATTGTAGCGCACCATGATCGCCGGGTACATCGAGGCAAAATCCAGCTCCGCCACATCATGGTGTACCCCCACCAGCGGTTGGTAAACCATGCCTCCTTTGTCATAACGAATCAGGCTGGTGAGTGTGCGGGTAGTTTCGGCCTGTTGTTTCACTGCGGGGACAAGCACTCCCTCTCGCAGGGCGGTTTGCATTTGCAGCGCCGTAATGCCTGCGCCGGGCGATTTACGCACCGCCTCCTGAACGCCCAAACCGCTCACCCGCGCCAGTTCCAGCGCGCCCGCCAGCCCGATTTCTCCAAACAAAAGCGCGTTGCAGCGGTCAATGTGCCAGCGCCCAAAAAGCAGGGCCTGCGCGCCGCGGTAAAGCACTTGCCCGTAGGCGAACAGACTGCGTTCGCGGCGGAATTCCACCTTCATCTGCTCGTCGCGGTTGGGGTTGAACAGCGGCGCTCTTTCATTCAAAAACGGGAACAACCACGTATCTCCAAAGCGGGTCAAAATCACATCGGGGTCATAGATATTCAGCAGTGCCTGCAGGTTAACCAGAAACGCCCGCAGCGGTTGCAGCGCAAAGTGATAGCGGCGTCTGCCGCAGCAAACGGCAATTTCCCGCGGGGGATGAAGGAAGGGGTCATCGCCACAATCTATCTCCATCACTCGCAGAGGGGGCAGTGCAGCCTGCATTTCCCACGCCGATTCCAGCGGCTGTAAACCCAGCAGTTGCTGACCATCCGTTTCAAAACGGCATCGTACCAGCAGGGATACACCGCTTTGAGCAGCAAAGCGAACCGAAAGCGGCAGGTCGGCATCGTAATAATCCAGTTGAGGAAAGGCCTGCGCCAACCGCTGATAGATCGAATGCAGCCGGCCCGGTAAATCCACCGTCACCGCCAGCACGGTACGCTCGCCTTCCATCAAATCGCGGCGGGTAGCGCGACTGCAACGCGCCTGACCGGACAGAAAACGCCAGGCCTGCCGCAGATCAGCCGCTCTGCCGGCGGCATAAAAGGTAACCGGGAAATCCATCCGCAGTAACCAGCGCCGCCCATCCTCCCCCAGCAGCCAGCAAATCAGTTCGCCGCCCGGACGGGTGTATATATCCATCAGCCAGCCCGTGCTTTCAATCTTCATGGCCGCGCAGACGGGCAAGTTCCTCTTCCAGCATGGTAACCTGCCGGCTCAATTGCTCCACCTGACGCGCCTGCTCAAGCAGCATGGCGAGTAATGCTGCCTCAAAGGGCAGCAGCGCGCCGCTGGCCGAAACAGCTGCCAGATGACGATGCGCCGAAGCCAGTAAGCCATCCAGCAGGGTTTGATCGGTACGCCGCAGGGTGCGCCGAAAGCTTTGCAGCATGGTTTCAGTTTCGTTCAGTTGACGGGTAATTGTTGGAACAGTGCGCCCCATTGCTGTTCTCACCTCTCAAAAAAGTGCGGGTTGGGAGAAGCCCGGCGGCTTCTCCTCTTCGAAAAAGAGTACATCGGCTTTCTGGCAAACCATCTCCTGTAAAAAACGCCGCTGCGGAGAAGGTACAGCCGCCAGCAAGAGGAATACCGGGGCGGATTTCCGCAAACGCTCCACCTGCTGCAGGCAGCGCTGCAAAAGCCGGCGCGCCGGCGGGATGGCAAGCGTTTCGTCATAAAACGTTGCCAGAGGATCAAGCACAACCACCGGCAGCGAATCGGCCGGTGCACTTTCCAGCAGCGCCAGCATCTGATAAGCCGTGAACGCCCGGCGAATCAGCACCCGCTGGCCGAGAAGGTCTATACGCGTGGTGCGTTCGCGCAGCGCCCGCGCCAGCGGGTAGGCCTGCAGACGGTTGCCGCCGTCCATCACCAGCACCTTGCCGCGCAGCGCCAGTTCGGCCAGCAGGCGGGTGGCCGCCTCGCCCACCGTGTGACGGCTGCACACCAGCACACACATCCCTGTAGAAAACGAAGTCGCAAGCATCATCAGCCTCATAATAAACCGTGCCGCATTGCAATTCTATTCCCACAGCGGGGGAAAAAGGCGGGGATTTTGGGGTTAAGCCGGGAAATGACGGATAAAAACATCATTCCCAAAGGCCGTTTTGGAATTTGTTATTTATAAAGCCGTTGATTTATCCCGCAGCCGTGATATACTACATTATTGATGATATTTGTCAATATTTATTGGCGGGTAATTGAGAATGGGGCAGGTTTTGCTCAGTAAAGGAGGCAAAAGCCACTACTGTAAGGCTGTATCCCTGTTCGCATTCCTTTCCGGGAAAATATTGCGAACCACCGTGTAGTTTTGCTCTTAAAAATTCAAGGAGTGTATTTAATGCTTGCACAACGCAAGTCCCGAAAATCCGTTTTGCTCACCTCTTTATTGCTGCTCAGTGTATTTGCCTTGCTGGTCGCTCCAACCGCGGCTTTTGCCGAGGCAGTAACCGATTACGAGTTTGCATCTCCCCTTTTTGATCTGGCAATTGCTCCTGATGGCAGCCTGCTCGTGGCAGATGCCGGGTCGGGAGTGGTCAAGCTGCACCACGACACAGGCACACTGGTCGCCGCCTTGCCGGGGGTAGCAGGAATTGTCCCGGTTGGGCAAGAAGTAATCTGGGCAGTTACCGGTGGCGGCGAAGGTGAAACCAGCGGTAAGTTATTCCTCATCACTCACGGCAAGACGCGCCTGATCGCCGATATCTCCGGATTTGAAGCAGAGGTAAACCCCGACGGGGGTATTATCGACTCGAACCCCTACGCAGTGGAGCAAACACCCAGCGGTAAGGCTCTCGTTGTGGATGCGGGCGGCAACTCGCTGTTGATGGTGGATCGGAAAGGCAAAATGGATTGGGTAGCAACCTTCCCATCTCAACTGGCTTCTACCGCCAATTTCAAAAATCTGCTTGGTTGCCCGGATGCTCCGCCGGAAATAGCATTTTATTGTGATTTACCGGAAGCACTACCGGCAGAAGCAGTCCCCACCAGCGTTGTGGTAGGACCGGATGGTGCTTACTATGTCGGTGAATTAACCGGCTTTCCCGGTGCTGTAGGAATCTCGCGAGTCTGGCGGATCGAACCGGGTACCCTCCATGCGGAATGCGGCGTCAGCCCGGCCTGCAGTGTGGTTGCCAGCGGCTTTACTTCGGTCGTTGACCTGACCTTTGGGCCAGATGGCACACTTTATGTTTTAGAGATGGACGAAGCCAGTTTTATGGCCATTGAACTGACATTTTTCGGGTTGCCCGGATTGGCACAGGGAGGAACGCTAAACGCCTGCTCACCGGTATCGGGCAGCTGTTCTGAAGTAGCAACCGATCTAGATATTCCTCTGGCCGTTGCAGTTGACCAGCACGGCATGATTTTCGCTGCAGTTCAAGCCCTGATTCCGGGTGCGGCTCAGGTGGTTACACTGCCGTAACTATTAACAGGCAGTCCTGAAAGGGAATTTTTCCGGTGATGTTCAGGCCGTCGGACGATTTGAACATCACCAAAAACATTGCGGCAAATAAAATCCCCTCGATGGGGCCGGCGACCAAATTCCTGACTTGTACGCCCGCAAGGATTCGAATATCACCCCTCGATGGGGCCGGCGACCAAATTCCTGATTTGTGGGCCCGGAAGGATTCGAACCTTCGACCAAGCGGTTATGAGCCGCGCGCTCTGCCGCTGAGCTACGGGCCCCGGCGGCATTCTTCTGCCTTGCAGCCAAATTATATCACAATGAAGTTGAGCCGCGAATAAATCAACAAAAAATGCCCCAACTACCCCAGCCGGTTGGCCGCCCAGCAGGCCGCCCCAATCACGCCGGCGTGGTCACCCAGCAAGCCCGTCACAATCTCCACCTGCTCCACCGGCATGATGTGGACGCGCTCTCGCATCGTCCTTTCCATCGGGTCAAGCAGCAGCCGGCCGGCATTGGCAACCCCGCCGGTGACGATGATTCGCCTCGGGCTGACCGAAGCACACAGCGTGGAGGCCGCCACCCCAAGGTAAAAACCGGCCTGCTGGTAAATCTCGCAGGCGATTTCATCCCCCTGCCGGGCGGCTTCTGCAATCAGCGCCGGCGTGATGGCATTCAGGTCATAGCCGCATAATTCACCAATTCTGGTCGTCAATCCCTGTGCCACAGCCTTCATGCCCATAGCTGCAATCGCCGGGCCGGAGGCAAACGCTTCCAGACAACCGTAATTACCGCACCCGCAGCGCGGCCCGTTGAAATCAATCACCATGTGCCCCAGTTCACCGGCCGTACCGCCGATCCCCAGATGCAATTGACCGTTGATCACCAGCCCGCCGCCGATACCCGTGCCAATGGCCAGCACCGCCACTGTATCCACCCCCTGCCCGGCGCCGAACCGCCATTCCCCAAAAGTGATCGAACGGACATCATTCAAAAGCGCAACCGGCAGCCCCGTTCTTTCCTGCAACACATCCCGCAGCGGAACGTGCGGCCACGTGCCGGGCAGGTTGGGCAGGAAAATGGTTTCTCCTTTCTCCAGGTCAAGTACACCCGGCACACCAATGCCAATGCCGCTCACATCTTTGGGGTTCAAGCCGGCTGCCTTGATCATGGTGAGAAATAAATCTGCCATGCGGTGCATCACCGCATCGTGACCTTCGCGTGCCAGCGTCGGCACACTTTGCTGAAAGAGAACCTTCCCCGTTTCGACATCCACCAGCGCGGCCCGCAAATTGGTACCGCCCAAATCACAGCCGATATATCGCTTCATAGGTCTTTTTCATCCATAATGTCCCTGTGCCCGGTTAAATTACCAGGCACAGGGCAGCTTCCTCTCGTCGTTTAATGAATATAGGGTTTCAAAACATCGCGTGCCAGGTAAAAACCGCGTTTGACCAGCTCTTCCGAACCTTCAAAAGCGCGGTCTTCATGCTCGATACTGATCACATAATCATAACGGGCAGCCGTCAAGGCAGCAAAGAACTTTCCCCAGTCCATATCGCCCAGACCGGGCAGGCGCGGTACCTGCCAGCCCATGCCCTGCGAAAGAACGCCGTGATTGTAAAGTCCTTCGCGGTCAATGTGCAAATCCTTGGCGTGGACATGGAAGATTTTACTGGCAAACTCCCGCACTACACGTTCGTAATCAATCATTTGCAAAATCAAATGGGAAGGATCAAGGTTCAAACCAAAATTATCCTCCGGGATGATCTCCCACATCTTGCGCCAGATGGCTGGCGTGCTGGCCAGGTTATTGCCGCCCGGCCATTCATCGTAAGAGAAGATCATCGGGCAGTTTTCAATGGCAATTTTCACCCCCCGCTCTTTGGCATACTGCACAATGGGCGGCCAGATGCGGGCATATTCTTCAAGGTTCTGCGGCACGGTTTTGTTTTTATCTTTGCCAATGAATGTACCCACCACCCCTACTTCCAGTAATGCCGCAGCATCAATCACTTTTTTGAGGTGAGCAATAACCGTTTCGCGGTGTTCGGGATCGGGGTGCAGAGGATTGGGATAATACCCCAATGAGGAAATCATCAAGCCGTAGCCATCCAGCATCTTACGAATCTCGCGGGCTTTGGCTTGATCTACCTGAGTTACGTCAATATGGGTCACACCGGCGTAGCGCCGGGTGGCTTTTTCATGCGGCCAGCAGGCTATTTCAATCGCCTGAAAACCGCTTTCTGCCCCCCAGCGGGCTACTTCTTCCAGTGTGCTCCCCGGTAATGCGGCGGTAAAAAATCCAAGTTTCATCGTTCCCTCCAATTGAATTTATACTTTAGTCCAAACTTTTTCTTTTGCACTGCGTTCAATTGCTTCGCATAACTGCATTTCATAATGGCCGTCTGCAAAGGTCGGAAAATCGGGTGTTTTGCTGTAATCGCCGGCAAGGATGTAGGTATACACCTTGTTATAAAGCTGTTTGAAAGTGTCCGGAAAACCCTCATTATGACCACCGGGATACGAGGTTACTGCTCGCGCTTCCGGTGAAAGCAGGGCCGGGTCTTTCATAATGATTTGATTGGGTTGGGTGCGGTGGCCAACCCATAACTCATTGGGGCGTTCCGAATCCCACGCCAGCGAGGATTTAGAAGCGTTGATCTCGTAATACAGACGGTTCTTCCGCCCCGAACACACCTGCCCAACCGTCAATACCCCGCGCACATCATTTTCAAAATGCAGCAAAATGGTGGCGTAATCTTCGGTATAGATAGGCTGATCCACATAATCTTCCGGCTGCAAAATTTTTCCAGCGTAGGTTTCCACCGGTTTAGCCGGTTTCTTGCGGACGGGGTGAATGGTCTTGAAATCGGCAAACACTTCGACTACACGCAAACCGGTAATGAAGGTAATCAAATCCAGCCAGTGTGAGCCGATATCCCCTACCGCCCGCAGTGTGCCGCCCAGTTCTGGCTCCAGCCGCCAGTTCCAATCGGTGGGGAACAACAACCAATCCTGCAAATACGAGCCGTGCAGGATGAACAAATCACCCAGTTCCCCGCTCTGCACCATGCTGCGCGCCTGCTGAACCAGCGGATACATGCGGATGTTGAAATTGACCGCGTTCACCTTGCCGGTCTCTTTCGCCAGCCGCACCAGTTCCGCCGATTCGCGCGTATTCATCGCCAGCGGTTTTTCACACACCACATGCTTGCCGGCCAGCAGTGCCGCTTTTGCATGGGGGTAGTGAAGGTAATTTGGCGTGGCCAGATGGACAACCTGAATATCCTCATCCTTCAGCATCTCATCCAGCGAACCGTAAAACCTCGGAATACCCAGTTCGGCGGCTTTTTGCTGCGCTTTTTCGGCACTGTTTTCGGCCAGCCCCAACACCGGAATGCCGTTGCGGCGCAACGCCTCTATGTGGGCGGGGCCGATGAAGCCGGTACCGGCAACCCCTACGCCAATCGTTGATTTGTTCAACTGTGCCATGTTCATCCTCCCTTTGTCAGTAATCCCCGCCAATTTTCACTTCTCCAGCCGCCGACTGTTCACCGGCCAGCCGCGCTTTGAAATCATCCAGAATTTTGGCAGTTGCCGTCGCACCACACCGCGTTACCCCGGCCTCAATTACGGCCAGCAGCGCATCCAGCGTCCGCACACCGCCCGCCGCTTTGATCTGCACCTTTTCGCTCACCGAGCGGCGCATCAAGCGCAGGTCTTCCAGTGTTGCGCCCCCGGGTGCAAAGCCGGTGGAAGTTTTTACCCAATCCGCCCCCGCTTTTTCTGCCAGTTGGCAGGCGCGCACTTTTTGTTCGTCGGTCAGGTAGGCATTTTCCAGAATTACCTTGACTTTTGCTCCGCGCGCGTGGGCAACATCGCACACGGCTTTGATGTCCTGATAGACATATTCATCATTACCGGAGCGCAATTCTCCAATGTTGAGCACCATATCCAGTTCCACCGCACCGTCATCCATTGCGCGCTGTGCTTCGGCAACTTTGATCTCCGTCAGACTGCTGCCATGCGGAAAACCCACCACGGTACTGACCAGCACATCCGAACCTTTCAATTGTTCAGCCGCCAGCCGCACGTGACAGGGTTTTACACACACGGTTGCCACATGATAGCGCGCCGCCAGCTGACACCCTTCAATCACCTCTTGTGAAGTCAACTCCGGACGCAGTAAGGAATGATCAATTACTTTGGCCAGTTGTTCATACGTAAGGGTCTTGATATCGAGAGCCGTCATGCTACCTCCATAAAAATTTTTAGAATTTTCGCCACAAATCAATCGGTTTTTCAACCTGCGGTGGGTTGTACGGAAAATCAATCCGCCGCCCTTCTCCTGCGGATTGATAGGCAGCATACAAGATTTTGAGAACTTCCCGTCCGTCCTCGCCGGTTTCGATGGGCTCTTCTTTCCCCAAAACACAATTGACGAAATGCTGCATTTCTTGAGGAAAGCCGTAATTCCACACTTCCTCAAACATCGTGAAAGTCCAGCCTCGGGTTGTGCCGGCCTTTTCAACGGCATAGCCGTAACCTTCCTGACTGTAAGTCCACAGAGAACTGCCTTTCAGTAAATCCGCACGCGTGTTGCCCTTGGTGCCGTAAATCTCACAGCGGTCATCCACACCACCGCCCTTGGCCCATGAGTTTTCGGCAATGTTGATTTTGTTCCCTTCGTACTCGATCACCATGATGGAGTGATCTTCCCCTTTGGTACGGTCATGATGCACAAAAGTATTGCAATAAGCCGTGACACTTTTCACCCTGGGTTTGCCAAACACCCAACGCCCGTACTCAACCGAATGGCAGCCCATATCCAGAAGCACACCGCCGCCGGAGAGGTTTACATCCCAAAACCATGGCATGTGCGGGCCATCATGTTCTTCGGATTGTTTGACGAGAAACGGCTCGCCTAATGCGCCTTCTTCAATCAATTGCTTTGCCCGTACATATTTCGGCGCAAAGCACAGTTCCTCAGCATACATCAGCAAGACGCCTGCTTTTTGCGCCGCTTCAATCATTTGATCGGCTTCTTCCAATGTTTTGCATAAAGGTTTCTCACAAATGATATGTTTGCCGGCTGCGGCAGCATCCACCGCGGCCTGACAGTGCAGGTAATTGGGTATGGCAATCGTCACGACATCAATTTCTTTCATTTTCAGCATTTCGCGGTAGTCGTTGAATGCGTGAGGAATGCCATGGGTTTTGGCAAACTCACCGGCGCGGTTGGGTGATGCTACCGCAACTACTTCCGCGTTAGGGACGAATCGCTTGAAGGCGTGAGCATGGATATCGCTGACGAACCCCGCTCCAATCATGCCGACCTTAACCGTTTTAGTCATGGCTTGCCTCCTGAATTTGAGATTTTTATTGTCTGAACCCACGCTGCCGGCCGTAGATCGAAATCATCACCAGCAGCGTTGCACCCAAAACCATTCTGCGCACCGAGTCGGGCATTTGCATGGTGGTCAAGAGACTGGTGATCAGGGTCAACACAATAGACCCCGCCATTGTGCCCCAATAACTGCCCTTTCCACCCGAAAGCAAAGTACCGCCCACTGCTACCGCCGCAATGGATGGAAAGAGAAACGGCTGCCCCAGTGCAATGAAAACGACACCCGTATTGCCAACCACAAGAAAACCGCCAAAACCAGCCAGCGCGCCTGCCAGCGTATAAACGGCCAGATTGGTAGCCGTGACATTGACACCTGATAGTTTGGCCGTAACACGGTTAACGCCAATGGCAAAAAGGTGTTTCCCGAATGTGGATCTTTCCAGCAGTAACCACATCAGAAAACCAAAAATAATCCAGATGATGATGGCATTTGGGATCGGAATATCAGGGGAAAGCGGGCGCGCAATCAAGCGCGTCATGATCGGCGCTACCTTGCCGCTCACATTGCCGTGATTGATGATAATGATCAACCCCGTCACCACGCCGGACATTCCCAGCGTCATTACAAAGGGTGAAATTTTCAAAAAGGTGATCCCCAGCCCATTAATGAAACCGATCACCGCCCCTACTGCCAGTGAAATAAGCAAAGCCAGCAGAACTTTATCATCTTCCCCATTCACCGTCACATAGGTCAGAATAGCCGTTAAAGTCACCACCGAGCCGGCCGAAAGGTCAATCCCTTCAAAACCGCTGATGATGACCAGCGTTTGTCCGGCGGCAATCACCCCCAAAAAGACGGCCAGACGGACAATATTGGTTGCCTGAGCAATCGCAACGTTGATATCGTTGCCAAACCCATTGGGCAAAAAGCCCGAAAGCAGGAATAAAACGATGGCAAGTAAGATAGCCGCCAGCGGCGGGGAAATCGTGAACCTTCTCATAACTTCTTCCTCCGCAGCAGGTTAATCACTCCCGGCGCAGCCAGTGCAATCACGATGATGGTAGCCTTTACAAAGGTTTCCCACCATGTATCAATGCGGGCAAACGAGATGATATTCTGAATAATCCCCAGGGTAATCGCCCCAACGACCGGCCCTGCCACACCTCCAACGCCGCCGCTCAGTGCCGTACCGCCGATCACCACTGCCGTTATGGAAGTAAGCGTCATCGGCACGCCAATTTCCGCGTTACCCGAACCGCTCAACATGGTAATGGCAATCCCGGCCAGTGCAGACATGAAACCGGAAACAACATACGTGCTGAACAGCACCCATGTCACCGGCACAGCCGTTTCATATGCCGCTTCTGCATTTCCGCCAACGGCATAAAGGTAATTGCCGAAGCGGGTTGAGCGGATATACATCCACACCGCCAGCACCACAGCAATCACATAAAAAGCCAGCGGCAATCCCAACGGCGTAGTATTGCGGTAAAGATTGGCAACATCGGCAGGTATGCCGCCGCCGGGATTGGGCAATATAAATAGAGCAAAACCCACATACAAAAAACTGGTAGCGTATGTGGTAATAATCGGCTGAAGCCGTAAAACGGCGATGAAGAAGCCGTTGATTGCTCCGGCCAAAATCCCTGCCCCAAGCGAGACAAAGATGAACGTCCACATCTTCTCCGGCGAGCCGTTCAACCCAACCTGTGTCGCCAGAATGGTATTGACAATCGAAACAATCCCGCCCACCGAAATGTCAATACCGCCGCCCAAAATAACAATAGCCTGCCCGACTGCCAGCAAGATGATTGGCAGAAACACGCGCATGTTGCTGTTCAAAGTGTCTCGGGCAAACATATTGGGCTGTAATATGAAATTGATCAGTAAAGCCACAACGAGCAGGATGATCGCAAAAAAGGCAGGGTAACGGTTCATCATCTCATCCCATGAAAGCCGTTTCATGCCCCACCTCCATTGGTTACACCCATGCTGGCAGCAATCAGATTTTCTTTGGTCAACGAAGCACCCTTGAGTTCGGCGCGTATTTTTCCATCGTGAAGTACAATCACCCGGTCGCACAAACCGATCAATTCGTCATCATCACTGCTGTAAAACAAAATGGATTTACCCTGCTTTGAAAGATCGGTCAACAGAGTATAAAACTCGGCTTTGGTGTTCACATCCACACCTTTGGTGGGGTCATCCAACAGGTAACAATCCGGATCCCGCAATAACCACTTACCGATGACCACCTTTTGAGCATTGCCACCCGAAAGACTGCTGACCGGCGCCATCAAACCGGACATGACCAGATTGAGCCTTTCACCAACCGTCAACGCATCCCGCCGGGCTTGTTTTATCCTGAGCGGAAACCCGTATTTCTGCCACGAAGGCAGCATAAAATTTTCCAGTATCGAACGGATATAGAGCAAACCTTCTTTCGCTCGTTCGCCGGGGACAAGGGCCAGTTTCTTCTTCATGGCATGACGGGGATGTTTGAACCTGACCACTTCTCCCTTGATCCGTACCGTACCCTGATAGGCAATATCACCGAATAATGCCAGCAATAAATCGCGTTGACCCTGCCCTTGCAAACCACCGATTCCCAGCAATTCTCCCTCTTTTACCGAAAAACTGATTCCGCGTAGCGTTTCGGTAGTCAAATTTTCAACTTCTAAATAGACCTGTTTTTCCTGTTCACCGGTTTCACCGGCCGTTGTCTTGGTGAACTGGAAGATTTTTTCTTTTTCGGTCATCAGTTGAATCAAATCTCTTTCGGTGATGTCCTTGATATCTCCCTGACCCACCGTTTTACCGTTCCGCAGAACACTGTAACGATCTGCAATTCGGAATATCTCTTCCATGCGGTGAGAAACAAAGACAATGGCCTTTCCTTCATCCTTCCAGCGCCTTACCAGTTCAAACAAGCGCTCCACCTGCCGGCTGTCCAGGCTGGCCGTTGCCTCATCGAGAATCAAAATGCGCGGATTCAGGCTGATGGCCTTCAAGATTTCCACAATTTGCTTCTCGTCCGGATGCAGAGCCGAAACGAGCGTATCGGGTTTTAAATCGGCTTTGAATGTTCCGCTGAACAAATCCAGCAAGGCGTTCGTTTTTTCGTTCATCGCCTTGCGGTCAATCGTACCGTTGGGTTTCAGCGGTTCGCGTGTCAGCCAGATGTTGTCGGCAACGGTCATCTTCGAAACCAGGCTGAGTTCTTGAAAGACCGTTGCAATTCCCATCTTGCGGGCCGCCTGAGGGGAAGAGAAGCGCACGGGTTTACCATCGAGGAGTAGTTGTCCTCCATCGAGGACAACTACTCCGTTGATGACCTTACTCATCGTGCTTTTGCCGCTTCCATTTGCCCCAATCAGCGCAACTACTTCCCCGGAACGAACATCCAGGTTGCCGTCTGACAGCGCAACTACACCCCCATAACGTTTGACGATATTACGGGCAGAAAGCGACACACTCATAGGATTACTTCAAGAAGAAGGTATCCAGTACTTCCTGGTCGGTCATGATGCCATCCAGCAGATAGGCATCCGGTTTATCATTGCAGATATCCAGACCTTCCTGCAGGTTGTCTTTGGTGATGATGATCGGCACGGGGATGACAAACGACAGGCCGTTTGCGCCACCCAGTTTGCTCTCATCCACCTTCTTACCCTGCAGCATGTTTACCGCAATCCGCAAACCGGTCGGTGAAACACCCGGCGGATTGGCCACTGCAATGGTCTCGAAGTCGGGGTGATCCTGCAGTACCTGCTCCCACAACTTGAGGAACTGGCAGCGCCCTTCACCCACACCGACGGGGAACTTGGCCGGGTTGGCTGCAATGACCGCCTGCAAGGCCCCAATGGCCATGCCGTCCTGCGTCCAGTAACCATCCAGGTTGGGGTATGCCGCGAGGAAGTTCGACATCACCTGCTGGCCGGTTGCCTCGTCCCACTTACCGGTGTCTTTGGCCAGAACTTTGATGTCGGGATATTCAGCAAGCACCTCATCTACCCCTTCCATGCGCGCCACATTCGCCGGATGTCCGGGGAAACCTTCGATCTCCACAATGTTGCCTTTGCCGCCCAGTTTCTCGGCCAGCCACTTGGCACTCGTCTTTGCCCATTCTTTCTGGTCAATACCGACGTTATACACGCCCGGCACATTCAATTCCTGATCCACCGAAATCACAATGATCCCCTTGTTCACTGCTTCCTGCAGGGTCGCATTCAGACCATTGACATCGCCGGGGTTGACCAGAATCGCATCCACGCCCTTGGCCATGAGATTCTGCAATTGCTGAATCTGACCGGCCACATCCGTGTCCGCACTTTCGATCACCAGTTCGGTTGTCAGGCCCTTATCCATGTACTCTTTGTTGACTTCGATCAGCTCGGCAATCATTTGCGTGCGGTATTCGCTGCTGATGAAGGGATTCGAAATGCCGATGGTGAAGGGGGGGCCTTTTGATTCGGCCGGAGGTTGAGTGGGTTGTTCCTCACTGGCCGGCGGTTGGGTGGGTTGTTCCTCACTCGCCGGTGGTTGAGTTGGTTGTGGTTCCGTGGTCGGTGTTGCGGGTGTAGCGCATGCCGCCAGCACCATGGAAACAACCATGATGAGGGCGAGAATCGTAAAGAGGGGTTTTCTTTGCATGTTCATCTTCTCCTTTCAAAATTTTGTGGGTACAAAAATACGATTGAACGACCGTTCACAAGGTTTGTGGCTACGAGCAATCACCTCCTTTCCTGAAATTCTCCTCTAAATGGTCATGGTTGGCTGATCTTCGATGACAAAGAGGTATTCCAGAGCAAGCGCAACCGCCCCGGTCACCCCCGCATCGGCACCCATGCGGGAAAAATTAATGGACAGATGCGTGGTCGCAAGCGGCAGCGAACGGCGCAGCACCGCCCGACGGATAGAAACCAGTAAATGATTGCCAAAATTGGCAATCCCTCCACCAATAAAAATATGACTGGGATTGAAAAAGTTAACCAGTCCCGCCAGCACATCACCGATCATTTGACCGCTGGCCCGAATGATCTCCAAAGCGGCCTGATCGCCCTCCCGGCAGGCGGCATTCACATCTTCCGGTCGCAGCACTCCTCCATTTTGATCCATCAGATTTTTAAGGAATGGACTGGCGCCGTTCAAGGCTGCCTGCATGGCCTTTTCGGCAATCGCCGGGCCGGCCGCCATCGCTTCCAGGCAACCCGTATTGCCGCAGCGGCAGATTGGGCCGTTTTTATCAACGCAGATGTGGCCAATATCACCCGCGCAGCCGGTGCTTCCGCGGTGAATTTTTCCGTTGGATACGATTCCAGCCCCAATGCCGGTGCCGATTTTCACAAAAATAAAATGGTCAACATTCACGCCATCCCCCGCACGCTGCTCTCCCAGCGCCATGATATTCACATCGTTATCTACAACCACAAAAGCATTGGGGAATGATTCCTTGACAAAACCGCGTATCCCAAAGTTTTCCCATTCCGGCATCAACGGCGGTGCCACCAGCACACCACGCGCAAAATCCACCGGGCCCGGCACGCCGATCCCAATTCCCAGAATTTGCTCGGCGCGGCAGCCCTGCAAATCCATCAACTCAAAAATAATGTCAACGCAACGGCGCAGGAACGGCTCCGGCCGCTGACGCACATCCGCCGGCTCGCTATAGCGCTGGAGAATGGCGCCGGAAATATCTGCCAGCGCTACATCTACACTGGTTGCCCCAATATCAACGCCCACCACATATCCCAAATTGCGGTTAATACAAAGCAGGCGGGGTTTTCTGCCACCCTGAGAAATACCCTCGCCTGCTTCCATTAAGAAACCCTTATCCACAAGATCACGAATATCCTGCGCGGTCTTTGCCTTCGACCAGCCGGTCATGCGGGTAATATCCGTGGCAGTAATGCAGCCCTGCCGCCGCAAAGCACGGATGATCTCCGCTTCCGCGCTGTTCAATAAAATTGGCGCTTTGATTCGTGGATAAAGAGACTGGTTCGTGGAATTCATGGAAATGGGTAGAGTAATGACTCGTACTCAACGCCGATACAGGGACATTTTTACCGCCGGTCAGGCAGGTAAAAACTTGTTCTTATTATCGCAAAAACCTTTTGTAAATTCAATAGACGATTTCGTATAATTTATTAAGAACTTTGTTTATTAGAAAGACAAAGTCCCTATTCTCGAATAATCTGGCTGATTTGGCCGGTTTTCTTGTTCTTGAGGATGATTTTGAGATTGCCGTTTGGCATTCGTTCCTCTTTGATCAAAAAGTGCTCCTCATCGTAATCTTTCAGTGCTGTCTCAAACCCTTTGCCCTCGCCGCCGCGCCAAACTTTCAACTCAACCGGCTCCCATTTTTTGGATTGTACTGATTTATAACAGGCATCCATAATGGCATTCACAATATATCCGTCATAAAATGTCTCCATCGGTTGCCGGCCTTCGTCCATGGCGTTGAACATATCCAGGAACATTTCCACATAACCCAGCGATCCAATTTCATCCCCGACCGGGAACAACCAGCCGGTATCGCCTTCTGCTTTTTCGGCGACATAACCGCCCTGTCCCACCGAGGTGAACATCTCAAAACCGGTGCGCAGCCAGTGATTCAACCAGACCGTCCCTTCCGTGCCGGCAATTTCATCGCGCAGGTCCATGCCGCCCCGAAAAGTCCACGAAACCTCGAATTGACCGATCGCCCCGTTATCGTAGCGCACCAGCCCCACCGCATGATCTTCGGCATCAATCGGGTGAACCTGCGTATCGGCCCAGCAAGTCACTTCAATGGGGCGGTTTTCCTTGCCGATGAAATTGCGGGCAATTTCAATGCAATGACAGCCCATATCCACAATCGCCCCGCCACCCGATTGTTCCTTGTTCCAGAACCAATCGCTGTGTGGGCCGGCATGAGTTTCCCGAGAGCGAGCCCACAACACTTTACCCAGCGCTCCCTTGCGCGCCGACTCCAGCGCCTTAAGCGTTTTGGGGGTATAAACCAGATCCTCCAGATAACCATGGAAGACCCCCGCTTTTTCTACTGCCTCCAGCATCTCCAGCGCTTCATCTGCGTTCGTCGCCAACGGCTTGGTACACAAAACCGCTTTGCCCGCCTCCGCTGCCAGAACAGCAGCCTGCTTGTGCAGGTAATTCGGCAGCCCAATTACCACCGTGTCCACCTCCGGATCACGGATGGCCTCAGCCATATCGGTTGTCCACCTCGGAATGCCAAATTCCTTTGCAAACTTTTGAGCCTGCTCTGCCCGCCGCGAATAAACCACAACAACTTGCTCCTTGCCGCGATACTTGAGCAGGCTCATGGTGTAAAAACGACCAATCAAACCAGTACCCAGCATGGCAATCTTGTGACTCATCTTTTGTTTTCTCCAAGAAGGGGGATTTGAAACATCCAAATGTACGAACATTCTAATTATAGATGATTCTATTATGCGTGTCAACTTGCCTTCCCGCGAACTTTCGGATACAATTGACTCAATGTCCGCACATTTGAATAATCGTCTCTGACAGGTAAAAATGACCGATTCTTTGCTCCCCCGTCAACGTGTGTATGCCGCCATCCACCACGAAACGCCAGACCGCGTCCCCACTGCGCTGGGCGGCGGTTCATACGGTATTGTGGATGAGCTTTATTTTCGCCTGCTCGAACACCTCCATCTGGGCGAGCCTGTGCCGCCCTTTCGCCGGGGGCATAATATCTCCTACATGGATGACCGCCTCCTGGCTCGCCTCGGCACCGATTTTCGTTACTGCTGGCCAGCACGGCTGCCCAACAGTCCGGTTATTCCCGGTGAAGATCAAAACACCTTTTACGATTCATTCGGTCAATTATGGAAGCGGGCTTTGCCCTATTACTATGCCGGTCGCGGTTTGCTTCAGGATACGACCAGCATGGATGATATCGAACGACGCGTGCGCTGGCCGGATCCCCGCGACCCCTTATGGATGGAAGGGGTAGCCCGCCGCGCCGAAGAATTACGAACCCAAACCCCCTTTTTTGTGGTCATGCGCATGATTGCCTCACACGGCCCCTTTCAAACTGCCTGTGATCTGCGCGGCACCGAAAATTTCCTCACCGATCTCATTGACCACCCCGACTTTGCTCAAACCCTGCTCGACCGCATTACCAACCTGCTCACCGGGCTTCTGGATGCCGCCATGCGCGCCGGCGGCAGGTGGTTCGATATGATCGAATTGCCCGGCGATGATTATGCCGGCAACAGCGGTCTGATTCTTTCCCCGGCAATGTTCCGCCGCTTTATCAAACCTTGTCTGCGCCGAATGATTGATACCATCCGCAGTCACAAACCCGAAATAAAAATCATGCTGCACAGTGACGGGGCAATCAGCCGTCTGATTCCAGATTTCATCGAACTGGGCGTGGATGTGCTCCACCCTCTGGAACCGCTGCCGGCCAATGACCTCCCTCAAATAAAACAGCAGTTCGGGGATCGAATTACATTTCTGGGCGGCATTGATATCAGTCACGCCATGCCGGGCAGCCAGCAGGATGTCATTGAAGAGGTAAAACTTCGTCTGCGCCAGTTGGGTGAAGGCGGTGGATACATTCTGGCTCCCGCCAATCACCTTCAGGCTGATATTCCCCCCGAAAACGTGGTCACTTTGTTTCAGGCGGCCCGTGATTATGGAAAATATCCCCTCCAATGACCTGTTTTTCAGGATGCTGACCTACCAGAAAGGAAGTTATGAGCCTACCATACTCAACCGTTGACCCCCATAATCCCATCCCCCTTTATTATCAAATTTATCTGGACCTGCGCCGCATGATTCAGCGCGGCATTATCAAAGCCGGCAGCATGTTACCGCCGGAGCTGGAAATCTGTCAGGCTTACAATGTCGGCAGACAGACGGTACGGCAGGCCATCGGCAGGCTGGTGGATGAAGGACTGGTAGAACGCTACCCCGGCAGAGGCACCTTCGTCCGCGAAATTCCCAGCATTCAGTTCTTTCTCGACCGCAGTTTCAGCCAGCAGATGCGCGAAATGGGCAGGGTACCTTCTTCCAAAGTCCTGCGTTGTGAGCCGTCCGTCGTTTCGGTAGAAAACGTCCCCGTGCTGGAAAAAGTTAAAGGGGCACCCTGCCTGATTCTGGAACGGCTGCGCTACGGTGACGATGAATTGATCTGCCATCAGGTTTCGATCATTCTGACCGAGCGCTGCCCCGGCATTGAAACGGTAGATTTCAACAATCAATCCCTCTTCGAAGTGCTCACCAGCCGCTACGCCTTGATGATCAAGCGCATGGATATTGTCGTCCGTGCCGTGGCAGCCGATGGCTATCGCGCCGACCTGCTGGAAGTTGAAGAATGCGCGCCGTTGTTATATGTGGGTACCGCTACTTATGTAGAAGAGGGCGACTTGATCGAATATTCCACCAGTTATTACCGCGCCGATCGTTACGAATACAGCATTACTCAAATACGCTAAATCCATACACAGAGGATATATGCAAAACATTGCCTCTATCGAATATCTGAATCAGGCTCAGGCAATCCTGACCCGAATTCAACAAACTCAATTAGAGAACATCGAACAGGCGGCCGAAATCTGCGCTCAAACCATCGCCGGTGACGGGCTGGTACACATGTTCGGCAGCGGCCATTCGCGTATTTTCGTGGAAGAAATGTTCCCCCGCCACGGCAGTTTTCCCGGCTTCCACCCCATTGTGGAATTATCCCTCACCTTTCACAATCTGGTGGTCGGTTCCAACGGTCAGCGGCAAGCCATGTTTTTAGAACATGTTGAAGGATTAGGGCAGATCATTCTGCGTAATTTTGTTTTCTCGCCGCCGGATTGTTTCCTCATTTTTTCCAACAGCGGTGTCAACGAAGTCATCATAGATGTAGCGCTGGAAGCCAGGCGGTTGAACATGCCGGTGATTGCCGTGGTTTCGGTGGATCACTGTCAGGCAAGTCCGGCGCTCCATTCCAGCGGGAAAAAACTTTTGGATATCGCCGATGTGGTGATTGATAATTGCACCCCCGCCGGTGACGCCATGGTGCGTATTGAAGGACTTTCAGACCCGGTCGGCCCCGGTTCAACCATTGGCGCAGCGGCGATTACCAATGCGTTGAAATGTCGCATTGCTGAAAAACTGACCGCCATGGGCAAACCGCCCATTGTTCTGACCAGCAGTTACTTCCTGGGACGCGAAGAATCCAAAAAACGGTTCGACGCCTGCTACGATGATTATCGCGCCCGCGTAAGACGCGTTTACGGGTGCTGACCATGCAGTTGAAGGATAAGATCGCCATCATCACCGGCGCAGGCAGCGGAATCGGCGCGGCCATTGCTCGCGCTTTTTCCGAACAAGGCGCGCATCTTTTCCTCTGGGATATTGACCAACCGGGTGTTGAAGAAACCCGCGCCTCCTGTGCAAATCCGCAGCAAACCATTGGTGTGAAGGTAGATGTGACCGACCCGCTTCAGGTCGAAAAAGCCGTTTCGGAGGTTATCAGCCGCCATCAGCATCTGGATATTCTGGTCAATGTGGCGGGCGGCTCCGGCAGAAGGTGGGGCGACGGGCCGGTGGATAGCTGCACTCTGGAAGGCTGGCAAAAAACCCTTGACCTCAACCTGAACAGCCTGTTTTATTGCTGCAAGTTCGCCCTTCAGGCCATGCTGCCGCAGCGCAACGGTGCACTTGTCGTCATCTCCTCCGTGCTGGGACTTGTGGGCGGAGATGAAGACTTCGCCACTCACGCCTACGCTGCCAGCAAAGGAGCAGCCATCAGCCTGACTCGTTCGATTGCCGCCTATTATGCCCCCCACGGCATTCGCGCCAACGTCATCTGCCCGGGGTTGATTGCCACGCCGATGAGCCAGCGCGCCCAGCAGAGCCAGTCCATTCGCACCCGGCTTGCCCGCTTGCAGCCCTTGACCGCCGACTTTGGCCAACCGGAAGATGTGGCCGGCGCAGCCGTGTTTCTGGCCTCAGATGCAGCACGGTTTATCACCGGCGCAGTTCTGACGGTGGATGGCGGCTGGACTGTCCGATAACCCCCTCTGGAGAAGGCAAAGATGATGATTTATTCGACCACTCTGCAAGACCTGCCGCCTGCCGAAGTACTGGTCATCGGGTCGGGTTCGGCCGGTGCTACCGCTGCCATCGCCGCCGCGCGCCTTGGCGCATCGGTTACACTCGTCGAGCGATATGGTTTTATGGGGGGAATCAGCACGCAGGTACTGGATACTTTTTATGGTTTTTTTACCCCCGGCATCAATCCGCGCAAGGTAGTGGGCGGTATTCCCGACCTTGTGGTTGAAGAATTGTTCAGACACAAAGCAGCCCTCTACCGCCCCAACACCTACGGCGCAGGGCAGGGCATAACCTACGACCCGGAAATTCTCAAAGTGGTGTGGGAGCAGCTCGCCCTGAAAGTGGGTGTGCGCCTTCTTTACCACGCCTTGATGGTGGATGTCCTTCCTCAGGATGACGAGATTCGCGGGGTTGTGATCGCCAGCAAAGCGGGTTTGTTCCGCCTCTCCGCCAGAGTGGTCATTGATGCCAGTGGAGATGCAGATGTGGCGGCAAGAATGGGTGTACCCTTCGAATCCAGCAAGGACGGGCCAATTCAATCCCTTACCACCACCTTCAAAATGATCAATGTGGATGTGGCGCGGGCGAAAAATGTCAAAAAGTCCGAGTTACACGCAAAAATGGAGCGCGCCGAACAATTGGGTTATGATTTACCGCGCAAAGAAGGCAGTGTCCATATTACTCCCCTGCCGGGGGTGATGGCAACCAACATGACCCGCGTCCGCGATGTTGACCCTCTGGATTTGACCCGTTTGACCTTTGCTGAAATCGAAGGCCGGCGGCAGGCAGTCGAATATACCCGCTTCCTCATCGAGCAAATTCCCGGTTACGAAAACGCCGCCCTCGGCGGTTTTAGCACTCAGATCGGCGTGCGGGAAAGCCGCAGAATTTTCGGCGAGTACCGCCTCACCCGCGAGGATGTTCTCTCTGCCCGCAAGTTCGAAGATGCCATTGCCCAGTGCGGCGCGCCTATCGAAGAACATCATGCCGGGCAGGATACCCGCTGGGAATACCTGCCCGAAGGAGAAACCTATCACATCCCCTACCGCTGTTTGTTGCCCCAAAAAGTGGATGGCTTGCTGGTGGCAGGCCGTTGCCTTTCGGCCGACCATGACGCACACGCCTCGGTACGCAGCATGGGGCAGTGCATGGCCATGGGGCAGGCAGCCGGGGCAGCAGCCGCCCTCGCCGTAAGCCAAAAGTGTCAACCCCGTGAAGTATCCATCCCGCGATTACAATCCTTGCTTCGCCGGTTAGGCGCCGTGCTGGATTGAGAAAGGATATCGAATGGCAGTTCAAACGGTTTCAGGTGCTATTCCCGCCGATCAATTGGGGCTAACCCTTTGCCACGAACACGTGCTCTGGCACCTCCCCGACTCGATGGCAAATGAGGATCCTGACCTCGGGCTGGGTTCAATTCCGGCGGCGGTTGCCGAATTGCGTTATTTCAAATCGCTGGGGGGAAATGCGCTGGTCGAAATGACCACAGAGGAAATTGGCCGTTCCCCTCTGGAATTGAGCCAAATTTCGCAGGCAACCGCTGTTCATATCATTGCCGTCACCGGTCACCATAAGGATAAATTTTCCGCCGCCCTGCTGGAAAATCAATCCGTTGAACAAATTGCCCAACGGATGATTGAAGAAATCACCATCGGAATCGGCGATACCGGCATCCGGGCGGGTGTGATTAAGGCAGCCACCAGTTTAAATCTGGCCACAGAAATTGAACAGCGGGTCATCCGGGCGGCCGGGATTGCCCATCAAAAGACCGGCGCGCCGGTCAGCACCCACACCGAAGCGGGCACATATGCCCTCCAGCAAGCCGATTTACTTCTCCGCGCAGGTGTTTCCCCTCACAAACTGCTCATCGGCCACCTTGACCGCAATCTGCCGCGTGAAACCTATTTCCGACTGGCTCTACGCGGTGTTTATTTGGGATTCGATCAAATCGGCAAGGAACAATACTGGGCCGATGATCAGCGCGCCGTCCTCATCCGCGACCTGATTGAAGCCGGTTTTGTGCGGCAAATTTTGCTTTCCGGTGACCGCGCCCGCAAATCGTCCTGGAAAGTTCACAACCCTCAGACTTTGGGGCTTGGTCATATCCTGCTGGATTTTATCGCCCGCCTGAAAAAACTCGGTCTGGATGATTCCACCCTGTCCATCCTTCTGGTTAAAAACCCGGCTCGCTTTCTGGATTTTTAAGGATGCTCAACTCGCTTTATCACTCCATTCATACCCTTGCCATCATTCCGGTGGTGGAAATTGATGATTTGAACCGTGCCGTTCCGCTGGCCGAAACTTTGATCGAAGCCGGCCTGCCGCTCGTGGAAATCACCCTGCGAACCCCGGCTGCGCTGCAAGCCATCCGGCGTATCCGCAATGCCCATCCAAAAATCATCCTCGGAGCGGGAACCATCCTGACCCTTGAACAGGCAAAACAGGCGGCTGCCGCCGGGGCGGATTTCCTTGTTTCGCCCGGTTTACCGCTGGACGCCGTAGAGTGGGCACTCCGCGAGGGCATAACCTTTCTCCCCGGCGCAGTAACTCCCAATGAAATCTTACAGGGAGTGCGGCTGGGTCTCACGGTGTTCAAATTCTTTCCTGCCGAAACCATGGGCGGCGTGGCAGCCATCAAAGCCGTTGCCGACCCATTTCCCGGCATCCGCTTCATTCCCACTGGCGGCATCCAGACAGAAAATTTGCCGATTTACCTTACCCACGAGCGGGTGCTGGCAGTCGGCGGCTCGTGGCTGGCCAAACGGCAATGGATCAATAACGGCCAGTTTGAGCAGATCGGGGCTCAGGTCAAAGCCGCCCTGCGAGTGGTGAATTCCCTGACCAGACCACCGCTAAATTGAGCCCACTCGGCCGCTTATCGTTTTACCAGCGGTAAATATACCTGAGCCACTTCCGGCACCACCAGCAGTTGTATTCCAACCGTCTTCGGCGAACCGGCCACCGGCATACTCCCGCTGGTGCGGATGGTCAATCCCCCGCTTAAAATCTCGTTTTGGGCAAACAAAGCGGGATTATTATCGGGGCTGATGAGCAGACTAGCCGGTGTACTTCCGCTGTTGGTCGAAATGGAAAACCAATCGCCTTCGATACTCTCCACCGTCCAGTTCAGCACAAGATCATTACCACTGTTTCGCACCGAAATCGAAGCCGAGGGGGGAAGCAGGCGTCTTGTGCTGGATTCGTAAAAGAAAGTAAGCGAAGCGGGCTGAACATCCAGCTGAGGCTCACCGCTCGTCAACTCAATGGTATCCGCACTCTGGGTGGTTTGTGAGCCGTTGCGCAGTTCCACCGTCACGGTGCGCACGCCCCTAATCCAGTTCAACCGCCAGTTGAGATTGGACTGAAACGGCTGCCACGCCGTCCATGCGCCGTCATCGTTTCGCAGGCGCATTTCCGTCCATACTCCCTGCCCGTATATGTATAACTGCACATCCGGCGTATCGGTTCGTGCATACTCCCGGTTGATGACCACAGGATAGACCGTACTGCGCCGGCCAAAATCCTGCACCCAGTAATGACGGTAATAACCGCCCGCCCAGTAACCCACCCCAATTTCGCGGTTGCTGGTGCTGCGAATGTTGGCTCTATGTCCCTCGGAGTTCATCCAGCCGTTAAAAACACTTTCAGGTGTGCTGTAAACGGCAGCAATATTTTCGGCAAGGCTGTTCCAGCCGGTGTAAAACTTGCTGATTCGCGTACTCCATGAACAGTTGGCTTCGTTGGAATCGTGGGCAAAGTAATTGTCCTCCGCCATATCTCTGGCGTGGTAACGGGCGGCGTAATCCAAATCGCGGTTGCGTTTGAGCGGCGGCAGGTTCTGGTTGTGCCGTTCGTCATTGACCAGTTCAACCACCCGCTGCTCGAAATCGGCATTGACCGGCTCAAAATCCAGCCGTGTGCAGCCGGTAAATTGAATGGTGTTTTCCGACTCTTCAAGGGTTACCGGCTCACCTACGGCCGGCGGTGGAGTTTCATCGGCCCTGACAGGCATCGGCGAAAGCAGACTGAACAGAGACAACAACGTAACTATAAGCAGGAAAAGCGGGTTTACCTTATAACCCTTTGATCGAGATATATTTTTCATAATCCAATCTTAACCAAAAAATATTAACAATACCTTGCAAATCATTTACATTTCCAATAAACTAAGGTCAATAGGTGATAATTTTATTCAAAATTGAATGTGAGGGATGCAAGTATGTCCCTGCCGCCTGAATTTGAAGAACAACCTCAACTCATTCTAGAAAGTATCAGCGATGCTTTCTTTGCACTGGATGACCGCCTGATTGTAACCTACTTCAATCAGGCTGCCGAACGGATGCTCAACCGAAAACGAGTAGAAGTGCTGGGCAAACCACTATTTGATGTCTTTCCCGAAGCCAGAGCATCTATATTTGAAGAAAAATATCGTTATGCCATCCAGCACAAACAATCCCTGAGCTTTGAAACTTACTTCGATCAACCGCCTTATGAAAACTGGTATCAGGTGAGGGTCTATCCTCGCACAAACGGCATCTCAGTCTATTTTCAGGTCATCACTGAACAGTTCAGAGCAAAACAGGCATTACAAAAGGCACAAGAACGCATGGAAACCATTTTACAAACCCTTTCGGAAGGGATTGTCATGGTCAACCGCGCCGGGGAGGTGGTTTTTTCTAACCCTGCCGCGCAGGAAATGTTCGACCACCATCAAGATCAATTGCTCCTGCCTTCGTGTCAGGATTGCCGCTGGTCACAGGTGGACACGATTCTTACTCCTCTTAACGCCGATCAGATCCCCCTAGCGGTTGCTTTGAATCAAAACATCATTGTAAAGGATTTCGAGCAGGGACTGTTAAAAGCAAACGGTGAGGTGCGCTGGCTATCGGTAACGGCTATACCCCTGACGGATGAACAGGAAGGTTTTGCAGGTGCTATTGCCAGTTTTCGCGATATTACCGCCCAAAAAGAACGCGAAAAACAAATCCGCTTTCAGGCTGACCTGCTCAACAATATTGGACAGGCCGCTATTGCCGTGGATTACAACGGGAAAATCCTCTACGCCAATCAGTTTTGTGAACAATTATTCGGATATCCGATAGAAAACTTGCTTGGAACACCCATCCTTGAAACCTTCGTTCCCTCATCCTCCATCGGCAATATTGATCAGATCCGCACCATTGTGCGCCGTGGCGATGTATGGAACGGCGAAATCACCCTGAAACGAAAAAACGGTGCAAATTTCACCGCTTATTGCTCGGTGACCCCCATCGAGGAAAAATCGGAGATACTGGGTTTTCTGGTCATTGCGTTTGATATCACCGAACGAAAGTGGGCAGAAGAGACCGAACGCCAGTTGCGCGCGCTTTCCGACGCTTTGCGGGATACAGCCTCCGCATTGAATAGCACCTTAAATTTTCGAGAGGTGCTGGAAAGGATTTTGCTCAATCTCGGTAAAGTCATTCCCCACGAATCCGCCAACATCATGCTTTTGGATGGCGAACGGGTTGAAGTTCTCTTTCATAAGGGCTATGTTAATGAACCCACCGGTCAGTTCCTCGAAGGGCTGCGCTTCAACATCAGCGAATTTCCAACCCTGCAGAAAATGTACGAAAGCGGCCTGCCGCTGGTCATACCCAATACAGAAAAATCAACTCTCTGGCGTGGAAACCCAGCCATGGATTGGATCAAATCCTATGCCGGTATGCCGCTGTTCAGCCGCGGTCAGGTAATTGGCTTTCTCAATCTGGATAGTGCCAAAGCAGATTTTTTTAATGAAGAAGTTATCTTTCGATTGCAAGCCCTTGCCGATCAGGCGGCTCTGGCCGTTCAGAATGCGCGCCTTTATGAAGAAGTGCAAAACCTATCGGTTACCGACCCGCTGACGGGTATTTACAATCGGCGCGGTTTATTCCAGAAATGCAGCGAGGTCATCGAACATCACCAGCGCAGCAACCTGCCCATAGCATTGATTGTTTTCGATCTGGACAACTTCAAAGATTTCAACGACACTTATGGCCATGCCACCGGCGATCAAATTCTCAGCACGGTCGCCCGCAGGATTTATAACCGCCTGCGGCCAACCGATGTGCTTGGCCGCTACGGTGGTGATGAATTTGTCCTGTTGTTATCCGGCATCACGGATACAAAGATCAAACCCACTCTGGAAAGGCTGCGCCAATCCATCAGTCTCGAACCCATCACTGCAGGGGGTGAGACGCTTTTTGTTACCATCAGCATGGGTGCATCCACCAATTCCACTTCCGGCTATGACCTGACCACCCTGCTGCGCCACGCCGATCATGCCCTTTACCGGGTGAAAAAATCGGGGCGCAACCGTGCCATGTTGTACGGTGATTTACCGGAATACACCCCCTCGCCGCATAAAGATTAATGGCCGGTAAGGGGTTGCCATAAAAATGCAAAAGCAAACATAAACAAGGAACTGATTATCAACTGCCGCACTCCAATTGCGACCGGTTTTGCCCCGATTGCCGGCCTCAATGTCCCCCAAACCGCTTCAACAAATTGAATCAAATATGCCAGCGGCAGCCATGGCGGCAGCACCCCTGCCAGAGAAAACAGTCCAACCGCCGCAAAACTGCCTCCGCAGGCCAGCAGTGCCGTACTTGCCGACCGCAATTTATCGCTCAACGGGGGCGAATTTTTCCACTCGCGCTGATTCAGGCGCAGGTAGGCATACAAAATCGAACCCATTGCCTGCAGCCATAAAAGTAGCCAGAGCAGCCAGCCGTTAAAATCCACCCCGCCGATTCCTGCCCAATAAACAGCCGGCGCCACAAGCCCCAAAACGCCGCTACCGACTATTTCCACAATGGGCTTACGCCGCTCTTCACGCCGGCTGACCAGCCACAAATGCCAGCATAAAACCGGCAAAGCCGGCAAAGCCAGCACCACCAGAAAACCCAGCCCATGACCGATCATGCCAGCCATAGCCAGAGAGCCGATGAGGCCATACACCCCCATCCAGAACATCGCCGGCAACCGTTCTCTGGCCGGTCGGCGGCGGCTGATCACTTTAATCAGGATGGTCAGCGGCTGGCGGAAAAAGAATCCCGCCAGCGCCGCCAGAATCACCCACCTTTGAGATTCACTGAAACCTCCGGATGCCGTCAGGCCAACCAGCATTGGTCCGAGCAGGAACACCCACGATCCATGCTCAATCGGGATGGCAATGTGTCTTTGAAAGAGAAGGTTTCTCAATGGCGTGGTGGTTTGAACACTCATGATGACTCCCAAACCGGCTGAAATCAAACTCATCCGCAGTATAACGGGGTTCTCTTTCAAACGAATTGCGCTGGCGCAAAATCTTATCCGATATTAATCTTCACCGGCCAGCAAGCGTGCTTTCTTCCATGGCGGTAGATCGCTTTCTTCGGCCAGTAAAGTACGCAGTTCAAAGATCTGATCCCGTAACGCCGCCGCTTTTTCAAATTGCAGATCTTTGGCGGCCTGTTTCATTTGCTTTTCCAATTCGTTGATCAATCGCTTCAATTCATTGGGAGGCATGGGTAAAAAGCCGCCTTTTTCACCCGTGCGGTATTCCGCCCGCCCTTCGGCAACACCTGCCCCGGCTGAGATCCGTTCGGTCAGATCGTGGATGGCCTTGACAATTCCAACCGGCTCAATCCCGTGTTCCTGATTATAGGCCATCTGCTTTGCCCGGCGGCGGTTGGTTTCGTCTATGGCGGTTTTCATCGAATCCGTAATGGTATCGGCATACATGATCACCCGTCCGTTGACATGCCGCGCCGCCCGCCCAATCGTTTGAATCAACGCTGTGGAAGAGCGTAAAAATCCTTCTTTGTCGGCATCCAGAATCGCCACCAGTGAAACTTCCGGCAAGTCGAGCCCTTCGCGCAGCAGGTTGATGCCAACCACCACATCGAAAACGCCGCGCCGTAAATCGCGCAGGATGCCCACACGCTCCAGTGTTTCCACTTCCGAATGTAAGTAGTGAACTTTGATGCCCATTTCCATCAAGTAGTCCGATAAATCTTCCGCCATGCGCTTGGTCAGCGTCGTGACCAGAACCCGCTCGCCTGCCTCCACCCGTTGGCGGATTTCTTTGACCAGATCATCCACCTGCCCGCGCGTGGGTCGCACTTCCACCTCCGGGTCAACCAGACCGGTCGGACGGATGATCTGCTCGACGACCTGATCAGCGCGCTGCATTTCATAAGGCCCCGGCGTTGCAGAGGTGTAAATGGTGTAGCCCATGTGCTCTTCGAACTCATCGAATTTGAGCGGGCGGTTATCCAGCGCCGATGGCAGGCGGAAACCATACTCAACCAGCGTCTGTTTCCGGGAACGGTCGCCGTTATACATGCCGCGGATTTGCGGAATGGTCATGTGCGACTCGTCAATAATCAACAGATATTCACTCGGCAGGTAATCAATCAGCGTCCAGGGCGGCGAACCCACCGGCCGTTGATCCAGATGGCGGGAGTAATTTTCAATACCCGAACAGTAGCCGGCTTCGCGCAGCATTTCAAGGTCATAACGGGTACGCTGCTCCAAACGCTGGGCTTCCAGAAACTTGTTGTTTCTTTTAAAGTACTCCAAACGCTCTTCCAGCTCGGCTTCGATGTTTTGCAGGGCAATTTTCAAACGGTCTTCACCGGTGATGTAGTGCTTGGCCGGAAAAATGGTCACCGAATCCGGCTGGGCAAGCAATTCACCGGTCAACGAATTGATGATCTGGATGCGTTCTATTTCATCACCGAAGAATGCAATGCGGATTACTTTGCGGTCTTCATAGGCGGGGAAGATCTCCAGCGTATCCCCCCTCACCCGGAAAGTCCCGCCCCGCAATTCCAGATCGTTGCGCTGGTATTGAACTTCCACCAGTTGACGCAGCAGTGCATTGCGGCGATAGATCCTGCCCACTTCCAGCTGAATCTGTCCTTTGCCAAATTCTTCGGGACTGCCCAAACCGTAGATGCAGGAAACGGAGGCAACGATGATGACATCCCGGCGAGTCATCAACGCAGTTGTGGCAGCCAGCCGCAGCCGTTCGATCTCTTCGTTGATTTCGGTTTCTTTTTCGATATAAAGGTCGTGCTGAGGAACATACGCCTCAGGTTGATAGTAGTCGTAGTAACTGACAAAGTACTCCACCGCGTTTTCGGGAAAGAATTCCTTGAACTCGGCATACAGTTGAGCGGCCAGCGTTTTGTTGTGCGCCATCACCAGCGCGGGCATCTGCAATTCCTGAATCACATTTGCCATCGTAAAGGTCTTGCCCGTCCCGGTTGCCCCCAACAAAACCTGATGACGAAAGCCCTTTTTTACACCTTCTACCAGTTGACGGATGGCTTCCGGTTGATCACCGGTCGGAATATACGGCGCCTGCAGTTTAAATTCCATTTTCTGATCCTCTCTACTTAACGGCCAGTAAACCCGCACCTTACGATTGTATCATGTTACGGCCAAAAGAACAAATTTTCTAATTTATTGAACCCCGCTTTTTTCGATGCCGGGCTCGCGAATGGCAGCTTGAATTGCCACGATTGCCTCCAGTATTGCATCCTGCCAGTGGGGGTCATCCCGCAAGAAGGGCATACGGTAAGCATTTTTACCGGCGCGTATCGAACCGCCAATGGGCGGCAGGTTGCGCGTTTCCACGCTTTCGGGCAGCGGAGGAAACCGAAAAACCGCCTGATCGTTTTCCACCCCCACTGAAATCAAACCGGCTTCCTGTGCCAGCAGTTTGACCTTCATTTGATAAAACAGGTTGCGCACCATATCGGGTAAAGCACCAAAGCGGTCTTCGAATTCGGTGGCTAAGGCATCCAGTTCAGCCTGATCTTTAACATCGGCAATGCGGCGGTAGAGATTCAGTCGTGTTTGCTGATCCGGCACGTAGGACGAGGGTATTCCGCTGGCCAGCGGTAAATCCACTGCAACGGCCATGCTCACCTCGCGCAGGTCATCCAGGGCCAGTTCAGCCTTCTCCAGGCCGCTAACCTGTTTCAACTGACGCACGGCCTGTTGCCAGTAAACGGGTGTAGAGATGAAATCCCACACTGGCAATGAAGCCATGCTGCCGGGTGCCCAACAATTCGCCGGCACCGCGCATCTCCAAATCCCGCATGGCAATCGAATAGCCAGCCCCCAACTGGGTATTTTCGGCAATCACTTCCAGCCTCTCCTGTCCTTCAGGGGTAGGCGGCTTGCGCCGGTGGCGGAAGAAATAGGCATACGCCCTTTGGGCACCCCGTCCTACCCGCCCGCGCAGCTGGTACAGTTGCGCCAGTCCAAAAGCATCACCCCGATCCACGATCAGTGTGTTGGCGTTGGGAATATCCAATCCCGATTCAATGATGGAAGTGCATAAGAGCACATCAATTTTGCCGCGCGTGAAGTCGTGCATCACCTGCGCCAGCGCTCCCTCATCCATCTGCCCGTGAGCAATGCCAATGCGTGCCTCCGGCACCAGTTTTTGTAAATGTCTTTTCATTGCTTCAATGCTATGGACTCGATTATGGACAAAAAACACCTGTCCGCCGCGTTCCAGTTCGCGCACAATGGCCTGCCTTACCAGCCGCGGAGAGTAAGGCCCAATGTGAGTGATCACTGGCAGGCGCTCCGCCGGGGGTGTGTTGATGACCGAAATATCACGCACGCCCGCCAGCGCCATATACAGCGTTCGAGGTATGGGGGTTGCCGTAAGGGTCAGCACATCTACCTCAGTCCGCAGCTTTTTAAAGTGTTCTTTATGCGTGACTCCAAAGCGCTGCTCTTCATCAATGATCAATAATCCCAAATCCTTAAAGGTGACATCCGGCTGTAACAAGCGGTGCGTGCCGATCAAAATATCCACTTCCCCCATTGCGGTGCGCAGGATGATTTCATCCTGTTCGCGCGGCGACCGAAAACGAGAAAGCATTTCCACTTCCACCGGGAACGCCGCCAGACGCTGGCGGAAGGTCTCGTAATGTTGTTGAGCCAGCACGGTGGTCGGCACCAACATGGCAACCTGTTTCCCGTCCATTACCGCTTTGAAGGCTGCCCGTAACGCCACTTCGGTTTTTCCATAGCCAACATCCCCACACAACAGCCGATCCATCGGCCGTGGCCGTTCCATATCCCGCTTCACTTCGGCAATGGCTTTCAACTGATCCTCTGTTTCCACATACGGGAAAGAAGCCTCAAGGTCATGCTGCCATGGCGTATCGGGACTGAAAGCGAATCCCTGCGCAACCTGACGGCGCGAGTAAAGATCCAGCAGGTCCTGCGCCACTTCCAGCACGGCTTCGCGCACGCGCTGGCGGGTATTGTGCCATTCATTGCCGCCAAGGCGGGTGGGGGTTGGCGCTTCTCCGCTTGGCCCAATATAGCGGCTGAGCCGGTCAGCCTGATGCACCGGTACGAACAACTGGTCACCATCGGCATACTCGATGCACAGAAATTCACGCTCGACCCCATCCAGCA
Organism: Chloroflexota bacterium; assembly: GCA_040754815.1. GTDB lineage: Bacteria > Chloroflexota > Anaerolineae > Anaerolineales > Anaerolineaceae > Bellilinea. The sequence goes on from JBFMBX010000002.1 coordinate 48,358, forward strand.
CACGTTGAACCAGACCGATAAATTTGCCAATGCCATAATCCACATGCACAACCCATGAGCCGGGCTTGAAATCGGCATACATCGCCTCGGGAGTTTCGGCCACTGGCCTAACGCGGCTGCGCGGTTGAGGGCGTTCCCAGCCAAAAATCTCGCTGTCTGTCAGCAGGTAAAACTGCTTTTCCGCTGATATTTTCAGCTGCCAGCCTTCACTGAGGGAACCTTCCATAAATTGAATCCGGTCAGGTGAGCAGCCCTGTTCGTTCCACAGCGCTTTCAAACGAGACATCTGCCGCGAAACGATCAGCGTTGGTTGCTCCTTGCGGCAAAGTTCTTGTAAAAACTCAAAAAACGGTTTCAACCGTCCCCCGTAGCGAGGGCCGCTTTGAAAACTTTCGGCCAGCGGTGAGGGTTCTTCCCCATTGCTTTGACCCAGATCAAGCCAGCGCAGGGAGTTTAATTCATCAATAATCTCTCCCCATGTCAGATACGGAATGGGGAAGTTTTCCGCTAAAATCCCCTCCTGAATGCTCTCACGGCGCAGTTTGACCGATTGCTCCTCAATTTCATTCCCGACCGACTGCAAATAAAGCAAATCATCCACCACAACCAGCGATTGAGTGGGCAAATAATCCAGTATACTGGTCGGCAGCGGGTAAACCATCGGGATATAAAATTCATCCGCCGGTTGGTCTTCGGGTAAATTCAAATGCCCGGCCTGAGCGGGTAAAACCTCGCGGGCAGGCGTAATTAAAAGGCGTTCAATCTTTTCCACCGTACGCTGGGTAGCCGGGTCGAACCGGCGCAGCGTATCCAGCTCATCTCCAAAAAACTCCATTCGCACCGGCAAATTTTCTGCCGGCACCCAGATATCGAGAATGCCGCCCCGCTGGGCAAACTGACCGGGCTCCACTACAATATCCACCGGTTGATAGCCGATCCCCATCCATTGCCGCTGCAGGTATTCCGGCGAAATTTTTTGATTGACCTTGAGGATTTTGCTATTCTTGATGAAGTCGCGGCGTGGCAGGGTGCGCGTCATCACCGCGCGCAGAGGAGCAATAACCAGCGGCGCTTTGGAGGGCCGCGGTGAACCGAGAAAATGATATACCGCCAGCGAAGTCAGGCTGTTCAGGCGGTCGCGCCGAGTTACCGTACCCCACGCCGCCTGTTCATAGAACAATGGATTCGGCTCCGGGTAGATTTGCAAAGCACTGCGATCCATCCAGAAAGCCAGTTCATCCAGCACTGCCATTGCCCGGTCGGTGCGATCTGTGATGAATAAAAGTGGCAGGTCAAGGTCTTCCCACAAAGCCGCCAGCAGAGGCAAGCGCGCCGGCCGCATCAGCCCCAATCCGGTAGGGATTGGATGGCCTGCCCGCAGGTCTTCCAAAAGCCGCTGGTAGGCCTTTAATGATCGAATAGCCTCAAGAATTTTCATTTTTCCAGCTGATTACCGTTAAACCGATTCATGGCTGCATCCAGCCCTTCGAGGACGAAGGTTTTCAGTGCTTCGGACGCACGGGAAAGCAAATAATCGAGGTCCTTCTTTTCCTCTGGCGAAAAACCATGCAACACATAACTGGCCCCTTGCTTGCTGCCCGGCGGCCGCCCAATGCCAAAGCGCAAACGCGCAAATTGATCCGTCCCCAGACGAGATATGATGGACTGCATCCCCTTTTGCCCTGCCGAACCGCCGTCCGGTCGAATGCGCAACGTTCCAAAGGGCAAATCCAGATCATCATGTACCACAATCAACCGATCGAGTGGAATTTTATAAAACCTCACCAGCCCCGCCACGGATTCGCCCGAAAGGTTCATGTAGGTTTGCGGTTTTGCCAGCAGAACTTTATGCTCCCCGAGGCTGCCGCTGCCAATAATGGCTTTTTGCTGCACACGGCCAAGCGGAATACCCGCCTCTTCCGCAAAACGGTCAATCACCATGAAACCTGCGTTGTGGCGGGTTTCGCGATATTCCCGCCCCGGATTACCAAGACCAACCAGCAGAAAAGGCGGGCTGGCAAAGTCCGTTTCGGGCATACTTTTTCGGCTGAAAACGCGGCGAATCCGTGAACCCAGAGGATCCAAATTTACCTCCTCAACTCAATCAGCGTCTCTTTCTGTTTTTACGCAATGTAACATAAATCCCCAGCAGTAGAAAAAGCAATATGATGCCGCTTATTCCACGCAGAACACTACCCAGCCACCAGGAGGGTTGAATGCTGCCGGGATTAGGTCTTACCGATAGGGGAGTCGATTGCAACGGCGTGGGGGTACTGATGGGTGTGGGTGTCTCGGTAATTACAGCGGTCGCAGCGTTATTCTCCGCTGGCGCAGGGGTATCCACCGCAGTGTAATTACGGACGCGCAGCGGCTCTACGACATCCTCCTCAGTTTCTCCGCCGGATGAGCGCACCCGCAGGACCAATCTGTAATCGCCATCCGGTATCAGGGTTGTATCCCATAAATACAGGGGGGTAGGAGGGTTAATCTCCTCCCCCTGTGCCAGCAAAAACAGGCTGCCTTCCTCGCTGGCACCGGCATATCCAAACAGAAGTTCATAGGAAAGGACATCATCCGGAGAAATTTGCGCCTGAATCTCGATTACTCCCTGCAGAACCTGATCCGGTGCAGGGTTTAAAATCTCGACCCCCAGCCCCGCCTGAGCCAATGCCAGCGATGGGGAAAGGAAAAGCAGGAAAAATAAACCTATCAACCAGCGCTGCATAGCCTTTAAGTTTATCACGAAGTTCGTAAAAATGACCGAATCACAAAAACCATAAACCCGCCTTGCGGCGGGTTTCGTCTGGTGCCCCCAGGGAGATCCCTCTACGAGGGCGATGTCGAACCCCCGTTTTAGCCTGATCCTGCCTCGATGGCATGAAAGGGCTGCCAGTTTATAACCATAAACCCGCCTTGCGGCGGGTTTCGTCTGGTGCCCCCAGGGGGATTCGAACCCCCGTTTTAGCCTTGAAAGGGCTGCGTCCTGGTCCCCTAGACGATGGGGGCATGAACGGGCTGATTTTACCACTACCCCCCTGACCGGTCAAGGAAATTTGGAAATTTTGCTTGAATTTTCGTCAAAACATCATTTCAGGGGTTGAACACATAACGGCACATCTTGATTAGGGTCGTTGACAACCCGGCTGACCGGGTAGGCTTCCATTTTCTCCGCCATGAACGGCTTGAGCATGGCCAGCAGGTCTTCGACCGGCAGAGGTTGCAACCATCTCCAGCCTTCCTCGATCTCGAACATAACCGGCATCCGCTCATGAATATTGCGGACGAGTTCATTCGCCTCGGTGGTGATAATCGTACAGGATTTCAATTCATCCCCTTCCGGCGAATGCCACACCTCCCACAAACCGGCAAATACAAACGGCAGGCCGCCTTTCAAGCGGAAATAATAAGGCTCTGCCCCTGATCGGACAGCACGCCCGGCTTTTTTCCATTCATAAAAGCCATCCGCAGGAATCAGGCAGCGCCGCCGGCTGAATGCCGAGCGGAAAGAGGGCTTTTCCCGAATGGTTTCCGCCCGCGCATTAATGAGTTTCTGCCCGATCGAGATATCTTTAGCCCACGATGGTACCAGCCCCCAGCGCATAAAATCCAGTTTTGGTTGAGCAAAATCGGTAATAACCGCCACCGGCTGGGTCGGGGCTATGTTATATCTTGGTGTCCACATCGCCGGCGTTTCAACCAACCCAAACGCCTCGCGTAAAACCTCCGGGTCCAGTGCAAGAGTGAAACGGCCGCACATTTTTTCTTCCTTTCCGGCGTTGTTCCCGCCACAAACGATTATAATTGACCTATCCCAACTGCACGAGGTCAATATGCCCACCCCGCTGGTAGAATGTATTCCTAATTTTTCCGAAGCACGCCGCCCGGAAGTCGTAGAAGAAATCATTCAGGCAATTCAATCCGTACCGGAAATCCACATTCTCGATCGTCATTCCGACCTCGATCACAACCGAACTGTCATCACCTTTATCGGCCCTCCCGCCGCGGTGGAGGAAGCCGCTTTTCAAGCCATTGCTCTTGCCGCCCAGCGCATCAACATGGATGAACACGAAGGCGCCCATCCGCGGATTGGCGCTACCGATGTGGTGCCCTTTGTGCCCATCAGCGATATCACCATGCAGGATTGTGTGGAAATGGCCCGCCGGCTGGGTAAAAGAGTTGGTGAAGAATTGCATATTCCCGTTTATTTATACGAAGAGGCTGCCACTCGCCCTGACCGCCAAAATCTGGAAAATATCCGCCGCGGCCAATACGAGGGATTGAAAGAAGAAATCGGCACCAATCCCGAGCGCACACCCGACTTCGGCCCCAGCCGCCTTGGAACGGCAGGTGCCACCGTCATTGGCGCCCGCCAGCCGTTAATAGCCTTCAATGTGTATCTCAACACAAATGATACCGCAATCGCCCAAAAAATAGCCAAAGCCGTACGTTTTTCCTCCGGCGGTTTGCGTTATGTTAAAGCCATGGGCGTACTGGTGGAAGGGCGCGCTCAGGTTTCCATGAACCTGACCAATTATCGCGGCACGCCCATTGCCCGGGTGATGGAAATGATCCGCCGGGAAGCAGAAAGATATGGGGTCGCCGTCCACCACTCCGAACTGGTGGGGTTGATCCCGCAGGAGGCCCTCAACGACGCTGCCGTCTGGTATCTGCAGCTCGATCAGTTTTCGCCCGAACAAATCCTGGAACAACGGCTGATGGAATTAATGCGCGGACAACCGCCCACCTCCGCTCCGGCAGAAACCTCGTTTTTAGAAGCGCTTGCAGCCGCAACACCCACACCCGGCGGTGGTTCTGCCGCTGCTCATACCGGCGCAGTTTCTGCCGCTCTGGTTGCCATGGTCGCCCGTCTGACGCTCGGCAAAAAGAAATACGAAGCCGTCAAAGAACGAATGTGGGAAATCCTCGATCAGGCTGAAAAACTGCGGACGACTTTATTACAAAATGTAGAAGAAGATGCTCAGGCATTTGAAGCCGTGATGCAGGCTTTCAAACTGCCCAAAGACACCCCCGAACAGGAAGAACAACGAGAACAGGCAATTCGGCTGGCCACCATCAACGCCTCCCGCGTTCCGCTGGTAACCGCTGAGAACTGCCTTGCGGTGCAAAAACTGGCTCTTGAACTAACCGAGACCGGCAACATCAATGCCATTACCGATGCCGCTTCTGCTGCCACATTAGCCCGCGCTGCTCTGATCTGCGCGGCTTATAATGTTCGCATCAACCTGACCGGCCTGCGGGAAAACGAGGAAGCACACCAACTCATTGACCGGTTACTCGAACTCGAATCTCAATCCGACCAGCTCGACACCTCCGTGCGGCAAGTTTTGGGGGAACGCGGCGGGTTGAATTAAGCCAGACTTACAGGGAGTTTTAGAGCATGGGATTGAAAGCTGATCGCTGGATTCGCAAGATGGCATTGGAACACGGCATGATCGAGCCCTTTGTGGATCATCAAAAAAGGGATGGGGTGATTTCATACGGGCTCTCATCCTATGGGTATGATATCCGCGTTGCCGATGAATACAAAATATTTACCAATGTATTCTCCGCCGTGGTTGACCCCAAATCGTTCGACACCAAATCCATGGTGGATTTCAAGGGTGATGTGTGTATTATTCCACCAAATTCCTTTGCACTGGCCCGCACGGTCGAATATTTCCGCATTCCGCGCAATGTACTGACCATTTGTGTGGGCAAAAGCACTTATGCCCGTTGCGGCATTATCGTCAATGTAACTCCGTTTGAACCGGAATGGGAAGGTTTTGTCACTCTCGAAATTTCCAACACTACCCCATTGCCCGCAAAGATCTACTCCAACGAAGGCATTGCTCAAGTGTTGTTTTTCGAAGGGGATGAACCCTGTGAAATATCTTACGCCGATAAAAAAGGCAAATATCAACGGCAGCAGGGCATCCTCTTGCCGCGTTTATAATCCATAAAGCCGCTTTATCCGGCATTTTTCATAAAAAGGCAGGTTCAGCATGCCAACCTATCACCACGCCAATTTTGACTTAATCATCGAACCCGAACAGGGTTGGTTTTCGGTGATCTCCCATCACCACTCTATCCGATTGGAGCAGATTCACCTGAGCATCGCCTGCACGGCCAGCAGCGGCCGATTTAATCTGCTGGAAAAAGACTGGCTACCACGCTCGATAACCGAAAGCCAAGTGGAAACTGCACTGGGCAGGCTGCACCGCTGCTCCATCGAAAGCAATGCCCACGCGGTTGGCTTGCAAACCCGCCTTGAATTTGCCTTCGCCGATCACCTGCCTTTTTTGTTTTGGCGAGTTAATCTACACAATCAGGCTGAGCAGGCGGTGTGGATAGACCGCATCGAGTTGATGCGGGTTGGAGGAATGCAGCCGCACAGCCGGATTGACTTTGGCAGACCATTCAATCCGCAAGATTTCTGGTTTTACAGCAACGGCTGGCAGTCATGGTCCTATACGGCAGCCTACCCTGCTACCGCTTCACTGCGTCAATCGCGGCTCGGCGCATTTCAAAAACCAATGGTGATCAACGCCGGTACACCGGACCACAAACAGCACGGTTATTTTACTTCCGACTTTTTCGGCATCCTCACCGATGCACGTCAGCAAAAGGCGGTGCTGGCCGGTTTTCTCTCTCAACGCGAGCAATTTGGAACGTTGGAAGCAGTTTTGTACGATCGGCCGGTGCTGCGTTTGTGGGCCAACGGCGATCACACTCTGCTGGAAAGCGGTAAACAAATGCTCACCGATTGGGCTGTGCTGTTGATCGGTGAGGCAAATGAAGAAAATCTCCTTCACCCCTACTTAAAGGCCGTGGCAGAGGAACATCAGGTTTCAATTCCTCAGGAATCGCCTTCCGGTTGGTGTTCATGGTATCACTTTTACACCCATGTGACCGCCCAAAATATAAGAGATAACCTGAAAACCCTCGTTGAGTTAAAGTCCTCACTACCGCTAAATTTGATTCAAATTGACGATGGGTTTGAATCGCAGGTGGGAGACTGGTTTTCATTCAAGGAAACCTTTCCCCAAGGGGTAGCCGGTCTGGCAGAAGAGATCAGCCGTGCCGGCTTCACCCCCGGCTTGTGGCTTGCCCCGTTCATCGTTCATCCCAAATCCCAACTCGAAAAAGAACATCCCGAATGGCTGCTGTGTGACCGCCGCGGCCGTCCGGTCAACGCCGGTTTTGTGTGGAACGCCTTTACCCACGCCCTCGATTTAACCATCCCCGAAGCGCTGGAATATGCCTGTCAGGTCATCCAAACGGCGGCTCACGAGTGGAAATTCCCCTACCTGAAACTGGATTTTCTTTATGCTGCGGCACTGCCCGGTGCGTACCGCAACCCGAGCCGCACTCGCGCTCAGGTGCTGCGGCAGGGAATGGAAGCGTTACGCAGGGCAGCCGGTGAGCAGACATTCCTGCTCGGCTGTGGCGCACCTCTTGGCAGTGTAGTGGGACTGGTGGATGCCATGCGCATCGGCGCAGATGTCAGTGGCGACTGGCAGCCGGCATTCTACAACATCCGCTTTCCGTTCAAAAACGAGCCGCACATGCCTTCCGCCCGCAATTCGATCAACAACATCCTCACCCGCTCTCCCTTACACCGCCAATGGTGGATCAACGACCCGGATTGTCTGTTGGTTCGACCAGACACGCGTTTGACCCTCGCAGAAGTACAAAGTCTGGCCACGGCGATTTCCCTCACCGGCGGATCTTTGCTGCTTTCCGATGACCTGCCCGCCCTGCCGGCCGAGCGCATTCGATTAGCCCAAGTCCTGCTGCCGGTGATCGGTAAACCCGCCCGGGTTCTGGATCTTCTCACCAGTCAGATGCCCGCTCTGCTGCGCACGGATTTAGAAGGAGCAATCGGAAAATGGCATCTTATCGCCCGCTTCAACTGGGAAGAAAAATCACAGGAATGGGAATTTGAACCGCGCACCTTTCTGCTCCCAGAAACGGGCTATTACCTGCATTCATTCTGGGATGATCAATCCTTCTTCTATCAACCGGGGAACACCCTTCACCTTCCGGCGATCCCTCCTCATGGAGTCGCTCTGCTGGCCGTCTATCCTCAAACGACTGATATTGCGTATGGAGGCAGCAACCTGCACATCAGTCAGGGATTGGAAGTCCGGCAGTGGATGAGGGAAGATCAAGAGGTTGAGTTAACCCTTGATCTCGCACATTCATTTGAAGGCTGGTTTGATTTACTGGTTAATCGGCCACCCCGCTCCATCATCGGGAATATCGCTCGATGGCAGGAAAAGGACAAGGGATGCGTTCGTTTTTTTGTCAAATCCGATGGCATCCCTTGTAAAGCGAAGATTTTGTTTGGCTGAGGTTACTCGGTTTTTTCAGCCACAGCCGCCGCGACTGCTTTTCGGCGTTTTCTCCAGCGTAAAACGCCGCGAACGATGAAGAATACCACCAGTCCAATCGGAAGGGCAATCGGCAGACAGAAGAGGACCAGCCAGATCACCCCACTGGCGATGGTCTGGTAGGCGTCAATCAGTGCTTGAATGGCATCGCGCGCAACACCTTCCGGCTTCCAGCCGCCCACTGTGATCGGTGCAACCGTTTCCTGAGCCTGAATGGTCACCGAAATGGCAGACATCGCAGCCGATTCTTCATAGTACTTTATCTGCCCTTTGAGTACTTCAATTTGCTCTGTAACACTGCGTAACTCGTTCAAAACGCGCAGGACATCCTCGGTTTTGGTGGCGGTTTCCATGATTTTTCGCAACTGCTCGGCGGCGTCTTCCAGATTGCGCAAGCGCGATTTCAAATCCGTGTATTCGGCTGTGACATCCTGGCCGCTGATATTTTCGGTAAGGATATCCGTCTGCGGGTTATCCACTAACCCTTTGATTTGCTCCAGCGCTTCATTCAAATTCAGCGCAGGCACACGGACGGTAACACTCCCTTCCAGAACCAGATTGCCGTTTGCCAGCCGCCGCTGATAGAGATTAGAAGTCACAACGAACCCCCCCATCCCCTCGGCCATTGAGATGATTTCATCCATGGCCGCGCCGGGGTCACGCACTACAATGCTGAGGCTGGCGTTGCGGATAACCAGTCGCTCGGCCGGGTTTACATCCCCTGTCACCACTGCATACTCCTCCTGAAATGCCCGCGCGCCTTCTGCTTCTTTGGAAATATCCGGCACTGGCGGGGCACCGGCATTCATTTCTACGGGGTTCACTTCAAACCCCTGGTTTTCGCTGCGATTGGGAGCACAGGCCGTCAGGACAAGGGTGAACAAAACGATGAGTACCAGACTTTTTTTGAACATGCAACTCCTCCTGTATGAAAAGGGCTTCTCTATGCTCTTTGACGAAATGCCAGACAGATTTGTTCCCCTACCAGCCCTCTTCAAGTCGGGAGGCATGGCGGGCAGGCAAGCCGGCTGCCAGAATTTTTTGCTGCACTGCCTGAATGTCATACGGAACCCGGCGGAGTTCCCACTGGTGCCCTTCCGGCTGATAAATCGCATAGGCTGCACGGGTATCCCGGTCTCGCGGTTGCCCAACCGAGCCGGGGTTGACGATCGAACGCGGTTTCAGCGTGATCAATTGGTTGGCTGCCGGAATCATCCAATCTACAAAACCTTCGCTTTTACCGTTTCCTTTCCCGTAGAAATATGTGTATAGAATTGGGATGTGGGTATGCCCTACGAAACAAAAGGGAGTAGCAAAATGCTCAAAGTTAACCTGTACCGTACTCAAATCCAGCAAATATTCCCAGATTGGATTTCTGGGACTGCCATGCGTGATAGTTATATCTTCCACTTCCACTTTTTCGGGCAATCCGGCCAGCCATTCAATATCTCCGGTTGAAAGCTGCGCCCGTGTCCACTGTATCGAGAGGATTGCCTCGCGGTTGAAGGCATAAAGATCCAGTTTGCCCGTCACAGCAGCATCGTGATTGCCCTGCACACAAATCAGATGGGGTAAGTTTGCAATGCGCTGCAAACATTCCCTGGGCTCCGGCCCATAACCCACCACATCCCCCAGACACCACACCGCATCCACCCTGCCTGCATCCTTTAACACGGCTTCCAACGCATCCAGATTACCGTGTATGTCCGAAAGTACCAGTATTCGACTCACATTTTGCTCCCCGCAGGTAAAATCTCTTTCTTTAAGTTTAACACATCTTTTGGCGATTTCATTTCATGAAACTGAGGAAGAGGGGGATTAATCTGCCGGCATGTGCAGCTGATGAACTCTTTCGATAATTTCGGCGGCGTAATCGAAACGATTGAACGCCGGCATCAAATAGATACCCTGAGCAAATTGAGCCATCTGCTCAATCAACTCGCAGGCAATTTGAATGCCGGTTTGTGCTGCTCGCTCACCGGCAGAGACCATACGTTTGTGGATTTCTTCCGGAATGTTGACCCCCGGCACCTCATGTTGTAAGAAGGAAGCATGGCGGGCTGAAGCCAGCGGCAAAACGCCTACCAGAATGGGGGTATTAAAGCCTTCAATTTCACTTTTAATTCGGTTCAGAAAGCGGAGCGCCGGCTGTAAATCATAAATCGGCTGGGTGAGGATGAAATCTGCCCCGGCGTTCAACTTGCGCCGTAAATTCTTCAACTCATTTTCCGGATTTGCGGGGGTGAGGTTGAGCGCACAGCCGACGAAGAATGAAGTCGGTTGTCCAATATCCGCTCCGGCATGATCCACACCGGCGTTGAATCCCTGCTTGATTAATTTAATCAAGCCGGACGGCACCAGATCGTAATTATCCATAGCATCCGGGTAGTCGCCGATGGCAGTTGGGTCGCCCATCACCACAAACACATTGCGAACCCCCAGCGCATGTGCAGCCAGCAAATCACCCTGAACCCGCAGTAAATTCCGCCCGCGGGTGGGGAAATGCAAGACCGTCTCGATACCCACTTTTTCCTGAATCAAGCGGCATACTGCCCACGGGCTCATGCGCATTCTTGCCATGGGGCTGTCGGCCACATTGATTACATCCGCCCCCGCCTCGGCCAGCAAACTTGAACCAGCCAGTATTTTTTGGGTGGTCAAGCCGCGCGGCGGATCCATCTCCACCGCTACCACGAAGCGTCCGTCCATCAACTTCTGCGCCATGAGCGTGGGAGCCTGCTTTTCCTGATTGAACTCTTCTTTTTCCACCACTGCTAAAGAAAAGCCGTTGCTGAACTTTTCCACCGGGCGGGTTTCCATCGCCTGCCGCATGACGGCAATATGTGCCGGTGTCGTCCCGCAACAGCCGCCAATCAAACTGGCGCCTGCCTGCCAGAATGCCAGTGCATACTCTCCAAAGTACTCCGGGGAGGCAGGGTACATGATACGCCCGCCCACCTGCTCCGGCCAACCGGCATTCGGCATGACCGAAAACCGCGCTTCCGGCACAGCCGAGTGCATTTGTTTGAGAATGCGTAAAATCTGGTTCGGCCCGCCGGAACAATTGATGCCAATCACATCAGCGCCGGATTGTTGAATACTGCGCGCCACTTTAACCGGGTCATCCCCCAGCAGAGTGCGGTCATCGCGCGTGAAGGTCATCGAGGCCACAACCGGCAGGTGGGGGTCAATGCTACGGGCAGCCGCGATGGCTTCGTGAATTTCGTATAAATCGGTCATCGTTTCGATGATCAACAGGTCAATGCCTGCCTCAACCAGCGCTGCGATCTGCTCGCTGAATACCTGACGAGCCTGCTCTGGTTGAACCCGGCCAAAGGGGGCCAGCCGCACACCCAACGGCCCAACATCCCCCGCGATCAGCACATCCTTGAATGAAGCCATCACCACCCGCCGCGCCAGTTCAACCCCGGCTACATTGATTTCGGCTACTCTTTCTTCCAGACCGTGATGAGAAAGTTTGTAACGGTTTGCACCAAAAGTATTGGTTTGAATGATTTGCGAACCGGCCTCGATATATTCACGATGAATGGAGGCTACCAGTGCCGGGTCGGTGAGGTTCAATTCATCGAAGCAGCGGTCAAAGGAAACGCCTCTTTGATTGAGCAGCGTTCCCATCGCCCCATCGGAAAGCAAGGGTCGGTTGCTGCTGTTCAGGTAATCGAAAAACTTTGAATTTTTCATTTCTGCACCTCTAAGCCCGCATGAGTTGCTCTAATCTGCTTTCACCCACGTTGAAATATCTGGCAAGGGGGTGATGAACGATAATGGCGGCAGTGGATTGTTCAGGTACCAGCTGAAAGGCTTCCGTCAGCCGCATTCCCAGTTCCGATTCCACCGGCAGCAATGCGAACACCTTTTGATGATCGGCCAGATCGGGAATGGCCGGGTAGCCCCATGAATAGCGTTTGCCCTGCCCCGGCTGGAGCCCCAATTCACGGCGGATGTGACGGTGCAGGTATTCCGCAGCCGCTTCGGCGGTTTGGACAGCCAGACCGTGCGTAAAATAAGCCTCGCTGTAATCGCCTCTGGCTTGCAATTCCTCGAAGCGTTGGGTTGCCGCTTCCCCCACGGTGACCACCTGAAAAGCCACCACGTCCATCTGGCCGCTTTCCACCGAGCTAAAATAATCCGCCAGACACAGGAATTCACCGTTCGGCTGGCGCGGGAATTGAAACCGCGTCAATTCTGCCGGGCTGCCCTGTTGCACACTGCCCGGTTCATAGACAATCAAATCATTGCCATCCGCCTGTGCCGGAAAATAGCCGTAAACGCCTTTGGGTTTAAGCCAGCCGGTTTGCATGGCTTCCCGTTTCATCTTATCCAGCCGTTCTTCATAGGCACGCTGCAGTTCCTCCCATTCTTCGCCGTGAGTGTTTTTTGCTCCCCACGAAAGACGGAAAAGTTCGTTTTTGGCCAGACATTCGAACACCGCTTCCAGCGGCATAGCGCGCACTACCCGTGCTCCCCACGAGGGTGGGCGGGGAATTCTGGCTGCCGGGGGAATGGAGGCTCGACCCGCCACGCCGGATGATTCTTCTGCCCGAGTTTGACGACCCAGTTCCATTTCCGCTTCCTGTTGGATGGTGTGCAGCAGTTTCAGCCGCTCTTCCGGATGCACCAGCGCATCCATTGTTGATAATCCCTCAAAGGCATCTTTGCAGTAAAAGACACCTGCCTCGTAAAATTCGCCACTCTCGGTCAACAAAATTCGCCGCCCAAACCGACGGTTGATGGCCGCTCCGCCGATCAGCACGGGGAATTTCAACCCGCGCCGGTGCAATTCATTGACGATTAAAGGCATTTGTTTGCTGGTGCTGACCAGCAGCGCGCTCAAACCTATTGCCGTGGCATTAACTTCAACCGCTTTGGAAATAATCGTTTCCGCCGGCACCTGCTTGCCCAAATCTATGACCTCATAGCCATTGTTGACCAGAATGGTCTTCACCAGATTCTTGCCAATATCGTGCACATCTCCATAGACCGTCGCCAGCACCATCAAGCCTTTGCTGACGCCTTCTTTTTTCTCCAGATAATTTTCAAGGTGAGCCACCGCTTTCTTCATCACCTCGGCGGATTGCAGCACAAACGGCAAAATCAACTCGCCGCTGCCGAACTTATCACCGACCTCTTTCATTGCCGGCAGTAAAACTTCGTTGAGAATGTGAACTGCCGTTTCGTGGCGAGTCGGATGCACCTTGCGCTCGATAATCTCGTCAATATCGGCCTCAACGCCGTCTTTCTGACGATGCAAAATCCGCCAGTGAAGCCGCTGCTCGGCGGTCATCGTCTGTAAAACCGCTTGAGTCTGTGATATTTTGCCCTCGCCTTCTCCGCCGCTTTGCTCAATGTAAGCAATAAACCGTTGCAGCGCATCCGCCCGGCGGTTGAAAATCAGGTCTTCTGCCAGCGTGCGTTCTTCCTCGTCAATTTCGGCATAGGGGGTGATATGCGCCGGATTGACGATGGCCATATCCAGACCAGCCAGCACACAGTGATATAACATGACGCTATTCAGCACAGCACGGGCACGCGTGGTCAACCCGAAGGACACGTTGCTAACACCCAAGGAGGTCAATACGCCGGGCAGTTCGGCTTTGATGCGGCGAATCCCCTCGATGGTTTCGATGGCTGAATTGGAAAATTCGGCGTCGCCGGTGGCCAGCGTAAAGGTTAACGCATCGAAAACCAGATCCCCCGGCCTCAAGCCGTGATCTTCCACCGCAATTTTGTAAATTTTTCGCGCCACTTCCAGTTTTCGTTCGGCGGTTTTCGCCATACCTTGTTCATCAATGGTCAGTACGATGACGGCCGCGTTGTACTTGCGTGCCAGTGCGAACACCCGGTCGGCTTTTTCCCGGCCGCCTTCCAGGTGAGTGGAATTGATCAGGCAACGCCCCGGCGCCGTCTGCAAAGCCACTTCCAGCACATCCGGTTCGGTTGTATCAATGACCAGCGGCACACGCACTGCCGGTGCAAGTTTTTTGATTACCTTGCGCATTGTTTCGGCTTCATCGGCCCGCTCGGTCAATGCCACACACACATCCAGACCGTGCGCTCCCGAATCAATCTGCTCGTAGGCAATTTCCAGAATGTCATCGTAGCGTTCTTCCAGAATCAATTTCTTGAATTTGCGCGAACCCTGCGTATTCAATCTTTCCCCGATCAAAAAGGGGCGGGGTTCCTGAAGCATGGGCTGAGCCTGCATCGCAGAAGCCAGTCGTGGAATGAAGGTTTTTGGCCGGTGAAACTGCGGCTTACCGCCAACTTTTTGAACCAGCAGTCGTAAGTGCTCCGGCGTAGTGCCGCAGCAACCGCCCACCACGCTGACGTGGTGTTTTTCCACAAACTCAGCCAATGCCTCGGCAAACGGCTGCGGTTCCAGGGGGTAAACTGCCTGCCCATCTACATTCAACGGCAGGCCGGCGTTGGGAATGCACGAAACCGGCAGCGGGCTGATCTCTCCTAAAAAGCGAATCGGTTCGCGCATGTGTTCCGGGCCGGTGGAGCAGTTCATGCCGATGACATCAATCGCCAGCCCTTCCAGAATGGTCTCCACAGCGGAGATATCCGTACCCAGCAGCATCCGGCCGGATGTGTCCAAGGTCACCTGGGCCTGAATGGGCAGGTAAATCCCTGTTTCGGCAAATGCGCGGTGAATGCCCTCAATGGCGGCTTTCACCTCCAGAATATCCTGAGAGGTTTCAATCAGCAGCACATCCACCCCGCCCTCGATCAAACCACGCGCCTGTTCGCGGAAAACATCCGCCAATTCCTCAAAAGTTACATTCGATAATTCCGGATCATCCATCGAAGGCAGTTTGCCGGAAGGGCCAATCGAGCCGGCCACAAAGCGCGGATGATCGGCTGTGCTGTACTCATCAGCCAGCCGGCGTGCCAGTGCCGCAGCAGCCCGGTTAATTTCCAGAACCCGATCCTGTAATCCGTATTCGGCAAGAGTGATGCGATTCGAGCGGAAGGTGTTGGTCTCAATGACATCTACACCTACCTCTAAAAAGGAACGGTGAACCTGTTCAACTGCCTTTGGGTAGGTGATGACCAGATAATCATTGCATCCCACCGTTTTTTCACCGCCAAAATGCTCGGCAGTCAGGTTCATTTTTTGCAAACTGGTACCCATAGCACCATCGAATACCAGCACACGCTGCTCAAGGGCATCCAGATATCGGCGATTGGTATAGTTACGTTGCATCGGTAAACCTCCACAATATACAAAAAACCTCTCTGGACGAGAGGCATATCGGTCAGTAGATCGCTCTCTCATCTTCCAGAAAAACCGCGCGTTGCGGCTTCTGCCGGAGTTGGCACCTGCTGAGCAATTCAGTGGTTGCCGAGGCTTCTTCGGGCCGGTCCCTCCACCTCTCTGGATGAGCGCCGGGATGATCCCGGTCAATCAGTTAGCACAAATTCTACCACATTTGGTAAAAAATACAATCCATGAACACTCCACAAAATCTGGCGTGTTCCATGCAACCTCTGCATCAAATCCATCCTCGCTCTCCGCTGGATAGGATATAATTTTTTACAGAGGTATCATTGTGGAAAAACAAAAATTACCGCCGTTTACCCCCTTCCTCGCTTCAGCACTGATTCTGACCGCCGTTGGACTGGCGGGACTGGTGATTTTGTTCAACTTCACTTTGCCCACACTTGGGCCACGCTGGTTGTTCTTCTTTCTCACCACAATCACCGCCAGCGGGCTGGCACTACCGGTGATTTATTTCCTGCACTGGCGTTTTCCCAGCCCAACACCGGTTACACCGGGTATCATCGTTCGTCAGGCTATTTGGGTTGGCCTGTATTTTGACCTGCTGGCGTGGTTTCAAATGGGGCGCTTTCTCACTCTGCCGTTGGGTTTTGCACTGGCAGCCGGCCTGGGAGCAATCGAGTTTGCCCTCCGCCTTGCCGAACGCAGCCGATTCGTTGCCGGTGAAGATGAGTGATCTGCGCCGCCTGCCGTCCGTTGATCGCCTGTTGCAGAGCCAGCAAGCCGCCCGCTGGATAGATGAATTTGGCAGGTCATTAACCGTCAACGCCATTCGTGCCACGCTGGAAGATATCCGAAAGACCCTCAAACAGGGCAATGCGCCTCCCGCCGCGGAGCAGATTCTTGACCTGATTCAGCAAACGCTACAAAACTGGACGCGGATGTCTCTTCAACCGGTCATCAACGCCACCGGCGTCATTCTGCACACCAATCTGGGTCGAGCACCGCTCAGCCCATCTGCCATTCAGGCCATTCAAGAATGTGCCGCCGGATACAGTACGCTGGAATTCGATTTATCTTCCGGCAGGCGCGGCAAACGAGAAATTCACGCCCGGCAGTTGATCACCCGTCTGACGGGGGCAGAAGATGCTTTTGTGGTCAACAACAATGCTGCGGCCGTGCTGCTGGCGCTGAGCGCCTTAGCGCGCCGCAAACCGGTCATCATTTCCCGCACGCAGCTGGTTGAAATCGGCGGCGGGTTTCGTGTACCGGACGTGATGAAACAATCCGGTGCAAAATTAATCGAAATCGGCACAACCAATCGCGTGCATCTGAGCGATTATGAAAATGCGTTACAAACTTTTCCCGGCGCGCTGGTGCTTCACGCCCATCATTCCAACTTCCGGTTAGTTGGTTTTACCAGTGAACCGGAATTATCCGAAATCACCGCACTGGCACATCGCTACCACACAATTCTCATCGATGACCTCGGTTCCGGCGCCTTGCTGGATACGGCCGCTTTTGGGCTGGCCCATGAACCCACCGTACAGGAATCCTTACAGGCCGGCTGCGATGTGGTTTGTTTTTCTGGCGATAAATTGCTCGGCGGCCCGCAGGCCGGCATTCTGGTCGGCCGCTCGGAGCTGCTGGAAAAAATCAAAAAACACGCGCTTGCCCGCGCCCTGCGCGCAGATAAGTTATGCTACGCAGCCCTCTCGGCAACGCTGCTCCATTATCTAAAGGATGAAGCCATACAGAAAATACCGGTATGGCGCATGGTCGCAACCACACCGCAGGAACTGGAACAGCGAGTCCTGCGCTGGCAAGCCAGAATCGGCTTTGGCGAAATCACGCAGGGATTTTCCACCATAGGCGGCGGTTCGCTACCGGAAGAAACTTTACCAACCCGCTTGCTCGCCCTCCCTGTTCGTAATGCCGATTCATTTCTGGCCTTTCTGCGGTTAGGTCAGCCCGCTGTTATCGCCCGCATCCAGAATGATCAGGTAGTATTCGATGCCCGCACGGTTCTTCCTGAGCAGGATGAACCCCTGCTCAAAAAACTCTCTCTTTTGCTACACGAAAACAAAGAGTTTCTCCCCAAATCTCTCTCCAAAAAGGACATTCCATGAAAGAACAAATTGACGCCCTCATGCAGGAACATCAATTAGATGCGCTGCTGGTTACCGGCAGTGCCATGCACAACCCCGCCATGGTGTACCTCACCGGTGGCGGGCACGTGACCACTGCCGACCTGATCAAACTAAAAAATCAGCCGGCTGTTCTGTTTTGTGGAGCAATGGAACGCGATGAAGCCGCCAAAAGCGGTTTAACCGTGCGGTTATATACCGATTATCCCCTCAAACCGCTGCTGGAACAGGCCAATCAGGACTACACCCGCGCCCTCGCCTTGCGTTACCGGCAAATGTTCATGGATTTGGGACTGACGCGGGGCAAAGTTGCCCTTTACGGGCAGGTCGAAATTGGCCCGATTTTCGGCATCCTGAAAGAACTTACCGCCCTGATGCCAGATGTCGAATGGATCGGGTTCACCCGCGATCCTGTTTTATTGCCCGCCATGATGACCAAAGACAAAGTGGAAATCGAGCGCATTCGCCGCATGGCAAAGATCACCACCGAAGTGGTAGGCCGGACGGCAGAATTTCTCACCCGTCACAAAGTCAAAGAGGAAATTCTGATTCAAGCGGATGGCAGACCGTTAACCATTGGAGATGTAAAAAGCCGCATCAACCTTTGGCTCGGCGAACTGGGCGCCGAAAATCCCGAAGGCACCATTTTTGCCATTGGCAGAGATGCCGGTGTACCTCACAGCAGCGGCAGTGCCGCGGATTATATCCGTTTAGGAAAAACCATTGTGTTCGATATCTTCCCCTGCGAGGCCGGTGGCGGTTATTACTACGATTTCACCCGCACGTGGTCGCTCGGCTATGCCAGTGACGAAGCCGTGCGCCTGTATGAACAAGTCAAAACTGTGTACGACCATCTCGTATCGGGTTTGAAAATCAATACCCCATTCCAGAATTACCAGCAACTCACCTGTCAGTTATTTGAGGAAATGGGTCACCCCACCATCCAATCCGACCCTCAAACGCAGGAAGGGTATGTGCACAGCATTGGCCACGGATTGGGATTGCACGTTCATGAAATGCCGTTCAGCGGTGCGGTGGCAGGCAAGCAGGATGTGCTTCTGCCCGGTGTGGTGATTACCATCGAACCGGGACTTTACTACCCCTCGCGGGAAATGGGCTTTCGCATCGAAGATACCTATGTTGCCCGTGCCGATGGCTCTTTCGAACGGTTGGCAGAATATCCGTATGATTTTGTTTTACCGATGCGAGGATAAACCTGTGGTATAAATCAGATATGATGAGCCGTTTTTCCAGTGATTTACCTCCCGCCCGGGTGCTGGGCATTGAAACTTCCTGCGATGAAACCGCCGCAGCAGTGGTTGAAAACGGTCGCGCCTTGCTTTCCAGCGTCGTTGCCAGTCAGGTAGATATACATGCTCAATATGGAGGGGTGTTTCCAGAAGTAGCCTCGCGTCAGCACATCCGCACCATTTACGCCATTGTTGATGAAGCCCTGCAGCGCGCCCATTTGGGACTTTCTGATATTGACGCGGTTGCCGTTACGCGCGGACCGGGTCTGGCAGGCTCGCTGGTCATCGGCGTGAACATGGCCAAGGGGCTGGCCATTGCTCAAAACCTCCCCCTCATCGGTGTAAATCATCTGGAAGGGCACATTTATTCGGCGTGGTTATATCCCGGCGATGCCCCTCAACCTCCTCCGCCGCCGGAATTTCCGCTTTTGGCTTTGCTGGTTTCGGGCGGACACACCGAATTAATTCTGATCCGCCAGCATCTCGAATATCAACGGTTGGGCGGAACATTGGACGACGCCGCCGGTGAAGCTTTTGACAAGATAGCCCGACTGTTGGGGTTACCCTACCCCGGCGGTCCCGCCATTCAAAAAGCCGCACGAGAGGGCAACCCGCAGGCTTTCAATTTTCCACGCGCCCGCCTGGAAGGGACATGGAATTTTTCGTTCAGCGGTTTGAAAACAGCAGTGCTGCGTACGGTGCGTGAACTGGAAAGCCGCGGCCGAAATTTACCGGTTGCCGATCTGGCGGCCAGTTTTCAGGCTGCGGTGGTGGACACCCTGGCACAAAAAACATTCCATGCCGCCAAAGTGTATCAGGTAAAATCCATTCTGGTGGCCGGTGGTGTTTCAGCCAACGAGGCTTTGCGGCAGGCTTTTCTCTCTCAACGCGAATTTCCGGTTCACATTCCGCCCCTCTCTCTCTGTACAGATAATGCGGCCATGATCGCCGCGGCCGGTTACTTCCACTTTATTGCCGGGGAACGGCATCCGCTCAATCTGGATGTCATCCCAAACTGGACACTTTCATGATCAGGGCGTATCTTTTTAATCGTATTGGACATCTAAACTGATGAACACTGAGAGCATCTCTGAAAAATCCTTAAATCTGGAAGCCCTGAAAAACGGTGACCGGCATGAGTTGGCGCGGATGGTTGATTTATATTCAGACAAAATTTATCGGCTGGCCCTGAAATTTACCAACAATCCTCAGGACGCCGAAGATGTCCTGCAGGAAACATTCCTCAAAGCCATGCGCGCCCTGCCCGAATTTGAGGGCCGTTCCAGCCTCTCGACCTGGTTATACCGCATTGCGGTCAACGAAGCCCTCATGCTGTTGCGTAAGCAGAAACCTGATCTCCGGCTGGACACCCCAAACGACGATGATGAGCCGGAAAACACCCCCCTCACAAACGACTTAATCCTGGCAGATTGGTGCTGCCTGCCGGAAGACGAGCTGCTTTCTGAAGAATCACGCCGTTTTCTCGATAAGGCCATTCAAAAACTGCCTGCCACCCTGCGGAGCGTATTTATTTTGAGGGATATCGAAGGGTTGTCCATTCGAGAAACTGCCGAATTGCTTGGGTTGACCGAAACAAATGTCAAAACCCGTCTCCTGCGTGCTCGTTTGTTCCTGCGTCAGGAATTATCCCGTTACTTTGGCGAACGGTTAAAAGAGTGGGAGCAAAAATGACCGGACACCTCGATTGCCAGCACTTACTTTCTTCTCTCTCCGATTTCGTGGACGGTGAATTAAGCCCGGAGTTATGCCGCGAAATCGAACAACACTTGAATGAGTGCGAAAATTGCCGTATCGTCATCAACACTCTTCGCAAAACCATTGATTTGTATCATCACCAGACCGAAGCGGGGGGCTTACCACAAGAAATTCGCCAACGCCTGTTTTACCGTCTGCATCTAGAAGAATTCCTCAGCCGCGATTCGGAATAATGTAACTTTATGGGGATGATTGCATCTAAATAACCGGATTACCGTAGCAAGGATTGCGGATGGGTAAGGCAAAACCATCTTCCCACCAAAACGCAAACGAAAAGAGAATTCATCTATCGTTTACCTTGCAAGGTAATCTACCCAGTCAGAATCAAAACATCCGCCGTGCTGAACCCGGAAAACCCTGCCCGGCATGCGCACTGGGCATTATGGATTATGATGGACTGCTGAATCTGGTATGTCCGGTGTGTGGATTTGGCGAAGGCGGATGTTTCACCTGATAAAATGATGACGAACATCCCGTGAGGATGTAAAATAAAAACGGAGGAAAAAATGACTCAATTATTAGATGATGAAATTCGCAATCAGGTACGGGATGTTTTAGCCGGTATGGTTCACCCGGTTGAAGTAATCTTTTTTGGCAGCCAGAGCGAGAACTGCGAATATTGCGATGACACCCGTCAATTACTGGAAGAGGTTACTTCTCTATCGGACAAATTGACGTTACAGGTTTTTGACCTCAAGAAAGATGAAATAATCGCACAAAAATACCGCGTGGATAAAAGCCCCGCATTTGTCATTTTAGGAAAAAACGGCGATGATCTTGAAGATTATGGAATCCGCTATGCCGGTATCCCAGCCGGCCACGAGTTTACTTCCCTGATCAACGACATTCTCATCGTGTCAAAACGGGATTCCGGGCTGGCACCCCAGACTCGCGAATTCCTCAACAACCTGAATCAGAAAGTCCTGCTGCAAGTATTTGTCACGCCCTCCTGTCCGTATTGCCCGCGAGCGGTTGTGCTGGCACATCAAATGGCGCTGGAAAGTCCTATGGTCGAGGCAGAAATGATCGAAGCAATGGAATTCAACAGTCTTGCCGATCAATTCAATGTTTCAGGCGTCCCTCACACCGTTATTAATAGCGGGAAGGGGGAAGTGGTTGGTGCTGTGCCGGAAAGTCATCTGGTGCAGAAAATTCGGGAAGCGTTAGCATAACTGAAAGAGGAATAAACTCATGGAAGCCAAAGCCGTTTGGAAAGGTGATTTGACCTTCATCGGCAGCGCCGATTCGGGTTTTTCGCTGGTAATGGATTCATTTAAAGAAGTGGGCGGAAACGAGTCCGGCTTCCGACCGGTGGAATTGATTGCCATCGGAGTGGCAGGCTGCACCGGCATGGATGTTATTTCGATTCTGAAGAAAAAGCGCCAGGAAGTCAGCGCATTTGAAGTGCTGGTACACGCTACGCGCGCCCCCGAACACCCTAAAAAGATCACTCACATGGTGATTGAATATGTAGTCACCGGAAAAAATATTGACCCGGCTGCTGTTGAACGCGCCGTGCAACTTTCCGAAGAAAAATACTGCCCCTCCATTGCCACTATCCGCAACAACGTGACCATCGAAAATAAAATCGTCATTCGCGAAGGTTGAAAGACCACCCTGACCAGACTCAACGTCCGCCGGTTTTAACGGCGGGCGTTTTTTTTTCAGGGTTGTGATTGCACCTGACTGGAACGATCCGAACATTCGCAGGCAATTACCCTTCGGCCAGCGCGGTTCAATGTCCCCTGATAGGGTTGATCTCCTTTCTCTGCAATCCACCCTTCCAGATTGAAAGCCAGAGCGCCGTAGGCCGAAATCCACTCTCCGTTATACTTTCGTGCTATATGAACATGGGTACCGGTAGCTTTTCCTCCCTCGCAGGAAGGCATTCCGATGGGATCACCCTTGTTAAGCCGTTTGCCAACCGGCGGCAGGGACTCATTGGCTAAATGTAAATAGAATACCGTCCAACCGGTGCGTTCATCGCCATCTCCATCCAGATCCAGCACCACCAGTGCATCACCCCGCCGAGCAATGACTCCCTCGGCAACAGCAACCGCGGGCTGTTCACTGACGAGACAGGCCCCCACCACACTGGGCGGCGCAAAATCCAATGCGGAAAGCGGCTCCCCCTCTCCCCAGCCGGTATGAGGGCCGCCTGTAAAAGCCCACACTTTCCCTGCCGGGAACGGAAAGCTCATCTCCGGTTGAGTCAGACTGCCGGGAATGTGGGCTTCCACGTTTGCCCATGGATCGCCGAACAAAGCGGTGTAAACACGCAGGAATCCTTCCCCGCTGATCGCATATTCATAGGCTTCCTGCGGATAAATCTGGGCAAAGTAATAATGAAGTGCCACACTGGCAGCATTTTGCCACGGATCAGGATTCTCCAATCGGCCGTCCATAAGGTGAATTGTGTCAAGGCTGCCCGTCCGCCAGCCGTAATAGCCGTTATTCAAGGTATTGGCAGCCCAAAGCAGCTGGCGGGCCAAACCTTGACTGAACTGATCGCGATATCCCAACGGGTACTGATCCATATCCACTGCCGGTTGCGGCTGGCTCAATCCTCCGGTTTGATACTCCAGAATTGCCAGCAACAAGCGCGGGCTGATGCTGTATTCGGTGGTAATGTATTCGATGATCTCACCGCCCCGGCGGTCGCGTTTTCCAAGATAAAACGAATAATTCTTGAACCAGCCGGGTTGTTGATCCACAAACGAGACCACATCAAAACCAATCTGAGCAGGACCGTTAACGAACAGGGAATCGGGCAAAATTTGGAAAGGACTGCCCCACAAGGGACGGTAGTAGATTGGAATTTTCATCGGCATCCCCGGTGGCATGGTGGTAGCATCCGAAGGGATGAATGGATTGGCTTCAAGGATCTCGTTAACCGTTGTATTGAAATGCGCTGCAAGCGCCGGCAGGGTATCTCCCATTTGAGCCGTGTAGTCCACCAGTGTGCCGGGAGCGTAAGGCTCACGGGTCGGCAGTGGGGTTGGCAATCCCTGTTCACCCGGCGTCGGTGGCAAGGGGATGGAAGGCAGGTCAGGATTTGTATCGTTCAAATCCACCTGCGGAACGCAGGCACCCCCAATCATCACCAGCGCAAGTACCATTAAAAGAAATGCTTTGTTGAAAGCCACCTGCTTAATTTCCAATTTCCGGTCTGCTAATTCTCGTTTCGAATGATCCACACGTACAGGCGTTGATCATCCGTCCTTCCCTCACCAGACTGCCTTCATACGGATTCTTGCCAGCCACCGCCCGCCATCCATCCATCACGAAAGGCAAAGGCCCATCGGCCAGCACCCACTCGCCGTTGTATTTGCGGGCAATGTGAACATGGGTACCGGTTGAGGTGCCGCCCTCACAAGAGGGGTGTCCAATTAAATCCCCTTGTTGGAGCCACGTACCGGCTTTGACCCGATTCTGGCTGGCAATGTGCAAATACAAAATTGCCCAGCCGGTTTGTTCGTAACCATCCCCATCCAGATCCAGCACAACCACGCCGGTATCGGTGCGCACCACCAGCCCGCTGGCCACTGCAACAGCCCAGTCTTCGGCAATATCACAACCGGTTTGGGTGGCAGCAGGGGCAAAATCCAGCGCTGCCCGGGCACCATCCGGCCCCCACGCCGAGTGCGGCCCGCCGGTAAAACTCCAAATGTGACCGGGGAGAAACGGCAGGATCAATTCGGGCTGGGTCAAATTGACCGGCAAAAGCGGTTCAACAGTTTGGGCACGCATCCACGGGTCACCGTACATGGTTTCATACAATTTGACAAAACTTTCCTCCCCACCCAAAACCCCATTCCAGATAATTTGCGGGTAAAGGCGGGAAAAAAGATACTGTAAGGCAACCGAACCCGCATTCAAACCGGGCGCCAGCCGAACACGACTTCCATCCGAAAACTGAATTTCGGTCAAAATACCGTTCCGCCAGCCGTAATAACCAATCGAAAGCTGCTGCACCGCCCAGCTGAGCTGCTTGTAGAGACCTTTCTTTTCCGAATTTACTACCCCAAGAGGATAATCCATCTCAGCCAGATTACCCGGCTGACCATAAACCCAATGCGCCTGATACTCCAACAAAGCCACCAGCAGGCGGGGGTTGATTGAGTTTTCTATCGCCACCTTGTAAATCACTTCACCGCCGCTTTTCCAGCCATCCGCCAGATACTCCCGATAGGTACTCAGGTAACCGCCCGCTTCACTGATAAAGGAATTGAGATCAAAATCCAGCGCCGAAGGTGAAAAAACAATTTCGCTGTCTGGCAGCAATAACTCGGATGGGCCGGTCTGATCTAAACGATTGGGAATAACCAGCAGTTTACCGGCATTGATCAAACCCGTGGCTGGAATACTCTCAGGCGAAGTAATTTCTTCTGGCAGCACCCCAAACCGCACGGCAACTGCCGGCAGTGTATCACCGGCTTGTGTGTAGTAAAGGATGGGAGGAAGAGGGGTACTGCGGGTGGGTAATGGCGTAAAAACCGGTTGAGAAGGGGTAAACTGCGCCACAGGCGGTGTTCCAATCGCCAGAGGGGTGTTCATCTGGGCTTCGACGGGCTGATCCGTCGGCTGGACGGTAATTTCCTGTTCAACTTCTCCGCCGCCTGCACCGCCGACAGAGAACAAAGCAGTGGCCGTCAAATCGTAGTCGGAAACATAACCTTGCGAACACGCAAGGATGGAAAACAACCACACTCCAAGGGCAAAGGCTATTTTTATGCGCCTAGCGTGAAATTTGATTTTCCGGAACAAGCCGATCCCAAGCCTCAACAATGACTCCATCGCGAACCAACATTCCATTATATTCTACACCATCCCCCATCGAAACCCAGCCATCCAGAATGAATGGAACCGCGCCATCCGCCGGAATCCACTCTCCGTTGAATTTACGCGCAAGGTGAAGATGGGTTCCACTGGATATACCGCCTTCGCAGGATGGATGACCCAGCCGGTCACCTGCCTTGACGCGCATCCCAAGAGCCGCCCGCTCAGCGCTGGCAAGATGCAGATATAAAACCGTCCAGCCGGTTTGCTCAAAACCATCTCCATCCAGATCCAATACCACAACACCGGTTTCAGAACGCACAACCAGACCATCTGCCACGGCCGTTACCCATTGATTGCTGATGCCGCACCCCCACCCGCTGTCGGGCGGTGCAAAATCCAATGCGGCCCACGCCGAACCATCTCCCCACCCCCCATGCGGACCGCCTGTAAACGACCATATCACCCCTTCCTCGAAGGGTAATTGCATGACGGGCTGCTGCAAATCAGCCGGTACTAACGGTTCAATTGCCCAATCGAAGGGATAACCAAAAAAGCGGTTGAACACGGCAAACACCCCATCCCTGCCAACCGCGGCATCCCATTCAGGCCGGGAATACAACAATCCCATCAGGTGTTGAACCGCTGCCGTGCCGGCATTGATGGTTGGGTCAACCGGCACCACACCGCCATCGGCCAGCTGCCAGTGAGAAATACCGTTCACCTTCCACAGGTAGTAACCCCGATTGAGCTGATTCGCCGCCCACGATAACTGGCTGTATAACCCCCGCCGGTTGACATCAAAATACCGCAGCGGATAATCGAGGGTATTGGCCGGCGGCTGGGCCTGCGTGACCCAGCCGGACTGATACTCCAGCACACTCAGCAGTAAACGGGGGTTAACCGAATACTCACGCGCCACTCTCAATACCACTTCTGCCCCGTTGTATGGCTCATCATCCAGCGTTTCCCGATAGGTGAATAAATAACCTCCCTGCTGACGGACGAAAGCAAACACATCGAAGGGAATCGTCATCGGCCCGTTCACCAGTTCAGAATCGGGGATAATTTTGAAAGAAGTACCCGGAGCCTGCGGTGAGGGCGCCGGGATGATGACCTTCAACCCCGCCGGTACTAAATTGGGATTGGCAATCTGATTAGCCTCAATCAGTGTTTGAATATCCACATTGAAAAGTTGGGCCACTTTACCTAAAGTATCCCCCGGTTGGAGGATGTACTCCTCCTGTGCCGATCTCAGGGTGGGCAAGACACGCGGAGGATCAGGGGTGGGGGTAAGAATGGGGTCACCGGGCTCACGGGTGGGCGGCAGAGTAAATGAAAGCACCGGTGCGGACGAACCGCCCGGCACGGGAGTGGTTTGGGCATCTCGGTTGCTGCTTTCAACCGGCCGCCAAAAATCGGATTGGGGCGCAGGTTGAACACACCGTATCCATAAAATGGCCAGTATGCCGCCGAGAATCATCCACCGCCTTTTTTGCTGTCGTTTCATCCCATCCCCTATTGAAAACGAAATGGCATTCGTCGTCCTCCAATCAAATGGAGGTGAAGGTGAAAGACCGATTGACCGGCTTCCGGACCCGTATTGATGACCAGCCGGTAACCTCGTTGATCCAGACCGTAGTCAAAAGCCAGTTGTTTTGCCACCACAATCAGATGCCCTAATAAAGCGGCATCTTCTTCGCCGACCTCATTCAGCGATTCAAAATGCCGGTTTGGCACCACCAGAATATGCACCGGCGTAATCGGATGAATATCATAAAAAGCCGTTACCTGCTCATCCGCATACAGAATAGTCGCAGGCGCTTCACCGGTGACGATTTTGCAAAAAACACAATCATTCATGGCTGCACCACTCGCTCAACCAGCAAGGGACTACGGCGCATCGCCTGAACAATAGCGCCCATACCATTCCAGTTCGGCTTCTTTGTTCTTCGCGGCAAACTCTTCCGCCTGCCGGCTCAGTTCCACAGCCTGATCCAGATTGACATAGGCAGCCGTACTCCAGTAGCGCGGCAGCAACAGCAACGGATCGCCCACCAGTCGTTCTGCCTCTCCCTGCGGTATCCAGTTGAACATGATTGGACCTCGCGCATAAGCCGTAAAGCCCATAATATACCCTGCCTCACGAACCTCTCTTACCGTTTGAGGGGTGAAATTTCCACCCGGCCAGATGAAGGCTCTTGGGCGGGAGCCCAAATTTTCCTCGAAAACCCGTATGGGTTCATAAATTTCTTGATGGATGATTTCGGCAGGCGTATTTTCCGTAAAATATGTTGACCCGTTATGAAGGTAACCATGCGCCTCAATTTCCACTCTGCCCGTCTCCAGAACGGACTTGATTTCGCGCCATTCCTTTTGATCGGCAACTCCCGTAATATAAGCCATCACCATTGTCCAGTTGTTTTTTTGCAGGATGGGCAAAAAATGATTCCTTACTGTTCCCAGCCTTCGGTCATCTATAATCAACAACAACGAACGCTGCGGAATATAGGCATTATGTTGCAAGAATGCGGCCAGTTGCTCGATGGTTATGGTTTGAAATCCCAGATCGGCGGCGTGCTGCATGGTTTCTTTGAAGTATTTTTCGGTTACGGTGATGTTATCGCTGATCGCACCTCCCTCTTTTCGAACACCATGATACATAATTGGCACAACAATGGTGCCGGGTTTTGCCTTTTGCGCCTCCCAGCGGGCCGCAAGATACTGGCAGGTATCCTGTAAATAAGCGACCGGCTCAACCCCTTTATTCAGGCGAGGGAAGAACACCTCAAGCGGCACAGGTGTGGCGGTGGAGGTGGGAAGATCAGTAGGCGTACTCGTTATTGTGGCTGTTGGCCGGCTGGTTAAAGCGGGGGTGAGTGATGAAGCGGGAGTACTGACATTTTGAGCGGATTGTCGGGTTGCCAACGCTTCATCTGGCGGCAGGACAGCAACGCTGACACAGGCCGCCAGATGAAACAAAATCAGACAGCAGATACCCAATCGTATAATTCGACTATTACACAGTCTCGCCACGAATAAATGCTTCGGTCATCTCCAGCGCAACCGAATCGCGGAATTGCCGGGGGGGAGTCTTCATAAAGTAAGAAGACGGAGCATAAAGCGGTCCGCCAATGCCGCGGTCGAGCGCCAGTTTAACGCACCGAATCGCATCAATCACCACACCGGCGGAGTTGGGAGAATCCCATACTTCCAGTTTCGCTTCGAGGTTGAGCGGCACTTCACCAAAGGTCGTGCCTTCCATGCGAATGTAACACCACTTGCGGTCGGTCAACCACGGCACATAATCACTCGGCCCCACATGGATATTCTCTTCGGGAAGAGTGTAAGGCAGCATTGAAGTTACTGCACCCGTCTTGGAAATCTTTTTAGATTCCAGGCGCTCGCGCTCCAACATATTGAGAAAATCGGTGTTGCCGCCAAAATTCAATTGATACGTTCGGTCCAGCCTGACGCCACGGTCAACGAACAAACTGGTCAAGACGCGGTGGAGAATAGTAGCACCCACCTGACTTTTAATATCATCCCCGATGATAGGGAGTTTTTTCTGGCGGAAGCGTTCCGCCCAGTATTCCGAACTGGCAATGAAAAC
The DNA here is from genome assembly GCA_040754815.1 of Chloroflexota bacterium. GTDB lineage: Bacteria > Chloroflexota > Anaerolineae > Anaerolineales > Anaerolineaceae > Bellilinea. The sequence continues at coordinate 77,562 of JBFMBX010000002.1, forward strand.
CGGAATGGCATTCACAAAGCCACAACCGGCTTCCAGCACCTGTTCAACATACCATTTGGTGGCCATTTCAGAACCAACCGGCAGGTAACTCACCACGACATCGGTTTTTGTTTCCTTCAAAATCTTGATAATGTCCGCAGTTGGACCGGGCGCTTTTTTGACAATTTGGCTGAGATATTTGCCCAAACCGTCGTGAGTCATACCCCGATAGACCGGCACATTCAGATACGGCACATCGGTAAATTTATAGGTGTTATTGGGATAGGCAAAAATGGCCTCGGAGAGGTCTTTTCCCACTTTTGTGTCCACCACATCAAAAGCAGCCGTGAATTCAATATCACGGATATGATACCCCCCCAGATTGACATGCATCAACCCCGGTATACGATCCGTTTCTGCGGCCTCTTTGTAATAGTGGACGCCCTGTACCAGCGATGAAGCGCAGTTCCCTACACCGATGATTGCCACACGAACTTTTTTATCCTTTGCCATATTGACTGTTGTAAACTCCTTTGGAGATTAGATTGTTGGGTTTTTAGGATTCTCTCAGTTCAACTCTGATACCATTTATTATCTGACCATTCTTGAATTGTCCCGAGCCAATTATACTTTTATTTTGATTTTGTTGAGCATTACTTCTGAACCTTGAACAGAATTGATTCTTCTCCCCAGACTCTACAATCTTGTTATTCCTTATAAAGGTTGTACCATTAAAGCGAGAATCAGATATAATCAAACCAACTAAATTAGCATCAAACTCATCTCCCGGATGGAAAAATAACCAGACCCAATGACGAACTATCTCATGTCCGATGATTCATTTATGGCTTCATCGGTTTATAAACCTAAGCTGAATTATCGAATTTTCCTCTTTATTCGGGATCAAAAAGAAGCCCAAGAGCTCAATGAGCAAATCAGCGCCTTTGGTTATCAAGTCAATCTGTTTTCCAAAAGTGATGAACTCATCTCAGCCTTACGCTGGTCATTGCCGATTGCCATCCTTGTCTTCGTGGATGGAAAAAAACTGACCCTCAAGGATTACGAGGAACTGGCAGGAAAACTCAAAAAGCAAGCCAATCATCTTCCCCTGATTATTATCAGCAAGGAAGATAATTTCGATTTACGCTTAAAGGTAGTGCGGGCAGGTGGAGCGGCCTTTTTTACTCATCCGGTAGATATCAGTGCATTGATCGGTTCTCTGGATGAGTTTTCCAATCCGCCCACTTCCGTTCCCATGCGCATTTTGATTGTGGACGATGTCCTCTCGCAGGCAAGTTTTTACGCCATGCACCTCGAAAAGGTCGGCATGCATACCCGCATTGTCACCGATCCGCGGCAGATGATTCAACCGATGATCGAGTTCAACCCCGACCTGATCTTATTGGACATGTACCTGCCGGAGTGCAACGGCATTGAACTTGCGCGTATGATTCGGCAAATGGAAAATTTCGTTTCAGTGCCAATCGTCTTTCTCTCCGCCGAATCCGACCGTGAACGACAACTTGCCGCATTGATGATGGGGGCCGATGACTTCCTGATCAAGCCGGTCAAGCCCGAACACCTGATCGCTTCTCTCACCTCTCGCATCGAACGCTACCGTAAATTGCGGTCGTTGATGATTTATGACGGCTTGACCAATCTGCTCAATCACACCACCATTAAAGAAAGATTGGTTAAAGAATTAATCCGTTCCGAAAGAGAAAAACAACCGCTTTCCTTTGCCATGATTGACCTCGATCACTTCAAAAAGGTCAATGACCAGTACGGCCATTCCGCTGGTGATCGGGTGTTGAAAAGTCTGGCGCGGTTGCTCAAACAACGCCTGCGCCGTACGGATTTAATTGGTCGCTACGGCGGGGAAGAATTTTCCATCATTTTTCCCAACACCAATGCTGCTGAAGCCGCCTCGGTGGTAGATAAGTTAAGGGAGAGTTTTGCACGGCTTCACCACCTGAGTCCGGATGGGGTGTTCACCGTCACCTTCAGTTGCGGCATTGCTTCCTTCCCGCAATTTAAGACTGCCGTGGAAATCAGCAATGCCGCCGATAAAGCCCTTTATCAGGCTAAAGAAGGTGGCCGCAACCGTGTCAGCGTAATTTGACCTTTCCTTCACTGACGGCGGACGGTTACTTCAACCAAAATTTTCAACGCATCCCCTTCAACACTGATGGATTTGATGACCGCCGCTTCTCCTGATTCGCGCACCTGATCCTGAATCACGCTTGATAAGGCTTCATTGACCTTTTTGATGGCATCGCTGGCCAGATCTACGCCGGGGATGTTAATCGCTGTAACCTCAACCCTGGGTTGATCATTTTCTACCGAAAACTTCAATTCAACCTGCCCGTTGATGCGTGTGCCTCCCAGCGTCTGATATTGCCCTGTGGCAACGATGCGGTCTGGCTCAATGAACTCGATATCCTCCACTTCAATGACGGGTAAATTTTCTCCCTGCGATGCGGCAACCGATTGGGCAGAAGTAATGATTTGTTTGATACTCTCCTCTCTCAAGGTAATTGGAACGGTCAACTTACCGTCTCGAACACTCAAGTTACAGGCCAGCGAAATCACCATCAGCATGATGATCCCCCCCGCGAGCATCCACTTACGTTGTTTCATCAGGTTTCTCCTTTCTGTAAAGCGCTTCAGAAACTTGAAGCCAATTTTACTGTAAAAAAAACAAAAAAGGGGCTGTCCGAAAAGAAAACGGCCAGCCCCTTTGCAATGTACAGTCCGTCTTTACGGCAAACCGCCAATCACATCAAAAGTAGCCAGAACCTGATCAAAAACTTCCAGATCAGCATCCGTCATAGCGTTAAAGAGAACCGAAACCAGCAGAGCGGTTTTATTTTCAATTGGTCGGGCAGTCAGCACAATAAACAAATTCCCCGATCCATCACAATTCCTGTACACATCATAAGAACCTTCGAAAGCATTATCTTGATATTTTTCCCGATATTCCCATTTACAATTGGGCTGGAAGATAGATTTGTAATAATCCAGTAACTGGATATAACCAGCCAGTTTTGCCACCTCGTCCGATACTCCAAAGAAAATGCCCGCTTCATCGAAGTAATTATTGAAACGCTCCAGATCGGCAGCAGCACTGATAGAAGATCCAATCACCTCGCCGTCAGAAACCCACGGAGAACCGTCCACCTGTGTCCATGCCGATGGGATGGCAACCTGAATGGCTCCATAGTCATCCTGCACCAGTACATAATCGCCGTAAGATTGCCCGTTACCCTGAGAAACATCCTCTTCCAATTCTTGAGCAAATGAAAAACTGGTTTGTAAGGGTTCTCCGTTCAATTCACCGGACAGCACTTCTTGGGTGGAAAAACGCAAAACTTCAATCGCCAGCACATCGGTGGAATTGCGGGTACGCAGGATGTTGCAGTAATCCGTCATCTGACCATCCGTCGCCAGCACCAATCCTTCCATCTTGGTAAGGATATCGCCCCCTTGTAAACCTGCCTTACTGGCCGGCGAGCCGGACTTGACCGAAGATACCCAGATACCCGAAAGGCTGCCATCCTCCGAAACCACCGCCTGACCGTTGATACCGATGGATTCGTAATCCTGCCCGGAACGTAAAACTTCAATGACCTTCAACGCATCTTTACCGCGAATGGCAAAATTCTGGTCGAAGCGGTCATTGCCAGCATAATTGACACCCACAACCTGCCCCTGCATGTTGACCAGCGGACCGCCGGAATTTCCACCTCGAATACGGGCATCATGTTCAATCACCGCCGGTACCGAAGCCCAAAAGGATTCCCCATCCGCATTGGCTTTGGAGACAATACCCTTCGTCAGGGTATATTCCGGATCACCCAGAGGAAAGCCGGCTGCATAAACATCCAGCCCGGGGTTGATTTCGCCATCGTAGAAAGTAAGGAAAGGAAAATCGTCCCCGTCAATATCAATCACCGCCAGATCCCAGCATTCCGAGACACCCAGTATTTTGGCATTGCGCGGTTCGCTTTCACCAGCCAGAAACACTTTCAACAATGCCGCCCCGGTAACCACGTGATTATTGGTCACGGCTATCCCGGATGGATCAATGATGAAACCGGTACCACGCCCGGCCACATTATAAAGACTGCCCAGTTCAGGATCTACAAAACTACCTTGTGCTTCAATTTGAACGGTTGCACTTTTTAAAAGGCTAAGTACATCTAATTCCTGTGTGGGGGTGGGCTGAGGCGCAGCCGTTGGCAGATCCACCGGCGGACTGGTGGGAGCAGTGGTAGGCTGACTCGTCGGCGTACAGGCCGCAATCAAACTGATTAAAAGAAAAATAGTTACCATGAACTGAGCGCGTCTCATCGAAAAAACTCCTTTTATATTTTTTACCTGAGTAGTTATGAATTATTTTACTACCCGCTGTATATTTATAAAGTATGATTTCTGTTATCACCCGATTGATATTGACAGGCTCATTTCCTCAGGAAACAGGTGTATTTTTTACCAATTTTTTATTTATTAGATAAAATAAATATAACTGCCTGAGCCTCATAGAAATACATGATATTTCCGACAGTTAAACCCCCCGCTTGAAATGCCTTACCTATTGGATTGTGCCTGTAACCAAAGATCCTGATGGAAAAATTCTCAACCCTATTTTCTTCTCAACATCAATTCCGATTCATCAATTCTTTTCAACTGCAAATTCCGGTTTTTATGCATCTTCCCCTTGCCGGCATGGTTAACTTGAATGAAATTACCTTTGGCCTGTGCGGCGGAATGTGTTTTGCCTCCCTCGATTATTTTTACGCCAACCGGAATCCGCCCCTGTTCACCGACACTTCCAATATCGACTCACGCTTATTCGCTTATCTCTGTGACCGCCAGTTAGACAGTCTCAAACTGGTTACCGTCCTTCGTTTCATCGAATGGATGATAGCAGACGAAAAACAAATCATCACCCGCATGAAACGATACGAGGTGCCAAAACTACGCAGAATGCTGCAAAAAGGCGAGCCTGCGGTTTTGGGGCTGGTACGGGTACGCGGCATTCAAAGTCCGACCCAAAATCATCAGGTACTGGCCGTTGGTTACGAATTAGATACTGATCAGGAACGATTGACCATTCACCTGTATGACCCCAACCATCCGAACCAGCAATCGGCTATTCAATTCTTACTGGGTAAAAACGCAACCCCGCCTCTGTTTTTCCAATCTACCGGTGAACCGTTATTTGGTTTTTTTGTAATTCCCTATCGTTTTCAAAATCCCCCACTCTTTAGGTAAATGTTTCCGTATTTTCTATAAGAAAAACAATTAATTGAATCAGGCATAAATTTTTTAAGAAAGAATAGAAAGAACAGGTGTAAATGAAAAATCGAATACTCATCATTGGCGGCGGAGTTGCAGGTCTTGCCGCAGGCTGTTATGCCCAAATGAACGGTTACAATGCTGTTATTTTCGAAATGCACAACCTGCCAGGCGGGCTTTGCACGGCGTGGGAACGTCGCGGTTATATATTCGATGGTTGCATTCATTATCTTTTTGGCAGCGGCAAAGGACAGCCCTTCAACCAGATGTGGCAGGAACTTGGCGTCACTCAAAACCGCTCGATGATTAACCACCACGAATATCAACGCATCACCGATGGAAAGGACACGCTCATTATTTACGCCGATCCTTCTCGGTTGAGAAAACACATGAAAGAAATTTCCCCACAGGACAGTAAATTGATTGACCAATTCTGTGGTGGCGTTGAACATTTTACCCGTTTCGATATGCAACTGATGTATAAAAAACCACGCCATCTGATGAACGCAGAGGATTGGGCCGAGTTTGGCAAGAAGATGTCTCCATTCTTAATTCCCATGGCTCGCTGGGGAAGGATTTCTGCTGCTGAATTCGCTGCTCATTTCAAGCATCCCTTTTTGAAAAAAGTCATTCCGCACATGTTCTCGTGGGAAGAAGCGCCGGTAATGATGGGCATGAGCCTGCTGGCTTATATGCACACAGGTAATGCCGGTTTTCCTGTCGGGGGTTCACTGGAATTTGCCCGTGCCATCGAAAAAAGATTTCTAGAGCTGGGCGGTGAACTTTATTACAATGCCCAGGTTGAAAAAATCCTCGTCGAGGAAGATACCGCTGTTGGGGTTCGTCTTTATAGTGACGAAATTTATCGAGGTGATTGGGTCATTTCAGCCTGTGATGGACGGAGAACAATCTTCGATATGCTGGAGGGTAACTACATAAACAATTCCATACGAAACATGTATGATGGTCACCTCCCCATGCACAGCATGATGCAGATTTCACTGGGTGTCAATCGGGATCTTTCGGCACAGCCTCATTGGATAACGCACTTACTGGATGACCCCGTGCTGATAGCAGGCGAACCGCGCCATGAAATTGGAGTAAAGCACTATTGTTTTGACCCATCCTTAGCCCCAGCCGGTAAATCGGTTGTTGAACTCATCATCCGCACCGACTACTCTTACTGGCAGAACATTTATGGCCGTCGTCCCTATGACGAAGAACAACGGCAGGTTTCGGATATCATTCGCGGCTTTCTCAACAAATGGCATCCCGGAATTCAAGATCAAATCGAAGTAGTGGATGAAGCCACTCCATTGAGTTATGAAAGGTACACCGGCAACTGGAAAGGCTCCACCTGTGGCTGGCTGTTGACCAAAGAAACTTTGCCGATGTTAATCAAAGGTATTCCCAAAAATCTGCCGCGATTAAAACACTTCCTGATGGCAGGCCAGTGGGTTGAGCCGGGTGGCAGTATTCCCCTTTCTGCTGCCTCCGGCAAAAATGCCATTCAATGGATCTGTTCACTCGATCAAAAACAATTTATTCCCTCATGAACTTCTCTTATAAATTAATTCCCCTCTGATACTCAATTATTGACAAGAAAATTCCGTAATCTATTCAAAATCATTTGATCTGAAACAGGAAAATGGAAAATAATGAAGAAAATAACTTTACAAGCACTTACCCTCTTGATAGTAATTTTTGGGGTTGTCATTTCGGCTTCTTCTGCCCAAGCCATCACTCAGCCGATGGATTTTGAGGCTCTCGACGTTTTCATTCTTGAACAAATGGATAAGCATGGTTTACCCGGCGTGGCTCTGACGGTAATTTCCGGTAATGAAATCATTTACGCAAAAGGATATGGCACTGACGGCAACCGTCTCATGACGCCCTCGACCCTCATGTTGATCGGTTCTCAAAGCAAATCGTTCACTGCGCTGGCAATTGCTCAGCTGGCAGAGCAGGGCAAAATAGATTTCAATGAACCTGTGCAATCCTATTTACCCTGGTTTCGGGTCGCCGATGAAGCCGCTTCCGGTCAGATTACCATCAATCATCTATTGCACCATACCAGCGGTTTATCCGAAGCCGGCATCAGCCGGGTTTTCTCACCGGATACCACAATGGAAGAGATGGTTCGCGCTTTAAAGGATGTAAATCTCACCGCACCGGTTGGTACAACCTTCCAATACTTCAATTACGGTTACGATATCCTTGGTCTGGTCATAGAATCGGTCAGCGGAATGAGTTATGCAGATTATCTGGACATCAATATATTTCAACCTTTACAAATGAAACGGTCTACAGCCGATCCTTACGCCGTTGATGATCTTGCAACGGGATATACCCGACTTTTCGGATTTCCCATACCCTGGCGTGAACCCTTTCCCCGTTACGAAATCGCAGCCGGTTATATTGTGTCCAATGCAGAGGATTTAGCGCGTTACGCCCTTGCGGTAAAAAATCAAAATCTGCCGGGGGTGAGCAAACTAACCACCAGCCTGATCTTCAATCCCGGTTTGGCAAATTACGGCATGGGATGGTGGATTGACCATTTCACCGGTACAAAACGAATTTTCCATGGCGGTGCAAACCGCACCTTCCGCACAGATGTGAACATTTATCCCCAGCGTGATTTTGGATTTGTCATGCTGGTTAACATGGGCAGCCTGTTCGATCATTACATCTCTATGGCTCAATTGCGTAATGGAATCGAAGCAATTTTGATGGGAAGGTCTGTTGGAGAATCCGCTGAGGGCTGGTCAGTGCGCTGGATCGGTTGGGGAATTGGCATCCTGGTTTCCGCTCTGGTGGCTTTGCATACCCGAAATTTTCTCGCTCTGCGCGGCTGGTGTGCAAGAATGAAAAATGCACCCCGACAAAAAATAATTGGGGATATTCTTGTTAGTTTTTTAGTCCCCACGATTATCCTGATCGCAGTGCTGACGCAAGTGGCTCGATTCTACGAATATCGATTTAACCTCATTTCAACCGTCGCTTATCTGCCGGGAGGGAATCCCGATATTTTCATTCTAATGATCATAGGTAGCCTGCCGGATTATATTCAGGGCTTAATCAAACTGGTCTGGTCATCTGGTCTGAAAAACTCATAAAATCAAACCAACGGTGAATTCTTGTTTTATTTTATAGGGCGATACTGTTACCCTAAGCGCTGCAAGCGAATAATTAACTGACCTTCCCCATCAACACGCACGCGGCGCAAAGAACCATTTGTTGCCAGCAACTCACCGGACGGGCACTCCCAACCGGTTGGAAGGCTGATCTCCGCTGTAAAGTGCGCCGGTTCGGTAAACAGGACGATTTCATTTGCCGCACGGCTGACCTTGCTCACTTCGCTGGTCAGGTAATGCAGGACGGATTGCTCCCTACTCTGGATCCTGCCTAATTCCCTTCTCTTGTTTGCTGTGCCGGTCTCTATTGGCAAAAAAGCAATTAATGCCTCAAATGATCCTGAATGCCTTCGCCCAATAAATTGAAACCAAGCACCAGTAAAACAATGAATATACTCGGAATGACATAAAGCCACCACGCAATGTAAAAGTACTCTCTTCCGGATGCCAGCAATGCTCCTAATTCCGCTTGTGGCGGTTGCATTCCCAAACCAATAAAACCCAATCCGCTGATGATCAGCAGAGTATTGCCCATTCGTATGGACAGTAAAGTGAGCAAGGCAGGGTAAATATTGGCAAGAATATACCGGAAAATGAGCCTTGTATCGGTCAGACCGATTGAACGGCCTGCTTCAACAAATTGTTGTTGTTTCATCGAGAGAGTTTCGTTTCGCGTAATTCGAAAAAATGTTGGAAAACCAGTAATCATCAAAGAAATAATCAGCGTGTAAATTGAAGGCCCGAAGCGGGCAACAAAAATTATGATGATCAAAAGACCAGGTATGGCAAGAACGACCTCAGTTAAGCGGGAAAGCAGGTTGTCAACCCATCCCTGAAAATAGCCGCTCCACAGACCGGCTAAAATCCCGGGAATTGCCGTTGCCAGGGTGGAAAGCAAACTCAGCCAGATGGAAATTCTCACCGCTTCAACGACGCGGCTGAAAAAATCTCTTCCCAAAGCATCGGTTCCAAACCAGTACTCAGACCCCGGCGGAGAAAGGCGAACACCGCTGATTGAGTTTGGATTGAGATCAACAAAAAGCGGTGCGGCAAAAGCAAAAATCAAACACAGACTTGAAAGTAAAACACCAAGGAATAGCGGAGAAAAAAGGTCAAAAGCCCGTTTTTTGCCGCCTGCATTAGTTCTGGGGATGGATAAATCCACAATCCATTGGCGTGTGAAAATCGTGAAGTGATTTAACGTTTTCATGACACCGGAGCACTTTCCCCAACGCGCGGGTCTATAATGCGGTGTAGAATATCTACCAGCCCGTTCAGGATTTGAAATACCACGGCGATGAGAATGACCGAAGTCAACACCACAGGATAATCCTGATCAAAAACTGCCTGAACGATGAGTCGTCCAATCCCCGGATAAGCAAACAGGGTCTCAATAATTACTGCCCCTCCCAATAAATGTCCTGTTTGGATCCCAATAAACGTCAGTGCTGGAACGAGCGCGTTTCGAAGAATATGATTTTGCCAGATTTCTTTTGGAGAAAGACCTTTAGCACGCGCTGTAATGACATAAAACTGGCGCAGTTCTTCGATCATTCGTGAACGAACCAGACGACTGATCACCGCAGCCGTGGGAATAGTCAATGAAATGGTGGGCAAAATTAGATGTTTAACGCTACCCCCTCCCACAACAGGCAACCAGCCAAGGTTAATCGAAAAGATTTGAGTCAGCAGAATAGCACCAGAAAAGGCAGGCACCGCAAGAAAAATGGTTACGGCAACCAAAATGCCGGTATCAATCCAGGATTGATACTTCATCGCCGATAACATCCCCAGCCCAAATCCTGTAAAAGTTGCCAGCGAAATAGACAAAAAACTGAGAACCAGCGTGTTGAGAAAGCGTTCACCGATTAACTCAACCACCGGTCTCCCCCTGACCAGCGAGGTGCCAAAATCTCCCTGAATAAAGTGGAGCATATATTCAGCATAACGGGATAAAAGCGGTTTATCCAGATTCAATTGCCGCTCCAGGGTGGCTATCTGGTCCTGAGATGCTTCATCCCCTACCAGCGAATCAATCACACTGCCGGGGGAGCTTTCCAATATCATAAACGCCAGCAAACTGGCCATCAAAATTGATGCCAGTCTGCTGGCCAGAGATTGAAAAATGAGCAGTGCCGTTTTACCTTTCACGGTTTCAACCAGGCATCGGTCAACACCAACCGCCCCATCGGGCCAACGATGTAATCCACAATCGTGTTACGGATGACCAGATAATCCTTTGGACTGTAGATGGGAATCCAGGGCTGTTCCTGAATCAGGATTTTCTGCGCTTCGGAGTACAACTCATTACGCTTTTGAGCATCCATTTCCATGGCAGCCGCTTCCAGAATCTCATCCAGAGCAGGATTACTGTAAAAAGAGCGGTTTGTCCGGCCAATCCGTGAAGTGGAGAGATAGACGTTCAATACATCGGCGTCATTCCAGTCATACCGCCAGAGCATGGTCTGATATTCGCCCTTTGCAGCCAGTTCACTGGCGGCATTGCTCTCCAGCAGCTTGATGCTGACTGTGATACCCGCCCGCTGTAACTGCTCTTGAATGACGGTTGCAATGGCTTCATTAGGGGCACGGGTCGAAGTCAGGATTTCCAGCGAGAGTTCTTCTGCATTCTCTTTGTTGACCCATTTTCCATCGGCCCCCTTTTCAAAACCTGCTTCAAGGAGCAATTTCTCGGCCTCTTCAGGGCTATATAGCGGCGCCTCATCTTTGAGTGATTCATCGTAGCCGGGCAGGGTTGGCGCCAGCGGAGAGAAAGCAGCCGTACCAATCCCGCCAAGTGCCGTGTTGACGATCTCATCTTTATCAATCAAATGAGCAATCGCCCGCCGCACGCGCACGTCTCCAAACGGCTCGGCCTGCACATTAAATCCCAGATAAACCAGACTGTTGAGGTTTGTTTCAATCAATTGAGCCGAAGGGTCATTACGGAGCACTTCCAGCTGGGAAGGCTGATTGATGAAAATGACATCCACTTCCCCACTTTGGAAGGCCATCAATTGGGTTGTCGCATCCGGCACAACCTTGAACAGAATTCTTTCCAGATAAGGGGAAGCCTGATTTTTCAAAATGGAAGGTCCCCATTTATACTCCTCGTTTCGGATCACTGAAATGGAAACTCCCGATTGCCAGTTTTCTAACTTGAAGGGTCCGCTGCCAACAAGGTTCAAGCCAAAAGAATCACCGTATTTCTCGACCGCAGAAGGGCTGATAATTCCAGCGTAAGCGGTTGAGAGCGCACTGAACAAGGTGGATGAAGGTTGTTTCAGGTGAAAAACCACCTGATTTTCTCCAATGGCTTCGATGGATTCGATATTCGAAAAACTGCTCACCAGCGGCGACTTTGAACCTTCCTGCATAATCCGTTGATAAGTGAAGCGCACCGCTTCAGCATTCAACGGCGTTCCATCATGAAAGGTTACGCCATCCCGTAAAAAGAAAGTGATTGTTTTTCCATCCTCGCTGATCGTCCACTTTTCCGCAAGGTAGGGTTTATAGGTATTGTCAATATCCCGGTAGATCAAGGTGTCCAACAGATAAGGCAAAATAACATTTTGACCGGATGAAGCAGCACCATGAGGATCGAGGGTAGTCGGCTCGGAGGTTATCGCCCGGGTAAGAGTTCCACCCCGCACAGGTAAATCATCTTCCGCTGGTTGAACGGTTGTTGGTTGAACTTCCGTGGGAGCGGTTCCCGAAGGTGTTTCAATTACTTGAGATGTGTCGGAATTCGAGCGAATCGCACAGGCAGTTAGAGCAATCGTTAAGATGGATAAAAAGATAAATAATTTACGCATGGTTTACTCCTTTCCATTAAGGGATTCAAAAATTAACTTTGCGCTTGTCGTCCCGCTATGAACACAGTCCGGTATGCCAACCCCCTGATAAGCAGAACCGGCTAAGACCACATTGGGCAACTCTTCAGCGCAACTTTCAAACAATTTCTGGACATGATTCAAATGACCAACATGATATTGAGGATTACTTTTTATCCAGCGGTAAATGCGCTTGAGTACCGGCTCCGCCGTAATTCCCTGAATTTTCCTTAGTTCTTCTCGAACGATGCGGAAAAGCGATTCATCGTCGCAATCAACCAGATACTCCTTCCCCGGCCCGCCAGCAAAACAGCGCAACAGCAGGTACTCTTGCGGCGCCCTGTTTTCAAACTTAAACGAAGTCCATGTGCAGGCTGATATCAGTCTGTTTTCTTTGCGAGGAACGACAAACCCAAAACCTTTGAAAGGTCTGGTAATATCCTGTTTGCGAAAAGCAAGGGAGATGGTAGCCGTTGAGACATATTCGATTTGCTCTAAGAGGGCTGCGGTATTCGGTGCAAGGGATTTTATGAGGGCCGCAGCAGAATAGGATGGAACCGCCAGAATAATGGCATCTGCTACCAAAACCTCGCCGTTACGCAAATGAATTGCATATCTTTCACCCGAATAGCGGGTGACTTTCACTGCCGGGTTTGAAAGAAAAATATGGCACTGCTCGGAGATGGCTTTCTCCAATCTCTCCGTGAATTGACTCATGCCATTCCGAAACGATAAAAACATTGAACCACCGGAAGAGGATGACCTGCTGCCATGACCATTTCTACGCTGAGCCAGCATTCCCCGGATGAGACTGCCGTGCTTACTCTCCAAATCGCGAAATCGCGGGAAGGTGGCCAGCAGACTTTGTTTTTCCGGATCGGAGACATGGATACCGCCCAATAGAGGTTCTGCAATTTTTTCCAATGCTTCTTTTCCTAAACGGCGGCGGACGAAATCCGCCACACTTTCGTCTTCCGAAGTGGGCTGCGGAGGAATGAACCAGTCCATTCCCATGCGAATCTTCCCCGGCAGGCTGATCAGTGGAGAAGTCACAAAAGGCGTAAACCGGGTGGGAATGATCAGCATGACGCCGTCAGGTAACGGTGTGAGGCGGCCTTTATCGAGTACGAAGACTTTCCGATTCTGATCCTGTGTGCCGATAATCTCATCACTCAGACCGATCTCGGTTGCCAGTTCCTTTGCCCACGGTTTTTGCCTCAAAAAACAGTCCGGCCCTCCCTCGATAATAAAATCATCCACCCGGTTGGTGATGATTTTGCCTCCCAGCCGTTCATCACCTTCTACCAGTACGATGTTCAACGAAAGATTGTGAGAATGCTTTTCTTTTTGGAGATAGTAGGCTGCCGAAAGACCCGCTATCCCTCCGCCGATTATCACCACCTGTCGTGAGTTTATTTCAGGATTATTTTGGGTAATCACCATAACGATAATCTCCGGAAAGAAGAATCGAAGCCATAGCCTTAATGAACAAAGGATTTGAATTCATGGATGGTGTTCGATACAGGGTTACTCCCTTCTTTGCGGCAAATTTTTTCGCTTCAATGTCAATATCAAAGAGGACCTCCACATGATCACACAAAAATCCAATCGCCGAGACCACGATGGTAGTATGTCCCGTGGTTGACAAACGATTGATGGTTTCTTCAAGTGTCGGCCCTAACCAGCGTCCAGCCGCAGCCCCCGCACTTTGAAAACAATACGTCCATTCTTCCGTTCGCAAGCCGGCTTCATCCGCAACCAATCTGCTCAATTCGGCGAATTGCTTTTCATAAGGATCACCCTGATTGGCCAGGGCAGCCGGTAAACTGTGAGCCGTAAAGACCACAAAAGGTTTATGCTGACCCAAAGCCAAAATTTCTTCCATGCTGTTTTTCAGGTTGACGGCCGCAGCCTTTACAAATAGCGGATGGCTGTACCATGCCCCGATTTGAAATAGCGAAAGATTTTGCCGCCAATCCTCTTCAATATCCTCAGAATCAATGGCCTTTTTCAGTTGTTCGTAATACGCGCCCGTACTCATTCTCGATTCAAAGGGCGTCATGCACACTGTAATCAGTTCCCTAATCCCTTTTTGAGCAATCTCGCGGATTGTTTCATGGATATAGGGTTTCCAGTGCCTCATCCCCACAAAAACCTGAAACTTGTGCTGGCCGTTTCTGTTCAATTCTTCTTCCAATGCTCTTGCCTGAGAGCAGGTCATTTCCAGCAAGGGGGATTTTCCGCCGATCGCGGCATATCGTTCGCGAATTTCCTCGATTAACTCACGAGGGGTTTGTCTGCCCCCACGAACATCCAGTAAATAGGGTTCGACATCGTCCAGATTATTCGGCCCACCGTAAGCCATCAAAAGAACCGCGCGTGTATCTTTCATGCTTCACCTGAAAATATTTCGGCAATCTCTTCGGCCTTTCGATACACAGCGGTAAATAAGGGGGTATCGGATAAAGTAAATCTCCTCGCTTCACTGGAACGCAATTCGGTAACCAGCAATGAGAAGGTATTTAAATCCTCTGTTTCATAGGTAACGATAAATTCCTGATCCTGCAACCCAATAGAATACAAAAGTAATTGTTTTATTTCAGGATATGAATGACCGATACGGATGTGTTCGTTCATCATTCCTTGACGGGTATCGCGGCTGAGTTTGTACCATTCAGCCGTTTTGGTGAATGGGTAAAAAATCAGATACCGTGCCCGTGATGATGAAAAAGGATCGATTTCTTGTGCGGACTTTCCCCGTGAATAATCCGAGGGGCGGGTCATACCCCACCAGTCTGCGGTCACTTCGATCATCGAACGAAATGGAGTGAAAAATCTGGCTAATTCCTCAAAAAATCGGTCGGCTCCCACTCTATCGGTCAATGCAATAGATGCCCAAACCAAAAAATCGGCTTGAGTTTTCAGGGGAAATATCTGATACGACTCAACATGAATTTCTTCATGTCTCTTCAATTCCCCGTAAAACCGGTCAAAGAATTGTTTGCGTTTGCCGGCATCCAGTTGCCAGAAGGTAGGTAGCAATCGAATGAAAGAAAAGGAACAAAGTACTTGATCTCTCATCAGAGATACTCCTCAACATCAAGGATTACTGCCCGGCAGGCAGTTTTACCAAACCGACCGGTTTATGGCTTAAATTGTTTGAACAGCAAGTGCTTCACTGAACGGAAACGAACCGGGTTGATAGGAACAGAATGGTTCTTCCGCCAGATAATTTCCCGTCATTGCAAAGGCGCGGGAGCGCGAACCGCCACAAACGAAGCGGTATTCACATCGGCCACAACGGCCCTCTAAAGCGTCTTTATCTCTTAATGCTTTGAAAAGTTCGCTGTTCTGATAAATTTCTCCCAGACTCTTCTCCCGCACATTTCCGGCACTGATGGGGAGATAACCCGATGGAAAGACTTCGCCAAGTAGAGAGATAAACACAAATCCATCACCGGCATTGATATGCATGGGAGTTCGCTTCATCCGATCTTCTCCCTGTCGTTGTGCCGGATTATGTTTGAGATATTGATTCAATTTTTCTTTCAGGGAAAAATAGGTATCATTCAGGTTCATGTACTGTTCAACCGGTAAATTGTGCAGATCAAGATAAGTGCGCTGCAAAACCACCCGCTTATAGTGATGGCCTTCCGTCGTTTTCAGGCCAATGTATTTTGAAGCATCATACAGAAAATTCATGACCGCCTCATAATCGGCGGGCGAGATTTCATCCTCGGCTAAACCTCGACCGGTGGGAACCAGAAAGAATACACTCCATGTCATTGCCCCTAAATTCCTCACCAGTTCAAACATAGCCGGTAAATCCATGAGGTTATAACGGGTAACCGTTGTATTAATTTGCAATTTCAAACCAATTTCACGGGCAATTTTCCACCCATTTACAGTCCACTCATACGATCCTTTTACCCCCCTGAATGCATCATGCAATTCAGCAGTCGAACCATCCAGACTTAGAGAAATTGCCTTGCAGCCAGAATTTTTTAATCTCTCCAGATTGGATCGATTCAATAAAGGCGTTCCGGAGGGAGAAATAGCCACCGGTAAACCCCGTTCAGCGGCGTACGCCGTTAAGTCAAAAATATCATCCCGTTTGAAAGGATCACCCCCGGTCATAATAAATAGCGGATGAGGTGTCCCCAGCTCAAGCACCTGTTCAATGAGCCGTTTTCCCTCTTCAAACGATAAAGCAAAAGGATGATGATTGGGTTGTGACTCGGCACGGCAATGTTTGCAAGCCAGATCACAGGCCTGAGTCGTTTCCCAGATCACCATGAAAGGACGAAGGTTTAAATCATAGACAGGCTGACGAATGAGTTTCATAATATTTACCCTGTAATGGAGTGTTCAGTAGTACCTTTACTCATACTGTTTAGCCATTTCAATCAAAACCCGATCGAGAAAAAAATTTACTCTCTCAAAAAGGCGTTGACTTTCTATATCCGGTATCCCGTGGATTGTGCCGGTTTCGTGAATTGAATTAAGCATGGACTGACGAAAGAACAGGAAGGTTTGAATACATTCACTCAAACTCAATCCCATGCTTTTACACACCTGCCCATACTCAGCGGCAATAATTTCACCCTCCCTCAAAAAGGCCTCGCCATTCGACTCCCGGCCGCAAAACTGAAACAATAAAGCAATCAAACGTTGACCGGTAGCCCGCAAATTCTGCCGCATGGCGTCATTCATTTGCAAATACCATTTCTGGTGGGTAATAATTTCACTTTGTAAGTTTTGGCGGGTTTTTGTGATGGCTTCATTCTTAATCTCTTCCAGTTCTACCGGCAGGGCAACGATTTGGCGATATCTTGCCAGGAAATCTTCAATTGCTTTTTGATTGAACTTGCGTCTGCCGCCCGGTGTTCTGATGTGTTCGATCAATCCCTGATCTGCCCATCGGCGCAGGGTTGTAAAATGCACACCCAGTAAACTGGCTGCCTGTGAAAGACTGAGCCATTGATCCATTTTTTTTTCTATGTATTTCTATGTATTTATGATGATTCCTCAACAGCGTTCAGTTTATTTGACTTGAAGAAGTATGTCAAGGTGTATTCAATTAGCGTTGTATAAGAGTTTATTTCCGGGATTTAATAATTTTTTAAGAGGGATAACGGCGTGTTTCCCCTGCGGATTTCTCAGGTGACTCACCAGGGACTCGAATATCATCCCCTTACGGGGACCCTGAACCCACCAAAAAGCCCGCCTTTTCCGGCGGGCATAAGGGATAACGGCGTGTTTCCCCTGCGGATTTCTCAGGTGACTCACCAGGGACTCGAATATCATCCCCTTACGGGGACCCTGAACCCAGCAAAAAGCCCGCCTTTTCCGGCGGGCATAAGGGATAACGGCGTGTTTCCCCTGCGGATTTCTCAGGTGACTCACCAGGGACTCGAACCCTGAACCCACTGATTAAGAGTCAGTTGCTCTGCCAGTTGAGCTAGTGAGCCGTTCCGTGCAGGGCGTATTATAAATCAATTTTTTTCAGCGGTCAAATAAAAAATTCAGCGCCCCCGCAGGGATTCGAACCCTGAACCTCCAGATTCGAAGTCTGTCACTCTGTCCATTGAGCTACGGGGGCAGTTGCGCCTATTATACCGCAATTTCACTTCTGCTTGACACCCTTTTTTACCCCCTCTATAATTGACCCACAGTCACTTCAATTGGAGTCTTTTCCATGCCACACACCCGTGCCGTTTCCGCCGATCAAAAAAATGCCCGCCGCACTGCCATCCTGCAAGCCGCTGCCCAATTATTCGAGCAAACCCCCTATGATCAGATCCTTATGCAGCAAATCGCCGGGCGTGCCGGTCTTGCCAAAGGCACGCTCTTCCTTTACTTTGAATCAAAAGAACATCTTTTCCTTTCTTTGACCGCAGAAAGCCTGAACGAATGGTTGAATGACTTATGTGCCGAATTGCGTTCGGCCACACCACCGCTGATGACCCTCGTCTTCACCCGGCTGGTCGAACGCAGTCTGCGCCGCCTGGCCGCCCCCTCCGGGCAATCCCTTTTACTCCGCTTGCTCGGCCTGCACCCCCACAGGTTGGCCGAAAAACTCACATCTGATGCATTGACTCAATTGAATTATTCCCTGCACTCTTCCATAAAAACCACCTCAACATTGATGGAAAATTTACTCCCCTACCTGAGTCCCGGTCAGGGAGAAGTCATTCTACGACGAATCATTGCCTTATTAATCGGCCTGCCGGGATCAGTCACCCTGACCCCGGCTGAAGATTCAGCAATTGATGAGATTACCGAACTGGCGGCGGCTTTGAATTTACAGCTGTATGCGCTGGAAACCCTCCACCGCCGCAAGAGTACCGCAGCAACTACTGCAAACTGAGAATAGCCTGCACGGCCATCTGTAAAATCTGATTGGGCAATAAACTCAAACCCACCACCGCCAGCGCCGAACCGACCGCCACCAGACTCAACCAGCCATCCCGGCGGATGCGCGGCTCGCCGCTGCGCATGAACATCATCACCACCACTCGCAGGTAATAATAGGCCGAGATTAACGAGGAAAGCAAACCAATCAAGGCCAGTTCCACATAACCCGCATCCACCGTTGCGCGGAAGAGGAATAATTTACCCCAAAATCCCATCGTCAGCGGCACACCGGTGAGCGAGAGCATGAAAACCAGCATGGCCACGCCCAGCCACGGATACTTCAACCCCAAACCGGCATAATCATCCAGTTCCAGTCCCCGGTAATCGGCCTGCTCAACCGAAATGACCACCGCCCAGGCCCCAAACGTGGTCAGTGTATAGGCCAGCAGGTAGAACAACATTGCCGCCACCGCCTGGCCCGCAACTTCCGGGTTGCCGTAAGCCACAAAAGCCATCAACAAATAACCGCCATGTGAAATGCTGGAATACGCCAGCATCCGTTTAAGATTGGTTTGCACAATGGCCAGAATGTTCCCAACCAGCATGGTCAGCGCCGCAATACCCCAGCCGAGTGGCGCCATTTCACCCGCCAGCGTCGGGAAGGCGGTGAGAAATACCCGTAGCAACACCGCCACCCCGGCAGCCTTGACCGCTACCGCCATAAAACTGGAAACCGGTGTCGGCGCACCCTGATACACATCCGGTGCCCATTCATGGAACGGCACGGCCGCCAGTTTGAAGGCAAAGCCCACCAGCATGAGCGCTGCCCCTGCAATGAAAAGGGGCAGATTCACTGCACCCTCTTTAACGCTCGCAACAATCTCGGTCATGCTGGTCGTTGCCGTTGCCCCAAAGATCAGGGCAATCCCATACAGCACGAATGCAGAAGAAAATGTCCCCAGCAAAAAGTACTTCAGGGATGATTCTTCCGATTCCGGCCGCTCGCGCGCCAGACCGGCCAGCACATACAACGGTATCGAAAGAAACTCCAGCGCCAGAAAGACCATGATCAGGTTGTAAGCCTGTGTTACCAGCATCATGCCGGCAATGGATAAGAAGACCAGCGGGTAAAACTCACCGCGTTCCAGATTCATGCGCTTTAGATAATCGTAAGAGAGGGCAACGACCAACAGTCCGCTGACCAGATACAACACATTCAAATAGACGGCAAAACCATCCACGATGATCATATTCTGGAATGCTAGCCCGCCATTGCCAGCCTGTGAAAGCGTAACCCCAATGGTCACAGCCAGCCCCAAAGCCGCCAGCGCCGCCACAATGCCTTTGCGTCCTTTCGGCGCCCACAAATCCACCACCAGCAGGAGCAGCGCCCAAACCAGCAAAACGAGAATGGGAAGGGTGAGAATGAAATCATTCATGTTCATCGCATCGCTCCTAATGAATAACCAGCACGGCGGTACTCTGGATTAACGCAACCAGCCGCTCCACACTGGGATTGATCAAATCAAAGAACGGCGCAGGGTACAATCCGATCCAGAAAATCAACACCAGCAGCGGCACCAGCGTAATCACCTCGCGGGCATTCAAATCTTTCAGTAAAAGATTGGCTTCCACGCGCACCGGTCCAAGGAATACGCGCTCGAACATCACCAGCAGATAGACCGCCGCTAAAATAACCCCCACCGTCGCCGCACCGGCAAAGTAAGGACTGTTCAGCACCTTCGAACCAAACGCGCCCAACAAAATAGTGAACTCACCTACAAAGCCGTTAAGCCCGGGCAAACCGGCTGAAGAAAGCATGACAACCAAAGTCAATGCCCCTAAAATCGGCATAACTTTCCAGATGCCGCCGTAGGCGCTCATTTCGCGAGTGTGCCGGCGCTCATATAACATGCCCACAATCAAAAACAGCGCACCCGTGCTCAAGCCGTGATTGACCATTTGCAGCACACCACCCGCCAGCCCCTGCTGAGTGAGGGCGAAGATGCCCAGCATTACAAATCCCAGATGACTGACGGAGGAATAAGCCACCAGTTTCTTCACGTCCTTTTGCATCAACGAGACGGCTGCCCCATAAAGAATGCCGATTACCGCCAGCACCGCCATATAAGGGGCAGCCTGCAGGCTGGCTTCGGGAAAGAGCGGCAGGTTGAAACGCAGAAAACCGTAACCGCCCATCTTCAGCAGCACCCCTGCCAGAATGACCGAACCGGCGGTCGGTGCTTCCACATGCGCATCCGGCAGCCAGGTATGCAGCGGGAACATCGGCACTTTGATGGCAAACGCCAGCGCAAAAGCAAGGAACAGCCACAACTGCGTTTGAGCAAACAACTGCCGTTGAGCAAGCAGATCATTCCAGGCAAAACTGCCCGCCTGCAGCCCCATAACCAGAATGGCCAGCAGCATCAGCAGCGAACCGAACATGGTAAAGAGGAAGAACTTGACGGCGGCATACACCCGCCGTTCGCCGCCCCACACACCGATCAGGAAGTACATCGGCACCAGCGTGAATTCCCAGAAAATGTAGAAAAGGATCAGATCCAGCGCCAGAAAGACACCGATCATGCCCGTTTCCAGCAGCAGGAAAAACGCCATGAAACCTTTGACGCGTTCTTCCACTGCCGACCATGTTGAAAGGATGGCTATCGGCGTTAAGAAAGTGGTCAGTAAAACCAGCAGAATGCTCAGTCCATCCACGCCCAGATAGAAATCAATGGAAATGCCGCCAACCCGCAGCCATGAAGTGCGGTAAACCATTTGCAGGTCTCCTGCCGCAGGGTTGAACTGGCGCAGTACCACCAGCGACACACCAAAAGTCGCCAGCGAGGTTAACAGCGCCGTCCAGCGGATTGCATTTTTCTGCTCTGCCTTAAGGAACAGGATGATAAAAAAACCGGCCAGCGGCAGAAAAGTTACCAGAAGAAGCGGATGAAGTCCAAAGATCATGAGAACTCCTTGATCCACAAGATGAGAGCCTTAGCGCAATACCAGATAGGTGATGACCAGCACCACCCCCAGTAAAATTGTCAACGCATAGGAACGCACATAACCGTTTTGAAAACGACGCCACAATTGAGCCGTAGCCCGCATCAGATTACCTGCTCCATTGACCAGCCCGTCAATCACACCCTGATCCACCGGCTGAGCGAGGAACTGGGCCAGCCGCAAGTATGGCTTCACCACCAGAGCCTGATACAATTCATCCACCCACCATTTATTTTCCAGCGCCAAAAACAGGCCGTTGAGCGGTCTGGCGAGCGGGTCAGGCTGGCGGCTATCTTCCAGAGGTTTGCGCCCGTAAACCAGCCAGCCAATCAGCAAACCAGTTAACGCCACAGCCAGTGAAATCAGCGCCACCGAAATAATGAACTCGGCCGGTTCAACACCATACAGACTGTGTTCCAGCCATGTTTCCAGCCAGTGGGTGGCAGGGAAATTGAGCAATCCGCCAAGCGTTGCCAGCACTGCCAGGATGACCAGTGGAACAGTGACTACCGCCGGACTTTCCTTTGCGCCGGCTGCCGCTTCACTGCGCGGCTTGCCGAAGAACACCATCGCCAGCTGACGGGCAACATAGAAAGCCGTCAGAAAGGCCGCCGCCGTCAACACAAAATAAACCGGCGGGTGGTGCAGGCTGGCATCCGCCAGAATTTCATCTTTGGAAAAGAAACCGGAAAGCGGCGCAATTCCAGCCAGGGCAAGCGCGCCGATTAAATACACCCAAAAGGTGAGCGGCATTTTCTCCCGCAAGCCGCCCATGTTGCGCATGTCCTGCGGGTCAAACGCCGAGTGATGCCCCTCATCGGCATGGCTGCCATGTGCTGCCGCGTGTTCGTGGCCGTGTTCCATGCCCAAAATGACCGACCCGGCGCCTAAAAAGAGTAGTGCCTTGAAAAAAGCATGGGTGATCAGATGGAACATCCCTGCCACCGCAGCGCCCATTCCCACAGCCGTGACCATAAAACCCAACTGGCTGATGGTCGAATAGGCCAACACCTTTTTAATATCATATTGCCCCACGGCTATCGTCGCCGCAAAGAAAGCCGTGGCTGCGCCTACCCACATGACCACATCCTGTGCCAGCGCCACCTGCTGATAAAGTGCCTGCGAGCGTGCCACCAGATAAACACCCGCCGTTACCATGGTAGCGGCATGAATGAGTGCCGAAACCGGCGTCGGGCCGGCCATGGCATCCGGTAACCACACATACAAGGGCAATTGCGCCGATTTACCGGTCACTCCCAGCAGCATGAACAGGGTAATGGCCAGAATCACTCCCGGCAGCACCTCCGCAACCTGCCCAGCCTGCGCGAACACCGTCTCAAAATCCAGACTGCCAAAATTGTAGAAAATCAGGAAAATGGCGATTAACAGGCCAAAATCACCGATGCGGTTGACCACAAACGCCTTTTTTGCTGCCTGAGCGTTGGCAATGCCGCCGGCGCCTTTCTCAAACCAGAAGCCGATCAGCAGGTAGGAACATAAACCGACCCCTTCCCAACCGACGAACAGCATCAGGAAATTATCGGCGCTGACCAGAATCATCATCGCCGCCATAAACAGGTTCAGAAATACAAAGAAACGGCGAAAACGATTCGGATCGCCGTTATGGCGCACATCGGCGTACATATAACCAATCGAGTAAATGTGAATCAGCGTGCCCACGCCCGCAACAACCAGCATCATCGTTACGGAAAGGGTATCCACGCGGAAATTCCAGTCGGCAGTAAACTCGCCAATCGCCAGCCAGCGCAGGAAATGGTAAGTGCCGCCTTCCGGTTCCCCAGCCAGACCCAGCCCCAGCATCACAGCCACACCAAACGATAAACCAGCCGCCAGACTGGCAATGAACCCTATGCCTTTCTCTCCCAAACGCTTACCAACCAGTAAATTGAGGATGATCCCCAGCACAGGGAAGAAAACGACCCACGGCGCAAGTGGTAATACCGTTTCAAAATTCATTCAGTCTTCTCCCATTCCCAGAATGAAAGCCTCACCGGCCGTAAATTGCAAAAATTTAAGGTCAAGTTTGCCCCCTCAGCCTTTGAGCATATTCATTTCGTCAAGATCAATGGTATGTTTGGCCCGGAAGATGGCCACCATTAACGCCAGCCCCACCGCCACTTCCGCAGCAGCAGTGGTCATCACGAAAAAGACGAACAAATTGCCATCCAGAATCTGATGATAAGCCGAAAAAGCCACAAACAGAAGATTGGCAGCGTTGAACATCAATTCCAGTGACATAAACACAACCAGCGGGTTGCGCCGCAAAATCACCCCCAGCACACCGATGGCAAACATAGCGGCAGAAAGAATCAGATAATAACTCATCGGCATGGTCTATCCCTCCACGGGTGTTTCAGGTTTTTGAATACCCGGCTTTGGCCGGGTGGGGCCTTCATGTTTGGAAAGCACAATTGCACCAATCGTAGCCCCCAGCAGAATAAATGCCGTTACTTCAAACGGCAGCAGGTAGCGGTTGAACAAAATCATGCCAATTTCCGCCGGACTGGCTAATGACTGTGGCGTGAGCGGAATGGCCTGCAAGGGCGTGGTACGCAGCAAGTAATACAGCACAATTTCAGCCAGAAAGATCACCACCAGCAGAATACCCAAAGCACGCTGACCACGCAGCGGTTCGGTGAGCGGCAGGTTTTCGGCACCCAACAGCATGATTACGAAGATGAACAGCACCATGATCGAACCGGCATACACCGTAACCTGCGCAAAGGCAATGAAAGGCGCTCCCAACGCCAGATACAGCAAACCCACCGCAACGAAATTAACCACCAGAAAGAGCGCTGAATACAGAGCATTGCGGCTGACAATCAGCCCAATAGCCGAAACGATCACCGTCAAACCGAGAATTCCATAGACCAGCAGGACGCCAATATCCATTCGCTTGGTTTACCTCCTTAATCCTGTGGATCCTGCATCACCGGCACCGAGCGAGTGTATTTTCCCGGTTCGGTCTTTTGCGGCGTGGGTTGACCACCCGGCGGCACCGGCTCGAGGAGCATATCCTTGGTGTAGATCGACTCATGCCGGTCGGTGAAAGAAAGTTCATAATTATCTCCCAGCACAATCGCTTCGGTCGGGCAGGCATCCTCGCAGAATCCGCAAAAGATACAACGCAGCATGTTGATTTCATAGGTGCTGGCATATCGTTCACCCGGTGAGTAGCGTTCCTCATCCGTATTTTCTGCCGCCTCGACGAAAATTGCATCTGCGGGGCAGGCCGCGGCACACAATGAACAGCCAATGCACTTTTCCAGTCCGTTTTCATAGCGTTTCAATACATGTCGCCCCCGAAAGCGGGCACGCACCGGCCTTTTGACCTCCGGATACTGAATGGTAACCGGAGTTTGAAACATCTCCCGTAATGTCGTCAACAAACCTTTGATCATACCTCTAACCTCCTGCAAGTACAACCACCGCCGCGGTGACAATTACATTCACCAATCCCAGCGGGAACATGATCTTCCAGCCCAACTGCATCAAACGGTCATAACGAATACGCGGCAGCGTTGCCCGCACCCAAATCATAAAGAACAGCCACAAGGCAACTTTAAGGAACAACCAGTGCGGTCCCGAAGCAAACACCCAGCCGATGACCGGCAATTCACTCAACATCCCCAGCGGAGAGAGATAGCCGCCCAAAAACAGCGTTGCCCCAATCATCGAAACGGCAATCATTTTGATATATTCCGCCATGAAGAACAGGGCAAACTTCATACCGGAGTACTCGGCATGGTAGCCGGCAGTCAGTTCTTGCTCGGCTTCCGGCATATCAAACGGCGCACGGTTGACTTCTGCCAGCGAAGCCACCAGAAACAGTACAAAACCGGCCGGCTGTAAGAAGATAAACCATAATCCCTGCTGGGCGCGCACAATTTCCATCATACTCATCGAGCCGGTCAGTAAAATCGGCCCAACGAACGAAAGCCCCAGCGCCAGCTCGTAGCTGATCATTTGCGCTGTGGCGCGCAGCCCGCCCAGGGTGGCATATTTGTTATTCGAAGACCAGCCCGCCAGTGTAATCCCATAGACCGATATGGAGGTAACCGCCATAATGTAGAGAATTGCCACATTCACATCTGTAAGGTAAAGCGTGTAAGTTTTACCAAACAGGGTAATTGTTTCACCCCACGGTATGACCGCCGTTACCACCAGCGAAGGGATGACAGTAATGACCGGAGCGAGGGTAAAAAGCAATTTATCGGCTCCCGCGGGGGTCAATTCTTCTTTGAAAATTAACTTGATACCATCGGCTACGGGCTGCAGTATCCCAAAAGGGCCGGCACGGTTCGGACCGACACGCGCCTGAATGCGCGCCAGCACCTTGCGCTCATACAAAGTTACATAGGCAAAACCACCGGTCAGCACTAAAATAATGATCAGCGATTTGATGACCCACTCCCAAACTTGTGCCGCTGTAACCATGAATGCTCCTTTCAATCCCCAGATGCAACCGTCAGGCGGTCTAAACGTACGGCAGTCAGTGCCGTTAGCGGAATACCCGTACTGCGCGCCAGCAAACCAACCCCCAGCGGCAGTTCTTCATCAACCTCCACGTGGACTTCAGCGCGCCAATTCGCTCCGCTCAACCGGGCGACTTCACCCGCGTTCAGGCCAAAAGCGGCGGCCGTTTGCGGGTTCAGACGAATTGTTTTGCCTGCCAGCCGCTGATGAAGCAGGGTGGAGGTCAGTACTGTCGTGCCGCGGTCATACAGGCGGGTGACCGGAACCAGCAGAATTTCACCCTCCCCCGCGGTAATTGTCATACGCTGTGCCGTGCCGGCGGCCGCCGCAGGCTGAGCCGCCGGAATCAACGGCAGTTGCATGCCCAGACCCTGATGATTATCGTAAGCCGTGCCGCCGTAATACAAATCCGAGCGGCCGATGATCGGATACTGCCGGGTCACTTCCGCAAGTTGGGTATAACTTAACCCGAAGTAAGCCGGCAATGTTTTTGCCAGCCGCGAGAACACCAGCGAGGCCGCCCGCCCTTCGATATCCAGCCCCAGCGCCTTGCCAATGCCGGCAGCCACTGCAAAATCCGGACGGGTCTGCGGGCGAGGCGGCAGGGCAGGATAATAGCGCTGTACACGCCGTTCACCGGAGGTAAGTGTGCCTTCGCGTTCGGTAAAAGCCTGCACCGGCAGCACCAGATCGGCACGCCTTGCCGTTTCGGTCATGAATAATTCCTGAACAATGACAAATCCGGCTTCATCCAGCGCCTGCGCCAGCAAGGGGTCATCACCGGCCGGGTCGGCTGCTGCAATCAGGGCTACTTCTGCGCTGCGCAGGGCAGCCGGCAGATCTTCCAGTGGGCGAAAACCGGCATCCCACGCACCCTGATCGTTGGCACGCTGCCAGACGGCCAGCAGGCCGTTGTTGATCTCACCCACCCTACCGTGCGCACTGACCACAGCGGCTGCCGTTCCGGCCAGTTGACGAGATTGTGCCAGCCCGATGCCCTCGCTGCCGTAAACCACAACCACGTTCTCAGCCGATTGCAGATCCTGCACCGCCACCCGATAACTTTCTGGAATCTGTGCGCCGGGCAGGAAGGCCGCCAGCGCCTGAATTTCCTCTCCGTAAGCATAGCGCAGGGTATGTCTGGCAAATTTATCCAGCCTGGTTGAGCGCGGGTTCAGCACAATCAGACGGGCGCCTCGTTGAGCGGCCGCCTTTATGCGTAACCACCATAAGGGGGCTTCCTCGTGTAAATCACTGGCAACAACCAGAATTGCCGTTTCTCCGCCCATGCTGCCGAAATTGCTGCCGGGCGCCAACCCGTAACTGGCGGTCAGGTCGCCCCCCGCCATATCACTATACAGAACGGTTTGTCCGTTGTGCGCCAGCGTCAATTCGCGCAGGTTGAACAAATCCTCATTGGAGAGACGGCCGCCCGCCAGCGTCAGCAGTTTACTGCTGGCACGAATTTTCTCGGCAGCCAACATGAAAGCACCCTCCCAGGTAATTTCCTCAAAACCATCGCCTTTGCGCACCAGAGGGTTGGTCAAACGCTGCGAACTTTCGGTGTAATGATAGGCGAAGCGGCCCTTATCGCAAATCCAGATTTCGTTGACCTGCTCATTCTGCCGCGGCATAATGCGTTTGATGACCGGATTACCGCCGGCGCGTGCCTCGCGGCGGGTGTTTAAGGTCAGGTTACAGCCCACCGGGCAGTGCTGACAAATCGAAGCCGAGGCTTTCAATTCCCACGGCCGCGCGCCAAAGCGGAAATCGGCGGTAGTCAGCGCACCCACCGGGCAGATATCGGTAGTGTTACCGGAGAAGATCGAATCGAAACCCGGCTCGGAGTACGTAACAATTTCCAGCCGTCTCCCGCGGTTGTAAAAGCCGATCACCGGGTCATCGGCAATCACATCCTGAAAACGTACACAGCGTGAGCACTGGATGCATCGCTCACGGTCAAGGTAAACCAGTTCACCCAGCGGCACATGCTTGGCAAGGTGAATCTTGTCATCGTAAAGAAAACGCGACTGCCCCGGCCCGAAGCGGATGGTCAGATTCTGCAAGGGACATTCGCCGCCTTTGTCGCAAATCGGGCAGTCGAGCGGGTGAGAAGTGAGGATAAACTCCAGCACTTCCCGCCGCGCATCCTCCACCACTTTGGTTTGGGTGCGCACCACCATCCCCTCCGAAACGGGTGTGGTGCAGGCTGTTTCCAGTTTTGGTCCAAACTGAATGCGCGGTTTCCCGTTTTCATCCAGCAGCACCTCACCTGTGCCGCGGTCCACCATCGGACGCCCGATCTCCACCAGACACATGCGGCACATACCGACCGGTTCCATCTTGGGATGATAGCAAAACACCGGAATATCATTCCCAATTTGTTTGGCAGCATCCACCACCAACGTGCCGGCCGGCACAGTAACCTGTTGATCGTCAATCGTCAGCGTAACCAGTTTGGTCATGATTCAACCTCTAGGGACGGTGCAGCCACTTTTTGCAGATAATCGCTGCGGAATTTTTGGATCGAAGATAACACCGGCAGAATGGAAAACTCGCCCAGCGCGCACAGGCATTTGCCCTGCATCTGACCGGCCACCGCTTGCAGCAGTTCCACATCCGCCTCGGCAGCTTTACCCTCCACAATGCGGTCGAGGATATGAGTCATCCAGTAAGTGCCTTCGCGGCAGGGTGTGCACTTGCCGCACGATTCATGCTTGAAGAAGTGGGTGGTTTTTTGTGCCAGCCAGGCCATATTAACCGTTTCGTCCAGCACAATCACCGAAGCCGAACCGAGCGAAGCGCCCAGCCCAACCAGCGATTCATAGTCCATGGGTGTATCCAACACCTGTTCATCCGCCGCAATCAGGCTGGATGAGGCTCCCGCCGACATGATCGCCTTGATGCGGCGCCCTCCGGGTATGCCGCCGCCGTGATTGAAAATCAGTTCTCGGAAGGTAGTGCCCAGCGGCAGTTCGTAATTGCCGGGCCGGTTGACATGCCCCGAAAGACTGAAAACCTTTACCCCCGGACTTTTATCCGTGCCAAAATCGCGATACCAGGCTGCCCCGTTTTGAATGATGGGGGGAACATTTGCCAGCGTTTCGACATTATTAATGACCGTCGGGCGTGCGTACAAACCGGCTACCGCCGGGAAGGGCGGACGCAGGCGCGGTTGCCCCAATTTTCCTTCCAAAGATTCGAGCAGCGCTGTTTCTTCCCCGCATATATACGCCCCGGCGCCCATGTGGGTATACAGACGCAGGCTGTAATTTGTTCCAAAAATGCCCTCACCCAACAGACCGGCGTCTTCCAGTTCGGCTATTTTCTGATCGAGCAATTTGCCGATGTGCCAGTACTCACCGCGCAGATAGATATAGGCCGCATTGGCCTGAATGGCAAAGGCGGCAATCATCAACCCTTCCAGAAACTGGAAGGGATTATTTTCCATGATTTCCCGGTCTTTAAAGGTACCCGGTTCCGATTCATCCGCGTTAGCAACCACATAATGCGGCCAGATGGTATTGGGACAGAACGACCACTTCAAACCGGTGGGGAAGCCTGCACCACCCCGGCCACGCAGGCCCGAGTCTTTGACAATCTGAATAACCTCTGCCGGCTGAAGGGAAGTAACCGCCTTGCGGAAAGCCTCAAAACCGCCGTGCTGACGGTACACCTCCAATCGGTCAAGATTGGGAATATCGCGATGACGCAGGAGAATGTGGCCGTTCATGCTTCTTCTCCTTTCGCTGCTCTGGCATGTTCGCGGAGCGCATCAATCACAGCCAGCGCAGTTTCTACCGTCTGGTTTTCATGAAAAACAATCTCTCCATCGCCCTGCACCTGAAAGACCGGTGCGCGATGGCAGGCGCCAATGCACTTCACCTCTTCGAGGTGGAAGAGACCATCCGGGGTGGTTTCTCCAACACCGATGCCCAATTTTTCGCTCAACTGGCGGAGGAAATCCTCCGCTCCTCGCAGGGCACAGGGCAGATCCGTACACACCTGAATGTGGTAGCGCCCCAGCGGCCGGTCATAATACAGCGTGTAAAAACCGACAATCGAGGCCACGTCGGTGATCGAAATCTCGCAGATTTCGGCAATATCGCGCAAATCCTGGGCGCGGATATAGCCCTCCGCCCGCTGGGCAAGGTGCAGAAGCGGCATCACCGCCGAGCGTTTTCGCTCGGGGGGATATTTTGCCAGAATGCGCTCAACTTCTTCGGGATATTGGGCTCGTAAAGCGTTCAACGGTCAGCATCTCCCAAAACAATATCAATACTGCCGATGATCCCCACCAGATCGGCAATGAAGTGGTTACGGGTGAGAATCGGCATGGCTTGCAGATTGGCAAAAGAGGGGGTGTTGTAATGTACCCGGTAAGGTTTGGGGCCGCCATCCCCTTCCAGATACACACCCAGTTCGCCGCGCGGCCCTTCGGTGGCGGCATAAACGTACTCTTTGGGGGCCGGGAAGCCCTCCGTCCACAGTTTGAAGTGGTGGATGAGCGCTTCCATACTCACCCCCAGTTCCGAGCGCGGCGGGGGAACGAATTTGCGGTTATTGCTGCGAACCGGACCATAGGGCAAACGGTCGAGCGCCTGCCGGATAATGCGTACTGACTGGCGCATTTCCTCAACGCGGACTCGATAGCGTCCATATACATCACCGGTTGTAGCGGTAGGCACTTCAAAGTCATACTGTTCATAACCGCTGTAAGGGCGAACCTTACGCAGGTCGTAAGGGATACCGGTGGCGCGGATAACCGGGCCGCTCAACCCCCAACGCTTGCAGTCTTCGGAAGAAATCACACCTATCCCCTGCGTGCGCTCAAGGAACAGCATGTTGGTGGTCAGCATGGATTCGTACTCATCAATACGCGCCGGCATGATCTCCACGATATGGCGCACGGCAGCCTCAAACTCGGGTGGCACATCCCGCCACACCCCGCCGGGGCGGATGTAGGTGGTCATCATGCGCTGGCCGGAGATCATCTCAAAAACATCCAGAATCAACTCGCGCTCGCGCATGCAGTAAAGGAATACCGACATGGCAGCCAGATCCAGCGAACTGGTGCCCAGCCACAGCAAGTGCGAAGAAATCCTTTGCAGCTCCGCCAGAATGACGCGCAGTGCCTGCGCACGGGGTGGCACATCCAACCCGACCAGTTTTTCCACCGCCAGACAGTAAGTCAGGTTGTTGCCCATGTTGTTCATGTAATCAATGCGGTCGGTCATCACCTCGGCCTGCTGGTAGGTTTTGGCCTCCATGTTCTTTTCGATACCGGTATGTAAAAAGCCGATATCAGGAACGCAGTTGACCACAATTTCGCCATCCAGCTCCAGCAGCAGGCGCAGCACACCGTGCGTGCTGGGGTGCTGAGGCCCCATGTTAAGCAGCATTGTTTCGCCGGCCAGCGCGCGTTCGCTGACCAGATGCCGCAGTTCATCTACCGTTACGGGTCGCAAATCGGTCATGGTTGCCTCCGCTTCACTCTTTTGCATACGGCTTGCGCCGGTCAATCTCTTCGTGGTTGAACGAGAACTGCGGCTCTTCGTAGCCCAGCGGGTAATCCTTACGCAGCGGGTGACCCTGCCAGTCGTACGGCATCAAAATCCGGCGCAGGTCGGAATGCCCGTCAAAGGTGATTCCGAACATGTCCCAAATTTCACGTTCTTTCCAGTTCGCGTTGGGGAAGATACCCTCGATGGTATCAATGTGCGGGGCATTGCCGTCCAATGGCACGCGCAGGCGCAGGAGAAGATTGTGGTTCATCGAATAAAACTGGTAAACCACATGAAAGCGCGGCGTCTGTTCGGGCCAGTAATCCACGGCGGTGGCATCAATTAAAACATCGAAGCCGTACTCATCCCGCAAAGATTGCACGGCTTCCAGAAGATGTTCCCGGCTGAGAATCAGGGTGGTTTCACCGGCGTAACGATGCAAGCCGGCATTGAACCGTTCCTGAAAGTCTTTTACCACTTTTTCAAGATGTTCACTCATCCGTTACTCCATCCAGCTTGTTCCAAAAATCACATATTGTGGAGAAAATCCAGCTTGCCTTGCACAGATAAACAGGGTCATGCCCAATCTTTCAACTTTTCGCGTTTGACCTTTTCGTGCAGGGTCATCACGCCGTGAATCAATCCCTCCGGGCGAGGCGGACACCCAGCCACATATACATCCACCGGCACCACCTCATCCACGCCCTGCACAATGGCGTAGTTGTTGAATACTCCGCCGCATGAGGCGCAGTCGCCCATGGCAATGACCCACTTGGGATCGGGCATTTGATCGTATAACTGGCGCAGTACCGGCGCCATCTTGCGCGATACGCGCCCGGCCACAATCATCAAGTCAGACTGGCGCGGGCTGGCACGCATCAGTTCCATGCCAAAACGGCTCATGTCATAAGCCGAGGCTTGCGCCGCCATCATCTCAATGGCGCAGCACGCCAGCCCAAACAGCATCGGCCACATCGAATTGGTGCGCGCCCAGTTGACCACCTGTTCCAGCGTGGTAGTTACAACCCCTAAATTGCCGGTTTTCTGCTCTAATCCCATTCCAGTGCTCCTTTCTTCCACGCATACAAATGCGCCACCTCTAAAACCACCAGAAACACCAGCATCCCGAGCAGGCCAAGCGTCCCCAGTTGACGCAGCACTACCGCCCAGGACACCACAAAGATGACTTCAATATCAAACAAAATGAAAAGAACCGCAATGAGATAATAGCGAATGGACATACGCCGGCGGCCGGGGCCGTAGGGCACCATCCCCGATTCGTAGGGGGCCATTTTTCGCGGAGTTGGACGGCGCGGCCCAAACAAAACACCCAGCAAAACCACAATAAAACCTATCAAAATGGCAAGCGCAAGGATGACCAGCAGAGGAAGGTAATCTTGAAACATGATCGCCCTTTCAATTTGCACAAATATAGTCCAATTTGCCATTTGTGAGTATATCACAAATGGAAACGCTGGTGGCAAATTTCACAAGGAATAAAAGCAAACAAGCAGGAAGGAAAATACTTCCCTATTTTACTTTCTTTTTTAAATTATGCAATAAAGATGTCTATACTTTTATGGGGTTACTCTACTTTCAGATGCTGGATTAAATCTGCCACTGCTCGTGCGGTTTCGACAATCCTGCGTGGCTCGATGAGAGCCGGTGTATCCAACGCAGTATGGACGATGGAGTGCATCAGTTCGCCCATCTTTTCGGAGGTAAACGCTACTGCCGGGACGCCGTTAAATAAAAACAGGCTGTGGTCACTTTGCACCCAACTCTCCCCCTCCATCAGCCCCTCAAACTGACCAAACCGCCCCCGAATCAGAGCATCTAACGCCTCCGGCAGTTGATACAGCGAGTATGCCGTCCGCCCTTCACGGAAACCGACCAGATCAAAATTCACTCCTAGGCCAATTTCGGAGAAGCATCCCTGATTTTCGTTCAGCCAGGCCACTTCGCCGGGGTTGGAGTAGTAATCCTCCCCGTTGAGCGCCGTCAGTTCAACCGACCAGTCCAAATTCTTGCCGCGCAGCATTTCCGCCAGCAGCAGCAGGATTGCCACGCCGCTGGCATTATCCAGCGCGCCGGGTGTGCCAATTTTCGCATCGAAATGAGCAAAACACACCACTCTGCAGCTGCTTTTACCGGCTAACACCGCCCGGATATTGCAGCCCTGCGAAGGAATACGCCGCGCGCGGATTTCCAACTCAATCGGTTTTCCGGTCATCTCTGCCAGTTTTTCTCCCGCTTTATCGGTCATATAGACGGAAGGAATATCAAAATCCCCATCTTCGATCAGTGGAAACGGGTACACACCGCCCGCCACCTGGGGATCTTTTCCGGTAGCCGCAATAATCGCCAGAGGTGCTTTTTGCTCCAGCAGATTTATCCAGTGCTGGTGCAGTTCGTTTTGATAAAAGGGAAAATTTTTTGGCGTCCATTGTTCACGGGTCAGTTCGCCGTGCAATAACACAACCTTTCCCGCCAGTGATTGACTTTCCAGTTCCTCTGTACTGCCTGCGCAGATCAGCGGTGCAGTCCAGTGTCCCCCCCGGCTGTAAGGACTGACCTGCGCTGGGAACTCAATCCCTCCCACCTTCAAACGACAACCTTCTTCCTTCCAATCCACACAATTAAAGCGAGAAGTGTGCACCTGCCAACCAAGGGCAGTAAAAGTGCGATTGATAAACTCCGCTGCCCGCCTGTTGCCATCGCTGCCCACGCTCCGCCCTGCCGTTTCCTTACATAAAAAATTCAAGTGTTCGTTGACCCGTCTTTCCCACTTTTGCATATCCATTGAAATTTCTCTCCGCATCCCCAAAATAGTAGTTCTGATGAAAATTGTAAACCCGAAGAATCGGATATACTTCCTGCATGAGGATGATTATCATACTGCCTGAAAGTTGTAATTATTCAAACAGAAAATGAAAAATAACCTGCGCCGTTTGGATCAATCGTTGCTACGCCGCTGGCGTGCTTCATGGCGCGATACGCTGGTGCTGCTGCGGCAATTTCGTACACCCTTGCTGATTTTTGGAGCAGCCTTATTAGGTGCCGGCGCACTCTATCAGCATCTGGCGGCGCGTTTTGCAGAACCGGTGGATGGCTACATCGCCGCGGTGTATTTAATGCTTACGGTTGCCTTTCTGCAACCCACCGGAGAATTTCCACATCACCCCGTTTTGCAGGCATTTTATTTCATCATGCCGGTGATCGGCGTGCTGACTCTGGCTCAGGGTCTGGCTGATTTCGGAATCATGCTCTTCAACCGCCGCGCTCGCAGCAAGGAGTGGGAAATGGCAATCGCTTCGACTTTTTCCAATCATATCATTCTGGTCGGTTTGGGACATCTTGGTTTTCGCGTCGTCGAAAAATTAAATCAGCTGGGTGAGGCGTTGGTCGTCATTGAATTGAACCCCTCCGCCGATCTGGTCAACACCATCCAGAAAATGGGCATTCCGGTCATTCAAGATGATGCCAGCCGGCCAACGGCATTGGAGGCCGCCGGTGTAACCCGCGCCCGTGCCATCGTACTGTGTACTCAAAACGACGCCTTGAACCTCAAAATTGCCGTCAAAGCCCGCAGTATGAACCCCAAAATTCAGGTAGTGGTGCGGATCTTCGATGATGACTTTGCCCAATCCCTTCAAGAGCAGTTTGGTTTCGTGGCCATGAGCGCTACGGCAATGGCTGCGCCGGCATTTGCGGCAGCGGCAGCGGGGGCCGACATCACCAACCCGATTACCATTGAGGGGCAGTCACTCAGTCTTGCCCGTCTGCGGGTCAGTCAAAGTTCAGTGCTGATTGGTAAAACTGTGGGTGAAGTGGAAAAAAAGTATGATATCAGCATCGTGCTGATTAAAGATCATCAATTACAGGATATGCACCCCCCTGCGGATCGAAAAATTCAGGCTAACCAGACGCTGGTTGTGCTGGGCAGTCTTTCTCAGTTGAATCACTTTATTCACGATAGTTAGTGTTCGATCCGAAAAACAAATACGCCGTCCCGGCGGTAAACCAGCACCAGATTGGAGCAGTTCATCAACCCGGCCGGCTGCAAACTGCCGCGTTCCTCACGCAGGTACACCCACTCAAGGCTGCCTTCCCGCACCAGCGACCAAAATGCCTCATCGCAGGAAGTCAGACGACTGGCGCGTTCTGCCCATTCATTGATCTGACGAACTTCCTCCGGCTTGCTCATGGTATAAAGCGCCGGCGGCAGAAGCGTTTGCCGGCCGGTTATTAACGGCAGCCAGTAACCGCCGTCCACCCCCCGGTATACCCTTGTCATCCATTGGGTTGTATTGATGAGAAAACGCGCCTCGGGCGGAGTATTCTGGCGAATCCATGAAAAAGCCTGCATATCGGCTTTTGAAACGAACACCGTTTCAGAATTAATCACCGAACGGCTCTGCCAGGCGCCCCATACAAGTATCCCCAAAATCAGGATCAGAATTCCCCCTTGCAGCCCGAACCGCACAACGCGCTTTTGTAACCGCCCCGTTAATTCCGCCAGCCCCACCAGCAGGTTTGCCAGCATCAGCGCTGCGGGTAGAAACAGCACAATCGCCATGTGATCCGGGCGGATCGGGTTCAGGCGTAACCCCCATGGCAGCATCAGCAGGGCTATGAGCAGCCCCCAAACCGCCAGACGGCGCGCCCCCCTCCGCAACAACCCCCACAACAATCCAGCAATGGCAGCAAGGAATAAAATATGGCTGTAAGCCGGGCCGAGCAGGTAAAGTATATAATTCCAGTATTCCCCTTGCCTGCCATCCAGTGGTGAAACCAGCGAGATCTGCGCGCTGGCTCTAAATTGTTGCCAGATCCGCCAGAGCCACGGCACAGTCAGCAGAACCCCGGCCAGCGCGCTCACCCCCGCAGCCAGACAACCGCGCAGGTCAATTGAACTGGAAGCATCACCGGCCGCGCGCCAGCGGGACAAGAGTCCCTCAGCCATCAGCAACACCACCCAAAAAGCCAGCAGCAGCAGGGCCGTCAGGTGAGTCAGGGCTACACCGGCGGTCAGCAATAATGCCTGCACGCGTTCGCTGAAATGCGCCTGCGGGCGGGCAGCACGGTCAACCGCCAGCATGGCCAGCGGCAGCAGCACCAGACCGGCCGAAAGGGTGTAGCGTCCCCACGTCACATAGTAAGCCGGCATTTGAAAGGCAAATGCCACCAGCAAGGCAGCCAGCGCCGCCCTTTTCCAATCACCCCACCAGCCTTTCGCCAGTCTGTAAACAGAAAGGGCAATCAGCCCGTTCAGCGCCTGCCCGAACACCAGCACAGCCGTTGGGGCATCCCAACCGCTCAGCCAGACGAACAGGGCTGTGCTCAGATGAAAGCCATAATGATAAGCCAGCGGGGCATTGACCTGCGGGGTAAGGCTGGAAGGTACTCCCCCCGCTTCCAGTATTTTTTGTACGATGAGGGTATGGTGAAGTGAATCGACCCACGCCGGCAGGTACAATTCCCGCGCCTGAAACCAGCGCCAGTACAGTAAAGCCGTCAAACCGGCAAAACCTGCAAGCGCCATCGGCCAGTTGAGTTTTTTTTGACCTCGCTCCCCGGCAGGCGGAAAGTGTTTAAGCCAGCCTGCCGTGAGAGAGAGCAGGCTGATCCCCAGCAGGCCAAAAATAATGTTCGCCGTGAACCGAACGCCGGCCAGAAAACCCGCCAGCCCGACTAGCGCATTGATCGAAAGCGAGAGTCCTACCGCCTCTCCCAGCCACTCCAGCATGTCCATTGGGCGGCGCGCCAGCCAGATCAACAACCCGGCGCCGGGCAGCAGCAAAATCAGGGCGGCACTCAACAACGACCAGCCCACCTGTTCTGCGGAAATGAACCACCAATCAGCCGGCATACTTTATCTCTCGCTGACTCACTCTCCAATAAGTTTATTCTACATTTTTTCAATCATCGGGACTTCATCGTAAAATGAATTGAAAAAGGTAAAGAAAGAGCATTCCCCCCGCAATGGTCAGAAAAACATTGCGGCTGAGCCACGCAATTAAGATCGCCGCAATTCCGGCCAGCAGGCGCGGATTGAGCGGCGAAAGAACCACCTGTCCATCCATCAACAGCAATTCCGGCAGGATGATGGCACTCAATACGGCTGGCGGCACAAAACGCAAAGCCCGCACGAACCAGACCGGCGCCTGCCAGCGGCCGTGCAACGCGATGAATGAAAGCCGAATAGCATAAGTCAGAATACCCGCCAGCAGGATAATCAGCCAGAATTCGCTCATCGCCGCTCACTCCAAAGCCCAACCGCAATTCCGGCCACCGCTGCCAGAATCAGCCCCAGTTTATAGGGCAGTGAATGAGCCGCTACGGCCGTCACCCCTGCCGTCACAGCCGAAAGCAGCAAAGGCCGATCCTTCAAACCGGGCACTACAATGGCAATAAAAGTCAACGCCAGCGTGAAATCCAGTGACCACTCTGCCGGAATTTGTGCGCCGAGAAATATACCCACGGCCGTGCTGGCCTGCCAGCACAACCACACGGCCAGTCCGGAACCCAATAAAAACCAGTGTGAGTTGCCTGCTGCCCCCTTTTCTTCGTAATGATGGATGCCTACCGCATAGGCTTCATCCACCAGTACATAAGCCAGCAAGGCCTTCCATCTTGCAGGAAGATGCACCAGAAAAGGCGCCAGCGAAGCACTGTAAAGCGCATGACGCAGATTGACCACCACTGCAGTCAAAACCACCACCGGCCATAGCGAGCCGCCCCCCACCAGATTCACAATCATGAACTGAGAAGAGCCGGCAAACACAATGGCCGACATTGCCTGAGCCGCCGCCGGCGGAAAACCCGCCTTAACTGCCAGCACACCGTAAATCATGCCAAACGGTGCAATGCCCACGAGCAAGGGGAGCGTATATTGAAGTCCGCTCAATAGAGGGTTTTTATCTGACACAAGCCATCTCTCATCCTGCTCCCCTTTTTAAGGGGCAGTCAAAAAAAAGCCGTGAATCTGCAAAATTCAGCGGTTAAATTCCTCAGAATTTGTCTATCTGATTTACTGAATGAATGATTTCGCTGAATCGAATATCAATTTTTACCGCAAAGGGCGGAAAAATGCAATTCTCCATAAAGAATTTGTTGCTTTTTACGGGTAGGCCGGGCGGGTAGGCGTGACCGGCGGGGGCGGGTAGCCCGGCTGCGTACGGGTTGCCGTCGGCGGCAGTGGAGTTGCGGTGGGCGGCGGTGTGGCCGTCGGCGGCACTGGGGTTTCCGTCGGCAGGGGGGTTGCTGTCGGCGGCGGATTGGTGCGTGTGGGTTCGCGGGTCGGTTCGATGGGCACCGCAGTAAAGGTAGCGGGTCTGCGGGTAGGTTGAATTACCGGTTGAGTCGGCGGCACGGTACTTGTAGGGATCTGGGTTGGCGGTTCGGTCGGGGCTGGCTGAGTTTCTGTCGGGTTGGGAGAATGACTTGTGGTCGTTGGCAGAAGAAGGCTTGGCGGCAAAGTTACGCCGGGCTGTAACACGGCAGTTGGTACCGGCGATTGAAAATCCCGGTAAACATCCTCCGCCTCGCGGCTGTCGGCAGGAGCATCCCGCAGCGCCTCACCGATGATGGCCGTCCCCACTACCGGCAGCGGACTGGCAATTTCATCCGGACTGTAATCGGCGGCGCGGCCGGCATGCAGCGCAACCGGGAACAAAACGGCTCCCTGCACGGTTACCCGCGCCGGGCTGAGCAGCATCAACGCCAGCACAAGGACCGCGGCAAGACATACCAGCACGGTCAGCAGGCGGGAAAAGGTATACGGCTGCAGGCGGCGTTTGCGCAAAAAAGTCACCTCCCGGTTTGATTTTAGTATAATGCAATCCAACCGCTTCGGCTTTACAACCGCTTTGCAATTTCTTCATTAAAAAATACAACCCCCTCATTACACAAGAAGGGGTTGTATTCTGTATTGCCTCTGAAAGTTTTACTGCGTCCCCTGCAGGCGCGGGTCGAGCGCATCGCGCAGGCCATCGCCGAGGAAGGTAAAGGCAAGCACCACCAGCGAAACGCAGATTGCCGGCGGTAAAATCAGCCACGGTTGAGCGTTGATCGCCACCTGTCCGTCCAGCATCAGCGCACCCCAAGAGGTGATGAAAATGTCGTTCGGGTTGGTGGAAGGCGTCAGACCCAGCCCGAGGTAACCCAGAATGGCCTCGGTGATAATCATGCCGGGAATGGTCAACGCCGAAAGGATGATGATCGGTCCAAGGCTGTTGGGCAGCAGGTGGCGGAACATGATGCGCGCATCCGAAGCGCCGATGCACCGTGCGGCTTCGATAAATTCTTTCTCTTTCAGGGAAAGCACCTGCCCGCGCACCACGCGCGCAAACCCCACCCAGTTGACGAAAGCCAGCGCCATGAACAGCAGGAACAAACCGTTCAACAATTTACCGACAAATGTTTCCCGCAGGGTCACCATGACAATGATGAAGAACAGCAAGTCCGGGAAAGCATAAATCACATCGGTAAAACGCATCAGGATGTTATCAAACTGGCCGCCCTTATAACCGGCCAGCAACCCGATCACCGAGCCGACCAGAATGATCACAATGGTGGGCAAAAATCCAACCACCATGGATACGCGCGCGCCGTAGATGGTGCGGCTGAGCACATCACGTCCCAAATTATCGGTACCAAAGAAAAAGGCCGGGTCAGATGGTCTGCCGTTCGGACCAATTTCCATCCATGCCGGCGGCAAAAAACTCTTACCCGCATTGGTTTCTAACGGGTTGTGCGGAGCCAGTTGATTGGCAAAAATGGCAACAAACAGGAAAAAAGCAACCACAATCATGCCGGCAACCGCCGCTTTATTGCGAATCAAGCGGTACCACGCGTCCACCCACAGACTGCGCGGTTTGACGGTCATCATCGTCAGGTCAGCAATCTGGGAAGGAGTTGGGTTTGCAGAAGGTTGAGTTGTCATGCCTTACCTCCTCACTCCAACCGGATGCGTGGATCGAGGAAACTGTAAACAATATCCACGCTCAAGTTTGCCAGTGCAATCAGCACTGCGTAAATCAAAGTGGTGCCCATGATCATCGAATAATCACGCTGGCCGATGGCAGTTACATAGGCACGGCCCATGCCGGGGAAGCCGAACATGGTTTCGATAATGAATGAACCGGTCACCAGAGCCGCCAGCGCCGGGCCGAGGATGGTGACAACGGGGATCAGCGAATTCTTAATCATGTGACGCAACACCACCACCCGCTCGGCCAGACCTTTGGAACGCGCCGTGCGGATGTAATCCATGCGCATCACTTCCAGCATCGAGCCGCGCATAAGACGCGCCGTGCGCGCCATCGTCCCGAAGCCGAGAATAACGGTGGGCAAAATCCAAACGCTTACCTCATCCCAGCTG
Source organism: Chloroflexota bacterium (assembly GCA_040754815.1). GTDB lineage: Bacteria > Chloroflexota > Anaerolineae > Anaerolineales > Anaerolineaceae > Bellilinea. The sequence continues at coordinate 118,558 of JBFMBX010000002.1, forward strand.
CGCGGCACCACATTGACCCACTTAAGGGTCGAAGCAAACAGAATAATCAAGAACAGTGCCATGACAAAGTTTGGCACCGAAATGCCTATCGTTACAATGAACAAACTGACGTAATCAATAATTGTGTTCTGTTTGAGCGCGGCAATCACGCCGGCCGGAATGCCAATGATCACCGCAAACAACAACGCCAGTACACCCAGCCGCATGGAATAACCGAAGCGGCTGTAAAGGAAGTTTTTACCCTCCGGCGGGGCAAACAAGATTTGTTGAATGGTCATCCCGCGCATGCGGTAGGATGGCCCCAGATTACCGCACACCAACCCGCAAACAAACTCACCTTTTTTGTTGAAATCGCCGATGACATACGCCACGTATTGCCGCCAGAGCGGTTTATCCAACCCGTAATATTCGTTCAGCAGCCGTTGCGTGTTTTGATCTACCTGACGGGCAGTAGTATCGCGGTCCCACGGGCCGCCCGGCGCGCTGTGCATCAAAATAAAGGTTATGCCGGAAACCACGATAATGACCGGTATCAGCCAGAACAATCGCCGAATGAGGTATTTTCCCATCTATGGTTTTCCCTTATTTCGAGAATGACCCTGTTGATGATCGTTACAGGGGGCTGGCTGGTCCTGCCCGGTTGGGCAGAACCAGCCAGAAAGACAACCTGTCAAATTCTCCCTTACGGGATCATCGAGGTATCAATGGTGATGGAGAGCGGGTCCACATCACCCGGCCATCCGGCGTCCTGCGGGGTAAAGACAATGCCCTTAACCCACGGTTTCACCAGATAGGAGTTTACGTTGTTGACCATGAAGATCACCGCAGCGGTGTCCACCAGCAGTTTCTGAGCCTGATCGTAGTAGGTCAGGCGTTCTTCCGGATCCAGGGTGGTATCGCCCTTCTTCATCAGTTCGTCCATTTCGGGGTTAGAGAAGCCGTAGCGGCGGGCGAACTCAGAAGTGGACATCCAGTACACACTCAGCCAGTTCTGCGGATCGGGGTAGTCGGCGCACCAGCCAAGGTAGAAGACCTGCGGCAGGGTTTCGCGCTCTTTGGTCAAAGCGGTGTAAGCAGTCGGTTCAACCGGATCCAGTTCGACTTTGGCGCCCAGCTGACTCCACTGCGCGGCCAGCCACTCGAAGCGGGTGCGGTTGCGGGCAGTGCTGGCAAAGGTCAGTTTGATGGGCGGCAGGTTTTCGAAACTGCCGTAGCTGGATTGGGCAATGGCTTCCTTTGCCTTTTCGGGGTCGTACCCGTAGCGGGTTTCGTTCGGGTCATAGCCGGGGAAGCCCTTGGGAATCCAGGTCAGGGTCGGTGAGCCAAGCCCTTGCAGGATATCGGTCACCCACGCTTCGCGGTTGGTACCATAAGCAAACGCTTCGCGGACGGGCTTCTCGTCAAAGGGCGGCTTGTCCTGATTCATGTAGAATGCGAAGGTGCAGGAGCCGGGGTAGATCTGGGCTTCCTTGCTCAGCACGGGATCCTGCTGAACAACGGCGAGGTCTTCGGCAGCCAGCGGAACAATATCGAATTCGTTGTTCTTGTAGGCTTCAAATGCAACAGCGCTATCGGTGATGTAGGAGAATTCGATATCGTAGGTGGCCACACCACCCCAGTAATTGGGGTTCGGCACGAAGTAGCCGCGCACGAAGGGCTCCAGAGTCTTGACGATGAAGGGGCCATTGCCGACATGGTACTTCGAAGAAGCCCACCAGATATCGCCGCCTTCAGCAATCAGTTCTTCCTTGGCGGGGAAAGTCACCCACAGAGAAAGCACGGTGTGCATGAAGGGCGCCGGTTCGCGTTCGGGGGTAGCCGGATCACCATCCAGACCGACTTTGAGAATCAGGCAGTCTTCCTGTTCGTAGTCGGTGCAGGGATTGCCGTTCAGGTCCAGGGCTTTAACTTCCACCGCGTCCTTCAGCGCTTGCAGTTCTTCCTCACTCAGGTTGGCCACATCGGCTGAACGCCAGGCGGCTGCACCGGCGATGTTGTCGGTAATGGCAGCATATTCACCAGCGGTCGCGGGGTCAATGTTGCGCAGGATGGAATACTCAAAGCGCTTGGCGTTGAGGATGGTACCATCACTGTACTTCAGGCCCTGGCGCAGGGTGAAGGTCAACTCGGTGGCGTCCTCGTTGTATTCCCATTTTTCCGCAGCACCGGGGACGGTGTTTAACTGCCCATCCAGTTTGGTCAAACCTTCGTAGATCAGTTTGAGGTGAGCAATTTCGTTCACGAAGGATGCCTTTTGCGGGTCAATGATATCCGGCCATGTACCGAGGTTGACACGCAGGACGGGCTGTTCGGGCTCGGTTGTTTCCGCAGCAGGTGTCGCGGTCACGACAACTTCCTTGACCTCACCTTCCACCACTACTGTTTGAACGATGGTTTCGGGGGTCGCAGCGGTCGGCTGACAGGCAGAAAGCACCATGCTTGCCAGAATCAGCACAGACACAAAAACCAACAGTTTAGAACGCATATCTTTCTCCTCCTAGAGAAATTTGAGTAAAAGGGATTACGGATGTGGGAACCCGATGGGTTCCATCTTCTAAGTGGTTGCTCACCCTAAATCCAGACATCACCTCCTTTCAAAAGAATCACCCAATAACAACGGTGAAAATTAAACCATGTGACAGGCCACCCAATGACCTGGAGCCGCTTCGCGGAAATCAGGCCGCTGTTCAGCGCAAATGGTATCCGCCAGCGGACAGCGCGTGCGGAAACGGCAACCCGAGGGTGGATTGATCGGAGAAGGAACATCGCCTTTCAATATGATGCGCTGGCGTCGCGCTTCAATGACCGGGTCAGGAATCGGCACCGCTGAAAGCAAGGCTTGCGTATAGGGGTGCAAGGGGTGATTGTAAAGCTCATGGCGGTCGGCCAGTTCCACCACCACGCCAAGATACATCACCGCAATGCGGTTACTGATGTGGCGCACCATGGAAAGATCATGGGCGATGAATAAATAGGTCAATCCCATCTGCGATTGCAAGTCTTCCAGCAGGTTAACCACCTGAGCCTGCACGGAAACATCCAGCGCCGAAATTGGCTCATCACAAACGATGAATGCCGGTTCCAGGGCCAGTGCACGCGCCACACCTACCCGTTGCCGTTGACCGCCGGAAAATTCGTGCGGGTAGCGGTTGGTATATGCGGGGTTTAACCCAACCAGCCGCAGTAACTCTTCGGCACGTTCCTGCGCTGTTTTAGAGTCGGCAATTCCATGAATAATCAGCGGCTCGCTGATGATCTGACCTACCGTCATGCGCGGGTTGAGGCTGGCATACGGATCCTGGAAGATCATCTGCATTCGCCGGCGTGTCTTGCGCAATTCTTCGCCTTTTAATTTAACCAGATCAACCCCTTCGAAGATAACACTTCCCGAAGTGGGGCGGTAGAGCTGTAAAATCGCCCGTCCGGTAGTGGACTTGCCGCAGCCCGATTCCCCTACCAGCCCAAGGGTCTCACCACGATAGACATCAAAAGAGACCCCATCTACAGCTTTAACGGCTCCGACCTGCCGCTGAATCAGCGTCCCCCGCATGATAGGGAAATGTTTCACTAAATCACGAACCTGAAGCAGCACCTCGTTGCTTGTCATGAACGCTCTCTCCCAGTTTCGGTGTCAACCCAGCAGGCCGTATAATGGTCGGGTGAAATTTGCATCAGCGGCGGGTTTTCATGCCAGCATCGTTCCACGGCAAACTTACAGCGCGGCGCAAACGGGCAGTAATTCGGTTTTTCCAGCAGCACGGGCGGCAAGCCGTCAATCGAAACCAAGCGGCGACTGCCGGCTTCATCCATGCGCGGCAGGCTGCCCAGCAGGCCAATGGTGTAAGGATGAGTGGGGTGCGCGTATAAATCACGCACAGGAGATGTTTCAATGATGAAACCGCCGTACATCACCGCCATGCGGTCGGCCAGACCGGCAATCACCCCCAGATCATGGGTGATCCAGATGATCGCCATACCCAGTTCATCGCGCAGACGTTTCACCAGATCCACAATTTGCGCCTGAATGGTTACATCCAGCGCCGTGGTGGGTTCATCGGCAATGAGAATTTGGGGGTTGCAAACCAGCGCCATGGCAATCATCACACGCTGGCGCATCCCGCCCGAAAATTGATGAGGATAGTTGTTCAGCCGGTCTTTGGGATTGGGAATACCCACTTTTGCCAGCATTTCAGCAACACGATCCTCAGCCTGTTTCTGGTTCATTCCCATGTGCACTTCCAGCGGTTCGGCCACCTGTTTGCCAATGGTCAAAACCGGATTGAAGGAAGTCATCGGATCCTGAAAGACCATGCTGATCTGCGCACCGCGCACATGGCGGATTTCCTCATCGGTCATGGTCAGCAGGTCGCGTCCCTGAAACAACGCTTTTCCGGCCGTTACTTTACCGGGCGGCGAAGGAATCAGCCGCAGCATGGACATCACCGTAACACTCTTGCCGCAGCCGCTTTCACCGACAATCCCTAAAGTTTCACCTTCCTTCAGATTGAATGAAACGCCGTTGACTGCATGAATAATCCCTTCACGGGTACGAAATTGTGTTTCCAGACCTTGCACTTGAAGAATATCGGGCATGCATTAACCTCTGGATTGGGCAGTGATAAATTTTATGGGGTAAGGGGATAAAAATAGCAGACGTGTCTGAACACAAATTGCATTCTACACCCAAAGATAAGTACTGTCAATTCACCCCTTGCCTGTACAACGAAATATAGGGGTGAAAGATTTCCCGTTTTTGTGGTGAATATGTCATAACTTTTTGGAAACTTCCCCAAATCGGGCAAATTTCATATTTGGCACCGGTATAATTACTGTATGTATCATACTCCGTTTTTGAAAGAAATCAATACCTTTAACGTCCAATTTTCGTTTTATTTCCGCCACAGAAATTCCACCCCCTTACAAGCCGGCAACGCTGAACGCTTTCCGGCAGCCTCGATCATTAAAATCCCAATTTTGCTGGCATGGGTTTTACTAGAACGCCGCGGTGAGGTCAACCAGCGGGAGATGTGCTGTCTGGATGATGAGCCGGAAGTGCATGGGGCTGGTTTTTCATGGCTGCTGTACGCCCGCCACCTGCCTTACCACGATGTGCTGCTGATGATGATGGCCACTTCGGATAATCTGTGCACCAATCTGATCATCCGCCGCATCGGTCTGGAACGGCTCAATCATATTTTTCGCTCTGATCTCGGCCTGACCGCCACTGAATTACAGCGCAAACTGATGGATTTTGAAGCCCGCAAAAAGGGATTGGATAACTGGATACACACGCAGGACTGCATCCGCTTTTTTGACCTGTTCGATGCGCTCACACCTGCCGAAAAAGCGTGGGTCGAGCCCATGCTGCTGGTCAATCAGGATGATCTGCTGCTCAAACGCGACCTGCCGCGTGACGAAGTGGACTTTTACCACAAGACCGGCTCGATCCCCGGTGTGCTCCACGATTGGGGCTACACCCGCAATTGCCGCATCTTCCTGCTCACCAGCGGCGCACAGGACGAAACTGTGTTGTATCCCATTTTTGCTCAGGCCGGCAGACTGCTTCTGGAAGAATAAGTCCTCAACGTGATTCAAAGAAAATAAGCCGGTGGTCGGGGAAAACCACCGGCTTGCAGGGGTATTCATCTTTGATGTTTCGTTGTATTCATTAATCCTGTTATTTCGCCCCCCTGCCAGGTCAGCAAAGCAATTCAGGCTAACATGCTCCCCATCTCCCTAAGTTGGTTAACCACATCCTCGGGTAACACAGGGGGCTGCACGCCCATCATCCGGCAGGTGATCAGTTTTTGGGCAGTAGTTTCGATCACCTCGGTCATATCCGCTGCCCGGCGCAGGCTGCTGCCCGCCACCACCAGCCCGTGATTCTGCATCAGCACGGCAATGCCCTTTGGGCCGAGCGCCTTTGCCACCGCCTCACCCAGTTCATCCGTGCCGGGCATGATGAAAGGCACCACGGGTATCTCACCGATAAAGGCGGATTCGGTCGAAAGCGGCAGGAAAGGTGTGCCTGTCAATGCCAGTAAGGTAGCATACGGGGCATGGGTGTGGACGACCGCCTGCACCTCCGGCCGGGCGCGGTAGATGGCGCAATGCACCCGCCGCTCGCTGGAGGCACTGTAATCAAATTCACCCACCGGTTTGCCCTGTAAATCTATACGCACCATCATTTCCGGGCGCAAGTCTCCCTTGAAGATGGCGCTGGGAGTGATCCATACTTGATCCGGTTTTCCTTCCACCCTCGCGCTGAGGTTGCCGCCGGTGGCGGTGATCCAGCCGCGCTCGTACAGCTCGCGGGTAATCTCCAAAATCTCATCGCGCACATCACCTAATTTGCGAATGACCGCCGGGGCGGCATAGACGGCTGCGGACGGTTGAGCAGAGACGGGAGCGGTAACAGCAGCCGGTGGGGGTACTGGCGGAGCAGCCGGTGCGCTCAACGCGCTCAGGTCGCCGGGCTCACCCACTGCCTGCCGCGCGCGCTGATACGGAGCACTCAGGTTAATTTTTTGCATGGTCATTGCCCTGGCCGTATCACCGCTGAAAGAAATTTTGCCGGTCATGGCGGCGCGGGTAGGGTTCAATCGCCCCGTAAAGATGCCGTCCAGCGTTTCGGCGGTCATCTTCAAGCACACATCGGCCGGGACGGGCGGTTCACCCATACCGGCACGCACTTCGCCATCCACAAATCGCATGAAGAAGGTGCTGCCCAGATCTTTGAGGGTATATTGAAAGGTCACGTTTTTATCCCGCGCAAAAGCACGGATATCGTCATCTTTCTCGATTTCCTGTAAAAAGCGGCTTAACAAACGCTGGAAATGCTCTGCCTGCCCTCCGGCTGCCGCACCCTGCTGAGCCGCTGGAGCAGGTGCTGTTGGTTCGGGTGGGGTTTCTTTGCCCAACAGGCGTTTCAGGCCACTCAACAGGCTGCCGCGTTTTTCAGCCGGCTGGCTGGCGGCTTTTTGGGCCGCTTCCAGATCGGTAACACCAGCAGTTGAGGTATGGCGCAATTGTTCCAGCATGCGCCGGTCGGCACGCCGTTCACCCTCCCAGCGAAAATCGGCCAGAACTTGCGGATTGAGGGCATAGCGCGGCCGTTCACCGCTCAGCAGGCGTTTCATCTCTTCCAGAATAATCCGGCCTTGATGGATGCCGACTTCCTGCGTGTTGCCGCCGATGTGCGGCGTGGCAATCACGGTCGGCAGAGCCAGCAGCGGATCATCACTGGCAGGCGGTTCAACCGGGAAGACATCCAGCGCGGCTCCGGCCAGCCGTCCGCTTTGCAGGGCCTGAATCAGCGCGTCCTGATCCACCAGCGCGGCGCGGGCCGTGTTGATCAGGTAAGCGCCCGGCTTGATGCGCTGGAAGGCCTGCGCGTCCAGCATGGCGCGCGATTCATCGGTCACCGCCGCGTGCAGGGTGATGAAATCACTGCTTTCCAGCAATTCGTCCAGTTCTACCTTCTGCGCGCCGTACAAAGCCGCCTGACCTTCGCTGACAAACGGATCATACAGCAGGACGCGCGCCTCAAACGGCAGCAGGCGGCGGATGACGCGCTGGCCGATTGCCCCGCCGCCGATCACCCCGACCGTCTTGCCCCACAATTCTTTACCCTGAAAGGTAAAAAAGGCCTGTCCCATGCGTCCCATATCGCCGGCCTCACCGCCGGGCTGGCGCAAAAAGGCCGTCGCTTCCGGCAGGCGGCGCGCCAGCATGAGCATAAAGGCAATCGTCAGGTCGGCCACCGCATCGGCATTGCGCCCCGGTGTGTTGATGACCGGCACGCCGGCCGCGCTGCAGGCCTCCAGATCAATATTGACCGGCTTGCCGCGGCAGGCAAAAATCAGCCGGAGATCGGGCAGTTTTTCCAGCACGGCCGCATCTACCACGTCCACTTCCGTGACAAACACCTGAAAGCCGCGCAGGGCTTCCACCAGATCATCCCCGCTCAGCAAACGACCTTCCCTGCGGTAACTGGCATAGGTGACTTCACCCAGTTCGCTCAGCAGGTGTACCGCATCCTCGCCCAAATCGGCCGTGACGAGCATACGCGGACGAAAATCACGCGGCAGGCTGAGCGCGGGGGCAGCCCGCTGCTGCATGGCCTGCACCATGCTGCCCGCCGCGGTCTGGTCAGCCTCTTCGCGCTGGCGGCGAATGCCGTCCCATGCGGTGAACCATTCGCCATAAAAACTTACCCGTTCCGTTTGGGGTGGGAAGGTACGCGCCGCACCGGCCAACGCCTGAGCAGCCGCAAAGAGTGTCGGGTAAACTTCCGCCCCGCAGGCAGCACACATTGCCGCACCCAGACCAGCTGCCTGCGGGTTGCGGCTTGCCGCCACCGGTTGGGCGCACACATCCGCCAGAATCTGCAGCCAGACCTCACTACGGATCATCCCCCCACCGACTCGCAGAATTTGCCCGCCAGTGCCGGCGGTTTCCTGTGCCTGATGAATATTCAGGCGCATGGCTGCCGCCAGCCCTTCCAGAATCCCCCGCGCCAGGAAAGCCCGTCCGGCATTACCGGCAGGCAGGTTGAAGGTTGAAAAAGTCAGGGTATCAACCGGCAAAGCCAGCGCTGCGGCATTGAACAGATGTACTCCCAGTGTGGAAAACACTCCGCCCGCCCCCGGCGGCGCGCTGGCGGCTTCGGCACACAACGCTGCAACCGGCAGGGGTGAGTGCGGGTAAAGCACACCCGCCGCCCATTCCAGTGCACTGCCCACCGAACCGGCATTGCTTTCCACCACATATACATCCGGCAGTAAATGCAAGCCGCACCAGGTACGGGCATCCGGATGCAGGCGAGGCGCGGAAGTGGTTACCATCACGGGTGCGGTACTGCCGGCTGCAATGCCGGTCTGCCCCGCCGCCGTGATGCCCATGCCCAGCAACGCGCTTTGGGTGTCTGCCCCGCCGGCAGCCACGACTACATCCATCGGCAAGCCCAAAAACTCGGCGGCTTCGGCTGTCAAACTACCCAGCCGGCTGCCCGCCCAAACCACGCCGGGAAAAATCCGCTCGGGCAGCCCCAGGCTGGCAATCAAATCATGCGCCCAGTCACGTTGATGGATATCGAACAAAAGGGATTCCGCCGCCTGAGAGGATTCGGCCGCTGCCACACCACATAAGCGGTAGGCAAGCCAATCGCTGAGGGTAAGTGCATAACGGGCACGCTCCAGCACCAGCGGCTGTTGTTCTTTGAGCCACAACAGCCGGGCAGCCATCAGAACCGGGCTGGGATAGTGGCCGGTGCGCCGGTAAAGTTCCTGACCCCGCGCCTCCGCCAGCGCCATGCTCTGCTCCACCGCGCGGGCATCGCGGTTTGGCACGGCAAACAGAACCGTGCCGTTTTCTTCCATCAGCAGCAGCGTATGGCGCATACTGGTCACCGCCATCCCTGCCACCTGCTGGGGTTGAATACCTGCCCGCTTCAACAACTCGCGGGTCAGATCACCGAGCGTTTGCCAGATACTCTCCATATCCAGATCATAAGCCCAGCCGCCCACTGGCGAGGGAGGATGAATCCATGAGCGGTGGGCGGTGAAAATTTCACCGTTGACGGCGTTGACCAGCAGGCATCGGCCTCCGCTACTGCCGGCATCCCATCCAATCAGCCAGTCTTTTCCCATTGCCTATTCCTCCTTTGTCTGGCATAACCAGCGCGCCGTTAATTCGTCGGTGATCAGCACATCGGCCAGCCCCATACGCAGTGCAGTTCGTACCCCCTGCCATTTATCCTGTCCGCCGGCTACCAGCATCTTCAGCGGAATACGGCGCAGGTCATCCAGTGAGATACCGAGCAGGCGTTGGTGAATTGAGGCCGGCACCAGTTCACCATTTTGACTCAAGAAATACCCTAAAACATCGCCCACAGCCCCAAAGTCGAGCAACTCTTTAATATCTCTTTCGTTCAATAAACCGGCCTGATACAGTAAAGCCATTTTGTTCACCGTCCCAACGCTGAAAATGGCCATCTGCGCCCGGCGGGCGACATCCAGACTGCGCTGGATGAGCGGATCGGCCAGCACCACATCCCGGGTAGCCGGTTCACTGACGAATGTCGGCAACGGCAGGTAATAAGCCGTTCCCCCGCTAATGGCCGCAAGGCGGGTCAGCACATCCAGATTGTAAGGTAATTCTACGGGCCGGTAATACAGCCCCCCCATCATGGTCGTAAACCGGCAGGCAACCGGCTTTTCCAGCACCAAAAAATCGGGAATGTAAGAAATTGTCCGGCCGATACCAATTGCCACCGTCCAGCCTTCCTGCAGGTGTTGAGCAAGCACCATGGCGGCTACTTGTGCCAGCAACGGAGCAAGATTTTCATCCCCCGCCTGAGAGGCAGGAACAAGCCAGGCATCCTGTAAAGGGTAATGTTCCAACAGGGATTCCGCCAGCGGCAAATGGGCAGAAACGGGACGGATGCGGATTTCCACAATGCCGCTTTGACGGGCTTCTTTCAACAAGCGATTGACTGTGATGCGCGAAAGCCCAAGCCGTGCGCCGATCTCAGCCTGAGTCAGGTCGTGTTCGTAATACAACCACGCCACCCGCGCCAGCAATTGTTCTCGGGTAGAAATCTGTTCCAATGCAGCATTACTCATGTTACATTTGAACCTTTCCTGAACAAATGTTAGCAGATTTCAATAGAAAAATCAAGATTTTTTTCATTCACAGGAATGTACTAACAAAGAGTAAGAACAACCGAATTCGAAAATCTATACAAGATGTGTTCTTAAGACGTTACCAATTCAAAAGATTATTCAAAATCTGAAAATCAAGTCCGAAAATTATTAATCAAATCTCGGTTTGATTTGTATCCTTCACAAATTTCCCTAATTGGGCAATTTTCGCAATCTGGTTGACTATGGTTGAAACAAAATTGCGTACCAATGTAGATTAATCCATCATCAAAATTTGCCACATGCACATCTTTATGGCGATTCAGCCATAAATAGATGTGTTGGATTTGTTGAATTTGAATAAACCTCGGTTTTTTACGGGTTTTCAAATGATTGGAGCAAATATGCGAATAAGCATTCCACAATTTGTTTTCAACCGCTCTACCGCATTTCATTTCTCTAATATTTGTAACTCTAATATATGTCGTGCGATTTTTTCCCACCCCTGGCTGAAGAACTTTTTCTTTTATGAAATCATCCTCGCTCGCCCAACGAAGTAAGTACCCGGTTCTCCACAAAACACGTCCAGCATTTGAGTCATACGGAACTTCGTATGAATAATTATCCCAACCAGTATCTTGTCTACGAGAAACGCCAAAGGATGAAACAAGCCACTTTCCAAATAGGTGAGCTGCTTTGTCCCCAATGGCTTTCCCCAACCCATAACGGTAATGGTCTTTTAATTGTTGAGTCATGATCTCTGTCGAGTCATGTTTTTCTAAGTAATCTAATAAAGCCGATGCTGATGGTGAAGATTTTTTGTCATTAAGATCTCTCTCCAACAAATAAGGTAGAATTAGAGGTACTCCCCACCGAAAAATTGCATACCCTAGCACTTGTTTTGCATTGTCCATGAAAAGATTATAACGATTAGGATTGGATTGATTCGTTTTAGCCCATATTGAAGCACGAATTTCCTTTATGGATTGATGTTGGGTTAAGATTTCGTCAAGAGCGACACCAATTTCACTAAAAAAAGAAATGGGCTTATGAAGAAAACGAATCTCTTTACGGTACAACTCATTAGTTGTCTCCACCAACATGCGCCGAAGGCCGACTATGTCTGGGCCTTGATCCAGAACTGCACTCAAAAGAAGAAAGCGAGTTATAGCCTCCCTGCGAGTTAAGCACCCATCCCTTTCATCAAGTTTCTCTTTATTGAGATTATCGTTTTCGTAATAATGACGAAAAATTTCAATTTCATTTAGGGGCGGATAAGAAGGATGTTGTTTCCCAATCTCTGCAATCTTTATAACTAATTCTTCTGGGTCCATTTTCACTCAATCTTTTTATCTAACAAGCTGGGTTGCTGAATATTTCGATTGGACTTAGCCTTAACCGATTCACCTAAAGCGACTTTCTCAAAAACAGCAATCAACTGCTCCTGACGTAGTTCTAATGGTTGCGTAATGCGTTGTTTCGCTAAACTCACATATTTTTCAATTACCTCATAGCCAACATATTGACGGTTTAAGTGATAGGCAACTTTTAAGGTTTGTCCCGAACCGGTGAACGGATCTAAAATCAAATCTTGGGGATAAGAAAATAGTTGAATGAGCCGATAGGGAATTTCTTCAGGAAAGGGTGCAGGATGCGGAATGATATTCGGTGGAACAGGAGCGATGTGCCAGATGTTATTTGCAACATCCATCGTAAAAAGGCGATCAATAACATACCGTCCTTCTTCCTTCTCGTTCTGGGAACGGCCCTCGTATATCTTTGGACCGGGCTTTCGAAAGATGAGAATATATTCATTCATAATATTTGGGTAAAAGTAGCCGGGATATGGTTTTTGAATACTAACTCCAGCCCTTTTCACCCCAGCCGTACACTTATGCCAGATAATATCCTGAAAAAATTCCCACTCTTCCTGAACAAATCGAGCGGTCAAATCAAATGGGACAGGATATAATTTTCCTTCAAGAAGCACTGTACCAATAACAATTGCACAAAATCCGCCTGGTTTTGTCACTCGATACACTTCTTTGAAGATTCGGACTAGCCAATCTAAATATTCTTGGTATCCCTTATATCCATTCGCATATCGCCGCGTGCGATAATACTGACGATCATCCTCAGCATGAAGATCATAGTCTATCGCATTCCAATACGGTGGTGAAGTTACCGTTAGAGAAACGGTGTCCCCATCAATCTCAGGCATAAATTCACAAGAATGAGCATAAATCTCGTTCATAGAAAGTATTATAAATCATCTTGGTTAGGGGCTTTGACAAAAATCAATATTCCATCGTCCGGCTTGCTTTTTACTTACATCTATTACAGAATTAAGTCCATTCGTTGCCAGGAAGATAATTTTATAATCCTTGAAGGTATGACCTATTGAACGTATTATTTCTAATCGTTGTCTTTCTCTATTGGTCGGCGTTATACCTCTACGTTCCCACCCTGCCGCTCTATCTGCAAACCAAGACTACCGATCTGGCGCTGATCAGCACGGCCCTTTCCATGTACGGGTTGTGGCAGTTGATTGTACGCCTGCCGCTCGGCATTCTGGCAGATTGGGCCGGGCGGCGCAAGCCGTTTGCCCTCATCTGGCTGGTACTGGTGGCGGCCGGTGCGCTGCTGCTCGGCCACGCTCCCACCATCGAAGCCGCCATCATTGGGCGGGCGCTGGTGGGCGTTTCCGCCGGCACGTGGGTACCGCTGGTGGTACTGTTCTCCAACCGCTTCTCAGAGGGAGAAGTGGTGCGCGCAACCGGCATTCTGGCAATGACCGCTACCGCCGGACGCATTGCGGCCACGGCTGCTAACGGCTGGCTGAACGAATTGGGCGGCTACCCTTTGGCTTTCAACATGGCTGCCGCCGCCGCTGGTTTGGGTGCGCTCATTCTCTTCTTTCTGCCGGAAAAACCAACCCCTCGCCGTAAGCCATCGCTAAGCGGATTGAAGGCACTGGCTACCCGCCGGGAGGTGATGCTGCCATCTTTGCTGCAAGCGCTGACCCATACTGCCGATTTCGCCGCTACTTTCACCTTCATCCCCATCCTTGCCCGCCAGAAAGGGGCTTCGGATGTGGTCATCAGTACCCTGCTCAGCCTGAATCTGCTGATTGGGCTGGCGGGCAACAGTCTGGCTGCTGCCCTGGCGCAACGCTTCGGTCAGCGAAGCATGGTATTACTCAGTTTTGCCCTGCTGGGAGGTGGAATGTTGGCTGCTGCGTGGGCACCGACGCTGGCATTTGTGTTCCTCTTTCAATTTTGCATCGGGCTGGGTTTCGGCATCGGCTACCCCTTGCTGATGGGTCTGAGCATCAACCGGGTGGATGCCGCCGAACGCACCACCGCCATGGGTCTGCACCAGTCGGTCTATTCGCTGGGCATGTTTCTCGGCCCGTGGCTGAGCGGTATGCTTGCCGCCGCGTTGAACATTCCGCTGATGTTCGTCATCATTGGTGCGCTGATTCTGATAACCGGCATTGGCGCTGCCGCATTACTCGATAACCGGAGGTAAACGGGTGAATTTTTACATCAAATGGGTTACGGCTTATCCCTTGCTCTCAGCAGCCGTTCAATTTGCTGTTCTGGGAACGCTGGGGGAAATCATTTCGTTCAGCATTCAACAACGCCGCTGGGGACTGCCCTGCAGCGGCCTGCAATTACTGGCCAAGATGTTCGGTTGGGCGTTGCTGGGTATCATTATCAAGTACGGTTTTACCAGTATGCGCGGTTTCACCCGTGCACTGCTGGATCATCACTTGTTGCCGGCTGTTTTCGGTCAGGGGTTGGGCTGGGCACTGGCAGTTTCGGTGTTAACCAACATCTTCTTCGGCCCGCAAATGATGGCTTTTCACCGGCTGGAGGACAACCTGATTCTCGGCCAAAAAGGGTTCGAAGGGATTAGCCGCGCTTGGGCAACCTTAATCTGGTTCTGGATACCCGCCCACACCCTCACTTTTTTGATGCCGGTCGAAGTCCAGATCGGCCTGGCAGCCGGCTGGTCGCTGGTATTGGGTATCATCATGGGATTAACCCGCCCACGGCAGGTGAAAAATCCTGCACCTGTATAACGGTAAGCCGAACAGGCAACTCTAAACGGTCACATCGTTGGGTGGCACCAGCGGTTTGGTGGCAAAGGAACGCACCTGTCCATCCACCCACGCGCAAACCCGGTTCTTGCCGCTCGCTTTGGCCGTGTAAAGCGCCTGATCGGCGCGGTTAACCATCAACTCCAGCGTTTTACAGGCCGGGTCAATGGCGCTGACCCCTAAACTGACTCCCGAAACCACCACACCGCCCTGTTCGGTGGTCATGCCGCGCGCTACTGCATCCCGTAACCGCCAGGCCACCTGCATGGCTTGATCCAGCCCGGTTTCCGGCAAAAGTAGAATGAACTCATCTCCACCAAAACGAGCCGCCAGATCTGCCTTGCGTAACTGGCGGTGGCACTGCCCGGCAACGAAAATAAGCATTTGATCCCCCACCAGATGACCGTAGGTGTCGTTGATCATCTTCAGGTCATCCAGATCCAGCATAACCAGGGAAAGGTTTTTTCCGTAACGTCGCGCCCGGTAAAATTCTTTGGAAGCCAGTTCAAAGAAATGACGCCGGTTGTATAAACCGGTCAACGGGTCGCTGATCGCCATGCGTTGAACGGACTCGAACAGACGTGCGTTTTCGATTGCCGCCGCAGCCTGATTGGCAAACGCCTGCGCCAGTTTGGCATGATTTTGGGTGTAGAGGTTGGGCTGACTGTGATCAATAGTCAGGAAACCGATAGCATCATTCCGCTTGATGAGCGGAACACCCATCCACGAACGAACATGCGCCGCATCTCCCCAGCGTTTGTAACGGCTGTCCTGTTGAGCGTCGGCGAGAATCAGCGGGGCTTGCTGCCTGACACTTTCGATCAGTAATTCATCCTGCGCCGGAAAACGCTGCCCCAGCACTCTTTCTGTGTGAGAAAAACCGCGAGCCGCAACTACCCGCAGACTATCCTCTTCCTTTAGAAAAAGGGCACAAGAGTCGTAAGGTACGACCCGGGCGAGATTTTCCAGCACCTGATCCAGCACCTGATCCAGGCGTAGCGCCGAAGAAACCGCCGCCGAGGCTTGCTGGAGCGTTTCCGCCTCCCGCGCGCGGCGGGTCGCTTCCTCCAGCAGGCGCGCTTTTTGAATGGCGATGGCACTGTAACGCGCCAGTGTTTCTGTCAGGCTCATATCCGGAAGAACAAATTGTTTATCCGGTGAGAGCATAAAATAATTCAATACACCCAGAATCTCGGTGTCGGTCAAAATCGGTATTGCCAGAAAAGCATACACGCCGGTGTTTTTTAGCTCCGGACGGGAAAAGGGGTAAGTGGAATAATCTTCGACCAGAATCGGCTTTTTCTGCTCGATGGCCTGCCATGAAACCCCTGTACCTCGCGGCGATTCGTTCATCCGAACCAGCCGGTTAGCAGGATCATAGATGCTCAGGGTAATGAGACGATCATTCTGTTCATCATACAGACCCACCAGTCCGGCATCCGCCCCCAGCATCTGACAGCCATAGTAGTTGATTTGCTGCACCGTTGATTCCAGATCGAGCGAGGAAGTGATCCGCTCGAGAATTTGATTGATCTTTTGCTCATGTTCCAGCCTCTGACGACTCTGGCGGTACAGGCGAGCATTGTAAAGCGCCTGACCGGCCTGCGCGGCAAAGAGTTCGAGCGTGCGCGCATGTGCCAAATGGTAAAAATTCTCTTCACATTTATCCAGCGAGATAAAGCCCAGCACTTCATTCTGGACGATAATCGGCGCACCAACCCAGGAATGGATGTATTCGGTTGCTTCCACCCGCACCCAGCCGGCATAGGCATGGGTATCCTGAATGATCAACGGCTTTCGGTTTTGCAGCATCCAGCGGAAGTTTTCGGTCTGTTCAACATCAAAAACAAATTGTTGAACGGTTTTTACGACATTTTCACCAAAACGGTCATAACCACGATTGCGGGTGATGACCGCGTGCTTGCCTTCCAGCAGGGTGATGTTCCCCGAATCGTACGGAATGACCAGTTCAATGCTCTCGAGGATTTTATCCAGCACTTCATCTACATCCAGACTGGCATTCAAGGCAAGGCCAATTTCACGCAGGGCTTCGGCCAGTTCGCGGTTTTGCCGCTCAAGTTCAGCGGCTTGCAGCAAACGTTCCTCTGCCCGCTTGCGTTCGGTGATATCCCGAACCAGACATAAAATCTCTTCGGCAGTCTGTTCATTCGATTTTAGCGGCGAAAAATGAATTTCTGCTGGAAAAGAATAGCCATCCCAGGCCAGAGCATTCGCCTCCAGCGTTTGAGTGTGGCGGGTTTCCAGAGCAAACAGCAATTGCTGTAAGACTGCGTCTTGGTCCTCTTCTAAGAATAGATTGCAAATACTTATCTGATCTTCGACAACACCTGCAGGTAAAGCGTACTTCTCCCGTGCCTGGGGATTGGCAAGCAGTATCCGTCCCTCTCCGCCAAGAACAAAAATCACCTCCGGCGAGGCTTCGATCAACTGGCGGTAACGGGCTTCACTTTCCTGCAATGCCTGCTGCGCGCGATAAATGGTGCTCATATCCCGCAGCAGTACCATGCGGCCGGCATAACTACTCCGCTGTGTCTTGAGCGGTGAAATACGCAGGTCAAAATAACGGGTTTCCCTCCCAATGGGTAAAGTAACGACCTCGTGAATTTCCAACGTGTTAACATAACGTTGGGCAATCGGTAGCACCGGCCGGAATAATTCTCGGGCCGGTTT
Organism: Chloroflexota bacterium; assembly: GCA_040754815.1. Lineage (GTDB taxonomy): Bacteria > Chloroflexota > Anaerolineae > Anaerolineales > Anaerolineaceae > Bellilinea. The sequence continues at coordinate 135,997 of JBFMBX010000002.1, forward strand.
ACCGATTACCCTGCTCGCCTCCACCCCAAACAGACGGCAGGCAGCCGGGTTGAGATCCATCACTCGGTTTTCCATGTCTATAACAATCAGCGCGTCTTCCAGTACTTCAAAAAGCACGTCACGCGCCAGCGGAGTCAGATCCAGCAGACGAAAGCGGAATACGCCGATCACCAGCAATACTCCGCTGATGGAGAAGAAAATCGGCGTAAGGTCGAGGTGGAGGGAAAGTTCAAAAGCCGGCGAAGCGATGAAAATGAGATTAGAGAGCCACGGCACCACCACGGCAGCCAAAAGGATGAAAGCCTGCTTACGGTACAGACCGCGCATCCACCACGCCGAAAGCAAGAGCATGACTGAGCCGACCACAATCAATGCATAGGAATAAATAGTATGAAGCCAGAAGTAGGGGCCGGGGTCGAAGCCGAGGTAAAGAAAACCTCCCGCTTCTATCCACGGCCGGACAGCGGAAGCATAATAGAGGTGGTGAAAACGGTTGGTAAAGATGAGCAAAAGGGTGATCAGCGGTTCAACTGCCAGCAGGGTGATCAGCCGCCGTGTCACCCGGCGGCCGCGCCCGCTGTATTCCAAACTGAACAAGAGCCAGGCGGCCGGCACCAGCATGATGCCGGGATTAACGGCCACATCCACCCATTCCTTCCATGGGGAAATGGTCAGCAAATTCTGGGCAGCGTACATCAGTGACCAGTAGGTACTGCCCAGCAGTAATAAGAACAGAGGGCGCGCACCCAAAGCCGCTGAAAGATTGCGGGCAACAAACCAGCACAGCCAGCCCGTCAGCAGGCCGGCCGTTAAGAGGACAAAGAATGCCGGGGGAAACTGAATGTAATCCAAGGCGTTTATGATTAATGCTATTATAGCGAGTTTATCCCCCTCTTCCAAAACTTTTAGAAAAAATTTACACTCAGTCGCCGTACTCGATGATCAGGGTCGGGCGGCCTTCTTTATTCCATTCTTCGGTCTCAGATGCGCTGAAGTACTTGCCGCTGTGGTAGGCGCCATCGGCACTGTACACCGCAAAACTGATCCAGGTTGAGCCCTGTTCGTAAGCCTTTGCCAGCGCGTAAGAAACATCCCACTCGCGTCGTAAACCAGGCCAATTGTTCGTATCTCCAATATCATAAGGTTGAACCCTGGTGATTGAAACGTTTTCAAATGCCAAAGGGGCGTTGTTCCACGTAATCGTGTTTTCCTGCCAGGGATTGACAATCGTGAGAATTTGAATAAACGAATCCAGAGCGCATTTCTTAGTTTCGTCTCTATTATCTTCGTCTGTTGGATTTAAACAAATATTTCCGGAACCGCCCCAGTGATGGAGCACCAGCTGCGCCGAGCGAATCACCTTGCCCGGCGGCAGACGGTCAAGCGGGAAGGTAAGGTAGTATTTGGCAAAACACGGCCAGTCGGCAATATCGCCTTGATTTTGAATAACCACTCCAACCTCATTAGAATGATTACGATTTGGCCATGTATTCCATATGTAAAAAGAATCTCCTGGGCAAAGTAAGCGATTTTCCGCTCCCTCTACCATCGTCCCCCCCACTGCCGCATCCGGCACCACCGCGCCGTTCTCCCCCTCACGAATCAGCAGACTGGTCGGGTTGCGCACGGCGGGCGGGGAGTACGAAGGCAGGCCGTAGCGCAGCACCGCCCAGGTTGCCGGTGCATCACGTTCGGCAGCTTCCGGCCAGGTGAAGGCAGTGCCGGGCGGGCCGGAGCGGCTGTCGCGGTCGTGCGAGATGAGTGCCATGCGCCACTGCGAACCTTCAGCCGGTTTGCTCAAACCGAGACTGGCATACGGAATATGGAAGGTGATCCGCCAGCCGCGGTCGTCATTATCGTTGTTCATGGCATCCCCCCGCCACCCGGTTTCCACCACGAAGTTTAAATTCTGACTCTGCCAGTCGCTGCCTGTGCCGCGGTAGGCTTTTTTATAAGCCTCCGGCTGGTTCCCCCCATTCATCTGAGCAACAAAGCGGTAGGACTGACTGCCGGGGCGTTCCGGCGCATTTCCGGCGGTGTTGAGCAGCAGGGTAGCGGCGTCCCAGTCCTCCAACGCGCCGCTAGAAGGACTGCCGTTGAACCAGATGCGCCGGTCAAAGACGCCCACATCCACCACCAGTTCGGTATCGGTGTAGCGCACGCGCACATCGGTGTAGTTTTCAGCCGCTCCCACCCGCCCGAACCAGAAAATGGCACTTTCCACAAAGCGGGTGGTATAGGGCGCGTTGACCGTCCGATTGAACGAATACGGATCATAACTGCGAAATACAACCGGCAGGTACACCGTTTCTCCGCCGCTTTGCTGAGCATAGGTTAACACCGGCGAAAAAAAGAACAGCGTTAAGGCAGCAAACAGTAAACAACCATGCCATAATTTCATTTTCATAATAAACACCATCAAATAAAGTGGCAGGGAGCGCAATGCGCCCCCTGCCGGTAACCGTTTCGACTATACCACAAATGTTCCCATTGTGAATCAACAATTTTGAAAGGAAGGTTATACACTTTTACTAAAAAAGATTAGCGGCCGTTCTTCAACTGCTCAGTACCGTTGGGATCACCCTTTCGTGATAAGATTCGAAAAAAAAGAAACTCCCTATCCTTTCAGCAAAGGAGGATCAGGCCATGCAAGCCATGCAGTTATTTGAACCGGCGCCAGTCGAAGATTTGCCCTTGCAGCCGGTAGATATAGCCGTGCCGCACCCCGCCAGCGGACAGGTTTTGCTGCGCGTGCAGGCCTGTGGCGTGTGCCGCACCGATCTGCACATTTGCGAAGGCGAATTAATCCCCCCGCAATACCCCATCGTCCCCGGTCATCAGGTCGTGGGGGTGGTTGAAATGCTGGGTGAAGGGGTGGAAGGATTGGACATCGGCCAGCGGGTAGGGGTGGCCTGGCTGGGCTGGGCGTGCGGCGAGTGCGACTTTTGCCGCCGCGGCGAAGAAAACCTCTGCCCTCAGGCACGCTTTACCGGTTTTCACAGCCACGGCGGGTACGCTGACTGGATGACCGCCGATGCCCGCTTTGTCTTCCCCCTGCCGCCCGAGCTTTCCGAACGGCAGGCCGCTCCGCTGTTGTGCGCCGGTATCATCGGCTACCGCGCCCTGCGCAAAACCGGCCTGCAGCCCGGTGAACGGCTGGGGTTGTTTGGCTTTGGCGCCAGCGCCCACCTCGCCATCCAGATTGCCCGCTACTGGGGCTGTGAGGTGTATGTATTCACCCGCTCGCGCAATCATCAGCAGCACGCCGAAGCGCTGGGCGCCACGTGGGTGGGTAAACCGGATGCAACTCCACCACGCCCGCTTGACCGCGCGGTCAGTTTTGCCCCGGCCGGCGAGATTGTCCCGCTGGCGCTGGCCGCTTTGCGCCCCGGCGGTGTTCTGGCGATCAATGCCGTGCATTCCTCCCCCCTTCCCTCCCTGCCCTATGACCTGATTTACGGGGAGCGCGTGCTAACTAGCGTGACCAACGCCACCCGCCGCGATGGGGCTGAACTGCTCGATCTGGCTGTCAAAATTCCGCTGCATGCCGATACGGTCACTTACCCGCTGGAAGAAGCCAATGAAGCCCTGCTCGATCTCAAATACAGCCGCCTGAACGGAGAGGCCGTGCTGGAAGTCGGCTCGCTATTGGCTTAAAAAGGAACCCGAAATTGAAAGAAATGACCCATGGGGGAGTTGAAATCCCGCCAACAGAGTTGTAAAATCACGATAGACCTCAAAAAATTTAGATTTTCCCGAAAAGGCAAACCCATCGTGAGATGGGGACGCAAAGTCATGGGTCTGCCGCGGGCGCAGATAGCCAGACTGCCGAGGAATAACGATCTTTCCCGGCAGTTTTTTGTTACAAGGAGGTGGTAAAGGACAAAAAACTCTTATGTTCGATTCCCCAATATTCATCCCATCATAACCCAAAGGAGAGAGATGTATGAAACGCCTTTCTGTTATTCCGCTTGTGCTTCTTTTGCTGTTCAACAGTGCAATCGCCTTTGGCGCCAGTGACAACAACATGCTCGGCATCAATGTATTGCTGCGAGAGAACGTCACTGACCAGCTGCTGTCCGATCTGGCTCGCTTCGGCAAAGTGCGCGATGTGATTCCCGAAATCAAAGCCGTCACCATGCAGACTCGCGCTGCAAATCTGGATGCCATCCGTCAATTGCCGTACGTACTCGCCGCAAACCCCGATGCCACACGCACCGGTGCGCCGATTGATACGGTACCCGTTGAAGATTTTGCCAACGGTTTGAGCACCTGGGATCTGGATGCCATCAACGTCACCGATTTTGGCTTTAATAATCGTCAGGTGGCTTTTGATGGATCCGGCGTTTATGTGGCCGTGCTGGATACGGGTCTGGTGGATTCCTGGCGGCAGTATTTCCCCGAAGAGCGGATTGCTACCCAGTACGCCATTTCATTTGGTGGCGGTGGCGGTGAAATGGGATGGGTTTCGACCCAACCCAATAAATGGGAGCACGACCAGAACTCACACGGTACACATGTGACCAGTACCATTCTCGGCTACAGTCTGAGGGGTGTGCCGGTCAATGGGGTAGCACCTAAAGCCACGGTGATCCCCGTTAAGGTGCTCAACCAGAACGGTTCGGGCTGGTCCTCGGTGGTGGCACGCGGCATCGTCTATGTGGCCGACTTAAAGGCCGGCCCGCTGGCCGATTACCCCGTCATCATCAACATGTCGCTGGGCGGACCGGTGCTGGATGCAGTGGAAAAAGCGGCGATTGATTACGCCATCTCCAAGGGGGTTATCATCGTCGCTTCGGCCGGTAACAACGGCACAGCCGGCATGGGCTATCCCGGTGCTTACGAACCGGTCATTTCGGTCGCCGCATCCGGCTGGGTTGGTGAATGGTCACCTGTGGGCAGCCGCACATGGTGGTATCTCGGAAATGTCGCCGAACCCACTGACCCTGCCGATTTTTACATTACTGACTTTTCCAGCCGCCAGCTGCCCGGTCAGGATCTGGATGTGGCTGCTCCCGGATCATGGGTGGTTGGTCCCTATCAAACCAACAGCGGGCAAATTTCCTATTACTTCCTCGGCGGCACCAGCATGGCCAGTCCGCATGTAGCCGGCATTGTTGCGCTGATGGCGCAAAAGAACCCCGCCCTGAACGCCGCTCAGGCCGAAAGCATTCTGGAAGGTTCGGCAATCTATCTGGCTCCCGGCTGCCGCGATGTATTGACGCCCTACGGTACCACCAGCACCTTTTGCTGGGGGGCAGATGCCACCGGCGCCGGCCTGGCAACAACTGATGCTGCTCTGGCGGCAACACCGTAATTCCACAATCTCTTTCTAAAAACCTTTCCTTATAACACAGGACTCCCGGCTATCTTTAAACGCCGCGGAGTCCTGTGTTTATGGGTATAATCACTTTGGAAATCACGAAAACCTGTTTAAGATACAAAAAACGGATGCAAAAACACCTTTTGACATAGGCGATTTCACTTAAATGCCTCCCTCCATTTCCTCTTGAATTCTCCCTTTTTATAGAAAGCAGCATAAAAATTAATAATGATCGCTGGATGTCTCCATGAAATTTCGAACAGGGTTAATGTTGATATTTTTGCTTTTTCTGCCGGCTTCCGTGCAGGCGCAGGGTGGAGAGAATCCGCTCTATTTGCCGTTCGTTTCGCGCGGATTGAGCGCTCCCCAGTTGAAATGGGCTCACGGCGGCTGTTATTCCTCATGGTGCGAAACCGGCTGGTACTCATCCCCGGCCGTCATGAACATTGACGGCGACCCGCAGGGCGAAATCATTGCCTCGGCTTACACGCTCTGGGCGCTGGACGGGGAAAGCGGTGAATTGGAGTGGTGGGTTAACCCACCGGGCGGCCGCACCTGGCCGGGGATTGTGCTGGCCGACCTCGACCGTGATGGTACGACCGAAATCGTGATCGCGCAGGGCGGGGGCTGGGTTACGGTTTACACTCAAAGCGGAACGCTGAAATGGGAAAGCCAGCCTTCCTCCTCCGAACTGCGCGGCCTGCTGGTGGCCGATCTGGACGGCAACAATTCCAGCCTCGAAGTGGTCGTCAGCAGCGCCATTCGCAGCAGCACCAGCACGTGGGTGCTGGATTCAAACGGCGACATCCTCCCCGGCTGGCCGCAGATCACCTCCGAAAATTCCGGTTACGCATGGGGAGTATTCAACGACAATGCCTCGGCCGCCAACCTGAGCGGCGATAGCCGTTTGGAACTGATTGTGCCGACCGATGTACACTACATTTTAGGGCTTCACCCCGATGGCAGTCCGCTGGGTGTCAATGCTTCGGCATTTCCCAATCATGATGTTAAAGTCTGGGGGCGTATTGGTGTTTGGGAAGATTTGAACATCGAAATCCGCTCATGGGGCGAGTGTCAGGCCGGTCAGCCGCGCTCCGAAAATTACCGCCCCAATTTTGCCAATTCCCCCGCATCTATCGGCGATCTGAACAACGACGGCCAGCTGGAAATTGTGGTGGTCGGGAATGTTTATGACTGCTCCAAGGACCCTTACGAATCCCGTTATTACGGACCGTTCATCTTCAACGCCGACCGCACACGCTTCAACAGCAGCGGCTTTGACTGGCGCTCCACCCCCATTGATACCGGCGCGCCGCTAAGCGAGGATTACAATCTGATCGAATCCGCGCTTCCCAACCCCGTGCTTGCCGATCTGGATGGGGACGGCTTCAAAGAAATTCTCTTTGCCTCTTACGATGGCCGTCTGCACGCCTTCTGGCTCGATAAAACCGAGCATGGTTCGTGGCCGTATTCGGTCTATGAGCCGGCTGAAGGGTCTTATCGGTTCGCTTCCGAACCGGCCGTCGCCGATCTCGATAATGACGGCCTCGCCGAGGTCATCTTTACCTCGTGGTCGCAAAAAGGCACCAACCACAGCGGAAAATTACACATCTTAAGTGCCTTCGGTCAACCGCTCTTCACCCTCGATCTTCCTGCCGCGCGCAACGGCAGCTGGAATGGCGCGCTGGCAGCGCCGACCCTCGCCAATGTGGATAACGACACCGATCTGGAAGTGGTGCTGAATACGGCTTATTCCGGTGTGGTGGTTTATGATTTACCCGGCACTGCTCAGGCGCGTATTCTGTGGGCTACCGGACGCGGCAATTACCGGCGTACCGGCGCACCTTGACCATTTTGCGATTGATTATAGAAGGTGCGATAACCGCCAAACTGTCATGGGGCGAAGTATCGGCTTGAGCATGACTGGCATTTTTCCTGCACCAGCCTTTCAAACCGACTTGTAAGGTAAAAATTACCGTCTTTTTGGTTAATATTAAGTTATAATCCGGTTGATTTAATATATTTTTTATAGAAAGGAGTCGTTCTTATGAAAACCAAAAGCCGTTTCATTTATCCCCTTCTGTTTGCCTTGATACTGGCTGCATTGACTTTCGCCTACGCAGCCGCAAACACTGTGCCCGCTTCCAGCGCCGGTGATGGTCAGGCAGGCATCTCCGGCTACACGGTCAGCAATGTGCATTATGTGCTGAACGCCACCAACCCGGCCGTGATTGATGCCGTTCAATTCAGTTTAACCGGTGCTGCCGCACCGGCCACCGTGCAAGTCAAACTCGTTTCGAGCGGTGGTTCGTGGTTTAGCTGCTCTCTCAGCGGCTCCACATGGACCTGCGCGGTCAACGGCGCCGTCAGCGTGCTGGCTGCCGATCTATTGCAGGTTGTGGCTGCTCAGTAATTATTACAAAAATAATCTGTGGGGTGCGGTGAATGATCGGCCGCACCCCCTTTTGGGATATGTGGAAGAAACTGCTACTGAATAAACCGCTTCTGCGGTTTTCCCTTTCCCTTTGCAGCATCATCCTGTTGTGGGCATTGTTTGCTCCATCGCGTTTCGGGGGGGCGGTTGAATATATCATTGTTGACGGAGACAGTATGCTGCCGGCCTTCTCCAAAGGTGATCTTGTCCTGTTACGACGGGCGGCCTTCTATCAGGTAGGGGACATCGTCGCTTACCGCTACCCTCAAATAGGGACGGTGATTCACCGCATTCAGCGGCAGGAAGGGCAGCATTTTATCCTCAAAGGCGATCACAATTACTGGGAAGACGGTTATCAGCCGCGGGCGGAAGAAATCCTTGGAAAGTTATGGCTGCATTTACCGGCATTCGGTAAAATATTTGCATACTTCAAAAATCCGGCACCGTTTGCATTTTTAGCCGGTATTGGCACATTTTTGATCGGCATGAATTTCCTCACTTCTCCCGCTTCTAAGTCCAGAAAAAAGTTGAGACCGTTGATTGATTCGACCACCCGTGCCGCCGCCGGATGGCTTGCCGAAAAACAAAACGGTTATTTCATAGCCACGTACAGCATTTTCATTCTTTCACTGGTGCTGGCGTTCTTCGCATTCAGCCGGCCGCTCTGGCTCACCGTACCGCAGGCCATCGAATATCAGCAGTTGGGCACCTACCAGTACAGCGCGTCAGTACCGGAAGGGATTTACGATAACAACCGGCTTGAAAGCGGCGGCGCGATCTTCCCGCGGGTGACCTGTCAGGTTTCATTTCAGTTTGCTTATCACCTGCTCACACCCCAGCCTTTCAACGGCAGTGGGCAATATCAGATGGATGCCATCGTTTCTTCCTCCAACGGCTGGCAGAGAACAATCCCCCTGATACCGCCTTCCACCTTCCAGGGCAGTCAATTCCAGCATTCGGCCGTGCTGGATGTCTGTCAGGTCATGGAAATGATTGAAACGGTAGAAGAAAAGAGCGGCGTCCAGAACTTTCAATATTTTCTCTCCATTCAACCAACCGTGCAATTCAGCGGACAAATGGGCGGTTATTCGCTGGAAAACCGTTTCGCCCAGCCGCTGCGTTTTGCCATCGAACGCGCCCAAATTTACCCGATTGTCGAACCGGACGTTAATCCGCTTCAACCCATCCTCAAACACACACTTACCATTCCTAAAACCATCCCAAACACCCTAAACATTTTTGGAATGGAACTCCCCGTTTCAACTGCCCGCTGGATTTCCGGCATCGGTCTGGCCGTTGCCTTGCTGGCACTGGCCCTGCCGGCTTACCTGATTCATCAGGCCGAACAGAGGGACGAGAAATTACTGGCAAGGTTTGCCGGGGCCGGGCGGCTGGTGGAGGTCAACAACCTGCCACGCCTGGATGGCGACCATCTGATCTGGATGAGTTCGCTGGATGACTTGCTGCGGCTGGCGCAGCAAACTGAAGAAACTATTTTCTTCCATTTGAGCCATCCTTCCGCCTATTACTTTGTGCGCAACGAGGGTCTGGTTTACCTTTATCAAAAACCCGTCCAGCCCGCTCCGCTTTCCGGCAGCGATGAGGTGCGTTCCGAAATTTTACGGGCAATCCAGTTCAATGAATTTGTTTTGTACTTTCAACCGATCATCTCTTTGGAAAGCGGAGAGATTGCCCAGCTGGAATGTTTACTGCGCTGGAAACATCCCCAGCGGGGGCTGCTTTCCCCTGCGGATTTTCTGGGTCAGGTCGAACGGGCCGGAATGAATCCGGAACTGGATGTCTGGGTGCTGGAGCGAGTCGCCGGCCTGCTTGCCGGCTGGGAAGAAAACAAACTGCCTCTCTATCCGGTGAGTGTGAATATTTCTTCGCAAACGCTGAAGCAGGAAGAAATCACCTCAACTCTAAAAGGTATCCTGGAAAATTACAAAATCGCGCCTCAGCGCGTTTATCTTGAAATTCCGGAAGAAAGTATCTACTCCCTTTCTGATAAAGCCGAAGTTCTTGGTCAATTGCGAGAAGCCGGCTTTGGCATTGCTCTTTCCTCGCCTTCACTCACTCCTTTACAGCCGCTTGGCGAGAACATTCAAATTAACCAGTTAAAACTGGGTTACCAGACCGTCAAACAAATCAGCGCGGTCAGTCAAAGTGAGGAACTGGCCCGCCGGTGGATCAGCATTGCCCACCAGCATCACATCAGTGTGGTTGCCGTTGGCATTGAAACTTCCCAACAATTGGGCTTTTTCCGCTCGAACCAATGTGATCAGGCGCAGGGATTTATCATCAGCCCTCCCCTGGCAGCAGAAGACCTGCCCGGTTTCCTCCGCCATAATCAGCCTTTGTTGAACGAGAGTTTCTTCTCTGCTTCGTCATGAAACGACGGATTTCAATGAGGGGTGTCTTCCCACTCGCACTGCTGATACTGGTGCTCATCAGCATCGGCAGTGTAGTTGCGGCTGCAAACAATGTGCCCGTCACGTGGCTGAGCGAATACCGCCTTACCACCACCCCCAATCTGCTCAAACCCCCGGCCTGCAACGCGCTTAACCTCACCGCTTTGGCCGCCGGCAGCGGAACGGTCAACGGCAGCAACTCTGCCGATTTGATTTTGGGCAGCGCCGGAGATGATACGCTCAATGGAAGGGCAGGTAATGATTGCCTTGTCGGCGGGGGAGGTAACGACTGGTTATTCGGCGGAGCCGGGCAGGATGTTCTGATCGGCGGCGATGGCTTCGATTTCTGCTTTGGGGGTGGCGGAACCGATACCTACGACAGCAGTTGCGAAATCCAGTTTTAATCAGAACCTCAAATTACGGTCATTCCCGCCGGCCGGGACGGAAAATGCTGCCATCGTTGAGGGAATAGCAAATCAGGTTTTTGCAACAGGCGGAGAAAAACTCGGCAAACCCGTCATTCTTCGCCCTTTTTTTTCCACTCCGCCGCAAGGGGCCATAACAAGTCAATCAATCATTAGAAAATGACCGTATCCGGTTCGTAGATTTAGTGCTATTATGATAATGTAGGTAAATTTTATCAAAGTTATACCTGAAATCAGGTATAACCATCTTTTTTTCATGAACCGGAGGTTCTATATGGTCGAAGAAGGCAGTAAGAATAAGGCGCGTACTTTGCGCGTCCAGCTTCGCTTCCCGGATAGTGTTGAAGGTGAAAAAATACCCCCTATCCGGGTATATTTGTTTGACCGTCAGGGCAACCTCATCGATTCTCAGCCTTTCACCAAAGAAACCATCAGTCTCCGCATCCCTTCCGATCAAAATTATCGCCTGTATGTCGGCCCTGACCTGCTCGCCGAGGAAAAGGTTCCCCCTCAGGAATTGCTGGCCCAACTGATCAAATCCAAGGCGGTCTTACAGGATATCATCGCCCCTTTACGACCCTCATTACTGGAAATTGCCATTTCCAGAGGTCTTTACCTGTGCTGGTGGGGATATTGCGTGTTCGTGCACGGCAATGTCCGCAAGCAAATTGCTCCCGGCACTTATGCAACCATCTGTCAGGGCACGGTCAAGATTTACGAGGTAGATTTTCTTTGCTACCTTCAGCAATTGCCGCACCTTGAACTGGAACGCCTGCGTGATGACATACTGGATTTGCTCCGGCGTCCGCCTTTTCCACCTTTCCCTGAGCCTTTCCCCGAACCTTTCCCCGAACCATTCCCACCTTTCCCGCCCGTTCCTCCCGGTCCGGGCCCGGACCCCGCTCCATTCCAGCCGATGATGTTTCAGCTGCGCGGCGAAGAGAGAAGCAACTTTGCACGAACCTCCGCCTCTCTCTCGGATGTTGCCGTTCGGCTTTCGGTGCTGAGCGGAGAGCCGCTTCAACGGTACTTAATCGAAAACCGGGTGATTCTGGCGCCTTTCCTGTGTCGTTTTCTCCCCGATTCCTTCTACTGCCTGCAACTGCTGGCAGAAGTACCCATCCAATCGGACGGCTCGTTTCATAAATTGTTGTGTTTCTGGTGCCCTTCGGATATTCCTGACCTGTACTTCCGGGTAACTCAAAACATTGGCGGCACCGAACAGGTAGTTTACAGCCCCTCCATTGCCTGCAATACCTACTGGAATTACAACGGCTCGCCATCCATTCAAATTACCGTGACCAGCCCGCAAGCCGTTGCCTGTCTTGAAGACCCCGACCGACCAATTCCGGGTGACGAGTTGTACGTCTGGCCGACTGCCATTGGCAATATTGACCTGCGTAACATTACCGACCTGGAAAGCAACCCGCTGGTCAGTACCCCCGCAACCGGGCTGGTCAACGGAACGACACCATGGGGCGGCACGCTGGCACTGCAAATGAATTTTGACCCGCGCTTGAAAACGCTCAGCAACGTACGCTATTACCGCTGGTCTTATAAATTCGAGGGCGACTCTGACTTTACTCAGGTGGATGCCACCGTCACCCACCGCTATATGACCATCACCTACTCGCCGCTGACCATTCATTTGCACCCCGTCGTGCTGGGTCCGAAGACGGTCAACGGCGTTCCCAACCTTTACGATGTACCGGATCCCTCCCCCGGTGATGGCTGGGTCAACATCAACGACCCCTACGACCGCCCCTTTGCCTACTTTGACAGCACCGACAATCACCTGCCCCCCTTCACCTACAACGATGTTCTCCCCCGCCGTTCCGGTCTGGTAACCCTCTTGCTGGAAATGTTCGATTCTAACGGCAATCTGGTGCCGTGTGCCAACCTGGGCGGCAGCGGGCCATTCAAGTTTGTTTTACCGGATCTCGGCACTCCCAACACCTACACCAGCGTGCTGACTTCCAACAACATTACCCCGCTGGGGCAGTTGATGTTCCGCGTACGGGTGGATAATGCCGATACGGTAGCCCAATTACAAAATGTACGCACACCGCTTGGCACCGCCGATTCCTGCGGCTTTCTGCGCTTCAATTCGCTGAGCGATCTGGTCTCGGTAGAATATGTAGCCCGTCACCCCAATAATTTCCTCACCTGGGGTTTGGGAATTACCCGCGGTTTATGCGGCGGTGTGGCTTCCACCGGCGGCTCGACCAGTTCACCTGCCTCACCACCCCCGCCTCCGGCCACCTTTGCCAACAGCGCCGGCTTCCTGCTCCGTAACCTGGGCGGTTCCTGTACTGCCTGCAACGATGGTGCCGCCTTTGCCGTTAACCTTAACACCTATGCTACAGCCACGGATGGCTACGGGCGGCAATCGCAATACGACCGCAGCGCCACCATCGCTTTTGCTCTGATCAGAAGTTAACTCAAACGGCGTAAATCCTCACCCGGCCGGCAGACCGGGGATCAAAATCGGTCTGCCGGCTGATACTTTGTCCTTACCCGCTCTTTCCACCAGCCGTATCTTCACGATACGAAGCAGCCGTAATCTGATCCATAATTTCTTCCACATTCAGCCCGGCATCCACCACCAGCGCATCAGCCGGTTCTTCCAGCGTGTCAAATTGGCTGGCCAGTAGGCTGACCGGCATGTAATGCCCGCTGCGTCCGCTCAGCCGCCGGTAGCACAGGTCATAGTCGGCGCGCAGATAGACCACCTGCACGCCGCTGCTTCCTTCCAGCAAGACCTGACGATACGTCTCTTTAAGCGCCGAACAGGCCAGCACCGCCGGATGGTCGTTTATCAGGCATTCCATAATCAACTGATGCAGCCTTGCCAGCCAGCCGGCGCGGTCTTCATCCGTGAGGGGAATACCGGCGGACATTTTGGCAATATTCTCCGGCGGGTGGTAATCATCCGCATCGAAAAACGCCCAGCCCAGCCGGGCTGCCAGAGCGCGCCCGACGGTGGTCTTGCCGCAGCCGGCCACACCCATAATCAGGTAAAAACGCGGCTTCATTTTTCCCCCCGGCGCAGCGGCGGCGGGCAGGCGATTCGCAACGGTATACCGGCCGCGTCGTGTTCCTCCGGCTGGCGCAAAAAATGATCCCTGCGGCCGTTATTGAGCCACGCAGCAACCGCCAGCACCAGAGCATCCAGCACATCATCCGGCTGAACCTGACTACGCCGCACCTCTTTAAGGAAGGACAGAGCTGTCTCTCGAATACCCTCCAGCCAGCCTTCCAGTAAAGATGCCCTTTCCTCCCAACCGGCCGCTTCTTTCTTGCTGTGGGTCAAGGGAGTATCCGCGTTCAAACGTTGAAAGCACACTTCCGGATGCGATTCAAAAACCCGTTTCTGCCACTGCGGTTGCATCTGTAAAAACTCATCTACCTCGCGGATCTTGGGAATCAGGTGATAGGCCTGCGCCGAAAGTGAACGGCCATGAGTCCGCAATTCAAACTCGCGCGCCTGCCGGTAGGATTGTGCCGCCAGCGCCGCGCGCGAGGGCGCGGGAAAAACGCTGCTTTTACGAGTTTTCAACACCGAACGCATGGCTGCATCCAGCCGGCGCACCACCCCGCCCCCGCTCAGGCCGATGGGGATATCCACCCAGATCTCTCGACAATCGGCGTGGGCCTGAACCGCCTGCTGAAACGAGGCAAACAACCCAATACTCACCCCGCCTTGCGGCGGTTTCAGCCAGGCGGCCGTCCACCCCGCCCGACAGCCATCCAGACCAAGAAACCCGCCCGAAAGTGTGTTTCTCATCAAAGCCGATTGTAACGCAAATGTCCTTACGCCTTTATGTTGAGTGAAATCCCATTTGTACAGCACAGCGAACAGCAAAGGGGCGGGTCTTCTGGCCCGGCTTCATCAGCCTTTGTTAGCCTGACGGCTCAACCAATTGGCCGCTGGCGCGGATACGAGCCCAGCACCCGCAGAAAGGTGGCAAACTCACCCAGATTGCGCAGGGCGTTCTGCACCCGTTCTTCGGCAGCGGAGCCGGCCAGATCAATGTAAAAGAAGTACTCCCACGGCTTACCCACCAGCGGACGCGATTCGATCTTGGTCAGGTCAATCTCCCGCAGGGCAAATACGCTCAACGCCTTGAACAGCGCTCCCGGCTGATTTTTCAGACTGAATACAATCGAGGTCTTGGCATCCGCGCCCGCTTCAACCGGCTGACAGGCGATGAGTAGAAAGCGGGTGAAGTTAAGCGGATTATCCTCCAGCCCCTCCATCAGCACCTGCATTCCGTAAAGGTCAGCCGCCCGGCGCGAGGCAATTGCCGCCACCTCTCGCTCCCCGCGCCGGCGCACTAGCTGTACCGCCCCGGCGGTATCATGCACGGCTTCACTTTTCAATCCCATCCGGCGCAAATTTTCGGCACACTGCGCCAGCGCCTGCGGGTGGCTGATCACCCGCCGCACCTCGTCCAACCGCACCCCGGGAAGACCGATCAGGCAATGGGCTATGCGCAAGTGATGCTCACCCACCACATGCAGGTCATGTTGCAACAGCAGGTCATAGTTGCGGTGGATGCTGCCCGCCAGTGAATTTTCAATCGGGATGAACCCCAGCGCAGCCTGCCCGCTTTGCACCGCCTCGAACACCTGCTCGAATGATTCGCACGGCAGGCTGACCGCCTCACTGCCCAAACGGTCAAAGATGGCGGCTTCGGAATAGGCACCGGCTTCACCTTGAAAGGCAACCCGCAAACCACTCATGGATTGACCCAGTCCAGCCAGTGATGGTAACGCTCATCTTCGCCGCGCACGACCGCATGAAAGGCTTGCATCAGCCGGTAGGTAATCGGCCCGCGTCGGCCATTGCCGATCACGCGATGATCAATCTCGGTAACCGGGATGATTTCTGCTGCCGTGCCGCTGACAAAACACTCATCTGCCACATACAAATGGTCGCGGCTGATTTGCGCTTCCTGCACTTCGCACCCCAAATCCTGTGCCAGCGTAATGACCGCATCGCGGGTGATGCCTTCCAGCACTGCCCCCGTGCCGGGCGTGTAAATCACCCCGTGCCGCACGATAAATAAATTTTCGCCGGTACATTCGGCCACGTAGCCCTGCGGGTCAAGCATGACGGCTTCATCGAAGCCGAGACGGGCCGATTCGGTCTTGGCCAGCACGCTGTTGGCATAATTTCCGGTGATCTTGGCTTTGGTCATCATAATATTGGGATGCAGGCGGGTAAAGGACGAAATGTTCATGCGCGCACCTTTTTCTAAGGCTTCCTCGCCTAGATACGCCCCCCAGTACCATGCGGCAATGCCCACCCGCGCCCAGCCGGCATCCAGATTGAGATTTTTCACCTGACTGTCAAAGAAGATCAACGGACGAATGTAGCAGGAATCGAATTTGTTGGCGCGTACAACCTGCCGGCAGGCTTCTTCCAGTTGTTCCTGAGTAAAGGGCAGCGAGCGAAAACCGAGAATTTTGGCCGATTCCAGCAGGCGCCGAATGTGATCCTTCAGACGAAAAATCGCCGGGCCGCGAGGTGTCGCATAACAGCGAATGCCCTCAAAAACCCCCAAACCGTAATGCAAGGCTGAGGTCATAAACGGCACCATCGCCTGTTCGTTTTTGACCAGTTCTCCGTCCAGCCAGGTGTATCCCTCGTTATTGGTCATGATGAATTCTCCTTTGATGAATGAATTAAAAATCAAACGTCAGTCGTTGCAAGACGGCCGCCGTCATTTGTTCGGAAGAAAGGCTGCCGCCCAAATCGCGGGTGCGGCAGCCCTCCTGCAGGGCGCGCTCCACCGCCATTTCTACCGCGCGCGCTGCCATCTCGTGATTCAAAGCATAGCGCAGCAACAGGGCCACGCTCAAAATTGCACCAAGGGGGTTGGCAATGCCCTGCCCGGCAATATCCGGCGCAGAGCCGTGAATCGGCTCATAAAGACCGCCCCCACCCCCGCCGAGCGAAGCAGAAGGCAGCAGCCCCATTGAACCGGCCAGCACCGCCGCTTCATCGGTCAGAATATCGCCGAACATGTTTTCGGTCACGATTACATCAAAAGCCGCAGGGTTGGAGACCAGACGCATGGCTGCCGTATCCACCAGCACGTGTTCAACCTGCACCTGCGGAAAACGGCGGCTGACCTGCTGAACGATCTGACGCCACAGACGCGAGGTTTCCAGCACGTTGGCCTTATCCACCGAGGCCAGCCGACCGCGCCGTCCGGCAGCCAGCCGAAAGGCGAGGTCAACCACGCGTTCGATTTCGTAATCCCAGTACACCAGCGAATCCACCGCGCCTTCCCGCCCATCCTGCCTCAGGCGTCCTTTCGGCTCCCCGAAGTACAGTCCGCCGGTCAGTTCGCGCACCACCAGCAAATCCACCCCTTGCAACTTTTCAGGACGCAGGGGAGAGGCGTCCACCAATGCCGGGTAAACCCGCACCGGACGCAGATTGGCAAACACGCCCAATCCCCTGCGCAGCGCCAGCAGGCCCTGTTCCGGGCGTACGGGAGCAGCCGGATCGTCCCACTTCGGCCCGCCCACGGCCCCCAGCAGCACGGCATCCGCTTGCTGGCATTCTTTCAGCGTTTCTTCATCCAGCGCTGTACCCAATTCATCAATGGCACAGCCGCCGATCAGCCGTTCTTTATACACCAGTTCAATTCCATAATATCCGGCAACCGTATCCAGCACCTGCCGCGCCGCCTGTGTAACTTCTGGGCCAATTCCGTCTCCGGGTAAAACGACAATGGTATAGGTCATATCCGTATGTCATCCTTTCAATGAACCGCCGCGGGCAGCGGCTGAGCTTCAACAACCAGAATGCCGTACTCAATCGCATCGGTCAGCGCCCACCACGAAGCCTCGATGATATTGGTGCTGGCGCCCACAGTTCCCCAGGCGCGATGGCCGTTGCGGGTTTCAATCAGCACACGAGTGGTGGCGCTGGTGCCGTTGTTGCCGTCCAGAATGCGCACCTTGTAATCCGAAAGGTGAAAGCGGGCTATTTGTGGGTAATGAGGCAGCAAGGCCTTGCGCAGGGCAGCATCCAGCGCTGCCACCGGGCCGTTGCCCTCGGCGGCGGTGTGAATCAACTCGCCGCCCACCCGCACCTTGACGGTGGCCTCGGCAATCATACCGCGCCCGGCGCGGTGTTCCACTTCGGCGGTAAAGTCCACCAGTTCAAAGGGCGGCTGGTAATCCGCTTTCTGACGCAGCAGCATCAGCATCACCGACGCATCGGCAGCCTCAAAGGAAAAGCCTTTGGCTTCCAGCGCTTTGACCTCCCGCAGGGTTTGATTGACGTTGATTTGTTCATCAATGACAATGCCGTTCTCTTCGGCTTTGCTGAGCAGATTACCTCGCCCGGACAGCTCCGAAACCACCACCTGCGAGCGGTTGCCCACCAGCGCCGGGTCAATGTGCTGGTAAGAACGCGGCGTGCGGCGCATGGCCGCCACATGGATGCCGCCCTTGTGGGCAAAGGCGTCCCGCCCCACATACGCCAGATGCTCATCCGGCGCGAGGTTGGCAATTTCCGCCACATAGTGGGAAAGATCGGTCAACCGGGCAAGATGACCGGCCGGCAGGCAGGTGTAGCCCATCTTCAATTCCAGATCGGGAATGATGGAACACAGGTTGGCGTTGCCGCACCGTTCGCCGTAGCCGTTGATGGTGCCCTGCACCTGCACGCAGCCCTCGCGCACCGCCGCCAGCGAATTGGCTACCGCACACTCGCCGTCGTTATGGGTGTGAATGCCCAGTCTGGCCTGCGGAAAGCGCGCCTTGACGGCGCGGACAATCTCACTCACCTCCCACGGCAGGCTGCCGCCGTTGGTATCGCACAACACCAGCGTTTCGGCGCCGCCGCGCAGGGCGGCTGCCAGCGTTTGCAGGGCGTACTCGGCATCTTCCTTGTAACCGTCGAAAAAGTGCTCGGCGTCGTAAATCACGCGCCGGCCCTGCGCGCTGAGATAAGCCAGCGATTCCTCGATAATTCGCAGGTTGTTTTGCGGGGTGGTGCGCAGCACCTCATCCACATGCAGCAGGGATGACTTGCCCACCACCGTGCAGACCGGCGCGTTCGATTCCAGCAAGGCACGGATGTTGTCATCCTCCGCCGGCGTTTTGTTGACCGCGCAGGTAGCCCCAAAAGCGGCAATAACGGCATGCTTCCATTCCATTCCGGCGGCGCGGGTAAAAAATTCCGCATCTTTCGGGTTGGAACCCGGCCAGCCGCCTTCGATGAAATCCACGCCAAATTCATCCAGCCGCCGGGCAATTGC
Source organism: Chloroflexota bacterium (assembly GCA_040754815.1). Taxonomy (GTDB): domain Bacteria; phylum Chloroflexota; class Anaerolineae; order Anaerolineales; family Anaerolineaceae; genus Bellilinea. The sequence continues at coordinate 154,875 of JBFMBX010000002.1, forward strand.
AAGTTTGTCGTTAAGCGAAAGGGAAATATCGGTACGCTGGGTGCCGTCGCGCAGGGTGGTGTCATAAATTTCAATTTTCATGTTCTATCGCTCCTTTGTGAACCGTTAAAACTCACGCTGCGCTTCGTAACGGGCAATTTCCGCCTCCAAACCGAGCAGATACCCCAGTTCATCCACGCCGTTGAGCAGGCAGGTCTTGCTGAAGGGATCAATCGGGAAGGTCGCCGTAGTGCCGTCCGGCAGTTCCAGCGTCTGGGCGGCGAGGTCAATCGTCAGCGTTTGTGAAGGATGGCTGCTGAACAGGAGCATCAGGCGGTCATGCACCTCCGGCGTCACCACCACCGGCAATAAACCGTTTTTGAGGGCATTGTTCCGGAAAATATCGGCAATGGTGGTGGAGATCACCGCGCGTATGCCCCAGCCGAGCAGCGCCCAGGCAGCATGTTCGCGTGAAGAACCGCTGCCGAAGTTATCGCCCGCCAGCAGAATCTGCGCGCCCTGACTTTGCGGCTGGTTGAGGATAAAAGCGGGGTCGGGGCTGCCATCCGGCAGGTAACGCCAGTCGGCGAACAAACTGGCGCCCAGACCGTTTTTGTCGGTGGTTTTCAGGAAGCGCGCCGGAATAATCTGGTCGGTATCTACATTGCTGACCGGTAAAACCACAACTTTTGAAGTGAGACGGGTAAACGGCTGCATGGCTTATGCTCCTCAGGAAAGATAGGGACGCGGGTCGGTGATCACCCCGGTCAGCGCCGAAGCAGCGGCCGTCAGCGGGCTGGCCAGAAAGGTGCGCCCGCCCTTGCCCTGCCGGCCTTCAAAGTTGCGGTTGCTGGTGCTGATGGCGTATTGCCCCGGTTCCAGTTGATCGCCGTTCATAGCAATGCACATCGAACAGCCGGGTTCGCGCCATTCGGCACCGGCTTCAAGGAAGACGCGGTGCAGCCCCTCAGCCTCAGCCTGTTTTTTGACCTGCTGCGAGCCGGGCACCACCAGCACGCGCAGTCCCGACGCTACTTTGCGGCCGCGCAGCAAACTGGCCGCCATACGCAGGTCGGACAACCGCCCGTTGGTGCAGGAACCGATGAACACCGCATCCAGTTTATGGCCGAGCAGCGGCGTGCCGGGCTGCAGCCCCATATACGCCAGCGATTTTTCCAGCGCCGCCCGCTGAGCGTTATCCCTGACTTCCTGCGGATCGGGAATGCGTCCGCTGATGGGAATACCCATGCCGGGATTGGTGCCGTAGGTTAGAACAGGCTCTAAACGGCTGGCATCCAGATGAATGGTGTGATCGTATTCGGCACCTTCATCGCTGGGCAGGGTTTTCCAGCGGGCAACGGCGCGCTCCCAGGCCTCGCCCTGCGGGGCATACGGCCGCCCGGCCAGAAATTCAAAGGTGGTTTCATCCGGCGACACCATACCGGCGCGCGCACCGCCCTCGATGGACATGTTGCAGAGGGTCATGCGTTCTTCCATGCTCATGGCGCGCACCGCCTCGCCCATGTACTCGAAGACATAGCCCGTACCGCCCGCCACGCCAATCTGGGCAATCAGACCGAGAATGACATCTTTTGCCGTTACCCCCTTTTGCAGACGGCCTTCAATCCGCACTGCGGCGGTTTTGGGCTTGCGTTGCAACAGGCACTGAGTCGCCAGCACATGCTCAACCTCGCTGGTGCCGATGCCAAACGCCAGCGCGCCAAAGGCACCGTGGGTGGCGGTGTGGCTGTCGCCGCACACAATCGTCATGCCCGGCTGGGTCAGTCCCAGTTCCGGGCCGATCACATGCACAATACCCTGATGCGGGCTGCCCAAACCCATCAACGGGATGCCGAACTCACGGCAGTTTTCTTCCATCTGCATGATCTGGCGGCGGCTGAGTTCATCGGCAAAGGCCAGCCGGCCATCGCCGTTGCCGTTGGGCTTGCTGAGGGTGGGGATGCCATGATCGAGCGTCCCTACCGTGCGCTCCGGACGGCGCACGCGCAAACCGCGCGCCCGCAGCCCGCTGAACGCCTGCGGCGAGGTAACCTCATGCACCAGATGCAGGTCAATATACAGTACGGCCGGCGAATCCGGCGGCTGGGTTACCACGTGACTTTCCCAGATTTTTTCAAACAGCGTTTTTGGGCGGCTCATACTCGTTCACCGATTGACGAAGATGTTGTTCGTAGGCGGTGCCGTTCATCTCGGCGGCCGAGTGGTGGGGATGACTCTTCATCAGGAAGTCGGTCATATCCCATCCGGCAGGAATGGTATTGGGGCGCACAACGGCCTGTCCGGGATCGTTTTCCTCAAAATAGGATGAAAAAATGGGGTTCATGGTTCGGTCTCCTCTCTGGCGAAAGAAATGGAAAAAAGACTCAACTGACCGGCTGTACAGCCGACTCTTCGACACTGCCGTACTGACCGCTAGCAACCAGCAGTTTGTTCAGGGCAGCCAGATAAGCCTTGACACTGGCCACCACGATGTCCGTATCCGCGCCGTAGCCGCCAAAGGTACGCGGCACTTCGGCCTCGCGCTGTGGGCTGATTTGCAGCAGGCCGTCGCTGCCCTCGATGCGCACGGTTACCTCTCCCAGCGCATCAATCCCTTCGGTTACAGCGTGGACGACAAACTCTTGCAGGGTGTTGGGGGCTTTGACAATCGCATCAATGGCTTTGTAAGCCGCGTCCACCGGGCCGGTGCCAACCGCCGCACTGATGTGCAGCTGGCCGTCCGGGCCGCGCAGGCGCACGGTGGCGGTGGGCATGCCCATCGTGCCGCAGGCCACCTGCAAGCCGTCCAACGCAAACAACTCACGCGGCTGGTACAGTTCGTCCGAAACCAGCGCTTCCAGATCGGCATCGGTGATCGTCTTTTTGCGGTCAGCCAGATGTTTGAACCGTTCAAAGACCTGATCCATCTCGGCCTCGTCCAGTGCGTAACCCAGCGAGGCCAGGCGCGTGCGCAGTGCGTGCCGCCCGGAGTGTTTGCCAAGCACCAGTTTGCTCTGGGTGGCACCCACCGTTTCGGGGCGCATGATTTCATAGGTCAATGAATGTTTGAGCATCCCGTCCTGATGGATGCCGGCTTCGTGGGCAAAGGCGTTGGCGCCGACAATCGCCTTGTTGGGCTGCACCGGCATACCGGTGTAATTGCTGACCAGTTTGCTGATGCGGGTGATCTGGGTGGTATCAATGCCGGTGTGCAGGTTGTAAAACTGCGGGCGGGTGTGCAGTGCCATGACCACTTCTTCTAAGGCAGTATTGCCGGCCCGCTCGCCGATGCCGTTGATGGTCACTTCGGCCTGACGGGCGCCTGCGCGCAGACCGGCCAGCGTGTTGGCGGTGGCCAGCCCCAAATCGTTGTGGCAATGCACCGACACAATGCAGTTTTCGATGCCCGGCGTGTTTTTGATAATCCCGGCAATCAGCGCACCGAATTCATCCGGGGTGGTGTACCCGACCGTATCGGGAATATTCAGCGTGGTTGCCCCGGCGCGGATGGCCACTGCCAGCACCTCGTAGAGAAAAGCGGGGTCGCTGCGCCCGGCATCTTCCGGGCTGAACTCGACATCTTCACACAGGCTGCGGGCGTAGGCCACCATTTCGGCCACCCGCACCAGCACCTGCTGGCGGGTCATGCGCAGTTTGTACTGCATGTGAATTTCAGACGTTGCCAAAAAGGTGTGGATGCGCGGACTGGCGGCCGGTTGAACGGCCTGCCAGGCTTTGTCAATGTCGTTTTTGGAGGCGCGCGCCAGCCCGCAGATGATCGGCACGCGCCCGCCGTCGGCTGAATTGCCCACCTCAACGGCAATCCGCCGCACGGCTTCCAGGTCGTCCGGCGAAGCCGCCGGAAAGCCGGCTTCAATCACATCCACACCGAGACGGGCCAGCCCGCGCGCCACTTCCAGTTTTTCGGCGCTGGTCATCGTGGCGCCGGGGGATTGTTCCCCATCCCGCAGGGTGGTATCGAAAATGCGTACATACTCACTCATCGCTGCCTCCGCAACCGTTAAACGCCTCAGGCGGTTTTCTGCCAGTTTTCCGGGCGCAGGGAACGCACCATCGCACCGGCCTGCCACATCTCCGATTCGCGCATCTGGCGCAGTTCTTCGGCCAGTTTTTCCTGATAATCCGGCTGGCTGTTGGCTTCCAGCACGCGGCGGGTCTCTTCGCCGCTGGCCACCGATTGGTACAGGCGTTCAAAGACCGGCAGGGTGGCCTTGCGAAATTCATGACGCCAGTCCAGCGCGCCGCGCTGGGCAGTCGCCGAGCAGTTGGCGTACATCCAGTCCATCCCGTTTTGGGCCACCAGCCGGATCAGGCTCTGGGTCAATTCCTCCACCGTTTCGTTGAACGCTTCCGAGGGAGTATGCCCATGCGCGCGCAGGGTCTGGTATTGGGCCTCCATGATGCCCGCCAGTGCGCCCATCAGCACGCCGCGTTCACCGGTCAGGTCGGAATAGACCTCGTGTTCAAAGGTGGTCTCAAACAGGTAACCGGAGCCGATGGCAATGCCCAGCGCCAGCGTGCGCTCGCGGGCGCGGCCGGTGTAATCCTGCGCTACTGCAAAACTGGAATTGACGCCGCTGCCGGCCAGAAAATTGGCGCGCACGCTGGTACCCGAGCCTTTTGGCGCCACCATAACCACATCCACATATTCGGGCGGCACCACACCGGTTTGCTCTTTATAGACCACCGCAAAACCGTGCGAAAAGTACAGAGCATCACCTTCTTTGAGGCACGGGCGGATGCGCTCCCACGTCAACTTCTGCGCCGCATCCGAAACCAGATACTGCACCACCGTGCCGCGCGCGGCGGCTTCTTCCATCGGGAAGAGCGTCTCACCCGCCACCCAGCCGTCGCGCTGGGCTTTTTCCCACGACTTGCCGCCGGGGTTGACCCCCACAATGACCTTAATGCCGTTATCCCTCAGGTTCAACGCCTGAGCCGGCCCCTGCACACCGTAACCCAGCACGGCCACCACTTCGTCCTTCAACACTTCTTTCGCCCGGCTGAGCGGAAATTCATCCCGCGTAACCACTTCTTCCTCAACGCCTGCAAAATTCATCTTTGCCATCATGTTCACTTCTCCTCAGGTTTTCAATTCTCAGAAATTGATTCGGGGTGCAGGTGAGCCTGACCGTTGCCGTTGAGCGGCACATACAGCGGCGAACTGCCGCGCTCCATGGCGACCACGCCGGTGCGCACCATCTCGATGATGCCAAACGGGCGCAGCACCTCAACGAAACCGTCAATTTTCTCCACATCCCCGGTAAGTTCAATAATCAACGACTGGTTGGTGACATCCACCACCCGCCCGCGGAACACATCCACCACCTGCATAATCTGCGTGCGGCTTTCGGGCGGAGCCTGCACTTTGATCAGCGCTAGATCGCGCATTACGCTCTGAGTGTGGGTCAGGTCATCCACTTGCACCACGTTGACCAGTTTGTACAGGTAGGCAATCAGGCGTTCGATAGCGAAATCATCGCCTTCGACAACAATCGTCATGCGTGAGAGGCCGGCTTGCTCGGTGTGCCCCACCGTCAGCGATTCGATGTTGAAAGCACGCCGGCGAAAGAGCGAGGCCACACGGTTCAGCACGCCGGGTTTATCTTCAACCAGAACGACCAGTGTATGTGCCATGTTCAACTCCCTTACCATTACAGTTCATCCTGTGCAGTTTCAACAATGGCTGCACGGAGCGGGCGGCGGATCATGTTGTGCAAATCGGCGCCCGCCGGCACCATCGGATAAACGCTGTCTTCCTGCTCGACGCGGAAATCAATCACCACCGTACCATCGGTCGAACGGGCGGCTTCCAGCGCAGATTGCACATCCTCACGCCGTTCTACGCGAAAACCGGTCAAACCGTGTGCCTCGGCCAGTTTGACAAAATCGGGGCTGCGCATGGGGGTGGCAGCGTAACGCCGTTCGTAGAAGAACTCCTGCCACTGGCGCACCATGCCCAGAAAGCCGTTGTTGATCACCGCCACATTGACCTTGATGCCCTCCTGCGCGGCCGTTGAAAGCTCGGCAGCCGTCATCTGAAAGCCGCCGTCGCCGACAATCGCCCACACTTCCGCATCCGGGCGGGCAAACTTGGCTCCGATTGCCGCCGGCAGACCAAAGCCCATCGTGCCCAGCCCGCCGGAAGTGATCCACTGGAAGGGTTTGTCCACGCGGTAATACTGCGCTGCCCACATCTGATGCTGGCCGACATCGGTGGTGATGATGGCATCGCCGCCCGTAAAGCGCCACAGGTCGTGAATCACGTGAGCGGCGTACAGGTGGCCGTCGGGCGGCAGGTATTGAATATCGCGCACGGCCGATTCGCCCTTCATGTCGTTGATATGCTCCAGCCAATCGGAATGGTCGAGTCGCGGCAGGTGCTCCAGCATGGTTTGCAGCGTTTCGCGCAGATCGCCGACAATGCCCACATCCACCCGCACGTTCTTGTTGATTTCGGCCGGATCTATGTCAATGTGGATCTTACGGGCGTGCGGGGCGTAAGTTTTCAGGTTGCCGGTTACACGGTCATCAAAGCGCATCCCAAAAGCGAGCAGCAGGTCGGCTTCCTGAATAGACTGGTTGACCCACGCCTCGCCGTGCATGCCCATCATGCCCAGATTGAGCGGGTGAGAAGCCGGAAAACCGCCAATGCCCAGCAGGGTCATCGCTATCGGGATTTGCGCCCGTTCGGCAAATTCCTGCAGTTCGCGCATAGCATTGGAAAGCAGCACACCCTGCCCGGCCAGAATCAATGGCTTGCGCGCCTGAGCGATCAATTCCAGTGCTTGTTCCACCTGCTGACACAGCGGGTAGCGCTGCGGGCGGTAACCGCGCAGTTTGAGCGGTGTGAGGTCGTACTCCCAATCGGTGCTGTTCTGCTGGGCATCTTTGGCAATGTCCACCAGCACCGGGCCGGGGCGTCCGCTGCGGGCGATGTAGAAAGCCTCGCGCAGGACTGCGCCAATCTCCTCCGTCCGCCGCACCAGATAGTTGTGTTTGGTAATCGGCAGAGTGATGCCGGTCACATCCGTTTCCTGAAAGGCATCGAACCCGATAAAGCGGCTGACCACCTGCCCGGTGATGAAGACGGTCGGTGACGAGTCCATCATTGCCGTGGCGATGCCGGTGGTCAGGTTGGTAGCGCCCGGCCCGGAAGTGGCCATGGCCACCCCCACCTTACCGCTGACGCGGGCATAGGCATCCGCCATGTGAGCCGCCCCCTGTTCATGCCGCACAAGAACATGGTGAATGGGGTAATCCAGCATGGCATCGTAAATGGGCAGGTTAGCCCCACCCGGATAGCCGAAAACCACCTCGACCCCCTCGCGTTTCAGCACTTCCCAAACAATTTGTGCGCCGGTTAATTTCATTACTTCCTCCTTTGGTGAATGGTGAAAATGATTACACAATGGAAACAGATCAAAATCTTCCTCAACACATCAGCACCGCTCCGCGGTCGGCACTGGTCACAAACTGCTGATAGCGGCGCAGCCAGCGGCTGGTGGTGCGCGGCTGGAAGGGCGGTAACTGCGCCAGCCGCAGGGCAATGTCTTCATCGCTCAGGCGCACGTTCAGCGTGCGCTCGTCCAGATCAATCTCGATCACATCGCCGGGTTTCAGCGCGGCAATCGGCCCGCCGGCAGCCGCCTCTGGCGAAACATGGCCGATGCAGGCCCCGCGTGTACCGCCCGAAAACCGCCCGTCAGTGATCAGGGCTACTTTATCTCCCAGTCCCATGCCCATGAGAGCACTGGTCGGGCTGAGCATTTCCTGCATGCCCGGCCCCCCTCTTGGGCCTTCGTAGCGGATGACCACCACCTCGCCGGGCTGGACTTCATGTGCCAGAATGCCGCGCAGAGCGTCTTCCTGCGATTCATAGACTCGCGCCGGGCCGCTGAAGCGGCGCATCGCCGGCGCAACACCCCCGGTTTTGACCACTGCGCCATGAGGGGCAAGGTTGCCGAATAAAATCGCCAGCCCGCCATCCTGCGAATGAGCATTCTCCCAGCGGCGGATAACCTCTTCATCGCGGATTTGCGCGCCCTTCAGGATTTCGCCCATCGTCCTGCCGCTGACCGTTGGGCGTTCGAGATGCAGCATACCCGTGGCGCGCTGAATTTCGCTCAAAATCGCCGGAATGCCCCCGGCGCGATGCACATCTTCCATGTGCCACTTGCCGGCCGGGCTGACCTTGCACAGGTGGCGCACCTTAGCCGAAACCTGATTGATGCGTTCCAGTGAATAGGGGATGCCGGCCTCGTGGCAGATTGCCAGCGCATGCAGGATGGTATTCGTCGAGCCGCCCATCGCCATATCCAGCGCAAAGGCATCGTCCATCGCCTCAGCGGTGATGATGTCGCGCGGGCGCAGGTCGCGCTCCACCAGATTCAGTATCAAACTGGCTGCCCGCCGGGCCAGTTCTTCCCGTTCCGGGGTGTTGGCCAGCGCCGAACCGTTGTAGGGCAGGGCAATTCCCAGCGCTTCCATCAGGCAGTTCATGCTGTTGGCGGTGAACATGCCAGAGCACGAACCGCACGAGGGGCAGGCAAAATCTTCCAGCACTTTCAGGCGGCTGCGACTCATCCGCCCGGCCTGCACCGCACCCACCCCTTCAAAGACCGAAATCAGATCAACCACCTCTCCATCCGGCGTGCGCCCGGCTGGCATTGGCCCGCCGGAGATGAAAACGGCCGGTATATTGACCCGCACCGCCGCCATCAACATACCCGGCACGATTTTGTCGCAGTTGGGGATGCAAACCATGCCGTCGAAGGGATGTGCCATGATCATCGTTTCGATGGAGTCGGCAATCAATTCACGCGAGGGCAGCGAAAACTTCATACCCTCATGCCCCATGGCAATGCCGTCATCCACCGCAATGGTGTTGAACTCGAACGGTACACCGCCGGCGGCTCTCACAGCCTCTTTGATTTTTTTCCCAAATTCCTGCAAATGAACATGGCCGGGGACAATATCTACATACGAATTGACAATGGCGATGAAAGGCTTGTGTAAATCGGCATCACTTACACCGGTGGCTTTGAGCAAGGCACGGTGTGGAGCGTATTCGAGCGCAGTTTTGATTGGGGTGGATCGCATGGTTTTTCCTCTGACAGTAACGATTTATAAAAAAAGACCGCCCGGTTGGGCGGTCTTTTGGTTCTGCTATGCGTTAGTTGAGTTTATCTATTCCGGAACTCTCCTGCGCTCACTCTTACCGCCCAAACGGGTAACGGGTTCTCGAGTACAATAACGAGAACCAGAATGGCGATAAGAATGAAAAGGGAAAAGAAGGAATTCATTGGGGGGATTAATTTTCCAAATTGGGGAAATTTCGCCCTATTGTAGGACAATTGGAGTCAAAAGTCAAGTACTTTTCAAAATTTTAATCTTTTCTTTACATTGACTCGCGTCAGCCAACATACCCCATCTGCACCATCAACTCGGCGTTGAGCAGCGAACCGCCCGCCGCCCCGCGAATGGTATTATGCGAAAGCACCGTGAGGCGCAGGTCAAAGAGGTTATCGGCCCGCACCCGCCCAACCACCGTGGTCATTCCTCCGCCGGTCAGCCGGTCAAGGCGCGGCTGGGGACGGTTTTCTTCCTCACGCACCACAATCACCGGCCGGGGAGCAGAAGGCAGTTCGGTCACCGCCGGTGGAGCTTTGAATGCAGCCAGCACCGCCCTGGCCTGTTCGGGCGCGGTGCGCTGTTCCAGTTCCACCGTCAGGCACACTAAATGACCATCGGTCACTGCCACACGGTTGGTATGTGCCGAAATGCCAATCCCGGCCAGCTGGACTTCTTCCCCATCCAGTCTGCCCAGCATCTTGCGCGGTTCCCATTCGACCTTTTCCTCTTCACCGCTGATAAAGGGGATGACATTGTCGGCAATATCCAGCGAGGCTACACCCGGATACCCCGCCCCGGAAAGGGCCTGCAGCGATACGGCAAAGACGCGTTTCAAGCCGAAGGCATCCTGCAGGGCTTTGAGGGCAATCGTCATGCCGGTGCTGGTGCAGTTGGGGTTGGTCGCAATCCAGCCCGTCCAGCCTCGTTTTTTGCGCTGCACCTCCACCAGCCGGGCATGTTCCGGGTTGACCTCCGGAATGAGCAGGGGTACATCTGCCTCACGCCGAAAGGCAGAGGCATTGGAACACACCGCCAAGCCAGCCTGTGCCAGCGCCGGTTCAACCAGTCGGGCGGTCTCCGCCGGCAGAGCCGAAAACGCCAGACGCGCACCGTTGAGCGCGCCAGCCTCACTGGGCAGGACGGGCATCTTTTTAGCCCATTCGGGCATGGGTTCTGCCAGCAGCCAGCGGCAGACCTCTCCATAGGTTTTGCCGTGCCCTCGTTCCGAGCCGGTCAGCGCCACTACCTCAAACCACGGGTGACGGTCAAGCAACTGCACAAACCGCTGGCCAACACTTCCTGTAGCCGCCAGCACGGCAACGGGTGTCTTGTTCATGCCTTTATCTCCTGACGGGGAATGACCTGCTGATGAAGCGTCCGCACCGCTGCCTGCGTATCTTCGGCTTTCAACACGAAACTGATCGAAACTTCCGATGAACCCTGCGCGATGGCAATCACATTGATGCGCTGCTCGCCCAGCGCGCTGAACACCTTACCAGCCACCCCCGGCGTGCTGCGCATCCCCTCACCCACCACGGTAATGATGACCACTTCATCGGTCGTCCAGACCCGGTCAATGTCTTTGTCCTGTATTTCGCGGTAGAACTCATCCTGAATGGCAGCGATTACCTCTTCGGCAGCCGCCGCCGGCACGGCAATGCAGATGGCCTGCTCCGAAGAAGCCTGCGAGATGAGCGAGATGTTGGTGCCGGTAGAGGCAATGGCGGCAAAGGTGCGCGCCGCCACACCCGGCACGCCCAGCATACCGCGCCCTTCGACCGTGACCAGTTTCATGCCTCGGATGGCCGTCACCGATTTGACAATGCTGGAATGGTTTTCTGGGGGTTTTTCGGCCACCAGCCGCGTGCCGGGGTGAGAGGGGTTAAAGGTGTTCAAGACACGCAGGCCAATGCCTGCCTCGATGACCGGGCGGATGGTCTTGGGGTGCAGCACTTTGGCACCGGCGTAAGCCAGTTCGGCCACTTCACGAAAGGTCAGTTCTTCGATGGTGTGCGCCTCCGGCACAATGCGCGGGTCGGCGCTCATCACCCCGTCCACGTCCGTCCAGATCCACACCTCATCGGCAGGCAGTGCCGCCCCCAGCAAGGCAGCAGTGTAATCTGAACCGCCGCGGCCCAGAGTAGTTACCACGCCTTGGCGCGTCGCGCCGATGAAGCCGGTTACTACCGGCACGATGCCGGCCTGCAAAAGCGGCGGCAGAACCTTGCGTACCGTGGTTTTTGTGGCTGTCCAGTCCGGGTAGGCCGATTGATAATGATCGTCAGTGATGATCAGCGAGGTTGCCTCTACGAAACGAGCAGGGCAGCCCTGTTCTTCCAGTGCGGCCGCCAGCAGGCGCACCGCCATTCGCTCACCCAGCGAGGATACCGCATCCAGCGCGCGCGGCGTGGCCTCGCCAAGAATGGATATTGCCAGACACAGCGATGCAAAATCGCCGATCATCTGCTCAATTTCGGCGCGCACAGCCGCCGCACGGCTCGCATCGCGCACCAGCGCGTTCAATATTTCCTCGTGGCGGGCGGTCAGCGTTTGAGTAGCCTGCCGATAGAATTCCGCATCGCCTGCTGCCGCGCTGGTCGCGCTGCGCAGCAGCAAATCGGTCACGCCGGCAAGGGCCGATGTGACAACGGTCAAAAAGGGCGAGCGGCTTTTCTGGCGGAGGATGATTTCCACCGTCTGACGCATTGCCTCCGGGCTGCCGACCGAGGTACCGCCAAATTTCATCACCAGATTTTGTGGAGGGGATAAAGTCACTTACAATGTGCCTCACTTTCTTTTACAGTTGTTCTGCCGGACGTAAAAAGGCCATGCCTTTCTTACCATCCATGCGGATTTCCAGCACGCAACCGGGGCGTTCGGCTGGCAGGTGAATGACTTTGATGCACTCTAAGGCAGGTGAATTCTCAGCGATCCAGACCGACCGCTGGTCGGTTGCGTTCCGCAAAAATTCCAGATTGAGATAATCGCCCTCTTCTTCCGCCGAGACTGCCAGCGGGAAAACGCCCGACTCGACCAGATCTTGAAAGAAATGCGTGCCGTAAGAAGGTTCGGAAGCGTAGCCCCCCTTACGGCTGGTCAGTTCGATCAGCGCGCGGGTGTTGAAAATATCCGCATAGGTGACCGGCACCCCCTGCATGAAATCTGTCGAACCCCAGCGTCCCGGGCCGATCAGGATGAAATTTTTACCCTCCAGCGCGTGGTTCAATTGGGCAATTCGCCGCGCCGTTTCGCTGAAATCATGTGCCGAAGAGAGGCGGTAGTATTTTTCTGGATCCACAAAGATGATATACTCCACCGCCTCCACCACACCCAGCGGCACCATGCGGTTGCTGATAAAAATCACATCCTCCTCACGCACCTCTGCCGGCAGGCGCACCGCCAGATCAGCGTTCCAGCTGTGATGCGGGCGGCATTGCAGCAGGTGAAAGGTCAGATCGGGTTTTCCGCCCTCGCCCGCTTGAATGGTCAGGGCAAATTCCACATCCACAGCCGAGTGATACTCCTCCGCCAGCCGGCTGAGGACACTCCGCAGCAGCGGCACGAAATCGGTTTGCAGCAGCCGTTCAAAGGTAACCACAAACTGCCGCGGCTGCAATGAAAGCCCAAGCGTCAAGGGCGGGCGGATGGTTTCACCGTCGTCCACCGAGATAACCCAGCGCAGGGCGGGGAAATCCGCCCCCAAAACCTGTTGTACCGGCAGGCTGACCAGCGCGTTGTTTTGCAGGTCAATCACATCCATTTGCTGCTGTGAATACTGGCGGATGGCCTGGGGGGTCACTTCCGGGCGCAGGTTGGGGTGGCTGAGACCAATCAGGCGCGGGTAATCGTTGGGCGTACGTTCCACCGCCCGTGTCCCCAGCCCCACCACCAGCCGGGCAAAACCCTCCTCCCGCCGCAGGCGCGGATTCCACACAATCGGGCTGAACGAGAAAGCCACCCCCGCAGCAGAGGGAAAGAAGTAGTTGCGGTACGGCTGCCCCTGCACCTCCTGAATCAGAATCGCCATGCGTTCGTCATAGTCAATCAACCCCATTCGGCGGCGGTACAGGAGCGCATCGGGGTTGTAGATGCTGGCGTACGCCCGCCGGATGGCCAGCGTCAGGTCGCGCAGGTTTTCTTTGAGCGTGCCCTGGTTTGGACAGAAGACACTCAGGTACTTGCCGGCAAACGAAGCACCAAAGTTATCCTCCAGCAGGCTGGAAGAACGCACAATCAACGGTTTATTGCCCACCTCACGCAGCAGATCGCGCAGTTGCTCGGCGATCTCCTCCGGGAACCGCCCGTGGGCGTACTTTTCCTGAATCAGCGGGTAATCCTGCCGGATCTGCTCTTCGGATTTATACTTTTGATTAACGAATTCCAGTTCGTTGAGGGCAAGGAAATCATAGAACACATCCGCGCCGATGAAATAGGAACGTGGCAGGGTGATGCGTTTGGCAATTTCCGGCGCGGTTCCTTGCAGGATTTTAAAGGCCAGCAGCATGCCTGCCGCTTTACCGCCGATTTTGCCACTGCCAATCCGGTGGCGGATGATGTAACTGAAATCCGCCGCCGTGAACCATTTTTTGGCAATGCGGATGAAACCCAACTGATCGCTGAGCAGGCTTTTGAGCAGCACCACCCGTAATTCTTCCAGATGGTGCTGCACCTGAGCACGCTGCTCGGCGGGCAGGGCTTCATAGGCCTCAGCCTGACGCAGCACCATTTCCAGCGGAGCCAGTTCCGGATTGAAACGCAGGCTGATCTCCGAACCGACCGAGGGGCGCTCCCCGTTAGTGCGGTCGGCCAGCACATCATCAACGATTTTATGCAACAGTTCGATGGGCAGATTGTAGGCAAAGTAAAAATCGGTCAGTATGCGGCGGATGCGGTGATAACGCAGTTCCCAGTGTTCACTGTCCTCCGGACGTTGTTCATCGCCCAGCCCTTCACGCTTTTGCGATTCGAGAGCCTTTTCACGGATTTCCTGCTCGAACCGCTCCGGCGAGATGATGCCGCGCTGGAATAATTCCTCACGCATCCGCCGCCGGATTGCAGAAGCCAGCATGGGGTACTGCGCCAGCAGCAGGTAAATTTCAAGAATTTTTGACGATTCAGGTGGAATAACCGACATGCCTCACCGCCTGCAAGAGAGGATAAACAGGAATAATCATTGGCGAATGTTGAAAATTATACCCTCTCCCGCTGCCATTTATGCCCAGCCGCGCAGCCGAACCGCCTCCGCCACGCGGCTGACCGCTACCAGATAGGCCGCTTTCCGGTAATCTATGCCATGCTGGCGGGCGACTTCGTGCACTTTCCAGAAAGCACTCGTCATGCGCTTTTCGAGGCGCTGGTGAACTTCACACTCCTCCCAGTAATAGCCGTAGGCATTTTGCACCATCTCGAAGTAAGAAACAGTCACACCACCCGCATTGCACAGGAAGTCGGGCAGCACCACGATGTTTTTCGCGAACAGCACCGCATCCGCTTCGGGCGTGGTCGGGCCGTTGGCCAGTTCGGCGATGAAGCGCGCCTTGATGCGCTGGCAGTTTTCCTGATGAATGGCGTTTTCCAGAGCCGCCGGAATCAGCACCTCCACATCCAGTTCGAGCAGTTCGGCATTGCTGACCGGCTGCGCGCCGGGGAAGTTAACCACCGAGCCGGTGCGCTGTTTGTGGGCCAGCACGGCTTCATAATCCAGACCATCCGGGTTGTAAATGCCGCCGCGCGAATCGGACACCGCCACCACTTTGAGGCCGAGCAGTTCACCACCTAATTTGTGAGCAAACGAGCCGGCATTCCCGTAACCCTGAATGGCGGTGGTCGCACCGCGCAGTTCCACCTGTTGTGCTTTGGCAGCCTCGCGCAGGCAGTACATCCCGCCGCGCGCGGTGGCATCCCCGCGCCCGGCCGAGCCGCCCAGCCCCAGCGGTTTACCGGTGATCATGCCAAACTCAGTGTAACCGCGCTGATAAGAAAACTCATCTAGCATCCAGGCCATGATCTGAGGGGTGGTATACACATCCGGAGCTGGCACATCCGTTTCTGCGCCCAAAATGCGCCCTACCTGCCGTATGTAAGCACGACTGAGCCGTTCCAGCTCGCTGGTCGAAAGCTGCTTGGGATCGCAGATGATGCCGCCTTTACCGCCACCCAGCGGCAGATCCATCACCGCCGTTTTCCACGTCATCCAAGCCGCCAGCGCACGCACCGTATCCACGGTTTCCTCGCTGTGATAGCGAATGCCGCCCTTGCACGGCCCGCGCGCGTCGTTGTACTGAACCCGAAAACCTTGAAAGATGCGTACCGTGCCGTCATCCATGCGCACCGGCAGGGTGACGTGCAATTCGCGCATCGGCCAGCGCAACAATTCGTGGACGGCAGGGTCCAGCTGCAAAAGCCGCGCGGCTTCATCCAGCTGCTGCTGGGCTACTCGGAACGGGTTATAGGGTTGAGAAGTTTGACCGGACATCAGAAAAGTTCCTCCTTGGCGAATAATTGTGCGGTTTAACCGCCCTTGAGGGCGGGTTGCGGGAAAGATAAGTAAAAGTGCAACGCCGTCAACCTGCAACGGCGTGTGGTTGATTGGCTGCACCGTCGCAGGTTGAAAACACCCTTCGGCTGCAGCCCTCACTTGAAATCAACGCATGCGGGAAGGAATTGGAAAAATCAGTGGTAAGGATGCACGACTGAACATAACGAGATGTCGCCGTGCTTTGGGAAAACGCAGGAACAAATTACCTCAACACCAAGTCGAAGAATTCAAAAAGTTGCGCTATTTTATATTCAATTCATCGGTTTTGTAAAGGGATTTTTTGAAAATTCAAAATAATTTCCAATCAGACCTTTTCACTGCAATTTTTAACTTTTTCTTAATTGACTTTTACAAAATAATCGCTATACTATTGGGTAATTCTTATTTCGGTTACTGTTCCATGACCCTGATTCCGGTAAGCTTGCTGATTGCTCTGTTTTTGATGGCCATGATGATGGCGATGGTCATGCGCGGCCGCACCCAGCAGGCAGCGCTTGCACGGAGACGGGTCGAATAAGCCGACTTCTGCATCGCTCATCGTCCACCAGCGGGCTGCCTGCACTGTACAGGCAGCCCGTTTTTTTTAATTCTTTACATCCCCCGGAGGTATTCCCATGACTCAAAATCTGCCCTTATCCACGCTGGTCAGCCTGCTCAATGAAGAGACAAACGCAGACACTTGGGGCGATTCGACCCGCGCCGTTCATGCCGGCAGCCAGCGAGAAAAGCCGTACCACGCCATCATCGAACCGCTGGTGCAAACCGCCACCTACACCTTTCGCAACAGCGAGGACGTGATTGCCTATCAGGATGCCCACAGCCGCGGCCTGCCGACCGAGCGGCTGGAATACGGACGTTACGGCAACCCGACTGTGGCCGCCTGCGAGGCGCGTCTTGCCGCGCTGGAAGGCGCCGAAACCGCCATCCAGTTCGCCAGCGGCATGGCCGCCATCGCCACCACCCTGCTGGCTTACCTGCGCAGCGGCGACCATCTGGTGATGACCGATGACTGTTACCGCCGCACGCGCCAGTTTTGTCTGGAATTTCTGCCGCGCTTTAACATTGAAACCAGCGTGGTGCCGCTGGGTGATTACGTCGCACTGGAAACAGCCATCCGTCCCAATACCCGCCTGCTGCTCTCCGAAACGCCCACCAATCCCTACTTGCGCGTGTTGGATGTAGAACGGTTTGCGGAAATCGCCCGCCGGCATCAGGTTTTGAGCGTGGTGGATACTACTTTCGCCACACCGCTCAACCAGCGCCCCCTGGATTGGGGTGTGGATATTGTCATCCACTCGGCAACCAAGTACCTCGGCGGCCACAACGACCTGCTGGCCGGGTTTGCCGCCGGGAGCGCCGCCGCGCTGACACCGGTGCGCGAACTGCACAACATCCTCGGCGCCACATCCGACCCGCACAACGCCTACCTGCTGCTGCGCGGCATCAAGACGCTCAGCATCCGCCTGGCGCGCCACAACGAAAACGGCCAGCGGGTAGCCGAATTTCTCGAAGCGCACCCGGCGGTTGAGCAGGTCTGGTACCCCGGTCTGCCCTCTCACCCCGACCATGCGATTGCCATAGCGCAGATGAAGGGCTTTGGCGGGGTGGTTTCCTTCACCGTGCGCGGCGGACTGCACGACACGGCCCGCTTCATTGACCGCCTGAAAATCCCGTATATCTCCCCCTCGCTGGGCGGCACCGAGAGTCTGGTGATTCAACCGGCGCTGATGTCCTACTACGATGTGCCGCCGGAAAAACGGCGCGCATTGGGCATCCGCGATAATCTGGTGCGCCTCTCGCTGGGATTGGAGGATGCTGACGATCTGATTGCGGACTTAAGGCAGGCGCTGGAGGGAGCGTAAAAAATTATCCGAATAGAAAGCCTTATGAAACACATCTGGTTCGCTGCGTTGGCTTTTGGGCTTTTTCTTTCCCTCCTTCATCCGCAGGGGCAGGCAGTCTTTTCTGCCCCCCTTGTTCAATCTTACCAGACCTCGCTGCGTTTCTTCGGCACCGGCAGTGGCGATATTGACCGCGTGAAAATCCCATTGGATAACCCGCACCGCTCGGTGGATGTGGGAGATGATTTCACCATCGAATTCTGGCTGAAAGCCGTGCCGGGCAGCAACACCAGCGCAGGCTGTCAGGAAAGCACTTCCCAAGACACATGGACAAACGGCAACATCATCCTCGACCGCGATATTTTTGGTGATGGCGATTACGGCGATTACGGCGTTTCGCTGGCCGGGGGGCGAATCGCCTTTGGCGTGGCGGTGGGCAGCAGCAGGCGCACCATTTGCGGCACCAGCGACCTGCGCGATGGACAGTGGCATCACATCGCCATCACCCGGCAGAATAGCAGCGGGCAAATGCGCATTTTTGTGAACGGTCAATTGCAAAAGAGTCAAAACGGGCCAATCGGAAATCTCTCGTATCGGGATGGGCGTGGTACTTTTTACTCAAACAGCGACCCTTATCTGGTCATCGCAGCCGAAAAGCACGACTACGACCCCGGCACCTACCCCTCTTTCACCGGCTGGATAGATGAGTTGCGCATTTCTTCTATCATCCGCTATACATCCAGTTTCACTCCACCGGCACAGCCATTCACCGCCGATTCGGCTACCGTTACGCTGTATCATTTTGACAACACGCCGGCTGCCTGCACCGGGCAGGTGAACGATTCCTCCGGCCAAAACAACCACGGCGATTGCAAATTCGGGGGTTCTGCTCCCAATCAAGGACCGCAGTATGTGCTGGATAGCCCCTTTACCAGCAGCATCATTTATAACCATGAAATTCACCTGCCGCTGGTACGCCGTTGAAAAATCTTAACAATTTGTTAGCCAAACCCTATTGACAATTGCAACCAAACCGCTATAATCTAAACCATCATGAGTCTGGAACTGCGCGTGCGTACGAATCGTCGTCCCTTCCTCCCCTCCCGCGGGGCAGGACGGCTTTACGCACGTCAGCGTGGTTAAGTTTTACCAACTGCCACAATTGACCGGCAAAATCAAGCCCTCCGCTCCGCGGAGGGCAATTCTTTTTCTTACGGAGGTTCTCATGTCCTTAACAGCCTGTCCTGAATGCGAAGCCCCCATCGAATTGCAAAATGTCATGGTCGGCGAAATTGTCGTCTGCCCCGATTGCGGCGTGGATCTGGAAGTGACCAGTCTTGAACCGCTGCAGCTCGAACTGGCGCCCATGGAAGAAGAAGACTGGGGCGAATAACCCCCCGCAAAGGAGAATTGGCGATGAAGATTGGTGTCCTGCTTTCACGGGTAAGGGTCGAGGAAAAGTGGATTCTGGAAGCGCTGGAAAAACGCGGCATTCCCCATGAGCGGGTTGATGACCGCGAGGCAGTATTCGATTTTGGCCGCCCTCAACCGTGGCTGGAATACGCCGCTGTGCTGGAGCGCAGCATCTCGTTTGCGCGCGGCCTCTACGCCACCCAAATGCTCAATGCGTGGGGCATTCCCACCGTCAATATGGCTCATGTGGCCGCCACCTGTGGCGACAAACTAACCACCTCGGCCGTGCTGGCGCGTGCCGGCATACCCCAACCGCGCATTAAGGTTGCTTTTACCCCCGAATCCGCCCTGCAAGCCATCGAAGAACTCGGCTACCCGGTGGTGCTGAAGCCGGTGGTGGGTTCATGGGGCCGTCTGCTGGCTAAGATCAACGACCGCGACGCCGCCGAAGCCATTCTGGAACACAAAGAGACGCTCGGCTCGTACCAGCATTCGATTTACTACCTTCAGGAATACATCCAGAAGCCGGGACGCGACATCCGCGCCTTTGTGGTCGGCGAACAAACTGTGTGCGCCATTTACCGCACTTCTTCACACTGGATCACCAACACCGCTCGCGACGGCAAGGGCGAGGTCTGCCCCGTTACGCCCGAATTGAACGCCCTGTGTGTGGCGGCAGCGCAGGCAGTCGGCGGCGGCGTGCTGGCGGTGGATGTGCTGGAAGACCCGCAGCGCGGTTATCTGGTCAATGAGGTCAACCACACCAGCGAATTTCACACCCTTGCGCCAACCACTGGCGTGGATGTGGCCGGTTTGATTGTGGACTATACGCTGGCGGTAGCGCGGGGTGAGATTCACCTCAATTTTCCGACCGTAAACCCACCGCAGGTAGTGCCTGGAGCATTACACAACACCCTGCTGGGCATTCCCCTCTGGAGGGCAGCGACTCAATGAGCAGAGTGAGTGTTTCCATCATCGGAGCGGCCGGTTATGTAGGCGGTGAATTGTTGCGCCTTCTGCTCGACCACCCCCATGTGGATGTAAGGCAGGTCACCTCCGCCAGCCATCTCGGCGAATATGTCTATCAGCAGCACCCCAACCTGCGTAAACGCACCACTCTCAAATTCAGCGACCCGCAGCAGGTTGAACCGTGCGATGTGTTGTTTCTGGCCATGCCGCACGGCGAAAGCCAGCAGCGCATGAAACAATACGCCGGCCTTGCACCGCGCATCGTGGATTGCTCCGCCGATTTCCGCCTGCGCGATGCCGGCCTCTACCGCCAGTATTACGGCGAAGAACACCACGCCCCTGAATGGCTGAGTAAATTCATTTACGGCCTGCCCGAACTGCACCGCGAGGAAATGCGCAGCGCGGCCTACATCAGCGGTGTGGGATGTAACGCCACCGCCTCAATTCTGGCTCTCTACCCGCTGATCAAAGCCGATGTCCTCGACCTCGACCGGCCGGTGATTGTCGAAATCAAGACCGGTTCATCCGAAGGCGGTGCATCGCCCAACCCCGGCAGTCACCACCCCGAACGCAGCGGGGTAATCCGCACTTTTTCGGCTTACGGCCACCGCCATACCGCCGAGGTGATTCAGGAACTGGGGCTGGCCAATGTACACCTGACCATGACGGCGGTGGATCTGGTACGCGGCGTCCTAGCCACGGCACACGGCTTTTTGCGCCCCGGCGTGGGAGAAAAAGACCTGTGGAAAATCTACCGCCAGTGGGCGGAAAGCGAACCGTTCGTCCGGCTGGTGCGCGACCGGCGCGGCATTTACCGCGTGCCGGAGCCAAAAATCCTTGCCGGTAGCAACTACGCCGATGTTGGCTTTGATTATGATGCCGCCAGCGGCCGGGTGATTGCGATGGCAGCGATTGACAACCTGATGAAAGGCGCCGCCGGCTCAGCCGTGCAGGCGATGAACCTGATGTGCGGATTTGAGGAAACCGCCGGCCTGACCTTCGGCGGGCTGCACCCGATTTAGTGGAGGAAACCACCATGCTGGTCGTCAAAATTGGCGGCGCCGCAGGCGTCAACTTCGACACCATTTGTGAAGATACGGCCGAACTCATCCGAAGGGGAAAGAAAATCGTGCTGGTGCATGGCGGTTCGGCGGAGGTGAACGAGATTTCTGTCCAGCTCGGCCACCCACCGCGTTTCGTCACCAGCGAGAGCGGTTTCACCAGCCGCTACACCGACCGCAAGACGCTGGAAATCTTTGCCATGGTCACCGCCGGCAAGATCAACACCCTGCTGGTGGAACGTTTGCAGCAGAAAGATGTCAACGCCTTTGGACTGACCGGCTTGGACGGGCACTGGATGATTGCCCACCGCAAAGAAGCCATCCGCGTGGTGGAAAAGGGGCGTAAACTGGTACTGCGCGATGATTACACCGGCAAAATTGAGCAGGTCAATCCGGCCATCCTCTCTCTGCTGCTGGGCATGGGCTTTACGCCGGTGGTCGCCCCGCTGGCCATCTCGCCCAAGCGGGAAGCCCTCAATGTGGATGCCGACCGCGCAGCGGCGATGGTTGCGGCTGCGCTTGGGGCGGAAGGCCTGATTCTGCTGACCAATGTACCCGGCCTGATGCGTCAATTTCCCGATGAAAAGACGCTCATCCGCCACCTGCCGCGCGGTGAAGTGCAGCGCGCCCTCGATTACGCCGAAGGACGCATGAAGAAAAAAGTGCTGGGCGCGGCTGAAGCCTTGCAGGGCGGTGTCAGCCGGGTCATCTTTGCGGATGGGCGCACGCCCCACCCCATTCTAGATGCACTGGAAGGGAAAGGCACGGTAATCGAATGACGGATATTTTCACCGCAGAAGACCGCTATACCTCCGGCTTGTATACCAAACGGCCGATTGCCATCCTGCGCGGCGAGGGCGCGCGCCTGTGGGATAGTGAAGGACGCGAGTATATTGACTGCGTCGGCGGGCAGGGCGCTGCCAACATCGGCCACGCCAACCCGCAGGTAGCGCAGGCAGTTGCCGAACAGGCTCAGCGGCTGATTTCCTGCCCGGAGATGTTTTACAATGACCGCCGCGCCGAACTGGAAGAACGCCTGTGTCTGGCAAGCGGCTACCCGCGTGTGTTTTTGTGCAACTCCGGCACAGAAGCCAACGAAGCCGCCATCAAGTTTGCCCGTCTGACCACCGGAAGAACGCAGATCATCGCCTTCAAACGCGCCTTTCACGGGCGCACGCTTGGCGCGCTTTCGGCAACCTGGGATAAGAAGTACCGCGAGCCGTTCGAGCCGCTGGTGCCGGGTTTCATCCACCTGACCTATAACGATGCCGAAGCCCTGCAAGCGGCGGTCAACGACCAGACCGCCGCCGTGCTGCTGGAGGTGGTGCAGGGTGAAGGCGGCGTTCATCCCGCCAGCGCCGGGTTTTTACAAACCGCTCAGCAGGTTTGCCGTCAACACGGCGCGCTGCTGATTGTGGACGAAGTTCAGACCGGCTTTGGACGCACCGGCAAATTGTTTGCCTTTCAGCATTACAACCTGCAGCCCGATCTGGTTTGTCTGGCAAAGTCCATTGCCGGCGGGTTGCCGATGGGCGCCGTGCTGATCGGCGGGCGGGTTGGCAGCCTG
Source organism: Chloroflexota bacterium (assembly GCA_040754815.1). Taxonomy (GTDB): domain Bacteria; phylum Chloroflexota; class Anaerolineae; order Anaerolineales; family Anaerolineaceae; genus Bellilinea. The sequence continues at coordinate 177,399 of JBFMBX010000002.1, forward strand.
CCGCCGCAAACCCACAGTTCAACCTTCGGCGGCAACCCGCTGGCATGCGCGGCTGCGCTGGCCAGTTTGAACTTCCTGCTGGAAAATCACCTGCCGGAACGGGCTGCCGAACTGGGCGCGTGGTTCATCGAACAGCTGCGCCGGGTACAATCCCCCCTGATCCGCGAGGTGCGCGGGTTGGGGCTGATGGTCGGCATCGAACTCAAACAAAAGGTAACGCCCTACCTGCAAGCCCTGATGTGCGAGGGGGTGCTGGCTCTGCCGGCCGGCCTGACGGTGATGCGCTTTCTGCCGCCGCTGGTGATTGAAAAGGCAGACCTTCAAAGGGTAGTTGATGCTGTTGCCCTTGTGCTGGCAAAGGAAACCGAATGGACGAAGTGACCCTGCTGGAAGGCCTGCTCCAAGCCTACAGCCCCAGCGGCGCAGAGCAGACAGCGGTGGAGTACCTGATTGCTGCCATGCGCGCGCTGGGCTTTCAGGCGCAAACGGATGAAACCGGAAATGCCATCGGCTGGCGCGGCGGTGGCGAGCGGCAAATCGTCCTGCTGGGGCATATTGACACCGTGCCGGGCCAGATTCCCGTGCGGCGCGAGGGAGATCTGCTCTACGGGCGCGGCGCGGTAGATGCCAAAGGGCCGCTGGCCTGCTTTGTGGCTGCCGCCTCGCAGATTGAGATACCGGCCGGCTGGCAGATAGTGGTCATCGGCGCAGTCGGCGAGGAAAGCGATTCGCGCGGCGCAAGGGCAATACTGGATAAATACCACCCGGTCTTTGCCATCATCGGCGAGCCGAGCGGCTGGGATCGGGTGACGCTGGGTTACAAAGGCAGCCTGCTGCTGTCTTACCGGGTTGAACAACTGCTGGCACACTCGGCGGCACAGACCGAAAATGCCCCGCAAACAGCGGTAACTTTCTGGAACCGCCTGTCGGCAGCCGCCGAAGAATGGAGCGCCTCACATCAACGGGTATTCGATCAGGTTACGCCGGTGCTGCGCAAAATACAATCCGGCGAGGATGGTTTCACCGGCTGGGCTGAACTATTGATCAACCTGCGCCTGCCGGTATGGCTTTCGCCTGAGCAGGCCTACAAGCAGATTGCTGCGCTGGCAGAAGGTGCTGACGTCAAATTGCTGGATAGTGTCCCGGCCTATGTAGCTGAGAAAAACACACCACTGGTGCGGGCGTTTTTAGCCGCCATCCGCGCAGGGGGCGGTAAACCGGCTTTTGCTCTCAAAAGCGGCACGGCCGATATGAATCTGGCAGCACCGGTTTGGGGCTGCCCGGCTGTTGCCTACGGGCCGGGTGATTCCACTCTTGATCACACTCCCAACGAGCATATCGCCTTGAGTGATTACCATCGCAGTATTCGAATCCTGCGTGAAATCCTGCACCAGTTGATGCAGGATTAAGGATTAAATTGCGATTTTTCCGGATTTAAATCAGACAGCAAACTCTGCATCTGCTTGAAGATGGTTTTTGCCGCCCGCTGCGGGCTGAGACGACAGAATAAATCCATCAATCGAGCATCCGAACCGACCATTACGTGGTAACGATCCTGTTCCATGCCTTCTACAATGATTTGGGCCGCTTGCGCCGGTGACAGCGGTTTGATGCGGCTGCGCTGTTCTTCGGTTAGAGCGGGCGATGAAATGGTGACTCCCGAATGAGCAGCGATATTCGTGCCGACTGCGCCGGGAAAGACTACTGTCACTCGAACGCGGGTATTGAGCAATTCGGAGTACAAACCCTCGGTAAACAACTTGACCGCCGCCTTGGATGCCCCATAAATGGTTTGACCGGGTACGGGCAGAAAACCGCCCATGCTGGAAACGTTGACGATGTGTGCTTCGGGGCGTTCCAGCAGGTAAGGAAGAAATTCTTTGGTCATGTGAATGGTGCCAAAAAAATTGACGTTGAAGACCCTGTGAATCACCGTATAATCGAGGTCTTTGACCCGCACGAACGGTTGAATAATGCCAGCGTTGTTGATCAGGCCGTCCACCGCTCCGTGAGCGGCAATGACCTGTTGCGGTAAAGCCGATACTGCCTCGCGGTTGGTGATATCCACCTCATGGGTGGAGAGTCGCTCGCCGAGGCTGCCGGCAAGGGCTTCTGTTTCCCGCAGCGCAGCGGGGTTAATATCCACAGCTGCCACACGCGCCCCTTTGGTCAACAGCAACAGCACCAGTTCACGCCCAATTCCATTGCCGCCACCCGTCACCACAATGACTTTGTTATTTACTTGCATATTTTTTTACTCCCTTCTCCATTTTTTGCCCCATCACGATATAAAGAAGACCACGAGTGCCGATGAGATTACAAACAAGCCCCTTTCAACAAATTGGAGGTGCCTATTCTCACTATAAAAATAAATTTGGTCAATTTAGGATTTTTTATAATTATAGTCCTGATAGAATTTTCACTGGAAGAACTCAACTCCCCCGAAAAACCATCCCTCGATGGGAGAACTGCCGACACAAATAAAAAAGAGGAGGTCGGGTTCATCCTCTTATCTGTCGGGGCGGGCGGATTTTATCATCCCTCGATGGGAGAACTGCCGACACAAATAAAAAAGAGGAGGTCGGGTTCATCCTCTTATCTGTCGGGGCGGGCGGATTTTATCATCCCTCGATGGGAGAACCGCCGACACATAAAAAAGAGGATGTCGGGTTCATCCTCTTATCTGTCGGGGCGGGCGGATTTTATCATCCCTCGATGGGAGAACCGCCGACACAAAATAAAAAAGAGGATGTCGGGTTCATCCTCTCAACTGTCGGGGCGGGCGGATTTGAACCGCCGACCTCACGGACCCGAACCGTGAGATCAGCGGTCGTAGCCAAAAAAATCTAAACCAGATTCCAACACCGAACTGGCGAGGCTATGGAATGGTCATGATCAATATCGTTTTGAGCAATTGCCAGATACCTTTTGACCATATCCAGCGTGGAATGGCCTAAAATTTTCTGAAGCGAATAAATATTTCCCCCATTCCTCAGAAATTGAATCGCAAAGGTGTGTCTGAAACGGTGAGGGAAGACGTGACTAACCTTGCTCCTTTCACCCAAATCTGCAAGAATTTTTCTCAACTTATACCGATCCAACGGCTTTTCGCTCCTCAATGCGAACAGAGGTGCAGATTGAGCGGTATTTTTCCGTACGGATAGATAATTTTCAACAACTCCAATTGTTTCAATGGATATCGGAACCAAGCGCTCTTTTTTCCCTTTTCCAACAACTCTTACGTGTCCCGTAACCCAATTCAGATCGTTTATCAACAGGTTACACAATTCGGTTGCTCTCATTCCTGTATCAACTAAAACGAGAATTATTGCTCGATTTCGCTGAGGATAACGAGATTGTGCAGCACACTCCAACAATGCGTAAATTTCTGTCTTTGATAACGGAATAATCGTTTTCTTTTCTGCTACCGGCGCTTTGATCTGACGAACCGGGTTCTCATCGCATATCCCTTGCTGAATAGCCCACTGCCACAGTGCCGATAAATCAGCATGATAATTTCGCAAGGTCTTCGCCGAAATCTTCGATTGAGAAGCCATAAACTGAATGATGTGCTGTTTATTGACGACCCCGATATCCACATCCCCGACATGAGCAAGGAACTTTTTGTAAGTTACCCCATAATCCCGGATGGTATGTGGTGAGTACCGCATAGCAATCCGTTCCTCGATTAACAGTTTGACTGCGGTGCTAAACAACATGGTATCCTCCGTTAGTAGGTGGTAATTTTTTGGTTTTACGATTCTGCCACCTCAAAACGGTTCTGAAAATTAAAATTTTTTGCTATACTACTGACCGAAAATAAACCAGCCCCACCATTAATCCACAGTGAGGCCGTGATGCAGGCGTGGGGGTTCAAAAATAGTTTCAAATCATCCTAGCAAATTTTTTCACCGCCCGCAAGTTAGTCTAATATCAGCAATCCATTCCCATAATTTCACAAACAACACCGCTTCAATGGAGACCGCGATGGCGTAGGCTGCGAGTCAAATTAATGTTTGCTTTCAGTTGATGATCTGCTGAAAAACGGATATTATTTAAGCCAGACATCATTCAGCCCCACCGCTGTCTCGGTGAGGCTGAAACGGCAACGCGGTGAAGGCGCGTTGCGGCAAATAGAGCATAACAAACTTTTGCCGCCCGCGCAAGTAACCAGAGCGACGGGCGGCTTCTGTTTATCATTCGCAAGTGAGGTAAGCCATGGCCAAGAAAAATGTGCATGTTGTTCCAAAAGGCAATCAATGGGCTGTGAAAAAAGAAGGCAACCAACGGGCCACCTCCATCCACAACCGAAAGCAAGATGCTGAAAAGCGCGGACGCCACGAAGCAGAAAAAGAAGGCTCGGAGTTGATTATTCATAAAAAAGACGGCACAATTCAGGACAAAGAAAGTCACGGTCACGATCCAAACCCACCCCGCGACAGAAAACCATAACCATGCCTCTCAACGAATCCGACACGCGCGCTCAACTGATTGACCCCAAACTCAACCGGGCCGGCTGGACTCAAAGCCGGGTGACCCGCGAATTTTATTACCGCAAGGACTGGGAATACGCGCCGGGGCGAATTATCCTGCGCGGCGGAAAAGTCGAGCGGGAAAAGTCCCGCCGGGTGGATTATCTTCTGCGCTATACCGATGCGTTCCCCATTGCGGTGGTGGAAGCCAAAGCCGAAACCGAACCCGCCGCGCTTGGGTTAGAGCAGGCCAAACAATATGCCCGCGATAACCACTTGATGTTTGCCTACGCTACCAACGGGCATCAGATTATTGAGTGGGACGGTTTTACCAATACCACCCGCGAAATTACGGAGTTTCCTTCGCCGGATGACCTGTGGGAGCGTTGGAAACTTAACACCGGCTTGAATATAGACCAAGGCATTCATCGGACGGGGGAATTGCGCCCGGTTTATAACGCTGCGCTGGCGCGCGCCCGCGCCCACAACCCCATTCTCCACCCCTATGCCCCGCCCGAAGCCACGCGCGGAAGCACGCCCCGCTACTTTCAGGAAGTTGCTATTCGCGAAGTTCTGGTGCGGATTATGCGGGGGCAGAAGCGGATTTTGCTGACCATGGCAACCGGCACGGGCAAAACCTTCACCGCCATGCAGATCGTCTGGAAACTGATCAAGTCCGAATGGCTGTTTCAAAATCGTGGCCGCACCGGACGGGTGCTTTTTCTGGCCGACCGGGTTGTCTTGCGCGATCAGGCCTATAATGCCTTCGGCCCCTTTGCCGGCAGCCACGGCGATCCCCGTTACATGATTGAAAATCCCAACCGCCTGAGCCTGCAGCACGATCTCTACTTCGGCATTTACCAGACCCTGTGGGCGCAGGATGAAAAGGGAAGACGGTTGTTTGAAAAATTTCCCCATGATTTTTTCGATATCGTGATCATTGACGAGGCGCACCGTTCGGGGTTCGGTACGTGGAAAGAAATTCTCGATCACTTCGAATCCGCCATCCACCTTGGCATGACGGCCACCCCCAAACAAGATGAAAATGTGGATACCTACGCTTATTTCTGCTCCGAAGAACCGGCCATTCCGCTCGACCCGCAGCAGCCGCAAAAGGGCAGCATTCACCCGCCGGCTTACACCTACAGCCTTGCTCAGGGCATTGAGGATGGCTTTCTGGCCACCTACAAAGTCCACCGCGTGCGCACGAACATTGACCGCGACGGGCTGCACATTGCCGAAGTGATCGAACAGGGCGCTGAGGTTATCGCGCCGCAAGATGCCGAGGTGCGGGAGGATTACTTCACCCCCCAGTTCGAGCGTGAAATCCGCCTGCCCGACCGCACCCAAACCCTTGTGCGCCATCTGGCAAGGCTGCTGCGCGAGTTCGGCCCCACCCACAAAACAATGGTTTTCTGTGTGGATATGGATCATGCTCAGGAAGTAGCACGCCTGTTGAACAACGAATTTGCCGATCTCGGTTACGATGAAGATTATGCCGTCCCCATCGTCAGCGAAGAGGGCGAACAGGCCCGCCGCTGGCTGGCCAGTTTTCAGGATAGCGACCGTAAATTCCCCGTGGTGGCCGTAACCGCCGAATTGCTCTCCACGGGTGTGGATGTGCCTGCCTGCCGCAACATCGTTTTCATGAAAACCATCTCATCCCCCATCCTCTTCAAGCAGATCATCGGGCGCGGCAGCCGCATTGATCCCGTCACCGGCAAGTACTGGTTCCGCATCATTGATTACACTAACGCCACCCGCCTGCTGGATAAAAACTGGGACTGCCCGCCTTCGGCTGTGGCCGCCCCCGTGCCACGGGAAGAACAAACCGCCAGCCTGACCGGCACGGTGCGCCTTGCCGACAGCGGAGAGGTCATCGTCGGCGCCAATGTGGCGGTGATGGCCGCGCCGAACGACCAGCGCGGGCCGATCTTTACCGATGAGCAGGGCACATTCCGCTTCGACCACCTGCCGGCCGGTGAGGTGACCCTGATTGCTTACGGGCTCAAACTCAACCGCCGCCAGATCAAGGTGCAAACGGTTGCGCATCAAACCGTCACGGTGGACATCGAATTAAAACCCGCCCGCGAGGAAGAAGTCAAAGTCATTACCGTCCGCAACCTCGAAGTGACCATCGCCGAGGAGGCCACTTTTGTGGTCGCCGGGCTGGATGAACCGCTCACCCTTGAACAGTACATTGACTACTCCCGCCAGCGCATCATCGCCATCGCGCCAGACTGGCAGGCCATGCTGGACAAATGGAAGGATCAGACCAGCCGGGCCGAGGTGCAGCAGCAACTGGAACGCGAAAATGTCCACCCGGACGTGCTGGCTGAGGTACTGAAGGTTGAAGATGCCGACCCGCTGGATGTGATCGGTTATGTGGCCTTCCAACGTCAGCCCATCCCCACCCGTAGGCAGCGCGTCCAGCAGTTCTTGAAAACACAAAACGGCTGGCTGGCCGCCTTTACCCCTGAACGCCGTGTGGTGATTGAAACGTTGCTGGAAAAATACGGCGAGGGCGGCCTGCGCCAGTTGACCGACCCGCTCATCTTTCGCCTCCCGCCGTTCCGTTCTATGGGAGAGTTAAACGGCGTTGCCAGACGCTTTGGCGGCACTGAGGCGCTGCGCGAAACTATCCGCGAACTGCAATGGAGACTGTATTCCGAATGAGCAAAGCCGCTCGACCCATCAACGAAAATCTGAGCAATGAGATGTGGCGTGCCTGCGATATTCTGCGCCGCGATAACAACGTCGGCGGGGTGATGGCCTACACCGAACACATCGCCTGGCTGCTGTTCCTCAAATTTCTCGACCTCGAAGAAAAGAAACGCGCCGAAGAAGCCGCCTTCAAGGGCGAATCCTACACCCCCGTTTTGCAGGGCGATCTGGCATGGGATGCCTGGGCCAGCCCGGAGGCGCTGCAGAAGTGGAATTCCAGCCGCGGCGAATTGGTGGCTTTTGTGCGCGGGCGGCTGCTGCCCGGGTTGGCCTCGCTTTCCGGTTCGCCGCTGGCGAACACGATTGCCAAACTCTTTTCGGATGAAAGCGTGGGCGATCAAACCGTAGTCCGTAATGTGCCGGTCTGTGCTTCGGATTACAACCTCAAAGAGGTGATTGACATCATCAACCAGATTGACTTCCAGCGCGAGGATGACTTTTTCACCATTACCCGCTTTTACGAAGACCTGCTGGCGCGCATGGGGCAGGAAAACCAGATCGCCGGCGAGTTCCACACCCCCCGCCCGGTGATTCGCTTCATGGTCGAGGTGATTGACCCGCAAATCGGCGAGACGGTCTATGACCCGGCCTGCGGCTCGGCGGGTTTTCTGGCGCAGGCCTACCTGCACATGGAAAAACAGGTGCGCACCGTGGAACAGGAAGAAACCCTCCAGCAAAGCACCTTTTACGGGCAGGAAAAGAAGGGTCTGGCCGCCCTGCTGGGGACGATGAATCTGGTGCTGCACGGTGTGACCACCCCCAACATTTACCGCCGCAACACGCTGGAGGAAGATGTCAGAACCAGCGTTCCCGAGCGCTACGACATCATCCTCACCAACCCGCCCTTCGGCGGCAAGGAAGGCGCCCACATCCAGAACAACTTTACCGTTAAGAATAACGCCACCGAACTGCTCTTTTTACAGCATGTGCTGAAGAAGTTGAACAACACCCCCAACGCCCGCGCCGCCATGGTCGTGCCGGAAGGCACGCTCTTCCGCGGCGGAGCCTTTGCCGAGGTCAAGAAAACCCTGCTGGAAGATTTTCACCTGTTTGCGGTGGTCAGTCTGCCGCCGGGCGTCTTTTCGCCCTATTCGGACGTCAAAACCGCCCTGCTGTTCTTCCAGCGCGTGGATCACATTCTGGCAAAGAACCCGCTGGCGCGCGATGAGGTGTGGTACTACGAACTGCCCCTGCCGGAGGGGTTGAAAAAATTCAGCAAGGGCAGCCCGATTGCCGATGAGCATTTTGCCGAAGCGCGCGCCCTGTGGCGGGAATGGAAAGCCTACCTGCAAGGCCAGCGCGAGCGCCCGTTTGCCTTTGCCGATGAGATCCGCCAGCAGTGGCAGGCCTACCGCGACTGGCAGACCTACCGCGAGGCACTGGAAAAGGGGGAAAATGTACAGCCGCCGGCCTGCCCGGCCGAGGCCGGCCCGGCCTACCGGCGCGCCTTCGAGGCGCAGGGGCCGCGCCCCCAGCCGCCCTACACGGTTTGGGTGGAACGGCTGAGCGACCTGCGCGCCCACGGCTACGACCTGAGCCCGCGCAACCCGCACCAGAGCGAACGGGTGGCTCTGCCCCGCCCGGCCGAACTCACCGCCAGTTTGCTGGAACGCCAGCGCGAACTGGCCGCCCTGCTGGAACGCCTGCACGCGCTGGTCAGCAACGGGGAGGAAGAATGATGGAAGGCTGGAAACTGCCGGAGGGGTGGGATTTTGCAACCCTTTCCGAACCGAAGGTACGAATCTTGAGCGGTTTTTCATGTGCGCGAAAAAACGTGGTTTCAGAGGGCTTGCTTCATCTCCGTCCATTCAATATTGGTATTAATGGAGAGATAGATTTGTCTAATTGTCTTTATATTCCAGAAGGCTTTGTCAATAATCCTACTGATTTTTGGCTTGAAAGTGGGGATATTTTGTTCAACAACACCAATAGTGTTGAACTGGTAGGAAAATCTGCAATCGTTAGAACAAACTTACCCTGTGCCTTTTCAAATCACCTTACCCGAATTCGGGTAATTGATCGGGATTATCTTGAACCTCAGTGGATTTTGGTTTTTTTACGCTATTTATGGCAAACAGGTTTCTTTGCTGCCCACTGTAATCGCTGGATTGGTCAAGCAGGTTATGCCCCGAGCAAATTAACAGAATTGTCATTACCACGTCCCCCAATTGCCGAGCAGCGCCGCATTGTCGCGCGGCTGGAGGCGCTGCTGGGCGAGGTCAAAGCCCTGCGCGAGCAGGCGCAAACCCTGCGGTGCGACGTCAACCGCCTGATGGAATCCGCCCTGGCAGAGGTGTTCCCTGAAATTAATACCACATTTGATACTAAACATTGGACTTTTGTTCCTGTTGAAAGAATTTGCACAAAACCTCAATATGGTTATACTGCTACATCCGAGACTCAACCTATTGGGCCTAAATTTCTTCGAATAACGGACATCCAGGATGGAAATGTAAATTGGGATAATGTTCCTTATTGCCGAATTTCAAGTAAACGTATAGTAAATTATTTACTATCTGATGGAGACATATTGTTTGCTCGCTCAGGAGCAACCACAGGAAAAACTTATATTGTTAAGAATTCTCCTCAAGCTGTATTTGCTTCTTACTTAATAAGAATTCGTGTTACGGAACCTAACTTGCCAGAATATGTTTATTGGTATTTTCAATCACCTCAATACTGGAAGCAATTGACGATACGGGGTGGAGCCCAACCCAACATGAATGCTCAACTCCTTAGGAAAGTTCTAGTTCCTATTCCCGACCCACTGGATGAAAATAATTCTCTCGTCGAGCAGCGCCGCATTGTCGCCTATCTGGACGGCATTCAGGAAGAGGTGCGTGAAGCGCAAAAATTGCTTGAAGCCGACCTGCGCGCCATCGAGCAGCTGGAGCAGTCCATTTTAGCGGCGGCTTTTCGGGGGGAGATTTAGAGTTCATTCTTGGAGGTTCTTGTGAAAATACAGTCCCTATGCATAAACAACTTCCGAGGCATCAAAAAAATGAATTGGGTCGTTGATGGAAATATGATTTGCCTGATCGGCCCTGGTGATTCCACAAAATCTACAATTCTCCTCGCTCTGGAATATCTTTTCTATCCTAGTCCAATTTTGCCTATTAGCGATTTAGATTTCTATAATCTGGAAACTAATAATCCAATTGAAATCAAGGCAACTATTACAAACTTGCCTAATGTTCTCGAATCAGATGAAAAATTTGGGTTATATCTTGGTTTTTGGGACCCAACAAAAAAACAGATCTGCAAGGAACAGGAAAATGGAAATTTTTTACCGGCCTTACAATTGAGGCTTAGTATTAAGAGTGATCTAGAACCTGAATGGTTTATTGACAACCTACAAAGCGAGGAAGAAGACTCCCTCAGAATCGGTGTTACTGACCGTCGAATGCTAGGTGTTGCCAAAGTTGGTCAATACGCAGATGTGGACTTGACTTGGGCAAGAAATTCAGCCTTGAGTAGGCTTACCCAGAAAGACGATCTTTCTAAAATTCCAGAATTACTAGCCAATGCTGAGAGAAAAATGAATGAAGCTGTCCAACATATGGACTTGAGTATGTTGGATCAGGCAATAGCAGATGTCAAAAACATATCATCAGAATTTGGTATTGAAGCCAGTTTACGAGCAAATGTAAATCGAATGCAAGTCAACCTGCGTCAAGGTGCAATTGCATTACATGATGGTAACTTGCCCTTTGCCTTACGCGGTGCAGGTAGCCGCAGATTGCTGGCAATGGCAATTCACAAATCCTCAGTACCTGAGGGTGCTGTAATTTTAATTGATGAGATTGAGAGCAATTTAGAACCCTATCGTTTGAGGCATTTGATACGCCAAATCAGACCAAAACCTAACGATAATCATCAAGTTATCTTCACTACCCATTCCCCCATTGCAGTGGTTGAATCTAGTGCGCAGGAGTTACATGTGGTTCACACAAGGGATGGAAATACAACGATTGTTCCAGTCACCAAAGTTCCCGATGTTCAGGGGATTATTCGATCCATCCCTGAAGCTTTTCTGTGCAGAAAAATAATTGTGTGCGAAGGTAAAACAGAGGCTGGGTTTCTGGTTGCTCTTGATGAGCTCTTTTGGTCAGCAAAACATCAGATTCACAAGGGCTCATTTCGATATCAAACAATGGCTGAAGCAGGAGTTGTACCGATAGAAAGTCCAAAATCTGGAGGAACAGAAGCTCCTAAATACGCTGTCGCTTTGGCAGAACTAGGGTATACCGTCGCATACTTGGGGGATTCCGATTGCAGATTAAGTCCAACACAAGAAGAAATGATTCAAATAGGAGTGGAAAAAGTTTTTTTGTGGCCCGATAAGGTATCAATAGAAGAAAGACTTTGCTTGGATTTACCGTGGGAAGCAATAAAAAAAATCGTCAATTTAGCATATGAACTAAATGGAGAAGACAAGAGTTGGAATGACATTAAGGAATTCGTTAAAACAAATACCCCTATGGGCGAGAGTCTACCAAAGAATTTTGAGCATTTATGTGAGATGAGAGACAAGAATGATATAAGAAAAATTATAGGAAAAGTCGCAAAGGGATATAGGCAAGGCGAAAAGAAAAAGGGGGAGTGGTTTAAGCGAATGGATAAAGGGAAAAAATTAGGAGAACTTGTATCTAGGTATATAGATCAAATCAGAGAAACTCCTACTTACTACATCTTAGCAGAACTTGAGAATTGGGCTTATGATAGCGGACGATAAATTTGAAAATGTAGTTATGGATTATCTAAGGCTAAAGATCCCGTATGTGTAACGGCTGCTGCTGGTTGTGGAAAAACAACAGCGATAGCGCAAGCAGTAGCCAAATCAGAAGGTAGGCAATTGATATTGACTCACACTCATGCTGGAGTTGCCGCTTTACGATCCCGCTTGCAACGTTTAAATGTTTCCCCATCTAAATATAGGATTGCAACAATTGCAAGCTGGTTACTCAAATATGTGTTAGCATACAGTTCAATGTCAGGCTTCAGTAACCCCAGACCCTCTGGAAAAGAATGGGAAGGCATTTATCCTGCTGCCAGAGAACTATTTGAATTTCCGTTTATTAAGGAGGTTCTTCAAGCAAGTTATGCAGGGGTTTTTGTTGATGAGTATCAAGATTGTACTAAAAGTCAACATGAAGTGATTAAAAAGTTAGGAGATTATCTTCCACTTCGCGTTCTTGGAGATCCTCTGCAAGGAATATTTGCATTTGATAATAATCCTCTCGTGGAGTGGGAAAAGGAAATCAAATCTGATTTTTATTTATTGGGTGAGTTGGTTGAACCATATCGATGGAAAAGGGATGGTGGCAACTCAATTCTTGGCGAACAATTATCTGAAATACGACAGCAACTTCTCCGGAACGAAGAAATAGACTTAACCAATTACTCAGAGATCACTTGGAAAGAATGGTCTGAAAACAACGAGATTGAAGTGCTTGAAAAATTTTCTTCAAAAAGCTCGGTGGCAGGAATTCATACTGGCAAGTGGGAACAGCTCAATACTAAAAAAATATATCTCGATCACATTACAGCTCGCCAAACCCAGGGTAAGTATCAATGTATAGAAGAGATGGACTGTCGTTCTATGATGTTCTTTGCCAAAGATTTGGACGGATGTCGCAATGATGTGCAAAAAATGAGAAAAAAAGTTATACATTTTTTATTGGAAGGGATTGCACAAGATCTACTTCCCCAGGAAATCCAACAAACAATAAGAGCTCTCAACAGGATTGAAGAAATTCCTGAAATCATTAAATGGGCCATTAAGAACGTACCAGTATTTCGAAGAGAACTTTTTACGGAAATGCAAAAAGCCATTGAAGTATATTCAACTGGAAGATTTTCCTCTCTAGAAGAAGCAGCATATATTACCCGTAATAGAACCCGAGTGAATGGGCGAAAAATCGAAGGGCGAATTATTTCCCGAACCTTACTTATCAAGGGCTTGGAGTTTGATCACGCTATTGTGCTAAACGCAGATAAATTACAAAATCGGGAAAATTTTTACGTCGCAATTACCCGTGGCTCTCAGAGTCTCACAATTCTTTCTTCTTCTCCAATTATCCACTATGTCAACGATAGCCAACCCGCCCAACCCTCTGGATGAAAATCTAAGAGGTCTCTGGCGTTCCTTCACCTCTATCTATGGCGGACTGCGCTTGTTCAGCGAGCAACTGCCCGTGATTGCTGATCGCTTGGATGAACAAATGATGGAAGAGATAGCGCAGGTAATGGCAGATGTATTCAAGATTCCCAAGGAACAGGTGCGGGATGAGTTGCAAGAATTCCTTCCTTCTCTGAATGATGAACATCTTTACCCTGATTTCTCCAATCAACCAGACACACACGAAATCTTTAAGGCTTTTCAGGATTCTGCTTTCCAAAGGCGTGTGCTGAACTGGTCTCGGAAGAATCCCCAAAAGGCTCACCTTCTTCTCGCTGCATGGACGGATTACATGAGCCAGCCCCCCCTCAATGGAATTGTCTTACGACAGAGCACTCTTATTAATCTGGTCAGTATTGTTGAAATCTTTGTGGATGAGTTGATCAGACTTTACATAGAACAAGTTGATTCCATGTTTTCTTTCCCTGAGCGTCCAATCTGGAAAGAGCGCTGGCAGAAATTACATGAAATCCCGATTTCTTCACCGCTCTGGCAGAATTACGAGAATCCTTTACGGGAAATCATCGCCCGACGGAATGCACTAATCCATCAGGGAGGAAAAATTACCCAAAAAGGGTATCTCAAGCAGACCGAAGGAATTGAAACGCTTCGCCCACAAAATGTCGTAGAAGGTCACTATTTACTCGTCCCTACTACCTACCTGATGGAATCATTTGACAATGTTATTCTATTTGCCTTTGCATATCATCAATCGGCATGGGAACAATGGCGAAAACCAAACCGTTCTGTCACCAGAGAAAGGGTTGCGGGCAAATTCATTTATCAAAATTTACGACAAAAACGATATTCCTTAGTTGAAAAATTGGCTGAAATTATCACTCTTCATAAACCAGAATGGAAAATATATTCTGAAATTTTGATTAATCGTGCAATTGCGTATAGAGAGCAAGAAAAATATGAACAACTAAACTTAATCTTGGAACAATTAGATAAACGAAAAAAGAATCCCTGGCAAATTCGAATGGCGATTCATGTCTTAAGAAATCAGGAAAATGAGGCACGTCAATTATTGCAATCCGCCTCTCGTGAGAGAAAGCTTCGAGAAATTTCTCTTTATTGGCCTTTGTTTGATCATATTCGTGATCGAAAATGGTTCAAGACTTTGTTTAGGCTAGGGGATAATTGAAAGGATAACCAAATCTCACCCCCTACGCCACCAGCGTCAGGCGGTACTGATAGCGGTCGGCGCGGTAGATAAACTGAACATACTCCACGCACACACTGCGCGTGTCGTACGTCACCCGGTCGGCCACCAGCAGCGGCCGGCCGGGTTTAATGTTCAGCAATTCCGCTTCCCGCTTTGTAGCCGTGCGGGCAATCAGCAACTCGCTGGCGTGGGCCAGCTGGATGCCCTTGCGGTTCAATAACTCATAATACGATTGCAGGTTCACCAACTCTTCGGGGTCAATTTCCAGCCAGGGGGGGATGTAAAGATACTGCAAGCCAATCGGCTCATCGTTCGCAAAACGCAGACGGCGCACGCACCACAGCGGCACTCTGGCAGATAAACCCAGAAAATTCATGATTTGAGCATCGGGCAGGATGTTTTCGACCTCCAGGGTTTTGGAACCGGGTGTCAGCCCCCGTGAGCGCATATCCTCGCTGAAACTGGTCAAGCGGATCAATTCGGGCTCGATCTTTTTGGCTCTGACAAAAGTCCCCACCCCCTGACGGCGTTCAATCAATCCTTCCATTTCCAGCTCATTGAGGGCCTGCCGGATGGTGGCTCGGCTGACATGGAACAGCTGCATCAAGGCGTGTTCGGACGGCAACGCCTCACCGCTGGTCAATTTACCCTGCCGGATTTGCTCGGCAATCAGGTTCTTGATCTGAAAATACAACGGCACATGATCGGATTGATTGAGAAGGGAAGCCCATGAGTTGAGCATACAAGTTGTCCTGTTGTTCGGTTGACCGTATAAGTTGTGATGCTTAAAATCATATCTGATACAGCACAATTCGTCAACTCCAATTCCTCACTCAATTTTTTTTCATGAAAAAAGTCGTTGTTGTTGGTAGTTTGAATATTGACCTCATCGCAAAGACACCCCACGCCCCGGCCGCCGGCGAAACCGTCAATGCCGAGGAATTTTTTGTGGTACCCGGTGGCAAGGGCGCTAATCAGGCGGTGGGAATGGCACGCCTAGGGCTGGAGGTGACCCTCGTCGGCCGGGTGGGCAAGGAGTACTTCGGCGACTTCCTCATTCAGGAAATGAAAAAAGAAAACCTGAATACAGCCTGCATCGTTCGGGATGACGAGGCCATGACCAGTATCGCCATGATCATCCTCGACGCAGCGGGGGAAAACCGGATTGTCGTGGCGCAGGGGTCAAACTATCGAATTTCCACTTCCGACATTGACCGGGCTAAGGGAGAAATCGAAAGGGCAGACCTTGTCGTTTGCCATTTCGGCCGGCCTCACCCGGTCTTACCGTATGTACTGAAACTGGCAAAAACCGCGCATAAAAGGGTTTTGCTCAACCCCGCCCCTGCTTTTGCGTTGAGCGACGAAGTTTTGAAAGCGGTAGATTATCTGGTTGTCAATCAGGGAGAAGCAGAAGTCATCAGCGGCTCTCAGGTAACCGACGTAGAAAGCGCATACCGGGCGGCAGCCCAGCTCCAACAAATGGGCCCGGAGGAAGTGGTAATTACCTTGGGCGCGCACGGAGCCGTTTTCAGCAATTCAAATTGCCAGATTCACCTTCCCGCTTATTCAATCCCTGTGGTAGATACCACTGCGGCGGGAGATGCATTCATTGCCGGGTTTGTATTTGGCACGCTGAACCACTGGACACCGGAGGAGAGAATCCGATTTGCGAATGCCTGCGGGGCTTTGGCCAGCGCTAAAATGGGTGCTATTTCATCCCTGCCCCGGCAAGAAGAAGTTGAACAATTCTTGGCTTTCAGAAAGGAGGAGGAAGAAGAAAATCCGAATTATTTGTGAAATGCTTGAAAGGTTCTATAACCTACCAAAAAATCAAAAGTGAGTTCCTAAGGAGGAAAAAATGAAAAGTCTGCGCGTTTGGATAATGCTGCTGTTGATTACCGTTTTGGTACTGGGATGTACAACGCCCACCGCCGCCCCAACCAATACCAGTGCCCCACCACCGCCTCAGGATACGCAAGCGCCGCCACCCACACAGGCAAGCGGTGAACAGCCGCAGGAAGGTAAAGCCTCGAAGGACTGGAAAATCGCCTTCATTCCCCAGCTGATCGGTATCCCCTACTTCACCGCCATGGAAGAAGGCGGCAATGACGCTGCCAAAGCGTTTGGTGTTACTTACCTGAATGTCGGCTCACCCACCGCGAATGCGGCCGAGCAGGTGCGTTTGATGGAAAATCTCATCCAACAGCGGGTGGATGCGATTTCCATTTCTGTGCTGGATTCTGCTTCCCTGAATCCGGTCATGGAACGGGCTGAGCAGGCCGGCATTGTGGTCTACACGTCCGACTCCGACAGCCCCAACAGTGTCCGCCGGGTATATGTGGCTCAGGCTCTGGATAAAGACCTGGGCTACACCCTGATTGACCGCTTGGCAATGCAAATTGGCGAGGCGGGACAAATCGGGATCATCTCCGGCGAATCCACGGCTACCAACCTGAACACGTGGATCGAGTTCATGAAAGAAGCCGTTGCGACCAAATATCCCAACATCGAAATTGTGGATATCCGGTACACCCAGGGTGGCTCTTCTGAGGATGCGCTGCGACAGGCAGAGGAACTAATGACCCGCTATCCCGACATTAAGGGGTTGATCGCTGTGGCTTCGACCACCGTTCCCGGCGTGGCCAAAGCGGTTGAAAATGCAGGAAAAATCGGACAGGTGGCCGTGATCGGCTACGGTTCGCCCAACACGGTACGGCCATTCATCAAGAGTGGTGTGATGAAAGAATCTATCCTCTGGAATCCAAGAGCATTGGGTTACCTGAACGTTTGGGCGGGTATTCAATTGCTTGAAGGCAAGCCATTCCAGGAAGAAAACATCGTGCCGGGCCTTTCTGACCCTGTTAAGTACTTCGCGGATACCAAGACTCTTCTGCTGGGTCCGCCCCTCGTCATTGATGCCAACAACGTGGATAATTTCGACTTCTAAAACAATTTGATGGTTCGGGACGGAGACCCTTGCATGGACGATATACCTTTACTGCGACTTACCAATATTTACAAATCCTTTGGTGGCGTAAAAGCCCTCTCCGGTGTCAGTTTAACTGCGCAGAGCGGACGGGTGCGTGCCGTTGTCGGAGAGAATGGCGCAGGTAAATCAACGTTGATGAAAATAATCTCAGGGGCTCTCCGTCCCGATTCCGGAAAAATCGAATGGAATGGGAAAGAATACACGTTTCAAGAACCGCGGGACGCTTCAAAACTGGGAATAGCCATTGTTTATCAAGAACCATTGTTCTTCAATGATTTGTCGGTAGTCGAAAACCTCTTTCTGGGGGAAGAGATCAAAAAGCCAAATGGTACCCTGGACTGGAAAGAGATGACCGAACAAGGGGTGGCTGCCCTAAAACAGATCGGGTTACCTGCTGAAATCATCAGAAAACCGATGAGCGAACTCTCGTTGGGGGTCAAACAGCTGGTATTGATCGCCAGAGCTGTTCAGCGAAATGCCAGATTGTTGATTCTAGACGAACCCACAGCCATCTTAAGTCAACGAGAAACGGAGATTTTATTCCAAACCATTCGCACTTTGAAAGAAAATAATGTTTCTATTTTATATATCTCCCATCGTTTAGCCGAAATATTCGAAATCGCGGATGATGTCACCGTCCTACGGGATGGTCATGTTGTCATGGAAGCGACGGTTGGGGAAACAAACGAGAACGACTTGATCAACGCCATGACCGGCCGTCAAATCTCAACCGACATTTACCTTCCCAGAGACTTTCAGCAAGAGCAACCCTTGCTGGTGGTGGAAAACTTAACCTGCGAAGGTTTTTATCGAAACATCAGTTTCACGATAAAGCCACGCCAGATTCTCGCTTTTTATGGGCTGGTCGGTGCGGGCCGCTCCGAAGTGGCCAGGACCATCATTGGCGAAATGCAAGCCGACACTGGGGCAATTATTTACGAGGGTCGTGCAATCAGACCAAAAAGCAGCAGAGAAGCGATTGGACTGGGCATCGTCTATTTACCCGAAGATCGTAGAGCGCAAGGGCTTTTCCTGATACGCTCTATAAAGGACAACATCATCGCTTCAAAACTACAAAGCATCTCTTCTCGAATTGGAAAAATAAATTCAAATCTTGAAAAATCGGTTGTCACGCAAGTATTTCAGAAACTTGCTATCAAAGCCCCAACGATAGAAATACCCGTTTCAAGCCTCAGCGGCGGAAATCAGCAGAAGGTGGTACTGGGGCGGAACCTTACCCTTCAGCCAAAATTGTTGATTCTGGATGAACCAACGCATGGAATTGATGTTGGTACCAAGAATGAAATTCACAAACTGATTTTTGAACTGGCAAATCAAGGGATAGCCATCCTTCTCATCACATCCGACCTGCCCGAAGCCTTGGCAATTGCAGATACTTTCGTAGTCATGCACGAGGGGCAATTAATGGGTATTTTGGACAGGCAGGAAGCCACCGAAGAATTAATCCTCCGGCTTGCATTGGGCATCAATGGCAATAACAGGAGACAAGATGAAGTCAACGTCCTTCGAACTCCACTCCAAACCTACAATGAATGACATCTCCCATGTTCTTAATTGGATAGATGAGCATCGGGAAGAAATCATAGACCTGTTACAAAGACTGGTTCGCATTCCAAGTGTCAATCCATGGTTCCTGGAAGAACAAGGACAGAGATATGAAGAACAAGTACAGGATCTGATTGCCGAGGAATTAAGGTCATTGGGTGCATTGATAGACCGCTGGGAACCGGATCCTCAGGCACTCTCCAAGTATCAGGGAAAACCGGGATATTATCCTGATCACAAGTTTGATGGGAGGCCGAATCAAGCAGGAATTGTAAAGGGAACAGGCAAAGGCAAATCGCTTCTTTTGACCGGTCATGTTGATGTGGTCAAGGCCGGCTCGGATTGGAGCGTCGAACCTTTCAGCGCCACCCGAAGAGATGGAAAGATCATTGGCCGGGGTGTGGTGGATATGAAAGGCGGAATTGCCGCAATGATTTCCGCTGTCAAGGCTATTCACGCAGTTGGATTCAGAAATGCTGGGGATATTTGCATTGGAACTGTCGTTGATGAGGAAGCAGGCGGAATGGGCACGTTAGCCTTTGTGGATCGGGGCTATAGAGCAGATGGCTGCATTCTTACCGAACCAACCGATTTGACCATTGCACCCTTGTGCAGAGGAATCCTCTGGGGCAAACTTTTCATCAAAGGCCGCAGCGGCCATATTGAACTGCCTCAGGAAGATTGGCGTAAAGGCGGCGCCGTTGATGCAATTCGTCTGTCCCGCATCTTTTTAGATCAATTCGATATTCTAAATTTGGATTGGGCTAATCGGAAAACTCATCCCTTATTACCGATGCCATGTCAGGTGTATGTTGCCCAAGTCAAGGCAGGGGAATACCCTACCACTTTTGCCGGTCAGGCCGAATTGGTTTTCAACGCTCAGTATCTCCCTGTTGAGCGTGATCAAAATTATTTAGGTGGCAATGTAAAAAAGGAGATTGAAGATTTTATTTACTCAATCTCCCAGAGGGATGAATGGCTAAAACAAAATCCTCCGAAGGTGGAGTGGTTAATTGACGCTGATTGTGCCGAAACGCCGGTTGATCACCCATTTGTGGAAACTTGCAAAGCCTCACTGCTTCAGGTCGCCGACACCGCCGTAATTCAAGGCATTGGCAGCCACACAGATATGGGTTGGTTTGTGAATGTTGGCATACCCACTATCAACTTTGGACCTGGAAGACCTTCTGTTGCTCACCAGAATGATGAGGCTCTTGATGAGAACGATCTCATCACAGCCACCAAAGTTTTAGCCGTCATCATCATGAACTGGTGTGGTGTAAATAAAGAAAATTCCTCAGATACAGGAGCGGGTTTGTGAAAACATTCATTCCTGGATTAAGCCGTCGAGATTTCTTCACGATTGGGTTGGTACTGCTTGAAGTAATCATCTTCTCCATTGTTTCGGAAAACTTCCTCAGCAGTTCAAACCTTCGATCTGTGTTACGTAACGCAACAGAATTATCGTTGGTCAGTATTGGTATGACAATTGTGATTCTGATGGGAGGGATTGATATTTCGGTTGGATCAGCATTGGGAGTTGTCGCAATTATCGTAGGCTGGTTAATCCAGGCAGAGGTACATCCCCTTCTTATTGGACTGACTGCAATTGTAGTTGGCACGACCATTGGTTTTATCAATGGTTCTTTAATCACCTTCGGTAGAATTCCAGACATTATTGCCACACTTGGGATGTCAAACATCCTGCGGGCAGCGGTATTTGGTATGTTGGGTGGTCGGTGGATAACCGGCCTGCCGCCAGTATTCAGTCCATTGGTACAAGGACAGCTGTTCGGGATACCTGCTTCAATCTTTGTTATTTTCTTCTTTTACTTGATCTTCTGGTTATTCTTAACCTTCTTACCAATTGGCCGACACATCTACGCCACAGGTAATAGTGTTGAGGCCGCGAAACTTTCGGGAATTGATGTGAGAAAAACCAGAATCATCGGCTACATGCTGCTCGGTTCACTGGTCGGCTTTTCTTCACTGCTCTACGTTGGGAGATTGGGGAGTGTCGAAATTACAGTTGGGATTGATTTGCCTATCTCTGCAATAGCAGCAGTCGTAATCGGTGGAGCATCGGTATTCGGCGGGCGGGGGTCAATTATTGGAACTTTGGCCGGTGTATTCTTCATGGCATTTATGAAGAATGGTCTGCTTTTGTTGGGTATTCCTTCTTTATGGGAGCGGGCGGTTATCGGTTTCCTGATTATTTTGTCAGTCGGTATTGATTTATTGATTAACAAGCGACAGGCGATTTCGAAATTCCTCCGCATCAAAACCAGACAGCCTCAAGCAGGAGAAGCATAACATCATGATTGAGCGATTTATCAAGCAGTCTTTGCCCGCATTATTGAGTAATAGAGTTTATTTCTTGATCGTATTATTGATTGTGGTTGTCATTATTATGTCGCTTATCAGCCCCTATTTTCTGAATGCCAGAACAATCCTTGATATTTTACGAATGGGGACAGTTCTTTTGTTACTTTCAATTGGGCAAACCCTAATCATCCTTGCAGGTGGAGCAGGAATCGACTTGTCAGTTGGGGCAATGCTAAGCTTGTCCGGCGTATTTCTTGGTATTCTATCTCGCTCGGGAGTGGATATCTGGGTGGCTGCCCTTCTAACAATACTTTTCGGCGGATTTCTCGGTTCGATTAATGGTTTTACGGTGGCTATTTGGGGGCTTCCCCCCTTGATTGGAACACTTGGAGCCATGTGGGCTTATGGTGCGCTGGCGTTAGTTATAACAAATGGTGTTCCCATTTCAAACTTTCCACGTGAATTTGCCTTCATTGGGGATGGAAGAATTCTTGGGATACCCGCACAAATTTTGCTAGTGGCCTTGCCAGTCTTTTTAATCATTTACTTCTTTTTGAATTGGAGTTACCTTGGCCGTTGGGTATATCTGATTGGAGTTAATGAAACAGCCGCTAAATTTGCCGGAATTCCGGTAACCAGAGTGCGATTTTCACTTTACACTTTGAATGGCATCCTTGCGGGTATAGGAGCAGTAGTGATGGCTTCATGGCTTATGGTTGCCAGGCCAGATGTGGGGAACGGCATGGAGCTTCAATCTATTACTGTAACTGTCCTCGGCGGAACAAACATTTTTGGGGGGTTCGGAAGTCTTTTCGGTACTTTGCTAGCCGTATTAATCGTAACGCTCGTTGCATCTGGTCTTCAACTTGCTGGCATAAATGCTATTTGGCAATTGGCCGTCTTGGGTTTCATACTGTTAGGCGCTGTTTCAGTCAATCAGTTGATATTCTCGCTAAAAGCCAGACAATCTGGTTTGTCAACATGAGAATGAAGGAGGTAAAAAAATGACCGACAAAATCAGAGTTTTACTCGCCGGAGAATCATGGGTCTCAAATAGCACCCACTATAAGGGGTGGGATTTCTTCTCCAGTACGGTCTATGAAGTTGGGATTCAATTTCTGAAAGAGTCTCTCGATGGATCAAATATTGAATTGATTCATCTGCCCGGTCACCTTGCCGCTGATCATTTTCCTTCCACGATAGAGGAAATGAATTCATATCAAGTTGTCATCCTAAGTGATATTGGCGCCAATACCTTGCTTTTACCTTCTGATGTTTGGATTCGAGGAAAACGGTCAGTAAACAGATTGCAATTGATCAAAGAGTGGGTTTCAATGGGTGGTGGTTTTGCTATGTGCGGTGGTTACTATTCCTTCGCGGGGATATATGCGAATGCAAAATATTACCGAACACCCATTGAAGAGATCCTCCCGGTAAACATTTTTACCTTCGATGACCGAGTCGAGTGCCCACAGGGAATTAATCCGGTCGTTATTGATACGCAACATTTCATAGTCCAGAACATACCTGAACCATGGCCATATTTGTTAGGGTATAACGATTTATCTTTCAAGGAAGATTCCCACCTTATTGCAACAGTTCAAGATAAACCACTACTTGCGGTAAGGATGTATGAAAAAGGAAGAACATTAGCTTGGGCTTCTGATATTGGGCCGCACTGGTGTCCCGATGAATTCGTAAAATGGGAAGGTTATAGTCTGCTTTGGAAGCAGATCATTACATGGTTAGCAAAAGGAGAAAGTAATGAATAAAGATTTTGTTTTCAATCATGTTCTAGGTGGTCTTGCTGGTGCCTTAATTGGCGATGCAATGGGAAGTGCTACAGAGACATTAACCCTAGATGAGATATACTCGCGTTTCGGCGGAAGAGTTACCGACTTTTATAGCCCGGGCGAAGGCACATTTGCTTCAGGCAGAAAGGCCGGTCAAATAACAGATGACACTTCCCAAATGTTGAAAATAATTCATGCAATTATTGAAAATAATGGTCATATATCGGTTGAATTGGTCTCAAATCAGTTGCTGGAATGGGCCAAACAGGATGAATTATTCAGCCGTTTTGCAGGTCCAACTACCAAAAAGGCGATTGAATTACTTAGAGCAGGTCACGATCCTTATAAGACCGGCATCGCAGAAAAAATGGGGATGGGAATATCAAACGGTGCAGCGATGAAAATTGCCCCTGCTGGCTGGCTCAATCCCGGTAATTTAGACAAAGCGGTTGAAGACGCTGTTGTTTTATGCATCCCCACTCATAACGCGGATATGGCTTTTGCTGGGGCAGGTGCAGTTGCTGCCGCAATTGCTGAAAGTCTGAACCCCGACTCCAATATTCTTACCGTCCTTGATGCTGCGCTTTATGGGGCAAAGAAAGGGTACGAAATTGGCAAGAAACAATCCATAGTTTTGAGAAGCCCTTCGATGGTCTCAAGAATAAGTCTGGCTGCTGAAATTGCAGTTACCCACGATGATTTTTACACAGCCTGTGAAAGACTCGCTGAAGTAATTGGTTGTGGTTTGCCACTCTTGGAAGCTGTTCCTTTTGCTATCGGGGTATTTTTGGCTTCTAGAGGAGATCCAAATCTAGCGATTCTTGGTTCTGTCAATATGGGAGGCGATGCTGACACAACCTCAACGATCACAGGAGCAATCACAGGGTCCTTTGCTGGTATAACAAAATTCAATCAGGAAACTTATCGTAAAGTAGTCGAAGTAAATAACTTTGATCTTGAAAAAATAGCAAAGGACTTAACTGAAATTGCCTTGAAAAAGAAGATGAATATCCCTTCGGCTTAAAGGACAATCCTTAGAAATTCCTCCTGATAACAGGAATATTGCAATAGAGAAAACGCCGGGCTCTGGTAAGCCCGGCTTTGTGTTACGCCGCCTGTTACACGCTCTGCTCCGTCAGCAACTTCACTGCGGCAATGTGCTTGCAGGGCTTCTGCCGCTTAGTGAAATCCGGGCAGGTGCAAGCCCATGTGCCGTTTTTAGTCACCATGTATTCATGGGGTTTGCCCGACATGGTGGAATTGACCACCCAGGCAATTCCGGGAATAAAGACGATGACGATTATCTGCTTCTGAATCAGCCCCATCATCGCCCTGTAAGCCCGTGCATTTTGGGGGTCATCCAACAAGGCATCACTGGTTTTCGACATGGCAGTTGTCCTCCTTTTCCCGGTGCGCCGCACCACACCGGGAGAGTATTAGTCTCCCCGGTGCAGCGGGGTTCTGAAAGGTCGGCCAATTGTCTTGATGACGGAAATCGGCTGGCCGTACACAATCCCACCAGCGGCAGAACGCCAGGCGTGGGTCGTGTACAACCGCCTGCCCCGTCCCAAGAGCCTCATCCAC
This sequence comes from Chloroflexota bacterium, assembly GCA_040754815.1. Classification (GTDB taxonomy): domain Bacteria; phylum Chloroflexota; class Anaerolineae; order Anaerolineales; family Anaerolineaceae; genus Bellilinea. The sequence goes on from JBFMBX010000002.1 coordinate 202,201, forward strand.
ACCACCCAGGGCTCATCACTCAGGTCACTCACCATCGTGATGACAAAGGTGCTTTTGCCAATCCTGACGATTTCGCCCACTTCCGGTCTCATGGCGCATCCTCGATTTGAGCGGGTTCTTCTTCGTCAGTCAGCACCGCGCCGCAGTCCAGGCAGTGGACTTCCTCATTCAGGTCGTCCCACACCTCCCCCGCCGAGTAGTGATACCCGCCGGTGGTGACAGTGGTGGTGCGCCGGTGAGGGCATTCTTCCTGCTGGTGCAGGTACGCATCGGTTAGGTAGCGGATTTCATCGTAGACATGCTGGTCGAGCGCATCTGCCAGATGGTCGGACAGGTACTCGATGAAGTTCCGCCAGTCTTTGGGTTTCTCCCGCCGATAGGCCAATGCGTAGAAGATGTCCTCCTCCGTGACGGTGAGGCTGGCAACAATGTTGCCCGGTGTGATAGATACCATAGCAATCCTCCTTCCCCCGGCGCGTCCCGCACCGCTCCGGGGAATGTGGTGATTCCCCGTGCGGGCGGGTTGGATGGGAAAAGAAAGGTGCAGCGTTGCAGGCGTATGTAACCATGTTAAGGTGCAGAAAGTCGGCAGGGGCGGGGTCAGGCCCCTGCCTTATGCGCTAAACCGCTCCGTCCCCAACGGCGGGCTCTGCCAGCCCACCGGCAATCTGATTGAACTTCACCAGCAGGTCATCACGCTTGAAAGTCAAATGCAGATTGCCGTTGCCGTAGCGTTCCCACTTGAAGTACTCGGTCTCGCCCTTGCGGGCTGCGGACAGCCCATCTACCAGCGGGCTGCTGTACGAGTCGAACGGGAAGGGCTTGCCGTCCAAGATGTGAAAGATTTTATCCACCTGAATCAGGTGGCGGCGGGGTCGTGGATAGATGTTCACATAGAAGGGGGTTTCGTGAACCAGCCCATCCAGGATGATTTTCTTCCCAACACTCACCCGCCCGTTCTTCTGGTTGGTCTTGTACTCGTCATGCCAGCCTTTGCCGGGGCGCAGGAAGTCAAAGGCTTCGCGAATCATCTCCGCAAAGAGTTCCTTCGCTGCTCCCCCGGCAAGCAGTTCCATGATGGCTTCCTCGCTCGGTTCCGGGATACTTCTCACCCCGTTGCCGTTGCCTTCCAGAAACTGCTCGAAACGCTCCAGCCGAGAGACGGACAAGACCTTTTCCACCCCGCTGGCTGCCAGCAATGCCCGCCAGGTGGAACGTTTCAACTCCACCAGCCGGTCATCGCGGAACATGGCTGCCCGGTAGGACACTGCCGAGCCAATACCGGCGTTCTCGGCTGCCTGCAAGACGGCTTCTAACTCCCGGCAGTGGTACTCGATGGCGGCTTTGGTCTGCCGGTAAGCCGAAAGCACCTCGCTGACCGTGTAGGGTTTTTGGATTTCGCTAAAAACAGACATGGTTTTCCTCCTTCTCCCGCCGTCTGCACCCGGCGGGAAACTGGTGTGTTTCCCCCGGTGCAGCGGGGTTGAAGGACGATTGGGACGGTTGCGGTATTCGCCTGTTAAGGTGCGGTGCAAACACCCTTGCGGGTGGTATTGCCGGATGGCGCAGGCTGGTGGCCTGCGCTTATTTGAAATCAGGCGCATTTCTTGCCGAAGCATTTTTTGCAGTATGTTCTACCGTCCAATGCGATATAGACAGCAGGGGCACGGGACGGGTTGCGCTGACGGCGGCGTTTGTCCCAAAGGTCTTTGCCACATTGGACGCACCGATAATGCGGATTGGGAGCAGCGGAAATGTGCGAGCCAATCATCCCCACACCTCGTTATACATCTCGGCGATGCGAATGGCTTTGTTGCGGTTTCCACCGGCATACAAGACGGCAAGTACTCTGGCCTGCCGGTGTTTGACCTGTGACCACACCCAAGCGCTGGTTTCACCCAGCGCATAAGTCTCACCGGCACTTTCCAGCAGCAGGGTGCAGGCATACACGCTGATGCCGGGACGCTGCGGGTATCGCTCGATGAACTCCTCCACCGTTTGGGGTGGTGTGGGACGCAGACATTCCAAAGCGTAATCCACCGCATTGCCATAGCCGTTGACTTTGAGCAGGATGGCAGCTGCAACCCGCTGGAAGTTGTTGGCGTGGTTGTCGAACCAGTCCGACCAAAGTTCGTATTCTTTCTTTTTCGCCATCGTTTTCCTCCTCTGCCCCTGTCCGTGACCAGGGGCGAATCTCGTGGATACGCCCCGTCACGGCGGGGAAAGAGAAGGGGGAGAAAATGCGCCTGATATTCACCTGGTAAGGTTCGGTATGCGTTGTTGGGGCAGCCGCATCCCTGCCGTTCCCACGTATGACTTTACCGGTGGTGCATTTGCACTCGCGGAAGTCTCGGCACTATTGTCGGAGCCGTGCCGCCCGGATGTTCCTGTGGTCGCTCCGGTCTGTCCGGCGTCCCGGTCTTTTGCTATCGCGCTCCTGGCGTGCGCTCACGCACAGCGGATAAGTGCCTAGCAAGTGCGTGGAATGGACTGGTTAAGGTGCAGTGCCGGATGTATCGCTCCGGCGGGCGGGAATTGGCGGTTAGAGCCGGGCTGGGTAAGCCCGGCTCATCCCGCAGGGGGTGCAGGTAACGGTCAATCGGCTAGCCCGCATAAGAGGCTTGCAGTGCGAGGAAGGCGCGCGCCATGCGCTGCAAGTGGACGTTTTCAGGCTTGCCTTGCGGGTCGAAGCCCTTGCCGTCCGTGTTGGCGCACCAGCGCACCCAGCCCTGCCCTACCGGGCCGCTCGCCCATACTTCGGCAAGCGTCTTGTCCTTCTGTTTGCCGAAGTGGATGACCGTTTGCCCGGGGTCGGCCAGTTCGCCAGCCGGTTCAGCAGCGGCGGGAGCAGGCTGCGGTTGGGGCGCAGGGGCAGGGGCAGGTTTCGGCACATACGCCTTGCCATTGCCGTTGCCGTTCGGGGCGGGTTGGAAGTCCTTGTGTGACCGCAAACCCAGATACACGCTTTCCTGGAAGCCAATGTTCGACACGGCGTTCCCCAAAGCATTGGTGATGGCACCCTTCATGGCGTAGGCGATGTTGGCGTTTTCGCTCGCACCGGTGGCATGCACGGAGCAGTTGTACTGGGTGTTCCCGTCAACAAGCTTGTACCAGAAGCGCAGGTGGGTGAGAACGGCCACATAAACGCCGTACTCATTGCCCCTGGCGTTGGTGCGGGACTCGTAGCGGTATTCCAGATTGGCGGGGTCAAACTCGTAACCCCAGCCCAGACCGCAAAGACCAAACACATGGTTGAGGGTTTTCCGCATCCAGTTCGGGTCAATATCGGTCAGGTCAACCGCTCCCGGCAGTGCCTTGTACGCCCCGGCGGGCAATTCCTGGTCGAGTTGCTGGATGGCTTCTTCCAGCGTCAGACCGGTCAGGGTGAAGATGTTGGAAAGTGTGGACATGGTAAAAACCTCCTTCGTGAGATTGTTTCACGCCCCCGTCCGCAGCCGGGGGCACATGAGTGTTTTGCCCTGCTGCGTCAGGGGAGTACCTGAACGGCCTCGCTCCACCGCTCACGCTTGACCGTCAGCGGCAGAGGGAGACCGTCCAGGCGGAAGGCTTTACCAGTCCCTTTCCCTTCGCCCTGATTGATTGACCGTTTTCACCTGTTAATGTGCTGCCCCTTGCGGGGAAATCACCTGCCCGGAGTTGCACCGGGTAACCTCGTCAGGTAGAGTTCACATGGATGCGGGCGGGTAGCCCGCATGTCCTATCCAATGCCAATCCGCTCTTTGATGCTTGTCCAGCGCCCAAAATTTCCGATGACCAGATGATCCAACACTTCGATGTCCAGCAGTGACCCGGCCTGTTTCAGGTCACGGGTCAGTTGCAAGTCCTCCGGGCTGGGGGTGGGGTCTCCGCTGGGGTGATTGTGGGCGATGATGAGGGCTGCCGCATTGTTCAGGATGGCCACCTTGAAAATCTCAGCAACCCGCACACGGGAAGCATTCAGCGTTCCCTGATAGAGTTTGTGCAGTTTCAGCACCCGGTTGCGCGTGTCCAGCGGCACCACCCACAATTCCTCGTGGTCTAAACCACTCAGAAACGGCAGCAGCAAATCGGCAGCGTCCTGCGGGCTGGTGACCTGCGGTCTCTCGGCGGGAGCACTTGCGTACAACTGGTTGAGTTCTTCCCGGATCTGGTTGAGTTTCCGCCAGATGCGTTCGGCCCGGCGCAGGCCGCTCACCGCCTCGCTTTCCACAAAGGGTATCAGCAGTTCTTGGTGCATGTCCTCTCTCTCCTTTGCCCCGGTCTGCACCCCAGGGCGGTATCTGATGGATACGCCCCGGTGCAGCGGGGAAAGAAAAGCAGACCGGCGGATTTGGCATTCGATATTCTCTTGTCAAGGTGCAGTTCCGGGTTTATCCGCCCGGTCGGTGATACTGGCAGGTGGAGTCGGGCTGGGTAGCCCGACTCATCCCCGCAGTGGCCGTTTTTCTACTGGTTTGATCCCTTTTTTGATCGCGAAGAATACGAGTGCTGCTAACCGCAGGTCGTCATTCTCGCCTTTCTTGATGTAGTTTTCTACGATGAGTGGCTCAATTGTCCATAGTTCTTTTAACGATCTTTCGTACTCGGGGATTACAAACTCGCCCACAATGTCGTAGAAATCAGGATCATCAGTAAACTGGCACAAGTAGTGAAGCATTTTTTGGGACATGGTAAACCTCCTTTGAAAAACCAGTGTTTTTTCCTTACGGTCTCGCTCCGCTGCCCACCTCACGGTAAGCAACAGAGAGAGACCGTAAGGTCGAAGGTTTACCATGTTCTTGTCTTGTTAAGGTACGGCCGCTTGCGGGAAATCACCCCGGCGGACTTGCACCACCTAATAGCACTCTGCGGGGTGGAATTTTTGTTCGGGCAGGATGGGTATCCTGCCCTGCGGGGATTGGACGCCGCAACCCGTTCCCGGACTTGCCGGAGTTTGCGCCCGCTCCCCCTGAAAAGATTTGGGGTTACATGGCGCACCTCCTTTCGGTCGGGTTTTGGCGTCCGGCGGGGCAGAGCCGGAATTGTGTCTGTAGGGCTTCCGCTTTGCCGTACACATCCCCCAGTCTTGAAGGGGTCATCTCGACCCCTATCTTGCGGGGAACGCCTGATTTATTCTGCTCCCGCCGTTGTTACGAGCCTGCCCTGACTGCCTGAACAACGGCAGTCGGGTTTGGGGTGAATTGGTTTTAGCGTCTGTCAAGACAGGGGTCTTGACTGCCCAACACAACTTACATCACCCTGAACCCAAAAGCCTGGAATCTGGCGTCTGTCAGGGCAGGCATTGTAACCCTGTTAAGGTTCGATGCCCTTGCGGGCAGGTCACTCCTACTGGACTTGCACCAGTATTTCGCACTGTGCGGAGTGGTGAATTTGGAGAGGGGCTTGTGGCCGCTCTCCGGGGGGACTTTACCGCCTGCGGTTTGTCAGGATTGCGATGATCGCTTCGCGCTCGTCTTTGTCTTTCACTTTTTGTATCAAGTGGAAGATAAAGTATTTTTGCGCCAAGTCGTAAGCAATCAGCAGCACGGCCAGGACGATCAGCAGGGGTATCACTTCGGTCAGGTTCACATCTGGCTCACCTCCTTTCGTTCCCCACGCCGGGGGAAGAGAGCAGCCCTCTCCCACCGGAATGGAGAACGAAAGGGACTTGTCCCAGTGGACGCCGGTGAGGGTGAACCGCTCGATTGTAAAAGTCCCGCCACGGGCTTTGTAAGCCGGTGGAAAGTGGCTGTCCGGGAGTTGCACCCGAAACCGGCTTTGACCGTCAGCCGATAACGAAAAAACCCGCTGGCAAATGCTTTCGCATTCGTCCAACGGGCTTTGTGGCCGGTTTGACGCTCTTTCAAACGGGGGGCTTGTGGCCGCTCCTGACCGTATTTTAGCAAAAGGAAATTCGGAGCGCAAGTAGTTTTTCCCAAAAAGTTTAGACTGAAAAAAATACCGGATTATTGAAACCAGTAGCCTAAGCGTTATACTAATCGAAAAGGGGGATCATTGTTATAAAAATTTTATTTAGCCAGCCATATACGAAAAAATTGGTCTTTTTATCCTGATTATCAGGGTAATGTTTTTTCAACGCTTTCCGGCTATTCATTATTGGCTTTTTGACTGTATAATTTATAAAGATCTGTTTGAGAAAACATAGTTTAATATGCCACGTCTCTTAAGATTATAGCCATTTACGTTTCCTAAGATGGCTTAGTTCAATGCAAATTGATGTGGCGGTGTGTTGAATTGAAATTCAGTATTGGCCCTGCCTGCCACATCAATTTTTTAGTTATCTGTCCGCAAAACAAAAGAATGGGGATAATAAGCACATTCAACAACCGGGAAATAGCAACCGCAGTCTGGTTCACAATTGCTTTCTTATGGGCAATATCAATTAGCGGTGTACGGCGTTCAATTCATGATTTGCTCAAGGTTTTCTTTACCCCAAAAATCATTATTCCAATAATGGTCATGCTGCTTTACATAGTATGCATGATTCTAATTTTTGAAAAAATCGGTTTTTGGGATGAGTCTGCACTTAAAGATACTGTTTTATGGACTTTAGGTTCTCCCTTTGCCTTATATTTCAGTCTTGACAGAGTATCGCAAGATGATAATTATTTCAAAAGGGTGATTCTAGATAATCTGAAATTTGTTCTAATTTTGGAGTTTATTGTAAATTTATATTCGTTCAGTCTCCTGGCAGAACTAATCATAATACCAATCGTTAGTGTAATGCTATTGATGAACGCTTTTGCAGAATTGAAACCAGAATATAAGCAAGTAAGCAAATTACTCAATTTTATTCTAGGAGTTTTTGGTCTTTATCTTATCGCGTTCACATTCAGGGAAATTGTTCTTGATTTCAAGAATTTTGCTTCATTGAAAAACCTAAGAGATTTCTTGTTGCCGATATCGTTTTCGATTGCGCTTTTACCTTTCCTTTACATAATGGCATTATTTATGCAATATGAAACATTCTTTGTCCGCATAGACCTTGCAAATAAAAATTCGGATGTTGCAAAATATGCAAAAAGGAGGGTTTTAGTAACGTGCCATCTTAACTTATCCAAGTTGAATAGAGTTTCAAAAAAGGCAGGCTATCCAAAGGCGAACAACGAGAAAGATGTATTAGAATGGTTCAAGTAAAAAGATAATGAATTATCGCTTAATCGCAGTACAAATCGGTGATTTGCTCAAGTATTCGGCAAGTGTCAATGAGATAAATCGTCTTGCTGGCGCACTATTTCGTTTTAAGCGAGAGAGTTTCCCTAATGAAGCCATTACATCCGAAAGAGCAAAGTTGATTTACGATTGGATACTCTCTTTGGCAAGCCAAGAAATGAATCCTGAAGAGCGAAATGAATTGCTCATTCGCTTTTGTCATAGCCTTGCAACTGACCAGAATAGAAAAGAGGTTGATAAAATTCTCATCAATGCAGGCATTTCTCAAAAAGCACTCAATTTGGAAAACCACAATCAATTCTTGTCTCGTGATTTCCATCCTGAGATAATCAAGCATTGCAGGGAATTGTTCTTACAAGGCAATTATTTCCATGCTGTGTTTGAAGCGTGCAAGGCATATAACCTTTGCGTCAAGCAAAAAGCACAAAGTCTGAAAGACGGTGCACCACTTATGCTTGATGTTTGGGGATGTGATAAAGGCGTTCTCAAGATAACGCCTTGTTCCTCACAAACAGACAAAGATGTGCAAGACGGCATCAAATTTCTATCGACGGGGGGTAATGCAAGCAATACGGAATCCTACGGCTCACGTGCCTGCGATTCTCTGGCCAATCAGCCAACAAGACTGTCTTGATATTCTAGGTTTAGTGTCTTTCCTTTTTAGGCAGATTGACAAGGCTGTATATTTCAAGGCTGAATAACGGCAAAAATGCTGCCCAACAACCGTTTCTACCTGATACCACTCCGTTGCACTTCGCGGTGCAGACGAAGTGCGAGCCGTTGGGCAAATATCCACACCGAGTCACTCCAAAAGATACAGACGGAGGTCAAATTGCACCATCGCTACCAATCCCTTTACTTCCCCGCAGGGTAGCACACCCCTAGCATGAACATGGACATGCCCCATCCCTCAAGGTCACTAATCCGTGGGCTTGGCATCAGACACCCAAGCAAAGCGTTAGCACAACCTCCGGTAACCCAGCCCATTGGTTACTTTTCGCATACGCCAGTCATACAAGACGCATGCAAGCAATCAATCAGACCACAATACAAATATCAATAATTATCTTGATTGGGACAGTAGGGATCGCATGATTTATGCAAGCAAGATGACTTCCGAGATTCCACCAACCTCAATAAGTTTCTTCATAAGGAATTCCTCAAACTGATGAAATTGAGCCAACACCGTTTAGCAATCGCCCATTCGGTTTTCTTCCATGCGGTCATATCCCCTCCACCGCATCCTGTATCCGCTCGGCAGTAGGGTGCAGGTAACGCCCGGTCGTCTCAATCCGGGAATGCCCCAAGATCGCCGCAAGCGTGGCCACATCCACCCCCTTCTCGATGGCACGGGTGGCAAAGGTGTGCCGTAAGGTGTGCGGGGTGGCTTCCACCCCCGCAACCCGTGCATACTCCGCCACCATGCGCTGAACGTCCCGCGCACTCAACGGGTTTCCGGTGCGCGAGAGAAACAGCCAGTCCTCCGTCACCTTCGGTCTTTCGTCCAGCCAGGCTTTCAGAGCCTGACGCACCTCGCCGTTCAATGGCACACGGCGGGTCTTGTTGCCCTTGCCGCCTCTCACCGTCAACCAGCCCGAACGCCCGTTCATCTCGACATCCCCCAGCCGCAGGCGCACCACCTCCCCCACCCGCAAGCCTGCCCGTGCCATCAGATTCAGGATGGCGGTGTCCCGCTGGCTGCCTTCGGCGGCAGCAAACAGCCTGCCCAACTCACGGGCAGAGAGAGCTTTAAGGGGCGGGGTGACCTGCTTTGGCCCTTTCACCTTCAAGGTGCGCCCCAAATGGCGCAAGAGCGAGCGGATGGCTGCCAGGCGCAGGTTGACGCTGGCCGGTGAGAGCCTCCGCACGGTTTGCAGGTAGGCGGTGTAGTCCTTGACTTCAACGGCAGTGAGCAGGTTCCAGTCCACGCCTGCGCCAGTGGTGCTGGTGTACCACTCGGTAAATTCGTCCAGCGCAGAGCGGTAGCGTTCTGCCGTGCGGGGGCTGGTGAGGGTTGACAGGAAGTCCTCTATGGGGTTCATTGGTGCGGTTTCCCTTCGCTGAAAACATTGTGCGACGCAGTTTAGAGCGGTTTTTAGCCCCAAAAAAGGGGGTTTTGAGGGGTTTTTGGGGTGTTTTGCGTCTTACAATGTTTATTGTACGACTATGTTTTGCGACACGCAAAGTGAGCCGTTTACACCTCAATTCCAAGGATTTGTTAACCTGTTGTTAACCTTTGCGACCTCAAAAATACCCTTATGGAAGCCTCCCTGGCAGCCTACCCCTGAGTATCATAAGAAAAGAAGCTCTTTCGACTTGAACTTGCCACTTCGATACCGCCCGATTGTTTCATCAAAAAATCACTATGGTTTGGCAGGCGAGAGTGAAACGATCGGGAGGTTTTCCTGATGAACCCTATCTTGAACCTTCTTGTTGTTATAGTCCTTGTTCTCAACCCCTTTCTGACATCTTTCATCCCGCTCGGCACTTCCGTACCACCCAAGGATTATTCAATACCTGATAAAATCAATCGCCTCCTCGATTCTCTCCAGCAACAATCATCCCCTTCACCATCCCCAGAACCCAATCCAACCCAAGAAATCACCCCGTCACCTCCTAACGAGGGGGAAGAAACCATCAGCCCAACGGTGGATTTCACCCCAACACCTTCCCCTGCAATACCGCCCGCAGCAAACGAAACCCTCACGCCGCCTCCCCAGGAAACGCAACCGACAGATATCCTGTCGTTTCGAGAGATACTGAGACAGGGTTTTTTCATCGAAGTCGCTTCTCCCTTGCTGGTTGAAAATGAAAAAATCCTCTTGCGATGGCATTTCCCGGACACCTTCTCCACCAATCTCGGTGAACTTCGTCTTCAAATCATCCTGCCGAAAGGAATTCAACCATCCGAAGGGCAGGATGGTAAATGGGAAGAACCCATCTTTACACTTTACCCAAAAGAAACACAGGGAGAATTAATTCTGATCCCGCAAAAAGTAGAGGATCACCTGCTGGAGATTCGCGCAACCGGTTGGGTAAATGATGATCCCATCTTTTCGGATAACCTCTTTCTGGCCCGACCCAATTTAGTTGCGGGTACAACCGAAGCCAGGGCAGTAGATGCCCAAAATCGTGTCTCGGTAAGTTTTCCATCCGAATCTTCTTCAGAAGAACTGTCGGTGGTGATCCTGCCGGTCTCGGACAAGCATAGATGGATCAGCGGTGCAGACCAGACAGCCTTTGAAATCCTTGCCATCAATAAGGCAGGTGAACCGGTAAAACACTTCGAAAAACCGCTAAAAATCGAAGTCCAATATGACCCCGAATTGTATGGCGGCAACGAAGCAGCCCTTTATCTCTCCTACTTGGACGAAGAAAAAATGGAGTGGCTCTACCTGCCCAGTCGGGCAGATGCCGAAACCCACATCCTCACCGCATATACCGATCACTTCACCCTGTTCAACCTCAATTCCGACAACCTGCAATCCCCGCTCATGAACCGGCCGGAAAGTTTTCAAGTCGCCGATTTCACCGGGGCAGGAACTTTCTCTATCCCGATCAATCTGCCACCCGGGCCGGGTGGTTTTCAACCCTCCTTGTCCCTCGAATACAACAGCCAGATTGTAGATACCGCCAACATTGTTACGCAAGCCAATTGGGTCGGCATGGGTTGGTCACTGGATGTTCCGTATATCTTCAGAGACATGCACGGCACTTCTTCGGATACCAGTGATGATACTTTTCATCTGATCCTTAACGGCGTGTCCCATCGCCTTTTGAAGGATGCCAACGGCGTTTATCACACCGAAAGTGAAACCTTCATCAAGATCAATTATTACCAGTACACCTCATACGAACCCTGGTGGGAGGTGTGGGACAAAGAGGGTAACCGCTACCTCTTTGGACAACGATATGTCCATTTCCGCGACGCTCCCGATAATCGCTACATCAGCCGCTATCTTCGTATAAGAGGGCAGGATTGGGCATTTGAAAACTACCGCTGGTCGGTCAATACCATCACCAACAAGTTCGGTAAGGAAATTCGCTTTACATATACCGAGTTTACCAAACCGGTCGACCGCGATGACAGTGGCGATAACGATGATTATTACGACCGTTCGGTGCTTCCCGAGTCGGTCATCTACCCGAACAACCGTTATGGGGTATTCTTTACCTTTACTCATGATCGAACCGACTACCGCACCTGGTGGGACAGCACGCCACTCAATTTCTTCTACGACAAAAGTCGTCTGGCTTCTCTAAAAATCCAACACAATCCCGACGGCAATCCCGCGTTCACCAACGCCACCACCGTATATCAATACAATTTCTTCTACAATCTGGACAACGTCTCCGGCATGAGTTCTGCCCCCATCTTCCCTAACTATACCTGGGAGGCAGGTGGAAAGACGCTGGCGCTGAATGCCATGCAACTGGTTGCATTTGACAGCAATAATCAGCCCTCCTCTCAGCCCATGGTCAAATTTTATTACGATGATCAAATGCATCTGACCAGAGTGGACAATGGTTTCGGGGGCATTTACGAATTCACCTATGAAACACCCGGCAGTGAATTCGACATTGGCAATCCATGGAACAACCCCAATTATCCTGCCGCATGGAGGACAAACCTTAAGGACTATAATACAGATATCAATACCGTTGTGGGGTATGAATGGGGTACTCCTAACGAGGACATGTTCGTTAAGATTGATTTTCCTCAAAAACACTATCACAAGATTTCTCTGGGTGTTCGGTATGAGTTACACATCAAAGCCATGATGCCCTATGCAGCTCCGAATCCATCTTCAATGTGGCTTTCAATTGGACTGGATGACGGACTGGGGAACACTTATCAATCTAATGGACAAATTGGCATGGATTCCTTTGAGATGAAGAGAGTCGATCAGACTTTCCCTGTTATCGAAAAGGACTTGATTTTTACACTTCCCACCAGTGGCCGTCCGACAAACTGGCCCAGCAGTGATATCGGTTTAACCAAATTTCGCATTCGTTGCCGCTGGTCCCCAAACAACTACTGTCGTTTAATGGAATTGCAATTTCGGAAATTACCCACTTATTATAGAGTAAAGACCAGAAAATTGACCGACCAGATCACCGGCAAAAGCTACACGTTTTCCTACACCTACGAAGGCGCTTCGATGAACAACGAAATCGGTTTCGGCGAGTTCAACCAACCATTATCTACATTTTACGACCCACCCTTCACCGTCTTTCGCGGTCACAAGAAAGTCATCCAGATCGGCCCCGATCAACGTAAAACAACCACCGAGTTCTACCAGCTCACCAAAGACCGTCCTTATTACAGTGAATTCTATGTAACCGGCTCGCCGATGAAGATTACCATACAAAATGGTTCTAATCAAAAACTAACCGAAACGATCCTCTACTACGCCTATGATGCATGGACGCCGCAGTATCCCTTCAGCACAAAAGCAGATCTTCGTATTCGCTGGGTACGAAAAGCCAGTGAAGAGAACCTGGTGTACTCTTCCAACGGAACGACCTGGACGGCATCCAAAAAATACTTTTACTATGACCCGCTCCGGCAAAACGGCCAGCAATACGGTAATTTAACCAACCTGGTCGAATCATTCTGGAATGGAAGCACCTGGCAGGATTACCGTGTCCACTGGTGGGGATATTATCCCAATAACTCCGGCAACCTCTACCTGGTCGGCTTGCCCGGTTATCATAATGTGTATGCCTGTCCCGGCGGTTCTCAAAACGGAAATTGTTACACCATCGGTCAGGCAAGTATCTCCGCCAGCCTTGTCCATTATTCCTTGTGGTATCTATACGATAATCAAAATATGTACAATCTCCCTCCAACTGCCGGGGTTTTGACCGGTCATCGGTTGCTGCTCTACTGGCAGGATCCGGTCAATCTAACCGGCCCTATTTATCAGGACACCGCTTATTCCTACGACAGTTGGGGTAATCAAATCTCGGTCAATCGCTACATCCAGCCCAACACCTTCAACGGCTTTGCTGCCGGTTCGTTCCAGAATACATCTTCCTGTTACGGGGTGGCCAATCAACCGGCCGGTTGCAGCGATGACGGTTATTACACTTTCCTGAAATGGGAAAAGAACGCCCTTTCGCACGTGACCACTTATCAGGATTTTGACTTCCGCATCGGCAAACCGCGCCGGGTCACCGACCCCAATACCAACGATGTGTGGTTCACCTATGACAGTTTTGGCCGTTTGACCAGTGAAGTCCACCCCGGGGATAGCTCCACCCTGCCCACCACTCGCTATGTCCATTGCGACACCTGTTATCCCTATATGTTTGCCGTTGTTCAACGCATCGAGGCCGGGAACGACAGTCTGCTGTTCAAAAAGCGTTTCTTCTTCGATGGCTTGGGCAGGATCATCCAGACTCACATTCCCAACGCCACTTTGCAAAAACCCGACCAGAGTGGTGTTGAATCTCGCGACATCGTGGTGGATTACGATTATGATGCTTACGACCGCCTCATCCGCGAAACAGTCCCCTACGATACAAACCTTACCATGGGCTACAAAGGTCAGGCGTTCAGTGTGCAACCTTTCACCACAACCACTTACGATATACTGGGCAGACCGTTACAAATCATTCGGCCGGACGGGACGATCGAAAGCACTTACCAGTACAACGGTTTGGAAACCTCGATCACCAATGCCAACAATCAGACCACCTACCAGACCCAAGACGTATGGGGGCGAATTATTGAGGTCAAGCCACCCGCCGGGCCGAAAACTCGCTACCTGTACGACCCGCTCGACCGGTTAACCGCTGCCCAGCAGATCGAACGCAACAGCACTACCCCCTTTGCGGTAACAAACATTTCCTACGATTACGGCGGGCGTAAAACCTCGATGATTGACCCCGACATGGGCTACTGGAGCTATGCCTACGATGCGCTTGGTAACCTCACCCGCCAGACCGATGCTCGCGGACAGCGAATTTGTCTCTATTACGATCCGCTCAACCGTTTGCTCGGTAAACATTATCGCAGCGATGATGCCTGCCCCTCCTCTCCAACCTATCAGGTCAGTTTTGCCTACGACCAGAGCACAAACGGCAAAGGCCAGCGCACTTCGATGAGCGACCCCAGCGGCAGCACCAGCTGGACGTACGATGCGCGCGGTAGAATGATCTCCGAAACCAAAACCATCAGCGGGCATGGCACCTATCGCGTGGAATGGGTCTATAATTCCGCTAACCAGATCCAACAGATCAAGTACCCCGGTGGTAACGATGGCAGCCTGGGCGAAACAGTCACCTACACCTATCACCCCCAATTGACCGTGAGTACGGTCAACGGCGCCACCCTGTATGCCCCAGAATTACGCTATGATGCTGCCGGAAGAACCGTCGAGCAGCGTTTTGGCGGTTCGGCCAGTGCGCCGATGCTCAAACAAAAATTCGAATACTTCGATTGGAAAGTTTATCCCGGGGGTAACTGTCAAAATGCCGCCTCGTGTGGACGATTGAAGAATATCCTTGTCGAAAAAGTCGCTTCTCCAACAGCCGTTCACCTCAACCTGATGTACACCTATGACCCGATCGGTAACATCACTCGCATTGATGACTATGTGATGGGTAGCCCACAATCTCAGCAATTCGCTTACGATGGCCTGAACCGTCTTGTATCGGCCTCTACCAGCGGTGGCACGAACGGCCTCTATAGCGAAACCTACGCCTATGACAACATTATCGGCAATCTTTCCCGCAAAGGTGCCTCCGGTCAAGAGGGGTATTACGCCTACGATCCGCTTCACAAACACGGTGTGCAACGCGTTACCGGCAATGGCGGTAGTAACAAGACCGTCTCCATCCGGGCGCGTGGCAGTGTTGCAGGTGGGGTTTGGCCGGAGATGAAGCTGTACGTCAACGGTCAGGAAAGAGCCGTCTGGTCGGTAACCTCGACCGCCTACGCCGACTACTCGGTCTCGACATCTCTCACCGGTCAGGATGTCTTTGAGGTCGTATTTACCAACGATGCAGTGATCAACGGTGAAGACCGCAATTTGTATGTGGATTATGTCATCGTGGACGGACAGACCATTCAGGCCGAGGGCGGAGCGGCCATCCTCGACCGCGGTCAGGGAAGCGCTTCCTTCGACGGCGTGGATGTCATCTTTGGTCAGGAAGCCATCTACTGGTATGCCGCTCTGCGATTCGTGCGCGGCAGCCGGGCTTTTGCCTACGGTTACGACCAGAACGGCAACATGACCAGCCGTCTTCAAGATGGCGCTGCTTCGATCCTCACCTACGACGCCGACAACCGGTTGGTGCAGGTAGCGCGCAGCGGCAATGTCATCGTTTCCTTTACCTACGACGGGGACGGCAAACGCGTCAAAGGAGTGGATAACGGACTGGTCACTCTATATCTGGACGATTTCTTCGAGGCCGTGCTGGCCACCCCCACACCAACCTCAACCGCCACAGCCACCCAAACCAGCACTCCCACCCGAACCTCCACGGCAACCGCCACCCCCACAAGCACCCCCACCTCAACGTTCACCCCCACTGCTACACCGACCATAACCCCTAGCCCCACCAACACCGCAACCCCCACCGCTACCCAACCGCCCGACCTGATCTTCGCCGACGGCTTCGAAAGCGGCAACTTGAACGCCTGGTCTGCTGTGGCAGGTGGGGCAAACTTGAGCGTGACCACCACTGCTGCCCTGCGCGGTAGTTACGGCTTGCAAGCCGTGGTCAACGACACCACCACCGCCTACCTGCAGGACAACTCCCCCACCGCCGAGCCGCGTTACCGCGCCCGCTTTTACTTCGACCCTAACTCGGCCGTGATGAGCAACGGCCACAGCCAGTTCATCTTCGTTGCTCTTGATGAGAGCCTTTCTCAGAATAACGACATCCTCCGTCTGAGGCTGAATTACCAGAACGGTTACCGTCTGCGTATTGAAGGGCGTCAGAACGACGGCAGCCTGTCCTACGGCACTTACCAGACCCTCTCCGACGAGGCTCATTTCATCGAATTCGACTGGCAAGCGGCTGCCAACGGCCGGGTGGATGTGTACCTCGATGGGCAGCTGGTGAACACCCTCTACCTGACCACCGATCAGTTGCGAGTCGACAGCGTCCGCCTGGGGCCGCAGGTCATGACTGCCGGGGTGAGCGGTACGCTGTTTTTCGATGCTTTCGAATCGCGCCGCGCCAGTTACATCGGCCCCTCGGCCTTCCGGCCGCCTCTGACGGTGGCAGCAGGCTGGTCGCCGCTCACAAACATCCTCGAACGCTTGTGGCAGTGGCTGAGCACTCTGTTCGCCCACTCCCCTGCACTCCAGCAGCCCACCCTTTTGCAGGCCGTTCCCGCCGGGCAGACCTGGCGCAACTACATCTTCATCGGCAGCCAGCGGATTGCTGTGAGGGAATATACCGCCGCCGCCAGCAGTGTCTATTTCCTGTTCGGTGATCATTTGGGTTCGACCAGCGTGGTGACCGACATCGGCGGCTCATTTCGTTCCCGCTTTCTCTATAAAGCGTGGGGTGAATTGCGCTATACTACCGGTGAGTATTCTGTGCGCTACAAATTCACCGCCCAACGAGAGGAAGCCACCCTGGGACTGTACGACTACCGCGCCCGTTTCTACGACCCCCTGCTGGGACGCTTCATCCAGCCGGACAGTATCGTGCCGGAGGCAGGTAACCCGCTGGCATGGGACAGGTACGCCTACACCCTCAACAACCCGGTTCGGTACACCGACCCCAGCGGGGAAAACCCTCATTGTGGGCCGGACGGTATATACTGCTCTTCGGATTTTACTGTAGCATACGGGGTATCGTTTGAAGGTGAATGGTCGAAGCGTAATCGAGCAATTGTTCAAATTGCTGTTCTGTCAGTAGGTCTTAAGTTTGCTTTAGAACTCGGATTACAAAATCCAGCCATGGCTTTTTCTTCGGTTTATAAAAAGGGAGTTACTTTTGCTTGGGTAGCCCGCTACAGAAACCCGCAAGGCGAATTATTCACAAGTGGGGCTATTACCATTAGTTCAAGCCGGATCGAGATTGCCAGCTTGTCTAAACCTCTTGGGTTTAGAACGGCTCAGATGGCTGCAACTGATGCACGGAACAATATTGTCCATGAATTAGCACATGCATTTGCCAGCCTGTGGTACAAAAATGGAAAGTATGACCTAACTGGTCCTTATGGAAAATCAATCCCAGAAAAGTACCTGAATAGCGAAGGATTCTATCTCAGTCCAAATGCTTCGCCATTGACATGGAACCAGCATCCATGCGATGCTTCTGATTTCGCTTGCAAAAATGAAGTCTTTGCTGATATGTTTCTTGGCTGGACATTTGACAAATTTGCCCAGAATAAAATTGGTGAATGGCGAAGAAACCAAATGCGAATTGATATGGCAGAATGGGTCAGCGCAGCAATAAACAGATGATCAGGGAGGCATAATGAGAACGTCACATATAACAAGTTTTATAATTACCTTGTTGGTGATGAGCGTTGCTTCTTGTTCGGGATTTGATTCAACGCCTGCTATAGATACTCAAGTTACAATAGCAACAAAAGAGCGTATTATCTTAGTGCAACCTACATCAAAATCAACAATCCCTGCTTTTTTCCAAACAAAACTTCCACCGCCCGAACAAAATGACAAATCCCCTTTTCCAACCCTCTCAGCTGAGGAAGCAAAAATCCTTCTATTGGAATTGGTGCATAATCCAAAAGATTGCCCCCTTCCATGTTTGTGGAATCTGCAACCTGGCCAAACGACCGCGAAGGTTGCTTATGATTTCGTATCTCAATTTGGGTATATCAAAACTGATGAGTTAGAGATAGTATCGGAATATTTTGGCAATAGTGGCGGAGTGGGAATCTCTCACAAGATGGATGATATTCATATCGTTACAGATTTCAGCTACTATTACAGCCAATCGGGTGAGGTAGTCAATCTTTTGCATTTGTATTCTTATACATTGAAGGATTACGGTGCGGATCCCATAACTGGTTTACCCCAATTGGCGCCAATTTGGGCAACCGAGCAGTTTAACCAGGAAATGCAAAGCTATCTTCTTTCTACAATTCTGAAACTTTACGGTCTCCCAGACGAGGTGCTCGTCGGCACGTGGCTAGAAGAAGCGGATTATTATGGCAGTGTTACGTACCGACCATTTAGCCTGTTGCTGCTATATCTACAACATGGATTTATTATCGAGTATCAATCCATTCGAGGTAGCATAGGAGAGGATTACACCGGTTGTCCGTACGAGTCCCACATTAAAATTACAACGTGGTCTCCGAAGGACAACGTATCCATGCAAGAAATTACTGAAAAAGCAAGTTTTACAATTTCAATTGAGAGCCTGAGGCCAATCGATGAAGTGACAGATTTAACGGTCGAGAGTTTTTATTTAAAATTTAGAGATGAGAAAACCCGTCTTTGTATCCATACACCAGCAAAATTATGGCAAGCGCTGCCATGAATACCGCTGTTTATTGAGAAATTCATAATCAAACCAAAGATTTGGTTGCTCTAAACGACCGGTCGCTGACTAAAGTGAGAGACTACCAGACCATTAACCTCACCTACGACGCCGACAACCGGTTGGTGCAGGTAGCGCGCAGCGGCAATGTCATCGTTTCCTTTACCTACGACGGGGACGGCAAACGCGTCAAAGGAGTGGATAACGGACTGGTCACTCTATATCTGGACGATTTCTTCGAGGCCGTGCTGGCCACCCCCACACCAACCTCAACCGCCACAGCCACCCAAACCAGCACTCCCACCCGAACCTCCACGGCAACCGCCACCCCCACAAGCACCCCCACCTCAACGTTCACCCCCACTGCTACACCGACCATAACCCCTAGCCCCACCAACACCGCAACCCCCACCGCTACCCAACCGCCCGACCTGATCTTCGCCGACGGCTTCGAAAGCGGCAACTTGAACGCCTGGTCTGCTGTGGCAGGTGGGGCAAACTTGAGCGTGACCACCACTGCTGCCCTGCGCGGTAGTTACGGCTTGCAAGCCGTGGTCAACGACACCACCACCGCCTACCTGCAGGACAACTCCCCCACCGCCGAGCCGCGTTACCGCGCCCGCTTTTACTTCGACCCTAACTCGGCCGTGATGAGCAACGGCCACAGCCAGTTCATCTTCGTTGCTCTTGATGAGAGCCTTTCTCAGAATAACGACATCCTCCGTCTGAGGCTGAATTACCAGAACGGTTACCGTCTGCGTATTGAAGGGCGTCAGAACGACGGCAGCCTGTCCTACGGCACTTACCAGACCCTCTCCGACGAGGCTCATTTCATCGAATTCGACTGGCAAGCGGCTGCCAACGGCCGGGTGGATGTGTACCTCGATGGGCAGCTGGTGAACACCCTCTACCTGACCACCGATCAGTTGCGAGTCGACAGCGTCCGCCTGGGGCCGCAGGTCATGACTGCCGGGGTGAGCGGTACGCTGTTTTTCGATGCTTTCGAATCGCGCCGCGCCAGTTACATCGGCCCCTCGGCCTTCCGGCCGCCTCTGACGGTGGCAGCAGGCTGGTCGCCGCTCACCAACATCCTCGAACGCTTGTGGCACTGGCTGAACACTCTGTTCGCCCACTCCCCTTCAGTCCAGCAGCCCGCCATTCTGCAGGCCGTTCCCTCCGGGCAGACCTGGCGCAACTACATCTTCATCGGCAGCCAGCGGATTGCCGTGAGGGAATACACCACCGCCACCGGCAGTGTCCATTTCCTGTTCGGTGATCATTTGGGTTCGACCAGCGTAGTGACCGACATCGGCGGCTCATTTCGTTTCCGCTTTCTCTATAAAGCGTGGGGCGAATTGCGCTATACTACCGGTGAGTATTCCGTGCGCTACAAATTCACCGCCCAACGAGAGGAAGCCACCCTGGGACTGTACGACTACCGCGCCCGTTTCTACGACCCCCTGCTAGGACGCTTCATCCAGCCGGACAGCCTCGTGCCGGAGGCAGGTAACCCGCTGGCATGGGACAGGTACGCCTATGCTAATAACAACCCCATATACTATACCGATCCTGATGGCCATATACCCATACCGGTTATCATCGGTATTGCAATTGTTGCCCTGAAAGTCATCGATTATAGTTGGACGGCGTACGACGCCTGGCAATCAGGCCGGGTATTGGCAGATCCGAATGCTTCCCAGCAGGCAAAAGATGCCGCTGCTGTAAACCTCGCGCTAACCGCAGCATTTGAAGCCGCTGAACCGGACGATTTATTGCCCGTGTCGCTTCCACTGGACGACCTGGCACGGAAGGGGCTGGTCACGTTGGGCAAAGAGGCCAGCGAGGAAGCGGGCGAACAGGCTTTCAAGTCCTTCACCAGTTGGAACTTCCGCGAGAACTTACAGCGATTGACAGGAAAAGGACTGGATGATACCATGGGGATGGAAGCCCATCACGTCTTGCCGCAGGAGTTTGCCCAGGATTTTGCAAAAGCAGGCATCAATATCCACGACCCTATCTATGGCAGTTGGGTAGATGCAATGGCTCACCGAGGTTGGAGTTATGCCTACAATGCGAAGTGGAAAGAATTCTTTAAATCGGAACGCACAAAAGAAGAAATTCTGAACTTTGCCACACGGTTGTCGAAGGAGTATGGATTCGATGTCCACTTTGGCAATCCTTGATTACAACAAATTGTATCGTCTGGACGATCCACTGGCGTCAAGGCCTCTCCGGTTGAGTGACGAAGGCTACAGTGACTGGCTGACCAAAGGGCAGGCGATAGAACTGTTTCGCGGAAGGCTGAAACTGGATACCCCCTTGAGATTGGGCGCTTATCGGGGTGGGCAAGCCACCGATTTTCTCTGGTCGGGTCTAACACCGCTGGTCTGCATATCAGAGCGAGTGTCAGAACTCTTGCGAATGAATAAAATCACCGGCTGGAC
Organism: Chloroflexota bacterium; assembly: GCA_040754815.1. Lineage (GTDB taxonomy): Bacteria > Chloroflexota > Anaerolineae > Anaerolineales > Anaerolineaceae > Bellilinea. The sequence continues at coordinate 223,299 of JBFMBX010000002.1, forward strand.
GACCTATCCGGTGGAGGTGTACGGGCGAAGAGGCGAGCCGCTGCCGGGCTATCATGGCTTTGCGGTGACGGGTAACGAGTGCCGGCGCGACCGGAGTCGCAGCCAGATCCTTACCCGTCAGGCTGTGCCAGGAGGCGAACCCTTCAAGGTGTACAAAGGTCTCTACTTCTACGAAGAGGATTGGGACGGCAGTGATATTTTCCTGATCCGCAATCATGGAATTGTCGTCACCCAGAAAGTGCACAATCTCCTAAAAAAATCCAAAGTCACCAATGTACAACTTATTCCTTTAGTTGAAGTGGAGATTGACGTCTACCTGGACAAATATGATCATGACACATAAGCGTTCTCCCAAATGAAAAAGCGAAACAAGCTGAAAGAACCTATCCTGCCTTCTGGAAACTTGCCTCGCTGCCATCTACAAAAAGGGGCTTGTGTTTTGAGTTTTCGTCCTGCCCTGGGAATGGATGAGATAATGATAAAACCAATCTCTATCGGCTCCTTAAAAACTTACTGAAAATAAAAACGAAACCGGTGTACTGCAAGATTACAAACAGCCTTGGAGCTTTCAATAATCGCCCCAACCTGCTACTTATTAAGACATAACATTTCGTTCCCGCCATCTCTACAAAGCGTGGGGCGAATTGCGCTATACTACCGGTGAGTATTCCGTGCGCTACAAATTCACCGCCCAACGAGAGGAAGCCACCCTGGGACTGTACGACTACCGCGCCCGTTTCTACGACCCCCTGCTAGGACGCTTCATCCAGCCGGACAGCCTCGTGCCGGGGGCAGGTAACCCGCTGGCATGGGACAGGTACGCCTACGCCCTCAACAACCCCCTGCGCTTCACCGACCCCAGCGGGGAGTTCATCGAGACGCTCTTCGATGCAGCCATGTTGGGCTTTGACCTTTACACGATTGCCGATAAGGTCAGGCGCGGCTGTGCCCTTGGCTGGGGAGACTGGGCTGCGTTGGGTCTGGATGCCCTCAGCCTGGCAGTGCCCTTCCTGCCTGCTGGGGGCTTGGTCATCCGCTTTGCCGCCCACGCCGATGATGCGGGTGATGTGGCAAGACTGACAAGAGACATTAATTCCTTATATGACGGTGTTCGTTCTGCTTCCGCTTACCTTCAAAAAATGGGAGTTCCACATTCGCTAAGAAAGCAAATTATCGAGTCGTTTGAGATCCCCACCATTAGAGTTAGGGTATCTACTTTTGCTGAATATGGAATCAGGTACTATGACAACATCAATGCTTTTGAAAAAGGTCGCTTTCTCTTCGAGACATTTCCTGCCTCTCAACAAAGTTTGGCTATTAAGCGCGAATGGAATCAAATGACTCGCTTCAGACAATGGCAAATCCGCCCTGGCACAACAATCATTGAAGGTCGAGCCGCTCCTCAAGGACAGTTCTTACCAGGGGGTCAAATTCAAAAATTCGTGTTGAGCTTAGAGGATTTGATGCCGTGAAAAAAGAGCAGGTGGTTACAACCATTCAACAAGCAGTTGATGCCCTTGATGATCATGTTGCATCCGTTTCAGTTCCTGAATCTGGGCCTATGTCAAGAAAGCAATTGGAATTCTTTCGCGAACAGTTATTGGATATGCTCAAATGCATTCAGGAAAATCGTCAGAGCCTGAGCACAAGGACGATGATGGGAAAGATAATTATAGACTCTTGGCCATTAAATTCTATTCTTGGAGAGATGATCATCAAAGCAGAACAAAACTTTTGGGATTATAACCAGTTATCCAAGAGGAAATCTTAATGCCGAAAATCTTCCCCAATATAGCCGACATAGATTTGCTCCTAAGGTATCCAGATTAGTAAATTTTCCCATTTTTGCTGCACCTTAACAACACGAGCTTTCCTTGCCCCCTCCGCTTTACAGACCCCAGCGGGGAAAACCCCTCCCTGCTGTTAGACGGTTTCGGCGGTCTGCTGGGTGGGGCAGCCTACGGGTATGGCGTTCAGGTCATCCGCAACCTCAACCACGGGCTGTGCTTCTGGGATGCGCTCTCGTTCAACATTGATGCCGGGCAGGTGGCGCTTTACGCGGCGGTAGGCACGCTCCTCGGAACCGGTTTGGGGGCAGGAGCCGCTGGAATTTACCCCCTGCTTGCCCATCTGGGTACAGCAACCACCCTCACCACCACCCTCTCCGCAGATGGAGACCCAACCAATGAATTAAAAACTACATTACAAGTTGGGAGCCAAGCAATCCAGAAGATTCCTGCTAATCTGATCCGATTCACACAATCTAGCATTTCACCAGTTACCAGAGCAGGTTATTATTTAGATGATTTGACCAACGAAATCCAAAATGGATTCTTCCGAGGATACCTTCGTGTCGTCGAATACCAAGGAAATTTGTACAGCCTTGATAACAGAAGATTAGCCGCTTTCAAACTTTTGGATGAAGAAATTCCTGTAATCATCGAGGATCTGTCTAATCCTGCAATTCAATCTGAATTTGTTAGAAAATTTACAACTCTCACTCATGGAATTTCAATACTGATCAGAGGCACAGATATCATTATCAAATAACGAGGGAAAATGTTGAAGAGAATCTTCGAATTAACCATTGAGGATTTTAAAGCCTTTCCAGTATGGACATGGGCGGAAGAAGATGACGAGTCCCTGGTCATACCATGGCAGCAACCAAATGCAATCGAGAATCACGACGCTTTTTTCGTGATGGCCACCTTGCACTTAAGAGACCATTCTCAGATAGAAGGCATGATTGCCGTGCGTACAAGCGATCTTTCTGTGTACTCAATCGCCATTAGTAATGAGAAAGGAGATCTCATTGATTTTCCCCTTCAAGGCCAAACCTTTTCCCTTAAAGGAAAAAAGAAGTTGGCAAAGTATTTGAACAGAGCGTTAGGAGAAGTTTTTCCTTTGAGTTATGAGAGCCATCCCGAATTTCCTAAAACAATAAAAGGGATCATCGTTTGATCGGCTATTCCAGCAACCTTTTTTATAATGCATCTTCATATCCTGCGGAATTTCAGATTAATTCCACAACAAAAATGATATTCCCAGCGTATATTTCAATGACCCGATTTGTACCTGTTAGGACCGCTCCCCTTCGGGTAGATCAATCAGGTCCTAAAGGAGTATTCCTAATTCAATGACTTGCTGGATGGTTTGAAGATGCTGCGGGATGCCGGAGTAGCCGAACCAGATTAGTGCCCCCTATTTTTCCTGCACCTTAACAACCCGGACTCTGAATATTTCATCCAGCCCCAACCAGGCCAGGCGCGGCTGTGCCGTTGGCTGGGGAAACTGGGCTGCACTGGGGTTAGATGCCCTCAGCCGGGCAGACCTGGCGCAACTACATCTTCATCGGCAGCCAGCGGATTGCTGTGAGGGAATATACCGCCGCCGCCAGCAGTGTCTATTTCCTGTTCGGTGATCATTTGGGTAGCACCGCCCTCACCACTGAGGCTCAGGGCAATAAAGTCTCCGAGTTGCGCTACACCGCCTTTGGCGAGTTGCGTTATACTTGGGGCAGCCCACCCACCCGCTATCGCTACACCGGGCAATACAGTTACACCGACGAGTTCGGCCTGTACTTTTACAACGCCAGATGGTATGACCCGGCAGTGGGGAGGTTTACCCAGCCCGACACGCTCGTGCCTGAGGCAAGTAATTCCCTAGCCTTTGATCGCTACGCGTACGTCTACAACAATCCTCTGCGCTACACCGACCCCAGCGGGCACTGCCCCTGGTGCATCCCGGTTGCCTTGGGTGTTCTCAAGCTCGTTGACTATGGCTGGACAGCCTGGGATGTTTACCAATCCGGCCGTACCCTCAGCGACCCGAATTCCTCTGACCTGGACCGGCGTCTGGCCGAGCTTAATATCATCCTGGCCCTCAGCCTGGAAGGGGGTGAGCCGGATGATATTCTACCCGTCAGCCTGCCAGCCGATGATCTAACCCGGCGGGGGCTTATCCGCACGGCGCGAGAGGCCCTAGCTGCCGGGGACGAAGCTGCCCTAAACAATCTACCCAACTGGCTACGACCTATGGTGCAAGGGATGGTGACGGAGGAGCGGATGTTAGCTCAATTGGGTCGCCAGGGTCAGAAGCGATTACTAGAAGTGCGACTGGGGGAAGAGGTGGTCAAGACCCTCCCCGATTATTTGGACGACAAAGTCATCGGCGAGATCAAAGATGTCGCGTACCTCTCGGCCGAAAAGCAGATCCGGGCACAAATCAAGTATGCAGCTGAGCATGGTCTCGTTTATGAACTGCACATCCGACCAGATACGAAGTTGAGTGAGAGTTTGCTTCGTTTGCTTAGCCAATATGGATTTAAGCCCATTCGAGATGTCATAACACATTAAACAGGAGTACCGTAGGATGAAATATTTCAATGTATGGGTGGATGGTCGGGCTAAGTTTGACACCTCGGAGAAGGCAGAGGCAATCCTCCGTTTCATCGCCGAGCATGCTCCGGTGAAGCCCGACCTATGCGGGGTTTACGAACCCTTTCGCACGCCTTTTTCACTTTCCAACTTACTGCCGGCCATTGGCATGTTGGTGAATAAGGAGAAACAGCGACTCACCCCGGATATGCCAAGTGGTGACATCTTCCTGGTACACAAAAAGAAACCTCGCTGTACCTATCGTATTGAATGGAGTCGTGGGCCACATACCCCTTTTGGGAAAAGCTCTTGTTACGTTGAGGCAGCCTATGTGCGAGACCCAAAACACCTCACTGGTTGGCTTGCTTTCTGCTTCAAACTGCTAGAACTACTGGATGCCTGGTATGCTCAATTCTTTCTGGATGAAGAGCTTGAGCACAAAGACGTAGTCATTTGGCAGACACCACCCAGGCCAGGCTTTCCGGAAGGGATTCAACGAGAAGAGTTTGTCTCCCGACCGTGGATTCACGAAGACGGTCTCCCTGGAGTGTACTGGGGCAACTACCTCGGCCCCTTCTACGTGGACTGGTTCGGTCGCGAGAAGTTCGAGACGCTGCCGTGCGTCCACAAGCAGTGGCTGGATACGGGTGGCATCTTCTTCACTATTGCCCCCACGCCTTTCGATTGGAACAACCCTGCGGCGAAGCAATTGGAGAGGGAGGTCCGGCAACACCTGGGAGCCGATGCTTTTTTTGACATTGAACCTGTGCGGGCTCGCATAGAGGAACTGAGGCAATCTATGGGAGGGTTTCTGCCCGATAACTTTGACCTCCGCACATTGGTGCCGCCATGTCGGAAGCCAGAATTCCCCTTTGTCGATGAATTGCGGCCCAAGGCAAAGACACAAGAGGAGGAGATCGCCGAAGCCCGACGCTACTTTGAGCATTTTGGCTTCACCTTTGAGGGGATGGAGGGGAATTCCATGATCTTCCGCGATGCCAAAGGTGAGGTCACGAAAGTTAATGTTGGTCCGGGAGGGAAGGTGGAACATTGGCCGAAGGTGTGACCACGGATTTTACCACAGTATGTCGAACCGGCTGAGGGAAATCAATGAGGTTAGGCAACAGCGGCCAGTGCCAGGAGGAGATCCATAGCGTTTACCTGATAGGGACCCGTTTCTACGACCCCCTGCTGGGACGCTTCATCCAGCCGGATAGCCTTGTGCCGGAGGCAGGTAACCCGCTGGCATGGGACAGGTACGCCTACACCCTCAACAACCCGGTTCGGTACACCGACCCCGGCGGGCATTTTGCCTGTGGGGATGGAGTTGATGATCCAAGATGTGAGCAGTTTGAACCTACGCTGAAGGATTCTAAAATTATTTTTCAATTTGACACTAAAGTAATTATAGAAGAATCCATACCATTTACGCCTGAACAGCTTAGAGATTGGGGAACGAATCTCAATCACTTTGCTTTGGGGGTTGACGCACTGGCAGAATTGATCGTAATTGGTCATGTGGGAGTAGGCACAATCGCCGGAACTACTTTTGAAGGTAATCCCGTCTCAGGTATTCCATCAGGATTTGCCGCTGGTTGGATATTGGGCGAAACAAATCCGATTGTCCAAAGTCTGATTACTGTTGGGAATGTTTCTGCAACCATAGCTTCAACAGCAAGTATCTTGGCCGATATGAAATCCGGTGATAGCCGTCTACAATTTCAAATTGCCCAAGCACCTAAAAATATTACCATGACGGGTAATATCTTCTTTAGCTCAAATTCCTTGGCAAGCGGCTATCTAACAACTTTGGGATGGGCAACTCGCATTGTAGAAGGCTCATTATTAATTCAAACAGCCGCTGTTGCCTTTGATCATGGGGTAATAAACACTCATATCTATAATGTGCCTCTCAATTTTCAAATATCCACCCAAGTTCTATGGTATAAGGATTAGTGAAGATGAATTTCTGTCAGGGTTTTCCACTCTCAATTATCATAATCGCTTTAGTTATTATGATAATTGGCGCAAAGCCTTGGGAAGCACCTAAAACGAATAAACAGCGATGGGGACGTTCCATTTTGACGGGAATCGGTACCGCTATAATTGTAATAAATGGGCTCGCCTTCATGGGAGTTAGCCAAAGCTCAGGAGATTGTGTTAGTGATTTCCTTAACTTGAATATTGGGTCGTGGGCTTGGATAACCATTCCTATTTTTGTGATGACTACAATAGGTGCTTACATTGGATATTACCAAATCATATGGCTGCATTCTTTTCGCAGAAAAATCGAAAAATGGAGAAAGTAATGGGTTTCTCTTTATTTAAAAAACCGATAGGAATTGATACTTATCGGCAGCCAGCGGATTGCCGCCCTTGCACCTGCCGCAAGTGCAGGTGTGAGGGAATATACCGCCGCCGCCAGCAGTGTCTATTTCCTGTTCGGTGATCATTTGGGTTCGACCAGCGTAGTGACCGATAGCGTCGGCTCATTTCGTTCCCGCTTTCTCTATAAAGCGTGGGGCGAATTGCGCTATACTACCGGTGAGTATTCCGTGCGCTACAAATTCACCGCCCAACGAGAGGAAGCCACCCTGGGACTGTACGACTACCGCGCCCGTTTCTACGACCCCCTGCTAGGACGCTTCATCCAGCCGGACAGCCTCGTGCCGGAGGCAGGTAACCCGCTGGCATGGGACAGGTACGCCTACACCCTCAACAACCCGGTTCGCTACACCGACCCCAGCGGGCATTTTTGCGTTGACGTTGGAACTACCCAAATCTGCTCAACCGACCCGGACTCAAATGGGTATTGGGGAAATAACTTTGACCGGAAAATTGATATTGATAGAAATGGGTGGATTAGTGAACGTGAAGCCGAAAGATATTTTGTAAATAACCTCAGGTATCCCGGAGATGGGCTCAGTGTTACCAACCGCTTCGGCGGTCCTTGTACCACACAAGGATGTCCAAATGGAAGTGTTCATGCGGCGGTTGATTTTTCCGGAAATATGGGCAGTAAAACTTCGATCAAGGCTGCATACGATGGCTACGTTACGGGAATATGGACTAACGAAGCTGCCGACCTGGGTTTGAAGGTTGTATTAGAACATAATGTTTTCGGTCATAAGTTTTACTCCATTTATGCCCATCTCAGTTATATCGACCCAAACTTAACTCATGGACAGTTTGTAACGGCGGGAACAGTGCTTGGATTGATGGGGAATACCCCCTACCCCGAAGGAGCAATTCATCTACATTTCGAAGTCAGGAAATCCGCCAATATTCGCTGGAATGATCAAAGACATACCATCGTAACCGGAGATTCAAAAAGTTACTGGGCGTTATCATATGAAGACATGATAACCAAATTTTTGAATCTTGGTCCTAGATTTGGCTACTCACCTTATTATCCGGCAAGCTGGCCGAAACAGTGACCCGCGAAAACCCCTGTCCAGCAAACTCGATTCGAATTAGAAAGGTTCCTCTAATGAAAGAGCAAGTATCCGAAAACAAGAAGCAGCGTCTTGGGTGGATTGGGGTTATCGTCGCAATATTTTTTCCACTCTCTTTACTATGGAGTTGCACCACCTACAGTTTTTCCAAGATCCCAGATGCAGCAAATACACCTTACCACACTCCCTCGCTTTTTCTGCCCGTATCCACAATTGGAATAATAGAGGAAAGTATATGGGATCAAAAAGCTGAAGAATATCCATTCGTCACAATTGTTGATGTAAATCAAAACCTTCAAACGATAAACCTTCAAACCGGTGAGCAAACTTGGTATGACTTGAGTAAGTACTCAAGCAATTTTGGATTCCTGCTTTCTATCCTAAGAAATGCACTCCCCTGCGGTTATTTAGGCTTATTTGAGGATAGGGGGGAACATCGGATCCTTCAATTCTCTCCCAATAAAACAGAAGCGGTCGAAATCTTTCGGTTAATACAAAATGCAACGAATTCTCGCCGTTGGAATCCTCAGATTTCTCCCGATCAGCAATATGTCATCTATGTGGTTTTTTCTGGTTTTCTTGGATACGACTGGGCTGAATTTCAAAATGTAGAACTGATCCATTTAGATGGGATTGAAAAACCGGTTCAATTATCCTCTCGTGGCGGAACTTGGAAGGGGGGAGGCAGATGGTCACCTGATGGTTCCCGAATAGCCTTTACAGATTATGATCAAGATGGATTTCTTCAGGTTTTCGTGACCAGTTTGCCCGAACTAGAAACTCAACAAATTTCACACTTCATGAATCCTAAATTAAAGCCGGCAAGCCTGCAATGGTCACCTGATGGTGACAAGATTTTGGTGGTTTTTCAAAATCAACAGCCAATTGAAGAAAGCGAAGTTTCTCATACGGAGGCATGGATTTTTTATCCAGATGATGGTAAATCACAAAAATTGCCTCTGCCTTCAACAAATCTCAGAATTGGAGATGAAATCACATGGAGTAAAAATGGTCGAGTCGTCCTGTTAATCATGACAAGCCGTGACGAGAATAATCAGATCGTCTCTAGTTTTCATTGGTTTGACATTCAAAAAAATTGGGAGGTTCTCCAAGTCACTGAAAAAGAAATTGCCGAAATGGTTGATGGGGCTTGGTCAGGGGTTTCCGGTTTCTTTCCGCTAATGTCTGATCTTTCAGAGATCGGATTGATCGGAGGAAGTAATCAAGGTCTATATCGGCTTGAAGCTAAAACGAAGAAAATCGAGCCAATACGATGGGTTCAATTTGCGGAACTTCTACTCATTTCTGATGTCCGAGTATTCAAAAAAGAAGTCCCTCTCTGTGAGGATTGATTAGTTTTTCCTATTCGGAAAGCATTCTAGTTCAATTAAGCCAAAATCATATTTTCTGATCCTTACTAAAATAAACATTCATGCAAAGCAAGCAAGCCCTACTTGGCCAGTAAGTTGTCGTGGCATCCTACATCGCTGCGCAGAGGTTGGCGCACCCTTGACTAGCCGCTGGGTGACCATACCCCCTTCGATGCACTCAGGGTGCTTCGCAAGGTTCGACCAGCGTAGTGACCGACATCGGCGGCTCATTTCGTTCCCGCCATCTCTACAAAGCGTGGGGTGAATTGCGCTATACTACCGGTGAGTATTCCGTGCGCTACAAATTCACCGCCCAACGAGAGGAAGCCACCCTGGGACTGTACGACTACCGCGCCCGTTTCTACGACCCCCTGCTGGGACGCTTCATCCAGCCGGACAGTATCGTGCCCGGGGCGGGTAACCCGTTGGCTTGGGACAGGTATGCCTATGCTAATAATTCACCGCTTGTATATTCAGACCCAACTGGGCATTTTGGCATCGTTGGTGGAGTGATTGGTGGCGCAATCGGTGGGATGGTGGGAGCAATTGGTTATTTTAGTACCAATCTGATGACCTTTGATAGCCGAGAATACTGGCTGGCAGTCGGTGCGGGAGTAGTTTCTGGCGCTCTCATCGGTTCCGGCATCGGAATTGCTGCTGCACCAACCACCACGGCTGCTCTATCTACCCTTGCCACTGCAATGATTGGTTCCGGGTCAGCTGCGGCATTCACGCAAGTAGATTATATGGCTTCAAATCGCGACTCATTCGAAGCAACCTCATTTGTCGAAACCACCGTTATATCTAGTGTGGTAGGCGGTACCAGTTCCCTGTTGCCAATGACGCGGTTAGGTGTTGCAGCCAAGGGACTAACCTATATTGCAGGGGCTGAAGTTCAATATGCCCTTCAAACGGAAAACTGGACTATTGAGGGTGCTCAACTGGCAGCAATTTATGGAACAATAGGTGCAACGATTGACATTGGAGCCAATAATTTGATCAATTCGATTTTCCTGGTTAATGGTCCTTTATCTAACATTTACAAGCCTAATTCACCCGCTGGTTACTTTCCGCCCAAGACCGTCTATAGTGCCGCAGCACTTGCTAGAGGACAAACTGGGGTAGCGAGTGCTGCTGGTAATATTATGTCTGGATTTGCGGCTTCGAGAGCTTCTAGGTTGGTTCAAAAAAGTATACTCATGGAGTAACCAGGATGGGTACTTCCTTGATTACCTCTGGGATTTTATTATGGTTCTTATTGACTTTGGTCAAGTTTGTTCATATCCGTCTTCAAGGAACGGGGTTCTCCCAGACCATAAAGAAGGCACTTATTCCTATTTTTACCCAAAAGGGGCCGGAAGCAGGGTTGTCATTTCTTCAATTAGCTTGTTTTTTTTGGATGATATGTGGAATAATACTCATAATGATCGGGGATCATAAAATTACTGGCTATGGGGATCTTATAATTACTATAACATTAATTGTGTTACCTATCTGGATATCGGCACTTATTTTAAAAAGAAAGAAATGATCAAATAAATGAATGACTTGTGACAAACCTCTAAAAATATAAAATAAGCGAAGATATCTTGCTTTTATTTTCATCTTCTGTGATTGGCACGGATCAATTACACTGGCCGGGTGGCTCTGTCCCCCGCACGAGGCCGACATACGGTTGCTCCAAGAGGGGCCCTTCGCCTGTCTAGCTGATGCCACAGTCAAATTTGCAGGCGGTATTCCGTTGAGCACGAGATTCAATACCCCTCCACTTCAAATTCCAGAAGACTTCAAATGGGGAAGTTTCGCTCGAAGTGGATATGGCAATGGATCAACTGCCGATTACTTCGCAGAGGCTTTTGCCTGGAGTATCTACAATCCAGAGGTTGTTCCCTGTTCTTTATCAATATGGGTCGGTGCAATCGTTTCGCTCATTCAATAGGTGGTCCATGAAAATTCTTCATTTTCTTCTTTTGTTTGGAATTCTCTTTCTATATCCCCTGGGCTGTACCCCACCACCCACCTCCACTCCAGAACCAGGTCAGATTATTCTTGATTCACCTTGCTCTCCGCCTTGCTGGTATCAGATCATTCCGGGTAAAACCACCAATGCTGAGGTACCCCTCATGCTCAGTCAGATACCAGATTTAGATCAAGAACGCTCCATAAAAATCGGCCCTTGGGGTAGTTATTCAGAGGTCTATAGACTATACTTTCTTGGAGATTATTTTAAGGGTGAGATACTCGTTAAGGATGATGTTGTGAATCGTATCGGTTTATTTGGAGATTTCAATCTGAGTTTAGAAAACACCATTGAAACCTTTGGAATACCCGATCAAGTTGTAATTTCGAGAGTCTGGACTGGTGAGATTGCCACAAAGAGCCTTTACCTGCTTTACCCTGAGAAAGGATTGGTCATCGGCGCAGATCAAAGTGGCTTTAAACCAATAACGGTTGAAAGAGCTGATCAGGTAGATTTGATTTGTTTCTTGAATACCGATACTTACTTCGATTCACTCACCCAAACACCGGAAATTGTGACCTCGGAAGATCTGGCCAAACAAATTCTCTCCTGGCCGGGGTGGGGAGCAGTGCTGGAGGATTAAACGCTGTTGATGAAAAATGGCCACTTCACCGCCCAACGAGAGGAAGCCACCCTGGGACTGTACGACTACCGCGCCCGTTTCTACGCCCCCCTGCTGGGACGCTTCATCCAGCCGGACAGCCTCGTGCCGGGGGCTGGTAACCCGCTGGCATGGGACAGGTATGCCTATGCTAATAACAACCCCATAATTTATAACGACCCGGATGGGCATTGGCCATGTTCATTCTCGAGTTCTGGCTTCAGTTGCTCAATAAGTACTTTTGGTCTAGGCAGTGTCGTAAATCGGCTGGGTGAGAAGTTGGGGGTGGAAAATGCCAGCGATATAGTATCTGGTGCGATGTCGAACATTGGTCTTGGACTTGATATCGCGGCTGAGGCTGTCGATTTTGCAGCGAGCGCCATTGTCACGACAGGAATAGTTGTTGGAGCCACTGGTGGAGCTGTTATAACGCTTCCTGGTGGAGGAACAGCCGTAGTCACTGGTGCGGCGGGAGCGTCTGTGGGATGGGCAACGGCAGAATTAGGTATTCGTCCATTAATAATTGCAGGTAACTTTTTGGCTTCTGGTGCCACTTTAACCACAGTATTATCCGAACTGATATCAGGCGATACCGGTTTCGAGTCCACTCTTGTTATTAGCGCAGAAGGCATCGAATTGAACAGCCAAGTGGCTGTTGGTTCGGCGAGTCAGGTCAGCATTTTTGCAACGACAGCCGGTTGGATATCGCCTATTGCTTACCCATCTTTACTGATCCAGACAGGAACAGTATTGGGGGATCTTGGGGTTATTTCTCCACCACCCATTAAGATGGAGTTTAGACTGAAACGGGGGGAGTTGGAGGTAAGATGATGAAATTTACCTTCGTTCACTGGCTCCTGATATTACTATTGGGGATATTAGCTTTAGGCTGCCTGGTATCGGCAATAAGGCTGTTCAACGTGAAGTATCCAATCGAAAGGAAAGAACAATTTCGGCGATCGTTAAGAATAGGGGGTTTGGCAGCCATTTTTTCTTTTATTGTGGTATTGATCATTGGTGTATATATTTGGGCCGAAACTGGGGTTTTGAAAAGTATGATTTTGGCATTCCCGGGTCTTTGCTTGGTTCCATTCATCTTCGCAATCAGCGCTTTAGGGACATATGTCCAGTTCTTCTGGTATGCAAGGTTATCCAAATACAGAGATGATCTTATCCAGAGACAAATTGAACGGTTAGAATCACACGATCAGAAACCCCCTTCCAGATGAAAAGCGAAACAAGCCACTTGGAAAGGACCTGTTCCGCTCTCTTGGGGGTAGGATTGCTTATCCCAGCCCCCAATCTTCCGGCACGGTCTCTGTCGGGCGTAGATTAACAATTTACCACCTTTTTCAGCCAAGCGCCCATACCGCCAGACCAGCCCGGTTTTAGCGGTAGCAGGGCTATGCGGTTTTCGCACCCGGCCTATGTCAGCGGTTCAATCGGCTGGCAGGTCAAGTGCCTGCGACTATTTATATTGGCGGCGGTGCTGGAGGTGGTTATGCTGGCATTGGCGGAGGTATCAATGGGCCAACCGGCATACATGTTAATCTAACTCCATTTCTCCCTTGCGGTAGAATAGATAAAGGGCAAGTAAAAAAATGTTCGAGATGATTATCATCTCTAAAATCCAAAAGACATTCTATGGTATAGTCCTTCCGACCTTTGTGGTTATAGCACTGTTGGGATTTGCTTCATTCAATGAGAAACCTCAAATTTTAGGGTCAACAAGCGCTGATTTTATCGTGCGATTTATGCTTGCCTTATGGTTTTGTGGTCTGTATATTAGACTTTCACAGTTTTCCTCTTTTAGCTTTTTTCCAAATAGGAAATGGTCCAGATCTGATGTTACAGGATTAGAAAAGTACTTTTACCTGGGCCTTATTTCGCTCTTTTGTATAGGATGCGGGATAATAACTTTTTGGGTAATACGGTGGTTTTTTCCAGAATTGCTCAGGTTTGCTTTAATATTTGCTGCTATGAATGGTTTTGTCATCTTTCTGCCAATGGCTACTCAATATTGGGTGATAAAACTATAAGAACAAAAATCGCCTGAGCCTTCCCTCTTTTTGGCAAAATGAACTCGAAACCTAATTTTAGCTAAGCTTTCTCAATCTTATAATAAACACATCCTCGCGAATGAAAAACAATTCAAGAGTTGTCATCGTTCACGAACTGGGACATGCTTTCAACAACGCTGTTGGTAAGGCAGCCCAGAATGTACCGGTCAAATTACTTCGTCCGGTTACGGATAATGATGTGATTGTATCTCAAGACCAATATGGCTCTTTCGGCTATGCTGGCGGCTTTAATGATTGGCAATTCGGGGTGTCCGGTCAGCGGGGAAGTGAAGAATTTGCCGACATGTTCATCGGCTGGGTGTTTGGAAAGTGGGAAACATTTCAGTGGGGAATACAAAAAAGTCGATTCATGTTGGATCACATGGGTAGCTTGCTCGGCTGGTGGTGAAGTTATGTGAAAAGGAAAAAATCATGAAATTTTCCACTCCCTTTCTTGTGGTGATCTCTATTATCGCTTCCATGCTTTGGAGTGGTTGCGTGGTAAAGAGTCCCGAGCCCATTTCACCAACACTTTCCCGCTCCTCTTCACCACCCCAAACCGCACACTCGATTACCCGCAATCCCTCTGCCACGGCCATTCCCCTCCCCACCCGCACCCCCAAACCAACAGGCACCCCCACCTGGGTGCCGCTGCCCACCCTGCCACCGGCCGAGGCCCTGGCAATAGTGAAAGAATTGATCCAAACCAACGGCGGTTGTGAGTTACCTTGCTGGTGGGGGATAACTCCCGGCAAAACCACATGGAAAGAAGCTTTTGACTTCCTGCAACCGTTAGCCTGGAAAATCAGCGATCCTAAGAATCACCCAGTTTACTTAGATAAAATCACCCGCGAGTTTTACTTTGCCTATGACAATCAACCATCTTTGATGAATTCATTAATGGCTATTTTTGTATTGGACAGAGATACTTTATCAATTGAATGGATCATTACAGCAAACCCTCATGACCTTAAGAATTTTTTTGTAGATTATGGTAATCCTGAGGAAATCTGGATACATCTGACTGGCATTTGGACCGGTCCTGTTGAATTTACCGTAAAGATGTTCTATCCCGATAAGGGAATAATGGGAATGATAAGTAATTATGCTGAATTGGTTCGCAGGAATGGTGAAGATTTTGTTGGAATTTGTAAAAAATCCCTGATTAATCAAAGTGGCGGTGTTGTAGTCTGGTCTCCCGACGAGAAAAAAGAATTCCTGGATTTTTTCAGAAAGTACGAAGAAACCTACAGATATAAACCAATTGAAGAGGTATTGAGCATGCCACCCGAGGAATTTACCCGCTTCATTCTGGAGGCTGAAGATGATCAATGCTTGGAGACTCCTTTGAGTATCTGGGAAGAATAAAAAAGGTTTTACCTTCAGCATCGCAGCGATCATATCAAAATGGGCATTCTTAAGTCAAATTTCATTCATGGATAATCATGACCGCCTGCTTATCTCTCGCAGGCGGTCTGTTCGGCTCGTTTTGGCACGCATACGGCGGTTACTTGATCCATTGGTCGAGCCGTCTGTCCAGCGCATACTGCCCGCTGCCGATGTACACCGCCGTCCAGATGAGACGGACAACGAATGCCACAGCGAACAGCACCGCCACCACCAGCAGGACGGTATCCACAGCGGCAGTGTTCAGACCCAAGAGGGTCTCGAAGTCCACCCCCGCCAGATACAACCCCGCTCCGGCCAACAGGAACAAAATCAAGTGTTTCATGGCTGCTCTCCTTTTTCGAGTGGATTTGGGCTGGCTGCCCTCTGACCGCCCACCCTCACGGATGAGCAGACAGAGAAGGCAGCCAGCCGCCACCCGTCCCGGCACACTGCGGGTAAGCGTGCCAGCAGAGGGAGAGCAGCCACTCCCGCCGTATTCGCCTGTCAACGAGCCGCCCGGAGACCAGGGACGGGCTGATCCCCGGACGGGGAAGGGGGACGCTTCCCCCACCCCCGTCCGCTTACCAGCGTTCCAGCCACAACGGTTCTGCCGGGGTGATGTCCACCATCTTGCGTAACTCGTCCCCGATGAAACTGAGCGACTTCAAGTCGGTGGCCACCCCGCCCAACCGCTCCGCCTTGCAGTCCCGCACCAGTTCCCCGCGCGGCACATGGTCGCTGACCACCTGAAAGACGAAGTTCTCACGCAGTTTCGCCAGCCCTCTGAACAAAATCTCGTTCTGCTCGATGGCCAGGTCGTCCGCTTCCTCCGGCAGTGCGCCGTCCCGTCCCGTTCCCCGCCGTTTCACTCTCGGGTCGGGGTGGCCGAGTAACGCCAGCGGTTTCCTCGCGCTGCTCAAAAACTCGACATACCAGCGGATGATGTCCAGATCCGGCGGGCGCAGTTGGGATTGGGCAAATCCCGCCAGGGTCGCTTCCACCGCCGCTGCGTCCCGCTCGGCTCTGCTAATCCCCGCCGCCACCGAATCGGCGGACACCGCCGCTCCGTACAACTGCACGATTCCGATGTGGTCGGGCTGGAAGATACCCAGTGCCGAATAGACAAAGTTCACCCCGGCGTTGTACAGCCCGGTGATGGCTGCCCACTGCTTGCCGAGCATCCCCTCACCCGCCTGCCGCCGGTTCTGCGGGTCGTCCGTGATGGCGGTCAGTTCCCGCAGGACGGCCACCCGGTAGTACCGCCGTCCGTCCTCGTCCACCAGACACCAGGCGGCATGAAAGTGGCCGTTCCTGCTCTCAATGCCGTTGTCCAGTATCCGCAGCATCGCCTACCTCCGCTCTCTTGCCCGTTCGATCACCGTGCGGGGGTCTGCCCCCGTGGGGGCGTGCGCCAGCAGGTTCTTGATGAGCAGCCCCGCCTGCGCCACCGGCATCCCCCACAGCGCAAAAGAAGCCAGTACCGCCAGATAATTCACCCCGGCGATGAGATTGTCCGCCGGTTGGTTGTCCAATACCCAGAACAACACCCGTGCGCCCAGTCCCACCAGGGCGTACAGGATCAGGTTTTGAATCGTCTCCCACGCCGATTCGTCCGGGCGGTAGTTGTCCACCCGCATCACGAAACCGCCCACGCCTGCCAGCCCTGCCACCAGGTACGGGGCAGGGTTGGGCGCAATGAGCGCCGCTGCCAGTGCCAGCCCGCCGGCGGGCAGCAGCACCTGCCGCATCCGCCGTGCCTGTGCTTCATGTAAACGCTGACCCAACAGCAGGTACAGCCACACCAGCGCCGGGATGAGCAGCACCAGCGCAAGGTTGTCCACCGCCAGCCAGACCAGCGCCAGCAGGCCGTTCAAGACCCACACGAAAGGCAAGAGCAGCGTATCCGGACTCATCCCGCCCCCTTACTTGATGATGGTGGTCATCATCAGGTAGGCGTCAAACTCGCCCGCCGGTATCTGGAACGAACGCGACGGCGATACCGGCGTGCCGCTGGTAATGCCCGAAAGTGTCATGGCGTAAAAGCCGGGGTCACGAATCTGCACCTTTTCCTGCACCAGCGTCCAGCGGAAGGTGTTGGACGCATCGCAGCCCTGACCGGTCGCATAGCGCCAGTTCCAGTCCGGGCGGATGAGGGTCGCCCCCGGATACCACTGAGCCAGGTCGTTCAAAATCCAGTCCCGGCTGGATTTTTTCAGGCTCGCCGAAGCCAGCACCCGCGCCTGTTCGCAGAAGGTCTGTTCGTGCAGGACGCACTCCTCGACTTCTTCTTCCTGCTCGACATAGCGATTGGGGGCTTTGCAGTTGACTTCGATGGGCGGCGGCAGTTCCACCAGGCTGCCGTTGGGGGCAATACAGCGTTTGTTGACCTCTTTGCGTTCTTCCAGCGTGTAGTACCGGAAGATGGTCGGCTCGATGGTCAGGCTGAATTGCAAATCTACTCCGCGCTTCTCCGGGTCTTGCCCGGTCACGATGGCATAATTGGGGGCGGTCTTGACCGCCGTGCCGCTGATCTTGCCCTGCGTTACGCTCGGCGCACCGCATTTCTGCACCACCCTGTCCGGCGTGGGCGTCCTGCCGGGGATGTTGCCGTCCGGACACAGGGACGGCGGACATTGCCCCCGCCGCCGCAGTTCGTCTATCAGGGCCTGCGGACAGCCGGTCGGTGAGTTCTGGCAGGATGAGTACAGGAACATGGCCAGGTAGAGATTGCGCTGGTCTTGGACCATGGCATCGCGTAGAATCCTAAAAATATTCCACGCATCGCTTTCTTTCAGCACCGACCAGGCATTCTCGCCACGAATCGCCGCATCCGCCAGTTCTTTGGTGTAGGGTACATTCAGATAGACCCCCAACAGAGCCGCCAAGACTTCCCCCGCATTCGCACCGGCAGCGACCAGACCGGCGGACTGAATCCGCAAAGCCAATTCGGAATTGATCTGCCCGCTGGCATCTACCAGCCCCGACTCACGCGGGTTCATCGCCATGAAGAACAGGGTCGTTGCGCTCGGCAGCAAGACGCTCTCCCCGCTCGGTAAGGCGTACATGTGGTAGGTCGCTGCCCCGTCATAAATCCAGTCCGGCACCCACGCAGGCACATCCGGCATCCAGTCCGCCGGGACTTTCTGCTCGCCCAAATCCACCACGCCCGGTTTGAGGTTGCCGTCCTCGTCAAAGAAATCGCCCCAATCCGCTCTGGCCGGTTGAACACTCACCGCCAGCAGAACAAAAAGCAAGACTGCGTAAACCACCCGCTTCATGGCTCAGCCTCCAATGCCTGCAATTCCTGCTCGAACAGAAAATGGTCGAATTTCCACTCGCCGTTCTCCCGCACCACCAGTACCGGTATCTCACCCCCTTTTTCCTCGCCGGTGTTCAGGTCTCGGATCGTCCCCGTGACCATCCACACCTGCCGCTCGCCCAAATCCTTACGCAGTTCCGCCGACTGCACCCGATACTCACTGCGCGCTTTTGTCTCCACCACCCTGTCCCAATTGGTGAACAGTTCCGCAAAGGCACAGCCGTTCTCGGTAGAGACCGCACACACCGATTGCAGCCAGGCATCGTAGCCGGTGGTCACATCGGTTGAAAACAACGCCGTGAGACCGGCAATCGCCGCTTCCCGTCCGTCCGGGACGGCGGTCGGTTCGGGTTCTGCCTGGGCGGTGTTGAACATCGGCAGGACAAACCGCACGGCAGCGATTGCCGCAAAGACCACCAGCAGGACGACTAACGCTTTTTTGACGGTTGACAGTTTGATTTCCACGCTTCACCTCCGGTTAACACAAAACGGCTCTCCCTGACTGGGGAGAGCCGCTTAAATACAAACAGCGTTCTCACGTTTCGGGCTTCTCGTGCCCTCGGAGCCGCATGCCCCGTTCCTCGCCGATTATTCTACAAAGTTATTTTTCCGCTCGCAAGTGGTATTTTCCAGCACCTTACAAAATTGCAAGGTCAGGGAGCAGCGGTTGCCGGTTTTTGCGGCGGGGGTAGTTTGCAGATGGCCTGATGGTCAACCCAGTACCACCATGACTCGTTCTCGATTTGCCACCACCAGGCATCCAGAAACGGCAGATCGTCCGGTGCGATGATGCCCTTTGCCCCACGAATCCACGACTCGGCTTCTGCCGTGCCGGGCTGGGTGCGCACGAAATACACCCGCAGGAAGGGAATTACAACCTGTGCCATTGGGAAAATTTCCAACTGGGTTGCTGCACAGTGCGATTTGCTTTTGGATTTTCCGGTGCGGTAATCCCGCTCGTCAATCTTCTCCCACCCGGCGAAGCGGTCTTGCCAGAATTCCCGGAAGGTCATCCCTTCCGGCGGCAGTGTCCTGGCAAAGCGCGGGTCAATCTGCATCGGCTGATTGGACTTGACGGCGTAGAAGTACCACCCCACCCCGCCAGCCGCCAGCACCAACACCAGCGTACCCACCGCCAGCAGGCGCAGGATGACTTCCAGCAGGAACATGACCGCTTTACCCGGCAAGGCCGCCAGGTTGCGGGCAGCCAGTTTCAAACCTTTGCGGGTGATGGTCGCCATAGTTTATCACTCCAATTCCAGTACCACAGCAATCGCATCTTGAATCTGCGTCATCTCGTCCACCGTCAGATTGCCCAGTTTCCGCACCAGACGGGTGGTGGACAGGGAACGCACCTGAAAACAATCTGCCGCAGAGTCCTTCTCCAGGCCGTTAGCGGGGCTGGCATTAATCCGCACCATCCACGGTGCCACCCCGTACCGGTCTTTCCAGTCGGTCAGCGGAACAATCACCCTCAGAGGCAGGATACCTACCAGGTCGCTGGAAACAATCACTGCCGGGCGGGTCTTACGCATCTCCGCCCCCAGGGTTGGGTCGAGATTGACGAGCCAGACCTCACCGCGCTTCATCCCAATCCTCTCCATCTAACGCGGTAAATTCGGTCAATTTCGGGTCGTTGCGGTAATCCTCTTGGAGGATTTCGGCTGCTAGTTCGATTTGTTTTCTCTGCCTTTCTTTCAGGGCAAGGCGCAGCAACTCACGGGTGACTTCGGAAACAGACTTGCCCTCTTGCCGGGCAATGCGGGCAATCTGCCTGCGCTGGTCTTGTTCAAGAATGATTTGTACTCGTTCTAACACCATAACACACCTCTCGTACACACCTTGTTTGTGTGTATTATATCCCTGTATAAAAAGTGTGTCAATAGTTCTGTCAGGACCCTTACCCGCGATTCCAGCGTTCCAGCCACAAGTCACTGTCCGGCTGCTTTGCCAGCGTGGTCAGTTCGGTGGCCACCCCCGCAAAGCGGGGTTTGAGATAGCGCAGTATCCCCTGCATCCGCTTGGGCGTCAGGGTGCATACTGCCACCCGCCGCTGGAAGTTGTACTGATTGATCCACTTCCGCACCCATGTGTTGTCTGCCCCGTCCCTGCGTTTGCGGGGGTTTCGCAGGGTCTCCACCTCGACATAAATCCGCTCGCCGTCCTTCTCGACCAGCACATCCGGCTCGACCAGCGGATTGTCCACCGGCGGACACACCTCTACCCGCCATCCCCGTCTGCGGGCATGGTAGGCAAACAACAGGATGGCAAAGGCGTGATGGGTGTGTTCTTCGGCATTGTGCCGTTGTACCAGAATGTCCCACTCTGACCGGCGAATGGGACAGCCCAGTTCTGCGGCAAACACCACCCCACCGTCCGTCAGGCGCAGGACGGCATAGCGGGTTTTCCCGCTGCCGAAAAAGCGTTGCTCGATAAGTTCTTGCTCGATCAACACATTCAGCAAACGCTGGATTGCGCCGCCGTTAATCCCCATGCGGTATTGCAATTCCGTTCGCAGACAAACCCCCTCTGCCAGTATCTGCACGGCGGCTTCCATCCGCCGCCACAATTCAATCCGAATCGCCCTTGTGCGGGTCGAAAGCGTACCATTGCTCGGCGTCATAAGCGTACCATGACTGTGTTCTCACAAAATCTTATCCGTAATATTATTGTGCAACCCCCCTATTTTTTGCAGGTTTAATATTACGCATAAGATTTCCCCGCCCCGCTCGTCCTCACCCCGCCGAAAAACGGTATCCGCGCCGAATCTTGCGCCGGGCGATCCGCTCCGCCAGTTGGCGGGCGTGGGTTTCGTCCTCGCACGGGATACAGCGCCAGCGTTCATAGCCCGAACGCAGACTACCCCACCCGCATACCACCGCCCAATCTTCCAGCAGGGTTGCCTGCACCCCCACCACATACCAGCGGTGGATATTCCGGTCAGGGTCGTTGCGGATGAGACGCATACAGGCATTTTACCTCACGGCTCGTACTTGCGAATCTCGGCATCGAACAGCAGGTAGGTCAGAATTTGCAAGTCGAGGTACAACAGAAAGCCGGGATCGTCATCCGCCTCCGAACCATCCGGCAGCAGTTCCACCGCCACCCCCTCTTGATTCTCACCCCGCAGGTAGAGGATGTCGGTCACCCGCCAGTCCAACACGCTCTCGTTGACCTCCCCCTGCGGGTTGCCGGTGACCACATCCACCGCCCGCTTGACCGGCAGCAGAAAGCCGTTGTCCAGAATCACCGCCGGAAGGTCATACTCGCCCTCGCCGCGCAGGATGACATCCCGCACCGTGCGCTCGGCAGCGTTCTCGTTCAGCCAGTCCAGCAGGCAGACCGGCTTCGCCTCGGCCGCAACCCGCATGACGATACAGCCATGCTCCGGGCAGCGCTCGAACTCGTCCAGATTGTAGTCGTGCTTGCGAAAGGCAAAACTCATCCTATCAGTCTCGCTCGCCGTTCTTTTTCGCCCACATCTGGATAAATGCTGCCGGTGAAAGTACCGGCGGATGTTCCAAAAAGGTGAAATGATTGGGGTTACCTGTCACCAAAGCATCGGCAGCGCCGCTGATAGCCACCTCCGCAAACATTACATCGTCCATGTCCACCGCATCCACCTTCAAAATTGCCGCACTGACCCCCTCACCAGTGAAAATCAGGTATTCCATCAAGCGCTGCACATACTGCTTTTCAAAACCAAATCGGGGACGCAGCAACACGTCACGATATTCTGCCAGGATGCGATCATCATAAAGAATACGGATTGCACCCCCCAGGATCAAATCGAGTATCCGTCCTGGCGAACCAAACGGATTGAGTAGGGCGGATACCAGCACGTTGGTATCAAGGACAATCCGCATCTTCTCTCACCGTTCTTTGCGGGCGGCGCGGATTTCAGCCTCGATTTCTGCCTCGCTCAAACTACCTAGACCGCGCTCTCGGGCGGTCTCCCGCATGCGCCGGACGGCTTGCTGGGCTCGCAGTCGCAGGACGGTCTCCAGCACCTGTTCAACCTCACCGGATTCGACGGATAGCATCACCGCAAAGGGTTCACCATCGCCGGTCACGATCAGATGACCGGCTTCTTTGAGCTTTCTCCGCAGTTCACCCGGGGTATTACGCAACATGCGATAGGGCACAAAAGTCATTTCAGCCTCCATTTGTAGCAATAATCGCTACAAATACTCTACCAGATTTTCAACCGCTTGTCAATTCTTTTGGGCGGGCGGCTAAGCCCGCACCAGGCACACTTGCGCCGGAGCGCCCCCGAACGCAGGCGGCTACGCCAAGAGCGCAGTCCCCGCTAGGGGACAAGCGGTGACGGGGCGCAAGGCGCACTGTGCCGTAAGCCAGGCCGTTAGGCCGCCCCCGCTGGTCGCTAGACCAGCCCGCCGTCCACCACCACATCCGCCAGCATCTCCCGCAAACTGACCTGCCAGCCGTTCACCGCCACCCGCTCCGGCAGTACCCCTTCGGCTTTGCGTAACTGCTTGATGACGTTGACCGCCTGCTCCCGCAACAGCGGCGAAACATGAAAGACCACCTCACGGGCAACTACATGCGCCCGCTCATCCGCAGACCACAGCCAGCCGTGTACCGTAGCGTGCAGGGCTTCACGGTGTGCCCGCCCGACAAGGACGAACGCCAGCGTTTCCAGTGCCAGGTCGTTCTCGCACAAGACCCGATGACTGCCGCCCAGCACCGACAAATCGGTGGTCAGGGCGGCTTCTACCGCCATGACGCCCCGGATGGTGTACACCCGCCTCAGGCTCATCTGCCCGTCCAGAATCACCTGATTGTACCGTTTCATGCAACCTCCCAGTTTTCAAGATTTTACCGCCTTTTCAATCATCACCCGCCGAAATTCCAACCGCTCCCCGCCAAAGCCCAACAACAAGCCCATCGCCTCGCCCCGATACGCCCGCAGGTAACGCCGTAACTGGTCGAAGTCGGCCTGCTCAAAATGCCCTGCCGCTTTGCACTCCACCAGCACCGCCACAGGGCCTTTCCGCACCGCCAAATCCGGGATGACCTCGCCCACTACCTGCCCATCGTAGCAAACCTTGATGCGCGGCTGGTACAAGACCGTCTCCCCGCTTGACCGTAACTCGTGCAGCAAGGCTCGATGATACACCATCTCGGCATGTCCCGGCCCTAACTCCCGCTGCACCCGCCGGGCATGGCGGATGATCTTGCCCACCACCGGCAGAAACTTATCGGCCGTCATGCCCTCTCCTCTCCCGCAGGACACGCTCCAACGCCATGACCACAATCTGCCGCGCCAGATTGCGCCCGGCATCCGCTGCCATGACCGCCGTCTGCAAGTCTCTCGCCAGCGGATGGCTCTCGTCCAGCAGAGCCGATTCCAGGTCGGCCAGCGGTATCCCCCGCACCAACTCCGCCACCAGTTTACCACCCAACTGCTCTTGCAGCTGCCTAATGCTCGACAAACTCGGCATACTCGCCCTCGATGTACCGGCGGCGATTGTCGCTGTGCTTTTTGACAACCGGCGGCAGCGTGCCGGAGCGCAAGCCGGTCAGGAAACGCGCCGCCGCATGTTCTACGGGCTGACTCTTTGCCCAATCCAGCCAGGCTTTGAAGGCTTTGCGTTCATTGCGGTAATACCCCAGCAGTTCCGCCGTGCCGCTGCTCCAGCCGATCTCCCGCAGGTCTTCCAGCACGCTCTTGGGCAACTGCGGTTTGACCGGTTTGGACGGTCGGGCCTCGTCCTGCTCTCGATGCGCTTGCGCCTCAATCCGCTCTTGCAGGTCGGCTTGCTCGATGTCCAAATCCCACCTCGGATCGCTTACCGCCTTGACCAGCCAGCCGGGACCATCCGCACGTCCAGCCTTGACCGCTAACGGGTACAGTTCCAGACACTTCTCAATCCGCTCCGGCGGAAAATTGTCCAGTAAAAATCTTGCCGTTTTTGCGTAAATTCCAATTTTGTGCAATCGCGCAAAAAGCCTGTTTTTTGCCTCATTTTCGGGCGTTTTTTGCAAAATTTTTGCGCGCTCGCTTAAGTTAAGCAAAGTTAAGTTTGTTGTTGTTAACTCTGAATCTGATTCAACAACATTAACTTTGCTTTGCTTTGCTTTAACAGGCGTAATCGGTGGAAAATTTCCACCGATAAATCGGGGCTTGAGTTCGTACACGTGCATGGTGTGACCGCGATAACCGGTCATCTCGAAGCGCATCAGCAGCCCCCGTTTCATCGCCCGCTCAATACCAACCAGTACGGATTTCCGATCCAGACCGGTCATCGTCTCAAACTCCGTCAGCGTGATCGGTTCGGCACCTCCCACCTGCATCAGCCGGGCGACCGCCGCAATCACCACCTTCAACTCTGCCAGGCTCATCCACGGCAAGAGCATCACCACCTCCGGCGGCAGCACCACGGTGTCCGGTATGCTGATACCGTCTAGGATCGGGCCGAAATTATCCGTATTGCCGTTATCACTGCTCACTTTTCACCTCCGGGAATTGGATTTCAGTTATTTTCGTAACAATCGAAATTTGCCATTTTAAGGGCTTTGTTTATCAGGGTGATATTGACATAGCCACCCATGAAAAATGGAGGGCTTGTAGGGTTTCTGTGCAAGCCTGCGTGAGCGGAAGAGTGAGCGGAGCGTGAGCAAAACCGCTCACGCTGATTTTTCGGGCTATAAAAAACATCATAATTTCCTCGACCATGATGACTATCCTTCGTCCCATTGTGTCTGTAAAACTTGTCTTGGGTAAGGTGTCAGTCGCAGTACACCCTGTTCATAACGGTTTGCGCCATGTTTGAGCAGCAGTCCAACCAGTTCCCCAACAGGAACATTGTGCCTGTCGGCTTTCTCTTTGATCCGCTTGACTAACTCAGCGGGTAAGCGGTAAGCCACCCATCGAGCCCATAACCGCGGCTCTTCCCCTTTTCGCTTACGCTTGCCTTTACTCGGACTGACTGCCTTTGGAACAGGATTCCACCCTTCTTCAACCCAACCGTGCTGTTTCGTCCAACCACTGTCAAGCGGGTAAAGCGTCATACGTACCCCTTTGACTTTGGGTTGAATCGTCAGGGTTTCCCGCTCCATGCAAAAGAGACCATACTCCAGAAAAGCTCTTGCCACCTCATCCGCCGTTACCCCCAACTGATCGGCAATTGCCACCACGCTGGCACTCACTTCCTCGGGCACGCTGCGAAAGGTCTTCGCTCGATGTGCCTTTTCCCAAGTGCGATTACGTGGCTTCTTGGGACCTTTCATCAGATCCACCACGCTGATTTGCGGCAACGCCAAAGGTACAGATTCCCCTCCGTGAATCTGTTCTTCTTTCTGACTTTTGCCAGCCCAGAACGTTCTACGTTCTGCCATTCTTTTCCTCACTTACCACTTCAACACTCGATCCACCAGGCACGTATACTCCTGAGCTGCTCGGCTTGTTGGGGCTTTCTCAAAAACGGTTTGACCTTCAGCAATACATTCACGAAATACCGTTGCCCGGTGGATCGGCGGTAATACCGTTTCACTAAATCCTGCTTTCAGGTCTTCCTCAATCTTTTTCGTCTCCCGCGTTACATCATCGTAGAACGTGGGCAGTATTCCACCCAGTGACCCCCGCCAGCCTTTGTTTTCTTTCAAATTCCTCATGATACCTACGGTCTTGTTCAGTCCTTCCAGCGAGCCAAATTCCATCGCCACCGGTACAATCACAAAGTCGGATGCCCAAATCGCTCGCTCTTGCAACCCGCCCAATGACGGACTGGTGTCCATTACAATGTAATCTAAACCATTACGCATGAAAACATGAATCGCATCCCGAATGTACGACACCGGCTTATCTAATGCAGATAGGGAGTTCTGCGCTACAGCGGTCTCTTGACTGCCCGGTATGATCCATAAATTGGTTCGCCCTGTTCCACGCACTTGCTGACGCAAGAGAATCAACTCGTTCTTTTCCAATGGTTTGATGGATGACATCAACAAGAAAAAGATGCCCGGTTCTTGCTTCAACCCCAGATAACTGGCGCTTTGCCCTTGCGGGTCAAAGTCTAAAATCAATACTTCTTTTCCCCGCAGCGCCAAGCCGTGAGCCAGACTGAGGACAGTGGTGGTCTTTCCGGCGCCCCCCTTCTGGTTGGCTATGGTGATGACTTTCGTCATTACTTCACCTCCTCGTTGGATTTCATCAAGAAACGTTGAACAGCTTTTCTGTATTCGAAATTGGCTCGAACTCGCACCTTCCGACCCGGATAGAACCCCTGCCAGCCCAGTTCAATCAAGTTTTGGTTGTCCATCGGAATTTCTCCAATTACCGACTCCTTCAATTCAAATCGCTCGTAGTCCTCTGCCTCTAAATCATCATTCCTTACTTTGGTCAGCAAGATACTTACATTTTTTCCTTCGGAATCTTCACTAACACTTTCATACGCCGCCAGGGTATGCCCAATTGTCTTGAAAGCTAAAAAATCTTTCGTAGTTGGAATCATCAAATAATCGCAAACCGCCATGCTCACATAGGTCGTGTGTGTGGGAAATGGGTGTGTGTCTATAATCACCCACTCAAATCCGCTTTGCCGAAATATCTCCTTAAGTTCATCAACTCTTTCTCTCAGCAATTCCCCCACTTTGAGTATTTT
Source organism: Chloroflexota bacterium (assembly GCA_040754815.1). Classification (GTDB taxonomy): domain Bacteria; phylum Chloroflexota; class Anaerolineae; order Anaerolineales; family Anaerolineaceae; genus Bellilinea. The sequence goes on from JBFMBX010000002.1 coordinate 250,516, forward strand.
TTCTACACTCGAGTCAATTAGCCACAGTCTAGGGCTAACAGAAGACAAGTGGTGAGCAAAATCTAATCCCCCTTCAAGCAGCTTCTCATAATCAGCGAGAGGAGAGATATACTCAATTTCAAAAAATCTTTTATGCTGATTTGCCCGTCCAAAATTCAGCAGTAGTACCCGCGCCTCAAGAGAAAGATTGTAGGCGAATTGGATCGCTGTGATTGTTTTGCCGGTATTCTCCCGCAAGTGAGCAACCGTAATCACTTTCGCCATTAGCCAACCTCCCCAAACAAACTCAACTGCGGCTCGACCTTGCGCTCATGCGTCAACCAGACATCGAACGAGAGCAGGTTGCCCGTCCGCTCGATTTCCAAGCCGTCCGCTTCTTCCAGCAGCGCCAGCAGCCACGCCGGGGCTTTCTCACTCACCCGCGCATAGCGGGGTTTCACTCCCTTGCGTTTCTCGTACAGCGCTATTGCTGCTTCCAAATCCTCTTTGTCCTCGATGCGATAGACCCGCCACTCGGTCTTGTCCATGTCCATTACCTCCGTCCAGCCATTCGATATAACTTGCTCCACCGTGTCCATGCACGGCGACTAAATCCTCGATTTTCAGGTACACATTCAATCCATACGGCTCTCGTTTCCAGTGCAGTACCGCCATCCCGTCCGAAAATTCCACCCCCTCCGCCACAACCCCTGTACCGCTCACTCCGCTCGGGTCGCTCTCCCGCACCAGCACAAACCGCCGCATCGCTCATCTACCCTCTAACAACACCCGTATCTTGCTCTTGCCTGCTTCCGTCAGCCGCCATGCGCCGTCCACCCTTTCAATCAGGCCGCGCATCTCCAATCTCACATACACCCCCGGAAAGCGGTCTCTCAACCATGCGTCAAGCGGACTGTCCAGCCGCACGAAGTTCAAACAGCGCGCCTCGACTTCCGTCAAGCCCAACGCCTTGCAGCGATACGGATTGAATTTGACCAGTTCGTTGTCCAGTTCCATTGTTCTGCCCTGTTCTCCTCTGTTCCGTTCTGTTCGCCGTTCTGTTCGCCGAACAATTCCACTCACTCCACCGGGGCAGGGGAGAGGACTGCCCGCCGTTCTCCCACCGCAAAGTACAACTCTTGCAGGGTCTCATACTCCCCTGCCAGATATGTCCCTTTGCCCGGCTGGGTCTCGACATAGCGCGACAGCAGCCGCACCGCCTGCGTCCACACTTCGGCGCTCCAACCCAATTCACGCCAGCCGGGAATACGGTTGGACTGCGCCCCAACCGCCTGGATGCTCTCCCGCAGCAGCCGCAGCGCCAGCCGCCTGTGCGGGTCTGCCTTGCGCTGGATGAAGCCTACCAGGCGGCCATCCACCGAGTAGGGAATCGGCTCGGTCTCGCTCTCATCCTCATCCACCAGCGGCAGTCTGGCAGGCAAAGCCGGTTGAATCACCTGCACCCGCACCGGCGGGGCGTTCTCCGCCACCAAAAGTAATGTCCCTGCCCGGCTTTCCACCAACTGCCTGCGGCGGGACTGCCAGGCAATCCACTCGTTGCCCGCTTTCCACACCAGTACGACCACTACCCCACCGAGTGCCAGCAGGGTCAAGAGCAGGATGAGCAGCGCCAGTAATTGCAGGATACCTTCCTGCCGCTGCGCTTGGGCTTCCCGCTCGGTCTGCCGCCGGACAGCTTCGGCGGTGGCCGTCATCCGGTAGGTCTGCTCGGCCACCAGCAAGGCTTGTTTTGTCGCTTCCACACTGACCGCCTGGCGGGTGGCTTCGAGCCTGACCGCTTCGGCGGTCTGCCGCAGAGATGTTTCCTGCGCTGATTGGGTCGCCCGCGCCTGCTCTTCCACCTGTCCGGCTAACGCTTCGGCAGCCTGCGCCGTTGCACGCAACGCCGCCGGGTCGGGCGGGGTGTAATATTGCGGTTCGCTCACACATCCCGCCAAGAGCAGCCAGAGGACAACTGCGATTCGCTTCACCAAAGTACTACTCCCACCACCAAAATCACAAATAAACCCAGCAGCAGCGGCAGACAGCCCGCCTCTTTGTGCCGCCATTCGGCACGGCGGATACTCCCATCTGCGCTGCGCTCCAGCCTATCCCAGCGCACCCGCCGGTCTACCGCAGGTTCGCCCTCGTAATACAGCACCACATCCACCGCTCCGGCTTCTTCTTCCAGCCAGCGCAGGCTGCGCCGTAAGTCCGAATCGTGCCGGGCAATCTCCGCCCGGCACGGCAGATGCAGGTGGATGACCTCGTCGCCGTATCTGCCCCCCAGCCAGCGGCCCTGCACTTCATCCACCGTTTCCATCACCGTGCGGTAGGTATCGGCCGGGTCAACGCTGCGGGTGTCCACATGCCGCTCCGGGGGAGTTACTCCCTTTTCTTCCCAGCGCCGTTCAGCGGCAAAAAACAGCACCACCAAAAGCAAAAACAGCAGTACGATTACGCAGCCGTCCATGCCCTCACCTCCATCGGCTCATTGTTGACTCGCACAACCTTCCCCTGCCGAATCACCACCCGCTCACCGGTCTTAATGTTCTCGAACACCGTCCCGCTCGGCCACGGACAGGGTATCCGGCGGGCTTCCTCATCCCAACCCGGCAGGACAATGTCCGTCCAGCGGAAATGCCCGCCGTAGAAGATGCCCGGTTCGTCCCCCTTGCGGGTCGGGTCAACCACCACTTTCCAGTAATACCCCGGCGGGGCTTGCCACAGGCGTCGCGTCATTGCTCACCTCACACCCAGCCGCTCTCCCAGTTCAGCCCACAGCGGGTCATCCGCAGGCAGTCCTTCCAGCCGAAAGAGGATTTCGAACTTGCGCTCTTCCCGCTCACGCACTTCCGCTTCAAAGGCAATTAACTCGTCCAGTTCGTCAGCGGTCAGTCCGCCCAGGTCGGGATTGGCGCAGTCCTGACAGACCCGCAGCGGCTTTCCGTCCGGCTCTTTCAGCCACACCGCTTCGCCTTCGATCACATCTCCGCAGTTTTCACAGATGGGTTTGTCCATCTCCCACGCTCCGCCCTTTCGACATCCAGTCGAACCGGATTTCAGGTAGGCTGTTGGTTCAATCAAGTTCAGGCTCTAGAACGGCAATTCACCGCTGCTGTCGGTTTCTGCTTCCGCCTTGCCACCGCCCAGGAACTGCACCACCTGGGCGGTCACTTTCAGACTGGCCGCTGCTTCGCCGTTCGTGCGGGTGTAGGCTTCCACCGCAGGGACACCCCGCACAAACACCTGACGCCCCTTCGCCAGATACTGGTGGCAGCGTTCGCCCAACTCCCGCCAGGCACTCACGTCCACCCACACGGTCTCGTCCTTGCGGGTCTTGACTGCCACCGGAAAACTGCACACCAGCACCCCTTCGGGGGTGTAGCGTGCCTCCGGGTCTTTGCCCAGATTACCGATCAGTTGTATTTCCAGCATCGTTTTCGCTCCTCGTGGGGAAAAATGAAAATCGGCGTTCATACGCCGATTGAATTGCCGTAGAACATCTGCCAGGTCTCCTCGTTCAGCCATTCAAGGCAGTACAGGCACTCATACCCGCCTTCGCCTTTCAGCCAGACATGACGGCAGGTCTCGCTCTGCCCCCAGTACCCATATCCTTCGAGTACCTCGCCGCAGTCCAGGCAGGTCAGGCCGTAATTGTCGCCAACTTTGTTTCGATGCTCACACATGGGAAATACCTCTGAGTGGTCGTGGTTTGTGCGTGGTATCGAATACGCACCCCTCGTTCAACCTTGATAGTCGGTTGCCCATGCCGGTCTTTCCCGGCTGTCACGGTGCCATCTCTGTCGTGGATGCAACCCGTCCGCGCACGCCTGCGCCGTTGCCTCCCGAAACACGGGCTCCTCGGCTCTGTGCAGGAAGTCCAGCCGGGTAGGATTTGCACCCACCGCAGGATCGGGGAACATCCTGCCCATCTGCGGCGGCTGGTTGGTTTGGAGGATCACCATGTCGCTTGTCAAGGTGCTGTTTCAGGCGGACGGGACTCGAACCCATCAGCACGCACCTGCCGCCTGAATGGAGGGAAAGAAGTGAGCCAACACCGCTAAACAAAAACCCTGCTGGAGTCGTCGCAGGGTTCTGTTCTCTCGTGGTATACTTCCTCACGAGGTGAGCAGCGCACACTGCTTGCCTCAACCGTGAGCGTGTTGCCGCACGGCTCACGGAACGCCCCGGTCGGGCGCACAACGCCCGACGGGGCGTTGTGTTTGCGGGTGCGTTTTGGTTGAGGCAATTCATTCTTGGTTTGAAAAAGTGCTAGGGATAATATAACATTAATCTGTACAAGTGTCAATACTTGTACAGATTAAAACAACAAAAAAGCGGCTTGCCGCCGCTATATGACTAATGGGCTGGTTTTCGGTTTGTAGGGTGTGCCATCTGGATTAAATAATGTTCTTCCTTGTCTTCCACGTTGACGGTATATCTCGCTACAATAAGCAACATCGGCTTCATCTACGAGTACTTTGTTTCCATCCAAGCCTAATTGCCTTATATAACCAGCCTTCACCCATCTCACAATCGTAGGATGGGGAATCTGATAGTCCCTTGCCGCTTTTGCTATCCAGATTGGGTTTCCCCTCAAATGAGCGTGCATCTGGTACTCCGGTAAATCCTCTTTACGGAGACCCTTTTCCTGGATGGCTTCAACTCGCACTTCATCTTCGCTCACGACCATTTCTCCAGCCACAACTCCCGCCCTGATTTTACCTTTCTCAATCAAGGCACGCAAGCGGGCTTCCTCCAGCCCATACTTTCGGGCGGCTTCGGCTACCGGGAGAAATGTAGGGAGTGTAACCATACCTGACCTTCCTGATCAAAACACAAAACGCACCCAGGGATCCATCGGGTGCGTTGCGGAGTACAGGGATGGAATCCCTGTGGAAGTCGGGGCGGGCGGATTTGAACCGCCGACCTCACGGACCCGAACCGTGCACTCTAACCGGGCTGAGCCACGCCCCGAACAAGCCCCATTATACCCTTTCATCAGATTATCGGCAAGATTTTTTAAGTCAAATCGGGCAGAATCTCGTCGATTCTAAAAATTAAAATCGCTTAAGATTTTTTACAATTTGTAAAATTACTATTGTCACTTTTTAGAAATCTGATATACAATTAAAATACCTTACAAAATCAATAACCATTGTAGAAATTCAAGGAGAGAACCATGTTTCGCATCAGCAGAAGACTGGACTATGGCTTGCAAGTGATGATTGCCCTCGCCGGCAACACCACCGGCCGCCCCATTCCCAGCGCCCAGCTTTCTGAGTCCCTCAACATCCCCTTACCCTTCCTGCATCAGATTGCCCACTCTCTCATGCAAGCCGGGTTGATCAAAGCCACCCCCGGCCCTCGTGGCGGCTTGCGCCTGAATCATCCGGCAAAGAACATCAGTGTCCTCAAAATTGCCGAGGTGCTGGAAGGCCCCATCTGCCTGTCCCCCTGTCTGGAGGAGCCGGAAGACTGCCCGCGCAATGAAATTTGCACCTCAAAACTCATGTGGGAAGAATTGCAAAACAACATCGTTGCCTATCTTTCTTCCACCACCCTCGAAAAACTGGCCGCCTACTCCGAGTTGATTTCCCCTAAAACTGAAAAACAACCGGTTGAAGAGACTCAGGATCTCGCTGTGAAAGAACATTAATGGTCGTTTGATTTTCAAAGCATTCCACCAAAAAGCCGGGCAGGTTCATGAAACCCCACCCGGCTTTAATTTTTTTTCTCCATTCATCAGGCTGATTGCAAAGCCGTCAGCACTTCTTTTGAATGTCCATCCGGCTTGACATCCGGAAAGACCCGCAGAATCATACCGTCGGCCCCAATTAAGAAGGTAGTGCGCAGCACACCGTCATACTCCCGCCCCATAAATTTTTTTCGACCCCACGCACCGTATAATTCACAAACTTTGTGATCTTCATCGGCCAGCAAAGTAAACGGCAGGTTGTATTTTTCCTTAAACTTTGCATGGGATTTGGGAGAATCGGGACTTACCCCCAGAATCACAACCCCGGCCTGTTCATAATTGGAATAATCATCCCGAAAACTGCAGGCTTCTTTGGTGCAGCCTGGTGTATCATCCTTCGGATAGAAATACAACACCACCGGCCTGCCCCGAAAATCACTCAAACGGCGGGGAGTTCCTGTTTCATCCAACAGTTCAAAATCCGGCGCTGGAATGTTTGCTGAAATTGGCATGATTAACCTCCTCTGGCTATATTTATAGTATCCATCTTCCCATGCGGGAAGTATCGTAACCCGGTAACTCGGTAACCGCTTTCCGGAAATTTTCATCATGAGCAAGGACAAACAGCGGTTGCAGCAATTCATCCTCGGCATACACCGCCGGGATGACCAGATCGTATTCTTCATCAAATAACGGAATGAAATCCAGATCCAGAGCCACCGCCGCCGCCGCAATGCCAAGACCGCAATCAGCCCGGCCTGAAGCAATGGCTGCCGCTACGGCCAGATGTGTGTATTCTTCCTGCTCATAACCGCGAATTTGCCCGGCAGAAATACCGAGCAGTTTTAAGTGATAATCCAGTAGAATGCGGGTTCCCGCACCACGCTGACGATTAACAAAAACGATATCTTCTCGAATCAAATCCTTCAAACCCTCAATTCTTTTGGGGTTGCCTTTGGCAACCAGCAGTCCCTGCACCCGATTTACCCAACCAAGTATACGCACATTTTGATCAGGAAGGTATTGCCGAACCGTCGCAAGGTTATACACACCGCTTTCCTCATCCAGCAAATGACAGCCGGCCAGATGAGTTTCACCGCGGCGCAACGCAACCAGCCCACCCTGACTGCCGACATTCGCAGAAACCAGCCGCCTTCCCCTTTCTGCCAGAAACTGCGCCAGCAAATCCAGACTGATATCGTGCGAGCCGATGGCAAAAATGGTCTGATTCAGCTCATCCGCCCGGCGATAAAGCCGCACTTTGACACGGCTGCCGGCTTCGACTCCCTGTACACCGCGCGGCAAAATGAGGATACCATCCGCTCGCACCAGTGATGTGATTACCCCGGCGCCACGTGAAAGTGGCGCAGCCAGAATCTGATCTCCGACCTTTCCGGCCACCACTCTCACGTAATCATCATCCCCCGGCGGAGAGGTCAATTTTCGCGTGATTTTCGCCTCAATCTCAACCGGTTTATGCGGAGCACGCCCAAGCCAACGCGCCAGTAGCGGCTCTACGAAAATCTCACCCGTAAGAGCAGCCGAGACGGGATAACCCGGTACACCAAGGATCGGACACAGGCTGTCATCCTGCCGTCGAATCATCCCCAGAATTACCGGATGACCGGGTCTTACCGCAACACCGTGAACCAGCAACTCACCCAGTTCCTGCACAACCGCCGCGGAAAAATCCTCCGAACCGGCCGATGAACCGGCATTGAGCAGCACCAGATCATGGTTTTGTGCTGATTCCCACACGCGCTGACGAATCGCCCCAAAATCATCCACCGTGATGGGGTAACGCTGCGGTTCACCGCCCCATTGCAAGACCTGCGCTGCCAGCACGATCGAATTAAACTCAATGATTTTTCCGGGTTCTACCGGCTGGCCCACCTCAATCAACTCCGTGCCAGTTGGAAGTATCGCAACACGCGGCTTCCGGCTTACCGTGATGCGATCGTGTCCCGCGGCTGCTACCGCACCTAAATCCACTGCTCGCAGCACATGACCGGAGGGTAAAACCAGCTGAGTCGCCACAATATCCTCCCCCATCGGGCGCACATGCGACCATGGCGGCAGAGCGGCCCGCAGTCGAATCGCCGCCGGGTGACGCACATCGCCAAAAAGTTGGCCGCTTTCATCTAGCGGTTCGATGTTTTCCACCGGCACAACCGCATTGGCCCATAAAGGCAGCGGATCACCGGTATCCACATACACCGCCTGTCTTCCAACCGTCAGAGTGATGGGATTGGTCGGCATTGCGCCAGCCGTATCCTCCGCCCGTAACGCAAAGCCATCCATGGCTGCAGCATGATAATGAGGTGAGGAAATTCGCGCCCAGACCGGTTTGGCAGTCACCCTCCCCACCAGATCAGGCGAGAGGGGAAGGGTTTCTTCACCCAATACTCGATTTAATCCGGCTTTTGCCAGCGCCTGATCGAAACGCTCCACAGCCTCGGGTAATGGAATATCCTGCAGGTAGATGGACATCGCAGCTCCTCAAGGTTCAATCTTTTGTCCCGAAACTATTTTCTCAAAACAATTCAAATCACAAGTAGAGGTAATTTCCCGCCGGCTGAGGAAGTAAAGGGTAGCCATCGAATGGTTGTTGGTTATGCCCAACCCCATGCCGGCCAAATAACCATACTTTGCTGCCTGCGTGGCAATGTTTTTGTCCGCCCGTCCGTATGGATAAGCAACCGTTAGTTGCTCCACATTCAACAAATCTTCCAGATACGCTTTCGATTCAACCAGCTGCTCACGAATCAGCGCTGGTTTTTTAATCAAATCCTCATGGCTGACCGTGTGACTGCCGATTTCCCAGCCGTTGGCAAACAACTCAATTACCTGTTCCTTCGTGAGGTAGGGCGAGGCACCTACATCTCTGGTAATCAGGTAAACTGCTCCGGTGTAACCATGCTCCTTGAGAACGGGAAAAGCGTACTCATATACACTTTGGTAACCATCATCGAAAGTTAGAATAATGGGTTTGGGAGGTAAATCCCCACCTTTCAAAAGCACTCTTGCTAATTCAAGAGGGGTAATCGTCTCGTACCCGTTTTTGGACAGATACTCCATTTGATTTTGAAAATTTTTCAAAGAAACCTCATAACGATTGCTGGTTTCTCCGTCAATGATGCGGTGATAAAGCAAAATCGGAACGGTCAGCTGCCCCGCCGGGTAATAAACCCGCCCCGGCTGCAGGGTTGAATGAGGGGTAACTGTTCTGGTGGGTCGCGCTGTGGCGGTGAAACGAGTTGTCGGACCAGGTCTCGTAATGAGGGGGGTTGAGAAATTTTCCGCAAGGGGAGAAACTATTACTGTAGCCGTATTGAGGGTCGTTTCTTCAGCAGCATTGCTGCCGTTACCCGCCGCTTGAATGCCGCTGGCGCAGAGCATCAACAACAGCAGGCTCAGCATCATGAAGATAATCCTTTTTCCTGTAAAGTTGATCACAAACTTTTATCCTCTCCCCAGCAATAATACTTCCACCTCTTCACCGGCGGCAACACCGGTAGCGTGTTCGGGGATATGAATCAAACCATCTGCGCGGCTGAGCGAGAAGATCAAATTGCTTTTGTAGAAAATCGGCTCAGCCAGCCAGCGGCCTTCTTTGATAAGTAATTTTGCAGGGTAGTAATCTTCCCGTCCGGCTTGCGAAGGCAGGTTTACCGTCAACCCGGCACGGATAGAGGCTCGAATCATATCGGAAACACCACACAATCGGTACAATGCCGGCCGCACGAACAAATGGGCGATCACCAGTGCGCTGACCGGATTGCCCGGCAGGCCAATGACCGGCTTACCCTCACAAACCGCCAGAATGGTCGGCTTACCGGGCCGAATATTCAGTCCATGCACCAGCACCCCCGGTTTTCCCATCCGATTGATCACCTCAGCGGTCAGGTCACGGCTGCTGGCCGAGGAACCGGCCGTGATGATCACCGCATCGCATTCGTCAAGCGCTCTCCGTACACCATCTTCCAGCGCCGCCGCCTGATCGGGAAAAATGCCGTAACGCACGGCAACACCGCCGGTCTGTTCCACCAACGCGCTCAGCGAATAACTGTTGATATCGCGCACCTGCCCGGGTTGAAGAGACATCTGCGGCGGGATAACTTCATCGCCGGTGGAAAGAATCCCCACGCGTGGTTTTCGTAAAACTTCCACTTTCAGTATCCCCAACCCCATCAAACCGCCAATTTCGGCTGGCCGCAGAACTGCACCCGCCGGGATGATCTCCTCCCCCCGCCGGACATCTTCACCCGGTTTGAGCACATTTTCACCCTCCGCCACAGCGCGCAACACTTCAATCTCCCCTTCGCGGGAAATCTGGGTGTATTCCAGCATGATCACCGCATCACTCCCGGAAGGCAACATGCCGCCGGTGTGAATCAGTGCCGCTTCCCCCGCCTGCAAATTGAACGGCGGCCGCTGTCCCATCGGCACCTCACCTCGAACGGTAAGGTAAGCCGGCAGCGTTTCACTGGCCCCAAAGGTGTCTGCTGCTCTCACGGCGTAGCCATCTACACTGCTGCGCGGAAAGGCGGGCAAATCCTCCGGGGCAATTATTCCGCGGGCAGTTATTCTGCCCACTGCATTGACCGTCTCCATCCATTCGCTATCTTTCAGCCCTGGAAGGATGAAATCTATCCAGTACGCCAGTGCTCTTGATGGTGGAAGCAGCTCCAGAAATTCAGGCATGAATCACCCTGTCCAAAGCGAAAAAACTTGCAGGTAAAGCAGAATACCAAAACTTGCTGCTGCTGTCAGGCGGAGTAAATTCCAGTTTGGTTTTGCCCCGTTATTGATCTGCCACATCTGCCAGATTTGAAATAAGCCCACCGGCAGCACCAGCAAACGCGGCCAGGTCAACGACCACGATAAACCGGCAAACGGGCTGATGCCGATCAGCAAAAATGCCAGCACAATCAAAAAATTATGCAGGTTCATTCCCCGTTGCCATCCCAGCCGAATCATCATATTTTGCCGTCCGGCTTTGATCTCACTGTAATAATTTTCCAGCGAAGTGGCCAGCGCCAGCGCTAAAAACAATGCGAGCAGCGGGAAATGAAACAGGCCCATGATTGGAATCAGTTCTCCCTGCTGAAGCAAAAAACCAAAGCCCGGCACCAATGTGGTGAGGAAGATAGCACTCACCAGTTCTCCATAACCGGAATAAACCAGCCGCAACGGCGGCACACCAAAAAAGAAGGCAAACAACCATGCAATGCCCAGCAGGAACAAACTGGCAGGCTGCAATACGCCCTGTGAGTAAAGGATGAAAGTGGTCAACGCGCCGAGCGTCATGGTGGTAGCAGCCGCCATCAGATACACATTTCGCGAAACAATCTTCCAATCATCCAGACGGCCGTTATCGGTGCTTGACCGGCGCGGTCTTTCCGCCACCAGGTCATAATACGATTTCAGATACACACTGCTCAGTTGCAGAAAAGTAACAACGGCTTGCCCGAACCAGTACACCGGCCAGTTGATCATCTCTCCGCGATAAACCAGCACCCCAACTCCGCTGGCGTATAACAATGCGCCAGCGAGCAGAGCCAAAGGCTGTGAAGTGCGGAGAAATTCGATTAGAACTTTGACAAAGTTTTTCGGCATGGTAATTCCTGCTTTCTTAGATTAAGCCATACCCACCGTCAATCACAATTACTTCTCCGGTGATGTACACACTTTCCACCAGAAATAACACCGCGCGCACCACATCCTGCGCACTCCCTTCGCGCTGCAAAGGCAGCCGCTGGATCAACCGCCCCCACTCCTCTTCCGAAGTTTGTTCATTTTTCAGGATCAGCCCCGGCGCAATGGCATTCACCCGAATATGAGGGGCAAGACGGCGCGCCAGTACGCGGGTCATCACCTCAAGGGCGGCTTTGCTGATCACATAAGCCGGGTATTGAGTCCAAACCTTGCGCGCCCCGGTATCACTCATGTTGATGATTACACCTCCCGGCTGCATCAGCCGCGCCGCCTCCACCGAACATAACCACACCGCCCGCAGGTTCAGATTCATCACGGCGTCCCACTCCTCAACCGACATGCTCAATATATCCTGACGGGGCATAACCGCAGCGGAATTAACCAATACGGCCAGCGGCAATCCGGTCTGTTCAACTTGAGCGAACATCCGCCTCACCGCCCGCTCATCTCGTAAATCGGCAGCAAACCGAAAAGCGGGTACACCCAGCGCTTCGATCTCATCGGCCGTCTTTTGAGCCTCCTCACCGGATTGATGGTAATGCAAAGCAACGGCGTAGCCCTGCCGTGCCAGTGCGAGGGCAATGGCTTTACCCATTCGCACCGCTCCACCCGTTACCAGTGCCAGCCGCCGATCTGTTTTTTCCATTTCTCTCACCGCTGAAAAAGATTGGATACAAAGAACCAGACGTTAGCCGGTCTTTCGGCCAACCGGCGCATGAAGTAGGGATACCAGTGCGTTCCAAAAGGAACATAAACACGAACCGGATAACCCTGTTTGGCAAGGGTTAACTGCAAATCACGCCGAATTCCGTAAAGCATCTGAAATTCCAAACGCTCAACCGGCAGATTGATTTTCTTTGCCCGCTCAATGGCGTATTGAATGCGTTTTTCATCGTGGGTGGCAATCGCCGCCAGGGGTGGAAATCGCCCGCTTGCCGTAGCCGATGAATACTCCGCAATAAGAGATCTTTCCAGCAGGAAATCCGTCAGGCGGTCAAAGGCCGCATCAACATCCCGCTTTTTGGGATACGCCAGATGAGGGGGTTCCTGGTAAGCCCCTTTGACCAGCCGGATTTTTATGCCCTGTTCAATCAGACGACGGGTATCCTCAACACTGCGATACAAATAAGATTGAATTACCGTACCCACGTTATCCAAACCGGAGGCGTGCAAATCGGTGACAATTTGCAGAGTAGCATCCGTCAGGGAAGAGTCCTCCATATCTACACGAATATAATTACTGCTTTGCCGGGCTTTTTCCACAATTTGGCGCAAATGCGTCACTGCCAGCTGCGGGTCTATCACCAGCCCCAATTGACTCAATTTGACCGATACATTTGCCGTCACGCCGCCGCGCTCAATTTCATCCAGCAAATCCAGAATTCCCTGCGTAGCCTGTCGGGCATCCTGAGGGGTCAGCGTGTGTTCTCCCAACTGGTCCAGCGTGGCCAGCAAACCTTGCTGATTGAGAACCCTGACGGCTTGAATGGCCTGCTTAACCGTTTCGCCGGCGATGAAGCGCGAGGCAACTCTCCATGCCAGCCCCCATCGGGTAATCCAGCGCTGCGCCCAATAGGCTTTAGAAAGGGCAATAAACAACGAACGCAGCATATTTGTTTTGTTTCCTTCCGGCTAAGATTTCTGTTTGATTCTATCATACTGAAAAATCGTTTGTGTTATAAAATGAATATCAGGCAGAATCGCTATGCGTGCATTATTTCGCTCTCGTTATCGCGCAATCCTCCTTTACCTTACCATTGCCGGCGTATTGGCCGTCTGGTACATCAGCCGGGTACCGGGTGGTTTTCTGGCAGGCTTTGGGCAACTCTTTCTCACCACCCTCATCTGCGTGCTGGGTTTGTTTTTCTGGCTATTTTTCTTTTCACAGTTTGTCCTTCCCGTCCGCAAGCTGGATGACCGCTGGCGGATTTACCAGAGGCTGCTGCTCTATATTCAAGGCGGCCACGGCCCGGCAATCTTCATTGAAAACGGCAAGATCCGCCAGCGCAAAGGCGAAATCAAGCGAGAAGGCCCCGGTGTGGTAATTCTGGATAGCGCCAGTGCCGCCGTGTTGAGAAAAGACGATACTTTCAACCGTGCGATTGGACCGGGTATCACCTTTACGGAGAAAAAAGAGTATCTGGAAGGTGACAAAGCGGTGGTGGATTTGAGAATCCAAAAGGGCAGAATCGGCCCATTCTTATCTTCTGATGCCAGCAAAGGAATTAGCGAGGATGAACCTGCCCGGCTGGAAATTCAACAACGCCAGCGCATGGAAACCCGCGCGCTGACGCGCGACAACATCGAACTTGTCCCCAAAATTTTCGTCTATTTCAAAATTGATGCTCAACCCGGTGAAGGCGGCAGTCAGTACGGCTACCGCCCTTCTTCGGTGGAAAAGGCCATCTTGCGCCGAAATGTGGATGCCAACCTGCCGGAAGACAGCCCCGACCGTTTGAACGATTGGCGCTGGCTGCCGCCCCGTCTGGCTGCAGATGTGTGGAAAGAAACACTCTCTCGTTTCAAGCTGGATGAACTCTTTCACAGCCGCACCAACCAGCCATCAGCCCTGGAAACTGTCCGAACCATCATCGAGAAACGGCTGACTCAGCCGGAGGTGGATGAACTGGATGCCTTCGGTAAACCCACCGGCCAACAGGTACCCTCCCTGGAATATCAGATGCTGCAGGATCGAGGAATCCGGGTGTTGAGGGTGGAAATCCGTGATATCGAAATGCCGGAAGAAGTAGAGAAGGACCTGATCAAACACTGGCAGACTTCCTGGCTTGCTCAGGCAAAAAGAGAAAAAGAGATGATCGAAACCCACCGCCAGTACCTGATTCAGCAAAGTCAGGAACAGGCAACCCAATCCTTTTTCACCGAAACGGCGACCCCTCTGGCAGATGCCTGTAATCCCGGTAATTCTCTTACGGTCAGGAAGGGATTCCACATGCTGATGCGTTCGATCCGCTCGCATATCGAACGCCATCCCGAGTGGCAAAACAAATTGACTCACGAAATTGATCAGCTCAACCAGATCATTGAATGGTCCATCCCCGAAGATTGACGATGACAACACCCTCTCCATCCCCTATTGATTCATCACTGGAGAAACTTCAGCATTGGCTGGAAGGATTGATCAGCGAAATGCTGTGGCTGGATCATGCCAGGGCTCGCTTCCGCAGTATCCTCTTTGGAGGCTTGCTTTTATTCATTATTTTTCTTTACACCGCCTTCCGCCATCCCATTGGTCAGCTGGGAACAGCCCTGCTTGGTTTGATTGTTCCGGCAGTTTTACCCGGTGATGTGACCCCGATTCAATTCCTTCTCTCTGCATTGGGCAACACTTTTTTTTCTCTGGATGTGCTGTTGATGTCGGCCGCGCTGATTATTCCCTTCCTTCTGGCGCTGGAATTTGCCGCCCTTTATCAAGCGGATATTTATGAAATTGCTAAAATTTCTACCTGCCGTTCTTTCATCTCTCAATCAGCCTTTGCCGTTCCAAAGTATCAAACTCTGGAAATCAAAGAAGAAAAATTAAGCCCGGAACAGCGCAAATCGCCCTTCATTCAAATTGGCGGCCCCGGCATTGTCAAGCCCAACCCCGAATTTGCCGTAGTCTTTGAGCGGCTGGACGGCAACCCGCATTTTATCCGCGCGGGAATGAGTAAAAAACAACGCACTTTGCAGGGTTTCGAGCGTTTACGCCGCATCATTGACGTGCGCGATCACACCTTTCACTACGAAAAAATCGTCGGACGCACAAAAGACGGCATCAAAATCGAGATTCAAGATGTGAATCTGCTGTTCAGCATCTGGCGGCTTACTGGAAACGCCTCGTTGAATAACCCCTATCCCGCTCATGTGCGCGATCTCTACTGGCTGACCTATCAGCAAACCGGTGAACACTGGACAAACGCCATGACCGAACTGGTGGAAGAATATATGTTGCGTTTCATCCAGAGTCACACCATTGGCGAAATTCTTTCGGCAGTCGGCGAGCCGGAAATCCGCCGTCAGGTTGAATTAGAAAACACCATTTACCGGATTGCCTGGCAGCAGCCCCTTCGCCGCCCCCTGGGCTTTATTTACTTGCCTCAAATGCCCCAGCCGCTTCCCCCGCCCGTCTTTGTCCCCCGTCCTCAGTTATCCAACTTTTTCAAAGGATTTACAGAGGAATTTCCACTGGCTGCTCGTCAGCGAGGGTTGCGGCTGGAATGGATTAATGTTGGCACATGGCACACCGTCCATCCCATCCTGCTCGATCAACACATCGAGGCATGGCGGTTATCCAGTGAAAATCTCGCCCGTTCCAGCCCGCGCGTGATGGAAGAAATCCGCAATCAGGCCCGCTGGCAAACAGCTCAGCGAATCATTCAGGATGAAATTCTGCTTGCCATTGCCCAACTGAGCCGTGAAGGCTACCAGCCGGATCAGATTTTTTATAAAATCCTGCATTACTTCGAGGGTCAGTTGAGTAAAATCATTGCCGACCTGACGGAAAAAGGCCAGCCTTTGCCTTCAAAACTGGTCTCCGCCCGAACGTGCATTCATACAACTTTGGAGAATTACCTTGCTAACAGCGGGGCAACCTTCTTGTAAACAGGATTTATTCCTCTGGTAAAATAGTACAGCCACGGTTCTCTCAACAGGCGAAAATTTTGAAGGGAGTGAGACAATTTGCCTCCGGAAAAGCGGGTAATCGTCATTGGCGCTGCAAGTCTGGATGTCATGGGCCAGCCTATTGGCGTACCGGAACCGGCCACCTCCAATCCTGCTCATGTGCGAACATCATTCGGCGGTGTTGCCCGTAATGTGGCCGAAAATCTTGCCCGCCTGGGTCAAACCGTTTCCCTCATTTCTGCAGTGGGCAAAGATGATCTTGGCGCTCAATTGTTACATCACACCGCTTCAGCCGGTGTGGATGTCAGCCGCTGTTTGCAGATAAGCGATGTGGGAACAGCCGCTTATATTGCCATCCTCGATGAAAAAGGCAATCTTTACTACGGTCTGGATGATATGACCATCCTGCGTCATATTTCCTCTTCTTACCTTCGTTCACTGGCGGATTTATTTGCCGAATCGGCACTGATTTTTGTGGATGCCAACCTTTCGCCCGCAACCCTGAGAACCGTTTTTTCACTGGCCAACCGCTACAAAATACCCGTCTGTGCCGATGCCACATCCACCATACTGGCAAAGCGGATTCAAAATTACATTCCCCGCCTCTTCCTTTTGAATGCCAACCGCAGTGAGGCTTCTGCCCTGCTCGGCAGCGGCTTTGAAGTGAACGATGCCGCCAGCGCGCTTTCGGCCGCGCGCCAGTTTATCCGCATGGGAGTGGAGATTGCCGTCATTCCGATTGCCGAAGGGGGGGTTTGTTACGCCACATCCGAGACTTCCGGACACATCCCCGCCGTTTTGACCCGCATTGTGGATAGCATTGGCGCGGGAGATGCACTCACCGCAACGACCATTTTTGGAATTCTGAACGACATGGATATTGACGAAGCCATCCGGTTAGGTGTAACCGCTGCATCCCTGACTCTCACCCACCCCGGTGCTGTCGTACCGAATCTCTCCCTTGAATTGTTATACGAGCGTTTAATGATCTGATATGACCATCAACCCATTTTTAGAAATTTCCAACCCCGTGCGGAGGGCTCTCTTTTCCGGTAAAGGGGTGGTTGCCCTTGAATCCGCTGTAATTACCCACGGGCTGCCTTATCCCCAAAATCTACAACTGGCCGTTGAAATGGAGCAAACCATTCGGCAGAAAAGAGCCGAACCGGCCACCATTGCTGTAATGGATGGCAAAATTCGGGTTGGCCTGACCGGTGAAGAAATCGAGCACCTTGCTCAAATGAAACAAACCCGCAAAATCAGCCGCCGTGATTTTGGCATTGCTCTCTCACAGCGCGAATCGGGCGGCACAACGGTTGCAGGCACGCTCTTTGCCGCTCATCAGGCCGGGATTCGCGTCTTTGCTACCGGCGGCATCGGCGGTGTGCACCGCGGCGCGCCTTTCGATGTTTCCGCCGACCTCCACGAGTTGAGCCGCACCCCGCTGGTAGTCGTCTGTGCCGGAGCCAAAGCCATTCTGGATCTTCCCGCCACGCTTGAAGTACTGGAAACACAAGGGGTGCCGGTCATTGGCTTTCAAACCGATGAGTTCCCTGCCTTTTATTCTCGTGAATCCGGCCTCAAAGTCAATCTTACCTGTCACAGCGCCCGGGAAATTGCTCAACTTGCACTGACCCAGTGGCAGGCAGGTATCCATTCCGCCGTTCTGGTTGCCAATCCCCCGCCTGCCGAACATGCCCTACCTGTAAAGGAAATCGAGGGCATCATCCAGCAAGCCGTTCAAGAGGCTGAGAAGGCTGGCATTCACGGCGCTGCCGTGACCCCCTATCTGCTCGAAAAAGTTAATCAAATGACGGGCGGCGCCAGTCTGCGGGCTAATCTGGCCCTGTTACTCAACAATGCCCGCCTGGCAGCGGATATCTCCATTGCCATCGCCGAGCAAACGGTGGACTCCCAGCACTTGTAATTTTCATCTATCAGGGTCTTGGCGGGGTTAAAGTCGGCCAGCGTGTATCGGTGGGACGGGGTGTGCGGGTAATGGTGGGAGTGTAGGTTATCGTCGGTGTACGCGATGGCGTTGGCGTGAGCGTAATCGTCCGCGTTCGAGTAGGGGTCTGGGTCAGGGTAATCGTTCTGGTTCTGGTCGGCGTCAGCGTTAAAGTAATCGTCCGCGTAGATGTGGGAGCCGGTGTACCGCTGGCCGTCGGCGTAGGGAAAGGTGTCCGCGTAGGTGTAGCCGTAGCGGTGGGGGTAGGCGGTTCGCCCACCACCGTAAACCTGCCGGAGGAAACCCACTGTAAACCGACAAATATCTGCACCTCATAGTCACCGGGCAGCCATTCGCCCGCCGGTGGTTCGCATTCGGAATACCCGTAACCACCGGTACTGCCAGACCACGGTTCGCTCAAGAAACAGAGGATTTTATTATCCGCCAGGCGCACCCACAACACCGACCACTGGCCGCCGGGGGTCATCTTGTCGTAACTGAAAGTACCGTACAATTTACCTACCGGATTTTGAAACTCGGTCAGAGGGTCAACCGGTTGAAAATTATCATCAATTTCTTTTGAAATAACCACCGGGCTGAAAACCGATTCCGGGTTCGGAGTTATGGTGGTTTCGATTTGAGCCGCAATCACATCCGGCAACACCGGTGTGGGGGATTCCAGGGGAGTCTCGGTGATGGTGGGGGTCAGGGTGATTGTCGGCGTCAAAGAAATGGTGGGCGTCAGGGTAATGGTCGGTGTCAGTGTAATCGTGGGGGATGGAGGAAAGATCTGATATGCTACCGGTTCCGCATAGCGATTGACCGCAAAAGCAAAACCACCCAGCAGCATGGCCACAAAAATGAACCGCCAGCCTCGCGAAACCATCTCCCGCCGTTTGCGGAAGTATAACAACCGTTTCCCGGATTGAATGGTACGAACCCCGGTAACAATGCTCAATAAAACACCGAGCAGCAGGAGCAAGAAAGTGGTTTGTACGGCAGTGCGAATATCCAAATCCATTATGCGTTCCTGTTTGGCAAGCCACCATCGCCGATTATAGCATGATTAGCACAGTAAATCTGTCAATACCTTTCATTAATGAAAACCCGCCATGCTTTTCGTTGCGTACCTTTTTTAATTTGGGTAGAATCAAAGGTAATGCCGCTCGCTCCCGGAACCATCCTCAATAATCGCTATCGGATTGTTTCCATCCTCGGTCAGGGAGGGATGGGGTCTGTTTATCAGGCAATGGACGAGAATTTGGGCATTTCTGTGGCTGTCAAGGAAAATCTATTTCTGACAGACGAGTATGCCCGCCAGTTTCAACGAGAGGCCAACATTCTCGCCAGCCTGCGTCATCCCAACCTGCCCCGCGTGGGGGATTATTTTACCATTCCCGGGCAGGGACAATACCTGATCATGGATTATATTGATGGTGAGGATTTGCGCCAGCGGATCGAAAGACTCGGCACGCTGCCGGAGGATGAAGTCATCCTGATCGGTATTGCCATTTGTGATGCCCTCCATTACCTGCACACGCGGACACCCCCCATTATTCATCGGGATATCAAACCCGGCAATATCAAAATTACGCCGGAGGGGCAAATTGCGCTGGTGGATTTTGGCCTCGCCAAGGTGATGAGCGGGAATCAACAGACCACCACCGGCGCCCGCGCCATGACACCCGGTTATTCGCCCCCCGAGCAGTACGGTACCGCGCCAACCGATCCGCGCACCGATATTTACTCCCTTGGCGCAACGCTCTATGCCTGCTTGACCGGCACAATCCCGGAGGATGGCTTATCGCGTGCCACCGGCAAAGCCGAGTTGACCCCCGTCAGAGAATTTGCCCCAAAGACATCCCGTAAACTGGCAGCAGTTATCGAAAAAGCACTTGAAATTGACCCCCAGGACCGTTACCAGAGCGCACTGGAATTCAAGCAGGCGCTGATCAGCGCCAGTGAAATTGACCGCCCGCCGATCAGCCAGATTACCGTAACCCCGCCCCCGCTTGAAAGCATTTTTCCTTCCACAAAGGTGATTAATTCCGAGGAAGAATCTCAATCGGATGAGGTAATTGAACCCAGGGTAAAGCGCCGCACCTCAAAACCCGTCCAACGCCGGAAGAAAAATAATGCCTTGTTGCCTGTTTCATTGTTGCTGGCGGGTGTCTTGACGATATTCTTTATTATTGAACCGGGTGTGCCAATGACCCTGCGAGGCATGTTGTTTCCGGTTTTGCCTTCTCCAACCTTGTTTTTTCCGATTAAAAGCACCACCCAGCCGGTAGGATTTGTTCCCCCAACAGCCACCCCTGATCAAACTCCCACCCCCGATCCAACGGCAACGGCAACGCCAACGCCTCTTCCAACCGAAACACCCACCCCTACCATTACCCTCAGTCCGACCCCAACGCAATTCGCCGGCAGCGGTCAAATTGCCTTTGCTTCAAATCGTACCGGCCTGATGCAAATCTGGCTCATGAATGCCGATGGCACTCAACAGCGGCCGATTACCAACATGCCGGATGGTGCCTGTCAGCCCACCTGGTCACCGGATGGTTTAAAGCTGGCTTTTATCTCCCCCTGCGCCGGCAGACGTGACCAGTACGAAAACGCGAAAATTTATATTCTCGATCTCAATGCCAGTGCAGATCCGCTGCCACTGCCACTCCCCGCCAGCCCGGCATCTGATTACGACCCGGCCTGGTCGCCGGACGGTAATCGTATTGCTTTTACTTCCACCCGCGCAGGCAACCCGGATATCTACGTATATAACTTTTTAGATGGCAGCCTGAAACAACTGACCAGTGAACGCTATGTGGAAAAACAGCCCGCCTGGTCACCTTCTGGAACGCAAATCGCTTACGTACGGGAATCGGTCTATGGGCAGATCTGGATCATGGCCGACAGCGGGCAATTCCAAACACGCTTTTCGCTCAGCGGGGAAGTCAACGACCTCTGGCCTCAATGGGTACCGGATGGTACCATCATTCTTTTCAGCCAGTTGAAATCCGATGGCATCCCCAATTTATTCGCTCTGCGCTACGAAGACCGTTTTACCACCCGTGCCGTCCGCATTCCACCGCGGGGTCAGCCCGATCCCGGCCCAATCGCTCAGCCGAGCATTTCACCGGACGGTAACTGGCTGGCTTTTGAGGGCTGGCCGGACGGACATAACCATGATATTTACCTGATGACCATCAACGGAGCAAACCTTATCCGCCTGACCACCGATAAGGATTTTGACTTTGGCCCCGTGTGGCGTCCTCCCTTGAACCCCTGAAAGCAGAGTTACTCCATCAGTAAAGTACGATACCGTTCCGCAAACAGCGCCGGAGTTCCACCGGTATGCCAGAATAAAATACGCTCGTCCGGTTTGAAAAAGCCTTTACGGCGCAAATCGATCAGCGCGGCCGCTGCCCTGCCGGTATAGACCGGATCGAGCAGCAGCCCTTCATAACGGGCAAACAAACGGATGGCTTCAATTTCCAGAGGGGAAGGAACCCCATATCCCTCACCCAGGTACTGATCATTGACGAGCACATCCGCCGCCCGGCATTGAATTTTCGATCCGATTCGTTCGGCAGCTTCGTTGACCAGTTCTGCCACCCGGTACTGCAAATCGCCGGCGGCATGATCAATGCTGATTCCCAGAACGTTACCTTTCCAGTCGCTCAGCATGGCTCCCAGCACCAGCCCAGCCTGAGTTCCCGCCGATGAAGAAGCCACCACCATCCAGTCCACTTCCAACCCCTGTGTCAAAAATTCCTGAAAGGCGCTCAGGTATCCCAAAGTTCCCACCGCCGTTGATGCGCCCAGCGGAATGAGATACGGCCTTTTCCCTTCCGCCCACGCCTGCTCGAAGGTTTGTTGCAAAACCTGATCGCGCTCTTCGGTCTTACACCAGACAATTTTTGCCCCAAAGAGATGATCCAGCAACAAATTACCGCTGGGGTTTTCTTCCGGCTGGCCGGAGAGGACAAGAATACAGTCCAACCCAAAGCGGGCTGCCAACGCCGCAGTTTGCCGGCAGTGATTGGATTGCACCGCCCCAACGGTAACCAGCGTGCGCGCCCCATTGGCTTGCGCTTCGGCCATCATATATTCCAGTTTGCGGGTTTTGTTCCCACCACCGGCTAAACCGGTCATATCATCCCGTTTGACCCAGATTTTTGCACCCTCCAAAGCCATTCCAAGGCGCGGCAATGGCTCAACCGGCGTCGGTAAATGAGCAATTCGAATACGCGGTATCATACCCCAACCTCCTGACGGGTTTGTGCCTGCCCACGCCGGCGCATCCAGCCCAGTACGCGGGGCAGAACCTGCAAATACAGTCGGTATATCAGCGGACGAACCGGAAAATCCCAGGCCCCGAGGGTGCGGATGACCTCGCCTCCCAGGCCCTGTTTGAACCGAAATACTCCCCACATGCGGTCTTTTTCATCGAAAATATCCGGCGCACCCCATAAATCGTAAATTTGACAGCCTCTGGCTTTGGCACGGCGCATGGCTTCCCATTGCAGGGGGTAATTGGGCATTTTGTCGCGGTGGACATTGCGCGACATGCCGTAAAGATACCACGCCCGGCCGGCAAAGAAAAAAAGCACCAGCCCGGCAACCACCTCCCCCTCCACCTCTGCCAGAAGAATCTCCGCCATGCCGGCTTCGATAAACTTTCGCCACACATCCAGATAGTAATTTTCTCCACGGATCGTAAAACCATCCCGCAGGGATGTTTCAGCGTACATGCGGTACAGGGAGGGTAAATCTTGCAGGCTGCCCTGCCGAACGCGCACCCCCTTGCGCTCGGCCAGCCGCAGGTTATATCGCGTTTTTTGCTTCATGCGCGCCAGCCAATCTTCTTCACTGCCGTTCAAATCCAGCCAGACGGTGTTGCGAAATTGAATCTGTTCGGCTGAAAATTGCCATTTGCGCCGTTCAAGGAATTGAAAAATTTTTTGTCCCGTTGGGTCGTCCATTGCTTCGGATGACCCCGGAACACCCCGACCGAGAATGACTTCCGGGTCAATTTTGATGAAGATTGCCCTGCGTTGACGAGCCAGTTCTTCCAGATCGGTGATCACCCGCGCAAGCCAGATCTCGTCACCCCAGTCGAGCAGCGGCCCGCGCGGCACATACAACACCCGCGCCACATCTGAAAATACACCCAAACGCAGGCTGCGTTCCAGCACCATCGCTGCGGCTTTAATCTCACCGTTTTCATTCGACCAGATTTGAGGAATCGGCTTCCACCCGTATTTAGCCTTGATTTCAGCCCATTGCCGCGTTTGCAATAGGTGAGCGGACGGCAATTCGATAATCCAATCATTCCAGGACGATAGGTCCATAACGCTGCTAATTCTCCACCTCGCCAAACCGCGCTGCCCAGTCGGCAATGGCACGTTCATGGCCCGCCCCGGTCAGCGGGTACGGCAGCTCGTTTACCTCAAAAAAACCTGCCTGATCGGCTTCCCCATTCAAATGCAGCTCTCCGCCCGTCAATCGGCATTCATAGACCAGCAATAGTCCGTTCCCCCGCGGATCGTCATCGAAGAAATAAGCGCCCTGCAGACCTACCGTCACGGCTTGCAGTCCGGTTTCTTCCCGCAACTCCCGCTCAGCCGCACAGGCCGGGTCTTCATCGGCTTCCACAAAACCGGCCGGTAAATACCAGCAGCCCCGCCACGGATCGGTAGCCCGGCGCACCAGTAACAGCCGTTTATCCCGAATGACCAGTGCCGCTGCACTGACCTTCAACTGGGGATAGTGCACCCAACCGCACCGCGGGCAAATTTCGCGCTGCCGTCCCTCCAGCAAGCCGCTGTTCATTGACGTGCCGCACACATAGCAATGACCCATCTCTGCTATCCTTCACCCCTTCGGGCAGCAATGAAGCGTTGATACACCCAATACAGGGCAGGTTGATAGATTTTATCCCACGCTCCTGCCGAACGGCGGATCTGGCCGCCAAAACCGCGTTTGAAACGATAGACTCCCCAGAGTCCATCTTCTCGTTCGGAAAACTGATTCTCCAGCACGGTCTCATCTTCATCGGGGATGCCCCACAGGTCATAAACTTCACACCCCTGCGCGGCAGCCCAGCGCATGGCTTCCCACTGCAATAAATAGGTCGGCATTCGATTCCGTTCTTCATTTGTGGAAGCGCCGTAAAAATACCAGGCGCGTTTTCCAAACGCAAAAACCATCAACCCTCCCAAAGGTTTTTGCTGGTATTTTGCAATCAATAAAGCGCACCGGCCTTGTGGAGCGAACAACTCATACGCCCGTTGATAATACGCCAGTGTATGCACACCAAAGCCATCCCGTTGACCGGTGACTAACATCATCCGATGAAATAAAGCCACATCACTGGAAAACTCAACTTCCACTTCCTTGCGCTGAGCAAGGCGGATATTGTAACGGGTTTTTTGTTTCATCCTTGCCAGCCAGTCCTCTTCATTGCCCAGAAGGCTGACTTCAACCGTGCGGCGAGGTTGAACGGGTGCTGATTCAACCCACCCTTCAAGATACTGCCTGATATTCGCATCCGGGGGTTGATTCTCCCATACATCAGGCTCGATTTTGACGAAAACAGCCCCGCGGCGCCGGCACTGCTCATCCACTTCTGGAAACACCTCTGCCCAGTCGTTTCCCACCGGCCCTTTGGGTATATAGGCAATGGTCAACCCCAACGGAAGGCGACGAAAGAGAATTTGCGCCCCGCTACTTTTAGCAGCAATTCGCACAGGCTGCCAGCCAAAAGCAGCCTTCAACTCTCCCCATTCAGCCGTTTGCAGCAGGTGCGCGGCCGGGAATTGAGCAAGGAAAGAACTCCACTGAGAAGCATCCAGAAGAGCCATTAGATAATGGAAGTAATCTCCGGCGGGGGAGTGCTTTGAATGACAGCGCCCGGGATGAATTGATCCAGCAGTTGAACGATCTCCTCACTGGAACCCTCGCGCGCCAGATTGACCAGTTCATCCACAAACTGAGCCAATCGCTCACTGCTGAGCGGTTCGGTATTCTGCGAGCGATAGATATCGGGGTGATCGGTTGAAAGGAATTGCAGTCCTTCATCCCACAGGTCCTCGCTCAGTTTTTCGCCGGGTCGCACGCCAGTAAACACAATTTCAATATCCTTGCCCGGTTCAAGCCCCGAAAGGCGGATTAAATCCTCCGCCAGATCCAGAATACGCACCTGTTGACCCATGTTCAGTACAAAAGTTTCAGCCCCTCTGCTCATGCCGGCCGCCTGCAAAACCAGATAAACTGCTTCTGGAATGGTCATAAAGTAGCGTTTCATATCCGGATGAGTAATGGTAATTGGCCCGCCGCGGGCAATTTGCTGCTTGAAAATGGGTACCACACTGCCGCGACTGCCCAGCACATTTCCAAACCGCACCACCGAAAAAGCCATTCCCGTACGGCGTGCTGCATCAATCACCAGCATTTCTGCCACCCGCTTGGTTGCCCCCATCACATTGGCCGGACGAACTGCTTTGTCGGAAGAAATCATGACCAACCGCTCAACACGGTGTTGAACGGCCAGATCCACCAGATTTTTCGTGCCGAGTATGTTATTCGTTACGGCTTCTTCGACATTGACTTCCATTAATGACACATGTTTGTGAGCCGCGGCATGAAACACAATCTGAGGATGGTACTGACTGAACACCTGATTCAGGCGCATTCGGTCTCGCACATCGGCAATCACCGGGCGAATGGGGAGAGAAGGAAAATGATCCTTGAGTTCCAACAATCCTTCGAAGATGCTGTTTTCTCCGTGACCCAGCATAATCAACTCGGAAGGATTGTATCGGGCAATCTGGCGGCACAATTCCCGCCCAATAGAGCCCCCCGCACCGGTTACCAGAATTACTTTATCGGCCAGCACCTCTCCAATCAATTCTTCTTTTATTCGAGTCGGTTGCCGCCGCAGCAGATCGGTAATATCCACATCGCGCAGCCGGCTCACACTTACTTTGCCGCCCAGCAATTCATAAATGCCGGGCATGGTACGAAAGGGAATGCCTTTCAGACGAGCAACATCGGCGACCATACGCACTACCCGGCCGGGCGCACTGGGTATTGCAATGATCACCTCATCCACCCGCAGTTTTTCCAGCCAGCGCGTCATCTCGTTGATGGTGCCGACAACCGGTACGCCGTGAATCTGCTGCCTTTGCTTGGTGGGGTTATCATCCAGAAAACCCACCGGAATCAGGTTCAACTGCGGATTCTTTTGCAATTCCCTGACCACCAGCGCACCGGCATCACCGGCCCCCACAATCAACACGCGTTTCACCCGTCCGGCCTGCATTTCACCAAAACGGCGGCGGGTTTCTGCCAGGAAGCGGAAAGTGAAACGAAGCCCGCCTACCATAGCAAGAGAAAGCAGCCAGTCAATCACAAAAACCGAACGCACATAACCGGGTAAAAACCCTCGTGTAAATAAGAGCAGCATGAGCAAACCCACTGCCACGGAGGCAGTGCTTACCGCCAGAACGATAAGTTTTAATTCTTCCACACTGGCATACATCCACATGCGCCGGTACAGACCAAAAAAGTAATAGATGATTGGCTTGACGACCAGCGAAACCGCAATCATCCAGTAAGCAAACGGAAGGTAAGCGAAAAAGAGAGGCCCCAATTCAAAGCGCAGAATCAAGGCGCCAAATACCGATAAAACAATCAACGCCAGATCACCGATCAAAACATAACGATTACGGATATTCGGTTTATTTTTCATACACTTACTGACCCTTAAAACCAATTACCGTACCAATCGTACGGATGAGGATGAGAAAATCCAGCAAAATATTGCGGCGTTTGATGTAGTATAAATCAAACTCCAGTTTGATGGCATTCATCTCCACATTTTCGGCATACCCATAGTTGACCTGCGCCCAACCGGTCAGACCGGGTTTGACAAATAAACGCGCCCGGTAAAAAGGAATGTGCTTTTGCAATTCCTCAACCAGTTCGGGCCTTTCCGAACGCGGGCCGACCAGACTCATATCCCCGCGCAACACATTGATGAACTGAGGCAACTCATCCAGATGGGTCTTGCGCAGAAATTTTCCAACCCGCGTGGTGCGTTCGTCATTTTTACTCGCCGGGCGGGCAATCCCATCTTTTTCTGCATCCCTTACCATGGTGCGGAATTTGATCATATTATAGGGGCGGCCGTTTTTTCCCAACCGCACCTGATAATATAGAATTGGAAAGCCCGAATCCAGCACAATTAGCAACGAGATAAACGGGAACAAAACGACTGTTATCAGCGAACCGATCAGCCCACCAAAAATATCCATCAATCGCTTGGCCAGTTCAAAGAAACCGCTAGCATGTACCTGATCCACAAAAGAACGCAGCACCCAATCGGTCTGCAGATAGTAAATCGGAATGCGGCCGAGCAGTTCTTCATACATCGTCGGCATGGTGGTTACCTCGATACCCTGTTCCTCCGCCTCCAGCAAGCGGCTGAACATTTGCGGATTCATCTCGCCGGAGATGGCAAAAACCAGATCGGTTACCTGATGCTCCTGAACCAGATCGAACAACTGCTCATTGCCGCCCAGCACCGGATAACCCAGCACATTACTGCCAATTTTTTGGGGGTCATCATCTACCAGACCGACCAGATAAAAAGGCGGTGGCCAGATCTCCTTAATCACTCGCACCAGTTCACTGCCTGCCCGCCCGGCTCCCACAATCAACACCCGCCGCATGAACAGCGGCGTGGTAAATAACCGGATAAAGAGAAAGCGCCACGCCAGCGTCAGTATATAAGCAGAAAGAATAAAGACCCCCACTCCCCGCCGTGGTAGAGAATTGGGTTCAGAGATGAAGAAAACGAGCAAATACAGCACAAAACTGATGCCGGCCGCCAGCGTAATTTCCTGTACCGTCTCGGTACGGATGCTGGAGCGGCGCGGACTGTACGATTCGGTCAACAACAACAGCCAGATGACCGGCAAGAAGTAGAACCAGAGCGGCACCCTTTCTTGCAAAAAAGCCCACGAAAAGCGGTACCATTCCGCACCCTGAGCCCATAGATAAAGTGACAGCAGTAACGAAATAACTGCAACCAGAAAATCCCCCAAAAAGAGTGTCGAACGTCGTTCGGTTGGACGCAAGCGAAGGCCCTGGCGATGAGAAAATGGTTGCGTACCCATGAGGTAATTATCTCACTTTTTCCAAGAATGAATCATACTCGCGAGGAAGCCTGCTCCCCAGCAAAAGTGCATGGTTGCAATGGCCAGCGGCACCCCAATCAAAAAATAGGCTTTCCGATGCTTGAGAGCCGTTGGTAGTGCAGAAAATACCAGCGCAAAACTATAAAGAAGCAAGATAGAGGCCAATAACAAGCGCCCCGCCCTAAAAAAAGGCGAAAGCAGCATCAGGGCAGCAGTCATCAAAACAAACACCGGCGGCAGCAACTGACGCCAGCGCAGAGAATAGGGGTATCGCCGCAGCATTCGCCACTTCCAATAGCCGTACCTCCAGTACTGCCGCGCCAGCGATTTCAAATTGGGTCGGGCAAAATAAGTGCTTCGGATGGAAGGATCGAAATAGACCTTTCCTCCCGACTGACGGATCCGGGTGTTGAACTCGTAATCTTCATTGGCAAGCAATGTTTCATCAAACCCGCCCAGTTTTTCGAACATCGAACGAAAAAATGCACCAAACGGTACGGTATCCACCAGACCGGACCGGCGGCTGTAACGATACCGTGCATCGCCAACCCCCAGCGGGTTTGCCGCTGCTACGGCTATGGAACGCCCAATCCAGCTGGGGCTGCCCGCTTCAATCATCCATAAACCGCCTACATTATCACCCAAACCGTCCATCAGGTTTTGAACACTGCGTTCGATATAATCGCTCTCCGGCACACTGTGAGCATCTAGGCGAACGATAATTTCCCCCTTCGCCGCTGCAACAGCGCGGTTGATTGCCGCAGGAATGATACGCTGCGGATTTTCAATCACCTGCACTGTAAGATCCGGATGGCTCTGTTGAAACTGGCTGATTTTCAGGCGGGTTTGGTCTATCGAGCCGCCATCGGCGATGACGACTTCCAGCAAATGACGCGGATAAGTCTGCCGGTAGATAGCATCCAGCAGCAAGGAAATTGTGTTTTCCTCGTTATAACAGGGAATAATGACCGAAACCTGATGAACCATCTTCTGGTTCAACCCGGAAAGATGTTCGTGCTTACTCAACAGCAGGAATCATCCTCCGCCAGCAAAGCGATCACTTCAATCTCCACCGCCGCACCCTTCGGCAAGGCAGCCACCTGCACAGTGGAACGGGCGGGCGGTTCTTTGGGGAAAAATTCACCGTAAATTGCATTCACTTTTGCAAAATCATTCATATCGCGAAGAAAAATGGTGGTTTTTACCACCCGTTCAAAACCGGTGCCGGCAGCAGCAAGCAAGGCGCTGATGTTTTTCATCACCTGTCGGGTTTCCGCTTCAACTCCACCGTGGACGATCTCGCCGGTTTGCGGATCAATTCCAATTTGACCGGCGGTGAACAAAAAATGCCCCCCTTTAACCGCCGCTGAGTAAGGTCCAATCGGCTGGGGTGCCTGATCGGTTTTCACCACTTCTTTTCGACAACAGTTTTTGGTCATCAATTGCCTCCCACGAGGATTCTGGTGCTGTGATTTTAAGCCATGTTCGGCTTTCGGTAAAGTGCATTAGAGAATAAAAAAGTGAAACGGCGGTCTTCAGCCGCCGTTCAACTGCTGAGCGTATGATGATTAATAATGCAAATCCTTCGGATTTGCCGAAACGCGTTTACGAAAAACCCAATAACTCCAACCCTGATACAACAAGACCAGCGGGACGAAAATTAAAGCAACAATGGTCATGGTTTGCAGTGTATTCGGACCTGAAGCGCTGTTGTAAATCGTCAGGCTGAAATTTGGGCTAAGGCTGGAAACCAGCACACGAGGGTAAAGCACAAGGAAAATGGTGGCAGTGGAAAGCAAAATCGCCAGTGTATTACTGAAAAAAGCCCATCCGTCTCTGCCCTGGCGGATGAACCATCCGGCAGCCAGCAGGGCTAAAACCGCCCCAATCGGCACGGGACCGGGGTTAACCCCCAGTCTCTCTAAAATATCGGTAAAGAAGTATGTTGCAATGGTAGCAGCAATCAACGCAACAGTTGTACCAATCCAGATTCGGCCGGCCGCGCGCCGTGCGCTGCTGGCAATCGGTTCTTCGGTTTTCAGGGAAAGAAAAATGGCACCCTGTAACAGGAATCCAAACAGGGTAACCAGCCCGCCCAAAATCGAATACACATTGATCAAATCCCAAAAACCGCCCACATAGTATTTCTGGGCGTCAATGGGAACCCCGCGGATAAAATTAGCAAACGCAACTCCCCACAAAAGGGAAGGAATGAAACTACCGATGCAGGCCGCCCAATCCCAAAACTTACGCCAGAGGGGTTTTTCGTCTTTGGAACGAAATTCCAGCGCGATGCCGCGCACAATCAGGCCAATCAGCATTAAAAACAAGGCCAGATAAAAACCGCTGAACAATGTGGCATACCAGTTGGGGAAAGCAGCAAACATCGCCCCGCCAGCGGTGATCAACCAAACTTCATTGCCATCCCAATGCGGGCCGATGGTATTGAGAATCACACGCCGCTGGGTGTCATTTTTCCCCAAAAACGGCAGCAGCATACCCACACCCAGATCAAAACCTTCCAGCACAAAATACCCCAAAAATAAGACGGCAATCAAAATGAACCAGAGTGTATTGAGATCCATTCGACCCTCCCTATTCCCAGTAGGCTTGTTCTTCCACCGTACGCGGTTTGGGCAATTGCGCCTCTGCGCCGGCAACAGCATACTTT
Organism: Chloroflexota bacterium; assembly: GCA_040754815.1. Taxonomy (GTDB): domain Bacteria; phylum Chloroflexota; class Anaerolineae; order Anaerolineales; family Anaerolineaceae; genus Bellilinea. The sequence goes on from JBFMBX010000002.1 coordinate 281,358, forward strand.
CGCAACAGATAAACATCCGCCACCATCAACAACCCATAAACGATGGTGAACCCCAACAGAGTGGTGATCACCATAGGAGGTGTCAGATTGGGAGAAACCGCATCTGCCGTACGAAGTTTGCCATAGACTACCCACGGTTGCCGCCCCATTTCGGTCAGCAGCCAGCCAAAAATATTGGCAAGATAAGGCAGCACCATTGCCGGCAAAAACAGTTTTAACCAGCGCGTTTCACCAATCACCTGATTGCGTAATACGCGATACAAAGCATAAACTGCCAGTGCCAGCATCAAAAAGCCGCTGCCCACCATAATGCGGAAGGACCAGTAACTGATTCCGATTGGCGGCACATAATTCCCGGGCCCGTATAACGATTCATACTCCTTTTGCAAATCCAGAATGCCTTTTACCTCACCGTCCAGCCGGTTATACGCCAGCAAACTGAGCACGCGAGGGATACGCAAAGAAACCTGCTCACTCATCGTTTCCTGATCAACGATGGATAAAACCGAAAACGAGGCCGGGTTTTCTGTACGCAGTAAGGCTTCGGCAGCGGCAATTTTCATCGGCTGCAGGCGCACCATTTGTTGAGCCTGATTATGTCCAATCAAAATTACCATCAAAATGGACAAAGTGCCGAACACCGTGGCGAGTTGAAATGAGGGTTTGAAAACCTCTTCCTGTTGGCGGCGCAGTAAGTGATAGGTACTGATGCCCAGCACGAAAAATGCTGCAGTGGTGAATCCCGAAAAAACGGTGTGCGGAAACTGTCCCCACACATACGGATTGGTCAACAATGCAGAAAATTGCTGCATCACCAGACGGCCGTTTTCTTCGGCATAACCGACCGGCGATTGCATGAACGAATTGGCCACCAGAATCCAGAATGCGGACAGATTCGAGGCAATCGCCACCAGCCAGATGGCCGCTGCGTGTAAGGGTTTGGAAAGCCGATCCCAGCCAAAGATCCACACTCCAAGAAAAGTAGACTCAATGAAAAACGCCAGCAGCGCTTCAATGGCCAGTGGCGCGCCAAAGATATCCCCTACGTAGCGCGAATATTCCGACCAGTTCATCCCAAATTGAAATTCCTGAACAATACCCGTCACAACACCCATGGCAAAATTAATTACGAACAATTTGCCCCAAAAACGGGTCATACGCCGGTATTTCTCATCGCCTGTGCGGACATAAATAGATTCCATAATGGCAACCAGAACCGATAACCCAAGCGTGAGAGGAACAAAGAAGAAATGATAAACTGAAGTAACCGCGAATTGCCATTGAGAAAGTAGCGTCACAGAAGAGTTCATTTCAAACTACCTCTTTGAGAAAAAATCAAAAATGCACAATTTAAGTGCAAAATGTCCGTTAATTTAGTTTATGACTTCCACAAAACGGTGGCTAGCGATAAATCTCCTGAATTTCACATACATAATGTCACCCCACCCTCATCCCCTCGTGATGTCATCCCTAACCCCCTCTCATGTGACACAATACTCATGCCGCCGGCAGGGAGAAATAAAAGGTGCTGCCGCGGTTTACCTCGCTTTCGGCCCAGATGCGGCCGGAGTGAGCCTCAACCGTATGGCGGGCAATTGAAAGTCCCAACCCCGTCCCGCCCCCCGAACGGGATTGATCGGCTTTGTAAAACCGTTCAAAAATGCGTGAAAGGGCTGCCGGTTCAATCCCTACCCCCGTATCCTGTACCGAGAAAATCACCTGCCCGGCTTCTTTCCACGTTCTCGCCACAATTTCTCCACCCGCAGGGGTGAATTTGATGGCATTATGCAGCAGATTGACCAGCACCTGCTCAATTCGTTCGGCATCCGCCATCACATTGGGCAGGTTATCGGCACATTCCTGCCGCAGGGTCAATCCTGCCCGTTCAGCCTGTAATTGCATTCTTTCCACTGCTCTTGCCACCAGCTCGTTCGGCGCAACCGGCTTGAAATTGAACGGTACTTTACCGGACTCAATGCGAGAAAGTTCCAATAACTCCCGTACCAGTTGAGTCATATTATCAATTTCGTTTTCCATTTTTTGCAAAAAGCGCCGCGCAGCCGGCGGGTCTTCCAGCGCTCCTTCTTGCAGGGTTTCGGTCAACGCCTTCAAGGATGCCAGTGGCGTGCGCAATTCATGCGAAACATTACTGATGAAGTCCCTGCGCACCACTTCCAACCGCCGCACACGGGTCAAATCCTGAAAGACCAGCAGGGTATTCTGCGGGAGAATTGGATCGAGAGGGGTTGCAATCCCCTGAATAAATAAACGCTCCGGCGTGGTCTCAATGGTGGCAATTTGCTGCTGTTTGGTTTTGACACAATTACGCCATAAGTCAACAAAAGGATATTGGCGGACAACTTCTACAAGAGAATGACCCAGTGCTTGGCTGGAATCGACATTGAAGATACGCTCCGCGGCAGGATTAATCAACGTGACCAGCCCTTCGCCGTCCACAATAAGAATGGCATCGTTCATGTTTTGTAGGACGGCATCCAGTTTACTGCGTTCTTCGCGGTATCCTTCGATCTGCTCACTCAACCGCCGCGCGATGCGCATGAAAGCCTGACTGAGTACCCCAATTTCATCTTTGCGGTGAGTTGGCAATTCAATATTGAAATTACCAATCCCCAACCGCGAAACTTCACGACTCAATTGACGCAAGGGGGTGATGGTCTGATTGGCCACCAGAAAAGCCAGTAAAACCGTCAGGAAAATCGCCAGCACAGCATTGCCAAGTACGGCATTTCTCAAATTCCTCAAATCCGATTCGATCTTTTCAATCGAGCTGGCCAGACGCACCACCCCAATCGGCTGGCCGGCATCATCAATCCGCACAGCCAGATAATAAAGCCGCTGATGCACGGTCTGGCTGAACCGTATGGCCCTGCCTTCCCCTTGAACCAGCGCTCCCTGCACCTCTGGCCGGTTCAGGTGATTTTCTACGCTCGCCGGATCTCGTCCCGATTCCCCAATTACCTTTCCATCGGGAAGAATGAGAGTCACCCGCACACGGGTAATATCAGCATAATCATTCACCAGTTTATTTAACTCGGGGCTGACCTCACCCTCTTTGAGATACGGAATCACATCGCGGGCAAGCAGTTCTGCCTCGGTTCGCAACGTGCTGCCTAAATTTTCAAAGTAAGTCCGCTCCATAAAGCGGTAGGCATATAAGCTCACCCCCCCGACCGAAAGCACAATGAGTAGAATAAAAGGAAGGGCTAATCGCCACAATAGCGATTGTTTCATTATTCAATGTCATCCTTCAAAACGATAACCAGCCCCGCGCACCGTGACAATCCTTGTGGGTTGAGCCGGCTGGCTTTCGATCTTTTCCCTCAGCCAGCGGACATGCACATCTACCGTACGGCTGTCTCCGATGTAATCCCAGCCCCAAACCCGTTCAAGAATGAACTCGCGTGAAAGTACCTGACCGCGATGCTGCGCCAGAAAGAGCAGCAATTCGTACTCTTTTGGTTTGAGCGGAATTACTTCCCCGTTCAGACGCACTTCTCGGCGGGTTATGTCAATCTCCAGATTCCCAAAGGTCATTACTTGGGAAACAGCACCTCCCTCGCCGGATGCCGTGCTGAATTCTTCACGCATCAACCGAACCCGCCGCAGCATGGCCTTTACCCGCGCCAGCAGCTCGCGCATACTGAACGGTTTGGTCAGGTAATCATCTGCGCCGACTTCCAGACCCACCACCCGGTCAATTTCGTCATCGCGCGCCGTCAGCATCAAAACGGGGGTGGTCATTTCCTGCCGCAAAATTCGGCAAACTTCAAAACCATCAATACCCGGCAGCATAATATCAAGGATAATCAGGTCGGGATGCAATTTGCGGGCAATGCTCAATGCCTTAATTCCATCCCCCACTGCTTCCACTTCGTAACCCTGGCGAATCAGGTTGTAGGCCAGTGTTTCCTGTAAAGTTTGTTCATCTTCGACAATCAAAATTTTTTCTGGCATGGTTAATACCTCATTTCTTCTATTATTTCAGCCAGAAGTGCTGCAAATTTCTTGCGATTATAACAATTTTCCACGGCTTTTCTACCTGCCATGCCCATTTCTCTGGTTTTTTGCGGCTCGGACGATAATCGCCGCACCGCTTCGGCAAGAGCCTGAGGGTTACCCGGCGGAACTGCAACCCCGGCATGATGAGTCTCAATAACTTCGCGTATCACACCGTCAATTGCCAGCACTACCGGCTTACCGGCTGCCATATAATCAAATACCTTATTGGGATACGTGGTTTTGTACCATTCCAGAGGCTTTAAAATGGCCAGACAGGCATCTGCTGCCGAAAGAAATTCGCTCATTTCCTTTTTAGCCACGGGCGGCAGGAAGATCACGTTCTTCAAGCCCCATTCTTCGGCTTTACGGATCAGATTCGGCTTTTCTTTACCATCCCCCACCAGCACAAAGCGGATTTGCGGTTCGTCTTTCAATATCTTTGCCGATTCAAGCACCACCTCCAGGTCGTTGGAAAGACCGTGTGCGCCGGCATAAAGCACCACAAACTCATCCATCAACCCCCATTGTTCACGGAGAATGCGGCCGTTTTGATGGGCTTCGAACATCACCGGATCCGCCCCATTGGGCACCAGTTCCACCCAGCGTGCCCCTCGCTGAGCAACATGGTTAATAAAACCCGGCGAATTGACCATAAGCCGATCTGCCCGGCGGTATAAGAACCGCTCCAGCCCTTCGGCAAGCCGGATGAGCATGCGGTTACGCAGCACACCGGCAGCCACGGCAAATGCCGGCCAGAGGTCACGCACTTCGAATAAAAACCGCACCCGCTTGAGGCGGGCTAACAACCATGCCGTAACCCCCTGAAAAATCGGCGGAGATGTTCCCCACACCAGATCCACCTGCGGAACCGAAAGCCCCACCAGAAAAGAGGAAAGCATGAAACTGAAGAAACTTATCCCGCGGTGGAAAAAGCTTTTATGCAGCGCCGGATAGGTATATGCCCGCAAAATCGTAATGCCCGGCTCGGGGGATTCTTTTTCAATCCAGCGCATCCTTTCCTGCCGTGCCTTACCCGTCAGGTAAGAAACGGGGCTGGTAACAATGGTCACCCGATGACCACGCGTGACCAGATAACGCGCCATCTCGTAATGCCGGGTCCCCCCTGCTTCATCCAGCGAAGCAAAAGCCTGATGAATTAACAAAATATGCATCGAATTGATTTTATCTTAAAAAATCCGGCTTTTAATATTATTTTATGATTTGGGTTCATTTGATAACAATCTCGAACTGACTGTGTAACTCGCAGGGAAAACTCACCTCACCATCCAATAAGAAGGAAATAGCCGGTATGCGTTGCAGGTAGGTGGGTGAAAACCAGCCCAGCAAAGGTGTTATTACATCCTCTCCTTCCCCAAAAACGAGCTGACCACCACGCACTACCCGCACCCGCAGCGGCTGACCGCTCTGGCAGTCCACCTTCAACCGCAAACACACACCCTCATAGTCCACTTCAATTTGCTGGCCGTTGACCCGCCAGCGGCCATCGGCCAGCAGCCAGTTCAGACTGACCGGCATCAGCGGCAAATGGGCCCTATGCGGCAAGAGACGGTCAACAACCCGCCAGCGCCCCTCGCCATGCCATTCCAACCGCCGCTCCTGCCGGATACCCAACCCGCTATAACCCTGCCGCACAGCCGAGATATGAGCAGTTTCTCTCCCGCCTTCCTCCACAAACCACGCCTGATCCCACCTCAACCACAAGAATTTACCTGCCCGCAGCATGGGCTGCCGTCCGTCAATCACCGGTGCATTGTGTACCCCTGCCAGTGACAGACGGTTATCCCACGGAGGGGGCAGATTATACGCGTAGGTGCCGGCATCGCACACCAGCCGCCTGCCGCCATGCCACAACTCCACCTGCAATTGATCGGCGTGGGCCGGCCGGCTGCGGTACCGTTTGGCGCGCAGGCTTGCCCATTCCCCCTTCTCACCCCGTCTTTGCACGCCCTTCAAAGACATATGGAGCGTGGCCTGTTCCAGCACAGAAGAAGCCAACCCCAGCCAGGTGGACAATTCATCCCACGGCCCGCTGGGGAAAACCCGCACGCCCAGGAAGGCCGCAGCGGCAGCCTGAAGCACGGGGCGGTAATCCTCCACCTCTCCGCCAAAGGAAAGCAGATTCGTCCCGTCATTATGTCCCAGATTCAAAACCTGCCCGCTGAGGGTATCCATCACCCCTTCAAGCCAGCCAACCGCCCGCCCCAGTTTTTCGTTGACATCTTGTGGTAATGAGCGGCCTTCCAGTTGGGCTATCCGCACTGTCAGAAGCGCAAGCGTCAGCATCAGCCGGTGATAACAGGTGCTGTGTTGAATATACTCCCCGTCCTCTTCAATTTGGTGACGAACCGCCCATAAGAACCACTTCCAGCCGCGTCGGTGCCAGCGAGGTGCTTCTCCCCATTCGGGCAAGAGATGAGCCGCAAGGATTAGCCCCACTGCCTCCGAAAGCAAGTGATTGTTGTTTTGGGCGCGGGCATAGGCCAGCGTCGGCTCGATGCGGCGAGCGTGTTCTACCACCGCGCAGGCAAGTCCTTCCATCCGTTCCGGCGTTGAATGTGGTGAACCGGCAAACACCTGCCCCGCAAACGCCAGCCCAATCAGCCGCAAAGCAGCCTCCTGCGCCGAAAGCCAGTTTTCGCCGCAATTGAGCGGATTTTTCCGTTGAAACTCTTCCCAATAATTCCAGAACGCCAGCGGATAGCGTTCGTCTGAAGTCTGCCGGTAGGCCCGGCCCAATACAAACACCCAACCAAACCGCGCTGCTTCCCAGAGGTTTTTGATATCGCCTTCCACTCCCCTTTCGTTCAAACGGCTCCAGTGCAGGTTAGGGTGAGGCGGAGTCAGATTCAACGGCTGAGGGCTGCCGCCGAACAGGCGCACCCGACCGCTGAGTATTTCCTGCGCTTCTTCCCCCCTTCCACCAGCCCGGCGTTCATCCCACTGCGTAATCTGTTCAGGTCGAGGCAGAACGAATACATCCAGCCTCAGGGCAGGGAGTTTTTTAAGCGGGCGGCCACCGGCCGGTGTTCTCCATCGATAATAACCGCTCATTAACCCCACCCGATACAGGGTGAGGTAAAAGAGCGAAGCCGCCCCCACTTCTTTGAGCAGCAGGAAGATTTTTTCCAGCGGGTTTGGCATCATCCATCCCATTGCCGGTGGTCAGATGATTTTCACTTCATCGGCCTTATGAAGCGACTCAACTGCCGCTAAAGAAGCGCGGCTCACCCCGATGAGGTGTGGATAGGGTATTGGCGGCTGGCCGCCTTGTTTCACTGCCTGCAGAAATGCCTGCCACAATCCCAAATGCCCTTTATCCTGCCTCAGCCGCGAGGTGAATTTTTCACGGCGACCGTCCTGTATCAGTTCCAGCGAGCGGAAATCTTCCAGCACGGCAACCCGCCCGCCGCAAAAAATTTCCAGCCGTTCTTTGGGCAAACTTTTATCCCCGTTGGCAAGGTAGGTCACCGTCCCAATCGAACCATCCGGGAAGCGAAACGTCATACTCACATTGTCCTGCCGGTAGCGGTCATAATCCGGCAACCCCCATGCACGCACCGCCAGAGGCGGCTCTCCAACCAGAAAGGTCAGGTAATCAATAAAATGGCAGCCTTCACCGATGATACGACCGCCGCCCTGAGCGGGGTCATGCAGCCAGTGGCTCAACGGCAGATAACCGGCATTTACCCGGTAGTGGATATACAGGGCTTCCCGGCGGTTGGCAAAAAAAGTAATGAGTTTTTGAGAGAATGGTGCAAAACGGCGGTTGAAACCCACCGTCAGCAAAGCGGCGGGCTGTTCTTCCAGCACTTTTTGTACCGCATCCAGTTCTGCCGGCGTAATGGCAAGTGGTTTCTCGCAGAAAACATGCTGGCCGGCCTGTAATGCCTGCATCACCTGCCGGGCATGATGCTGATGACGGGTTAAAATCGCCACAAGGTCAATTTCGGGGTTGCCGAGAATATCCGTTTCCTGTGAACTGGCAAAACCAAAACCATAGCGTTCGGCAGCATGACGGGCACTCAAGCCGCTGGCAGTGGCAATCCCCTTTTTTTCCACACCGCCGGTTTTCTGAATCACCGGTAAAAAGACCGCCGTGGCATAATTCCCCGCCCCCAGCACCCCCAGTTTGGGCAAAGGGGTGGCGGCCATCGCAGGATTCGGAGTCACGCTAACCTTTCGCAACGGCTGACTTTCCGCCACTGGTTCGGGATAGGTCAGCAGCACGCCCAAAAACGGCTGGCTGCTCTTGCCGCTGATCAATTCATAGGCCGCATCGGCCTGCTCGATGGGAAACCGATGAGAAATTAGAGGTTGAACATTCAATGCCCGGCTGGCGAGCAGCTCCACAACAGCCTGTAAATTACGGCCTTCGCTCCAGCGCACATAACCGTAGGGATAATCAATGCCTTTTTCTTCATATTGCGGATCGTAACGTCCCGGCCCGTAAGAACGCGACACAATGAATTGCAATTCCTTCTCGTAATATACCTTGCGCGGCAGAGACATTCCCACCGCCCCCACGGCAATCACTTTACCGCGGTCACGCGCTAATGCTCCGGCCAGTTCTACCGGGTCACTGCTGGATGTATCCGCACAAATCAACACGGCATCAAAACCCCGCCCTCCGGTGAACGAACGCCCCGCCTCTTCTGCCTGCGCTCGGCTGACAGCCGCCGCCCCCATCTGTTCGGCCAGCACAATACGCTGGGGATTGAGGTCAATCCCTAAAACCTTGCAACCGGCCGCTCTGGCAATACCGGCACTCAGCAATCCCAGCAGGCCCAACCCAATAACGGCAATGTTTTCCCCAATCTGCGGTTCGGCCAGCCGAAAACCGTGTAAAGCGATGGTCGCGAGGGTCGTAAAAGCCGCACTTTCAAAATCCACCTCGGGCGGCAAGGGGGTAAGTAATTGCCGGGGAACAACGACATATTCCGCATGAACGGCGTAACCACCGCCCGCACATGCCACCCGGTCACCGGCTTTGAGGTCTTCAACCCCTTCTCCAACGGCCACAACCGTGCCGGCCGAAGAATAGCCCAGCGCCATCGGTTGATCCAGCCGGTTGAACACGGCTTCCAGCGTGGTCAGCAGCCCTTCGCGGCGGGCTTTATCCAGCACCTGCCGCACCAGATCGGGCCGCGAGCGGGCTTTGCCAAGCAGGCTCCTGGAGGCAAAATCCACCACCATCCGCTCGGTGCCGGCCGAAATGAGCGAAACAGCGTTCCGCACCAATGCACTGCCCGGCTTTGGCATTGGTGCGGGAACATCAACCACTACCGCTTTACCATCGCGCAGGTTTTGCAGCAATTGCTTCATGGCAGCACAAATTAGCGGGCGTAATCCACCGCGCGGGTTTCGCGAATGACCGTAACCTTAATTTGCCCGGGGTACTGCATACTCTCTTCGATCTTTTTGGCAATATCCCGCGCCAGTCGTGTAGCAGCCAGATCGTCAATATCCTCCGGGCGGACAATGATCCGTACTTCCCGCCCTGCCTGTATGGCATAACTCTGACTGACCCCTTTGAACGAATTGGCAATTTCTTCGAGTGCGCGCAGGCGTTTGATATATTGCTCCAGATCTTCACGGCGTGCGCCCGGTCTTGCACCGGAGATGGCATCGGCCGCTTCGACGATGATCGCCTCCACACTTTCCTGCTCTACCTCATGGTGATGAGAAGCAATGATATTGACCACTTTTGCAGGCACGCCGTACCGTTTGGCAAACTCAGCGCCGATCATCGCATGAGTGCCGTCCGTGTTGTGATCCATTGCCTTGCCCAAATCATGCAGCAAACCGCCCATGCGGCACATTTCCACATCCGCGCCCAGTTCTGCCGCCAGCACAGCCGAAAGTTTGGCCACTTCAACCGCGTGAGCAAGTTGATTTTGCCCGTATGAAGTGCGGTATTTCAAGCGGCCGAGCACCTTAATCACCTCAGGGTGCAAGCCGGTAACACCGGCATCATAAGCTGCCTGCTCGCCCGCTTCGATAATGCTCTTATCCACTTCTTTCTGCTCTTCACCGAGTACTTTTTCGATGTGCGCGGGATGGATACGGCCATCCACAATCAGGCGTTCCAGCGCCCGCCGGGCAACTTCACGCCGCACCGGGTCGAAACAGGAAATGGTCACCGCTTCGGGGGTATCATCTACAATCACATCCACACCGGCGGCCTGTTCAAATGCCCGGATATTGCGGCCATTACGCCCGACAATCCGGCCTTTCATTTCCTCGTTGGGCAAAGAAATAACCGAAGTGGTTACGCTGACCACATGATCGGAGGCTACCCGCTGGATGGATTCTGCAATCAACTCACGGGCGCGTTTTTCTCCCTCGGCGCGCGCTTCGGCCTCAATCTGGCGGATGATGCGCGCCATATCGGCACGGGCCTCTTTTTCTGCTTCCTGCAGCAGCAGTTCGCGTGCTTCTTCAACGGTCATCTGGGCAACCCGCTGCAGTTCCGCCATTTGCTGTTCATATAACCGCTCAATCTCGTTGATGCGTTTATCCAGCGCAGATTGGCGTTTGTTGACCGCCTGTTCGCGTTGTTCCAGCCGTTCAAAGCGCTGGTCGAGTTCGGCTCGCCGCTTCTGCAAGCGGTCTTCTTCCCGGTTGATTTCCATCCGCCGGCGGTTGATTTCAATTTCTGCTTCCTGCAACGCTTTGAGTGCTTTATCTTTTGCTTCCAGTTCAATTTCGCGGGCTTTTTCATTGGCTTGCAGCAACACCGCGTCCGCTTTTTCCTGCTGATCTTTCTTGAACTTTTCGGCAAAATAGCGGGTTAAAAGATAAACCGCCCCACCCAGAATAAGCACATCCACAAACAAAATGACAATCAAAATCTCAAATCCAAAAGTTCCCATGTTCCAATTCCTCTTTCCAGAGTCAGGTTTCAGGCTCTTCTCTCTGCATTTCGGAGGAGATGCGCTGGACAACCGGAGCAATCGTTCCGTAAGAAAAGCCGCGCCTTGCCAGAAAAGCCATCAGCCGCTTGCGAAACACATCCGCTTGCAGACCGGCCAGCCGGTGAGCATATCGGCAGCCGGCCTCATAAGCCAGTTCGCTCTCATCCGCCGCAGTTTTTAGAGCCTCTTCAATGTAATCATCCGATACTCCCTTTTGCCTCAGCTCGTAACGCAATAATCGGCGGCTGCGCGGGCGAAATGTACTGCGGTTTTCCGTCCACAACTGGGCAAATTCGGCATCCCCCAACAGGCGTTCGGTTTTGAGCCTCGCAATGGTTTCCTCCACCACCGTGGGGTCGAAACCTTTGTCGAGCAGTTTTTGCCGCACTTCATTTTCAGAGCGCGGGCGAAAACTCAGAAAATGCAAGGCCCGTTGATAAGCCGCCTCACGCGTTTCTTCCTGTTGGAGAGATTGAATTTTTTCCGGACTTAAAACCTGACCCACCTGCAGCCAGGCAGCCACAATTCGCGAAAGGCCAAAAGCAAACTCCCCATCCAGGTAAACATTTACCCGGTTTGGATTTCGCTTTTGCACCTTTAAAGCCGTTATTTTACGCTCCGCGTTCAATCATCACCAGCCTGCCCGTTGCAGTTGGAGAAGAAACAGTTTGTGCAGGATGAGAAAATGCGGCTGATACCGGGAGCGAGGCTTAGTTTAAATCAAACGCCTTCAGATCCCTTATGAGGCTCTGGTAAGATCCAATCCTGCTGATATTACAGGATACATCACCTGTCCAGCCTCCGGTTAAAACTCCATTTACCTGGCGCATCCTATCCCTCTTGAGAAGTCCGCACCAAAAAACCAGAGCCGTTCCGACTCTCCGGTAAATCAATTTTTTCCCGTAATCTCTCCCCATTGGAGAGAGAAATTCCAAACACAAACGGTTTCTCCCGGCCACTGCGATGAACGTTCATTACCTTTCTTCATTCCGGGCTCAGGGAGTTTCAAATTTCTTAACACATTATACATGATTTTTTAATATTGAATACCCGAAAACAACATTGATTCACTCTAATTGAACTGTAACAAAAGAAGAATGTCCGCCAGCGCGGCATCGAACAGTTCCTGCATCACTTCCGGAGCAGCCGAATAAGCTCCGCCAAAACTGCCGTCTCCATACAGCTGACGCATTTCAGTTGCATTGGGCAATCCCTGAAAAGCAGGGGGAATTTTCATCTCTTCAGGCAATTCCGTAACCTGAACAAAAGGAAAGGCTTCCAGCCAGTTGGCATGGGCCGGCTTGAGTTGATGCCTCTCCGCAACCGCTTCAATGCTGTGGGATTTCCACCACGCGTACCACGCCACCTTCAAACCCGGTAATTCGTTAGCCAGTTCCACCAGCACATTGCGCGCCCCGTCATTGCCCCCGTGGCCGTTCAACACCAGCAAACGCCGGAATCCTTGGCGGTAAACCGAACGCACCAAATCTTCAACCACCTGAATCAGCGTGCTGCTGCGCAGACTGATGGTACCGGGATAGGCCAAAAAGTAAGGTGACACCCCAAAATTCAGCGGCGGCGCTACCAGTACGCCGCTGCGTTCGCTGGCCGTATCTGCCAGCGCCAGTGGAATGCGCACATCCGTCAAGAGACTTAAATAACCATGCTGTTCACAGGCCCCCAAAACCAGCATCAGGCGGTCATCCTGCTTCAGGTAATTTTCCACATCCATCCAGTTCAAATCTTCCAGCCGCATGGGACTCTCCAAGGCAAAGTATTGAATTGCTTTCAGTATACCGTTTTTTATAAATTCACCCCCTTAAACGCGGCAGCGAAGCCGGACGCTTCGCTGCCACAACGAGAAAAGGCTCTCCTCCTTCGGCCGATACTGTCAGATAACGATATTGACCAGCCTGCCGGGCACATAAATGACCTGCCGCGGGCTGCGCCCTTCGAGATGCCGCTGAACACCCTCCGTAGCGAGTGCTTTGTTTTTGGCTTCTTCTTCAGAGATATTGACCGGCACTTGGATGCGGTCGCGCACCTTACCATTTACCTGCACAACCAGTGTAATTTCTTCCTCACGAGCCGCCTCTTCATCCACAACCGGCCAGGACTGAGTATGAATCGAATAGGGTTTTCCCAATCTTTCCCACAATTCCTCGCTGATGTGCGGGGCAACCGGGGCCAGCATGCGCAAGTAAATATCCACCGCCTCTTCCCACGTCGGTGTGCCGTAGGCGCCGGCCTGTTTGGCTTTGCTCATCTCATTCAGCAATTCCATCAATGCCGAAACGATGGTGTTGAATTCAAATTCGCGAAAATCGCGGGTTACCGCTCGCAGAGTCTGATGTACTTTTCGGCGCAGATTGCGAAGGGTGGTTTCACTCACCGCTCTGGTTTCCGCCGGTTCCAACACCAGACTCCACAAGCGCCGCAGCCAGCGGCTGGTGCCTTCGATACCGCCGCTGCTCCACGGCCCACCCTGATCCCAACGAGCAAAGAACATCAGGTAAGCACGTACGGTATCGGCCCCGTAAGCGGCAACCAGATTATCCGGCGAAACGACATTGCCGCGGCTTTTCGACATTTTTTCCGAATCTTCACCCAGCACCATGCCCTGATTGCGTAATTGCAGCATTGGCTCATTGCCTTTGGTGATGCCCATATCACGGCAGGCTTTATGGAAGAAACGTGTATAAATCAGGTGCATGGTTGCGTGCTCAATGCCGCCGGTGTAGGTATCCACCGGCATCCAGTAGTCATATTCCTTCGGGTCAAACGGCCCTTCGTGATACCACGGACTCAGATACCGTAAGTGATACCACGATGAACACATGAACGTATCCATCGTATCCGTTTCGCGTTCGGCTTTGCCTCCGCATTGCGGACAGGTGGTTTTTCTCCAGGTCGGATGCAGTTTCAACGGGCTTTCGCCGGTCGGTTTCCATTCCACATCTTCGGGCAGCAGCACCGGCAATTGATCTTCCGGAACCGGCACAATTCCGCAGTTCGGGCAATAGATGATGGGAATCGGCGCACCCCAATACCGCTGACGCGAAATTAACCAGTCGCGCAGACGGTAATTGACGGCGTACTTACCTTTTCCGTTTTCTTCCAACCAGCGGGTGACGGCTGCCTTGGCCTCATCTCCCGGTGTACCGCTGAATTCCGCCGAGTTGATCATCATCCCGTATTCGGCATGGAACAGCACATCGCGGTAGAAGGGAACATTCCACAGCATTTCCATCAACGTGCGCGCCGAACGGACGGCCGGTTGCAATTCCTTGCAGCGCGCCAGAATACGCGCCTCGGCTTCGGGTGATTCCCACTCCCACAGGCCATTATCAAAGATGAACACCCAGCGTCCGCCGACAATTTCATTCCAGTAACCGCTGTTGAGATGTTCTTTTGCAATGTTCAGGTAAGTATCAACCTGAGCCGCCGTCAGTGTAATGAACACACCCTTTTCGTTCTGCTCGAATGAGATGCCGCTTTGCTGCAGTGCCTGCTCGAAGCCATCCCGCATTGAACCGCTGGGGGCAAAGGATTTGGACACTCCATCGGGGCGGGCAATCACCGGTAAAATGGGCAAGCCGTACTTCAGGGCAAAGGCAAAATCGCGTTCATCGTGAGCCGGCACCGCCATAATTGCGCCGGTCCCATAAGTCATCAGCACATAATCGGCAATCCACACCGGAATACGCCGACCGTTGACGGGGTTTATGGCATAACCGCCGGTAAAAACGCCGGTTTTTTCCTTGTCGGCCGCCTCGCGTTGAATATCCGACTGGCGCAGGGTTTGTTGAACATACGCTTCAACCGCTGCCCGCTGTTCAGGTGAGGTTAATTTTTCCACCAGTGGATGCTCCGGCGCCAGCACCATGAAGGTTGCACCCCACAGCGTATCCGGCCGGGTGGTGAACACTTCCAGCAAATCGCCGTCCTGTGTGGTGAAATAAACCGCAGCACCTTCAGACCGCCCGATCCAGTTGATTTGCAGGGTGCGTACCCGCTCGGGCCAGTCAATACCATCGTAACGCAGTAATTCTTCTGCATATTGTGTGGTTTTGAAGAACCACTGCTCCAAATTTTTCTTGATAACCGGCGTGCCGCAGCGCTCGCAGTGACGGTCCTCACCCCAAACCTGCTCACGCGCCAATGTGGTATTGCAGTGGGGACACCAGTCCACCGGCGACATTTTGCGGTAAGCCAGACCGTGCTGGTACAGTTTCAGGAAGAACCACTGCGTCCAGCGGTAATACTCTGGGTCAGAACTGATGGCTTCACGCCGCCAGTCGAACATGGCTCCCATGCTGCGCAGTTGACGGCGCATATTCTCGATGTTGCGGTAGGTCCACACTTTGGGGTGAATGTTACGCTGAATGGCAGCGTTTTCCGCCGGCAGGCCGAACGCATCGAAACCGATGGGGAACATCACATTGTACCCCTGCATGCGCATGAACCGTGCCCGTGCATCCGAGGGGGTCATCGCATACCAGTGGCCGATGTGCAAATCACCAGAAGGATAGGGGAGCATGGTCAGCGCATAGTGCTTTGGTCTGGAAGGGTCAATATCGGCATGGTAGAGACCGTCCTGTTCCCACCGCTGCTGCCATTTACTTTCTATTTCTCCCGGATTGTACGCCGGTATCGGTGATGAGTTCATACCTCTCTCCTCTGTGTGATTAAGCAAAAATCCCTTCATCCAAGCAGGGACGAAGGGTTGCTCCGCGGTACCACCCTGATTGCCCGGAAAGAAGCTTCCCGGCCACTCAGAACGCGCTAACGGGCGAACCCGGCAACGACTACTTCATTTCACCGTTGCGGCCTGCTCTACGAGAGCGGACAGGCGAGTTCAGCCTGAAGTGCTCCGCGGGCACCTTGCCGGGCTCACACCTCCTTCTCCCGACTCGCTGACGGATGGCTTACTACTCCTGCCATGGCCTTTCAAAAAACGAGCCGTGCTGTCAGGCAACAACTCGTCTTTTGAGTGGACCCAGGGGGATTCGAACCCCCGGCCTTCTCAATGCCATTGAGACGCGCTCCCAACTGCGCTATGGGCCCGTGATTTGCTTTAATTGTTAAGGGTGCTTACCTGTTTGCTTGGGGAACCCGCCCCAGTGGACCTGAGGGGATTCGAACCCCTGACCTCTTCAGTGCGATTGAAGCGCGCTCCCAACTGCGCTACAGGCCCCTTTTTCGAGGGTGGTTGAATTCTACCCGTAAGCCTTCAGTCTGTCAAGTTTTAACCCAGGTGATTAAAAACGGTGGTGCTGACCTTGCAGGCACACCAAGAATCAATTTTTATGAACAATTTTGCACATTTCCCCCTCGCTGCATAAAGCCACCATAATGATGGTTGGTTTATAATTGGCGCAGGAGGCAAGCCGATATGACCAGCGAACGTCTTTCCCGCCTGATTGCTTTGATGCACGCCGCCAGCCTGGATGCCGTTGCACTGAACCCAAGTCCTTCTCTCGTTTATTTGACCGGCCTGCATTTTCACCTGAGCGAGCGCCCCACCACCCTCATCATTGCACCGCCCCACTCGCCCGTTCTGATCGTTCCGGAACTGGAGATGGATAAGACCCGTCAATCAAATCTTCCCTTGCAATTAATTCCTTTTGGGGATAACCCCGTTGAATGGGAACAGGCATTTCATTCCGCCGCCGAAGCCTGTCGTCTGAGCGGTAAAACCGTGGGCGTTGAGCCGACCCGTTTCCGTTTTCTGGAATGGCAGTTCCTCAGTCAATCGGCGCGCGACCTGCGCCTTGTCTCAGCCGAACCGGCGCTGGGTGTTTTGCGGTTGCGCAAAGATGAGCACGAACTGGCTGCCATGCGTCAGGCCGTTCAAATTGCCGAACGCGCTTTTGAACAAATCCTCCCCCTGATCAAGCCCGGCATTACAGAACGGGAACTGGCCGCGGAATTAACCGTCGCCCTGCTGCGCAACGGCTCGGCGCCTGAGCTACCCTTTGCCCCCATTGTTGCCTTCGGCGCTAACAGCGCTAATCCTCATGCCGTTCCCGGAGATACGCCGCTGAAAAAGGGTGATCTCGTCCTGTTCGATTGGGGCGCCAGTTATAACGATTACTTCTCCGATATCACCCGCACACTGGCAATGGGTGAACCCGGCGAAGAACTGCGCCAGATTTACACAGTGGTGCAGCAAGCCAACCAGCACGGCCGCGCTGCCGGCAGAGCCGGCGTCCCGGCCGGATCAATTGACCGCGCGGCTCGTCAGGTCATCGAACAGGCCGGCTACGGCAATTATTTCATTCACCGCACCGGACACGGTTTGGGAATGGAAAGCCACGAACCGCCGTATCTGTATGCCGAAAACCCGCTCTACCTCGAAAGCGGCATGGTCTATACCGTTGAACCGGGCATTTACCTGCCGGGTAAGGGCGGTGTACGCATTGAGGATGACGTGGTGGTCACCGCCGATGGCTGCCAGTCGCTGACTTCTCTGCCGCGCGATTTAATCATTTTATGACCCGTCTTTTATGAAATTCCCTGAAATTCTCCCCGCTGCCGAGCCTTTCTTTTTCCCCGCCGGAAAAACCGGCTGTCTGCTGGTTCACGGCCTGACCGGCTCCCCCAAAGAGATGCGCTGGATGGGTGAGTACCTGCATCAGCGAGGAATCACCGTGCTGGGAATTCGTCTGGCCGGTCATGCCATCTCTCCGGGCGATCTGGCACGCACCCGCTGGCAGGACTGGCTGACCAGTGTGGAGGATGGTTTTCACCTGCTGCGCGGTTTCTGTGATCAAATTTTTCTGGCCGGTTTATCACTGGGCGGTTCATTAAGTCTTTTTGCCGCTTCCTTTCTTTCTGTTCGGGGGGTGGTTTCGATTTCCGCCCCTTATCAACTCCCTGCGGACTGGCGCTTGAATTTCATCCACCTTTTCAAGCATCTTCAACCACGCATCCCCAAAGGCGCAGCCGACTGGCACAACCCACAGGCTGCCGCTGACCACATCGAGTACCCCTATTATCCAACCGCAGCCATTGCTCAATTAAGGGACTTTCTGGCAGAATTGAGAAATGTTCTCCCGCAAATCACCCGGCCTGTTCTGGTCGTTCATTCCCGGGCCGATCAGAGCGTACTGCCGTCCAACGCCGAGCGGATTTTTGCGGCACTGGGCAGCCAGCAAAAACGATTGTTGTGGGTGGAAAACAGCGGGCATGTGGTGGTGCGCGAACCGGATCGAGAAATCGTCTTTGAGCAAGCCTTACAGTTTATCCACCAATATTCTCAACAGTAGATCAGGAGCAAAACCTTGAGCCTCGAAATCCTCACTTTTTCATTAGGCCCTCTGGATAACAACACCTATCTGCTGGTGGATACGGCCACCAGTGAAGCCGTGATCGTTGACCCCACCTTCGACAGTCATCAAGTCGCTCAACTGATTTTGGAACGGAAGTTGAAACTCACCCAAATCTGGCTGACCCACGCCCATTTTGATCATATTGCCGGGGCAAAACTGTTTTCGCAATTCAGCGAACCCCCTCTGCCCATCGGTATCCACCCCGATGATTTGGAGTTATACCGTTCCGGCGGCGGAGCCGGTCTGTTCGGCATTCAAATGCCGGAAATGCCGCAGCCCACGCTGTTTTTTGAACACCTTCAAATTCTCAAGGTTGGGAAAGAAGAAATTCAGGTGCGCCACACGCCCGGTCATAGCCGGGGACATGTCATTTTTTATGCGCCGCAGGTCAGTGCCGCCATCGTCGGCGATCTGATCTTTCAAAACGGCGTTGGCCGCACCGATCTGCCCGGTGGCAGCAGCACCCTATTGCTTAAATCCATATACCAACAGGTACTCACCCTGCCGCCCGAAACCCGCCTATTGCCCGGCCATGGAGCCGAAACAACCGTTCAGGAAGAAGCCGATAACAACCCGTATTTGAATTAACCATGGCATCCGATCAGGAATGGATTAAGCGAAACGAAAGTTTTCTGATCCCATTCCTGTATTTGTTTTGCCGGATCATTCTCTTTCTTTCTCTTGTGCCTTACGGATACTACGGCATTGGCGATTTGCAGGTATACCGCGAGTGGACTTCCCTGCCGGGCTGGCCGTATCTGAATTACTGGGTGGAATATCCGCCGCTGTTTCCGTTCCTGAGCGAAGGACTTTACCGCCTTTCCGCCGGTCAGGATTTTTTGTATGACTTTCTGATTGCGCTGGTTCTGGCATTGGCCGGGGCAGCCAGTTTATATTATTTTTACCGCATCGCATGTGAGGTTCATGATGAGCAGAGCAGCAGAATACGCACACTGGTTCTGTTCGGCGTGATGGTCACCCTGCCATACACATGGTGGTATGCCGATTCGATTACTTTGTTTTTCATGATGGCAGGCATCTGGGCAATTGTGACCCAAAAAGACCATCTGGCGGGAATCTGGATTGGGCTGGGGGTGCTTGCCAAGTGGTTCCCCCTCTTTTTACTGCCCGCCCTTTTCCGCCAGCGTTCTATAAAAAGGATTATGGTCATCGGAAGTATCGCTCTATTACTCGCTAGCGTAATTTGGCTGGCTCTTTTTGTGGTTTCACCCGATATGACCCGCGCCGCCCTGCTCTCTCAACTGGGGCGTTCCTCATGGCAAACCGTTTGGGCATTGATTGACGGTAACATGACCACCGGCGCATACCTGACCATTGAACAGCGGTTAGACCCTTCGCAAAGCATGGTAAGCACCGGAAACCCGCCCATCATCCCGCCCCTGCTCACCCTGCTGATTTTCAGCATGATTGGAATTGCCGTTTTGATTCGCCGCTCTCAGCCCACAAGTTTCAATTATATTTCCAATATCGGCGTCATCTGGTTATTGTTCCTGCTCTGGTCGCCGGGGTGGAGTTCGCAATGGGTATTGTATCTTTTACCTCTCGTCTTACTGCTCTTGCCAATCGGTAAGGGGGTATTATTCAGCCTTGGTCTGGTAATGGTCAATGTGATTGAGTTTCCATTTTTACTGGGGAGGCATTTAACCGACTCGCTTTGGGTCTTGATTCCAGTTCGGGTGTTGATGAATTTAATTATATTCTTTCATCTACTATAAATTTTTTTCAAATTCAATCTCTTGCAAATACATCAGTAACCTATTACCTTTTGCTAAGAAATTTTTAAGTTTACGCTCCTTTCAAAATATTTTCTGAAATGACACTTTCGGACTCATGAAATATCAATTTTTGAATATTCACTTTATCAGTTTACTAGTTTCGTCACGATTGTTACTTTTACTTAATTTTCTAAATCTTGATACTACCTGACTTTTTATAAAATAACAGCAGAAAAACTTCTAACAAACAAGAAGTTAAATCTAAATTATTCTTACAAGGATGAGTATAATATTTCAGGGTGTCATCTCAATTCTAAATCCCATTGAAATTTCTGGAATAATAAATAATGTTATAGTCAATACCAACTTAGTAAAATGATCAACTACATTCAGCCTCTCAAACGAAGAACACTTAGTTTAGTAACAAAGAAACAATTATCCTTTTTTATCATTACTTGGGCAATCTCTTTCGGTTTCTTTGTAAGGGCATACCCCGCTTTTACTAATCCTATGCCATTAAACGACGGTGGATTGTTTTTATCCATTGTCGAAGACATTATGGCGAAAAATTTTACACTTCCACAGACTATCTCTTATAACAATGGCAACATCCCTTTGAGTTATCCTCCCCTTGCTTTTTATGTCATCGCTTTTTTTTCAAAATATTTTTTGATCGAACCTATACTTATTTTAAAGTGGATGCCTATTATCATAAGTACAGTTTCAATTGGTGCGATATACCTTTTAGCAAAAGAAATTCACAAGGATGAACTTATTGCCTCGTTATCTTCAATTAGCTTTGCCATGTTTCCCCCATCTATTAGTTGGTTTATCATGGGAGGTGGTGTTACAAGATCTTTTGGAATTTTATTTTCTATATTGACTATGTTATTTGCTTATCGTTTATTTACTAAAGGAAAGTGGATAAATTGTTTATTAACTTCAATTTTCGGTAGTCTATTATTGTTAAGTCACCCTCAATGGATATTACAAACTGTTGGGGTTATCATTATCTTTTTTCTAAAGTTTGGCAATAAAGATAAAAATATAAAATTATCCTTTATTACCGCCATTATTATCATCATAATTACGATGCCATGGTGGCTTGCGGTAATTCAAACAAATTCCACGACTATGGCAAACGCAATAAAAACAGGTTTTCATAATTTTGCAAATTTTTTAATACCTTTTTTGCTTACTTTTGGAAAAGAACCATTTTTTCCAATTATCACATTAACAGGCGTCTTGGGGCTAATTTATTTTATTCAGAAAGGGAGTTATTGGTATGGAGTGTGGTTCTTATATCCATTTTTTATAGATCCGCGAAGTGCTTTTTCGGCTGCATCCATACCCATTTCAATTACTTCAGGAATTGGCTTACTTATTTTACTTCAAACAATAAATATGTTCTCTTCCTCCAAGCCGGCTGAGCCTTGTACTAAGGACCTCGAGAGTGATTACAATTTAAATATGTCAAGAAGTTCAAAATTGGGAATAGGATTTTTTTTAATTTACACCTTGGCTGGTGGCTTTGCAAATACTTTGCAAATTTCAGATGTGGTTCTGAAGACGGAGGTTATAAATTCGTTTTCTTGGATAAAACAAAATATCCCACCAAATAGCAATTTTCTTGTGATTTCTGCCGAACCTTTATTTGCAAATCCAATTCAAGAGTGGTTTTATCCATTAACTAAATCAAACTCCCTAAACACATATCAAGGCAGAGAATGGCTGCCAGATTTTGACCATTTTGTTTCTAATAATGCCACCTTGCAGGATTGTAAATATAAAACTATTAGTTGTTTAAATGAATGGCTCGCCTCAAACAATATAGGATACGAATATATTTACCTTTACGAGGGGAAAGTTCCAACTTTGGGTATCGAAGAGATTCAAGCTAGCTTGTCCTTAGGAGAATCGTTAAAAGCGGATAACCACCATTTACTTGTTTATCAATCGCAAAACATAAAAATTTTCAGGTTGAAATACGATGAATAAAAAAATATATATAAAAAAATTATTTCCAAAAATTGTTATTTTTTTTCTTATTAGTAGTTTGTTTTGGTTTGTAAGTGTCAAAATTGTTTCATATGTTGACACCGTGGACAGCGATTTTTTTTCTTTCTGGCTCGCTGGGAGAGTAATTCAAAAAGGTTTAAATCCTTATAATGAACAAGTCTGGATTGAAGGGCATTATATATACGACGCTGATTGGGTTTCAGATAAGGCTTTTCTTTACCCATTATATTTAGGTTTATTTATGATTCCCATAAGTCATTTCGACTTAAACACCTCGTACGGAATTTGGGTCTGGATTTCACAATTATTAATTTTTCTCTCTGGTGTTTACTTAATAATTTCTACAATTTCTCATCGAAGCCATTATTTTTTATTTCCGATTATTGCAGGCATTATATTATTCCGCCCATTATTTCCTTTACTGTTAAGTGGTCAAATCGCAGCGTTGTTATTGTTTATACTTGTTTTATCTCTATATTTGACAAAAAAACACCTCGACTTTTTAGGGGGATTGACTTTATCTTTGCTCTCAATTAAGCCAAATATCGCAATTCCTTTATTATTTTTTATTTCAATTTACCTATTAGTTACAAAACGATATCAATTTCTTTTGGGTATAGTGGTCGGTTTATTGTCGCTATTCCTTTTAGCGTGGATAGCTCAACCTAATTGGTTTATTGACTATTTTTATGTTTTAGTCTCAAAACAAACAAGCACATTTGGTTATTCTCCTTCTATTTGGGGTTTAGCGTTCTTAATTACAGGGGGGAAAATTGAATCGACAATTACTATCTCACTTTTATTTTGTTTTATTATTCTTGTTTATTACGTTAGATCCATTCTCTTAAGCAAAGAACAAGATCCATTACAAGCAATAAGTCTTTCCATAGCAATTGCTGTATTTATCACACCATATATTTGGCCTTATGATCAGATCATTCTCATCGTACCGATAATTTTTATAATCGCCAATCTTATAAAAAAAAGATATCCCTACCTGATCAGCGCAACTTTCTTTCTTTTGATAGATTTATTCAGCTTAATAATTTTATTATATTCCCAGCAAATACAAAAAGAAAATTTACAGTCTTTGATACCTTTGACGTTGATTATTATTTTATTCATTCTACCAAGTCCTAATGTCATAAAATCAATTGAGCAAGCAACTCATACCCAATCTTAGCTCGAAAGTTTGTATAATATCAAACATGAACAACTCCTCCCGTACCCTCATTATTATCCTCATCGTATTCCTCGTCCTCTGCCTGTGCCTTTGTGCCGCAGTTATTTTTACCGGTGCGTTGGGTCTGTTGATCTTTCGTTCCGAATCCACTGCACCGGATAATTCACCCGCCTTCCAGATTACACCGCCTTTCGAAGAGTGGCGCGAACTCATCCCCACCCTGCCGGAGATGGATGATCCTCCCGCCATCGCCACCCCCTACAGTGTCCCTGTCAGCGAAGGCGCTTACGAGACTTTACAAAGCCTCCAGCAGGCTCTTGTACCGGTCAACGATCCCCGTGAATTAGCCGAGCGGCTCGGCGGTAAAGATGAAATTCCCGAAACCGTGCCGTACAGCGGCCCTTTTCAGGTGGGTGATCGCGAAACATTTTGGGTGACCAATGTGGATACCACCGAAAACTTTCAGGTGGAAGCCGTCCTTCGCTATGTAACTGATAACGCTTACTTCTGGATCGAGGACGGTGTTTCGTACAACGAAGCAGCGCTGCGCCGACTGGCCGAAACTTTTGACAATCAGATAATCCCGACCAACCGCGAATTTTTCGGAACGGAGTGGAACCCCGGTGTGGATAACGACCCGCGTTTGTTCGTCCTCTATACCCGCGGTGCGGGCAGCAACATCGCCGGTTATTTTTCCTCCGCCGATTCGGTGCATCCACTTGCGCATCAATACTCCAACGCCCATGAAATGTTCATTCTCAGCGCCGATAATACCGGCTTTGAAGAGGAATTCACCTACGGCGTGCTGGCCCACGAATTCCAACACATGATTCACTGGTACCGCGACCGCAACGAGGAAACCTGGCTCAACGAGGGTTTTTCAGAACTGGCTGCCTTTTTGAACGGTTACGATCCCGGCGGCTTCGATTACATCTTTTCCGTCAACCCCGATCATCAATTGAATGATTGGCCAACCGACTCGAGCGCCACCACTCCCTATTACGGCGCATCATTCCTGTTTGTCACTTACTTCCTCGAACGCTTTGGAGAAGATGCCACCAAAGCCCTCGTTGCCCACCCCGATAACGGGCTGGACAGCATGGATGCCGTGCTGGCCTCACTCAACCAGCGCGACCCCCTCACCGATCAACTTATTCAGGCCGACGACCTCTTTGTGGATTGGACATTGGCCAATTATCTGAATGACCCTCAGATCGGCGATGGCCGCTTTACTTACACCGATTACAGCAGCGCGCCTTCCGTCAATGATACGGAGGTTTTCTCGGATTGCGATGGTCGTATTCAGAACCGCACCGTCAAACAATACGGCGCGGATTATATCCGCTTCAATTGTCAGGGCAATTTTACGCTCTCGTTTCAGGGCAACAGCGAGGTGGGAGTATTACCGATCGCAGCCTACTCCGGTGAGTATGCCTTTTGGTCGAACAAGGGCGATGAATCGAATATGACCCTTACCCGTGAATTTGACTTTACCACCGTCAGCAGCCCGATAGAACTGACCTACCACACCTGGTATGATCTGGAAGAGGATTACGACTATCTTTATTTAGTCGCTTCCGAAGATGGCGGCGAAACCTGGCAAATTCTGACCACCCCCTCGTGTACCACCGAAAACCCCTCCGGCAACAGTTACGGCTGTGGCTACAACGGCAGTACCGACGGCTACATCGAGGAAACAGTGGATCTTTCCCGTTTTGCCGGTAAAAAGGTACTGTTGCGGTTTGAGTATGTGACCGATGCCGCCGTCAACGGCGAAGGCCTGCTGGTAGATGACATCTCAATCCCGGCAATTGATTACTTCACCGATTTTGAAAATGATAACGGCGGCTGGAAGGCAGAGGGTTTTGTGCGCATTCAAAACCGCCTGCCGCAAACTTTCCGTCTTTCACTCATTTATCTGGGCGAAAATCCCCGCGTGGAATACCTGAACGTGGATGATTTGCAAACCTTGAACTACACCGTGGAAGTGGACTCTCCCTCCCAGCCGGTAATTCTGGTGGTCAGCGGAACCACGCGCTTCACCCGCCAGCCGGCTACCTACACCTTCAGCGCTCAGCGGTAAACATTCAAAAAGGGCTGTTTCTTCGGGAAACAGCCCTTTTTGATGATCTTTTTCGTTCACTCCAATTTAATCTGCGGCTGGCGCAGGCGGTTCAATTCTTCTTCCAGTTCTTTGCGCCGTTGTTCTGCGGCAGTACGTACTTCACTGCTAAGCCTATCAATGGTTTCACCAATTTGCTCTTGTAACTGCCGTCCTGATGAAGGCGCAAACAGCAACGCCAGCGTACCTCCCACCAGACCGCCTATCAACAATCCCACCAGAAAACTTGTCAGGCGACGCATTGCTACCTCCTTTTTTATAAATCAATCCACGACTTTCTCTGATTATAGCGGTATTCATTCCCGTTTTGCCAGCCCCAGCCGAACGAAAAGCAGCGGCGCGGCGGCTGAAACCCAAAAACCAATCAAAGTATACCGCAAAAATCGAAAACCATATCCGACCATCTCCGGCTGGTCCGGCAACAATGCGCCTAAACCGGCATATAAAACCACTAAACCGGCAATTCCCAGCACATAGCGCCCAATGAATTGCGGCAGAATACCGCCTGTTTTCATGAGACCACCGCGGCGCAGCATCAGGATCACCCCCGTGAGCAAGCCGAACCATGTGCCGCCAATCGTGAAAAATGGCGCCAGTGTCATCGGGTTGATGGGATCGTCAGGTGCAGCCATCAGGGCGGCGTTAACCCACTCCTGAGGTAGAGACCATTGGTTGACCCCCAGCAAAATGAGGAAACCGCTCAGCAGGATGATGATTGCACTGGCAATAGCAACCGTCAACTGCCGGCTGGGAGACAGACGAAGAAACCAGCCCAGCATCGGTCTTTCCAACTGGAGGAAGGCAATCAACAGCAATCCGCCTATTCCCCAGCCTACCAACACATCGCTGGCAAAATGGACACCCAAAACAAGCCGCGAAAAGCCGATCAGTAAAATCAACACCCCCACCAGCCAGCGAAACCAGCCGCTATTGACCTTGACCGCCGCTAAACCCCACAAACTGACTGCGTTTTGGGCATGTCCGGAGGGCATCCCAAAAGAAGTTTCGCTGCTCAATGCCTGCACCGTATTACTCACCCAGTAAGGTCTGGGCAAGTGAAACGCCACTTTCAGCAAGGAATTGACCACATTGCTAAAAATGAGCATACTGCCAATTCGTAACCCCAGCCCGGCATCAATGCACCAGTATAAAAGAGGAATGATTAATAAATAGATTTCTTCATTTCCAAGATAAGTAATCCATTTGAAGAAAGATGATGCACCCCCCAAAGTAGCCTGAATTTGCTGGATAAAGGAAAGTTCTCTCAACAATACATCCATGGAAAATCCCCTGCAAATTTCCAAATATTATACTTAATGGATCAACGTTGATCCCCCACCATTGACGTTTAGCGCAAAAGTATTGTACACTAAAATTATGCAAGCCAATCCAAAACGCTGGTGGGATCTTTTATCGGTACTGCTGTTCCTGGCCGCGTTGATTACCGTTGGTTACCGATTAGCGGATACCCGCTGGACAGATAATCTGGAGATCGTCATTGGTCTGGCTTTTATTGGGGGGGTATTAGGGCTGGCTCTTGGCTACAGCCGTTTCAGCCCTCACACTGCCGGTTTCTTTGGCTTCATTTTCACTTTGTTTTTCGTCACATGGCAATTGGGGGAATTGACACCCCCCAACTACATCTGGCTGGAACGACTCTGGCTTTTGGGTGACCGGATCTGGCAAAATCTCGTTCTGTTTCTTCGCAACCAGCCCCTGAATGATTCAATTCTCTTTCTGCTCAACATGGCACTGCTGTTTTGGCTGGTTGGAATTTCAACCGGTTATCAACTAACCCGCTACGGAAAACCGTGGCAGGGGATGATCATGCTAGGTATCGCTCTGGTCGTCATTGACCTGTACCATCCCCCGCTTGCTCAAAGCGGCGCCGCTACGGCTCTCTTTGCCGTATTGACGTTACTGCTCTTCAGCCGCATGAATTACCTCAAAAATGCACGCAAGTGGGAAGAAGACCAGATCGGTGTGGATACAGATACCGGCTTCAACCTTTTACGCACCACATTGGTTATTCTGGTCATACTGGTGTTGGTCGCCTGGAATGCACCACGGGTGATCGGAGCCTTTGTACCGAACTCGCCGGAACGCCAGCAATTGATCCAGTCCCTGCAATCTTTGCGGGAACGATTCCAGAATGTTACCAACCCGCTTCGAGGTTCGGTAGCCGTGCCGGATGAATATTACGCCGATGAATATGCGCTTGGCACCGGCAGCCAGCTCACCGACGCCACTATTTTCACCGTTCAGGCCGGCATCACACAACGGGTGGGGGTGCCTTATTACTGGCGTATTCGCAGTTATGATTCTTATGAGAACGGACGATGGGAAAGTACCATTACCAATCAACAGGCTTTACGAGTAAACTCCCCGCCGCTTGATTATCCCCAATACAGCCACCGTTTCAACGTACGCTTCGACTTTCGTCCCGTCAGAAACCTGAGCATGGTTTATGTGCCGGGTTTGCCGGTCGCGATCAACCGCAATGTTCAACTGGTTTACGATGGCTCAGAAGCCGGTCAAATTGAAGATGTGGTTACCGTGCTGGCCGATCCGGATATTCCGCCCGGCAGCACCTATCAGGTCACCTCATCGCTGCCTGCCCCTACCATTACCGCCCTGCGGGAAGCCGGCGAGGAATATCCCGCTTGGGTTTTGGAGCGTTATCTACAACTTCCTCCCGACTTTCCTCAAAGCATCCGCGACCTGGCTGCTCAAATCACCGATGGTCTGGAAACCCCATACGATAAAGCCGCAGCCATCACCGCATGGTTGAGGGAAAACATCGAATATTCGGCCACCATCCCCACCCCCCCCACCGGCAGAGATCCGATTGAATGGATCTTATTCGACCATAAAAAAGCTTTTTGTAATTATTATGCTTCAGCCGAAGTTCTCATGCTGCGCTCGTTAGGAATACCCGCCCGCTGGGTAATCGGCTACGCGCAGGGAGTTCTGGATGAAGAAGAAGATTTATACTGGGTAAGAGATTTAGACCGCCACGCCTGGCCGGAAGTCTTTTTCCCCGGTATTGGCTGGGTAGAATTCGAACCCACCGCCCTGCAAGCCGCCATTGAACGGCCGGCCGGCGGTGCGGGGGAAGACAGCGCACCGGTTCCACAGCCCAATCCTAACCAGCCTCAATTGCTGGATGAGTTCGAAGAAGCCACCCGATTTGATGAAGAACAGGGCTCTCAGCCATTCAATCTCCAAACCACACCCCTGGTCAGCGCCACTTTGATAATCCTCGGTCTGCTGATTGCAGGTATTCTGATTTTCCTGCTGGCGGCCAATGGGCGCAGAAGACGCTGGTTTCCCAATCAAAGTTTTCCGGTCTTTTTGGAAAACAACTTACGCAAGCGAGGGTGGCACATACCCTACTGGTTGCAGCAATGGTCGTTTTATGCCTCCTTATCTCCGGTTCAACGCTCTTTTTACTCCATCCACTGGCTCTGCCGTTTGCTGAAGATACCCATCCAGCCCGCCCAAACCCCTGCCGAACAGATCAACACCCTGATTACGAATTTACCGGAAGGGAAAGACCATGCCATTGCACTTCTGCAAGCCTATGAAAAGGTCGCTTACAGCCCCTACCCGGCCGATCCTGTCACCGCTCAACAATCTGCCCGCACAATCTGGAGGCTGGCAATCAAAAAACGCGGTAAAATGATTCTGGCAAAACTGCGAGGCATTTCCCTCTAAAATCCGGCATTATCCCCATTTCAGGATGTAAAAAATTGAGCGAAATCAAGTCTGCTGTGCGGGGCGATCAACTGGCAGCCAATTTGGAGAAACTACGATCAGCCTGCCATTCCATCTATAGTTATCTGCAAACCAACCGGCCGGCTGCTCTGCCGCCAGCCTTTTTTGAAACGGTTTTTGGCATTACCGTACTGGTCAAAAAAATTACTGCTCAGGTGGAAGAACTGGAAGAAGAACGCCGCAGTTTAACAGCGCTTGCCGGCATGGGTCAGGTTATCAACACCTCGCTGGAATTGAACACGGTGCTGCAAATCGTCATGGATACCATTATCCGTCTCACCGGCGCCGAACGCGGTTTTCTGATGCTCAAAGATGATGAGGGCAACCTCATCACCCGCATTGCCCGCAACTGGGTACAAGAATCCTTAAACACCACCGAACTTCACATCAGTTTTACCGTCATAGACCGGGTAGCCGGTGAAGGTTTACCGGTGCTGACTACCAATGCACAGGAAGACCCCCGTTTTGGTAAACAAGATTCGGTCATTGCTCATAACCTGCGTTCGATCATGTGCGTTCCCTTGCGGGTGAAAAACGAAGTAACCGGCGTCATTTATGTGGATAATCGCATTCGCAGCGGCTTGTTCACCTCCAAACAACTGGACTTGCTGGCTGCTTTTGCAAATCAGGCGGCAGTAGCCATCGAAAACGCGCGCCTGTTTGCTTCTGTCCAGCGCACCCTCGCTGAGGTCAGCGAACTGAAAGGGTTGATGGATAATGTATTTGCTTCTATTGCCAGCGGTGTGATCACCGCCGATATTAACGGCAGTATACTCCTCTGCAATCGCGCGGCCGAACAGATTTTGAACCATAAAGTCGAAGAGCTGACCGCCAGAAAACTGAACGATATCCTCCTTGCACTTTCACCTGCCTTACTGCCGGAATTACAGCAAGTCCTCAAAGCCGATCAACCGGTACTCGGTCTGGAAATTTCTCCCAACATCGCGGGACGCGGGCGGATTGATTTACGCCTCAGCATTACACCGGTGAAAGATGGACAGGGTGAGACGCAGGGTGTTGCTTTGGTTTTGGACGACCTGACGGAGAAAAAATTACTGGAAGCCCAGCGGCGTTTGTTTGAAAAAATGGTCTCCCCCGCTGTCATCCGCCAGTTAAACCCCGATAGTTTGATTTTGGGCGGACAACGCAAAGAGATCACCGTTTTATTCGCCGATATTCGCGGCTTTACAACCATCAGCGAAAAACTGCTCCCCGAAGAACTGGTTTCCATTCTCAATCGTCACCTGGCCGCCGCTGCCGAAGCCATCCTCCAAGAGGAAGGCACCATTGATAAATTCCTCGGCGATGCCGTCATGGCATGGTTCAACGCTCCCGTTCGTCAGCCCGATCACGCCCTGCGCGCCGTTCGTGCTGCCATCAATATCCGCGATTCACTAAAAAGACTTCACCTTCAACTGCCGCCCGACCAGCGCCTTTCTTTCGGTATCGGAATTCACACCGGTGAAGCCGTTTTAGGGCTGATCGGCAGCGAAAGAAGGCTGGAGTACACCGCCATCGGCGATTGTATCAATACCGCCAAGCGCATTCAGGAAAATGCTCGCGCAGATCAGATTCTTGTGACCGGGGAAGTAATTGACCGCATCGGTAATAACGCGCTCTACCAGCCTGTCAGAGCCATTCAGGCCAAGGGAAAGCAGGAACCCATTCAGGTTTACGAAATAACTTTGCTAATTTAACCCCGTTTATTACCGTTTTTCTGCCAGATGCGCTCAATCATCAGCAAGACCTGCTGAAGTCCAAGACGGATGGGCGGAATTTCGATGAATTCGTTAACGGTGTGAGGTAAACCGCCCCGTGAAATCCCCAAACAAACCGCCGGTATTCCCCGGCTGAGTGGAATGTTGGCATCGGTTGAACCAATCTCCAGCATTGCCGGAACCTGCAATTCAGCCAGACATTCCAAGCCCAGTTTGACCAGCGGATGAGAAGGGCGGATTCCGCCGGCGGGACGTTCACCAATTAATTTCATTTCAAAATGCACGCCCTTACGTTCTCTGGCAGTGACAACCCGCCTGACCCGCTGAACAAGCCGGTTCAGAGCAGTTTGATCCTCTGACCTCAAATCAATTTCACAATAGGCATCTGCAGCAATCGTATTAATCGAAGTCCCGCCGTGCACAATTCCCACGTTCAAACTGCAGCGGGGTTTCTGCGGCAAAATGATCTCTGCGAGAGTGTGGATGACGGCGGCCAGTTCATGGATGGCTGATGGCTCGCCCTGATTGACCCACGCATGGCCGCCCTCACAATGAGCCGAAATGCGGTATCTTGCCACACCCAAACCGCGGTGACATACCTGCCCCAACCCCAGTCCTTCTAAAACAAGGTATCCCTGCACGGCATCTCCAAAACGATCCACCACTGCTTTCATGCCGGCCAGGTTGCCCAGACCTTCCTCGCAAACATCACCAACGAACCAGACCGCACCGGGGAAGCGCTGCCTGTTGAGAACCACGCATTTTGCAATCGTCAGCAGGGCCGCAAGACCCAAAGCGTTATCTGCAGCACCCGGCCCGCGAATTTTACCCGTCGTGGTTTCGATTGGCAGTGGTAGATCGGCAGGATGAACAGAATCCAGATGCGCAGAAAGAATTAACGGCGGTGCCTCTCCTCCACGCCAACACCCATACACATTTCCCCTCTCATCTTGAAACACCTCATCCAGACCAATTTTTAACATTTCATCCCGCACATAATTAGCCCGCTGCTGTTCGTTGAAGGTAGGCGCGGGAATTTGCTGGATGCGCGCCGTCTGTTCCAGAACATAATCCAACAGTTCGGCAGGTAAAGGGATCATCAGGCTTTACTCACCATTTCACGCAATTTTTCCAGTCTCATTTGCGGTAAACCCGGCAGAACATCCAGTGCATAAAAGGGGCCGCAGCCTTCAACCACCACCGATGCCGAAACGCTCCCCCACAAGGCAGATTCGAGGGGATCGTAAGTCTGACGCAACCCCGCCAGAAAACCACCGCAAAACGCATCCCCCGCGCCGGTGGGATCCACCACACGTGCCGGGTAAGCCGGGATGATCCACCGCTGACGGCTGGGCCGGTGATATAACCACAACCCCTGACCGCCGCGTCTGATGACCAGCGTCTCACAATCAAAAGAAGTGATCCGCTCGGCCATTTCCCAAAGGTCATCGGTCAATCCCTGATAAAGGTTTCGCAAGTTCTTTTCGGAACAGATGAGGGCATTAATCCCTCTCAGCATCGCCGGTAAATCATCCCGAAAAGTCGGGTTCATGCTGCCCTCGGAGGGTTCCATAGTGATCGTGGTAATCTGGCCGCGCCGGAATAAAGATGGCAGCAGCGTTTGGGTCAGATAATCAATGGGAGCGATATGGGCGGCTGTGGCATCCAGGTAATCGGAAGGGAAATCACTGGCGCGGATTGTCCAGTCGGTGGGTTGTACCCGGCTGTCTATCTGCACTGTTGGTTGTGTATATCCCAAAAGAGATTTGGGATAGGGCAAACCCAGTCTCGAAAAATGCGCCAGAGGTGCATCCGTCACTGCTTCATCAGCGCTGGGAAAAGCGGCAAAATAACGCGCATCCAGCGGTTGGGATAATATTTTTATACCCCGGCAATCGAAACCGTGTTCAACAAACTGATCAAGCCATTCCCGCGGATAATCCTCTCCAACACGGCCAATCAACCCAATGCCCTGATCCCACATTTTGACACCCACAGCCGAGTAGATCAGACTGCCGCCGGGAATATCTAATGCCGGTTTGCCGTTCAGCGGCAAAATAAAATCCCGCCTCAACTTTCCGGCAATCAAATAGCGTAAAAGAGGAGCGCTTTCCAAAAAAGTTCCCCCGACATGCGCACAAATTTTACAAAATTACTTTTTGGAGCCGGCAATATCGGCAATTAAGCGCAGCAGACCCAATACCCCCACACCGACTTTCACCCCATCCCCGGCCGTTAATTTGGGCGTTTGTTGAGTTTCTTCCGCGCGCTGGATGAGGACCAAAGCCGCAATAATTCCCGCCGCCGCCCCCAGCAGCCCCCCAATCAAAATGGTTTTTGTTTTCCAGTTCTCCATGAGCAAACCTCTAGGATGAAGATGAAAAGAGAGGATGATTCAACGATGGATGATTTTGGAACGCAGAGTGCGAAAACCTGCTGCCCAACCGCCCCAGCGAACGAACGGTCGCGCCAGCCGATCACAAAATCCTTTTACTCGCAACGTCATGATTTGAGCATACAACTGACCGGTTCTCAGGTAGGGTGGCAAAATTTTCAACAACCGGCTCATCAGGTAAATCAGCCCAATATTCAAAACCACAAACAGTAAAACCACAAAAAGTAAGGGGGCAATCAGCCAGATCAGCGAAATTGCCGCCCAATGACCCGTTCGGGAGGCGGAGAAAGTAGGGGTCAGTACCATCAAAACCCCTGCACCAAGGACCAAAACCCCCGCCAGGATAACCGGCATCAAAATTTGCCAGATAAATTCCCGGCGGTGCTTTTGAAAAGTAGGGGAGATGGAGGATTGCTTTTCCACGCTCATACAATTATTGTAGCATGAAAAAGTCGCTTCTAATACAAAGCCGAAAGAAAACCTAACCTTTCATTCTCTCAACGCGAACAATTCTCGGCCACCCTTGCCAATCGTTGAGAATATCCACCTGCGCCACCGGCAAATGATGCCTGATCAACTGCACAACCTGTTCGGCCTGTCTGGCTTCGATTTCCAGCAGCAGTAAACCGCCTGCTGCCAGCCAGCGCGGGGCATCGGCTGCCAGAGCCGCAATCCACGCCAATCCGCCATTACCCCCATTCAAGGCAAGCAGCGGTTCATACCGGCTGACCGGCAAACCTTCCAGTTCACCGGCAGGGATGTAGGGCAGATTTGCACAGACCAGATCGAAACTTCCCGCCACCGAATCCAACAAATTACCATTGACGAGAAACACCCGTTCCGCCACACCCAAACGTTCAAAATTGAGACGGGCAACCTGCAATGCTTCCATGGAACGATCCACAGCCACACAATACAAATCCGGGACATGAACCAGCAGTGCGGATGCGATGCAGCCCGAGCCGGTGCCAACATCCACCGCCCGCCGGCGGGCCGGATGGCGTTTCAACCACGCTAACGCCTGCTCCACCAGCAGTTCCGTCTCCGGTCGGGGAATCAAGACGGAGGGATTGACCACAAAATTCAGCCCGTAAAACTCTTTGGTACCGGTAAGGTAGGCCAGCGGTTCACCCTTCAGCAGCCGATTGACCAAAGTGTCAAGCTGTGCCGCCTGAAAATCGGTCAGCAAAAATTCCGGATGAGCCAGAATAAACTCACGGCTTTTACCCAACACATGCGCCAGAATGACTTGCGCCGCCAGTCCCCCATCCTCTACAAGGCTTAATTTTTGCCGGGTGGACTTCAGCCAATCGCCAGCATTAAAGTTCTGCCGTTTCATGCGCAGTCAGACGTTCGGTTTCATCCCGCAGCGCCAGTTCTTCGATGAACTCGTCCAATTCCCCATCCATCACAGCGGGGAGATTGAACGAGGACAAATTGATCCGATGGTCGGTTACGCGGTTTTGGGGGTAATTGTAGGTGCGTATTTTCTCCGAACGTTCCCCCGTCCCCACCTGAGATCGGCG
Source organism: Chloroflexota bacterium (assembly GCA_040754815.1). Lineage (GTDB taxonomy): Bacteria > Chloroflexota > Anaerolineae > Anaerolineales > Anaerolineaceae > Bellilinea. The sequence continues at coordinate 316,123 of JBFMBX010000002.1, forward strand.
GGTTGCTTCCAATTCCTGCTGACGGCGGTTCTCTTCGATTTCATACAGTTTTGCACGCAAAATGCTCATTGCCCGCAAGCGATTTTGCAATTGAGAACGCTCATCCTGACAGGCGACCACAATACCGGTGGGAAGGTGGGTAATCCGCACGGCGGTGGAGTTTTTCTGAACGTTCTGGCCGCCTGCACCGGCCGAGCGATAAATGTCTATACGAATATCGGATTCGGGTATCTCGATATCCACTTCCTCCACCTCGGCCAGTACCGCCACTGTAACCGTAGAGGTATGGATACGCCCGGAAGCTTCAGTAGCGGGTACACGCTGCACCCGATGAACCCCCGATTCATATTTCAAGCGCGAATAAGCGCCCTTTCCTTTCACCATAAATATAATTTCTTTGTATCCCCCAATGCCGGTTTCGTTTTGGGAAAGAATTTCCACCGTCCAGTTGCGCCGCTCGGCATAACGGCTGTACATGCGGAAAAGGTCTGCGGCGAACAATGCCGCTTCTTCGCCGCCTGTTCCGGCACGAATTTCCATGATTACATTCCGCTCATCGCGCTTATCTTTGGGTAACAGCAGAGATTTAATCTCTCGTTCCAGAATTTCCTGACGCGGTTCCAGTTCATCCAAATCCTGCCGCGCCAGCAGCCTCAATTCCTCATCATCACTATCCAGCAGTTGACGGGCTTCCTCGATACGTTTTAACACCTGCCGGTATTCGCGGCCTTTTTCGACAATATCCTCTAAATCGGCCCGCTCTTTGGCCAGTTCTGCCGCCCGCTGATAGTCATCGCCGGCCTCTTCCAGTAAGCGGTTGAGTTCTTCGTACCGTTCCTCTATCTTCGCTATTTTTTCAAGCATACTTTCGAAGTTCCATCTTAAGAATTAATTTCGAGCAAGTAATTATACCAGCCCTTTGGGGCTGTTGGGCTGGCAGTCTGCTCCGGCCGGTGTGCTAAAACTTGCTGATTAATTCAATATTGATTGCCTGAATGCCACCTCCGCGCTCGGAGCGCACCAATTCCATTTCAAAAATATAATTCCTGCTGGGCAATACGGTTGGTCGTACCGATTCGGGTAAATTTGAGTCGTGGAAAAATGCCGTTGCATAGGGCGAGTCGGGGTGGCGCGTATCGGTCAGCCACAAACCGGGCGCAATTGCTTTAAGATAGCGCATAAAACCATAACCCTGCTCGCTGTGCCAGTAGCACCAGCCGCGCACCCGTGAACCGATCTCCCCCCATTCCGGTTGATCGGTCTTGTAGTTGTTGACCGGTATTAAATTCGGAATCAGATAGCCCGAAATGAAAAAATCGGCTTCATGCCGTAATTTACTGGAAACATTATCCAGCGCAATCACTTCAACCCGGCAGCCTTTGTCCTGTAATGCCCGCACCACCTGAACAAAATCTCCATCACCACTGGCCAGTAGCACACGATCCAGTTTGGCCGATTGTAAAAGCGCATCCACCGCCAGATCCAGATCGGCATTGGCTTTACCGTAACGGTTTCCGCTTTCATCTTCGAACCATTGAATTTCTTTGACGATCACTTTATAACCCATATCGCGCAAGGCCGAATGAAAATTTTGCGTGCCTTTGCGGTAAACCTCGTCCCATTCTGCCCGTTCACGGTCATAACTTACGTAAGCATTCATGCGCACCGGTTCGGCGAAATCCCGGCAGGCAAACTCACGCAATACATCATATTGCATTTTCGATCCCCCATTATTGTAGATATAGGCTACATCAACATAAATACCGACCTTACTGCTTCCACCAGAAATAGGCATATATTCTCCTGAATACAAAAAAGAATTATTTTTTGAAAGGTATATCCCCTCCGCCGGGGTTTTTGGAACTGAAACGAAAACTATCTTCACCTAAAAAACAAAAAAATTTTATATTTTTCAAATTCTAAACCGCATCCTGAAATAAATCAATAGTTTATACGTTATGTTTATAATTCACCCATTAAAAAATCTCCCTACCCCTCTGTTGCAAAAGGGATAGGAAGATTCATTGTAGAGATGCAGTATTAGTTTTTCAGACGAATTAAATTCGGCGCCTGATCCATTTAAAGATCTCAACCGCAATAAATACGAGGACACTGAAAGCCAGACTTACCAGCAGATCTTCCACGGGCAGCGGGCGGGTGTTGAAGACGTTCTGCAAAAATGGCACATAAATTACCGCCATTTGCAGCATAAAAGTTAACAACACGGCGCCTATCAACGGTTTATTCGAAAGCAGCCCAACCTGAAAGAGCGAGTAGCGGTTCGAGCGGATGGCCAGCACATTACCCATCTGAGCCAGCGTCAGGGTGGTAAAAACCATCGTCTGCCAGGTTTCTGTCCGGCCGGTGTTCAATGCCCACATACCCGCCATCAGAGAAATGATGCCCATCCACAAACCAATCCAAAGCACATCGCGCGCCATTCCCCGTGCGAAAATATTTTCCTTGGGCGGGAATGGCTTTCGCTTCATCGTATCCGGTTCGGCCGGCTCGACCGTTAATGCCAGCCCGGGCAAACCGTCAGTTACCAGATTGACCCACAGAATTTGAATGGGAGTGAGCGGTAGAGGCATGCCGATGAAAGGTCCGATCAGCATGACCCAGATTTCACCGGCGTTTGAGGTCAGGGTGTATTTAATGAATTTTCGGATATTGTCGTAAATCCGCCGGCCTTCTTCTACCGCCGCTACAATGGTCGCAAAGTTGTCGTCCAGCAGCACCATATCGGCCGCCTCTTTAGAGACATCCGTACCGGTAATTCCCATCGCCACCCCAATATCCGCCTTTTTGAGCGCCGGCGCGTCATTGACCCCATCCCCCGTCATCGCTACGATTTCACCTTTCTCCTGCAGGGCCTGCACGATTTTCAACTTGTGTTCGGGCGAAACCCGCGCAAAGACCGAGATGTGATCGAGTGCCTTTTTCAGCTCTTCCACGCTCATGCTTGCCAGATGCTGACCGGTGATGGCTTCTCCATCAGCAGTGGTAATCCCCAGTTCGCGGGCAATGTGCAGCGCGGTGAGCGGATGATCTCCGGTAATCATGATCGGACGAATGCCGGCCGATTTTGCGGTAGCCACGGCATCTTTTACTTCCGCTCGGGCCGGGTCAATCATGCCCACCATGCCGATGAAAATCAAATCCTTTTCTTCCGGCTTTTCACACCCTTCCACCTGTTCCGGCGGACACATCCGAAAGGCCACCCCCAGCACTCGCATCCCCTTTTTAGCCATGTCCTCGTTGGCTTTTTCGATCCGCTTCCGCCATTCATCGTCCAGAGGAACGCTTCGATCCTCCACCCACACCCGGCTGCTCACTTCCAGCAGGCTATCCACTGCCCCTTTGGTGATTGAGATATACGGCTGCCAGATTTCGCTCTTGATCACCCGTTCCGCCGTTTTCAGGCTTGAGGGCAATTCGTGTTCATTCAAACGATGCACGGTGGTCATTCGTTTGCGTTCCGAATCAAAAGGCAATTCGGCCACCCGCGGCATTGCTCTTTCCAGTTCATCCTTCCACAAACCTGCTTTTGCGCCGGCAATCACCAGCGCCCCTTCCGTGGGGTCGCCCACCGAAACAAAACCCCCGCGGGCCTGTTCATTAGGCTCAATCACCGCATCGTTACACAGGGTTCCTCCCAACAGCAATAACGCGACTGCCGGATGCTCTATCAATACTGGTTTCACCTTTTCGCGTTCCGGTACCGTCGGTGAGTAGTTCTGTACCTCTTCCAGAAATTCAATCCGATTGCCGGCAATATCTACCAGCGTTACGGTCATCCGGTTTTCGGTCAGGGTACCGGTTTTATCCGAACAAATAGTGGTCACCGAACCCAGCGTTTCCACTGCCGGCAGCTTGCGAATCAAAGCGCGCCGCTGAAGCATCCGCTGGGCACCCAGTGCCAATGCAATGGTGACCACCGCCGGCAATCCCTCCGGCACCGCCGCAACCGCCATGCTGATTGCCGTTTGAAACATGATGCGAATCGGTTCGCCCCGCAGCACACCCAGTATGAATACAATTCCCACAATCACCAGCGAGGCTGCAGCCAGACCCTTGCCCAGTTGCTGCAACCGTTTTTGCAGCGGCGTAATCTCCTGTCCAACACCCTGAATCATGTCGGCAATTTTGCCCAGTTCGGTTCGCATACCGGTTTGCACCACCACCGCCGAACCCCGCCCGTAGGTGGTCACCGTTCCCATAAAGACCATGTTCCGCTGATCGCCCAGCGGCAGGTTTTCAGCCTGAATGACTTTGGTATTTTTCTCCACCGGCTCGGATTCACCGGTTAACACAGCCTCCTGCACGCGCAGGTTGACCGCTTCAATAAGTCGGCAATCTGCCGGAACGGCATCACCCGCATCCAGCTGAATAACATCCCCCGGCACCAGTTCGCGCGAGGAAATTTCAATCAGATGACCATCACGACGAACCTTCACCTTGGGGGCTGCCATCTTTTTCAAGGCCGCCATGGCTCTTTCGGCACGGTATTCCTGCGTAAAGCCCAGCAGGGCGTTCAAAACCACAATAATCAAGATCACAATGGCATCGGTCACTTCGTGAAGCACCACGGAAATGACCGCCGAGATGAGCAGGATGATCACCATGATTTCTGTAAACTGCTCCAACAATATCTTCCACGGACTTTTCAAACCGCGGTCTATCAATTCATTCGGCCCGTATTGCGCCAGCCTTTTTTCGGCTTCCGCAGAAGAAAGCCCATGTTTCAAGTCGGTCGAAAGTTCTGTTTGTATTTCTTCGACGGTTTTTGCAAACCAGTTTTTCATCCTCTGTCTCTCCCATTCATGTTGTAGATATAAAAAAGACCACCACAAACCTGTGATGGTCTTGCCAAACGCCGGTCAATGCGTTCGGATCGCCGGAAGCCCATTGCTTCGTATTGACGACAATCCGTCCTCCAGGAGGAGGCTACTCCCCATTACAAAAATTATCCTACCGCATCCCGAGCCGCGTGTCAAGTCAAATGTCAAATCACGGCACCCACTTGCCAATTTCGGACCACGCATAAGCCAGATGAGCTGCCAGATTTTCACCAAGCCGCCGCCGCACCTTTTTCAGCACATATTCCATCAATGCCACGCCGCCGATTTGATCGAGGCGGATACCAATTTCACGCGCCCGCACATGCCGGCATTGAGGATTGAAAGAACCGCCGGAGCGTTCTGATAAAAAATCTTCCCTTTGACCGATACGCACCAGTTCATCAATTAGCCGTTCAATTTCACCGTGCATGCTGGCAGGATACGGTCTTTTTCCAAACAGAAAATCGAAAAAACCCACAGCACACCTCCCATAAAAATTGTATCATGCCCTGCCTGGAATGGTACAATAAACCAGTTATGGGTTGGGTTTTTCTCTCCCCTCATCTCGATGATGCCGTTCTCTCTTGCGGTGGATTGATTTATGAATTGATCCAATCCGGCCAAGCGGTGGAAATTTGCACCATTTGCGCCGGTGACCCGCCCGACGGCGAATTTTCCCCTCTGGCCGACATGCTGCACCAGCGCTGGGGAGTCGGTGGTGCGGATGCTCAGGCCAGAAGAAGAGAGGAAGATAAAGCCGCCTGCGGGGTATTGGGAGCAGTTCCCTATCATTTTCCCATTTCCGACTGCATCTACCGCCGCAATCCACAAACCGGCCAGCCGCTCATTTCCTCCAACGAAGCACTCTTCCAGCCCCTGCCGGCGGTCGAATATCCGCTGGCTGCCCGGATTGCACAGGAATTGAAAAAACACATTCCTGCTGGCAGTCAAATCGTGTGCCCGCTGACCCTGGGCGGACACCTGGATCACCACCTGACTCGTACAGCAGCCGAATTGCTCCATCAACCCCTGTGGTACTATGCCGATTATCCCTACTTGCTGCAGGAATCAGGTCGTTTGTATGAATATGTTTCGCCAGCGTGGCAAATCTTTCAGGTTACCATTTCACCGGATGGATGTCGCGCATGGCAGAATGCCGTGGCCTGTTACCAGTCACAGATCAGCACCTTTTGGACCGACACAAATCAAATGCGTCAATCCATTTCTCATTACTGGCAAAAAGGCGGTGGAAGCACCCTCTGGACACCTACCCCCTCCACCTGATAGAGCATTTTCAGTAAAAATGGATAGCCGGGCTCTTGTTGACGGCAATAATTGGAGAGCCCTAAAAATTGCATTTAAAAAATTATGCTATACTGATACCATGCAAGAGGTTGAATCCTGCTGGCAAAAATGGGCAAATTTCCTTAAGGAACGAAACCTTGAGGAAATTGCAATAACGCTGTTAGAGGCCGGTGGGCCGCTTAAAATCCTTGCAGCGCAGATGGTCTATGCTGGCGCACCCCTGCTGGAAACATTCACCCCCACCAATAAGACATGGCTCGAATTGGCCAGCCTGTTGGAAGACAAGCAGCACAGCCAGAACTTCATTGCATACCTGCGCGGGGAGGTTGATGGATGAGAATTGAGGCGATTATTGCCCTGGCTTTGATAGCCGTCACTACCGGCTTAATTCTACTTCTCACGCTGCAACGCAACATTTTGCGCACCGGCTTGCGCCAGCTGCCCGCCTTTGAGCGTCTCCGTCAGGCCATTGGGCTGGCCGTGGAAAACGGCACCCGCATTCACATCACACTGGGGAAGGCGGGGCTGCCTGCCTCAACCAGCGCCGCCGGTTTGACCGCCCTGACGACGCTGGAGCGCATCGCCAGAGTGAGCAGCATCAGCGACCGGCCGCCGATTGCCAGCAGCGGAGAAGGAACCCTCGCCCTTCTCAGTCAGGATACCCTGCGGGCAGCCTACCGGCAAATCAATCAACAGGAATTGTATGACCCCAGCCGCGGGCGTTTGACCGGTCCAACTCCCTTTTCTTATATTGCCGGCACATTACCCATTACCGATGGTGAAAACGTCTCCACCCATCTGGCTATTGGAAACTTCGGCCCTGAAATTGCCCTGATAATGGAAGCCGCAGACCAACAGGAAGCCTTCACTCTGGCAGCCACCGATTCGCTCAGCGCTCAGGCAGCCTTATACACCAGCAGTCAGGAAACCCTGATCGGAGAAGAAGTATTTGCCATTCCCGCGTACCTTAATACCGGCCCGGTTTACACAGCCAGTTTGCAGGTACAGGATATTCTCCGCTGGGGGGTGGTCATCGTCCTGCTCGTTGGATCTGTTTTGAAGTTGCTGGGGGTGGTATGAGAGCGCCAGTTTCCACCGCCATTGCCATTGCCACCGGCCTGCTGGTTTTGCTGGCTACTCTTCTGCCTTTACCCGTTCTGGTTCCCATCCGTCAGATCCTGCTTTCGTGGACCATTCCGGTTGCCGCAACCGCCGGTTTAATTGCCATCGCCAATTTACTGGGTGTCCACTGGCGTAAATTGAACTCCGCGCGGGAACGGGATTATTACAGCAGTATTTTATTAATCGCATTTGTGGCTACTTTTGCCGCCGGCCTTGTTCTCGGCCCAACGGATGCTGATTTTCAAAAAGTAGTCACCTTCATTCAATACCCTGTGGAAGCCAGTCTGATGGCAGTGCTGACTGTAACGCTGACCTACGCTGCCATTCGGCTCTTTCAACGCAAGCGGGGCTGGCTGGCCGTCTTATTTACCGCCAGTACGGTTGTCTTCTTGATTCTGCTGAGCGGTTTTTTGAACGTTGGTGAAAACATTCCCCTCGTCAAAGATATCCTTTCAGCCCTCAATGCCCTGCCTCTCGCAGGAGCAAGAGGTATATTGCTGGGTATTGCACTGGGCAGCATTACCACCGGTTTGCGTATCCTGATCGGCGCAGACCGACCTTACAGTGGATAGTTTCTATGAGCGAATTGATTTGTCCACATTGTGGTGCTTCAAACCCGCTGGATGCCATTGAATGCAAAAAGTGTCATCGTTTTCTCTTCGAATCCTCCAGTGCGGGTGCGCCTTTCTCCCCCAAAGAGGATGATTGGCTGAACAGCCTGCGGGAAGACACCGAACCACTTCCCGAATCCGGAGAAGAGAATACGGCGGCCTCTGAACCACCCCCTTTTACAGAGGATGTGCCGGATTGGCTTGCCCGTATTCGTCAGCGCACTCCGGAAGAACCCGGTGAACCGGTTGAGCAACCTTCCCAACAGGGAGAAGAGGAGGAACTTCCCGAGTGGTTGAGAGATGTGGAAATCCCCTCCGGCAAAACCGGGCAAACCACCTCCACCGCCGACGAGGAAGAACTGCCTCTGCCTGATTGGCTTTCACTTATTGACGAGGAAAAACAAACCGAAGGTGAAGCATTAACCACAACCTCTGAACCGACAGAAACGGGTTTCGACCGGCAAACCGGTGACGAAGAATTGCCGGCGTGGCTGCGGGAAATTGGCATCCCCCACGAAGAAACACCCTCTCAGCCTTCGGCGGAAGAAGAAATCCCTGCATGGCTCGTCGAATCAACAACCGGCGAAGGAGAACAGCCGGGAGCACCAGCCGAGCCGCCATTGTCTCAAACAGAAGAAACCGATTGGCTTAAATCCTTTGCAGCGTTTGAAACTCAACCGGCTTCCGAAGAAGAAGAAAGTTCTGCCGCTGCTCCAGAGGAAGACTGGCTGAAAACATTTGAAGCGTTCGAAAGCCAGCCCGAACCTCTCTTTTCCGAGAGCCAGCCCCCTCAGCCTGAGGACGAAAGCGACTGGCTCAAAGCCTTTGAAGACTTTCGCAGCGAAACACTGCCCGAAGCCGAAACCGAAGAAGAACCCGAAGCCGTTCAGCAGCCCGCCGGAGAAGAGTCACCCCCGCTGGAGTCGTTATTCAGCGAGCCGCTTGAAGAGGATTGGCTGCAATCCCTGCAAAGTCTTCAAGAGGAAGTTTCTCTGCCGGAAAGCGAGGAGGAATCCCAACCCATAAGTGAGGAAGCAGAACCTTTACAGGAATTGCCTCCGCTGACGGAAGATATTTTCCCCGTCACGGAAGGAGCATCTTCGGCGTTCATTTTTGAAACCCCTGCTCAGGAATCCGTTCCGGAAGAGGAACTGGATGTCTCGCCTTTTATCAGCGAGGAACTGCCGGAATGGTTCGATGAACAGGTTTTTGAATCCGCTGAGGAACAACCCTCCCCGGCAGGGGAAGCCGAAACCGGGCTCGAACCGGCGGAATTGCCCGGCTGGCTGGAGGCAATGCGCCCCATCGAAGCGGTAGCTCCCGGTCGAATCGGCAGCGATGACGACCAGCGCATTGAAACCAGCGGTCCTCTATCCGGTTTTCAGGGCGTCCTCCCCGCCGAGGCACTGGTCACTCAATACAGCAAACCGGCCATCTATTCGGCGCGCTTACAGGTCAGCGAAAAACAGCGCACCTACGCCAATCTTTTAGAAACAATTCTTCAGCAGGAAAAACAAGGTCAAACCACCAGCGCCGCCAGAAGCGCCGCCCCACAAATTCTTGGCCGCCTGTTGGTGGGGGTAGCCATCGCGGTTATCGTCCTTTTTGCGCTCTTTGGGGGCATCCGCATCGCTGCCCCGCCCACTTTATTCGCTCAGGAAAACGTGAACTTCTTCACCCAAATTCAATCCCTGACCAGTGCCGCCGGTCAAAATACCCCCGTTCTGCTGGCGGTGGATTTTGAACCGGCTCTGGCAGGCGAAATTTCAAAAATTGCCTCGCCTGTGATTGGCGACCTGCTGCAAGCGGGCAAACCTTTGGCTGTCGTTTCCAGCAATCCAACCGGTGCAGCACTGGCAGAGGATCTGCTCCTCTCCTCAGCCCCTCCGGAACAAATCCTTAACTTAGGCTATCTCCCCGGCGGTGTAACTTCCATGGCTGCTCTGGCAAACCAGCCCGCCGTAGCAGCTCCGCGCGACCGCAGCGGCGCTTTTGCGTGGGATAGATCCGGCTTTCAAACCATACAACAAATTTCGGACTTCTCGGCAGTAATCCTGCTCACTGATAATACCGACACCAGCCGGTTATGGATTGAGCAACTCAGTCCGGTTCTCGAAAATACGCCGCTATTGATTATTGCCAGCAGTCAGGCCGCGCCCATGATTCAGCCCTACCTGCAAAGCGGTCAGGCCGGCGGCATGTTGGCCGGTTTACCCGGTCTGGCGGCTTATCAGCAATTGAGCGGCAAACCGGATATTCTGCCGGCGGGTTACCTGGATGCTTTTCAGGCCGGCCTGATGTTGATTGTTGTCCTCATTCTCGTATTCAGCCTGTATTATCTGGTGATGCAGTTCATCCGCAAACCCGAAACGAAGGGGAAATAAACATCATGGATGTTAATTTTGCCTGGACAGCGGTTGCCTTTGTTCTGACCATCCTGACGCTGAGTTATCTGCTGGGGGATAATCCGTTCTTTCGTCTGGCGACCTACTTATTCGTTGGGGTTTCGGCAGGCTATGTTGCCGCCATTTTAATTTTCGAGGTGCTGATACCCCGTCTGGCAGAACCACTGATGTTTGGCAGCCCTTCCGAAAAATTCCTCACCCTCATACCGCTTATTTTGAGTCTGTTGCTGGTGTTCAAACTCTTTCCCCGTCTGAGCGTGCTGGGCAACCCTTCCATGGCTTTTCTGGTGGGCAGCGGGGCGGCGGTCATCATCAGCGGAGCGGTTACCGGAACGTTGTTTGGGCAAATCAGCGGTGCAATTCAGCCTTTTGGTTTGTCCGAAAACGGTGACTTCCTGCAAGCCGGCAGCCAGTTAATTGGCAGCATCGTGTTATTACTCGGTACGATTTCTACATTGGTTTACTTTCAGTTCAGCGCACGCCGAAAAACCGAACAACAAACCAGCCGAAACGCGCTGGTTCAATTTACCGCCTTCGGCGGACAAATTTTCATCGCCATCACTCTGGGGGCACTCTATGCCGGCGTGCTGGCGGCAGCCCTGACAGCACTTATCGAACGATTTGACTTCCTGCGAACGGCAATTCAAACCTTTCTTCAATAAATACCGCCTATGACCACTTCTCTAGTTGATGCCGAATCCGTACTGGCCGTTGAAATTGGCAGCATTCACACCCGCGCACTGCTATTCGATGTTGTGGACGGGCAATACCGCTTTATTGGTGCCGGTCGCGCTCCGACCACTACCCATTCGCCTTTCTTTGATATTTCCGAGGGCATTCATCTGGCAATCTCCAACTTGCAGGAAATCACTGCCCGCATTCTGCTGGAAGAATCCCGCCTCATCCTGCCATCCAAACCGGATGGCAGCGGTGTGGATCAGTTTGTTCTGACCTATACCGCCGGTCAGCCCTTGCGGGTGGTTGTGATGGGACTTTTGGAAGATGTATCACTGGAAAGCGCCCGTCGTTTGGCCAGTTCGGCCCACACATTGATCGTTGAAGCCATTGGGTTAAATGATCGCCGTCCTGCCGAAGTTCAAATTGATGCGCTGCTACGGGCAAAACCCGACTTGATCATTCTTTCCGGCGGAACCGATCAGGGTGCAACCCGCTCCATTGCAAAAAATGTAGATCTGCTGACTTTTGCATTACAAATCATGCCACGCGAAAAAAGGCCGGAAGTGATCTACGCCGGAAATCAGGCATTGAGTACACCGGTAAAGGATGTTTTGAGTGCCTATACCACTGTTCACATCGCCCCTAACTTACGGCCAGAGATTGACGTCGAAAACCTCGCACCCGCGCAGGAAATCCTTTCGCAGGCCGAATTTCAAATCCGTTCCCGGCAGATCGGCGGTTTGCAATCTTACCGCTCCATCTGCGCGGTAGAACCACAATCGGCACCTTATGCCTTCGGCAGGATGATTCGCTTTCTCAGCCGCATCAATAATCCCAACAAAGGGGTGCTGGGTGTGGATTTAGGGGGAGGAAACCTCATCGTAGCAAATGCCTTTCAAGGCAATTTAAATCTGAGTGTTTTACCCATGGGAACCGGCACAGGCATGACCGATGCGCTTCGAACAATTCCACTCTCAGAAATTATCCGCTGGCTGCCGGTTCATATACCCGATAGAGTGGTGGAAGACTACCTGTGGCACAAAACCCTCCACCCTTCATTGCTGCCCACCACCACCGAAACGGCTGCCATCGAACAGGCCGCCATTCGCCAAATCCTGTGGAGTGGTCTCAGTCAGCACCGCAGCCGCTACCCCACCAGCCCCTTAATGTGCGAACCCATTTTGGCAGCCGGTATGCCCTTAACCCAATGGTCACCCCAAAACAGTTTGATGTTGCTGGTGGATGGTCTTCAACCGTATGGAATTACAACCTTTGTTCAGGACTCCCACGGCTTGACGGCTGCACTGGGCATCATTTCCACAAACAATTCCATATTGCCGGTTCAGGTCATCGAATCGAACGCTTATGTCAATCTAGGAACGGTCATCACCCCGCTCAGCAATGCCCGCTACGGTACGAACATCCTTAAAGTGAAGGTGGAATACGAAACCGGCACTCAGGTTAGTCTGGATATCCGGCAAGGGACGGTAACACCGTTGCCCATCCAGAACGGTCAGATTGCCCGTGTCCATCTCCAGCCGATACGGCCAATTACCATTGACCCGCTGGGCAAAGATACAACCCGCTCTTTCAAAGTGATTGGGGGGGTATGCGGTGTCATCGTGGATACTCGCGGCCGGCCGCTTTCCTTGCCGGGCGATGCGGCCCGGAGGCGCGATATGCTGAAAAAATGGGCAGCCGGGTTCGGCGTATGATTATGGTACAGAAGTTGCACGCTACTGGTCGAGGTAACAGTTAATATGATTGCAACAGTAACCCACATTCTCCCACTGGCACACATCCGCCGCGCCCGCATGTTACCGGGAAAAGGCCGCATTCTGGTACGGGTGGGGCAGGAAGTGAACGCAGCCTACGTGGTCGCCGAAGCCGACCTGCCCGGCAGTCATATTTTGGTGGATGTGCGCCGAATTCTGGGGCTGAGACGAGCAGAACAGGCTCACCGCCTGATTGACAGAAAAGTGGGTGAGCGGGTAGAAAAGGGCGATATTCTCGCTCAAACAGAAGGGCTGCTCCCCAAAGTCATCCGGGCCCCCGCCGATTGCACCATCGCCGCCATCCAGCGCGGTCAGATTCTGCTGGAAAAGCCGGGCGAACATTACGAACTTAAAGCCGGTGTAAATGGAGTCATCACCGAAGTTCTGGCCGAAAGAGGCGTGGTCATCGAAGCCCACGGCGCATTGATTCAGGGCGTTTGGGGCAATAACCAGATCAACGGGGGAATGCTTCAATTTGCCGTCTCACAACCGGATGAAGAGGTGAACCGCGCCAATCTCGATATGAGTTTGCGCGGTTCGATTGTGGTCGGCGGTTTTATCAACAGGCAGGATACGCTGGATGCCGCGGCAGAATTGCCTTTGCGCGGCATGATCGTTGGCAGTATTGCGGCATCCCTGATCACCGCCGCTCAAAAATGCCCCGTGCCGATCATGGTTACCGAAGGGTTCGGTCAAATTCCCATCAACAAGGCGGCATTTCGCCTGCTCAAAACCCATGAAAAACGGGATGTTTCCATCAATACTACCTGGAATCCCGAATTTGGCGAACGTCCCGAAGTGGTGGTAACCCTCCCGTCTCAGGGACAAACCCCCATGGACGTGGTGGAGTTTACGGTTGGTCAAACGGTTCGTATCCTCAGCGCCCCCCATATTGGAGAAACCGGTACTCTCACCGCCATTCGACCCGGCCGGGTAACGCTGCCGGGCGGACTACGGGTTCAGGTGGCGGAAGTTCGTCTGGAAAATAGCCAGCTGATTTCATTACCTCTTACAAACCTGGATGTGCTAGAATAACTTTTAGGAGAAGCACCCATGAGCATAGACAACAAAAATCCCGAAGAAAATCCCTTTGAAGATTTCAAATCAGATTTTGAGGAAGAACCTCAAATCGAAGAAGAGGTCGAACCCAAGAGCAATAAGACCTTTTGGGTGGTGGTTGGGGTAATTGCCAGTGTATTCGTTCTGGCAGTCGTGGTCATCATCATTTTTGTCATTGCCAACCGCAATCGAGCCGGGGAATTCGTTGAACAGGCCGCCCAAATCAACGCCCAAAATACGGCCATCGCCCAGCAGGCCACCAATATCTTCATTCAGGAAGTCGGCCGGATGACTGAAAAAGCCGTCCTGCCCCCCACCTGGACGCCAACGGTCGTGGTGGTCATTGCCACCAGCACCCCCCAGCCCACCGCCACTTCAGGCGTTCTGGCAGAAGGTGATTCGGCGGCGCGGACGGCAACGGTTGCTGCTTTCCTCACCGCTGTGGCACAGGGCAGCCCCACCGTACCGCCAACCGTCGGAGCCGGCACAGTGGTACCCACTTCTACCGCTTTACCGGATACCGGCTTCATGGATGAAGTGGGCCTGCCCGGTATGTTTGGGGTGGCACTGGCATTGATTCTGGTGGTGCTGGTTGTGCGCCGCTTGCGCCTTTCAACCAACAGTTAGACCCCGCCGACCGAATTACTGAAAGCACTTTACCGTCTGTCAAAGGACATACGGGTGCTCTTGCTCCCCATAAATGCGATCCCCGGCTAAATTTGCCGGGGATCGTTCCATCCACAAGGTCGTTATTTTCTCATGCCACGCTGGCGGCGACTCCCTCGCCGTACTTGAGAAGTTCTTTGACCATTTCCATCGAACGCCCTTCGGCATATACTCTCAACACCGGCTCGGTTCCGGATGGGCGAATGAGCAGCCACGAGTCATCCGCTAGAATGTACTTCACCCCGTCACGGGTACTGACTTCAATCACTTTTTCACCGCCGATCTGAGCAGGTGCTTCATTTTGCAGCCGGGCGGTCATTTTATCCTTCGCTACGGGGTGTTTCAAGCGCAAGTCCCGCCGTTCGTAAAAGGCAGGCCCCACTTCGGCCAGCAAGTCTTCCACCAGATCCACCAGACTGCCGCCCGATTCGGCCACCATTTCCACAATCAACAAACCCATCAGAATACCATCCCCTTCGGGAATATGGCCCTTAAAGGAAATGCCGCCGGATTCTTCGCCGCCAATCAGCACATCTTCTTTCAGCATATAATCGGCAATGTGGTTGAAGCCTACCGGTGTTTCATGGAGAGGCAAGCCGTACTGTTTGGCCAGCCGGTCAATCATCCGCGTGGTCGAAACGGTGCGCACAACCGAGCCGCGCCAGCCCCGTTTGCGAATCAGGTAACGCAAAGCGAGCGCCATGATTTTGTGGGGGTCAACAAAATTACCGCGCTCATCCATCGCCCCAATACGGTCGGCATCGCCATCCGTGGCCAGCCCAAAATTACCGGCGCCGGTGGAAATTGCCCCGGCCAGTGCCCCAAGGTAGCGGCTGATGGGTTCCGGGTGAACCCCGCCAAAACCGGGGTTCATTTCGCCGCGAATCTCATAAACTTCGCATCCTGTCCCCTGCAGAATTGAGCGAATCACCCCCCGCCCTGAGCCGTACATCGAATCCACCACAATCCGCTGGGGATTCTCCGCAATCAGGTCAAAATCAATCAAACGGCGCAGATGATCGGCATAAGCCGGAATGGGATTGAAACGCTGAATCAACTTCATTTGACGCGCCTGTTCAAATTCCATCAGGTTTGGCCCGCGCGCCTGTGCTTCATTATCGTTCAGGTAAACTTCCACCTTACGGCACTGTTCCGGAGATGCCGAGCCGCCAAAAGCCGCTTTCAGCTTGACACCGTTATAACGGGGAGCGTTATGGGAGGCAGTGATCATAATGCCGCCAATGGCATTCAAATGACGCACCGCATACGAAATCGCCGGTGTGGGTGCATCCGCCTGCGCCAGATGAACCGTAAACCCATTGGCTGCCAGAACCCGCGCAGCTTCTGCCGCATAACGGTCAGAAAGGAAACGCGTATCAAAACCCACCACCATCACGCGCGGGTCGGGATTTAAACCATTTCCTGCGCCGTTCAACCAGCCTTCGGTTGCCACCGCATCCGCAATGGCCTGAGTAACCAAACGCAGGTTATTGAAGGTAAAAGTATCCGAGATAACCGCACGCCATCCGTCCGTGCCAAAGTGAATTGTCATACATTTCTCCTAAATTGGTTTTACAGGTCAATGCCCTGAATTTTACTCTTTCTAACGAAATTTACCAGGCCGGTGCCGGCGTTGCGGTTGCCAGCAGGGCCTGAACCACCCACCCCACCAGACCGCTTTCAGTCCGCACCTGAACCCAGATGGTGTTTCCCTGCCCTCTTACGGGTTCAGAAATGACCTGAACAAGGCTTCCATTGAGCAGGGAAGTTAAGGCCCTTCCATCCGGCTCTTCGCGCACAATGGCACCATCGCCCAATGGAGCAAACACCCGCGCCCAAACTGCGGTTGGTTGCGGCGTAACGGTAACCGTAGGTGTGGCAGTGGGTGGAATGGTTGCCGTTGGAGTGCCGGTGGCCGGAAGCGGTGAAGGCACGGCTGTTGGGGTAAAAGTTATTTCAAGGGGGGGTGTCAGGGTAATCGTGGGAGTCGAGGTAGAAGCGGGCAAGGTCGCTACTACCACCGGTCTGGCCGTCATCAATCCGGTGATCACCACCGCGGCAACCAGCCCGATTAAAAGGATCGAGGTGCCGAGCGTATAACCGAAGATATTGGCCGGTTTCAGCCCCATGATCAGCAAAACAATCGAGCCGACCAGCGCAGCCCACGCCAGATGCACCACGAAAACAATCATTCCATCCACCCATGAACCGGGCAGTCCGTAACCCAGCGAAAAGCCCGCCACCCCCAGCGGGAGCAGCAGTTCGTATGCTATCGCCACGCTGGCGACCAGCGGCTTTTGCCGCGGAGACCGCACCAGCATATAATTTGCCAGCCCCACCCCAATGGCCAGAACCAGAAAATTAGGAATGGAAAAGAGTGAAAAATTAAGCGGCAAGGTGAGTAAAAGGTTTGGTGAAGCGGCTCTGGCAAGTCCGCCAGCCAGCAAACATAAACCAAATATGAGCAAAAAGGCAACCACCAGACTGCCCAATGCTTTGAGGAAGAATCGGCCGGAGCCCACCACAACCGCCAGAGAAAGTCCTAAAACCGGCCCGAGAAAAGGTGCAAACAAAACCGCCAGCAGGTAAATTGCCGGCGAATCCATCCAGATGGCAACACCCAGAATGACCCCCGCCAGAAAGGTGAACAGGAAAAACTCATAACCCGGCGTAACCTGATGTGCTAGTTGTTCCAGAAAAGCGGAGCGCTCATCGCCGCCGGGGGGAACCAGCGCGCGTTTTATCCGCCGCCGGCGGGCAGGCGGCAGGTTACTCTCATCTTCGGGTAACAATGGTTCGCTGCTTGGAATACTCATTCGCGTAAAGTGGCAATCAACCGCAAGGGTTTTTCCAACAGTTCCAGAGCACTTAAAATATCCGGCACAACGATATCGGCGGCCTGTAATGCCGCTGTTGAGACACCCTCCCGCGACATCACACAAATCCCCAGTCCGGCTTCGGCAAGCATGGCTGCATCGTTGCTGCCCTGCCCAATGGCAACTACCTGATGAGCACCCAAGGAACGCACAAAGGCCGCTTTCTGTTCTGCCTGATTGCCTCCTTCCAGGCGGCGGGCGGTGAGATTCAATTGCTGGTCAATCATTTGCTGCCTGCCGTGCGTATCGGCTGTAATCAAGTGAATCGTCAGCCGATCCTTCAAAGTGGAAAGGCTGCGTCCCACCCCGTCGATGAGACGACCATCCAGCGCCAGTGTTCCGTTCACATCACAAACCAAATGGTTGAGTTTTAACTCACCCCGACCGGGAATTATGATCTCAATCATAAAACAATTATAATACAGACCCGAAAATCCATTTCCGGGTAAAATTAGCCCATGTTTCTAAAAAAGACCCTTCATTTTGTATTTCTCGCCGCCCTGTTAGTGGCTGGCATTATTCTCACCGCCTGTAACGCCAACCCACCGAACCCTCAAACCCCTCTGCCTGCTCAAACCGAAGCCGTCACCGCCGCACCCCAAATTACGGCGGAACAACCTTCCCCCACCCCGCCCCCCGCGCAGGTCTGGCTGGTGGTGCCCGAAGGTGCCGAATCTATCGCCGAGCAGATCACACCCTGGCTGGAACAAAAAGCCGCCTCACAAAATCTGGTATTGGAAATTCATCCGCCCGCCGATTTGAACAATCCACCCGCGAATTTGCGGCTGGCCATCTTCGCCGCGCCCGATGCACAAACTTCCAACTGGACTGACCGTTTTCCTGATGCCGGGCTGATTATCCTCAATGATGATTCCAGCGAAGCCTCTCAAAATGTGAGCGTGATTCGCTCAGCGCCCATTCAACAAGCCTTCATTGCCGGTTTCATCACCACGCTGGTGGCTCCCGATTTTCGCTCCGCGGCTCTCTTCAATCAGAACGATCCCCGCTTGAACCAGTTGCAGGATAGTTTTCAAAACGGTGGTCGTTACCTGTGCGGCCGGTGTACTCCCGTTTTTGCACCAATTGTGTTCTTCCCCCTGACCGGCACTTTCAACCCCGCCGGCGGTGCCCCGGGTTGGATCACTTCCTTTGATGCGCTTCACCAAAACCGGCTGGAAACCCTCTTTCTCTCCGATCCCGTCTTACTTGACCCCCAATTTTTGGAAACCATCAGCGGTCAAAATGTGGCCTTTGTTACCACCCAAACCCCGCCGGAGGAATGGCGCAGCCAGTGGATTGCAACTCTGGAAATTGATCTGCTGAGTGCGCTGGAAAAGGCATGGGAAAACTGGCAAAACGGCGGAGCAGGCGCTTCCTGGCAGGCAGGGGTGCGCATTGCGGATTACAATCCTGACCGCCTGACAGAAGGCAAACTCAACCTGACCCTGAAAACGCTCAAAGAACTGGAAGACGGCTGGATTTATCCCCTCAGCATCCCTTGATATTCAGCGGGATTCCCCTGAACTGCCCATGAACGGTTCGGCTGTTTCGGAACCGGGCGCGTTGATTCCCTCCCGGCGGAGCACTTTCCACAAAGTCAATGCCAAAATTTTGATATCCAGCCACAACGACCAGTGATCTACATACCATACATCCAGTCGGAATTTTTCTTCCCACGTTAATGCGTTGCGCCCGTTGATTTGCGCCCAGCCGGTGATGCCGGGCAGAACTTCATGGCGGCGCGCCTGTTCGGGAGTGTAACGCGGCAGGTATTCCACCAGCAAAGGGCGCGGCCCGACCAGACTCATCTCTCCCCGCAACACATTGAATAATTCTGGCAGTTCATCCAGACTGGTCGAGCGCAGGAAGCGTCCAAGCGGCGTCAACCGCTCTCCATCCGGCAGGGGATTGCCGTATCGATCCACGGCGTTGCGCATGGTGCGGAATTTGTAAAGTGTAAAAATCTTTCCACCCAACCCCGGGCGCGGCTGCCTGAAAAGCACCGGTCTGCCCTCTTTCAGGTAAATGATCAGGGCAATCACGCCCATCAGCGGCAAAGCAACCGTCATCCCTAAAAGGGTTATAACGAGATCAAACAGCCGTTTTTCCAATGGTATACTCTTCATAGTGGAACAGATGAATTATAATTCAGCCAATCCGCAGTATGGAGGTATTGGTTCAAACTGGCGATCCTCCGCTTTGAGGTTGCGCTCGAAGTAGCATCCAACCGAGGGTGGCTTCACACTTCCGCAAGTAGTACGCCCCCAAAAGCACCAAAACCATCCACCTAGCGGATATTTTGAAGCAGCGGTGAAGTGTTCACCGGTTTCGATGAAAATTCAAAACCGCCGGCTGGTCAGGCCGGAAAAAATCCAAAATCTGCTTTAAATCTCATTGAAGGAAGGCGGCTTAGTTTATGGCAAAGAAAGGAAGAGTTTTCTCCGGCGCACGTCCCACGGGACGGCAACACCTTGGCAATTATCTGGGCGCCATGCTGAATTATGTGGCCCTGCAGGAAGACTACGAGTGCATCTACTGCATCGTGGATGTCCACGCCCTCACGACTCTGGAAACCACGCGGGAGTTGCGTCAGAACACTTATGAAATGGCTCTGGACTGGCTGGCAGTTGGTATTCGCCCCGAAGAGTCCATTGTATTTGTGCAGTCGCATGTCCCGCAGGTGATGGAATTGCACACCTATCTCTCCATGGTCACACCATTGGGTAAATTAACCGATTTACCCACCTTTAAAGAGAAGGCTCGCGAACAGCCTCATAATGTCAACTATGGTCTGGTCGGTTATCCGGTATTGATGACCGCCGATATCGTCCTCTACAAAGCCGATGTGGTGCCGGTCGGCGTGGATCAGGCTCCACATCTGGAGTTTGCCCGCGAAACAGTGCGATCCTTTAATTATCGCTATAACACTCAGGTACTCATCGAACCGCAGATGAAGGTTACGCAGGTGCCCAAAGTGATTGGTATTGACGGCCAGCAAAAAATGAGCAAAAGCCTGAACAATCACATCGAACTGGCCGCCACGCCGGAAGAAACCCGCCAGCGCGTGATGCAGATGGTCACCGATCCGCAGCGCGTCCGCCGCAGCGACCCCGGCAATCCGGATGTGTGCAATGTCTTCAGCATGCACAAAGTGTTCTCCACACCGGAACAGGTGGAAATGGTCAACACCGAGTGCCGCCGCGCCGGCATCGGTTGCGTGGACTGCAAGAAACTGTTTGCCGAAAATTTGAACAATCACCTCCGGCCTTTCCGCCAGCGCAGAGAAGAATTTGCCCGCAATCCCAATTATGTGTGGGATGTGTTGAAAGACGGCGCTCAGCGGGCGCGGCAGATTGCCGAAGCGACCATGGTGGAAGTAAGGCAAGCCATAGGATTACCGTAATGCGGGCAGTCATTCAGCGAGTCAGGCGGGGAGCCGTCAGCGTGGACGGCCAGACCATTGCCGAAATCGGCAAGGGTCTGGTGATTTTGCTCGGTATCGGCCCGGCAGATACGCCGGAGATCTCTCAGGCTCTGGCTAAAAAAATTGCCCAGCTGCGCATCTTTGAGGATGAAAACGGCAAAATGAACCTCTCTCTGCTGGATACCGGCGGAGCAGCGCTGGTAGTTTCTCAATTTACCCTCTACGCCGATGCGCGGAAAGGCAACCGCCCCTCTTTCACCGAATCGGCTCCGCCGGAAATAGCCGAACCGCTGGTGGAACAATTTGCCAGAGACCTGCAAAAAATGGGCGTACCGGTTCAGTGCGGACAATTTGGTGCCCACATGCTGGTTGAGATTGAGAATGATGGGCCGGTTACCCTCTGGCTGGAAAAATAGTCCATAAAAATTGTTGACGCGCGCTTAAGAGATGTGGTAATATCATTTACGAACCGGCTGCGTGCAAGATAAGCGGACGGTTTTCTATAAACATAAAATCAATAGTGAGGAAGAAAGGAGTAAGCCCATTAGCACAACAAATTACCGGGTAAACGAATCCATTCGGGTGCCAGAAGTTCGCGTGATTGGCCCCAATGGTGAAAATTTGGGGGTTTTGCCAATCGAAAAAGCTCTGCGTGCCGCGCGGGAAGCCGAACTGGATCTGGTTGAAGTTGCACCGGGGGCAACCCCGCCGGTTTGCCGTATCATGGATTTTGGTAAGTTCCTCTACGAGCGCACCAAAAAAGAGCGCGAGGCGCGCAAATCTCAGACCAAAATCGAAGTCAAAGAAATCCGCCTTCGCCCGAAAACCAACGAACATCACCGCGGCTTTAAAACACGAGATGCCCGCCGCTGGCTGCAGGAAGGCATGAAAGTACGGGTCACCATCCGTTTCCGCGGGCGGGAAATTACCTATCCCGAACTGGCACTGGAAGACCTAAAGGAAATCGCTCAGGAACTGGCCGATATATCCACCGTGGAACAAATGCCTTCCTTAGAAGGCAAGACGATGACGATGGTGCTGGCTCCCGTTAAAGCCGGACGCAAAAAAGCGGTAGAATCCGCCGAAAAAGTTACCAGCGAAGAGTAAGGTTTCCTTTTCCCAATCCGGCGTCTTGTTTGAATCCAAAAATCTGGTATAATGAGCGGTCGCGGAAGCAGACCGTTATACCTATTTTTACGAGAGGAGAGTCACCGTGCCTCGCAAAGCAAAAGCAGGAAAAATCAAACTCAAAACCCACAAGGCAACCTCCAAACGGTTCCGCCTGACCGGGTCGGGCGTGGTTGTGCGCACCAAAGGCGGCAAAAGCCACTTGCGCCGCCGCACTTCCAAGCGCACAAAAGCCCTCTTCACCGAGATGATTCCTCTGGAAGGGGAAAACATCATCAAACGGGTTCGTCGTTTAGCGCCTTATCTGGATAAAAAAGATTAAGGCCGGTTCGTTTTTCCATCTGTTTTGGTGCGGCTGTTGGGTGTTTACAACAGGTGATTTCACCGGCGCCCAGGGGTTCGCAAAGGAGTAAACCATGCGTGTAAAAGGTGGACCGCAAGGTCATCTACGACATAAAAAAGTATTGAAATTCACCAAAGGCCAGCGCGGCACGAAACATTTCCTTTTCCGCCGGGCCAAT
The DNA here is from genome assembly GCA_040754815.1 of Chloroflexota bacterium. Lineage (GTDB taxonomy): Bacteria > Chloroflexota > Anaerolineae > Anaerolineales > Anaerolineaceae > Bellilinea. The sequence continues at coordinate 338,534 of JBFMBX010000002.1, forward strand.
GAAGCCATGCTCAAAAGCCTGTGGTATGCCTATCGTGACCGGCGTACCCGCAAACGCGATTTGCGTAAATTGTGGATTACCCGCATCAATGCGGCTGCCCGCCTGAACGGCATTTCTTACAGCCGCTTGATTTACGCTCTGCGCAAAGCCAACATCAATCTCAACCGTAAAATGCTGGCCGATCTGGCTGTGCGCGACCCACAGGCATTTGCTGCTGTGGTTTCTCAGGCTCAGACTGCCTGATCTGAATTCTCCGACGGTTCTGCAAAACGCATACCCCGACGGGATGGATTTACTCCATCCCGTTTTTTTATGCGGTATACTTGACCGTAAGAAAGAAGGGCATGATGGCTGTGGTCAAACGTTCCCACCTTTTCTCAAACGGCCAGTGTCTGGAACTGGTGCAGGGTGATCTCACCGAACAGGAAGTGGATGTAATTGTCAACGCCGCCAACGAATATTTACAGCATGGCGGCGGCGTTGCCGGTGCCATCGTTCGCAAGGGAGGGCGGATTATTCAAGAAGAAAGTGACCGCTGGATACAGGATCACGGCCGAATATCCCACGCTGCGCCGGCCTACACAACCGGCGGCAATTTACCCTGCAAGTATGTGGTTCACGCCGTCGGGCCGGTGTGGGGCATGAACAATGCCGATGAACGGCTTGCAACCGCCGTGTTTGCCAGTTTGCGGTTGGCAGAAAGCCTTGGTGCTCACTCCATTGCCCTGCCGGCAATTTCCACCGGTACGTTCGGTTTTCCCAAAGATCGGGCTGCTCATGTGATTTTGCATGCCATCTGCGAATATTATCGGCAAAATCCGCAGTCCCAACTGGGGTTAGTCCGCCTCACGCTTTTTGATCGGGAAACGCTGGATGCCTTTGAACGAATTTGGGATGAAGAGATGAAATCCTCACCTTGAAAAGTATGATTACTTCCATTCACAACCGCAAAATTCAGCGCATTCGTACATTGCTGGGGCGGCGTTCCGCTCGCGAGAAGGAAAGGGCTTATGTCATCGAAGGTGCACGCCTGATCGAAGAGGCTCTTGCCAGTTCTATCCCGCTGGAGATGGTGCTGATCAGCACTCAGCCTTCACCTCGTGCGGCAGAATTAATCCCAACGATCAGCAAACTTGGCATTCCCCTTGAAGAAACAGACGCCGATCTGTTCAACCGCCTTTCGGATACGGAAAACCCGCAGGGGATTCTGGCTGTCGTTCATCAGGTTGAGCGTCCGCTAGCCGCCGATTGGGATTTTTTAGTCATTGCCGACCGGCTTCGCGATCCCGGCAACCTCGGCACACTCTTGCGCACCGCTGCCGCGGCGGGTGTTGACGGCGTCATCCTCACCCCCGAATGTGCGGATGTCTATTCCCCCAAAGTGCTGCGCGCTGCCATGGGTGCCCATTTTCGCCTTTCTATTAGCCGCTACAACTGGGAAGAAATTGTCCGGCTTTGTCGTAATCGCCCCCACCTGCCTGCCAGCATCCTCGTCAGTCATGTCGAGAAAGGCGTTCCCTGCTGGCAGGTGGATTTGCGCCAGCCGCTGGCACTGGTGATCGGCAGTGAAGCCGAGGGTATTTCAGTAGAGGCGCGGCAGGCTGCCAGTCAGCTCATTACCATTCCCATGCCCGGCCGATTCGAATCGCTCAATGCGGCAGTCGCCGCCGGAATTTTGCTGTTCGAAGTGGTCCGCCAGAGGTACACATGAAAATCCGTACTTTAACCTGTTTCTTTGACCCAAAAACCGATCCTTTCGAGCACACTCTCTCCCATCTCGCGTCATTTGCCGAACAGGCCGCTCGGGCTTTGCAGCAGGCAGGTTTCACCCTGCAAACCCGCCGTTTGGCCACCACCCCCTTTCCCCACTGGCTTAACACCTCTGACCCAAGTGAAGCCATTCGGATTGCCCAAACATGGGAGCAAAAAGCCGCCGCTGCCGGCTTTGCGTATCTTTCGTTGGGCTGTGCCACCCCCGAATTTCCCGCCGCATATTCCTGTATCTCGCCTTTGCTGGCTGCCACACGCAATGTATTCCTGACCGGCCTGATGACCACTTCACGTTATGAGGTGGATTTAGCCGCCGTGCGAGCCTGTGCTGAAGCGATTGTGGAAAACGCCCCGCTCGAAGAAAACGGTTTTGCCAACCTGCGCTTTGCTGCGCTGGCAAATGTGCCGGCAGGTTGCCCCTTCCTGCCGGCGGCCTATCACGCGCCCGGCCAGCCGCTTTCGTTTGCGCTCGGCTTTGAATGTGCCGATACCATTCTGCAAACCTTTCAAACGGCCCATTCACTCGAAGAAGCCCGCCAAAGCCTGCTTTCGGCATTGGAAGGCGCGGCACATCAAATCAATAGCATTCTCGCTCCGCTCCAGACGCAGTTCGGCCTTCATTTTTATGGTTTCGATTTTTCTACCGCCCCCTATCCGCAAGATTGGTGTTCGGTCGGTGCTGCCATGGAACAATTGGGCATTGAACGCCTTGGCACTCACGGCTCACTGGCTGCGGCTGCTTTCCTCGCCGAAACATTGAACCGCGGCAAATGGAAGCGCGCCGGTTTTAACGGTTTAATGCTGCCCGTGCTGGAAGATTCACGGCTGGCACTGCGCAGTGCCCAGGGCAGCCTGTCGGTCAAGGACTTGCTGCTTTATTCAACGGTCTGCGGCACCGGTTTGGATACCGTACCGCTGCCCGGTGATTGTACACCTCAGGCAATCAACGCCTTACTGCTCGATCTTGCCGCCCTTTCCTTGCGCCTGAACAAACCCCTCACCGCCCGGCTCATGCCCATGCCGGGCAAACGCGCCGGCGATGAAATCACATTTTCATTCGAGTTCTTCAGCAGCGGCAGGGTGATGACGCTCGAAGCGGATAAGTTAGGCGGTTTACTGGCAAAGGAAGCGGTGGTAGAACTTCAAGCGCGATGAGCGTTTGCCATCACTAACGCACTTTCTTGAAATCAATCAGGATCAGGTTTTTTTCGCAATCGGCAAAGGTATCAAACACCACCCGTTCGGAAAGCGGTAAATTCGCCTGATCCAGCAGCCGCACCGAAAGCGAACCGCGCGATTCCAGCGGTTGATTGGCAATGGTAAATTCATAACCCGAAGGGCCATATTGGGCAGCCGTACCGGTCAGGCTGGTCATATCCACGCGTTTCCCATCCAGCGTGCCGCGCAGCCACACGCGAATACCCGTCACCGGCCGGTTTTGCTCATCCACCACCCGGCCGGCCACACCCATCCAGCCGCATCCACGGCTGGCGTCATACAGATTGATGGAGATTGCCTGCGGGTCACTCTGACGCATAAAGGTAAAACCACCCGGCACGGCAGTTTCAGTTGGTTCTGGTGTTTCCAGATTTTCAATGGGGGTGCCGATGATGACAATAATTGGCTCGGTCGGCGTGGCGCTTGGTTCAGGAGTGGCAGTGTAATCAGGGGTGGGGGAAGGGGTTGGAGTCCATGTTGGAGGCAGTGCCAGCAACGTTGCAGTAGCCGTTGGCGGCTGAACTAACGCCGGTAAAGTTGGCGGGGGGAAAGGATTAAAGGAGGATTGAGGATTTAGGAAAATCATCAAGAAAAACGAAGCCGTTATTGGAATCAAGGCTATCACAAACACAGTCGCCAGATTCCACCCCAAATCACGTGTTGGTTTTCCGGGAGCTTTTCTATTCACGCAAATCCTCCTGTGAGATCTGATCAGGGTTTAACATTGCTTCATGGCACCAGGATTTCAATTTGAGCAGCCGCCCGCTGCTGAGTCAGCCATTCCTCGATGACACTTTCCTGCAATTTCATGCGTGCTTCTCCGCTCAAGGGGTGATTTTCATCGCGTTCTTCTACATAAATAATGTGATAGCCAAAGGAAGATTCGATCACCCCGCTGTACTCGCCCGCCTGTAACATGAAAGCCGCCTCCTCCACTGCCGGCACGGTCAAAAAGCCACGCGGAAACCAGCCCAAATCGCCGCCGGTCAGTGGATCGTACTGAAAAGCAAGGGTTGCAAAATCTGCGCCAGCCTGCAACTGTCGGTACAGTGCATCGGCGGTGGAACGCTGGCGCACCAGAATCTGGCGGGCTTTGACCTGCTCAATTTGCTGCGGTACACTCTCCGCCAAACGGTTGCGCTGGTTAGCCGCTTCGATGCCCCGCCGTAAAGCGGAGCGAAACACCGTTTCATCGGCATATCCCATGTTACTTAACCACTGTTCAAAGGCCGGCTGACCGCCCGCTTCACTGATGATTTGTTGAAGGCGGCTTTCCAGCACTTCATCACTGACTGTAAATCCGCTTGCACGTGCAGCCTGCGCCAGCAAGGTTTGTTCAATCAAATCCTCTACCACCATGCGAATGCGCTCTTCGTCGGTACGCTGATTGCCCAGTTCTTCATCAGCGGTTTGCAATTGCAGCAGCGAAGCCTCAAACTCACGTTGAGAAATTCGCTCATTGTTGACGATCAGAGCAGCCGGCTCGGGGGTTGGGGTGATAGTCGCCGTTGCAGTCGGGAGGGCGGAGGGTAACGCAGTCCGGTCAGGCGAGAGAGGACTTGGGGTAATGGTCAATTCGCCATCTGCCGTACACCCCGTCAAAACGAACAAAATCCACAACCCTGCAATCAGGAAATAAAGCGGACGATAAAAATGCACTTTAATCATGAAAAAAATTATAACCCATTTATCTATAACAAACCTCCCGCAGAGCGGCGCTGCGGGAGGCAGGACTTATCATCTTTGATAGGATTACCGGTTTAGTATTCCGGCATCGGCGGGGTTGCCGGTTTTTCCTTTTCGGGGACTTCGGTGATCAGCGCTTCGGTGGTCAGGATCATGGCTGCAATGGAGGCAGCATTTTCCAGCGCACCGCGGGTCACTTTGGCGGGATCAATGACGCCGCCTTTGACCATATTCAGGTACTCATCGCGCAGCACATCGTAACCGATCTTCGGATCGTTTTCGCGCTTTTGAGCCTGGCGCACATTTTCGATAACAACCGAACCTTCTTTACCGGCGTTTTCAACGATCTTGCGCATCGGCACTTCCAGCGCTTTGCGGACTATGTTGACGCCGATTTGCTCATCTTCGTATTCCATCTTGAGGTTGTCCAGCACCGGAATGGCATTCAGCAAAGCCACACCACCACCGGGGACAATGCCTTCTTCCACTGCGGCGCGGGTAGCCGAGAGGGCATCCTCAACGCGGTGTTTCTTCTCTTTCAATTCGGTTTCGGTAGCGGCACCCACGCGGATGATCGCCACACCACCGGCCAGTTTGGCAAGCCGTTCTTGCAGTTTTTCGCGGTCATAATCGCTGGTGGTCTTTTCAATTTCAACACGAATCTGCTCGATGCGCCCGCGAATTTCGGCTTCATTGCCTTTGCCGCCCACGATGGTGGTATTGTCTTTATCAGCCACCACTTTTTCAGCCCGACCGAGATCGGCAATCGTGGCGGTTTCCAGTTTGCGGCCGGTTTCTTCGGAGATCACGCTCGCACCGGTCAGAATGGCAATATCCTGCAACATGGCTTTGCGGCGGTCACCAAAACCGGGGGCTTTGACGGCCAGCACGTTCAACATACCGCGCAGTTTGTTCAACACGAGGGTGGCCAGCGCTTCACCGTCCACATCTTCGGCGATGATTACCAGATCGCGTTTGCCAACCTGAACCAGTTTTTCCAGAATGGGAACGATATCCTGCGCCGCGGAGATCTTCTTGTCATGAATCAGAATATAAGGATCCTGAATGACCGCTTCCATGTGTTCGGGGTCGGTGATGAAGTAGGGGGAGATATAACCGCGGTCAAACTGCATACCTTCCACGTATTCGGTCTCGAATTCCAGACCCTTGGATTCTTCGACGGTAATCACGCCGTCTTTACCCACCTTATCCATCACTTCAGCAATCAGGTTACCAATCGTGCGGTCCTGAGCCGAGATGGTGGCTACATTGGCAATATCTTCCTTGGTGGTGATATCAATGGCCTGTTTGCGGATTTCCTCCGAGACCATTTTTGCGGCAGCTTCGATGCCGCGTTTGAGCAGCATGGGATTGGCACCGGCTGCTAAGGTTTTCAAACCTTCGGTAACGATGGCATGGGCCAGAACGGTTGAAGTAGTGGTGCCGTCACCGGCAATGTCGTTGGTCTTGGTGGCCGCTTCTTTGAGCAGCTGAGCGCCCATGTTCTCGAACGGATCTTCCAGTTCGATTTCTTTGGCAACGGTCACACCGTCATGGGTAATGGTTGGCGAACCGAATTTGCGGTCCACCGCTACATTACGGCCTTTGGGACCAAGGGTAGTGGCAACTGCGTTAGCCACAATATCAATGCCGTTCTTCAGACGACGACGAGCTTCTTCCGAAAATACCAGTTGTTTGGCTGCCATAGGTGTTCTCCTTCGATTATTTGATAATTTTGAAAATTACTTGGTTTCGACAATGGCAAGCAGGTCGCTCTCGCGCAGGATGAGCAATTTCTTGCCCTCGACTTTGATTTCAGTGCCTGCATATTTGGCAAACAACACCGTATCGCCCTCTTTCACATCCATCGGAATGCGTTTGCCGTCTTCGTCCCGGTCACCGGGGCCAACTGAGAGAATAACGCCCTTTTGGGGTTTTTCTTTTGCCGTTTCGGGAAGAACGATCCCACCAGCGGTTACTTCTTCCTGTTCAATCGGTTCAACCACGACACGGCTGCCTAACGGTTTTAGATTGATAGCCATACAAACCTCCCACTACTGAAATTCGATTGGATTTCGTCAGGTTTAGCACTCTCACCGACCGAGTGCTAAACCAGTGCGTATCATACCCACCTTTCAAGGGAAAGTCAAGGGGTTTTGACAATCTCTTACAAAATTCTGATATTTTGTGAGCGCTCAGGGGGCCTGAATGCCGTAGGATTCGCAAATGCGCTCACTGGGATCAATAATCGCCTGAATGGTTGGGTCATTACCATAGCGGGAGCGAACTTCCGCTAAAACTTTCACCGCTTCCTCACAGTAATCCAAACCCGGGCGGTGCATACCCGCCAGCACCGAGCCGTAAGTATAGTAGTAAATCAAAGAAGCCGGTGACAATTCCAATCCCTGAATTTCAATCGGGGGGTCCACATCCGGGTTGCATTGACGGACTTCGCACGAAGTTGCCGCATCACAACCCCGCACGGCGCATTTCAAAGCAGGGATGGCGCTCTCATAATTTCGCGCCCGAAAATAAACCAGCCCTAATTGCCCGTATATATCTGCATCTTCCGGCAGCATACCCAATGCAGTGCGCACATTCAAAGACGCGGCAAAAAACTCACCCATTTGTGAGTACGTGCGCCCAATTGCCAGATAAGGAATGGGGTCCTGCACGCCGATTTGCTTGTTGATGGCCACCGCTTTGGCATAGTATGTCAGGGCTTGTTCGTATAATTCCTTCACCTCTGGATGATCGCTGCCCACCACTTCGGATCGTTTCAGGCCTAAGGTACGATAATTGGCCCCAATGCGGATATACAGAGGCGTGAAGTTCGGGGTGATCTCTGCCGCTTTCAAATATTCCTGAATGGCCGCCTCATAATCCCCCAATGATTCTTGAACATAGCCGCTGACACGATGAACATCCATCAAATCCGATCCGCGTTCCAGCGCCTGCCGCATACTCTCATCGGCCTGCACATATTTTTGCTGGTCAATCAGAATTTCGGCATAATAGGCATGAGCCAGCGCATTATCGCTGTCATATTGCAGTGCACGAATGACCGATTGCTCTGCCTCATTCAGATAGCGTTGCGCTTCCTCCCCGGCGTAAACCGAGTTCCAGTCATATACAAAAGCGCGAATGGCAAGCACGAACGAATCTTCGGGCGCCAGTTCGGTGGCTTTATCAATGTTTTCTCGGGCTGACTGCAAGCGTTCGATACGAATTGCATCGGTGGTGGACAAACTGGAATAATAGGTTTGAATACGCGCCAGTTCCGCGATCAAACGGGCATTGGTAGGATCCAGTTCCATCGCCCGCTGATATGCTTCGATAGCCGCCGGAAGATTGCCGGCGATGAATTGTGTTTCACCTTCCAAAGCATAAGAACGCGGGATGCGGGTAGGTGTGGGGGTGGGTAAAAACAAAGCCTCAACCTGCCCGCTCTGGTAGCCGCGCAAAACAAACAATCCCGCCATCAAAAGCACCAGCAAAACTACAATCCGATAAGGATTGTTATGCCCATTCCGGTTGCGAAAAATCGGACGCGTGTCCTTCAGTTCAATCATCGCTTAAGGTTCACTCATTCTGTTACGGCTGGGGTGTTTCGGTTGCCTCCGCAGGAACTTCTGCAGTTGCTTCCATTGTTGACTCCGGCAATTCACCTTCGGCAACCTGCTGGCATATATTGATAATTTCCTGCGCATTGGCAACCGATACTTCTTCAATGGCCACCGTTTCCATCACTGCACGGGCAATCAGCAGCGCTTCACCACACTGAGACTGACGGGCCAACGCCAGCCCGTAAATATAATAATATTCCGAAACCGGCCAGTAGGAAAGCGGCAAACCTTCAACCACCTGTCCATCCTCGGTTGTTCCTCCCTGCACGGCCAGCCGCAGCGCCTGAATGGCGCGCGGGTAGTCCCCGCGCCGGTAGTGCATCACCCCAAGATTGCCGTACAGATACGGGTCGGTGGGGTTGTTTTCAATGGCCTTTTCAGCGTATTGAATTGCACTGGCAAATTCACCCTGAACGAAATAGGTGCGCGAAAGATAGGTGAGCGGTAGCGGGTCGGTTGGGTTGAGCGTGCTGGCATTGGTGAATGCGCGAATCGCTTTGGGATAATCCCCCAGCGCGCGATAGTTTCTGCCCAAATAGATATACAAATCGGCAATGTAGGGATTGAGGGCAATTGCCGCCTCAAACTCCGCCACCGCTTCTTCGTAGTTTGTCGTAAATTCCAGCACCAGACCTCTTGCACGGTGAGTTTCCAGCGCGTTTGGTGCCATGGATTGAGCCTTACGCGATAATTCAATCGCCCGGTTGAGTGCATCCGGATCGCCCGCCGAAGATTGCGATTTCAAGGCCAGCACCTCAGCCAGATAAGCATACGGTACGGCATTATTCGGGTCAAGTTCAATGGCTTGATTGAGGGATGCCTCGGCATCCAGGTAATTTCCGCTCAATCCCTCGGCATAACCGCGCAGCGCCAAAGCCGCGGCATTATTGGGGTTGATCACCAGCGCATTGCCGGCATTATCCACCGCCGCTTCATACTGGTTGGTGTAAACCTGCAAACGCGCAATGGCCAGATAGATGGCGGGGTTATCCGGATTGACCAGCAGGGCGGTTTGATAGACCTGAATGGCCTGCTTGAATTTGCCCTCCTGCACAAACTGCTCTGCCTCTGCCAGATAGGATTCGGGCGAGCGCGTGGGGGTGGGTGTTGGCACAAAGAGCGGGGGTGTTTGCGGCACCACTACCTCGTTGATGTAAATGCCCCCGCCAATCAATAATAACAAAATAATAATGGTCAGCGGGTTGGAAGTCCGCCGCCGGCGAGTCATTTTTAATCTGCTACCTCGTAAATACATGATTCGGATATTACCATCATATTTTAAGAACCGTCAAGCGCTGCCGCCAAACCTTTAAGGCTGGGTTAATCTTAGAGGATTTGACTTGCCTACTTTCTCACCAGCGGCTAAAATGAAATCATGCGTTTTGATGTATTCAGTCTTTTCCCTTCCGTCATCCAGCCATATCTCGAAATCAGCATCCTCCAGCGCGCTATCGAAAAAGGGCTGCTTGAAGTTCACCTCCACGACATACGCGCCTACACAACCGATAAGCACCACATCACCGATGATGCCCCTTTTGGCGGCGGGGGCGGCATGGTGATGAAGCCGGAGCCGATTTTCACCGCCATCGAAAGTGTGCTGGGCAGCCCCCCTTCCTGCCCGGTAATTTTACTGACACCGCAGGGCAGAACCTACACTCAGCAGGTTGCCGCCGAACTTGCGCGCTATTCGCATCTGGCTTTGTTGTGCGGAAGGTACGAGGGGGTAGATGAACGGGTGCGCGAACATCTGGTAACCGATGAAATATCCATCGGCGATTATGTCCTGACCGGCGGTGAACTGCCCGCCCTGATTCTGATCGATTCGATTACCCGTCTGATCCCCGGTGCATTGGGCGACCCGGATGGCGCACAGGATGATTCCTTTGCCAGCGGTCTGCTGGAATACCCGCATTACACCCGTCCGGCGGAATTTCGCGGCTGGCGCGTGCCGGAAGTGCTGCTTTCCGGCAATCACGCGGAGATCGCCCGCTGGCGGCGCCAGCAGGCCCTTTACCGCACCTGGAAACGCCGCCCCGATTTGCTGGAAAAAGCCGAATTATCGGAAAGTGATCGCCGCTTCCTGGCCTCGCTTGCCGCACAAGAGGCAGATACCTCCCCTTCATCCTGAAATTCCAATCCCAATCTTTATCAAGAGGTGCTTTCATGACTCCCCGTTTCAGTATCGGCAAAACATTTCTGCTGGGATTTGGTTTTTTCGGCGTCAGCGTGATCTGGAGTATCTATAACGCTTACGTCCCCATTTTCCTGGCCAATCGCTTCAATCTTGCCCCGGCGCTGATCGGCTTTTTCATGACGCTGGACAACATCGCCGCCCTGTTGATTCAGCCGCCCATCGGCGCCTGGTCGGACCGTTTGCGCACACCCATTGGACGGCGGATGCCCTTCATACTGGTGGGTGCGCCGCTCGGCGCCACAGCTTTCGGTTTAATTCCAATGCAAACCCTGCTGCCGCTTTTCGTTGCCTGCACCAGCACCCTTTTGCTCAGCATGGCACTCTGGCGCACTCCGGTAGTGGCACTCATGCCGGACATCACCCCTTCTCAATACCGTTCACAGGCCAACGGCATCATCAATTTCATGGGCGGGGTGGGTGCAATCATCGCGTTCATCTTCGGCGCCACCTTGTACGAAATGAACCCCGCCTACCCTTTCTGGCTCGGTTCAGCGCTGGTCATTCTGGCTTCGCTGATGGTATTCATCTTCATTCGCGAACCCAAAGAATACGAAGTAACCGATAAAACCGAACCCAATTTGCTGGTCAGTCTAAAAAAGGTCATCCGGGAGGAAGAAAAATCGCCTCTGCGCATTTTACTGGCCATTTTCTTCTGGTTCGTGGCCTACAACGCCATTGAGGCATTCTTTACCCTTTATTCCGTAAATCACCTTGGCCTGTCCGAATCGGACGGCGCCCGCCTGTTGGGACAACTTTCTCTCTTTTTCGTCATCATGGCTCTGCCGGCCGGTTTCATCGGCGCGCGGTTAGGCCGGCGGCGCACGATCATGACCGGCATTGTACTGCTGGCTTCCTGCATGCTGGCCATGTTTCTCGTACCGGCCAGCATTCTCACCGTTTCGCTCGCCCGACTTCCGGTACTGGGGAATGTACCTGTCGTGGGCACTATTTTGATGCTGGCCGGAGTTTCCTGGGCATTGATCAACATCAATTCCCTGCCAATGGTGGTGGATATGACCGATGACCTGCACATTGGCACATATACGGGATTGTATTACCTGTTTTCTACGCTGGCCGCCATTCTCGGCCCCAATCTGAATGGCATCCTCATCCAGCTCAGCGGATCGAATTATGCACTGGTCATGCTGTTTGGACCTCTCTTCATGCTGCTGGCATTCATTATGATGCTGGGCGTCCAACGCGGTGAAGCCAAACACCGTGCCCTCTAGTGGGTAAAGAAGTGTCCGCAATCAACTTGTCATCCTGTCCAAAGCGTTGTATACTTGAAGCAAGTTGCGGGGGTTTGTGCAAACCCACTTTCTGCAACCGAGTCGTCCCAAATTTCCAATCCTAATTTTATGGAGGAGAAAAACAAATGTTCAAAAAGCTCTACCTTGTTGTAGCAGTGTTGATCATTGCCAGCATGGCGCTTGCCGCCTGCCAGCAAACCGCAACCACTGCGCCAGAGCCCACCGCCGCACCGAAAATCAAGGTGTGCCAGGTAACCGACACGGGTGGTATTGACGACAAATCCTTCAACGCAACCGCGTGGAAGGGTGTTGAAGATGCCATGAAAGAACTGGGCGTTGAAGGCAAGTATCTGGAATCTCAGCAGCAAACCGACTACGAAAAGAACATCAATGCCTTCATCGAAGACGGCTGCGATCTGATCGTCACCGTTGGCTTCCTGCTGGGTGATGCCACCAAAGCCGCTGCCGAAGCCAACCCCGATCAAAAATTCGCCATCGTGGACTTTGCCTACGATCCGACCATCCCCAATGTGCTCGGTTTGACCTTCGCCACCGATCAGGCAGCCTTCCTGGCCGGTTACGCCGCTGCTGGCGCCACCAAGACCGGCAAAGTCGGCACCTTCGGTGGTATCCAGATCCCCCCTGTGACCGTGTTCATGGACGGCTTTGCGCTGGGCGTAAAGTACTACAACGAAAAACACGGTACCAATGTGGAAGTCCTCGGTTGGGATGTGGAGAATCAAACCGGTCTCTTCACCGGCAACTTTGAAAGCACCGATGACGGCCGCCAGCTGGGTCAAACCCTGATGGATGAAGGCGCCGACATCATCATGCCCGTGGCCGGGCCGGTTGGTTTGGGCACCGCCGCTGCCGTTCAGGAACGCGGTAACGCATGGATCATTGGTGTGGATACCGACTGGACTGTCAGCGCATCGCAGTACACCGATGTCATCTTCACTTCTGTTCTGAAGAAGATGGACAAGGCCGTATTCGCCGCCACCAAAGCGGTGGTAGATGGCACATTCCAGGGTGGTGTGTATGTCGGCACCCTCGAAAATGACGGTGTTGGTATCCCCGAATTCCTGGAAGGCCGCATCTCCGATGAACTGAAAGCCGAACTCGAACAGGTCAAGGCTGACATCATCGCCGGGACGGTTAAAACAACTCCCTGATTCTCAGTTTGAGCAGTGAGAAACGGGCTGGCTTTCAAAAGCCAGCCCGTCTTTTTTTATCTTTTTATGATTGATTACTCCGCGTGACTGGCACGCCGGCTTTTTGGTCGGGGGGATGTCTTGGGGTTGATTCGCCGCTGCCGAACGGTGGTTTTACCCGCATTGGGGCTGAGAATCAGAGAAAGTTGATTGAGGGCGTTCAGGTCATATTCCCGCCGGCCGCACACATCGCATACCCACGCCGGAAAATCCGGCACGGTGATTAAGTCCTCCCCCAACCACGTATAATACACCACGCGCGTGCGGTGCATTTGTCCGGCCTGACATTCACTGCAGGGGATATAAAACTCAGAAGGCAACATTCTCTTGCGGTCGAATTTCATGGCTGATTCTTCGCAATCACGGTAAGTTGGGTCGTCAATATCTTAACTTCTTCCAATGGCCAGTATACCACGAAAGCCTTGCCTACGATATTTTCAATGGGAACAAATCCCCAGGTGTGGGAATCGGATGACTGGTTACGGTTATCACCCAGCACAAAGACTTTTCCTTCCGGCACTTCCCACGTCCCGTTGTACATTGGCGGGGAATTGATATAGGGTTCTTTGAGCGGATATCCATTGACTTTTACCAGACCATCCGCAATTTCCACCATGTCGCCGGGTAAGCCAATCACCCGCTTGATATAATCTTCCTGCGGACTGTAATGAAACACCACAATATCACCGCGTTGAATTTCACCAAACCGATAAGCCAGTTTGTGAACCAGCACAAATTCCCCCGGTTTGAGGGTGGGCTGCATGCTGATATTCTCCACCCGAACCCGGGCAACCACTGCATCAATGGCAAAATACAACACAAACGCCAGCAGCAGCGTTTGAAATATCTCGCCAACCGCTTTCAGCCACGAGAGGTTTCTTTTTTCGGCCGAATCGGCCGGTGTTGAATGTTGTGTTTCAGGGAATGAGGGTTGCACTGACCTTGCTCCGCACCTCTAATACGTGTTTCAACTACCTGCTATCTTCATATGATTATATGCCTGCCCGTCAAAAGGGGCAAGGTTTACCCCTTACGCAGCCGAACCCCGCAGGTTCGGCAAAACACATCGCCGCTTTCGGCGCGCCTGCCGCACTGATGGCAGTAAACCACATGGTTATTTTCCTCCACCTGCTCAGTCGTAACTGCTTTTTTCCGACGATGACGGTGAACAGGTGAACTGCTTTCCCGGTCACGCCGGATAAAAAACCAAGAAATCAGAACCACCAGCAAAACCCCGCCGATAACCAGCAAAAATACCGGTAATAAGGCCGAGGCTTTTGTCCGGCCGGGTGTATTTTCATCCAGCGGCTGGGCCGGCTGGACGGGCAGCATTCCCACCGAAAGGGAGTCATCCGGCTTTTCGTATTCAAAATTGACTTTGAAGGTAGTGCCGGCCTCCACTTTACCTACCGTATTAGTGTAATAAAGGAAGCCATCGCTCAAACGCTGCCCGGCATCAAAACCCGGGTAGGCCTGCATTTTTTCCGCATTGGCGGGTTGTTGAACACTGACGACCAGATTTTGAACACTGAAATCCCCATTCCATTCGTAGATAAATTTTCGTAAATTTCCTTCACGTTCGAGTCGCGGATCATAATATTCCACCTGCAAATTGGCGGACGGAGTGGTAAAGGTCAGTTTCAGCCAGTCACCCTGCACTTCGGTGGTATAAGCCAGATTGTAAAGCAGGCCGTCCACGTCCTCCCAAGCCACGTTGTAGGGTGCTCCCGCCGCGCGCGGAATGCGCAAACTCATCTCTGCCGGCAATGAAACAGCGGACGATAAACTCATTCGCATAATGACCAGCACATCCGGCCGGTCGAACTCCGGCAGAATCTGGATTAATACACTATCCAGAGGCACGCCGCTTTGAGCACTTGCGGCATGTAAAGGTAGTAAGGTAAGAAGAATGATCAGGAAGGTTATTCTGCGTAAAAAACTCATCATTTCCGATCCTGTTTTGGAATAAGATGTATCTTACCATAATCAAGAATTTTTTTGAAACCGGCTCAATTAATTTGGGGTATAATTTTGAGGGTAAGTTAAGGAGAAGGAAACAACGCTTTGCGTCGAAGACGATCTGTCGAAGACCTCACGGTAGAAGAGTTGAGGCAAATACTATTGGAAAAACGCCGCGCCGAACGGGAGCAGCGATTGGAGCGCTTTCGGCGCACGGGACGGGTTGTCCGCGTTGAATCTCCTCCCACCCATTCGGCTTTTGAAGCCACTCACCCGCTCAGCGATACAGATGCCGAACTCGATATCGAACCCGCCACCCGGCGAAAACAAAAAAGCTGGCTGGATCGTTTTCTGCTTTTCGTTGAAATTGCCGCAGTATTGGGACTGGCGTTTATTTTGCTGAACGGCATGAATCTGATTCGTAACCTTAATGAGGAAGTTGCCGCTGCTTTGCAGCAGCCCACCTTCACTCCCACACCGCTCATTCAGGCGGTTGTACTGCCTTCGGGTCACACTCCGCCCAATTCACCCGGTGGCGTGCAGCCCAATGAGGCCGAAATTCCCGAACACCTGCGCCCCCTGGTGCAAACCTTTGCCAGCCTGCCGCTGCCCACCCCCAGCCCGGAACAGGCGGTTCGCATTCAAATCCCCGCTATCGGCGTGGATGCACCGGTGGTTCAGGGGGATGGATGGGAACAATTGAAAAAAGGCGTTGGCACCATGATCGGCTCCCCCAACCCGGGGCAAAAGGGTAATCTGGTGCTTTCTGCCCACAATGATGTGTTCGGTGAAATCTTCCGCGATCTGGATAAATTAAAAAAAGGCGATGAAATCATCGTTTATACCAGTCAGCGGGCTTATGTCTATGTGGTTGAACAGAGTCAAATCGTTGAACCCACCCGCGTTGAAGTTCTCGCCCCGACCCGTGAAGCGGTGGTTACGCTGATTTCATGTTATCCCTACATGGTCAACACCCACCGCATCGTGGTTACTGCAAACTTTGTTGAAGAACGATAAAACCTAAAAACTTTATTTTTGAGGAGTTGTGAATGGCTAAAAAACAAAAACGCCGTGTTTCATCCAGCGAATCGGTTGTGCGCGAAAGCCCCGCTAAGGTTGCACCCGCCCCAACCGGTCGTTATTCTTCCGCCAGCAGCGAATTTAACCCCGATTACACCCCTATCATCAAAGATCTGAAGCGGATCGGCATTCTGGCCGGGTCATTCTTTGCTATTCTGATTATTTTGTCGTTCTTTTTGCGTTAAGGATTGATTCTGCGCGGGCAGAGGGAACATCATCCCCCCGTGGCTACCGCAACCAGGGTAAGGCGGTCGCCGTCGCTGGGGGAATCATCCATGAGGAAGGCTGGCTGAGCCATCTCCCCATTAATAATGAAGAGGTTGGAGTTTAACAGGGCTTTTTTGTCCTCCTGAATGATGATTCCAACCATATCGGGATAGCGCTCCGCCAGCCATTCGATAATCTGACCATACGTGGTACCGTGTGGAAATTCAACCTCAATCGCCGGCACTCCGGCGATATATTTTGCCAGATTGGTAAATTCAATGGTGATATGAAGGGTATTCGATTGCTTGCCGCTCATCTTATTACTTGAAACAGAAAGCAAATAATACCGCGCCGCCGGAGGTTCCCACCCACCAGTAATCCTGCATGATTTGCGGAAATGAGGTTGCCTGACGGGCAGCCAGCCCCACCAGCATCAAAGCAACAGCAATGACAACCAATACCCAGCTGCGAATTTCGTATCTCGGCTTATTCGGGTCGGGCAGACTGACTTTGGTGCCCTTTTTCGCTTTCTTGGCCATGAGCGCCTGTTCGCGTTCCAGCCGCCGCTTCCTGCCGCGCAGCATGGCCAACCGAAGGTAGAAGAAAAGCATTGCCACCGCCGTAACGGCCAGTCCCAAATCGAATTTCATTCTAATCCTCCAAAGTCTTTCTTCCACACATATTTGAGAACGGTATTGTAAAAAGTCTGCATAGAGGGCTTTGGTCCTTCCTTAATCCGCAACATCCTGCAACGCGGGGTGATTTCAACGAACATTGTCCCGCTTTCGCTCATTTCGGTGGGTACTTTTTCCAACGCAAATACGCGGGTGTTGGGCAGGCGCACCATCGGCAAACGTTTTTCGGGGGTTTGAACCAATGCCATCATGTAAAACTCATAATTGGCGGTCGGCGTGGGTAACCGCACTAGGACCACACGTGACTTTTTCTGAGGCACTTCGCGAAATTCATACTGTGCCCCGGCAAAGGAAGAACATTTGGAATCATCCAGACGCTCGCCAACATGGTCCCACCAGAATTTGAGAAACTTCAAGCCGTCCCGTTCCAGATATTCCATAAATCCTTTGGTTTGCGAGTGAAAGAGAGTCGGCAGGGCTTCATGGCAGAAATTGTAGTGCTGGCTCTTATTTTTATCCATTACGCACTCCTCAAATGCTCAATCTCTTTGGTAATAAATTCATCGAAGGTGGTGGGATTTCTCCCCAGCAGCATCCTCAAAACGTTGGGGTTACCCCGCATCCCGTATTTTTCGTAATAAACAAACATCTTCAACAAGGTATTAACCGCAT
The DNA here is from genome assembly GCA_040754815.1 of Chloroflexota bacterium. Classification (GTDB taxonomy): domain Bacteria; phylum Chloroflexota; class Anaerolineae; order Anaerolineales; family Anaerolineaceae; genus Bellilinea. The sequence goes on from JBFMBX010000002.1 coordinate 356,042, forward strand.
ATTCAGACATGCCTCCCAACAGCATTTTACGCCGCCATTCCTGACGGTCAAGTTCCACGGGAGTAACCGGCTTACGCAGGAATTTTGATAGTCTTCCAGTAATCTCACGCGCTGTGAGTACTTCTGTCCCGCACAATTCATAGATGGCATAAGCATGATTTTCTTCCATCAACACTTTGGCCGCCGCAGCAGCCACGTCCCCCAAATGCACCTGACTCAACGGAGCATCCACCGAATAGGGAACGGCATACCTGCCTTCATTCTGTATAGTATTCCAGTAACCCAACAGGTTTTCCATATATACTGCGGGCTGTAAGATGGTGAACACCAACCCGCTGGCGAATAAACACTCTTCAACCCGCATCTTCAGCCAGTGATGCGGCATTTCCTCCACTTGCGGGTGTAAAACCGAATGGTAAACAAAGCGTTGTACGCCATGGCGTTGAGCCGCGCCGATCAAGTTTTCGGCTATGCGCAGTTCATCCGGATTCATGTTCGGCGGTATGTGATATACCGTGCCGATTCCCTGCATGGCTCGATCCGCCAGCAAGTCATCCCGCAAATCGCCGCTGATAAAGTCATCCACCCCTAACCGTTGCAGGGGAATTGTATAAGCATCCTGACGCACCCATGCCCGGATTGCCACGCCTTTTTCCTTCAGCATCCTGCACACGGCCATGCCGGTTTTGCCGCCCGCACCGGTGATGAGAATTTTTGTTTCCTCTTTCATCCTTGATCCTGAATTATATTCCAAAAAGGCTCCCGATGTCCGGGTGACGACATCGGGAGCCGGGGAAGTGGGCCGGGCAAAGCGAACCTTGCTCAGCCCTTTTTTCTCGTCAGCACCCCAGTTTAGAGATTCGGATTGAGCCGCTCTACCGGCGGTTTCCAGACGTTGGTGATCAGGTTCAGGATGATACCTACCACCGCACCCGTCGCAATGGAGGGCCAGCCAAAGGGGAACAGACCCTTGAGAATCGGGATCGGCAGGAAGCCGCCGGTGTAGCCGATGTTACCGCCAATACCGATGATCAGAATGGTCGCACCAATGGCCAGTTGTTTGGGATCGAACAGGTTAACCTTCTCCGCCAGCATCAGCGCAATACCCTGCATGCCGATGACGCCGAACAGGTAGATGGACAAACCACCGGAAACCGCAGTGGGGATGGTCGAAACCAGATCCGCCAGTGGGCCGATGAAGCCCAACAGCACCGAGATTAAACCTGCTGTGATCAGCACCGGACCGGAGTAGTTGCGGGTGATCACCATCAGCGAGTTGTTCTCACCGTAGTTTGTACCGGCGGTGGAGCCGAAGATACCGTTGATCAGGTCGTTCAAACCGTCAATCATCAGGTTGATGCCGATATAGCGGTTGAGGCGCAGTTTTTCGCGACCCTGTTCTTCGGCCAGATGATCCACATACAGGCTGATCTGATACAGGTGAGCGGTGGATTCGGGGATGGTGGCGATGGCCATCACACCCACACCGAAGATCACCGTCAGGGTCAGGTCACTGGCAAAGTTGGGAAAAGTGAACTGCGGAGCGCGGAACAGCGCCGACTGACCCAGCAGCGAGAAGTTGACCAGCCCGAAGGGAATGGCCACGATGTAACCGACAATCGCCGCCAGCAAAATCGGCAGCATACCGATGAAGCCCTTGCCCTGCAAGTAAACCGAGAATATGAATGCGGCCAGCAGGGTGATGAGGGAAACCGTCCACCAGGTCATATCGCCGGTCAGGATGCCGCCGGCCACACCGGATGACATGTCCAAAGCAGCCTTACCAAGACCAATACCGATGGTGCAGGCCACCGAACCGGTCACCACAGGCGGCAGGACTTTATCGAGAGCCTCTTTACCGCCCGAAAGGCGGATGATCAACCCAACGATGATGTTGATCGTACCGGTAGCGATGAAACCGGTCTGTACGATGGACAGCAACGCCGGATCAGCCGGGACGCCAAAGGTCGGTTTGGTAATGGCCGTAACGGCAGCGATGTAGCTGAAGGAAGAGCCGTAATACAGCGGGATATAATTGCCGATGGCCAGTTTGGAGGCAATCAACGCCACCACCGTACCAAAACCGGTTACCGTCAACACGGTGCTGACCGGGAAGCCCATCAGCAGCGCGCAGAGCACCGTCGCCGGGAACATGGTGATCACGTGCTGGAAGCCCAGCAGGATCATGCGCCCAATCGGCGGGGTATCCTGGGGAAGGTAACCCAGTACTGCTGGTTTTTTAACATCTGTTGCCATTGAAGTCTTCCTCCCTTGAAGAAAGAATGGATAGAATGAATTGAATACTGTGGGTTGGGAATTGGGTTCGGAAAAACTGCCCTTCTTCGTTCAGGTACATCCTCTCCTCCTTGCGGGATTCAGGTGGACATCCGAACCTTTTTGGGGAGAAAATCACTCCTGCGCTTTTCGATAGGCACCTCCTTTCTTTTTTTCAGCGGCCTTAACCGCTGCAGCCACGGAATAAAACAGCAAGAAGAACTAATACAGCAACCAGAGGGATGATGTACATCAACAAGCGAACCTCTGGTATTTTAGTTAAACCCCCCGCCATATCTTTGGCTACGGCTGCGGCAAATTCGGTTTCGGAGGGGGGTTTGAAGTCAACAACCTCACTGCCGCTGGCTTTGGCAGCAAGGCGTGCTTCCAACGCTTTATCCAACACTTCAAAAGCCTGACGAATCATGGTCTTGGCAACCGAATCGATCATGCGCTGGCCCACACTCGCCAGTGCGCCGCCGATGTTCAGATCGCCTTCGTATTTCATCAGGGTGGTGCCGTCACCTTGATCAATAAATTGAACTTTACCCACACCTTTGGCAAAGCCGGGTGTACCGCGCCCATCCACCGTTAGCGTGCAGGTTTCGGGTTCTACCACATCAGAAATGACCAGTTTGCCGGTAAAAGAGCCGGAAACCGGGCCAATACGCACATTCATCGCGCCTTCGTACTCATTTTCAGCAATCATTTCCAGCTTTTGCGTTCCCGGTAAGGCACTGGCTAATACCTCGGGGTCATAGAACATTTCCCAGACTGCTTCGCGGGGACCTTTAAACACGTGCTCACCTTCCAGTTTCATTATAAGTATTCCTCCATCAAGGATAAAGTAAAGTTTGGGTTTGGATTGGTGATCCAATTATGGCGAAGGGCATCAAGCGCCCTTCGCCTGTTGAACATAGGTAAAGATTCGGCTGGGTGAAAGCGTATCGCGGTCGAATTCAACTCCGGTATCCCACAGCGCATTTTCCACCGCCTGTGTAAATACGGAAGGTATGGGGATTGCTCCCGCTTCACCCACACCTTTGATACCCAATGGATTGAGCGGTGATGGTGTTTCCATGTGACCCAATACCAGTTTCTTGGGCATATCGGTCGCCTGCGGGAAGAGATAATCCATGAACGAGGCGGTCACCAGCTGGCCGTTTTCATCATAGATGAGCTCTTCGTAGAACGCATCACCGATCCCCATCTGGATACCGCCGTGAATCTGTCCGTCCACTACCATCGGGTTGACCGGTGTACCGCAATCATGCACAAAGGCCATTTTTTCCAGACTGACCTGCATGGTTTCGGGGTCCACTTCCACGATTAACCCCACAGCACCTGCACCGGTAGCGCCGTACGGCGGGCCGTAATAGGCTACCGCTTCCAGCCCCGGCTCGGTACCCGGTTCCATCGTTCCGCGCATGGGGTTGGCCAGGGTTGCCAGATCACCCAGCGCAATAAATTTAGAGGGAATATCGGCAACACGCACCACGCCATCCGCCAGTTCCAGTTCTTCTTCCGGCGCTTGCAAAATCTTGCTGGCCAGTTTGAGCGCTTTCTGGCGCACTTTTTGAGCCGCCAGATGGGTTGCCGTGCCGGCCACCGTGATGCCGCGGCTGGCAAAAGTACCCGCCCCCCAGCCGAAGTAACCGGTATCGCCGGTGATGACTTTAACATCCTTCACGTCCACGCCCAGCTGATCGGCCACGATCTGAGCAAAGGTGGTGTAATGCGCCTGTCCCTGTGAGGTATAACCTGTGGTAACCACAACCTTACCATTGCCGCCCACGGTCACCCGTGCACCTTCGTAAGGTCCTACCCCTGTTCCTTCGCTGAAGCAGGCAACACCAATGCCAACTTTCTTACCCTCGGCGCGCAGTTTGGGCTGCACTTCCTTGACGAATTTATCGTATTCGATCAATTCAAGGGTCTTCTCAAAAGCGGAGGGATAATCACCGCTATCCAGCACACCTTCCACAAAGTCCTGGCCGATGATGCTGGTATAGTAGGGGTAAGCGTTGGCGGGCAGCAAGTTCTTGCGGCGGATTTCCACCGGGCTCATGCCCAGTTCTTTGGCGGCAGCATCCAGCATTCGTTCCATCACAAAGACGCCGTACTGTCGGCCCGCGCCACGCACCGGGGTGACGATCATCTGGTTGGTGAACACCACATAGAACTCGGTCAGGAAGTTCGGCACACGGTAATTGGTGACCGTGTGGGTCTGGGTGTTAAGCGGCACCGTCATCATGTAGGGATTGTATGCGCCGGTGTTGTGATAGAAAAAGTCTTTCAAACCCACAATTGTACCGTCGCGTTTGACGGCGATCTCGCAGTAATGAACCTGATCGCGTTCCGAGGTGGTGGCTAAAAAGTTCTCACGGCGATCTTCGAACCACTTAATCGGCCGATCCAGTTTCATCGCCAGATAGGTGATGAGTACGTCATCCGGCAGCGAAGTGTTGATTTTCGGCCCAAAGCCGCCGCCGGTATTCGGGGTAATCACCCGCACCTGACTTTCGAACAGCCCTAGCCGGGCAGCGGTCTGATTGCGCAGCGCAATCACCGATTGCGTGCCGCACCAGATGGTCATCTGCTTGGCGTGCTTATCCCATTGCACAACAATGCCGCGGTTTTCCATGGCCGCACCGGCATTGCGGTTGATGAAGAACTTGCGCTTGATGATCAAATCGGCTTCTTTGACCGCCTGTTCCCACGAACCGCGTTCCTGCCGCACGTGGCCGGCCTCGTTGGAGGGCAGGTCTTCATGCACCAGCGGCGAACCGGGTTGAAGCGCCTTTTCCAGATCCACCACGGCCTCCAGCGGCTCGTAATCCACATAAATCAGATCACAGGCATCTTCGGCAATGTAACGCGATTCGGCAATCACAATCGCCACCGGTTCACCAGCATAACGCACCTTGTCTTTGGCAATCGGCATGGTGGTGCGGGCTGCATAAGTGGCCCCCTTGATTGCAGTGGGAGGCGGCACCTGTAACGGCCCCGGTTTGATGTAATCACCGAAATCCTCGGCGGTATAAACCCCGATCACCCCCGGCAGTTTGCGCGCTTCGCTGACATCAATGCTTTTGATGCGGGCATGGGCGTAATCGGAGCGTTTGAAAGCGGCATGAAGCATGCCCGGAAGTTTGATATCATCCAGAAATTGCACATTGCCGGTAATCAGTTCCGGGTCTTCGAGCCGTAAAATGGATTGATGAACGTATTTACCTGCCACGGTTGCTTCTCCTTTCATCCTTTAATGAGACGCCATCTTTTGGGCAGCCAGTTTTACCGCCTCGACGATGTTGAAATAGCCGGTGCAGCGGCAGAAGTTGCCATCAATCGCCTCACGGATTTCTTCCTCGGTGGGATTGGGGTTATCACCCAGATAATCCACCAGCGTCATCAGAAAGCCGGGGGTGCAAAAACCGCATTGCAGGGCGTGTTTTTCGATGAATGCCTGCTGAATGGGGTGCAGGTTATCGGGTGTTCCCAGCGATTCAACCGTCTGAATTTCGTGTCCATCAGCCTGCACGGCAAAGATGGTGCACGAACGCACCGCTTCACCATCCAGCAGAATGGTGCAGGCACCGCACAAGCCGTGTTCGCAGCCCACATGCGTACCGGTGAGACCAAGATCGTGGCGGATAAAGTCACTCAGCAGAAGACGGGGCTCAACCTCGCGCTCATACTGCTTGCCATTGACGGTTACGTTAATTTTGACTGTTTGAGCCATGTCATCCTCCTTTTTACTTTGCTCGCTCGAAGGCTTCGGTCAGGCCGCGTCTTACCAGCACTTTGACCAGATGCCGGCGGTATTCTGCCGTTCCGTGAATATCCGTGCCGGGATCAACTTCCTCTTTGGAGATTTTCTCGGCCACTTCGGCAATTGCCTCAGCAGTGGGGACATTCCCCACCAGAATCTTGGAAGCGGATTGGGAAAGGATGGGGGTTTCACCCACGCTGAACAAGACGACACGGACATCCTTGCAGCGTTTATTCTCATCCACGACGACCACGCTGATGACCGCCGCCTGAGCATAACCGCCTTTCTGGCGCGAAACCTGCTGGTAAGAAGCGCCGCTGCCTTTCTCCATGGGCGGCAGCACCACCTCTGCCAGCATTTCTTCCGGTTCCAACACCGTCATAAACGGCCCCATAAAGAAATCCTCGGCATTCACCCAGCGTTCACCGCCCTGCCTGCGGACCAGAAAACGGGCTTTGAGCGCCACCGAAAGCGCTGGCAGCTGGGCCGCCGGGTCGGCGTGGGCAATTGCACCGCCAAACGTGCCGCGGTTGCGGATTTGCGGATGAGCAATGTGTTTGATCACGAACGGCACAATTGGGAATCTTTGTGCTACCAGCGGGTCTTTTTCCACCGCGCTGTCGCGGGTCATAGTACCAATTGCCAGTCCGCCATCACTGGTAGGTTTGATATAAAACAATTCTCTGATTTTATTCAAGTCAACCAGTGCCGCCGGGCGCGCCATGCGGAAGTTCATAGCCGGAATCAAACTTTGACCACCGGCAAGCACCTTACCGTCATACCCAAGATTGTGCAGGGTAGCAAGCGCCTCTTCCACACTGGTTGGGGCGTAATAATCGAATGGTGCTGGTTTCATAAAATTCTTACCTCCTCAAGAGGGCTACTTAAAGTCCTTATGTAATTTTTTGGAAAAGAGGGGAATAGTCACTGCTGGATTACAACCATTAATCCGAGATTAATATTATGGCGGCAGCCCTCAAAAATTGCAACTATTGAGGGCTGCCAATTTACCGCACTATCCTTCTTTGAAGGCTACAAAGCGGCCCCACATGGATTCGGCTTCCATGGCTTTTTGCACAAAGCAGCCAATGTAATAGCGTCCACTGGGGGCATCGGCAAGTTGATTGCCCAGATTCTCGGCATGCACAATCTTCTTGGGGAAGAGATTGAGGTGCATATCCTGATAGTATTGATCCAGCGGGAACATCTCATCCCATGACTTGCCAAAATCTCGTTTGAGTTTTTCATTGGCTTCTTCAAATGTCTTGGGGTGCCAGATGCGCTGGATGGTGTTCATGGGATGGTCGGCGGCAACGCAGTCCACGCCGATCCATTTGATCTTCTTTTCCGCTGCCCAGCGGGCAAAATCAGCCGAAGGGCCGGGATGCTTGATCATGTAGCGGAACTCGTCCGAATCGGGGCTGATCCAGCCATATTTATACCAGCCGGTCTTGATGATCAGAATATCCCCTTCGCGCACATCAACGACTTTTTCAATCATCTCTGGCGAATACACGCTGGAATTGCTGACCATGCCGGAAATATCGGCAATCACGCCCGGGCCGACCCACTCTTCCAGGGGCACCTGGCCAATTGTGCGCCCGTTGGGGTAGAAGTGCTTTTCGCCGTCCATGTGCGTTGCCAGATGGATCGAGGCGTTGCAGATGGAACCGTTGCGCGCCATGCCGTAATGCGCACCGCCTACTCGTTTGAAGTACTTGACCGATAACGGTTCGTAGTTGGCCCACTGCGGGGAGCGCACCGAGAACGGAACGGTCATATCAATCATCTGGGCGCGATCCATCGCCTCGTAGAATTCTTTTTCATCCATCCACGCCGGGGGCTGGTAAGCCACCACCCGAGCCCATGCCGTCTCTACCTCCATGAAAGGAATGGGCATCACCGCAATCCACGCCCGCTGATTCTTGAGTTTGTCAATCTCACCGACAATCGACTCGACAAAGACGAGGTGATTCTTGGGCAGGGTAATATGAGTCATCTCATAGTACCAGTCCTGCGGGAACATTTCATCCCACGTCTTACCGTATTCTTTGATCAATTTGGCTTCGGCTTTTTTGAACTCATTTTCGTGCAGGCGGCGGATGGGTGTGTTCATCGGATGTTCGGCACAGCCGCAATCCACGCCGATCCACTTCAATTTCATATCCAGCGCCCACTGGAAAAACTCCGGCGAAGGACCGGGGTGGCGTACCAGAAAGCCAAATTCTTTGGATTCAACCCCGCCCTGTGCGTTCGGGTTATACACATCCGGTTGATCCCACGAATACCGGTGATAGCCGGTGTTGATGATCAGAATATCACCTTTGCGGACATCGGCTTTCTTCATGATCATTTCCGGGGTGTAAAGGCTGTAATCCGAAACCATATCGGAGATATCTACCACCACACCCTGACCGCACAGGTCGCTCAGCGGAATATCGGAGATTGCCCGCCCGCCGGAATGAAAGGCCGTTTCACCAACCAGATGGGTGCCCACCGTGTTGGACCAGTTCAAAATCTGACCGTTAGCGCCCGCACCTCCGCCATAGGCACCGGTGACACGCTTGAAGAAATGCACTTCCAGCGCTTTATCACCGGGGAAAGGCGGCGTGAAGATACTGCATCCCTGAGTCAGATCATACAATTTGGCTTCTGCCATCATTTTGATAAACTTTTCACGATCCATAGTTTCCCTCCGCTTCTGGTCGAAACAATTAGATACCGTATTTATCGGCATAGGCAATCAAGGCATCTTCAAATGCCGACATGGGCATACTCACCACGCCGGCCCCCACCTGACCGATGCCCGCTTCCTTGTGAGCCACGCCGGTGTTGACCCGCGGCGGCAGTTGTTTTTCCACTACTTTGCGAATATCCACGCCGGTGGGTGTGCCGCGGAAATCAAGATAGGGGATGGTGTAATATTTATGCTCGGCGGTGGTAATTTCGTACATATCCAACGTGGTGCGAACAGCATCTTGCGCCGTGCCGCCGATAAAGGTCACAATTGCCGGAGCTGCCGCCATGGCAAAACCGCCGATGCCGGTTGTTTCGGTGATTACACTGTCACCAATATCCGGGTTGGCATCCTTTTCGGTAAAGCCGGCAAAGTACAGGGCCTTGACATGCGGGGCAGGAGCCGTAAACCAGCGATCACCCAAACCGCTGACCTTTAAACCGAAATCGGTGCCGTTGCGTGCCATAATCGAAACTACCGTACTGCCTTCAATGCCGTGCGAAGCCATCGAAGCGGTTTTGCAACCAGCCATGACCGGGTTTAAGATCGTGAGCGCATTTTCGCCCATGAATTTCAACACATCGAAGGCAACATCTGAGTTCTTTGCAACTTTGGATACATGCGGCGCAAGCAAGGTGGTGAACAAAATTGATGCCGCATCCAGCCGATTGTGGCCGTCATCCCCCATGTGCAGAGCCTTACCCACCAGGGAACGCAGGTCAACCCCACCGCTGGATTTCAGGGCCGCATTAACCGTTGGACCGAGCACTTCATTAAGCCACCTCATTCGCTCGATCACATCCGGGCTGTAGGCGCCCATGCGCATCACTTTGCCGCGCCCTTCGTTCAGGCCGGAATAAGCCTTATTGCCAAAAACCTGATCCTCGACGATATAAACCATCATCTTTGAGGAAATGACTCCCGCCATCGGCCCCACCGAAGCATGATCATGGCAGGGTGCGAATTTGAATTTGCCGGAAGCCAGCATAGCCTCGGCTTCCTTCGGGTCTTTGGCTTTGCCTTCAAACAATAATGCACCGATCATATTGCCTTTCATGGGACCTGCCATTCGCTCCCAGGTAACCGGCGGCCCGGCATGTAACAGCAAGTCTTCTTTCATCCCCGGAATAACCTCAATGGCCGGAGCCACTCCCACCACCACCGGGCGGGCTTCCATCATGTTTTCAACAGCCTTCTTATTGGCTTCCTCAATATTGATCATAATGCTCCTCCGAAAGTTTTTCGCCAAACCTGTCTCTGTTATCCAGCAGATGAGAGTTTCTTCATCCGTTCCAGAATACCGGCCAGTCTCTCGTTACCGCCGGCCGGCGGACGCCAATCCACATGCACCACCGGCGTATCCTGAGCGGTCAGGTTCACGGCAAACGATTCCAGGCCAACGTTGAATGCCTTCACCGGTTTTTTCAACACTTCCAGATCCACCGGCTTCGCTGCAGGCCGCTCTTCCTCGCCGGTCTGATTGAGAGCCTGAATGATCTGGCCAGCATAACGCACGGCGGCCTCGTTGCTGGTTTCCACCCACGCACCGCCGCGCTTTAACTGGCGGATTTGATGGCTGAGTTTTTGCGGATCCTCTTCCGTGCCGGTGCAGACAGCCACCACTTCCAGATAGCGGCCGGCTTTTTCGGCTTTGGCTTTGGCTTCGGCAATGGCCGGCCCGAGTTCACTGGCCGGGTCGGGATGCGAACCAAAGCCGATCACCACATCCAGCAGGATGACCGCCACCTCCGGGTCATCGGCTTCTTCCATCAGGCGGCGGATACGCAGGTCGTTGTCCATCATTGGGTGCAGGCGGCCAACCGTGAATTCATCCTCGCCGAGATCTACAATCGTATGTTCCACGCTGACCAGTGAATCCTTCAATTTATTTTCTTTATTGATCGGTGCATTGGCATAAACTTTGGGAACATACTCGGTCAGCAGGTGCTGAGCCTCGTAGGCCAGCGTGCCGCCGGAGAACAGCCCGCGCAGGTATTTTTGGCCGGGAGCAAAGCGGGCAAGCGGCAATTCCGGCTCGCCTTCTAGCACCGGCGGATTCTTGGCTAGTTCCACCGCCAGCGCAGCCGCATCATCCAGACCAGAAGCAAAGAACAGGTTGCCTACCCGGCGGGAAATGGGCGTGCGCCCGATAAAGTTCACCACCACCGGCTTGCCGGCTTTGCGCGCCACACGCAGCACCTGATCGGCCACTTTGGGAGAAGGCGGTTTGGAAACCAGCACAATCACTTTGGTATCCGGGTCGCGGCTGAGCGCGTCCAGCCCCATCAAAAAGGTCACACCACCGACCTTTTCGGAAAGGTCACGCCCGCCGGTGCCAATGCCAAAGGTCATTCCACCGCCCAGTTGATCAATGCGCGAAGCAACTTGCTGTAAACCGGTTCCGGCGGCGGCCACCACCCCGATTGGCCCGCGGCGGACTTTGTTGGCAAAACCCAGCCCAATGCCGTTGATCATGGCCGTACCGCAGTCCGGCCCCATGACCAGCAAACCTTTCTGGGCTGCCTCTTCTTTTAAAGAAATTTCCTCTTCAACGGGGACATTATCGCTGAAGAGGAAAACATGTTTGTTGAGCCGTAATGCTTCGCGGGCAACACCGGCAGCATAGCGGCCGGCCACCGAAATCAGCACCCAGTTGGCATCCGGCATCATGCTTTGGGCGCCTTCCAGACTGCGCGGGCGGTAATCCTGTTGAATGCTGGATTTGCGCGCCGTTAGCAGTTCATCCACCCGCTTCAAGGCATCGCCGGCGGATTTTTCATCCCCGGCACGCACAACAATAACCAGATCGTTTTCTTTTGCCTGCTCAACTTCCGCGGTCACCAGATTGACCCGCACGAGCAGTTCCTTGTTGGTGGGAGTACCCATAATCACACCGGCATCTTCCACGCCGGGTAAATCGGCCAGCGAACGCTGCAACTGCATTAAAACAGCCGAATCGTAATAAACACCGCTGCGAATTTCCGCTTTAATTACACTCATCTTTCACTCCTGTCGTTCGAATCGCTCAAACCAACCGCAATAACAATCCCGTTTCCCGGTTACTGCCATTTTGCGGAATAAATTAAATAATCCATTTTCAGATATGGTCTGAAATGGAATTTTTTCCGGGTAGAGAGGGAAAAGTTGGGATGTATTTTCAGATCGTGCGAGGGCACTGAAGAACTCAGCCGGGATCTGTGGGGTAAATAAATGTTGGACAACTGACAATTCGAGTATATCACTTTGGAAAACCAGAGTCAATCTGTCCTTCTGAGGGTTGGGTCGTTTTTCTCACCGGTCTGACCCGCCCCCAATCGGGTCAGACCATCGAATACACCGTAAAAATCTTTAAAGTTCCAGTGTTTCCGGAACGCGAAGCACTGCATTGGCTTTGCGCACTTCTTCCGGAACATCGAAATTCAGATCATTGCCCACGGCGTCCACCAGATACTGCTTGAGCTGCAGATTCCAGTGGTCCTGACTGACGTAGAAAACCTTGGCGCCGCCCAATTCATGCTGGTATTCCGGCCAGGGTTTGGTCGGCTGCGCCATGGCCAGCCCGGCCATGCGCCACCCGTTGTAACTTTCAAAGGTGGACCACCACTCTTTGGCTTTGCAGATTTCCATGGCGTAGTAGGTTTTGGCATAATACATCGCCCAGCCTACCCGCCCGCGGCGGGAGAAGGCCATGGTATGCAGGCTGATGGCCAGATCTTTGTTCCAGAAACGCCCGTTGGCAAAGCCGACCAGTTCACCATCCACCAGACCTAAAATCGTGAAGGCGTCCTTAATGCGTTTGCGCTTGACCGCCAGAATTTCGCCGTACACGCGCACACCCACAATATCGTAAAAGTCTTTTTCAACTTTCATTACCCGCTCCATGAAGCCGAGCAGGGTGGGAATATCATCCTCGGTCATCGAACGCAGATACAGGGTACGGCCGTCCTTGAGCAGGAAGGTTGCTTCCGGCCATGGCGGCAACTGCATCGGGTAACCCTGCAAAATCGCCTCAACTTCGCCAACATCAATTGTTAAAGTATCAACAGATACGGGAGTTGGGGGAGTAAGTTTCATTTATTCTGCTCCTTGTAAAATGGAATTAATGAAAGGTCTCCAATTCTCTCATTACACGGTGTAATTTCGAGAAATGGAAACAAAACAACCCGCAAGGTTTTCATACCTGCTGGACGGGTCTTACAACGGGAATGTTGGGTTTTAATACAGAACTGCTGATATGTAGTTGTAGGGTGAAGTAACTTAATTATAGCCAATCCGATAACCTCAGTCAATAACACTTGTAACTGTTGCGACGGATAATTGTCATACAATTCATCGGCTTTGATAAGAGGACTTCCCCCGCTAATCTCGCCCCAGGGTGCAGGTAGCCGGTCTGGTTTCACCGCCTATCTGGCGGAAAGAGGCTGCTCGTCAACCATTGACAAAATTGTTATCGTTCATAAAATTGAACTCAGGTATATTTTTATGAATGATAAAACAGAAACCAATTCGGTGGTCACCACGGCCGTGCGTACCTTACGGCTGGTAGAACTGCTCTTTACCCACCCTGAAGGTCTCACGCCGCAGGAAATTCTGCCCCACCTGGGAATTTCACGAGGGGCGCTCTTCTTGCTGCTGCGTACACTCAAAAATGCCGGTTATATTGAACAAAGCGAACGGCGTGGCCGTTACCGCGCCGGCCCCCGCTTGACCGCGTGGCGCACAACCAGCAGTGAATTTCACCAGACTTTGATGGATGCCTTCTATCAGGAAGCCCGCCACCACCCCTGCCCGGAAACCCTGCTCATCACCGTACCTGCCGAACAGGGTTTTCTGGCGCTGGCTCAGGTGGAAAGCAGCCTCACCGTACGCACTGCATACCCCATCGGTGAGATAATCAACGCCGGCAGCGCTGCCGAGGATCTTTTCCAATCTCCCCCTGCTCCTGCCGTCATCCGCAGCGGCTACTCTCTCAAAAGTTCCGATGAAATCATCGAACTGGCCCTGCCCATCTGCCCGGATGGTGTTCATCCTCAGGCTGCCCTGCTGATGAGCGCCCCGGCCTTCCGCTGGACGGAAGAGAGCCTGCTCGATCAATGGCTGGCCGACCTGCGCGCGCTGGCGGCGCGTCTTTCTTACCGCGCGGGAGCAGCCTTCTACACCCCATATCAGGTCATTCCATCCGGCGAACTGACCCCCGAAGCCCCGCTCACACCGGCAGAAATCCGCAAGTTTTTACAAGGGCCGTGGACGGCGCGTTTGGCCTGTCTGCGTCCGGATGGCAAACCGCACGTCATTCCGGTCTGGCAGGAATGGGACGGTAAGGCCTTTTACCTGATCGCCTGGCAGGGTTCGATGTGGGCCGAATACCTGCTCCACAACCCGGAAGTTTCGCTGACCATTGATGAGCCCTGGCCGCCCCTGCGCCGCGTTTCGGCACGCGGCAGAGCGGCGGCGTTACCGCTTTCCAAAGACGACCCGCAGCTCTCGGCCCTGCTGCAGCGCCTTTCGCAACGCTATCTGGGAGATGCCGCGCTGGCACCTTCCGCCGGGCAGATTCAACAGGTCTTTCAAATCATCCCCGCAACCCTGCGCGGCTGGAAAGGTTTGCTGACCGCTGCCCCGCAAAAGAACGAACCAACCGGACGATGAAAGTCGAAATCACCGCCCTCAGCCACACCTTTTTCACCCCTCAGCCGCGCCCGGCGCTGCTCGATTTAAACCTGAACATCCCCAGCGGGCATTTCACCGCCATCATCGGGCCGAGCGGCTGCGGCAAGTCCACCCTGCTGCGGCTGATCGCCGGCCTGCTGCGGCCGACCGGCGGCAGAATTCTTCTGGATGGCCAGACGCCCGCACAGGCCAACGCCGCCCGGCAAGTCGCCTGGCTGGCGCAAAGCCCGGCCCTGCTGCCGTGGCTGACGGTGGAGGGCAACATTGCCCTCGCCCGCAAACTGCTCGCCGCCCGTCTCAACCATCAGATGAGCGTGCAGGAAGCCCTCCGGCGGGTGGGGCTGGAAGATGCCGCGCAGGCTTACCCCTTCACCCTCTCCGGGGGTATGCAGCAGCGGCTGGCACTGGCGCGCCTGTTGATTCAAAACGCCGGCCTGTGGCTGATGGACGAGCCATTTGCCGCGCTGGATGAGATCACCCGCGAACAACTGGCGGAAATGCTGCTCGACCTCTGGGAGCCACGCCGGCCGACCGTGCTGTGGGTAACCCACAACATCTACGAGGCACTGCGGTTGGCGGGGCGAATTATCGTCCTTTCCGCCGCGCCGGGGCATATCGTGGCCGATTTTTCGGTTGACCTGCCCCACCCGCGCCGTGAGGACGCGCCCGCCTTTCAGGAATTGCTGCGCGAGGTGCGCGCCGCGCTCAATCTGGCTGTGGAGGCGGCTGCATGAACCGCTTGCGCCTCACCGGCGGGCTTATTGCCGTTTTAATTGTGCTGTTCTTCCTGCTGGCGTGGGAAGCAGCCGTCAGCCTGCTGAACATTCCGGTGTACCTGCTGCCGGCACCCGGCCGCATCCTGCGCACGCTTTTTGAACATCCCGCCCTCTACGCTCAGGCCAGCCTGCTGACACTGGGTGAGGCTTTCGCCGGTCTGCTGATCGGCCTGCTGGCGGGAGTGTTGATCGCCTCTCTGCTCACCCTGCTGCCCGGTCTGGAAGAAGGGGTGATGACGCTGGCCATTCTGCTTAAATCCACCCCTCTGGTTGCCATTGCTCCGCTTCTGACCATCTGGCTGGGCTTTGGCATCCTGCCGAAAATCCTCATCACCGCCCTGTTGACCTTTTTCCCCGTGCTGGTCAACGTCCTCAGCGGGCTGCAGAAAGTGGAAAGGCATCATCTGGAACTGTTCCACTCGTGGCATGCCTCGCGCAGCGAGGTCTTTCGCTACCTGCGCGCGCCCGGCGCGCTGCCCTATCTGTTCGCCGCGCTGAAGATCTCCGCGCCGCTGGCGCTGATCGGCGCGGTGGTAGCCGAATGGACGGGTGCTTCCGGCGGGCTGGGACGGGTGATGTGGCTGGCCTACACCAACCTCAATCTGCCTTTCCTCTTTGCCGCTATTTTCATCCTTGCCGCCGCCGGTATGTCGCTCTACCGCCTGACCGTCTGGCTTGAACGGCGGGTCATCTTCTGGCAATCTCATCCCGAACCCTGAGAGGTGCATATGAAACGCATGATCGCCATTGCTCTGCTTTTCGTTCTCGTGCTTCTGGTTTCTGCGTGCGCTGCTGGCACACCGTCCCAAATCACCTCAACGCCCGCGCCGCTCTCGCTGACCTTCATGGCCGGTTACAAACCGCAGGCCAACCTGCCTTTTGTGGGCGCCTATGTTGCCAGAGAAAAAGGCTTCTTCGAGCGCGAGGGGCTGGAAGTGACCATCGAGCATTCCGCCGGTCAGGGCGAGCATCTGCAACTGCTCACCGCCGGCAAGGTACAGGTCACCACGCAGGATGCCGCCGTCCTGTTACAGCGCCGCGCCGACCCCGGCCTGCCGCTGGTTTCGATTGCGCTCATCGGCCAGCGCGGCCAGCAGGCCTACGCTGCCCTGGCTTCCTCCGGCCTGCAAACGCCCAAAGACTGGGAAGGCCGCACGGTGGGTTACAAAGGCACGCCGCCGCCCGATCTCTTCGCGCTGCTCAAAGCCGCCGGTGCCGATGTGCAGAAAATTTCGCTGGTCAATGTCGGCTTCGATCCGCGCATCCTCACCGAGGGTAAAGTGGATGTCTATCCGGTGTTCAAGTCCAACGAGCCGTACCTGATTCGCTCGTGGGGCTACGAATTGACGCTCTGGGACGCCGCCGAATACGGCGTGCCGACGCTCGGCCTGACCTATGTGACCACCGAGAGCATTCTGCAGGAACAGCCCGAAGCGCTGCGCCGCTTCCTCAAAGCCGCACTGGAGGGCATCCGTTATGCCGAACAAAATCCGGAAGAGGCGGTGGAGATTGTGCTGAAATACACCGGCCCGCAGGCCGACCCCCAGCACATGCGCTACATGCTGGAAAGCGAACTGCGCGACGCCAAGAGCCCCTTAACCGATCAGCACGGCTACGGCTGGCAAACCGCAGAACAGTGGTCGGCACTGGCCGAAATGCTGGTGCAGGCAGGGATTATTGATTCAATTGACGTGGAAAAGGTGTTTTCTCCACTGCTGCTTCTTAACCAATAACAATAAGTCTATAAGGATAAGCGGGCTATCTAGAAACTAAGGCACAGCAATATGCACGCTTTAATTCAAAGGGTTTATGAAGAGAACCTTAATCTGGATTTCTGTACATCCTTTGTCTTTTCTTCAGGCGAGAATAAAGAACAATCAATCCAATAACACCACCAGGAATGATATATTCAATATTCGGGTTTTTCGCTCGAATTTGATCAATCGGCGTCATTTTTTGCCAGAGATCTTCTTGCCATTCCTTTACACTTGATTTGTCCCCTACGATTTCTAAATCAAGTGCAGCATCATATAAACGATAGCTTTGCACGGGATCGTAATCTTTAACTTCTTGGGCTTGTAATTTGTAAAACCTGTATAGTAGAACTTCTCGACTATTTGTTAACTTATCACCTTTTATTGCCCAAATTGCCAAAGAATATGCTCCCCTTTTTTCAAGTAACAGAGATATCTCTTCGCCATGTTCTGATAATAATTTCTTGGTATTTTGAATATCTTGTGAGGTAATCAGAATATACATTACTGTTAATACGAAAATGAATAATGCGATAAAGATCATGGCTTTTTTGAATAATGGATTATTTGTAACCGCAATTTTGGAATGAGGTTTCCAGTCGGTTGTTTCCAACGCTATCAAGTACAACGCTGAAGAAATCTCATAAGCCTGTTCTGCGCTAGTGGGGAATTCTCTGGGGTGCGCAACACTATTCCGAATTTTGAGAATTTTATTCCAATCTATTAATTGCAATGAAGGAAGTGGTTTTTTTTCGACTTCATCACTATAAAGTTTAAATAGATCTAAATTCCTAAACAAAGTTATTCTATCCCCAAGGGTTAATCTGTCTATAGACTTGTTAACAGGAACTGAATCTAGGATTTCCTTTTGTTTTTTAGGTGGTAATTTATTTATCAATTCCAGATGAATTTTCCATAAAATGTTTTCCAGAACACTTGCAGCTGAGGAGGCGGCTTCGAACCATTCCCCCTGATTCAATTTGGCTCGAAGACTATCTATTTTCTTTTTCTCTTCAACATCCAACTTTAGCATTTCACCTTCTCCAAATATTTATGTCCAGCTTCTATTTATGTATTATTATTCTACCAATAATATACTTGAATACACTCAAATACTTACTTTTAATTTTATTTTCCTGTCTCGCTTTTTGTTTATCGTGCTATTAATGAAATTAGATTTTTATGGCGCTTTCATCAATTCATAAATTCTACAAATTCAAATTTATATTTTATGGTAAACTAATCTCTGCTGGCGGAGCACGCAGCCTTCTTCAGAAACGGTCAACAGCCTCAAAGGTGCAAGCCGGGTTAACCGGCAGGGGCCACTGCATCTTTGAGGTCTTTTTAATATATAGGAGTATTGATGCGCTGGGTACGCGATTACACACCGAAACCGGTCGAAAACCATCTTTACCGCTCGGCTTTGCTGGTCACCATCAGCGGCAACGTCCTGCTGGCCACCGTCAAGAGTCTGGCAGCCTACTTCTCCGGCTCTGTCGCCCTTTACTCGGATGCGGCTAACTCCATCTCGGATGTGTTGTATTCCGCCATGATGGTGCTGGGGCTCTACCTTGCCCAGCGCCCGCCCGATCTTTCTCACCCGCAGGGCCACAGCCGCTTTGAGCCGCTGGTCGGGACGTTAATTTCCTTCTCCATGGCCTTTGCCGGTTACGAAGCCCTGCGCGCTTCCTTTGTCCGTTTTCAGCAGGGCGGCCTGGCCATTGAACCCGGCCTGCCCACCCTTGCCCTGCTCTTCAGTGCCGCCGTCAAAGTGGGCATGTATCTTTTCATCCGCAACACTGCCCGCAAACTGACCAGCCCCACCCTCAACACCGCCGCCAAAGATAACCTGAGCGATGTACTGACCTCCTCGGCAGCCTTTGTGGGCGCATTTGGTTCCAGACTCATCCACCCGCTGACCGACCCGATTGCCGGTTTTGCCGTGGCCATGTGGATCTTCCGTGCTGCCTTTCTGGCCGCCCGCGAAAACCTCAACTTCCTCACCGGCGGCGGCGCCTCGGAAGAACTGCGCCAGCGCATCATTCAGGAAGCCTGCTCCGTGCCGGGCGTGCTGCGCGTCCATCACCTGATGACCGATTACTCCGGCCCGCGCCTGATTGCCGACCTGCACGTCAACGTGGACGGCAACACCACCCTGACCGAGTCGCACCGCATCACCGATGAAATCATCGCCCGGCTGGAGGCCATGCCCGAAATTGACCGCGCCTACGTCCACCTTGAACCGGACGATTGGGAATAAACACAGAAAGGTTTACCCCGCCATGCGCATGTCCCAACACTTCAGTCAGACCCTGCGGGAAACCCCCGCCGAAGTCCAGTCACCCGGCTACGGCTACCTGCTGCGCGCCGGTTACTTCCGTCAGATGGCGGCCGGCATCTTCGCCGCCCTGCCGCTGGGGCTGCGCGTCCAGCGCAAAATTGAGCGCATCCTGCGCGAGGAAATGGAGGCCATTGGCGGTCAGGAAGTCAGCCTGCCGGTCGTACTGCCCGCCGAAATCTGGAAAGAAAGCGGACGCTACTACCGGATTGGCGCCGAAATGGCGCGCCTTAAAGACCGCGCCGGGCGTGATCTGGTGCTGGCCATGACCCACGAGGAAGCGGTTGCCGATCTGGTGCGGCGCGAGGTGCGCTCTCACCGTCACCTGCCGCGCCTGATCTACCAGATTCAGACCAAATTCCGCGATGACCCCCGCCCGCGCGCAGGTTTGATCCGCGTGCGTGAATTTATTATGAAAGATTCCTACTCGCTGGATGCCGACTGGGCCGGTCTGGAAAAGCAGTATCAGGCGCATTATGAGGCGTATCTGCGCATCTTCCGCCGGCTGGGCCTGCCGGTCATCGCCGTGGCATCCGACAGCGGCATGATGGGCGGTAAACGCTCGCATGAATTCATGTACCTCAACCCCATCGGTGAGGATACGCTGATGCTGTGCGATTCCTGCGGCTACGCGGCCAACCGGCAGGTAGCCCGCTTTGCCAAACCCCAGCCGGAGCAGGAAGAAGCCCTGCCTCTGGAAAAAGTCCACACCCCGCAGACGCGCACCATCGAATCACTGGCGCGCTTTCTGAACATCCCCGAATCCAGAACCGCCAAAGCCGTCTTTCTGACCGCCACTCTATTGGAAAATAACCAGCCTTACGAGCGGCTGGTGATGGCCATCGTGCGCGGCGATATGGAACTCAACGAAACCAAACTGGCCAACCTGCTCGGCGCGCTGGATCTGCGCCCGGCGACAGAGGAAGAAATCCGCACCAGCGGCGCCGTGCCGGGCTTTGCCTCACCGGTCGGCCTGCCTGACCTGCTGGTGGCGGTGGACGATCTGATCCCTCTCTCCCCTAATCTGGTTGCCGGCGCTAACGAGCAAGATTACCACCTGCGCTATGTCAATTTCGGCAGGGACTACACCACCCCGCTGGTGGCCGACCTGACCGCTGCGCGGGAGGGCGACCCCTGCCCCCACTGTCAGGCGCCCCTGCGTGCCGAACGCGGCATCGAGGTGGGCAACATTTTCCAGCTCGGCACGGCTTATTCCGAAGCCATGGGCTGTACCTTTCAGGACGAAGATGGGCAGGTCAAACCGGTGGTGATGGGTTCCTACGGTATCGGCCTCGGACGGTTGATTGGCTGTCTGGCGGAAGCCTACCACGACGAGAAAGGCCTCAAACTGCCGGCGCTGGTCGCTCCATTTCAGGTTCACCTCGTCCTGCTCAGCGGTAAGGATGGCGAAGCGGCCCGCCAGACTGCCGAACGCCTCTATGAGCAGATGCAGGCAGCCGGTCTGGAAGTGCTTTACGATAACCGCGAAGAAAGCCCCGGCGTCAAGTTCAACGACGCCGACCTGATCGGCATTCCGCTGCGAATCACGGTTTCCAAACGCACGCTTGAAAACGGGACGGTGGAACTCAAACACCGCCATCAGGAGGAGCGTCTGACTTTGCCGTTAGAGGAAGCCGTCCCCCGCCTGCAAGAGGAAATCCAGCGCCTGCTCGCCGCAACATAGACTGCATCCGGCTGGGCAAGGGGGATCCCACAAGTGAATCAGTCAGCCGTCTGCCGCGCTGAGATGATGATTTCCCTCAACTGCTCCAGCGAGAATGCCTGTCGTCCTTCATCTTGCGCACGGCGGAACAGGCCATCCTCACCCTGCACATAAAGAGCCTGATAGGGCGCAGCGGCAAGGTACAAAACCCGCTTGCTGCCGCCCTCGCGCCACGCCAGATCCGTTTCCTGCAAGAAGGCAACCACCCTATCCCCAGCCTTCAGGGCATAATCGGCGGCCGGATCAAGCGGACTCCGCCCGATAACCGTCACTGTCAATTCCCCGGCGGGGCATTCTCCGCCAATCAGGTTCTGTTCGCAGAGCAGCGTGATTTGATGAATCTGCAAGGCAGCCGGCTCACCCGGCTTGTCCGGGTCGTTTTTCCATTCCTCGCCGCTGTCCTGATTCCAGCGCGTGGCGGAAACCTCGTCAACCTTCCCCACCACGATCCACTGGCTTTTTCGTGCCATGTCTTCGTCGCTGATGGCAATGTAAGAGACCGATTGAACGATTTTCCCGGCTTGCGAGGTGGAGGAAAGGGAATTTTCAGCCGACGGCGCACAGCCCGCCAGCATGATGACCATGATCAGGCTGATCCAGTGTATGGTTCTAATCCTGTTCGGGTGCCTGTACATAAAACTTTCTCTCCAGAAAAATTGAGAATTTTAGTGTTTTAGGGTTACATCAAAGGAACACCATTTTCATTATCAGCCTTCAAACAAACAGCACATAATCCTGCAAGAAACGTTCAGTTTGCTGGTAGAAGTCCTCAATCGTCTCCGGGGCGCGAAAGCCATGTCCCTCGCCGGGGTACAGGCGGAAGAGGTGCGGCACGCCCAATCCGCGCAGGCGTTCGACCAGCGCCTGATTTTGGCCCGGCGGCACGGCCTTATCTTCCTCCCCTTGAAAAATCGCCAGCGCATCGCGAATTTGTGAAGCCTGAAAGAGCGGCGAGCGCTTGCGGTAGAGCGCAGCCGCCTGCGGAAAAGGTGCAATCAGGCGGTCGGTGTAGTAACGCTCAAAGCGGTGCGTTTCGCGCGCCAGCGCAATCAGGTCGGCTACCGGATAGAGCGCAATGCCGGCTTTGAACACGCCCGGGTAGCGCACCAGACAGTTCAGCACGGTATAACCGCCGGCGCTGCCGCCCATCACCGCCATGCGCTTCTCGTCCACCAGCCCTTGTTGAGCGAGGAAACGCGCCCCGCTAACCGTATCCACCACGTCCGCCTCGCCCCAGTTGCCGTTGAGCGCCTGCTGATAGGCACGCCCATAACCGCTGCTGCCGCGGTGGTTAACTTCTAACCACGCATAGCCCCGGCTGGTGAAATAAGCCGCCTCGCGCGGAAAATCCAGCACCACCGCCGAGGTCGGCCCGCCGTGAACATGAACGATGAGCGGCGGCAATCCTTCACCTTCCGCCTGCGGGTTTTGCGGCGGGTAATACCAGCCGTGCACCGCTTCGCCATCCGGCAGTTTCCACTCCACCGCCTGCGGCTCGGCGAACCACTCCACCGGCAGCAGCCACGCATCCGTACAGGCAACTTCAATCCAGCGTGTCCCATCCCAACGCAAAACCCGCTCGGCCAGCCGCGGCGAGGACACCAGCAGGGCAATATCACCGCTATGGGGATGAACGCTCAATTGACGCAGCCACGCGTAAGGCGCGGTGGGAATTACCTGCATCGAACCGCTTTCAACATCCACCTCACAAAGTTCGGCCCGCCCGGCGTGGTTGCGAATTACCAGCAGGCGTTTGCCATCCGGCAGCCATGCCAGCGTGCGCTGACCCTGCACCCACGCCGGCGTGCTGAGGTGGTAGCCCTGCGCGGCATAGATCACCCGCCGCTCGCCGCTTTCCAAATCGAACAGCATCAGATCATCCCATTCGCCCTGAGCGGCCAGATACGCCAGCCGCCGTCTGTCCGGTGAAAAGCACGGCTGGGTAAAAACGCCTTCTCCCTGCCCGCCGGCAAGGATGATCTTTTCGGCAACTTGCGGCACCTCTCCCGCCAGCCGCGCCAGCACCAGCCGGGTGGCATCCCACGGCATATTCGGGTTGTCCCACTCCACCCATGCCAGCGCTGTGCCGTCTGGCGACCAGACCGGCTGCATGTAGAAATCCGCCCCGCTGTCCAGCCGGACCAACCAGCCGCCGCCCTTTGCCTCCACCAGACCCAAGGCGGCCTGATCGCCGTCCTCGTGGACGAAAGCCAGCCAGCGGCCGTGCGGTGATGGCATGGGCGCGCTGAAGGAACCCCACGCCGGCGTAACGGCGCGTACTGCCGCCGTTTCAAAATCATAGCGCATGATCTGCCGGCCCTGCTGGACGAAAAACAGGCTTCCCGCGCCCGCCGTAAACTCGCCGCCGCCGTAGCCCACCCCGCCGCGCGCCGAATGCTCAAAGAGCAAATCGCGGCGCGCCCCGTCTTTTGGCTGATAAACCAATTGTCCCTGTTTGCCGCGGCTTTCCAGCCAGATCAAACCATCCCCGGCAAACTGCACATCCTCCAGCCGGGCGCGTTGGGCCATGCGCCGCGCGCTGATGATACTGGGCCAGAATCCGTAGGGTTGCCTGCGTTTTATGTCGCTCATCTTCTTTCTCCTCCTGTTTAATTAATTCTACAGGAAATCCTCCCGCAAAAGAAAAAAGACTGCCCGGCTGGGGCAGTCTTTTTGCATTCAAACCGGTTGTTTGGGGTTACTGGTGAACGACAAGATAAGGTTCAAAGGTCTCTTTCAAACGCTGTAAAGGCTGAAAACCGCTCACCCGCTTGACGGCCTCGCCGTTGTGGAACAGGATCAGAGTCGGCACGCTCAGCACCATGAACTGCATGGCAAGGTCAGAGGCTTCGTCCACATCCACCGATAAAATTTGTAGCCGGTCGGCCCATTCCTGACTGAGTTGGGCCAGTTCAGGCTCCAGCCGTTTGCATGGGCCGCACCACACCGCGCCAAACTCAACCAGCACCGGCTTTTCGGCTGCCAGAACTCGCTGCTCAAACTCTTTTTCAGAGATGGTTTCAAACCCTTTCATTTCCATTTCCTCCGCTTCATATAATGGTATCATTGATTATACAGTATGTGTCAAGACTACATCCTCCGTTAGCACAAAGATAACCAGACCTTAATGAATCTCCAACTTCCCCGCGGCCGTCTGGATTTCCCCGTTTTCCTGCCGGATGCAACGCTGGCAGTGGTGCGCACCGTGGATTCGCGCGACCTGCGCGCCTGCGGCATTCAAGCCCTGATGATGAACGCTTTTCACCTGATGCAAAAGCCCGGCTCCGGTGTTATACAGGCATTGGGCGGTCTGCACCGCATGAGCGCGTGGAATGAACCCATTTTCACTGATTCGGGCGGGTTTCAGGCATACTCCCTCATCCGCCAGAACCCGCGTTTTGGCAAAATGGACGAGCGCGGCATCACTTTTCAGCCGGAAGGCGGTCAGCGTAAATTTCTGCTCACGCCGGAAAAGAGCATTCAGTTACAGCTCAGTTACGGGGCAGATGTGGTCATCTGTCTGGATGACTGCACCCACGTGGATGCGCCGCGCGCCGAGCAGGAACTTTCCGTCCGGCGTACCATTGCCTGGGCCAAACGCGCCCGCCGGGAATATGATCGGCTGATTGACCAGAAAAAACTGACCGCCGGTCAGAAACCGTTGATTTTTGCCGTCATTCAGGGCGGCGGTGAACTCGACCTGCGCCGTCAATGCGCCGAGGCACTGCTGGAAATCGGTTTCGATGGCTATGGCTTTGGCGGCTGGCCGCTGGATTCCGCCGGCAGCCTGTTGACCGAGATCCTCGAATTTACCCGCCAGTTAATCCCCCCCTCATACCCCCTGCACGCGCTCGGCATCGGCCACCCCCACAATGTGGTGACCGGCTGGCGGCTGGGATACGGCATTTTCGATTGCGCCATGCCCACCCGCGATGCCCGCCACGGTCGTTTGTACACCTTCACCAACCCGCCCGGCACGGATGGCGGGCTAACCGGCGAGTGGCTGCAATATCTCTACATCAATGATGAACGCCATACTCGCTCCACCCGCCCGATTTCCGAATGGTGCGACTGCCCAACCTGCCAGCAGTACAGCCTTGGCTACCTGCGCCATTTGTTCAAAATCAACGACAGCCTGTTTTTACGTCTGGCCACCATCCACAATTTACGCTTCATGACTCAATTAACCGAACGCATCCGTCTGAACTCCCATGCCTGAACCGGTGGATATCGATTCCCTCATCCGCGCCGTGCAGACCAACCCGCGCTATGCCGCCATAGACCGCGCTTTGATTCGCGGATTGATCGAACGCTATCAGAGCAGCATCAGCCAGCCGCGCGAACTGGTCAAGGCCGTCCGCAATAAACTTCATCAGGTTGGGGGGGCTTATCTGGACAAACCCATAGACTATGCGCATTGGAAAACGCTGCTGGACGAGTTGCCCCACAACCTGTACCATCCGCAGGTGAAGGATTTTTGCCGGCGCATGATGAGCCTGCATGTTTCAACCCGTGAACGCCTGCCGCTGCTGGACGCCTTTTACACCCAAACCCTTGCCCCGCTTGCTCCCATCCGCTCCCTGCTCGACCTTGCATGCGGCCTCAACCCGCTGGCCATACCGTGGATGCCGCTCACACCGCAAACGCAAATTTATGTCTGCGATATTTACAGCGACCAGATCGCTTTTTTACAGCAATTTTTCGATCATTTTGGCATTTACGGTCAGGCCTCGGTTTGCGATCTCAGCCGCGAACTGCCGCAACAGCCGGTACAGGTTGCTCTGTTGCTCAAATCCATTCCGTGTCTGGAGCAATTGGATAAAACCATCGCCTCCCGTCTGTTGAGCGGTATCCCTGCCGAGCACTGGCTGGTATCCTTTCCGGCGCACAGTCTGGGCGGGCGCGGCAAGGGTATGCGCCAGAACTACCGCCAGCACTTTGAAGAGATCATTCAAGGCTGGGAGGTCAGCCAACAGGTCTTTGATTTTCCCGGCGAACTGGTTTTCCTGCTCTCTCCTGCTTGATTCGGTCTCCAGACCTAGCCGCAATCCATACCAGGACGGATGGCTCAACCAGAGGATTCGGCTATGATAGGTTCATCAAACCAAAAGGAGAAACAACTATGGAAAACCAGCTCGAAATCAGAAACACGCTCAAGACCAATCCGCTGGCAATCGCCAGCCTGGTTCTCTCCGCCGGAGGATTCAGTTTCCTGCCTCTGGTCGGATGCATCGCCGGGATCGTGACCGGTCACATGGCTCGCCGCGAAATCCGCGAAAATCCGCATCTCTACAACGGCGATAGCCTTGCAAAAACGGCAATCGTTCTCGGCTGGATCGGCCTCGTCCTGCCACTGGTGATCATTGGGTTTGGCATCCTTTTCATGTTCCCCGCAACCATGATCATCCGCTAATGCCAATAAGGGGTGAAATGGAATGGGTTGAGGAAAATTCCGGTGAGATTCCCTCGCTGGATACAGCCAAAACCCATTCCTAAGCCC
Organism: Chloroflexota bacterium; assembly: GCA_040754815.1. Classification (GTDB taxonomy): domain Bacteria; phylum Chloroflexota; class Anaerolineae; order Anaerolineales; family Anaerolineaceae; genus Bellilinea. Next base: position 382,586 of record JBFMBX010000002.1, read on the forward strand.
GCTTTGTCAAAAAGGCTGGAAACAAGGTTAAAATAAAATTGAACATTCACTTATATAAGAAAGAACCAATCGCATGAACGAAATCCCGCACACTCAAAACACCTCCTCGCATCCGCTGGCAATTGTCGGATTAGTGTTGGGTATATTAGGGCTAATCGGCGTGTTGCCCCTGGTTGGGTCAATTGGGGCCTTGATCGCAGGGAAGATGGCCCAAAAAGAAATTTTAGAAAAACCGTATCTTTATACCGGTGAAAACCTTGCCCGCGCCGGTATTATTATGGGGTGGATTGGTGTAGCACTTGCTGCACTCGTCTGTGTCATCGTCGTGCTGGCGTTTCTATTCTTCATGCCCCTATCTACCCGCCCGATTCCAATGTACTGACGGATAATGGCTTCTCTCAACCGCTGGGTACAATTCTTCAATCGCTTTTTCAACCGGCTGCGCTGGCGGCTGACCCTTAGTTTTACGCTGGTCACGCTGGCTGCGATTCTCATGGCCGCGTGGTGGAGCTTTCTGGCGATTAACCTGTATATTTCCCGCACCATGCCAGAATTATTCGCCAGTGAATCCACCACTCAGATCTTCCCGAACTTGATTCAATTAGCCGGACAAGCCTTGCTTGTGTTGATCATCCCGGCTGTGCTGGTGGGTACCTTATTTGGTTTTCTGACCGCCCGCTGGCTGGAGAGCCGGCTTGACCATTTGCGTGAAACTACAGACGCCTGGGCAAACGGCAATTTCAGGCCGCGCATCCATGATCCTGCTCAGGATGAAATTGCCCGCTTTGGCAGACAACTGAACCAGATGGCATCCGAAATGGAAACTTTAATGATGACCCGTCAGCAGCTGGCTGCCATTGAAGAACGCAACCAGCTTGCCCGTGATTTGCATGATTCGGTCAAACAGAACCTCACCGCAGCCATTTTTCAGTTGAATGCGGCAAAGATAATGATCGAAACCCAGCCCGATAAAGCTCAACAGGCCCTGCTTCGAGCAGAGGAACTCGCCGTGCAGGCTCAACAGGAATTGACCAATGTCATTCTGGAACTGCGGCCGGCGATACTCCATGAAAAGAATTTAACCGGCGCTTTGCAAGATTACCTCCACCAATGGCAGCAGCAGAATCAAATTGCGGTCGAATTTACGTATTCACAAAACCTCAATCTGACTTTCATTCAGGAATTGGCTCTCTTTCGAATTGTGCAAGAAGCACTCGCAAATATTACTCGCCATAGCGCAGCCACATTGGTCAAAGTTTCTCTACAACGGGAGAATCATCAAGTTGTCCTGATGGTAAAGGACAACGGTCACGGTTTCGACACCACCCAAACAGGATCTTCCGGATTTGGATTGAGAAGTATGCGGGATCGTATGGATGAAATCGGTGGACAGTTGGTGATCGAAAGCGCACCCGGTCAGGGTACCAGCGTCTATGCCTATTTGCCTGACAAAATTGAACCTCAAGAAGTGGAACAAACCCATGAATAAAACCAGCAATCCCATCACCGTGATTATCGTTGACGACCATGCCGTTGTCCGACAGGGTTTAATGGCTTTCTTGCAAACGCAGGATGATATCGAAGTCATTGGCGAGGCTGAAAACGGCGCCCGGCTGCTTGAGATTCTCCCAACCAGTGTGCCGGACGTGCTGCTGATGGATCTGATCATGCCGGACATGGACGGCGTAGAGGCAACCCGCCGCGTCAAGGCGATCAGCCCTCACACGCAGGTGATTATTTTCACATCCTATTATAAAGATGAGCATATTTTCCCCGCAGTCCGTGCAGGTGCATTGTCGTACATCCTAAAAGACGCCCAACCCGCCGAAGTGGTCGAGGCTATCCGCAAGGCCTCCCGCGGTGAGGCAGTGCTTCATCCCCGCGTTGCCGCACGGCTTGTTCAAGAAGTACAGGGTACCCGGAGCGAATCACTCAACCCGTTTTCCGAACTGAGCGACCGCGAGATGGAAATTCTGCGCCTGATCGCCAGCGGCAATTCCAACCGCGAAATTGCCGATACGTTATTCATCAGTGAAAAAACGGTCAAGAGCCACGTCAGCAACATCCTCTCCAAACTTCATCTGGCAGACCGGACGCAGGCCGCCGTATATGCCTGGAATCAGGGAATCGTCAGACGGGATGAATAAATCCCCCTCCATTTCCGAAGCAGAAATTCAAGCCTGGATGGCAAAATTACGGGCTATGCGGAAGTACCGCCAGCTCGATTTACCGGATTCTTTACTGCGTGATGTGATTACGGCGGAATTTACCCGTCACAGCAATTCCAGCGAGGCATTCAAAGCAGTACGCGAGAAACTTCACAACATCATCGCGCCATACCTTGGTGACCCCGATTATCCTGCCGCGCAGGCGATGTTGCAGGCGGCCTTTGCCAGCGAGAACGCAAACGCTGTCCGCCAATTTTGCCTGTCCATGCTCTCCAGCCACGCCTCCACCCGCGAGCGTATCCCGCTACTGGAGCATTTTTACAAACAATTATGGGAAGTAACCGGTATGCCGGCAACAATCCTCGACCTTGCCTGCGGAATGCAGCCGTTTGCCCTGCCATGGATGGAACTCCCCCCTTCTACCCGCTATTTTGCCTACGATTTGCACCGCCCGCGGGTTGACCTGATCAACCTGTTTTTTGAACGAAGCGGCTTTTCCGGCCGGGCTTACCACGAAGATATCCTGGTCAATCCGCCGCAGGTGGAAGCCGATGCAGCCTTATTCTTCAAGGAAGCCCACCGCTTTGAACAGCGCCGGCGCGGTGCATGTTTGCCTTTCTTTCAGGCCTTGCAGGTGCGCTGGCTGCTCGTTTCTCTGCCCATCAGCAGTCTGAGAGGCACGCGCAATCTGGAAGATCGCCAGCGCCATTTAATGCAATCAATTCTCGAAGGACAATCGTGGCAGGTTGTCGAAATCCGCTTTGAAAACGAACTGATATTTTGCATTCACAAATCATGAGCCGCAGAAGAAAATCCGCATTTACCGCACCCTCATCCTCTCAAACGCGCAGCAGTGCACTGGAACAGTTCCGCAGCCTGCTTGGGGAAGATGAATATCAGAGCCTGCTGGCAGAATTGGAACGCCCGCTGCTGCCTGCTTTCCGCATCAATACCCTGAAAACCTCACCGCAGGCAGTTGAAGAATGGTGCGAATGGTACGGCTGGCAGGTTCAAGCGGTGGCTTTTTGCCCCACCGGCTGGCAGGTTCAGCAGGCGCGTATTCCCATCAGTCAAACTCTGGAACACCGTTTCGGACACTACTACATACAGGATGCCGCCTCCATGCTGCCGGCCGAACTGTTCGACCTGCCGCCCTCCCCCCATCCACTGATCCTTGACATGGCAGCCTCACCCGGCGGAAAAACCACCCATCTGATCAGCCGCACTTTCGACCGCGGGCTGGTGCTGGCCAACGATGCCGGCCTCGAACGCATCACTCCCCTGCGGCTGGTATTACAAAATTGGGGTACGGTAAACACAGCTGTCACTCGCTTCCCCGCCGAAAAGTTGGGGCGCTGGTTTCCGCATACCTTTGATTGGGTGCTGCTGGATGCACCGTGCAGTATGCAATCGCTGCGCCCGACCGAAGCCCACCCCATGCGCCCCATCTCAAGCCGTGAACAATCTCATCTGGTGCGTCGTCAAACCGCCATGCTCATTGCCGCGCTGGCGGCGGTCAAACCCGGCGGGCAGGTGGTCTATTCCACCTGCACCCTCGCACCGCAGGAAGATGAAGCCGTGCTGGATGAGGTGTTGAAACGATTTCCCCACAGTTTTCAGGTAGATGAGGTTGCGAACCGTCTGCCCAGACCCGCCCCCGCGCTTGCCGCCGCTTTTGGTCAAACCTTCCATCCTCAAGTCCAAAACGCTCTGCGGCTCTGGCCGCACCGCTTTTCCACTTCCGGTTTCTTTGCCGCCCGCCTGACCCGCACCGGAGAAATTGACCTCCCCGCCGAGCCGCCCCCCAGCCGTCCTTTGCGCGAAACCGGCCAGCAGCTGCTCAACCGCCCGCAGGTACAGGAAATATCGAACTGGCTGAAAGATAATTATGGCTTCGAACTGATCAGCCTTTTGGAATATTATCATTTGGAATTGTGGCGCAGTGCTGCTTCCATTTTCGCCGTTCCAAGTGCATTTCTGGAGTACTTCAACAATCTGCCCTGTCAGATGTTGGGGCTAAAAGTGCTGGAAGAAACCCCCGAAGGCTGGCAGCCCGCCCACGAGTGGATCAGCCGCTTTGCAGATCAGGTTCAAAGCGGGCGGTTAACCCTGCCGGCCGTGCTGGTTGAGGATTGGCTCAAAGGCAAAGATGTGGCCATGCCCACCGCAACGGTTAAATCACCGCCTGTCTGGATTGTTTTTGACGAACATAATCGCTATATCGGCAGAGGGCGTGCGACAGGGCAAACTCTTAAGAATCTTTTACCCCGCCGGATGGTTTTCTGAACCGCGCTCACGGAGCCGGTCCAAATTCACCGGTTTCGACGTTCAGGCGGTATTGTAAACCAACCTCATCTATCATCAGCAGGGTTTGGGCTTCTCGCCATTCCCCCGGCAGATACTGACCATCCTGATCAGTTAGCACGGGCCGAACGACTCCACTGTTCAAATCCACCACTGCCACCGTTGTGGCAATTGCTTCCGGCTGCTGAATACCTTTCAACACGGCAAAGGCCAGCCGGTCACCGTCGGGTGACCAGACCAGCCCGCCACTCTGCCAGTCAGAGTTTGAGCTCAATTCCAGCAAATCCACAAAGGGGATTTCCCGCACAACCTCCCCCGTCAGCCTGCGAATGGTCAGCCGGTCGCCGTTCAGCACGGCAAAACCGCTCCCGTTTGGAGCGGCACGCAGCAACCCGCATTCGCTGCTCAGCACAATCAATTCGCCGCTTTGCAGGTCAACCTCGTACAAGCCACAATCAAAACCAACCATCGTCATGGCGCCATCCGGCACGCCGTGTTCAACGAAGTAAAGCCGGTTTCCATCATTGCTCCAGTGAAACTGGGCCGGCAGGGTGTAGCCCAAGCCGAAGGGGCGCTGTTCATCCAGCACATTCCAGCGCTGGCCATCATCTGGCCGAAAGACGGTTAAAGTAACCCGGTACTGCTCACCGCTGATCGTTCCATCCGCAGCCAGCGGAAATTCCACACCGACCTGCACTGTCCATTGATTATTGGGGGATGCGTAAAACCATTCCTCGTGGGAGGTCTTTGGCGCGGTTTCGGTCACCAGTGAAGTTGAATCCACTGAGGTGGGTTGAACCAGCAGGCGGTTTTCTTCACCCGCCGGGGGAGGCAGTGGAGTGGGTGAAACCTGCATGGGTTGAATTACTGCCGTCGGCACAACCGCAGACGGAATGGGCGTTGAACAACCGGCAAGCATAACCATACAGGCTACCAGATACAATTTATTCATCCAGCGATTCATTTGACACTCTCCAGGGAAGCAGTTCAAAACTTGCCAGTAGCAGAGCAGTTCCCACCACTGCCGCCGTTTCGGTTCGTAAAATCCGCCGGCCTAAACTAACCGGCAGCCAGCCAGCGCCAATGGCCTGCTGAACTTCATCCATTTCCCAGCCGCCTTCCGGACCTATCAACAACCCCGCCCGGCTGGAAGCATTCCCACCCTGCACTGCCCTGCTGATAAACCCTTGAGTTTCACCTTCCCACGCCATCAGCGCAATTTCAAATCGCTCCCTGAAGGAAAGAAAATCGCCCAGCGGTCTCGGTTCATCCAGCTGGGGTACAATTCCCCGTCCGGATTGTTCGGCGGCTTCCTGTAAAATCCGCCCCCAGCGCGGGTATTTATCCAGCACTTGCTTTGGCTGCTGAACCAGACTGCGCCGGGTGATCAAGGGTACGATTCTGCTCACCCCCACTTCGGTGACTTTTTGAAGCGTCCACTCAAACTTTTCCCGTTGGGTTAAGGCAAGTCCCAGCGTGAGATGCAGGCAGGGTTCGCGTTCGTTTTTCTGCCAGCGCAGAATGATACCGTTTGCCTGTCGCGCAGAGAGCAAAGTCAGTTCAACCACTGCCTCATTGCCCGAACCGTCCAGCGCAATCACCTTACTGCCAGCAGTAAGCCGTAAAACCTGCGCCATTTGCCGGGCGCACTCCGGCGGAAATTGAACATTCTCCCCAATAAAGGCCGTCGGCGGGATAAAGAAACGGTGCATGTTCCTATTGTACCTGATTGAACAGTTATTTTGAGCGCTACCTTTTCCAATTAATTTGAATGAAAAGTGTAATCCCTGCCTGATGTCATTTGTCCGTTGGGATTTGGCTTGAATTTCCTTAGAATCGAATCATAATTTTTTGGAGATAGTGAAATGAATCAAAATGAATTTAATTCCTCAAACCGCATGGAGATTTTAACCCGTCGCTGGTGGTTCCTGCTGATAATCGTTCTGATCAGTTTCTTTCCCTTATACTCCCAAAAACCCTATGACCCGCGCCAGACTTCGGCGGTGATCAGCAGCGTTTTGATTCAACCGCTGATCTATTCTCTGCCCGGACTTTTTCCACTTTTCAAACTCATTCCGCTTGTTTTAACCGTATGGGTCTTTTTGCAACCATTCAAGGCGCAGCGCTGGTTTGCCCTCTATGCTGCTGTCAACCTTCTTGGCATCGCCCTTTTCCAAAACAGTGCATTGACCGACCAGTACGGTCTGGTCATCATTACCGGCAATGTCATACTTTTTGGGGCAATCGGCCTTGCCTGGCTTGCCGAAGCCTTCAGGCCCCTTTCCGATTTTTCTGCCCGTCCTCTGCCGCGCCGGGCGTTGATCGTTCTGCCGCTGATGCTACTCGCTTTCTGGATGCCAGTTCAAGCCGCTACAATGCAGCTGAATCTCAATCCAATCCTGATTCTCACCAATGAGGCCGGATTGACAGGCTGCATGATGCTGCCCGTTTTTACCGGTCTGCTGGTGATCTTTTATCCACGCGTAAACCGTGTATTACTGCGCCTGAGTGGATTCATCGGCCTGTTGATTGCCCTGTTCAACCTGCTGACCCATTTTGTCCTTGTTCCAGCCAACTTCTGGATGGGCATCCTGCATCTCCCCCTCTTCTTCATCTCGCTCATTGCTTTTATGTTATCCCTGCAGCGCACAAATCACCCGCCGGTTTGAATCTGCCCCGAAAATTAACCCAAGCCAACCTCCATCCGGTATAATTGCCGCGATATGGAAAAATGGGTCAAAGACCTGAAATCACTGGTGGGGATTCAACTCTCTGCACGCCAGATCGCTGCCTTTCAGCACTACGAGAATGAATTGCTGGAATGGAACAGCCGCATGAATCTAACCGCGATCCGCGACCGGGAAGGTATCCGCATCAAGCACTTCCTCGATTCGCTGAGCTGTATTCTCGCCTTTCGCGACCGCCCGCCCGAACGATTGATTGACATCGGCACCGGCGCGGGCTTTCCGGGCATTCCCCTTAAGATCGTTTACCCCCGCATGAAATTGACGCTGGTCGAGTCGGTGGGTAAAAAACTGGAATTCTGCCGGCACATCGTTCAAACGCTTGAATTGGAAGATGTGACTCTGCTGCAGGCCCGCGCCGAAGCATTGGGACAGGACCGCGCTCACCGGGAAAAATACGATTGGGCAGTGGCCCGTGCCGTAGCCAACCTGCCCGTTCTGGCCGAATATCTCCTGCCACTGGTAGCACTGGGGGGGAAAATGCTCGCCCAAAAAGGGGAAAGCGCCCACGCCGAAGCGGTAGCAGCCGAAAAAGCCATTCGCGTGCTGGGGGGTGAACTGCAGCAAATTTTGCCGGTGCTCGTGCCCGGCATTGCCGAAGAGCGTTATCTGGTGGTGGTCGAAAAAGTGGCTTCCACCCCGCCGGGATACCCGCGGCGGATTGGCCTGCCGGCCCGCCGCCCCATTCAATAAATCAGGCGGGCTGGTTAACCCGCTGGACACAGCCGGCCTGCACCTGCCAGACCGTACAGCGCCGCACAAAGGATTCGCTAAACAATTTTAAGTCGGTAGTGGTCAACAAAGCCTGATCGCACTCCGCCAGCGCTTCCAGTAAATCCGCACGGCGCTGAACATCCAGTTCTGCCAGCGTCTCATCCAGCAGCAGTACCGGCCATTCGCCAATTTTTTCCCGCATCCAGGCCACTTCGGCCAGTTTTAACGCCATCAGTGCCGTGCGTACCTGTCCGCGCGAGCCAAAGTCACCCAGATCAACACTGTTGGCCGTAAAGCGCACTTCATCGCGGTGCGGGCCAATGGTGGTTACACCGCGTTGAATCTCCTCACCGCGCAGTTCGTGCAAACGGCTCAAAAAACCATCGCGAATTTGCTCCAGAGAGAAAGTACCGCGGTCAATGCTGGTTTCAATGGGCAGGCTGTACTGGTTGCGCGGCGCCGCCGGGTCATAGCCGGGCCGGTAAACGAAGCGCAGCACTTCTTTCCCTTCGGTCAAGTGGTCATGAATTCGCGCCGAAAGACGCTCCAGTTCCCCCAAAGCCCGAATGCGCGCCTGAATCAGGAAGGCACCGCGCTGGGCGAGTAGAGTGTCCCAGTAGGTTAACTGGTCGGCATCTCCGCCTCGTTCGGCGAGTTGTTTGAGTAAGGCATTGCGCTGAGAAAGCACCTGCACATACTCGGTCAGGGCCTGAGCGTAGCCCGGCACAATTTGCGAGAGGGTCAGGTTCAGGTAACGGCGGCGTTCTTCCGGACCGCCTTCCAGAATCTGAGTCATCTGCGGCAGGAAAAGCACCGCATTGAAACTGCCCATCGCTTCCTGCATGGTGCGCTTGACGCCGTCCATCAGAATTTCTTTACGCAGGCGTGAACCATTCGCACCCACTGCATCCTGAATCAGACGAATCTCCAAACGGTGTATCTTTCCGCCGCGTTCAAAATCCGCCACCAGCCGCGCAAACGGCAGATTTTCCTCCTCCGCCATGAAATTAATCAACTGCCGGTCATGGGACGCATGAAAAGAGGTGAAGGCAGCCAGAAAGTAAACCGCTTCCAGAAGGGTCGTCTTGCCCTGAGCATTATCCCCCACTAAAAGCAGGATATGACGCGGCACCTCCATATCCAGACGGCTGAAGGCTCGAAAATTCGTGAGGGACAAATGGCGCAGATGCATGGGCGCTCTGGTCAAAAATCGGCAGAAGATGGCTAATCCAGCAGTGTGGCTTCTTCTTCCGGCGTTGGCTTCCACACTCGCGTGGCGCGGTCGGTGAAAAGAATTCCCTCCAGATGGTCAATTTCATGCTGAAAGATGCGGGCAAGCCAGCCTTTTGCTTTGATGCGCACCGGCTGCCCGCGCCGGTTTTGCCCGCGGATGACGACCTGCGAATAACGCTCCACCTCCCCCACCAATCCGGGAATAGACAGGCAGCCCTCTATACCCATTTCGGTTTCAGTGGATACTTTGACAATTTCCGGATTAGCCACCACAAACAACTTCTTGGGTGCATCCTCGTCCTCATCGTTTTCAGCGTATTCCACCACAATTAACCGTTCGGAAATGCCCACTTGCGGAGCGGCCAAACCGACACCCGGTGCCTTCCGCATGGTTTCAACCATATCTTCAATCAACTTTTGCAAATCTGCATCGAACACCGTCACCTTGCGGGCTTTGCGGCGCAGCACTTCATCGGGAACGGTAACAATTTCACGAATTGCCATATCCTTTTTACCTGACCCATAAAAATATTCGATAGCCTGTAAATTGTACTACGAATTTTCGCCCAATCGTGTCGGATTTTTACCGTTACTTTTACCCTGCACCATGCGATGATACTCTTCGATCCAATCGGCCAGCTGTTCGTTGATAGAGGCTTCTGCCCGTTCTTCCTCCCGCTGCTTGAACTCCATGAAGCGCTGGAAAAGTTCACGTTGAACCTCGGAAGGTGCCATTACATTATTGAAAGTCAGGGTCGAATCACCCACGCGGATATACACCGTGCCAAAGTTCAAAATCAAACCGATGATTCCCAGTCGTTCAAAATCAATACTGAGGATATTCTTTAAAGGCGCAGTGCGTTTTTGCTCGGTACCCAACGGCTTTTTATACACATCAATAATCGTATCGCGGGTGATGATGTAGCGGTCATTACGCCAGTCCAGGTAGTTATATAACAGCCAGAGCGTGGTAATCGGCAGGAACAAAACCCCAATCACCAGCCCAAGCACCGGCGGCAGAGAAAGAATGCCCAGAAAAATGGAAATCACCGACAGAATCACCAGCAGGGTGAGGATTAATGGAATAATCGTCTTCTTCAACAGGATGAACCAGTGAGTTCGGTAGATGATGCTGCCATTCTCTTCCGTCCGCAGCATGAATAAATCCGAAAGGAATTGGGTCAATTTTCCACTTTTGACCACCGGCTTTACTTCCTGAGCAGGCGGCTGCGGGATAGGTTCATCGGCCCCCAGGTTGAGCCTTCGCCGGATGATTTGATCAATCGACTCGAGGCGAGCGCGTTTGCGGCTGGCTTTGGCTCTTTCGCGCATTTCATTGATCAGATTTACAACCAGATAAGGCTGCGCAAGGCGGGAAAGGACCAGTTCACCGGTATAGGTGCGCACGATAATATCGCCATAACCGATGATACGGCCGATCTGATCGGTGCGCACATCATGCGCCAGCACGGCATCCAGCGGCACCTCCTGCCGGCTGTCATAAATGAGCAGAATTTTACGCAAGTAAGCAATCCGCCGGTTGGTCACCACCGAAAAGTCGTTGTAGAAATCCACCACCACCCACACCAGCCAGGCGACATTGACCAGCACTGCCAGCAGAAGCAGCCCCATGCCCAGCGCCGAGCCGCGAAAAAGCACCACATCCAGATATGAGGTTATGGCAATGGTCACAAAAGCCAGCAAAATCGGTAAAATCAGCCGCAAGATGAGAAAAAGGGGGTGATGGCGGGCAATGAAATGTACCACTTCGCGCGGCCCCCGCCACGGCATGCGGATTCGCATGGACAGGCGATAACTTTCGGCAACCAGCCGAAAGGCTGCAGCCACTTTGGGATATTGTTTCTTGATTTCGTCAATCAACTCGCCGTTGAAGCGCAGCACAATCACATTGGTTGCCGCAGTGGCGGTTGCCAGACGCGGCGGAGGCGTATCGGCCAGCGCTTCTTCTCCAAAGTAATCCCCTTCGCCAAGAACGACTTTGATTTCTTCATCTTTGTCCTGACGAATCAACTCCACCCGGCCGTTTAGCAGAAAGAAGAAACTCTCCACCGGTGCGTCCTGTTCGAAAATCACCTGCTTTTCCTGATACAGAAACGCTTCGACCTTCCCTGCTATATCCTCAATTTGCTCCGGAGTCAGACTGATAAACAGGTGAGAGCCGCGCAATAGCTCAATTACTTCACTGCGATTAACCTGCATAAATTAAGTATATATGAAAAATGCTACTTTTTTCCCACCCTGTTTTGCTCCCTTTCGAAGATGCGCCGCAGAATGGCAATGCTGGTTGCGTAGGTGGAGTCCATGCCAAAGTATGAAAGTGTTCCCGCTCCCAAATTTTTGCCCTTGCTCAACGGCGTGTCGGAAGCATAATGCAGTATCCCTAAATCAAAAGGTATCTCATACAAATTGACAATTTCGTTAATGGGATGCCGTTTTGGACGGAACATTTCATAAACCGCAGAAAGATAAGGGCCGGCTTCCATTTCAATATCGGTGTACCCTTCGCGGTAAATCACATCCATAATGCGCGCGTTTTGTAAAAAGGTACCATACACGCTCACCGCTTTCTGATTATCCAGCACCGTGCCGTACAACAGGTAAGGCGCCACATGAGAAGCATTGAAGGCATTTTGAAACAAAAACGTGTTTTCGGAATGCTCATCCTGCACCACATTGGGTATCATCACATCCCCCAGCCGGCCGTTCAAAGTGGCCGCCTTGCCCATGATATACACCCCCAAAATCGGGTGTACATGCTCGGCAATTTTGACCAGCAAATTATAGGCCGCCACACCCAACGGATAATCAATATTTAAAATTAACGCATCACTGCGTTCCAGCCAGCCAAGCTCGCCGCGCCGAATGCGCGCATCCATGCGGGCAGGCACCAAACGGCGCAATTCGATGACCTGCGCTTCGACATCGAAATAATGTTCGCTGGGAATACGCACAATCCCCAGATTCGCCTCGTCCATCGCCTGAGCGTGAAGCAAAGCGCGCCCCTCGCTGGTCTGTTGATACTTCTTCAGCACATAGTAAAGGAAGTTTTCCTGACTGGATGGCACCTGTCCGTTGCAGATACTATCCCATTCGCGTTTCAAAGTCTCGTTTTCCTTGCGTTCCAGAAAACGCATCAATTCTTCGCGGTGCAGCAGGGCAAAACCGCTCAACAGGTTAACCAGCGAATGCGTGTTGCTGGAAACAAAATAAACCGGCCGGCTGCCCAACATCGGGCAGCACCGCTCGATATTATCCCACCATGCGCGGGTTGCCCGGCGGTAATCGGCCAGCGAACCGCTCAGCAGACGAACGCCAATCCGGCAGCGTTTGTGGGCAATCCGCTGCATGTTGGTGTAAAACTGACCGCCCCAAACCGTCCGCAGCCTTTCCAAATCTTCCACCGGCATTTCCAGCGTTTGAGCCAGTTCACGGAATCTGTTTTCATCTGAAGCGAGGGTGCGAGCATTCAGCGGCCTTTGCCAGCGTTGTAACAGATTATGCAGTTTATTCCATTCGATTTGATAGGCCGTCAGGGTGGGGATAATGTCATCAATATCCGAACGACTGGCAATATAACAGGCCAGCGTATCCTTGCCGTTAAAAAAACAACGCCGGCGGCGCGCTCTTGCCGAGACCGGCTGCCAGTTTTCAACCTGTTCATAACCATGCTGATGAAAAACACTGGCACTTTGTCCCAACACCACCGAGCGCACCTCGGTCATGCAATCCGGCAATCGCAAGGCGCTGTAAATCAGCGCGGATATGTCAGGCGTTGCCCGGCGTGCGTCCGGATGCAGGGAGGAATTGGTGGCCGCGTGAATTTCTTCCAGCGAGCGGATTTGTACCTCTGCCGATGTGCGCAGCAGGGAATAAATGGTACGTAAGTACAGGTCAATTTCTTCTGAAGCGGTACGGGGTACGGTTCTCTCCATACCCCAAATTTTATCACGGGGTGTAAGAAAGAATTTGCCTCAAACCGCGTTTTATTTGAGAGATGGCCCGCCTGACCGGTTCGCTGAGCGGAGCATCGAATTCCAGCGTTTGGGGCTGAATGCCCAACAAAAGCACCCGGCAGCCCAATTCCCGCTGCAGAAACGTGACCAGCACCGAGGGCGGCAGGGTGTGAGTGGATGCGCTCAAGCCATCCAGTGCCTCCACAGCCAGCAGATGAACGCAGCCCGGTTCTTCACCCATCTCCGCGCTGTCAATCATCAACACCACATCAGGATGAAAGCGGCGCAGCGTTGCGGTGGTATTTTCCGGCGCTGTGCCGCCCTCAATCAGCAAGAGATGATCCGCCTGGCCGATTATTTTCCGCAGGGCGCGCACGACAAGCACCCCGGCTGCATCATCTCCGTTGAATTCGTTGCCAATTCCCAGCACTGCAATCCTGAGCGCTGTGCTTTTTGACCCTTCTGCCGCTTCATTCACACGGAGGCTCAACAGGCTGCGCAGCTGCACGCTCCATGAGGAAGCGAATGTCTTCGTCCTTCCCATAATATACTTCCAGCGGCTGTCTGGCCGTCGCCGCCTGCTCCCATTCTTCGTCGCTCAACTCCAAACACTTAAACCGGCAGGAAACCACACACTGCGCGCAGTAAATGCAGCGGTCCTGATGATAGCGCATCACAAACCGCTTATTGACTTTATCAATCACAATCAATTCAATGGCGTTCGCCGGGCAATCCTTGACGCACAACTGACAGCCGGTGCACTTTTCCGGATCCCAGTGTAATTTACCCCGAAAACGCTCCGGCGCCGGATGGCGCTCGAAGGGATATTTCCGCGTGACCGGCTTTTTGAACAACGATTTAACCAAATCTTCGATCATTGAACCTGTGCTCATTGCTTCACCCTCACAACCACGACTGGCGGATATAGATACCCACCAGAATAGCCAGTATCTGTACCAACCCCAACAATGCTCCTGCTCGCCACCACAAACCTACCGTTTGATCAATACGCAGGCGGGCAAAAGCGGTTTGCAGCATGGCCGTCACCAGCAGCAATGCCCCCGTTTTCAAAATAAACTCCAGCGGGTTGGCAATGCCGCCCAGATAAAATGCAGCCACCAGCGTCAATCCAATCACCAGTTCGATGTCCTTTCCCAGACGGAACAGAGCAAAACCGCGTCCGCTGTATTCGGTCAATGCACCGGCCACAATTTCGGTTTCGGCCTCCGGAGCATCGAAGGGCGGCAGTTCCAGTTTTCCCATCAAACCAACCAGCGCCACCAGAAAACCAATCGGCTGGCCGATGATCAGCCATGTCGTGCCGCTCAACAATTCGTTGATCTTGCCAATTTGCCAGGATTGGGCCACCAGCGCCGGCCCGATCATTGCCAGCAAGAAGGGTGCTTCGTAGGAAAACAATTGAGTCAGCGTGCGGGTTGCTCCGACCAGTGAAAAGCGGGTCACCGAATTTGCCCCCGCCAGCCCAAGCGTAATGGTCAGCGCACTGAGCAGGTAAATGGTGACGATGAGATCACCCTGAAACGAGAAGAACGGCTGAATGCCAAACATCGGCACATACAACGCAGCCGTCAACGCCGCTGCCAGCGCAATCACCGGCAGGGCAATGAACAAACCGCGATGCACGCCGGCGGGGATGACCTCTTCCTTCGCCAGAAGTTTCAACACATCGGCCAGGGGCTGTAAAAAGCGCGGGCCAACGCGGTTTTGAAAACGGGCCACCAGTTTTCGGTCTGCCCACTGAAAGATCAGCCCACTTGCCAGCAAAAACAGGCCGCCCGGAAAGAACAACAGCACAATGAGAGGATGAAGCGTCATATTCATCGGTAGTACTCTATTCCATAGTTTCTCAAATCTGCCCAGGTCCACAATTGGGGATCCTGATGATTCCGTTTGACCATCACCAACCGGTCGTTGCAGGAAAAGCATGGGTCAATGCCCGCCAGGATCATCGGCATATCGGCCAGTTTATGCCCGACTGCCAGAGTTATTACCGTTCCCCAGTTGCACAGGCTGGGGGTGCGTACTTTGACCCGTTCTGGTTTTTCGCCGCCGTTGCTGGCGATGAAGTAGAACAACTCGCCGCGCGGTGCCTCCACCCGGCTGATGGTTTCGCCAGCCGGGATACGGCGCGGTACACGCGCCACCAGTTCACTTTCCGGCATGTTATCGAAGATACGGCGCAACACGCGGATACTTTCCACCGTTTCAAGGATGCGCACCACAAAACGAGCGTGCAGGTCACCCTCTTCCGCCACAACCATCTCCACCGGAAATTCGGCGTAAGCCGCATAAGGCGCATCTACCCGCACATCATAAGCAAAGTTGGAAGCGCGCGCCGTTGGGCCTACTGCTCCCAGCAATTGGGCCTGTTCACGGGTCATCTTCCCAATGCCCCGCGTGCGGGCAATGAAGGTCTCGTCGGTGTTAACCACATCCAGATAGTGGTCCAACCGCTCTTCGAGGTAATTCAGCCCTTCCCGCACTTTATCTATCATCTCTGGGGTAATATCGTACTTGACACCCCCCAGCAGATTGGCCGAATAATTTACGCGGTTTCCGCTCAACATCTCCAGTATATCCATCACCACTTCGCGGTCACGCCACGAGTACATGAAGAGGGCATCAAAACCGCCTTCGTGGGCTGCCACTCCCAGCCAGAGCATGTGGCTGTGAATCCGTTCCAGTTCGGCAAAAATTTCCCGAATGGCGCGCGCCCTCGGCGGCGCTTCCACACCGGCCAGTTTTTCCACCCCTTGTACGAAGGCAGTGGCATGAATATGAGAACAAATCCCGCAGATGCGCTCCATCAAATACAGGTTTTGCGTCCATGTGCGGTCTTCTGCGCCCTTTTCAATGCCGCGGTGCACAAACCCAAGACGCACGCTGGCGCCGGTAACAATTTCCCCATCCACCACAAACTCAAAATGGCCGGGCTCTTTCAACGCCGGGTGCTGCGGCCCAATGGGGACAATAAAACGGTTTTCTCCTTGCTGAACAAACGCCATTTCAACCTCCTTCGGCTTCACCTTTAACTCTGGAAGCGGGCACAAAAGACTTGCGCAACGGATAGACACCCTCCGGCCAGCTGTCTGCGAGAATCAGGCGGCTCGTATCCGGCGTACCCTCCACCTTCACACCCAACATTTCCATCAGTTCCCGCTCCCCCAGCGTGGCGGAGGGGATGATGCCGCAAATGGTAGGCACCACCGCATTCGAATACGGCACCCGCAGCCGCAAATTGACAATTGCCGCGCCTGAGCAAAAACTGTAAATCACCTCAATTTCACCATCGGCTTGTGTATTGCCCTCTTCGGGCTGGGCAGCAGGGCGGTCCACCCCCGTAATGGCCGAAAGATACCCCCACCGCACCTCGACCAACGCCTGAACGGCTGCAAGCAAATTCTCCCGCGTGATAAACACATCCAGCCGGTTTCCATCGGGGCGGTTGAAATTGCCGGCATAAGGTTTCAGGATATCCTCTGCATTTTGCAGAATTTCTTCAACTTTGCTCATCGGCGCACCTCCGCAACAGGCATTTCCAGACCCGCCGGCAGTTCAACGGTCATCGTCCGTTCCGGTTTCTTTCCACTCTTTAAGGCTTCCAGCAATATTGCCACACCGTAAATAATCCCTTCGGGGCGGGGCGGGCAGCCCGGCACAAAGACATCCACCGGCAGCACTTCATCAATGCCGTGAACGATGTTGTAACAGCCGTGAAACACACCGCCCGAAAGCCCGCATGAACCGACGGCAATGACAAATTTCGGCTCCGGCATTTGCCAGTAAATGCGCAGCAACCGGTCTTTGGCTTGCAGGCTTACCGGCCCAGTGCAAATCAACACATCGGCGTGGCGGGGTGAACCCTGCAACTTAATGCCCAGGCGCTCCACATCGTAACGCGGGGTCAGGGTCGCCAGAATCTCGATATCGCACCCGTTGCAAGAACCACTGTTGAAATGAATAGCCCACGGTGAATTGACCCGCGCCCACGTGCGAATTTTATCCAGCGCCTGCTGCCACGGTTTACCAATTTCCATGCCCATTCGAACCTCCTCTTTTGGCTAAAACACTCAAACTTAACCCAATAATAAGGCAATCAAGGCCAGAATTAGCCCCGCCAGAAACGGCAAAATCGCGGCGCTGTACTCTCCCGTCGCCAGTACCAGCACTCCCAAATGCAAAATGGCGAAGAAAAATGCAATCAGGAAAAAGGGTCGGTAACCCGGCGCCGCTGCGCTGAGCGGAGCTTCTTCACCGCTGGCATAAGGGCTCTCTTTGATTGGAGAAGGATTTTCAGGGCCGGCCAGCGCCTTTCCAAATCGCTCAATCAAAAAGACCAGCGGAATGTAGAGCAGAAAAGCCAGCGGAGGGGAAAGCAGAATTTCCATAATCAGTATTACCTCCTTATCCACCCAGCGCAGAAAGTAAACTTTGGGCAGCCGGTTGAGTCAGCCAGCCTGCCAGTGAAGGCCAAAAGCCCAGCCCCACCACCCCGATGGTCAGAATAAGCAAAGCCATATTCATCCATACGGAAAGCGGTTTGCCTTGCTCAACCAGGGGCGATGGCGTATTCCGATACATGCGGTTAATCAGCGGCGCGTAATAGCCCAGTGAAAGCACGCTGTTGAGTGCAGCAAAAATCACCAGTACAATTGCCCAGCCCTGCCGGGTTTCAAAACCGCCCACAAATATCTGCCACTTGGACATGAAACCCGCCAGCGGGGGAATACCGCCCAACCCCAGCAAAGCAACACTGAAAGTAAACGCCGCCAGCGGATAGCGGCCGGCTGCGCCGTTCAAGTCCTCCACCAGCAAGGGAGTATGTTTGCCGTTGGCAATATACAACCCATACAGCAGCCCTCCGGCAGCCAGAAAAGCCAGCCCCTTCATCAAACCATGTGTCAGAATGTGGAAAAAGCCGCCCGCCGCAGCATCCTGCGAGCCAAATACAAAAGCACAGCCGATTCCCAGTACAATGTAGCCCATGTGGCTGAGGCTGGAAAAAGCCAGCATCCGCTTGACCTGCGTCTGACGCAAAGCCATCAGATTTCCCAACAGCATGTTGAGGGCCGCAAAGCCGAGCAGGAACACCCCCCACAGATGACTGACGGCAAACAAGGCAGCCAGAGCACGCAGCAAGGCAATCAAACCGGCTTCAATCACCACCCCCGAAAGCATGGCGCTGATTCCACTGGGCGCTTGCGAATGGGCATCCGGCAGCCAGGTGTGCAGCGGCACCAAAGCAGCCTTGACACCAAACCCGACCACGAATAAAGTCCCCGCAGCCAGCATCACCGATGTAAGCGGCGCATTGGTGCGAATTTCTTCCAATATCAGCGTTCCCGTCTGACCAAAAACCAGCCCAATGCCGATCAGCACCAGTGCCGAACCCACCGCACTCTGCACCAGATATTTCACTCCTGCTTCCAGCGCGGCCGGTGTGTGACGGTGAAAGGCAACCAGCGGATACGAAGCCACTGCCATCAGTTCGAACCACACCCACAGGTTGAACAGATCACGGGCACAGCCAAGCCCGATCATTGCGGCAATCATAGCGCTCAGCAGGGAGTAGTACTTTTCCTGATGTTCTTCCTTTTGCAGATAAGTACCGGAAAATAAGGTGACCATCACCCCCAGCGCGAACACAAGCGCGGCCAATAGCAGTCCAACCCCATCCAGCTGGAGTGCAATGACGCCGAGGGAAAACGAAACAACTGTTCCCTGAACAATGACTGCCTGAGCAGCAATGCTAAATGGATACATTGCCGCCAGTAGAAGGATAAGCGCTGCCCAGCGGGCCGGGTTGTGGTGAGGCCTTTTCCGTTCCACCAGCCGGCCGATCAGATAAATCAGCGGCGCACCCAGCAGAGGTATTGCAATCATGAGGAGAAAAGCCATACCCGCTTCCATGTCAACGACCTCCCACCGCAAGAGCTGCCAGCAAGACCAGCAAAGCGCATACTATAGAAAACACATTCCAGTTCAGCAGACCCGGCTGAGTGACCCTTAAAGCCTCCGCCGCACGCTGAGTACCGTTAACCACCGCGCGGTTGACCGCCTCGAAGCCGAAACTATCGGCTGCCGCACTGCCAAAACCACCGAGTATCTTTGCCAGCGGCTGCAAGCGGCCGCGCTGCCAGCCGCTCAGCCAGCCAAGTGCCACAACCGCCAGCGCCAGATAAGTCGCCGGAGCAGTGATGACCTCTTCCACAACCGCCAGCGTGCTTTCCACCTCCAGATGGTGGGCGGGTAAACTTTCCGCCAGCAGGCTGCCAAACGGCCCGGCCAGCAGCCACGTCGTTAAAGTACCGATTGCCAGCGGCAGTAATGCAACCTTCATCGCCTTGCCGGCATCGTGGATGTGCAAACCGGGGCGGGCCTCGCCGTAAAATACCATTGAGATCATGCGCACGGTGTAAAACGCCGTCAGACCGGCCACAATCACCATCAGCGCGTATAACCACAGCGGGTTGCCGTGCAAACCGGCTTCCAGAATCAATTCTTTGCTCCAAAAGCCATTGAAAATGGGAATCCCCGCCAACGCCAGACCACCAATCACAAACACGGCGCGCGTCAGCGGCATGAACTTACCCAAGCCACCCATCTGGCGCATATCGCGCGTGCCAGCCGAGTGAATCACCGCCCCCGCAGCGAGGAACAACAAAGCCTTGAAAACCGAATGGCTGAGCAAATGGAACTGGCTGGCAAAAACCCCGCCCGCCCCAACCGCATAGACCATGTAACCGAGCTGGGAAATCGTAGAATAGGCCAGCACCCGTTTCAAATCGGTTGCCACCATGGCCATGAAGGCCGCCATCAGGGCCGAAAGCATGCCGCATACCATCACCGCTTCCCGCCAGCCGGGCACTTCGGCAAAGGCTGGGTAAAAGCGCGCCAGCAAATACACCCCGGCATTGACCATCGTCGCCGCATGAATGAGCGCGCTGATGGGGGTGGGTGCTTCCATCGCGTCCGGTAACCATGTCTGGAAGGGGAACTGCGCCGATTTTGCCGCCGCTGCAATCAGACACCCAAAAGCCATCCAGCCAAGCGCACCCACCGGCAGAACCGCAGGATTTTCGAGTAATAACTGAAAATCATTACTGCCGGTGTAAACATACAGCAACAGTGCACCTGCCAGCAAACCAATTCCGCCCAGTTGGGTGATGATCAACGCCTTGATGCCGCCGGCGACCGCCTTGAGATCATCATTGTGAAATGAGATCAGTGCGTAAGAACACAAAGCGGTAATTTCCCAGAAGAAGAACATCAACAGCAGATTGCTGGTCAACACCAGCCCGGCCATGCCGCCGATGAAAAACAACACAAAGGCGTAATAGCGGCCTAATTGAGCCTCGCCGTGCATGTAATCCACCGAGAAAATGACCGCCAGCGAGCCAACCACATTGGCAATCGCCGCCAGAAATACGCCCAGCCCATCCGCAACGAAAGTGAAATCACCAAACACGCCGCCGATAGGGATGAAGAAAACCGCCCGTTCGTTGCCGTAAGGGATGAGAAAAAGTGAGGCGATCCCCGATGCAACGGAAAAAACAACGGCCAGTGTATGAGACAATTTTTCACGGCGGTTGCCGGCCAGCCAGACCACCAGCGCACCCAGCCACGGTAAAGCAATGGTTAAAATCAGCCAGTACATCGCCATCGTTTACCTCCGCAGTGTGGTCAGTGCTTTCAAATCCAGCGTGCCGAATGCCCGGCGCACCTGAACCGCCAGAGCCAGCCCCACCACGGCAACGATGGTATCGGCTACAATCACCGTCAGCGCCAGACTTTGCCCAAGGTTTTCCTGCCCTTGCAGCCTGCCGGCCAGCACCAGCGCCAGCAGCGCACCCTTGACCATGATTTGCAGTGCAATCACTACCTTAATCAAATTGCGCACCGTGAGCAGAGCATAAATGCCAACCCCAATCAGCCCCACCACAATGAGAATGACGAGATTCGGGATAGAGAGCATCATTGCTGTTCCTCCGATTTTTTCTCTCCAGCCGCTTCTGGCTCGCGCTCCCTCAACAGGCCCAACACACCGAGAACTCCGCAAAATACCAGCCCGGCCTGTAAAACGACATCCAGCTGCCTATCCCCCCACAGCACTGCCTTCAAGGCTGATTCGCCTGCTGACGGGGCGGCGCGGTCCACTCCCGGCACCAGCAATATTCCCAGCAAAACAAGCGAGAGAACGATAAACACTACCGCCAGCGGCTTACGGATCAAACTCTTCAAATCACTGGCTTCTTCTCCGGTCAGATTGATGGCAAACACAAAGAGAACGGTCACCAGACCGGCGCCGACGCTCAACTCAATCACCCCAATTTCCGGTGCACCGAGCAGATACAATTCCAGTGCAACCAGCGCGCTGGTGCCGGCCAGCCACAGCGCTGAAACAAGTAAGCGCCGGGAACGGATGGCTTGAACGGCACACACCAGTATCCCGACACCCGTCAAGAGATGGAGCATGTTTTTTTCCTCCGGTGGGATGGATCTCTAGATGGAAACACCAACCACACGACCGGTAATCATCGCCCTGCGCGCAGCCCCACAACCAGTAATCTGCTAGCGATATACTTACCTGTACTTATATATCATTATTTTTGACAAAAGTCATGTGAATTTCATCACAAATTTGACTAAAAAATAATCCTGTATCCCGTGAATCGAAACGGCTTTGCTCCAAAACCATGGAGTGCAAAGCCGTTTCGTAGGATTTTTACCGATTACGAACGGGTTAACTGGAAAGTGATTCCATAATCCGAATCTTCCCCATCTTCCGGAGTTACGTAACGATGTTCAACAATGTGCCGTACCGTAGAGGGAGTATCCGGCGCTTTGGGTTTGGGGTTGTGAGTTGTGGTGACTTCTTCGAATTGATATCTTTCCACAGGTGGAAATTGATGATGGGGACTGGTTAGATCCCAGGCTTTGCGGGCATCCAGCGTAATCAGATCCACGGCAATACGGTCTGCCGGCGCCCAGGCAGCCCAGAACAGCCCCACAATGAGGATGACAGCAGCAACAACCGCCAGTACGATCAATCCCTGCGTCAGAGTAAGTGAGACCATCTTGGCAATGGAAGCAGCCGTACCTTCTGCGGCGATAGCCGCCTGCCAGATGCTTTCAAGGTAATGAACGTAGGCAGAACCGAAGTCCCGCAATTGATCTTTCGCCGCCGATTCGCTATCCACTTCAAAGCCGATCAGGCCAACCACCATCAACCCGCGCTGGAATGAACCGTTCCAAAAATCGGCATTGTAAGCGCCGGCATCTTCACCCGAATCCATGTCATCCCATGCGTCTCGATTGAACTCAACATGTTTCACCGGACTGAGGGTATGCTTGCCGGAAGGCATCGAAGCCGGGATCAGGTGGGCAACCCAGGCATCGAACCAGATTTCATCCGAACCCAATCCATCCGTTTCTTCATAACAACGACCGTTTTCGCTCCAAAAATGGAAGGGGATGTTGGGATCAGGCTCAATTTGAAGAATGAGGGTATTCGATTTCAAGCGCGGGGCAACTCCGCCGGCATACACCGCCGAAAGCACATTGTTCACCTCGATCCACACATTATAAAGACCCGGCGGCAGCGGAGCGCCGGGTTGATGGGGGTGTTCATTGGGAATGGTGACCACCACCGTATCGGAGACGCGCCAGTCGTGAATGGTATGACCCTGCTCATCTTTGACGGGAGTTTCTAAATCTCCAAAAACGGGGGCTTCAACGGAGGTTTTGAGTCCGGTGGCGCGGTTTTCGATGAAAACCATGACGGTCTTGGTAATGAAATTAAACCCCCGCAGGCCAATGGTTGCCCCCGGCTCGATCACGGGAAACTGCAAACACTGGCCGTTGAAGGTGTAATCCTGCCCGCCTTCACAAAAATTGGGCAGCAGTGCTCCCGGCGGAGGCGGAGGGGGTGTTTTGGGGGTGCAACTGGTGATTAATTCACCCGGTTTACCGGTATTCACCGAAATCTGACAGTCTCTGGCAATCTGGTAAGGCTGGAAGGTATAGACCATCTCCATCGAAGAGCGGTAGCTTGGCACACTGCCATACTCTTTATAATCTCCAATGTCCGGCCGGATGGCCGTCAGCCATGGCCATGGGCCGCTGAATATGCGTGGCTGTTGAGACCCATTGGGGGTTGGTGGTAAAACCGCATCCCAGATCCTCGTCTGACCCGGCCCGGCAATGCCTTTGGAATTTTTCATCACCGATTTTGCAGCGTATGCCATACCTTCAAGGATAAATGCCTCAATCACATCGGCGGGCATCACACCCTTTCCGCGTACTTCTTCCGCCAGTCTTTCATCGAACAAACAATCTTTCAAACGTGGTGATAGCCCCTCATATTTTTTAAAGGCATATTCAAGCGCTTTTAACTGCTTTTTGCTAAGGCGTGAAAGGGCAGCAAAAACCATTTCTTCAAAACCCGGGCGGGGGTTTTCTCCATCTATGAAACGCTGAAAGAGTTCTGCCATCAGCGGAACGATGGCATCAACGGTGGGCAACTCACAACAAAGACAATCGGCTTTCGCTCCCACCCGTTGTTTGGGTTTATGAAAATCCTCCGTATTGACGCCCGGAATTCTTTTCAAGATCTCAATCAATTGATCTTTCTCTTTGGTCTTGCGCGAATATCCGCCGCAGCCGCAATCCGGTTTTGGAACATGCGTTTCGATGGGTGGCGGAGCGCAAGGGTTTTCTTCTTGAATATTTTCGTGTGGTTCTTCCTGCGGTGAAGAGGGTTCAACATCACCTTCGTCTTTGTATCTTCCAACTTTTTTTCTTCTGGATTCCATGGTTTTTATTCCGTCCTCAACCAGCTAAACAAAGGGTAAGAACATCCCGAGAAAAACACTCCGGATTACCAATACAAAAATGAATAGACCCTCCTCTTCAGGCATTAAGGGAATAATTGGATATGACGATCAAGCAGGAAAATAGCAAATAGTAAAAAAACAATAAAATGATTATTCCGAGCAACAAATATTATCATTTTTGTCAACAATTATTATATCCTTGATTATTCAAAAGTCAAATTTAAATCAACAAATTAGTCGGGAGTCGCGATTGACAAATATAACGCAATGCGTTATAAATAAAATATAACGCGTTGCGTTATGAGAGGAGGCTTGATATGGTAAAACGAAGTGAACACGAACCGCTTGAAGAAACCAGCGGGCGCAGTGGTTTTGCGGAACTTTCCCGCAAAATTCTGCTGGCGGGCATCGGTGCGGCTGCGCTGGCACAGGAAGAAATTGAACGTTTTGTCAACCGGCTGGTTGAAAAAGGCGAACTGGCCGAAAAAGACGCCCGCCGGATGATTCAAGAAATCATGGAGAAGCGTGAAAAAATGGAACAGGAACGCCGTGCGGCCGCTCAAAAAAGCCGCCCTGCTCCTGTCACTCATGCAGATATTGAAGCCCTCAGCGCCAAAATTGCTGAACTGAGCCGTAAAATTGAAGAATTACGCAAAGAACGCGGCGAGTAGCCATCTCTCTCATGCTGCGCATCAAACGGTACAGCAATCGCAAACTATACGACACCATTAACCGCCGCTACATCACCCTGCCGGAGATCGCCGCACTCCTCCGGCAGGGCGAAGAAATTCAGGTTACCGATCACGAAACCGGCAGCGATTTGACCACCCTCATCATGTTGCAGGCGCTGTTCAGTGCGGAACGGCGTTCCTCCGGCTGGTTGACCTCCCCTTCTTTTTCTCGCCTTGTGGAAGCAGGCGAAAAAAGTATCCAGCATTTACTGAACAGCCTGCCGGGTTTGGTGAATTACCGCCAGCTGGTTGACCGCGAAATCCAGCACCGCTTGAATCATCTGGTCGAAAACGGCAGTCTCCAACCCGAGGAAGCCGAACGCCTCGCCAACCTGCTGATAGGCACACCCTCTCCCTCTTCTGGTGAGGTGGGAATCACCTCGCCCGATTCACGATCCACCCTCGAGCAGTTGATGGCCGAGTTGGAACGCCTCTCTTCAATGCTGGATGAAATCGCTCCACCTGAAAGAGATTGAGCGCACCATTTTCATTCGATTCGGAAAACCATGCCCGCCGTGCGGCCTTGCACCTCCGGGAAATAATAGGCAAACGCGCGAGCCGGCAAAACACGGAATTCTCCTGCCTGCAATGGCAGTAAACGGTAAGTCAATACATACGTACCCGCCGGAACATACGCACCCACCCAGCGAAGATGATCGCTGAAAATCGCCGGCTCGCTGAAATGCCACCATCCCCAGCCCCGGCTGAATTGCTCTGCATTCAGGGAAGCGAACGTCGTTTCTTCGCTGCCCTGCTGGGTGGTCTGCAGCGAGGTATTCACAATCTCAACGCCGGCCGGGATGTAATCCTCTACCACCAGATAGGTGGTATCGTCTGGCACAGTGATGGAAAGCCTGACCTGAATAACGGGGTTACTGATCGAACGGTTGACGCTTTCCACCGGCAAACACTCTCCATCGGGGCATTCCGCCCCTGCCAGAAAATACTGCCGGCTGAGGACGATCCCTCCGTCCAGCGGTTGAATGGTCTCAACCGGTTGCCCGAGGTCGAGCATCGCCCGATAATACAAACGGCCGCTGCCGGCAGTCCGCGCAATCCTCAATGCGTTGCGTTCGGAAGGCAGTTGAGCAATGGAAACGCTGGCCTTCACAGGGGTGAAAGTTTGTGCCCCGCCGGCCTGCCCGCTGGCAATGGCTGAACCGTTCAGTGTGGCGGAAAATGAATAATTCGCCTGCAATTCGCCGGTTGCCCGAACAGCGCTGCTGAGGGTGGCCAGCACCCAGCCGCTGCCGTAACTGTTCAGCCAGCCCTGCGCCCCGCGCTGCAGAGTCAGGTAGCGAATCCCATCGCTTACCAGCGGCGAAGCCGGTTCGAGCTTCATCAGTGCCAGCAGCACAATGGCCGTGTTGGCATAGGTATTGGAGAACCGGTAAAGCGAGTCGCTTTCTTCCTGCCAGTATGCTCCGCTTGCCGTGCGGATTGCATTGCCCTGCAAGTCGGCCAGAATAGTCTCGGCGGACTGACTATCACCCATCGCCTCGAATGCCAGCGCCAGAAAAGCCTGCCCCCATGGATTCAGGCGCGCTCGAAGGCGGAACAAATCCGGCGGAACGGGATTTTGCCGTCCGTGCTGGTTCAACACAAAATAGGCAAATGCCAACCGGTCGAGTTCCACCGTTTCAGCCGCCATATCGGGAGCATACAAAGCGGCGGTTAAAAAGCGGTTTGCGTCCAGAAGGTGGAACGGCTCGATCAGGAAACCGGCCGCGTTGGCCTGATCCAGCAGCCATAACCCGTAAGCGGTGAGGAAAAAGTCACTCTCTTCGCCCGGGATCCAGCTCCAGCCTCCATCGCTTTGCTGCTTTTCAACCAATCGGCTCAAATCGCGGCGGATGGATTGCTGCAAGCGGTCATTCAGGTCAGGGGAAGCAAATCCCACCTCGCGGTTAAGTTGATAAACACTCAAATTAGCCAGCAATCGAGAAAGCAGCACCTCGCTGAAATCATCCGGGTATTCTTCCATTGATTCCAGACCGGAAAGAATGCTGCCCGCCAGATTTGGAGAAAGTTCCACTTCCAGTGTGCCGCCGGTGGGAGTGAATGACCTCGGCAGGCTGACGACTTCCAGTACTTCCCCCGCCTGATCGAGAATGCCGGCCGTCACC
Organism: Chloroflexota bacterium; assembly: GCA_040754815.1. Taxonomy (GTDB): domain Bacteria; phylum Chloroflexota; class Anaerolineae; order Anaerolineales; family Anaerolineaceae; genus Bellilinea. The sequence continues at coordinate 409,436 of JBFMBX010000002.1, forward strand.
AGTGAAAAAGGACTGCTGTACCGCAGAATGGGCAAATCCTCTCCATCCAGCATAACCGCATCTTGCAGACCGCCGCCTTCCACGCTGAAAATCAGCGAAGCCGAAGGAACATCCTCTACTTTAACCCACCAGTTAACCCGCTGACGGCCGTTTGCCTCCAAAGTGAGGGCCTGGCGTTCGAGGTCGGTGTTCTCCAGCTGGAGACCGCTGCTTTGCAGTCGAACGGTTACATCCAGCGGTTGAGCGGTGTTGTTCTGCATCACCGCGCCAATTTCTACCCGGTCACCTGCCACCACAAACTTCGGCACAACCGGCCGGATGAGCAAATCTTTACTGACCACAATTTCACTTTGAGCCTCCCCAACCTGCGCATCGCGGGTCAATCCGCGCACCAGCACTACCCACGTGGTCAGATTATCCGGCAGGGGAAACTCAATTTGAGCATAGCCGCTCGAGTCGGTTTCCAGCATCCCTGACCAGTAGGCCGTATCACGGAAATCGCTGCGTAAAGTCAACTGGCGGGCATCACCCCCGCCCCCACCGCCCAAACCGGGCGGCAGCAAAGGAATTCTGCCGGTATAGGCCGCCAGTGAAAGGCTGGTAAACACCCCCAACGGTTGTTGGCCGTAAAAGGCACTGACAATATCCTCTGCATTGGGTTGCCTCAAAGCGAAGATGGCCTTATCCACCACGGCCACCGAGAACTCTCCCTGCAGCGGATTGCCGAGATGATCTTTGACCAGCAGGTCAAGGCGCACCGTCTGACGCGGTTCAAAACGCTCTGAGGGGGAGATCAGACGCACGTCCAGTTGAAAAGCCTCGGGTTTTACCCGCAGATCGAGGTAACCCTGCCGGAAATCCGCTTTGCCGTTTTCTCCCACTCCCAGCAAAGTGACCGAAACATAAATATTCGGTGCTGTTTGTTCTTCCAGTGGAATTTCCACCACCTCACCACTTTCACGGATTGTGCGAATCTGATACGAAAGAACACCGCGCCGTTCGAGACTGATAAAAGCCAGCGCTCCGCTCTGGAAGGGATTGGGAATGAACACTCTGACCACATCTCCCACCGCATATTCTTTGCGGTCGGATTCCAGCCGAATCTGCTGATTCGGCAGTCGCGGCCAGGGCGCACTGCCGCTGCCCCCCGCCCAAACCAGCACCTGCGTAACGGCCCCTCCGCCGCGCACCTCCAGCCGGTAAAGTCCCGGCTCCGGCGGTGTAAATTGCAGGGTTGCCAGCCCGTTTTCACCGGTGATTAAATCGGCCCCGCTGACCGGAGTGAGAACTTCACGGTAGAATACAGAGCCGATTTCAACCGCACTCCATTCCTGCACCCATTCTATCCGGTCAAACGAGGCGCTCAAAGGCCGTCCGCCCACCGGCTGCTTTTGCCAGTCCACGGTAAGCACCGAAAAATCAAACGGTGTCTCTGCCGGCTGCACCCAGCTTTCTGGCCGCACACCAATGATCACCTCTGCCGGATGCAGGGTAACCTGCGCTCGCTGTGAAAGCGAGAATCCGCTTTCATCTGCCATGGTTACTTCCAGCGTCAACACCTTTTGGCGGTTTTCATCCAGCAGAGATTTTAAGGTTTCACCTGAAAATGTCAGGGGAAAGCGTCCATCCTCACCCGTTGTGCCGCTGCCGCTCAATACAAATTCACCCAGTGGGGATTCAAAACGCATCCACCAGTCAGGGTCCAACCAGTAAGTATCCAGCGTTCCACTGGCGTAACCGCCCGACAGATCGGCTTCGGCATTGCGGGCATAAAGGGACCAGTTCACCTCGACATCTCGTGCCGGTGCGCCAAAGAAGTATTGCGCAGCGATGTCGGCGGTGATATCCTCGCCAATCAGATAGTCGCTTTTCGCAAAGCCAACTTGCAGGTCAATTTCCGGCTTGCGGTAGGCGGCCACCTCAAATTCAACAATGGCATCGGGCAGTTCCTCAATCTGAATCGTGTAGTTTCCGGTGAGAGCATCCGGCGGCAATTGCACCTGACCGGAGGCTGTGCCATAGGGAGAAAGATTGAGTTTTTGACTGGATAAAAGAGGTGTTCCCTGTTCAGGGGAAAAGGCGCTGTAAACTTTCACCGTTACACTGGTCAAATCGGATACCGGATAACGGCCATCCTCCCACCTGCGGATGACAAAACGGTAATAAACCGTTTGGCCGGGCTGGTAAATGGGTCGGTCGGTATAACCGTAGGCCTTGATTTCTGGCTGGTCGTACACATGATCAATGCCGAAATTCCACGGCGAGATACCGGCGTTCCATTCACTGGTTGCCAGAGAGAAATCCGCATCTCCCTCATTGCCCAAAGTAACCAATACCTGATAATTCTCCCGTTCCGGCAGAGGAATTCGCGCCACACCCTGCGAGTCGGTAGTTGAACTGCCCAGCACAAGACCGCTGCCTGCCTGATACACCGTAACCAACCGCCCGCTGACCGGCTGGCGGTTAACCGCGTTCACCGCCCACACCACCGCTTCGTTCTGGCTTACTTTGATGGTGAGGTGCACGGGGCTCACCACCATCAGCAATTCCACTGCCTGATTGTTCTGCGTGAATTGCGGTGAATTGAACCGAAACGCATACAGACCGGTTTCCAATCCACCGCCATCCTCTTTCAGGGGAATTTCAATCCCCTGACTGGCATTGGGCGGTAAATCAAGCGCAATCTGCCAGCGCTCTTCCAGCGGAAAAATGTCAAATTCAGGGGTGCGGTCCATGGCACGAATCACATCCATGAGAGTGATGCGCGCCCGGCGAACTTCCAGTTCAGCGAGGTTGGTCGCATACGCAGGTAGGGTAGCATCCCCCGGCAGCGAGTAATAAATGGTGCTGTATGTATTGCGAATTGGAATGGTGAGGGAAGGCAGGGGATCACTTGCCACAAAGGTCAGAGAGTAGTCACTGCCCAGTTTTGAACCCCAGCGATCCTGCAAATCGGCTTTCAAAGTCAAACGGTAGGTCTGGCCGCTTTTGAAGAAACCGGAAAGGTACAGCACTGGGCTTTGTTCATCACGGAAAATGTACCAGTTGCCCACCTTTGGTTCGAGCAGGACAAGATCGTTCAGATTTTGATTCTGAGCCAGCGGCGCGGAAAAATCAACCACCACCGAACCATAACCGCCGGAAATGGGCATTTCTTCCCCCTCGGCAGGGGTGGAGGAAATAACCCGAAACTCCCCAACCGTACGGAAAGTTTCCCGCAAAGTTTGCGGCAGGTCGGCTCCGCCCAGCGCGGTCACCCCTTCCAACTCCAGCGTGTACTGGCGGTTGCGTTCCAGCAGAGCGTCGGCTTTCAGGGTTACAATCGTATCCCGTTCAGACCACTGGTAAGTTACAGGCACTGCCCTGCCATCCTCACTCACCAGGCGCAAGCCCTCTTCCACGCTTTGTCTGTCCATGGGTTGATTGAAGGTCAGCCGAAACTGGACATCCAGCGGTTGATCACCATCCAGTGAAGGTTCAAGGCCAACCAGTTCGGGTTCAGCAGTGCTGAACTGCCAGTTCATCGCTTCCATGCCGCTGAGCGGTGTTCCATCAACGCCGATCAGGTCGGCGTTCATCAATACCTGATAAGTCTGCCCCCCTTCCAGCGCCGGCTGGGGGGTGAACACATAGGTGCTGGTATTCAGCCAGCGGCCTTCACCCTGAGGCTGGGGCTCCAATCGAAAAGCAGCCGGCTGTGCAGAGCCAACCTCGCCCAGTTCAACTATCGGCCGGTTGAATGTGACCGCCACCACGGTGGTGGGATCAACATCCTGAACATCGGGGGCGGGAATACGCTCAACGAGCCGGAGTTGGCCGGCGGTGCGGTATTCAAACGAGAGGGGGCGGCTCAGGTGATTGCCTTTTTGATCTTTTGCGGTTTCCTTCACCGTCACGGTGACAGTGGCATTCACCGGCAAAGGCTGATCGGGGATAAAACGCACCGACTGGTCATCCTGCCATTCAAAACGGCCGGCAGTTACCGGTTCCAAAACCAGTGCGCCTTCTACCGAGGCACGCTCCATCGGCTGATCAAAAACCAGTGTGATTCCCCCGCTCAACGGGAGGATACTGCCCGGTTCGGGGTAAGTTTCAATGATGGTGGGAGGGATTTCTTGTTGAAGTTCTGGCAGCAGCGAAGGTTCAATTGCCGGCATTGTTGCCGTTGCTTCGCGCTGAACACCGCCAAACGGTAAATTGCACGAAACGCCGACCATGGCCACCAATAAAAGCAGGGTCATCCAAGACCATGCCCGGTTTCTCTGCCTCGTCTCCATCATGGGGGAATCCTCCAAAACCAAAATCCTTTGGCGATTTACATTTACTTTACCACATTTCAAAGGGGCAGTTAATTCAGCATTCTGAAAATCGCCGCTGAGAAATCCGAATATCCCGTTCTTGCAGGAAAATTTTGACGGCAATATTACCGTATGCCGGCATACCCTTGTCCACAAAAACGAAGGAACTTAACCGCAGCATCACTATTTAACTGACGCTCCCCATCAGCAAATAGTTTCAAAAAGGGCTGTCCATTCTTTGGACAGCCCCGTAACCGCTTTACCGGAGTACGCCCCAAAAATCAGGGCTGGTTCAAGAACGCCCCAAAGAAGCGTTTGAAGTAAGGATAATCCCCTTTATGATTGGGATTTGACGCATCCCAGATCGCCGTAAATGACGCTACCACATCGTTGGCTTCTAACAATGCTCCATTGGTGAAGCGCACGCCATAGCGCAGGTTGAACGTCCATACGGTTGCATCGGCATTGGATGACCACGACTCGGCCACCCCCGGCTGCAAACCAACCCCGCCGTACTCATTTTCAACCAGTGTGGAATAAAGCAGGTTGGTTACCCGGAAAGTTGCCCATTGGGTGGCATTTGCCGGCCACAGCGATTCCGGTTCGGCAGACTGCAAAAAAACCAGCGAACGATCCGGTGTGATGACTTCCGGCAGGTTTTCCAGATAGGCATTCACGGCCGCACCCTGCACTTCCTGACGAAATACAGCCGCCGTGCGCACATGCGCCAGCGGCACAGCCGGCGCATGTAATCGCAACATTTCGTTGATGCGGTTGTAACGGCTTTGACGCTGGTCGGGGTCGCTGGTCCGGCCGGCCTCTTTTGCCATGAACTGAACATCAGGATAGACATTGCCCAGAATTTGGGAGTCGGGAGAAAAGAGGGTCGAATACAAACTGGTTGGGTCGGCATAATCGCCGTACCAGTAGTACAGGAAGAACGCTTCATTGCCGGCCTGTACCGATTGTTCAAACTTGGCCGCATCCATGCGGTTCAGGCGAATCTTGATGCCGTAGGGAGCCAGTTGGGAACGGATGGTTTGAGCAATGCGGTGCGGATCCGGCAGCAACTCGTTTCCCTGCGAAGAATAAGACAGGACAATTTCCTGATTGAAATCAAAATTGGCGCGGCGCAGCAAATCCAATGCCTGCTGGGGATCGTATGGAAGCCAGGTGTAAAGCGATGTGTAACCCACCGGAAATACCGGCGAAAGGAACTGCTCGGCCACCTCGCTGCCAAACGGATAAATGGTGTTGATGATCCGCTCGCGGTCAATCAGCATACTGATCGCCTGCCGCACACGGGCATCATTGAAAGGCGCAAAACGATTGTTCATCCCGACAAATGCCAGATTCAAGGCCGGGCGGTAAACCAGATTAAGGTTTTTATCCTGATTGATGCTGACATAAGAATTGGGGTCGGGTGATTCCATGCCATGCGCCTTTTCGGTACTGACATCCACCAGACGGGCAAGAGATGTGGTCGCCCAGCGGATGGTCAACGACTCGATGCGCGGCGTCACTCCCCAGTAATCAGGATTGGGTTGTAAAATCAACCGGACGCCGGGCACATATTCGGCGACGCGGTACGGCCCACTGCCGTTTGGCTGCTGGCTCATCGCCTGCGGGTCTCCTGCATTTTCGTTCAAGTAAGCATCATCCTGCACGGCAAAAACAGGAAATGCCAGTTTGGCCGGAAATGCAGGATCGGGTTCGCACAGGGTGAATCGAACGGTATAAGGATCAACGGCTTCCACAGCACGGATTTTTCCCCCATACGAACAGTCTTCTGCCCGCACCCGCAGCAGGTTCAACGAGGCCTGCACCTCTTCCACCCTTAAACCCAGTGGTTGACAGGCACTCATCACCAGCGTGAATACCCAAAACAGTGCAATCAGAACCATGAATTTTTTTCTGAGGAAAATCAGGGATGAGTTTTTCATTCGGCGACCGGCTCCATTTGAAAGACTGTCCAACCTCGTTTGTACTCCCCTCGCAGGTTAAGAAAACCCCTTGAAGAAGTTCGTCCAAGGTAATTATACGGGAAGTCACCCGCTTTGGAATTGACAAATCAGTAAGGTGCTTGCTGGTCAACTTGGCACAATCACGGTATACTCACCCGCGGGAATGATGACAACTCAGGTACGTTCGATGATGCAAAAACTGCTTACGCTGGATGTCAACCTATCAAACCGGCTCAGGATGGAAGTGGACGATTCCTTCCGCTGGAAACTGGTTGCCTTTCTGGCCCATTCGGGGGATTCGTGGTTCTGGCTGGTGGGGCTGGCGCTGGCATGGCTCCTTTCTCCTTCCTGGAAGGGTTTTTCCGCCTTTTTGATGCTGGATATTTTGATCCTCGCCGCCGTGGTGATGAGCATCAAATTCATCGTCCGCCGCAGCCGGCCGCCGGGAGAATGGGGCAGCATCTACCGCAGCACCGATCCGCATTCTTTTCCTTCCGGCCATGCAGCCCGTGCCATGATGATTGCTTCGGTTGTGGCAGCCAATGCCCCCCCGTGGGCGGCAGTCGGCGTGGTAATTTGGGCATTTCTGGTCAGTCTTTCGCGCATTTTTACCGGCATGCACTATATTTCCGATGTCATTGCCGGCATGGCGTTGGGTCTGTTGAGCGGCGGCATTTTCCTCGCCGTTCAGGGTTGGATGGTCCAGTTTTTACCTTTTCTCTTCGGCTAGTCTTCCCGGATGATCGCCAATGGCGTTGTTTTACGGTGGTTTTTGATTGGGGGAATGCTCCTCCTGCTCGGCGCCTGCCAATCCACAGCGCTGGAAATTACCGTGGAAAATCAAAGCGATTACCCGATCTGTGAAGTGTATATCTCCCCTGCCGAAGCGACCGATTTTGGTGAAAACCGCTTGCCCGAAAACAAGACCCTCCTGACTGGTGATCGGTACACCTTTTTGCTGGAAACCGATGAATATGATCTTCTCGTCCGAACCTGCGCCGAAGAAACCATTTTTTCTGCGTCGCAGGTCACTCAGTCCGGCTCGATCGTCATCGGCGCAGCCGGTCAGGCGGCTTTGAAGGTACACAACCAAACGGCTGCGGAAATTTGCTATCTGTACATCTCTCAAAACGAAGATTGGGGAGAAGACCGCCTTGGCCGGGTTGAAAGCATTTTACCCGGCAGCACCCGTTTGTTTTTACTACCGCCGGGAACTTATCGCGCCCGGGCGCAGGATTGCGAAGAGAACACCCTTGCTGAAATCGAAGGAGTGTTGCTGGAAGCCCCCTTTGATTGGACAATCTCGCCCTGACAAGAGCGTTTGACGAATAGCCCACGCTGGAGTATCCTTAAAGTTGGGAGTGGTAGGGTCCCGGTGGGCTCCCCGGTCTTCAAAACCGGTGGCGGGTCGCGTTGCGGGCCGCGGTGGGTTCGACTCCCATCCATTCCCGCCTGATCAAAATCACGAACAGGAAAGCGTTACCATTTATGGAAGATCAACCCTTGCTTTACGAACGAATCGAACTGGCCGTACGCCGCATCTTTTCCATCGAAGACACCACTTATGGGGACGAACGGCAGGGTTATGTAGTCAAGTACCATGGGCGCATCATACTGCCGGATACGGCCGAAGCCTATGACCGGCTGGCAGACGCAGTAGCCACACTGGGTTTAACCCCCCTCTTCCGCTATGAAAATGGCCGCCAAACGGTCATACTGGTCACCAGCCGCCAGAAAGCCCGGCCTTCCAACCCGCGCACAAACCTGATCTTCTTCATCCTCACCCTCATCAGCGTCTGGTTTACCGGCGGGATGTTGAATTTACAGGAAATGCCGGACAATGCCATGGGTTTTATCTGGGCGGTGATCAGCGGCGGCTGGCCGTTTGCCATCAGTTTGCTGGCCATACTCACGGCACATGAATTCGGCCATTACCTCATCGGCCGAAAGCATGGCGCAGCCGTCAGCCTACCTTATTTCCTGCCCCTGCCCTTCCCGCTCAGTCCCTTTGGGACGCTGGGAGCGTTCATCAATATGAAAGAACTGCCTAAAAACCGGCGTGTGCTGATGGATATTGGCATCGCCGGGCCGCTCGCCGGTCTGGCCGTTGCCATACCGGTGGTATTGATTGGTCTCTCGCTTTCCGAACTTTCACCACTGCCGGCCGCCCCTCTGGGCAGCGGCTTGGGACAAACCCAACTGGAAGGCAATTCCATTCTTTATCTGCTCCTGAAATTCATTGTCTTTGGAGAATTTTTACCCGCCCCAGCCGATTACGGCGGCTTGCCGCCGCTGCTTTACTGGATGCGCTATGTCTTCACCGGTCAGCCTTTACCCTACGGTGGTATAGATGTGCTGCTCCATCCGGTTGCCTGGGCCGGCTGGGGCGGCATTTTGATCACTTCCCTCAATCTGATCCCTGCCGGGCAGCTGGACGGTGGTCATTTACTGTATGTGCTTTTCGGGCGCGAGCGCGCCCGGCAGATTTACCCGCTGGTACTGATGGCACTGGGGCTGCTGGGATTCGTCTGGTCCGGCTGGTGGCTTTGGGCAGTGCTCATCTTTCTGTTCGGCCGCACCTACGCTGAACCTCTCGATCAAATCACCGAACTCGACCCGCGCCGCAAGCGCCTTGGCATTCTTACTCTGATTGTATTCATTCTTGTATTTACCCCGGTACCGCTGGTGCTGATGCCCTGACTGCCGTTTCGACCCATTCTCCCTGCAGGGTGCGGTAACAGCCCAACGCTGCTATCGTCAGGCACACATGCGCCGGAATGACACCGATCAGGCCGCCAACCTGGAAAGCAGGGAATACCCCGGCGGGTAATTTCAGAATGCCGTGTTCCTGAGAAAGGCGCACCAGTGCCGCACTTTTGATGCGCGCCGACCAGCCGTTTTCGGTGAATTGCACCACCCACCCATAAACGGGTTTGTCTTCACCCTGAAAGGTATCTTTTGAGAAGTGGACAGCCCCTCCGTAAATCACCGCTTCTTCGCGTTCTGGGTGCAGTGCAACCAGCGGGCAGGCCACGGCGGCAGCAATATCGGCTTCCTCGCACACGCCGAGTTGCGCCATCTGGGCATCGTAAAACACAAAATTACCCGGCCGAATTTCATCCACACCCTCAAATTCGTCGCTCAGGCTGCAGCCGGGCGTATCGCCGACCGAAATTTCCACATCCTTCAGCCCGGCAGATTGGAGATATCGGCACACTTCACTCATGCGTTGATTGCTGCGCCGGAAGCGCAGCACCACCTCTTGCGGGTTTTGACTGTGATAGGTTTCACCGGCATGGGTGAGAATGCCGCGCAGGTTTAAGAGTTTTTCTTTTTGAATACGGCGGCATAATTCCAGTACCCTTTGCGGGTTTTCCCACCCCAATCCGGTGCGCCGGCTGCCGCTATCCACCTTGACCCAAACATCTACGGCCCTGTTGAGAGCCGCCGCCAGTGCCTCCACCTGCCGGTCATTTTCCACCAGCAACCCAAGCCGGGTGCGTTCACTCAACCAGCGAACCAGTGCCATCTGACGCAGATTGAGCGGAAAAGCCACCAGAATATCCTGCCAGCCGTGCAGGGAAAAATAAGCGGCCATATCCAGCGAGGAAACAGTGATCTGCTGCACACCGGCCTGCCGGAACAACTCGCCCACCTGCGCCGATTGATGCGTTTTGAAATGCGGGCGAAAACGCACCCCGGCGCGGCGGGCCTTTTCAACCATGCGTTGAATATTCCTTTGAACCTTTGCGGTATCTACCAGCAGTGTGGGTCGAACAATGTCAGCCAGATTCAATTTGTCCATGGCTCTATTGTATAATAACTGACATGAATAATCAGCAATTAGCCGAGATTTTTGAAAGAATTGCCAATTTATCGGAAATCAAGGGTGAGGTAGTTTACAAAACCCTCGCTTACCGCCGCGCTGCCGAATCGCTGCGTTCCTATCCACGCGAAGCAGCCGAGCTTTACCGCGAGGGTAAACTGACCGAGATTCCCGGAGTCGGCAAAGCCATTGCCGAAAAGATCGAAGAATTGCTCACCACCGGCAAACTGGGCTTTCTGGAACGGCTGGAAGAAGAAGTACCGCCTTCATTGCTGGAATTACTGGAAATTCCGGATGTCGGGCCGAAGAAAGTTGCCCTGTTCTGGAAAAAGGGAGGCATTACCTCCCTCATTGACCTTGAATCCGCCGCCCGCGATGGTCACCTGCGTCACTTGCCGGGCATCGGCGAAAAGTCGGAACAGCGGATATTAGCCGGCATCGAAGCGTTACGGCGGCGCAGCAAACGGATGCTGTTGGGCACCGTCCGCCCGATTGGCCTGCGCTGGCTGAAGTGGCTGCGCGCCCTGCCGGGTGTCCAGCAGGCCGAACTGGCCGGCAGCCTGCGCCGTTGGAAAGCCACCATCGGTGACCTTGATCTGGTCGCCTCGGCTGAAAACCCCACCGCGGTGATGGATGCCTTTGTCCATCATCCTGAGGTCGTGCGCGTGCTGGCGCACGGCGAAAACAAGTCCAGCATTGAATTGAGCAATGGTTTGAATGTTCAATTGTGGTTGCAGCCCAATGCAAAATTCGGCTCACTGCTGCAGTTTGTAACCGGTTCAAAAGACCATAATGTGCGCCTGCGCGAACTGGCACAGCGCAAGGGACTTTCCCTTTCCGAACGTGGAATCAGCCGCCCAAACGGCACGGAACAGGTCTTTGATAACGAAGAGGATCTTTACCGCTCCCTCGGACTGGATTGGATCCCTCCCGAACTGCGCGAAGACCGCGGCGAGATTCAAGCCGCGCTGGAACACCGCCTGCCCGATCTGATCACCGTGCAAGACTTGCAGGCCGAACTGCACAGCCATACCACATGGAGCGATGGCGCTCTCAGCGTTCGAGAAATGGTCAAAGCCGCTCAATCGCGCGGCTTGAAAATGCTCGCCATCACCGACCACACCCATTCACTGGGCATTGCCAACGGCTTGGACGCTGCCCGCCTGCGTCAGCAGCGCAAGGAAATTGACGCGGTTCAGGCAGAGATTGGTGAGGATTTCATCCTGCTGCAAGGGGCCGAAGTGGAAATCAAAGCCGATGGCAGTCTTGATCTGCCCGACGATGTGCTGGCTGAACTGGATATCGTCATCGCCTCGCTGCATGTCAGCCTGCGCCAGCCGCGTGAAGAAATCACCACCCGCCTGCTGCGGGCCATCCGTAACCCGCATGTGGATATCATCGGCCACCCCAGCGGACGTTTACTGCCAAACCGCGACGGCGCCGACCTGGATTGGGAAGTCATTTTAGAAGCCGCTCGCGAGGAAAATGTGGCTCTGGAAATCAATGCCAACCCATCTCGTTTAGACCTCGATGAGGTTCATGCCCGCCGCGCGGTGGAATTGGGCATCCTGCTGAGCATCAACACCGATGCACACAGTCCGGCAGACCTGGAACTGGCGGAATACGGCGTATCGGTGGCGCGGCGGGCGTGGGTGAGCGCCGAGCAGGTGCTGAATACCCGCTCACCTGCTCAAATCCGGCGCTGGCTGGCCGAACACCGCCACAAAGCCTGAAGCAAACAGCGGTTTTCTGAACAGCCTGACGGCAATCTCCGGCTATTTTTCCGCCTTACTGCAACACGGCTGTTTGCCCCAGCAATGAAACCTTATTTCTATTCGGCCTGCCCTGGCTGGATTACCACGAGATAATGTACAAGGTTTTGCAGCCGTTTTATCTGCGGATTCCGGCAAATTACAGTAAAAATAAAGAAAGGTTAAATCATGGATTATCAAGCCCTTCGCCAGGAAAAAGATGAATTCTTTGCCAGCCACCCGCAAAGCCCGCTACGGGATGAACAGAAAACCCATTTCAAGGGATTGAATTATTTTCCACCCAACCCGGCTTTGCGATTTGAATTGAAATTGATGCCCTTCCCGGAACGAAAGAATGTGGAGATTCAAACCAACACCGGGGATGTGCAAATTTACGCCCGCCTCGGTTACTTTTCTTTTGAAATAGAGGGCCAGCCCATCACGCTGACTCTTTACGGCAACCAGTACGGTTACTTTTTACCGTTCACGGACGGTCTGGCTGGCGTTGAGACCTACCCCGCCGGGAGATACCTGGAACCGGAAGCACTCGGCGAGAACACCTTTGTGGTGGATTTCAACCTCGCCTACAACCCCTACTGCGCCTACAACGATGACTGGTCATGCCCGCTCACGCCGCCGGAAAATCGGCTGAGTGTGCCGATTCGCGCCGGTGAAAAATTATTCAAGTAAGCATCCAGCAGGAGAAGAAAACCGTGGTTAAAGCAATCTGGAACAATACCGTACTGGCTGAGAGCGACCAGACCATTGTGGTGGAAGGCAATCATTATTTTCCGCCTTCATCCGTGAACTGGCAGTACTTCACCCCAAGTGATACGCACACCACCTGCTTCTGGAAAGGAGTAGCCAGTTACTACCATGTAGTGGTCAACGGCCAAATCAACAAGGATGCAGCCTGGTACTATCCCGACCCCAAAGAAGCCGCCCACCAGATCAAAGACTATGTGGCTTTCTGGCATGGCGTTCAGGTAGAAGTCTGAACTTTCATCCGTTGGCTACCCTCCATGGCAAATGAAATAATCCTTTAAACGGCGAGAGCAAGACCCGGTCGTAGAGCCGCTACTGCGCCCTCTGCATACACTTTTTACCCGGCTTCAAGGGTAGTATCATTCAAAAACAAAGTAAAATAACGAGCCGATAAGGCATCCAGCCAGTATAATGAGGGGTAGAAATTGAACCCAAAGGAGAATGCGATGACTTTCGAAAATCACAGTCATCCTCCAATCCGCTGGCATGGTTATCAAATTACGCCGATTGCCCAATCTTTTCGATTCATCCCTGCTCGTCCATTCGGGATCATCTGGAATCGGCCATTCAGCGTTCAGGTTGAAACACCAGCGGGGGAAATCTACCGCCTGCCCGTCATAGACCACACCCGTTTCATTCAAATTTTGATTTTCCTCGGCGGTCTGGCGCTGGTGTGGATTTTGAAAGCAATCAATCGAAAGAGGTGAAATATGAGTAATCAGCAAGCAGAAACTCCCCAAGAAGCAGACCTCTCCCAATCTCAGGAGAATGTGGTTCAATCCGCAGCAGAATTTATGCAGGAAACCATGGATCAATTCATGGCAACTGCCGATGTGAACGCCGTCTATGGCGAAACCATCAAACATCAGGGCAATCTCATCATCCCGGCGGCTGAGGTGGTCAATTTCATGGGTTTTGGGGTCGGCGGCGGCACGGGAGTTAATGAAGACAGGAACGCCGGCAGCGGTATTGGCGGCGGGGGCGGCGGTAAATCCTTTGCCCGCCCGGTGGCTGTGATCGTTGCCGGTGAAAGCGGTGTTGAGGTCAAACCGGTGGTGGATTTCACCAAAATTTACCTGACGGCCTTCACGACGCTTGGCTTCATCACAGCCGCATGGCTGAGAATGCGGCGCGGGCGTTAATTCAAAGAAAAACGAATATGGATACCCTGCGCATTGCCCGCTTACGGGCAGATGCCATTCTGCCCACTCGAAAACATCCCGAAGATGCCGGATTGGACTTATACGCGGTGGAACGAACCGAGATTCCGGCTCATCAATTTGGGATTGTGCCAACCGGCATTGCAGTGGAGATTTTGCCCGGTTTTGTCGGCTTATTGAAACCCAAAGGGCGCAGCAATCACCTCTTAGGGGCTGGGGTAGTGGACGCCGGCTATCAGGGAGAAATCCTTGTAAAAGTTGCCAATCCCACCGATAAACCACTGGTATTTGAAGCCGGTGATGCCATCGGTCAATTGTTGATATTGCCCGTCCTCACGCCGTCCGTTGTGGAGGTCACACCGCAGGACTTGTTGCAAAAAAGCACCGCGCGCGGAGCGAGCGGTGGTATTGTGGAACAAAAGTACCGGCAATCCGGCGGTTAACCTGCAGAATTGAATTGATTGACTGCTTCCATCAGCGCGTGCAGGTTTTCCAGCGGTGTGTGGGGCGGTAAGTCATCTTCGGGGGCAAGGATAAAATTCCGGCAATCACGCATTGCGTTTAGTAGAAGCCGGGCGTTGCGAAAAACCTCATCACTTGAGCTGTCGGTCAGCAAGTCCACCGAGAGGTTACCAACGACAAGCGTATCTTCCCCAACTTGCTTTGCAACCTCAGCCAGATTGACCCGGCTGCCGAGCCAGAAGCCGGCCGCGCCGCTCATCTGTAATTGATCAAGTTGTGCCTCATCCGCCAGCGGATTATGCAGAATAAAACCAAAATGTGGGTTTTGAACCTGCTGGACAAGACGCTGTACATGTCGCAGCGAAAACCGTTCGCGTTGTTCAGCGGTCAGGCTTTCTTCCAGCGGTTCGCTCAACACAATTCCATCGGCATCATTGAAATGGAAAGCGTGCGCGTAATCCGGCAAAAAGCGCATGATTTTATCCAGCAGCGCGTCCAAAACCTCTGGCTGCTGATTAAGGATTTCATCCCACTGCTCTTCACCGATTAATTGTCTGGCAACCGCCAGCGGGCCGTTCATAATTCCCATAACAAACGGTTTGGTTTCGGGCAGACGTTGCTTCAACAAACGCACAACCGCTAGCGTTACGGTGGTGCGTTTATGACCGGGCCGGGGAATAATCAACGCCTCAACATCCCGTTGTGAAGCCACCATTTTACCCGCCGCGCCAACCGGCAGTTTTTCATCCAGTTGTAGCGGTGTACCAAACGCCTCCGCTTCGATCATACGGTCCCAAACAGGCAATAAAAAAATCCCCCCAAAGCGTTCAAAGACTTTTTCAAGTACTTGAATTTGCGCTTCGGTATCGGTGGCAAATTCAGAGATGGCTTTGTCCATCTCTAAACCAATCGGATACGCAGCCGGAAGGATGACCTGACGCTGTTTCAGATTCAATACTCTGTCGGTAAGATGAGTTTTCAAGGAAGCCTCCAAAAGGATAATACTACATGAGTAGGCTTATTTTAACCGGATTGGTCATGCGATTGCGGCATTACATCTTGGTTTCTTGTACATCATACAAAATCAGGCTACTTTTCTGGTAAAAATCCCTTGACAAAACACGAAACATATAATAACATAAGTTATAAATTATAACAAAAGTGAAAGACTATGACAAGAAGAGAAAAATTCCGCCAAATTACAATTGATGAGATCAAAAGCATAGCCCGTCTTCAAATGGCAGAAGGCGGCACTGCCAGCCTTTCCTTGAACGCCATTGCCAGACAAATGGGTATGAGCGGACCGGCCCTGTACCGTTACTTTGAAAACCGCGATGCCCTGCTCACAGCCTTGATTGTGGATGCTTATCATGATTTGGCGGCTGCACTGGAAGAAACCGCCGCCCGTTTTGCCGATCAAACCTCACGGGAATGCCTGAAACAAGTCCTGCTTACCTATCGGCGCTGGGCGTTGGATCACCCGGTTGATTTTCAATTGATCTTCGGCAATCCAATTCCCGGTTATCAGGCAGATGAAACCCTCACCGCTCCCAGTGCAGGTAAAGTATTTGCCCCCATATTAGGCATTCTGGAGCGTGCATATCGTCTGGAAAAACGCGCCTATCCCGCCTTTCTGGCAGAAATCCCTGCGCAATTACAGGCCGGCTTAGCCGTGTCTTTGCGGGAAAATCAACCCGACCTTCCCCGAGAAATCGTGTATATCGGCATCGTAGGCTGGTATCACATTCATGGAATGATTATGCTGGAAATTTTCCATCATATTCAACCATTGGTCAATGACCCCGCCTTGTTTTATCAATATGAAATCGAACGGTTGATGGACCAGATGAATCTTTGAAACCGTTGCTGTATGACGGTCTGTTGCCGTTAAGTTGCATACCCAATCCAATTTTTTGAAAACCATTTTTCAGGAGTCAAATCATGGTAAATTCATCTTTTCTTCATGTAGTTTTCGGCAGCGGACCGTTGGGACTTTCCGTTGTGAATGAACTGGCGGCTCAGGGACATAACGTACGAGTGGTCAGCCGCAGCGGTAAAGCCGCTGTACCCGTCAACGCGGAGGTTATGCAAGCCGATGCGTATGATCCAATTCAGGCTGAACGGGCCTGTAAGGGGGCTTCTTTTGTATATCAATGTGCCCAACCACCCTATTACCAATGGGTGGAAAAATTTTTTTCCTTGCAAAAAAATATTTTAGATGCCAGCGCCAATGTTGGGGCACGCCTCATCATAGGCGAAAACCTCTATATGTACGGAGAGGTAAAAGGACCAATCCACGAAGAAATGCCCTACGCCGCAAGAACTCGTAAAGGTCAATTACGCGCCAGAATGGCAACCGCCGCACTGGAAGCCCATCAAAAAGGCCGGCTGCCGGTTGTTATTGGCAGGGCTTCCGATTTCTTTGGACCGCGCGTACTGAGTTCCACGCTGGGTGAGAGGGTATTTGTGCCGGCGTTGCAGGGAAAAACTGCCAGTTTTGTAGGCAAACTTGACCTGCCGCATAGCTTTACCTACATCCAAGACTTTGGCAAAGCCCTTGTCAGGCTGGCTTTAGAAGAACAATCTTACGGACAGGTCTGGCATATCCCTACCGCTCCGGCACTGACCCAACGCCAGATCGGTGAGATGATTTCTGAAATTCTGGGTCAGCCTGTCAAGATGAGCGGAACGGGACGCTTCATGATGATGATCGGTGGTCTTTTCATTCCTGAAGCGCGTGAATCAGTCGAGATGATGTACGAATTTGAAAAACCTTTCGTGGTGGACAGCACTAAATTCACCCGTGTATTCGGTCAAACCGCTACACCAATGCGAGAGGCCTTAATCGAAACGATCAACTGGTACCGGGATCATCTGTCCCAATAAGCAGATCGTTTAGCGGTAACAGATTAGACCGGCTTACTCTTCCCAGCGGGTGTGAAACACACCCGCTTTATCAATCCGGCGGTAGGTGTGTGCCCCGAAGAAATCTCGCTGGGCCTGAATCAGGTTAGCGGGCAGCCGTTCACTGCGATAAGCATCAAAGTAAGCCAGCGAAGCCGACATCGCCGGCACGGCAATGCCCTGTTCCACAGCCGTAATCACTACCCGGCGCAACGACCCGATGCGCTGACTGACCGCCTCGCTGAAGAAGGGTGAAAGTAGCAGATTGGGCAGGTCGGGATTTTGCCGATAAGCGGCCGTAATATCATTCAACAGACTGGCACGGATGATACACCCCGCCCGCCAGATGCGCGCCAGCTCCGCCAGATTCAGCCCGTAGCCATACTCTGCAGAGGCTAACCGGAGCATGGCCATGCCCTGAGCATAGGAAAGGATTTTGCTGGCATATAACGCTTCTCGTACGGCTTGAATCAGTTCTTCCGCCTTACCCTCGAACGGCTGCGCCGAGTGTTTGAAGATGCTGGCTGCATGGACTCGTTCCTCCTTCATGGAGGAAAGAATGCGGCTATACACAGCCGCCTCAATGGTCGGTACGGCAGCGCCGATATCCAGCGCATTCTGCGCTGTCCATTTACCCGTACCTTTTTGTTCGGCCTCGTCTAAAATCAAATCCACCAGCGGTTGACCGGTTTCTTCGTCTGTTTTTGAAAGCACTCTGGCGGTAATTTCAATCAAAAAGGACTTTAATTCGCCCCGATTCCATTGAGTAAAAATCTCACCCAACTGGCCCGCCGTTAACCCCAACACGCGCCGCAGTACATCATAGGCTTCGGCAATCAATTGCATATCCCCGTACTCGATGCCGTTATGAACCATCTTGACATAATGTCCTGCGCCGCGAGGCCCAATAAAGGAAACGCAGGCGGCACCATCTTCTGCTTTAGCCGCCACTGCCGTGAGCATCGGTTGCAATACCTGATAGGCCTGCTCAGAACCACCGGGCATCAGGCTGGGCCCCCACAGGGCACCCTCCTCGCCGCCGGAAACACCCATTCCAATGAAATAAATGCCTTTTTCTGACAGAAATTGCGCCCTGCGGTCGCTGTCGGCAAAATACGAATTACCGCCATCTATTAAGATATCTCCGGCTTCTAAAAAGGGAAGAAGGTCTTCGATGGCCTGATCCACGGTCTTGCCGGCCGGCAGCATCAATAAAAGGCGGCGCGGTTTCTCCAGCAAATCTGCCAGATCGGCAAGACTGGACGCACCGAGTGGCTTAGCCCCCGGCGCGTTTTGTTCGACAAACAAACGCACTTTCTCCGGTGAACGATTGTAAACCGCCACGCGGAAACCATTGCGTTGAAAATTGCGTCCCAAATTAAAGCCCATCACCCCCAGGCCGTAAATGCCGATTTGTGCTTTTTCCATGTGCTCCGCTCCTCAATGATTAAGACTGAAGTTCTTTATAGATGCGTTCGGCCAATTGACGAGCCCCTTTTTCTGCTATGCCCAGGTAAGATTCCACATCCATCAACCCGGTAAGCTGCTCTCTGCCAAGCACGCCGCCGATTTGTTCGTCCTCATTCAATAAATCCAGTAGCGGGTTTGCAAGCCCGCGTTGTACCGCCTGCCAGGCGGTCAGCGAATGCTGACGCAGCCGTTCGTGCATGGCTTGGCGGTCTCTGCCCTGCCTGACCAGTGCCATCAGCACCCTTTCCGTTGCCGCAAACGGCGCATAGCGCTGCAAATTACGCTCAACCGCCTCTTTCTGAATGACCAATCCCTTGAGAATACGCCGCGTGGTAAGCAGCATTTCTTCGCTCATCAAAAAACACTCCGGCAGAATCGAGCGGCGGTTGGCCGAATCGTCCAGAGTCCGCTCCAGCAGGGAAAAAGCAGCATTCCCCCATGCCACCTGTGGCAGAACCGAGAGCAAACGCGCCAACGAGTTGATCTTTTCCGCCATGATGGGGTTGCGCTTGAAGGGCATAGCCGAAGACCCCACCTGCTGGCGGGCAAACGGTTCCTGCCATTCACCCAGCGGCGGCGATTGTAAAAAGCGCAGGTCAAAAGCAAATTTGTTGAGCACGGCTCCAACCGCCGCCAGATGACTGATGAGCCGATATTCCTGCAAGCGCGGCGCCACCTGCGAAGTAACCGGATAAAAGGGTAAACCCAGTTTCTCGCTCAGCGTTTGCTCAAAAGCATCCAGATTCTGCTGACCGATTAAATCGGCGTAAGCCGCTGCGCTGCCAACCGCCCCTTTGAAACCTTTGCCGCGCAACTGGTTTCTCAAAGCCGATAAAGCCCGCCGTTCTTCCAGCAGATCCTGCGCATAAAACGCCAAACGGTAGCCCAGCGTGGTCGGTTCGGCCGGCTGCAGGTGAGTGAAACCCATCACCGGCATTGCAGCCGTTTCTTCGATCCTCCCGGCGAACAGCAGCAGAACCTCTCTCAGCAATTCAAGGATTAAATCCAGCGCCGAGCGCATCCGCAGCACCTCGGCGTTATCTTCGATGTCCATGGAGGTTGCGCCCAGATGCAAAACAGCCCCCCCGAGCGGGGATTGTTCGGCAAAGGTTTTTAATTCTGCCATCAAGTCATGATGAATTTCGGCTTCAATCGCCAGCGCCCGGTCTAAATCCACATTCTCCACATTCCGGCGCAGGTCGGCCAGTTGTTCTGCACTGACCAGACCGAAGCCGGCCTCAGTTTCGGCCAGCGCCAGCCAGATGCGCCGCCACCACCTTCTTTTTTCCGCCTCGCTCCAGATGCGGCGCATCGCTGCTGAACCGTACCGCCAGCCAAAAGGAGATTGATAGTTCTCAGCGCTCGTCATTTTTACGATTTTACTACGATATGTCCACAAAGCACCACCAGACCCAATGTTATAATTTTATGAAATTTCCAAAGCGGAAAGGCTTTATTTTCATGGCAGCACAACCGACCATCGTTTTACTGGGTAAGATCGGACAATTGGGCTGGGAATTACACCGCGATTTACAGCCCCTCGGTAAAGTCATTGCCTTGGATTACCCGCAAATTGATTTCACCCGCCCCGCCGAATTGGTTGCCCATCTTGAAGATTTGAAACCGGTTGTCATGGTTAATGCCGTGGCCTATACGAATGTGGATAAAGCCGAAAGTGAACAGCAACTGTGCGATCAAATCAATTTTCACACGGTGGAACAACTGGCGCGCCTCTCTGCCCGGTTAGGCAGTGCCCTGATTCACATTTCCACCGATTATGTCTTTGATGGAACTCAGACTCGCCCCTACACGGAAGAAGACCCCACCCGGCCGCTCAATCACTACGGGCGCTCCAAACTGGCCGGTGAGCAGGCCGTGCTTGCCCATGCGTCTGCCTGCTGGGTGCTGCGCACGGCATGGCTTTACAGCCTGCGGGCCAATGACTTTGTTCAGCGGGTGTTGAACTGGAGCCGCCAGCAGGAAACCCTGCGCATCGTCGCCGACCAGATCGGTTCTCCAACCTGGGCGCGGCTGCTTTCCCAGATGATTGCGCTGGCACTTGCCCAGGCAAAAGGCGATTACTTCAATTTTGTTCAACAAACGCGCGGCATCTATCACCTTGCAGGCGATGGCTGCGCCAGCCGTCTGGAATGGGTGAAGAAAATTCTTGAGCTCGACCCCCAGCGGAGTGAGCAGAAAACCACCACGGTTTTGCCTGCCGAAACCGCAGAATTCCCCACCCCGGCGCAGCGCCCCCTTTATACCGCTCTGGATTGCGGTAAATTCGCACGGGTATTTGGTTTACGCCTGCCGGCCTGGGATCAGGCCCTTGCGCTGGCGATGGAAAAGTAACTTCTATTATTTCAGCAATGTTTCCAATCGGGCGCGGTAGGTGCTGTTGCCCAGTTCATCCAGCAGACGGCGTAACTGATCCCGGTCAATAAAACCCATCCGATAGGCAATTTCTTCGGGGCTGGAAATCATCATCCCCTGTCTTTCTTCAACCGTCTGGATGAAGGCAGCGGCCTGCAAGAGGGATTCGTGCGTGCCGGCATCCAGCCATGCCACCCCGCGGCCCAATTCCTGCACATATAACTGCCCCATGCGCATGTAGGTGAGGTTCACATCGGTGATTTCCAGTTCCCCGCGCGCCGAAGGCTTTAATTCGGCAGCAATACGGATCACCTGATTGTCATAAAAGTACATTCCCGGCACGGCATAATTGGAACGCGGTTTAGCCGGTTTTTCTTCCAGACTGAGCGCCTTCCCCTCGGCATCGAATTCGATGACGCCGTAGCGCCACGGATCCTGAACGGGGTAGGCAAAAATGGCCGCGCCTCCACCGTTGCTCACCCGGGCTGCCATGGAACGCAACACTGCCGGCAATCCGTGACCGAAAAAGATGTTATCCCCCAGAATCAAACACACCGCATCACTGCCCACAAAATCTTTCCCCACCCGAAAGGCATCCGCCAGCCCGCGCGGCTGATCCTGCTCGGCGTAACTGAACTTCATGCCCCACTGGGAACCATCCCGCAGCAGCCGCCGGAAAGAGGGCAAATCTTCCGGCGTGCTGATGACCAGCACTTCGCGGATACCCGCCAGCATCAACATCGAAAGGGGGTAATAGACCATCGGTTTATCGTACACCGGCAGTAATTGCTTGCTTGTGACAATTGTCAAAGGATGCAGCCGGGTGCCTTTCCCGCCGGCCAGAATGATTCCTTTCATTTGGTACCTCCTCGTTCGGCATAATTTTTCATCAGCCATGCCTGATATTCCTGCTGCTGGCGGATGGCTGCCACCCACTGGCTATTTTCCAGGTACCACCGAACCGTCTGACGCAAACCGCTCGCCAGTTCAAAGCGCGGCTTCCAGCCCAATTCGCGTTCGATTTTGCGAATATCCATGGCGTAGCGCCGGTCATGACCGGGACGGTCGGCCACATGCTGCTTGAGTTGAAAATGCGGACGGTAAGGAGAATCGGGCCGCAGTTCATCCAGTATCGCGCAAATCATCTGGATGATTTCCAGATTGGTCGGTTGATTGTTGCCGCCAATATTGTAAGTTTCACCCGCTTTACCATCAACCAAAATGCGATAAATGGCCTCACAATGATCCTGCACATGCAGCCAGTCGCGAATTTGTTTTCCATCGCCATAGACCGGCAAAGGCCTGCCTTCCACTGCGTTCAAAATCATCAGCGGAATCAATTTTTCCGGGAACTGGCGCGGACCGTAATTATTGGAGCAGTTGGAAACCGTCACCGGCAGACCGTAGGTGTGGTAATAAGCGCGTACCAGATGATCACTGGCTGCCTTGGAGGCAGAGTACGGCGAAGTCGGCGCATAGGGCGTATCTTCACGGAAGGGGGGATCTTCCGGTTTCAGGGAGCCAAAAACCTCATCGGTTGAAACATGATGAAAACGCACCGGGCGGTTTTCGGCAAATTTTTCTTTCAGCCAGAATTGCCGGCAGGCTTCCAGCAGGGTGTAAGTACCGATGATATTGGTCTGCACGAACTGTCCCGGTCCGTGAATCGAGCGGTCCACATGCGATTCAGCAGCGAAATGGACCACTGTGTCAATCTGAAATTCGCGCAGCAGTCGATCAACCAGACCCCGATCGCAGATATCACCTTCCACAAAATGGTGGCGGCTTTCATCCGGCAGCCCTTTCAAATTTTCCAAACTGCCGGCATAGGTGAGCGCGTCCAGATTAACCACCCGAACATTTGGGTTAGCGGTCAGCATGAAATGGACAAAATTGGAGCCAATAAAACCTGCCCCGCCCGTGACCAGTATGTTTTGCATTACTCCTCCAAAAGTCAAGAATAAGTTTCTGCCCGCTCCAAAGGCAAGCCGGCACGGTCTTTTTCGGAAATCAGCAATTCCACCCCCTCCACCAGCGGCCACTCAATGCCCACCAGCGGGTCGTTCCAGAGCAATGTGCGTTCCCACTGCGGGGCGTAAAAATCGCTGGCTTTATACATGACTTCCGCCCACTCGCTCAGCACATAAAAGCCGTGCGCAAAGCCGGGGGGAACCCACAATTGACGCTTGTTTTCAGCCGAGAGAATCTCCCCCGTCCACCGACCGAAAGTGGGCGAAGTGCGCCGCAAATCCACCGCCACATCGAAAATTTCACCTACCACCACACGCACCAGTTTACCCTGCGCCTGCTGGATTTGATAGTGTAAGCCGCGCAGTGTGCCGCGCCGCGAGCCGGAGTGGTTATCCTGCACAAATTGAGCCGTGATGCCATGCTCGGCAAACACTTTTTGCTGATAGGTTTCCATAAAGAAGCCGCGGTGGTCACCGAACACGCGCGGCTCAATGAGAATCACATCGGGAATACGGGTGGGGAGGAAATTCATCTCCTCAATTTTACTTGAAATCAGTCTGTTCGAAAACAGAGCCAGAGGATGTTTTAACCGATTCAAAGAATAGGGGCCACAATTCTCAAACATTTCTAAAACATTTTTGTTGAATTCGTCAATAAAATAAACTATAAATATAAAAGAATGTTTGTTGCTCCTCAACACAACTTACTCTCATCGGGATCAGGGGGGAATTTTCAAAATGAAGGGATAGAAAGGTGATGAAGACTCCCTCGTTTAAAATCACGGCCAGATTTATTTTTTATCTGTTATTTCTAGGTGGTATTCTTTTAATTGGGCTGGTTCAAGCCCCGCGCGATAGTTACGCCGATCCGGTGAATTATGCTTTACGCTTTGATGGCGTGAATGATAATGTTAAATTGCCACTAATGTGGGAAATCTTTGGAGGGGGGATTATTGGTGACTCCTGGAGAGACACGAAAACAATCAGTTTGTGGATCAAACCAGAAGGGCCGGGTGAAAACTGCGCACAACCCAATCCCGGTCATTGTGAATTAATCATCGGCGTTATTCCCCGCTCTTGGGGAATCAGCAGGGGAATATTAAACGGTAAAGATCGAATATGGATCTGGAACATTGATGACGATTCACAAAATCCGGATGCTCTCATCCCGTTGATTTATACACCCGATGAGTGGATTCATATCACACTGGTTCACGCGGGTGGTAAATTAAAGGCTTACCGAATGGGATCTTTCCTTGAAGGTGATATAAGAGATAGTCTTTCCAGTTTTACAGTAGATATCATGGGCCCAGATGGGCAAAAAGATACTTATCTCATAATGGGTGGTTTTTTCAAAGATACCGAACAATACGCTTTTAAGGGCGTAATTGATGAAGTTCGTATTTATAATATCGGTCTGGAACCGACTGAGGTTTCATCTTTACTTTTTCAGGAATTAACTCCCCCCTTCTCTCCTAACCTCAAAGCCTATTACCGAATGAGCAACGGACTTGGTGCAACGTTGACCGACGACATCGGGAATGGTCACGAGGGAGTTTTTAGGGAAGGATTACAACCCGCCACACCGCCGGCCGGCCCCCAATGGGTCGAATCAGGGCTGTTTGGA
Organism: Chloroflexota bacterium; assembly: GCA_040754815.1. Lineage (GTDB taxonomy): Bacteria > Chloroflexota > Anaerolineae > Anaerolineales > Anaerolineaceae > Bellilinea. The sequence goes on from JBFMBX010000002.1 coordinate 434,006, forward strand.
AGCGGCCCAACACCCACTCTGCCGCCCACCTTCACCGTAACGGCTACATTCACCAGCACGCCTTCGCCCACTTCAACGGCAACCCGTTTACCGCCCGGTTTTACCCCCCAGCCCAGTCCCACCGCCACCCGCACGTTGGACCCCAACACTGCCAGTAATTCCATTTTTCTGCCGCTGGTTAAAAAATAATTCATCCTCAATCGTTTTTGAACCGCTGCTCAACCGCTTGACGGGCAGCGGTTTTGTGGCTATGCTTAACCTCGATGACCAGCGACACTTCCCCTGCATCGTTCTCTAAACCCCCCGTTTTCTTTCGATTCGCTCTTCTCGGCATTTTCCTGCTCCTTGTTTCGGCCTGCAATCTGCCAAAACCCGGGCAAGCGCTCACCCCCACCGGCGATTTTGCCAGCACCGCCGCCGCCCAAACGGTTTCTGCGCTGACCACCCAGTTCGCCCTGCTGGCAACCACTACCCCTCAACCAGCCGGGGCAACACCTTCATTTTCAAGTCCTTCACCTTCCGTGGCGGTCACGGAGAACGCTCCTCCCTGTGAACGCGCCGAATTTGTCAGCGATGTCACCGTGCCGGATGGCACTGAGTTTTCGCCGGGGCAAACCTTTATCAAGACATGGCGTCTGAAAAACACCGGCTCCTGCACGTGGACGACCAGTTATCGCGTTGTGTTCGAATCGGGGAACGCCCTGGGTGCCCCTCCCAGTTTTAACCTGCCCGTCAGTGTCCCACCCGAAGGACTGGTGGATATTTCGGTCAACATGAAAGCGCCGGATCAGCCGCGCGAGTACGAAAGTTACTGGAAACTGCAGAACCCAATGGGGGTCATTTTCGGTTTGGGCAGTGAAGGTGACAAAGCCTTTTGGGTGAAGATCAAGGTAGTCTCGGCAACTCCCACGCCTTAGATCGAATCGGTAAATTTCTACCTGAATTCAAGGTCAGGTAATTGCACGGTTTGATCCTTTCGTGCGAGCGTGGAAGTCTCCCATAAATCCAAATGACAGACAGGACAGAGGCTTTATCCAGTTTATAAGGGTGATGATTGCTGTCACCCGCACCAACTTCAAGGACTGGTCGTTTGCGTTTCTGTCGGCACCACCGTATCCGTCACAGCCGGGGATGGCGAGGGGGTAAAGGTTGGAAGGGGCGTTGGAGTGAATGTTTCCGTCTCCATTGGAATTTGCGTAGGCGTGCGCGTTGGCGAAGCCGTAAACGTAGGCCATGGGGTTCGCGTCGGGCGTGGTGTTCTCGTCGGCGTTATGGTGGGCGGCAGAGGGGTTGGCGAAGCCGTGAAGGTAGGCCGTGGCGTGCGGGTTGGAGAAGGCGTTCTCGTCGGCGTTATGGTGGGCGGCAGAGGGGTTGGCGAAGCCGTAAAGGTAGGCCGCGGCGTGCGCGTCGGTGGAGGCGTTCTCGTTGGGGTGTTGGTTGCCGCGGCGGAGGTTGGGGTGAGGCTGCCCGCTGGCGTGGGCGATTCGGTCAGGATGGGTGTGGCGGTCGGCGGAAGAGGAGAGGCCGAAGGAGTACTGGTCATTGTACCGGTGACGGTAGGCGTGAGCGTAGGAGGAGGATTATCCAAAGCACCGGAGATTACCCACAGAGGAGGTGTGCCGTTGCCGGGAACGATATTTGTTCCGTCCATCAACTGACCGGTTTTCCCGTGGCCGCTGTCGTCAGTGAGGGTCAGGCCTTCACCGTTGGACATTTTGTAATAAGCAACCAGTCCGGCTTCTGCACCGGTCAGTTCGCTCATCATCGTATCCTGGATTTCCTGCTGGCTCAGAGCGGTTGAATAAATCCGCAATTCGTCAATCTGACCCTGAAATCCCCAAAAACTGTGGTTTTGATTCTGGTTGTCCGCCTTGATCATCCCGCCGAAATACAAAACAGGTTGAGCAGGCGGCTGGGCCGTGCCAATACAATTGACCGACCCGACCAGATTTCCATTTTTATAGGCAGAAAGATAGCCGTTTCCATGAACAAGGGCAATGTGCATCCATTCATTCAAGGTGTAATTGAACTGGATGAGACGGATTGGAGAAGTGGGTGGATAGGTACTGGGGTTCGCCGGATCAAAACAGGCCATCCACACCCACATTTGAGTCGGCCCGCGGCTAATGCCCCACCAGCGGGCAAAATCGCCAAAGATATTATCACATTGGGCCGGTTCAATGCGGGGAATGCCGTTGATGACCGAACAATCCGCCACGCCTTCCGGTTTAACCCACAAACTCACCGTTTTGGTGTAAACCCATCCATCATCCGGGAACAAAGACACGGTACTGCCCAAGCTGACCATATCATCCACGCCATCGAATGAGAGAGCAAATCCCGCCAGTCCTTCCGCTCGCACTGCCAGCTGGGGAGCGAAACCAACCGCCATTACACCAGTTGCGAGGATAAAGATAAATGCTACGATAAATTGTCGAAAACCAGTGCGAGTGACCATCTTTTTACACTTTCCCCTTTATCGAAAAGGATTACGCCAGCATCTTTGAAAAGTAAGGAAGTTGCCTCCCCCTGCCAAACCGATATTCGGAACACTGACCGGCCTGCTACCGGCTGGAAAACCCTGCTCTGCCTTCTCAATAAGGTCTTTACTTGATGAGGTTATAAAGGCAGAACATTCAAGTAATTATTAATAATTTCTATCAAAATAATCGAAATAATAATACTGGAAATTTCGCGTTTTATTCTTTATAACTTTTTTATAGTTTGATTTACTCGACCGGTTTCTTGCGACGCCGCCGGCTTAATAATACACTCACCACCAGCACTCCACCCAGCAGAATTAATCCGCCTTCGATCAGATTAAAAGGGGTCATACCCCTGTTAGTCGATTCATCCGTGCTTTCCACAACTAAAAACTTTTCCGTTGGATATAAAGGTGTAGATGTAGAAGGCACGGAGGTAATTTCCATACTGGATTTTGGCGTTTCCGCAGGAGGGGGAAGCGATGCCGTCGGCGGTTCGTTGATTGCTCTGGTTATCGTCGGAACAGCCTTTACCCCCTGTGATAAAAACCAACCGCGTGCAAGGGTATCCGTGCTGAAAAAATCCCACATGAGTTGAGCCACTTTTTCAGCACCCTGTTCAGAGGGATGGGTGCAATCCGCTCTCATATCGCCGGCCAGCCAGAGAAAACCATCTTTTCGGGGATTCTCCCCATCGGCCCACAGATACGGCCCCCAGGAAAGAAAAGGTGCCTTGACTTCCCCCTTCTGAGGGTCGTAATTCAAAGCCGCGTCTCCGGCAATCTGTTTTTCGATCAGCCATTTCACTGCAAAACCGGTCTCATAAGCCAGCGGCTCCGGACTCAGACCCCGCCAATAGGTGTACGAGCGGGTGCGGCTGGAAAGAAAAACCAGTTTCAGATTGGGAAATTTTTGCTTCAAATGCTGGACAATCACTTCCAGATCGGCCTGCAGGGCCTGCGCCTTTTGCGGAAATTCACCGCCGCCGGTTTGAGTTAATTTGACCCACGCCGCCTGCACCTGCAGGGGAGAAAAACTGTATTTCGAAATCTTCCCCTCCAGTTGTTGCCATCCAATTGCCTGCGGATCAATCCATTTTTCCGATGTCAGACCCGACAATGCGCCATTGAATAAAATTACCTGTTGATTGAACTGTGCATTTTGCTTTGCCAGCCGATTAAACGCCTCAAATTCGATGGCCGTATTCGACATGCCAATCGAAATGAATACAATTTTTCCCTTTTCGCCGTCCAATTTCCCGTCAACCGTCAACGGTTGAATCTGATCGGCCAGCGCCAGACCGGCGGCCTCGTGCTGTGCGGGACGGGTATTGCTGCCATCCGCATACAAACCGCCCGTAAATCCGGTCGGTTTTCCATCCATCCGAATGTATTCCGCCCCGCCCAAGTCGGTCAACGCAACCGCTACCGGTTGGAACGGTCTGGAACAGATTCTGGGGGGTTCAGGAGTCTGGCCGCTGACCGGTTGAAAACTCGAACCCCAAAAAGCCAAGATGGCTGAAAAAACCATCAACAAGGTGAATATCCGGCTTTTTTTTGAAATCACAACGCTGTTCCTTTTGAAGGATCACTCCCGTTATTTCTCGCTCAACGGGAGTGATCCAGATTCAACATACTGTAATGAACGAAATTTCCAACATCTGCCTTTCAAAGTCAGGGCAAACGCGTTATGCGCCCTTCTCCGCCTTCGGGATATTCGGCAGCAGTGATGATCCCTCCCAGTCCAAATTCAATGTAATTTCGCAGGGATTGCTGGTAAGTTACCCCCACCGTTGTAAAGGGAAGCCCGCGGAAGGGGTATTGGTCGCCACTGCGCGCCAGAAAATCAATGGTGGCAACGGTCAAAGCCGGGCCGGGTATGACACTACCGCCCACAACAAGGGGCGTGCCATCATCCAGAAACACATCCACCACCCGCGAACCAACCGTCACGACATTGCCATCTCCATCCAGCACCTGAGCCGTTCCGGCAGGATCCCATGTGAACCGAAAACCAGCAATCTGAGCAAAACGGCCATCTCCAAATTCCACCCGTGAAACGGCATTTTCAAGGATTTCTTTGAATTGTTCTCGCGATACCCCTTCGACAATGGAAACAAAGTTGGGGAAGGGAAGAATGGAGAAGGTAGTCAGTTCAGTGATGCTGCCGGCTGGAATGATGGAATTATTACGGATACCGCCGCCGTTTTGTAAAGCAACCTGCGGTGTACCGACTCCATACACACCGGCGAGTTCGGTTGCCTGCCAGAGCAGTGAATCGGCGGTCAGATTTCCAAGGTTGGTTTCACGGCTTCTGATATTGGTACGGGTGCCGTCCAGCGGAACTTCGCTGGAACCAACCACATTCATCGCCATGTCATTTAGGGCTGCAATCAAGGGTTCCACAACTTCCGATTGCACCACCTCGTCCGGCGGAACTGCATCCGGCTGGTTTCCACCCGCCACCCGAACCGGCCCGCTCTGGGATTCATCAATGGCAAGCAAATTTCCGGCTTTATCAAAACCTGCTACCAGTTTTCCCACATAAGCATAACTACCGGCTGTGGTCACTACCGGAACCTGAACGCCGCTGGAATCGGTTGCCCACAAAGGGTATGTACCAAAAATGCGGGTCTCATCTCCCGGCACCAGTAAATCTCCCGCATTTGCCAGCACTTCATCCCCTCCCCCGGCAATGATAATGTCAATGCCGGAGAGGTAAGGTACCATCGAAAGGTCCTCGCTGATGCTTTGCAGGTGGCTGATGAGAATGATTTTGTTGATTTTCATGGATTGAAGGTGCTGGACTTCGGCCATGATGGCTTCCACCACCATATCATTGACCACCACATTGCGAGGGCTGGAAATGTACGAAAGCATGGGTGTGGTAGCCCCAATGATGCCCACCCGCCCCGCCGGTGTTTTTACCGTTGTGCTGGAAGCAATTCGCTTTTGATTCTTCAATGCCTGTAAACGAGGTTCAGCGGAAAAATCCAGATTGACACTGAGAAATGGCGGTTTGGAAAAGGTAAAACCTTCAATAAAATCTGCCAGCACATCCGGCCCAAAATCAAAATCATGGTTGCCAATCGCGATGGCATTGTAACCAATCAGATCCATTGCAATCGTATCGTAGAAAGGCACACCCTTTTCAAGGCTGATATTGAATTCTGGACCGGCCAGAAAATTATCACCTGAAGAAACCATGATGACACTTTGCGCTGCCGGGTGGGTAGGTGGTTTTCCATGCACTGCCTCCCATTTCAAACGATCTACCAGCGTCTTAAAGCGCGCTACTCCGCCGAAATCCTCTAACCCGCCTCCCAGATTGATCAAATCCGATTCGCCGTCATTGTTATGTAAAACAGTCAGCCAAAAGGCAACTTTTGGCTGACTGGCTTGAGCGGAAGCATTGGGTAATACACCGGCTGCAAGCGAAAGGATGATCAGGAAAGTCAGGATATATCGGGAAATCTTTTTCATTTTTTCCTCCAGAAGCAGGTAACAAAATTTTGAAAACCGATTGGCAGAAATCAACATCCGCAATGTTCCAGAAGTTAGCATATTTCAATATATTGATTTCTTTTATTGATTATATCAAAATTAGGTACAAGGCGATATAAATTTAACCCGTCCTTAAAATACTCACCAAACCACCCATTGACCGTTATAATCAAGTTGAGGATTGTGAAATGGATTAAAGTCCTCTTTGTTCCGTGTACGATGATTGGTTGACTGTAAGAGTATTTTCTAAAGGCAGAACCTGATGAATCCTCTTAAATCCGCCACCCGTGTCGCGCTTGCATCGGATCAGGCCATTTACCGCAAAGGGCTTGCCTCTTTGATTATGACGATCAAGGGCTTTCAAATCGTCGGTGAAGCCCAAAGTGTCGTGGAAATCGTTGAATTATGTAAATTGACCCAACCGACACTGGTTCTGCTGGATTTCAAAAACTCGGCTGAACAGGCTCACCACATCGTCAGTGAAATTCACAATCTCTGGCCGGCGATGAAAATTATCTTACTGCTCGACTGCCCCGAAGAAACGCTGCCGCTAGACGATTTTGGATCAATTCCCCTCTATCTTTTTTCTCGCGATGTAAATGAAGATGAATTCAGGGCGGCTTTGCTGCAGGTTGAGCGCGAGCCCTCTCCTCAGCCGGTAACGGAAGAAATGCCTCATCCCATCTTCAGCCACACTTCCCCCCTCGAAACCGAAGAGGATGTGGAGAAAGCCCTGAAAACAGCCCGCTCATCATCAAAGGTCAATGAAGAATTCACCAATCGGGAACTGGAAATGGCGGGCAAGATTCAAGCCGATATTCTGCCGGAAGAAGCCCCGCAACTGGCTGGCTGGGAAATTGTCACTGCGCTGGAGCCCGCCCGTGAAACCTCCGGCGATTTTTATGACTTCATTCCTCTTTCCAATCACAAGATGGGTTTTGTCATCGCCGATGTCTCGGACAAAGGGATGGGCGCGGCTCTGTTCATGGCGCTCAGCAGTACCCTTTTCCGGACTTATGCCGTGCGCTTTCCCACGCTGCCAGCCATTACGATGAGCGCGGTCAGCGAACGGATCCTTTCCGATACGCGCGGTAACATGTTCGTTACGGCGTTTTTTGGCATTCTCGAGCCGCTGACCGGGCGGTTGACTTTCGCCAACGCCGGTCATCCCCCCGGTTTTCTCATCAGCACCTCCGGCAAAGGGAAAATTTCCCTCACCGAGTTGAAAACCACCGGTATGGCGCTGGGCGTTTCCGATCAGGCCCGCTGGACGCAAAAAATTGTCCGCATTTCTGAGGGCGATTTGTTAATTCTCTATACCGACGGTATCACCGAAGCCCAAAACGAGCGCGGCGACTTTTTCGGCGAAGACCGTTTGCTCGATGTGGCACTGGCATACGCCGGTCACCCGGCCGCCGAAGTCCACCGCGCCATTCTGAACGAAGTGCATCACTTCGTTGGCAATGCCCGCCGTTCGGATGATATCGCTTTGATTGTGGTACGCCGCCAGTAAATTGCCGCACCCAAACCCATGACTAAATGGACTTTCCAGCCGCTCTGGCGCGCTCCAAAACCCGCTGAGCGGCTTTGATGACCGGCGCATCCACCATCTTCCCATCCAGCGTAAAAGCCCCCTTGCCGGCTTGCAGATGGGTTTGAGCCGCCTCGAGGACGCGCTGCGCCGCGCGGATAGCCTCATCCGAAGGGGTGAAGGCTTCCTGTACCGGCTGCACCTGATTGGGGTGGATGATTTGCTTTCCGGTAAAGCCCATCGCCGCGCCATCCATTGACTCTTGCCGCAGTCCTTCCAGATCGTGCAAATCCAGCCAGACCATGTCCATCGCCTGAATCCCAAATGCGGCCGCATGGATGACTACCGCGCTACGCGCAAATAACAATTCCTTCCCCTCGCGGCTGCGTACTGCACCAATGCTGGCCGCAAAATCCTCCGCACCAAAGATCAATGCCTGTAACCGTGCATCCGCCGCACAGATTTCCCGCAAATTGAGCAGCGCTTGTGGAGTTTCAATCAGCACCAGCAGTGCAATTGAGCCGCTCTTCCAGCCCTGTGCTTGCTCTGCGGCGGCAATCTGCCGGCAAATCCAGCGCACATCTTCCACTCCCTCAATTTTTGGCAGAACGATACCATCCGGCTGAGCCGGTAATACCGCCTTCAGGTCTTCTTCTTCCAATCCCGAACCGCGGGGGTTAATCCGCACCAGCCGCTCAGAACGGCCAAAATCAACCGAAGAAAGGGCTCGAGCGATATTTTCCCGTGCGGCCGACTTGCGGTTGAATGCCACACCGTCCTCAATATCCAGACAGACGCTGTCCACTCCCAATCCGGCCGCTTTTTGAATTTTACGCTCGTCATCGGCCGGCACATATAACATGGCTCGTCTGGCAGGCATATCTCCTCCTCCGCAGAGTTTCTAACTTTAATCTTGCAGGTGCAAGTTTACCAGAAAAGGCTTTATTCCTCTCGCTTGATTTTGGAAGTGAACTGTCGAATCAACCCTGCCGGTAAATGATGCCGAAACTGCCGCGTGGATATTCCCAGTGTAATGCCTGCGGCGGACAGGCAACTGTGCAGGTGCCGCATTCCAGACAACCCGCCCAATCGGCTACAATTTTCCCCTCCTGTTCGGAATAAACATTTGCCGGGCAAACGAACAGGCAGGCTCGAATTTTACATTCCGCTTCACAAACCGCCTGATGAACCACAATGTGAGGATGATCCTCATCAAGTTCGTATTTATTATGCGCCAGTTTTTCATTAACCGATAAGGATTTCATAAGGCACGCGCTCCATTCCACAAATCTTTGAGCAGATCCAGAAGAGAAAGATCGTTTTGTTGAACCGCCCGGCGGCCAATGGTCATCAGATGCTGGTTTGGCCGGGCATTCTGTTCGTATATTCCCAGAAAGATATCCCTCAACACCTGTGGATAAACGGTAAACAAGCGAGGGTTTTGCATGAAATGGGGTGCGCGGGCGTAGGTTTGCAAATCGGCCATCACAAAACTTTCGCTTAATTTCTGATGATAGAATGCCAGACTCTGCTCACTGAAATCCCTGCTTTCATGCGCCCGAATCACGGCCTCGGCCGCGGCAATAGCCGAGCCAATTGCCAGATCCATCCCCCGCACCCAGAATCCATTGTTGATGGTCAGACCTGCGGCATCACCAATGACCAGCATCCCATCCATGAACAGGCGCGGCATCATCCTTAGACCGCCTTCCGGCACAAGGTGCGCCCCATATTCCATCATTTTCCCGCCTTTGATCAGGGAATCAATAAAGGGGTGCTGGAGGAAATGGTCAAAGACCTCGGTGACCTTAATCTGCCGTTCGATCAAATCCGCCAGTTGAATGACCAGCCCTACCGAGATACTGTCTCTATTTGTGTAAAGAAAACCCCCGCCCGCAATACCCTGTGTTGCCGAGCCAACGATGTTAAAAGCACAGCCCTCATTCCCGTTCAGCCGAAAGCGGTTTTCAATCACGTCCTGCGGCAGGGCAATCACTTCTTTTATGCCCACTGCCACGTGTTCTTCAGGCAAGCGAGGGCGCAACCCCGCCTGCTGAGCCAGAAATGAATTGGCTCCATCCGCCGCAATGACCACCTCCGCAAACATCTCTTCCTCACCGGCAGCGATGCCAATCACTTTCTTCCCATCCAGAATCAAACGATCCACTTTGATGCCGGGCACCAGCAGCGCGCCTGCCGCTTCGGCCTGATCTCCCAACCAGCGGTCGAATTTAGCACGCAGCACACTGAATGCATTATAGGGCGGCTGGCTGAAAGCCTCCGTTTTGTAATCCAGACTGATGGATGAATCTTCGGTCAGAAATGTGACCACTTGATTGGTGATGAAGCGCTCCACCGGCGCCTGTTCCCAAAAATTCGGAATAATCTGGTGAAGAACACGGCCGTACAACACACCGCCGGAGAGGTTTTTGCTTCCCGGATACGGCCCGCGTTCAATGAGAGCCACCCGCAGACCGGCCCTTGCCAGTAAAAGCGCTGCGCTGCAGCCGGCAACTCCTGACCCAACTACAATGACATCCAGTTTTTCTTCGCTCATCACTTTCCTCACGCAGAGCGCAAAGCATCAATCAGCGCCGGCATAACCTCGTATAAATCGGCAACGATGCCATAATCGGCCTGTTTGAAAATGGGAGCCTCAGCATCCCGGTTGATGGCCACCACCACTCGGGCATCGGTGATGCCGATGGTATGCTGAACCTGCCCCGAGACTCCCAGTCCAACATATAAATCTGCCTTGATATAGGCGCCCGAAATGCCAATATACCGCTCACGCGGCAGCCAGCCCAATCCTTCCGAAAGAGGACGGGTGCAGGCAATTTCTGCCCCCAACGAGCGGGCTAATTCCTCCACCATGGTCAGGTCTTCCCGCCGGGCAATTCCACGACCCGGACAGACCACCCTTTTGGCTTCTGCCAGATTGACGGAAACGGGAGGTAATTCCCTGCGTTCGCGCAGGATAGCGCGTGTTTCAGGGGGAGTAAAGGCCACCGGAATCACTTCGGCAACTTTTTCGGAACGGGCGGCTTGGGACTCGAATTGTCCCTTTCCGATGGTCATGACCACCGGCTGCCGCAGCGGTCTTTCAAGCCGCTGCGCCCCGCCTCCAAAGACCATGTGCCGAATGAGGAGCCCCTGCGCGTCAAATTCTATGGTTTGAATATCGGTGAGAGCCGTAGTGTTCAACCGTGCCGCCAGCCGACCGCAAATCAACCGGCCGGCGGTGGTAGCACCTATCACCAAATAATCCGGTTTAATTTCTCGGGTTAACCCCCACAAAGTCTGGAAGATATCCTCCACAAGGCAGTCCGGCGGCAGTGTATCCAGCCGGTAAATCCGGTCAACTCCGGTATTCTGCATCTGTTCCACAGAGGTTGAACCGCCGATCACCAGCGCGGAAAGAATTGCCGGCTTCCCCTCTGCCAGCACCTGAGCCGCGCCGATTAATTCTCTTACCAGTGTTATATCTTCACTGAATATAAATATCTGCCGCTGAATCTCCATTTTCCTCCCTCTCTGCTTTAGAGCACCCCATCTTTTCGCAAGTTATTGACCAGCGCGCTGACCATTTCCTCTACCGAACCGCTCAGCATTTCACCCTTGCGGGATGCGCGCGGCGGCGCCATGACCTTCACAATTTCAACCGAAGGTGTCAAACCTTCAATCCCAATATCTGAAAGCGACCATTCGAACACCGTTTTTTTAGAGGCTCGTAAAATCTCCCGCATGGAAGCCAGACGCGGCTCGCAGATATCCGAAGTAACACAAAGAACAGCCGGCAGCGGCACATCCAGCACCTGCAATTCATGTTCCACAATGCGTTGTACCTCAAGTGCTTCATTTTCCAGCAAGCGCACATCCTGAACGGCGTTCAGCGTTACCCACCCCAGCCGTTCGCCAACCTGAACACCGGTTTGTTGAAAATAGAGGTCAGCTGACCCTTCGCCAAACAATACCAGTTGAACATCCGTCAGTTTGCGGATGGCTTTTTCCAGCACGAGGGCTGTTTCGGCGGTCGAGGCATCTTTCAACGAATCATCCACAACCAGCACCAGTTCCTCAGCGCCGCGGGAGAGGATATCTTTCCGCACTTTCGATTGATTGATTTGTGAAGTGCCGGCTGAAAGCGCAATAACTTTACCGCCGTGCATTTCAGCCAGCCGCACTCCCGCTTCCAGTGCGGGTAAATCAAAACTGCCGGTTTTCCATTCTGCATGGGTGGTGGAAACCGAACCATCCGGGCCGATTTCCAGATCTTCCGGATCGGGTGTAATTTTGAGACATACAACGATGTTCATTGTCACTCCACTCTTTATTTCCATAAGTTTATCAACAAAGTGGCAGTTCAAGGATACAGATATCACTCGAAAATTTTTATAAATTGATTAGAAAATCAAATCGGTCTGCTGAAGTATTCTTTTTCAGCAGACCGATTGGCAGCGAACAAATCGCTGAAATCCATGAACAATTAAGGCAGTAAATCTATCAGCTCGGCGGGTGCCGCACAAATGCCCACCAGTGTGCTGCCCGTATGCGCCCCCAGGATTGCCCCAACCGTCACCGGTGGCAGCCATTCACATTGCACCAGATTTTCCATCGCTTCGCGCAGCATTTCGATTCCTTCCGGATTGTTTCCGTGAATCAACTGCAAACGCAGTTTTTGAAAGCCGGGATACATCTTGATGACTTCCTGGGCCATGCGTTGAATGGCGCGGCGGAAGGTGCGTTCCTGAGCCATGGTCACATAGCGTCCATCTTCCTTCGAAACGGAAATCACCGGCCGGATATTCAAAAGCGAGGCGAGCAGCCCTTTCAAATGACTGATGCGTCCGCCGTGAATCAGGTACTTCATAGTATCCAGCGTAAAAAAGCCGGTCGTCAGGCTGCGGACTTTTTCAAGAAGGGCCAGAATCTCGTTTAATCCCCACCCGGCTTTAACCGCCCGTGCAGCCGCTTCCACCTGCCAGCCCTCCGGCGCGGAGAGGGTCATCGTATCCCAAAGGGTGATTTTTGCCTCCGGCACCATTTCGGCCGCAACGCGTGCCGAGTTTAAAGTTCCACTTAGCCCCGATGAAATATGGATGGAAAGAATTTCGGGATCCTCCTTTGCCAGACTACGGTACAAATCCACAAAGTCTCCCGTTCCCGGCTGAGAAGTGGTTGGGAAAGCCCCCGTTTCATCCAGCAAACGGTAGAATTCTTCCGAAGAAAGATCTTCTCCACTGGAATAGGTCTTGCCATCGAGCGTTAACTTCATCGGAATATAATGGATTTGCGGCAGGTTGTTAATTTGTTGAGGAGAAAGATCGCAACCTCGATCGGTGACGATTTGCATGGAACACCCTCCCGAATGGAAATTGGAGCAGTTTTCATCTTATCATCACCTGCCCCCCACCGAAATGCTCAATTACAAAATATGACCGAAAATAGGAAAGAGGTCAGCCTTTTTTTCCTATCTCCCCGTCCCGGCCAACACTCAGCCGTCTCCCATATCTGCCACATAGTCCCCCACCAGTTCTTCAAAATACTGTTGCAAAGGCCGCAGGTAACTGGATTCCCACCAGTCCAGCATCCGGTTGTTTAATGCTACCGGCACACCGGAATGGAAAAGAGTCAATTCGCAGCCGGTGCAGGTCGGCTGCATACGGAGAGTGATGTATGAATCCGCGTCGAGAGGTAAATCCCCCACCTGCCAGGTTTGCTCAATGAGAGAATGAGGAACAAGACGAATCAGCCGGCCCGAAACACTGCCCGCCAATGAATGAAATCCGCCTTCAACTTGAGGCGCAATTTCGGCCTTCTTACCCGTGAAGCGGCTGTGCTCATAACTATCCAGCCACGCCCGGTAGAGCCTTTCGGGGTAAACGGGTATTTCAACCGTAAATTGAAGGATGGATTTCAGAGTTGTCATGAAAGTTTTTGGATAATTTTTATCAATTATATCATTACCTCGTGCACCGGAACCAATTTAACAATTACGGCGTCATATTCTCAACATAGAAAATGGAGGTTAAGATGTTTCGAAAGTTATTACTGATAATGGGTATGTTTTTTGCGCTTGCCGCCTGTGCTGCGCCAGCCCAAAACGACCCCAATTCGCCGGTAAGTAATCCAACGGATATGGGCAATCAAAATTCCCCGCCGGAAAATCCTTATCAGCCATTGGAAAGTGACGCGGATTTGCAGCGCGGTGAGGTTTTCCTTGAATCCACCGACCTGTTGATTCTGGAAAGTTACCCCGTTCAAGTGAATCTGGTTTTGAAGGGAGAATTGCCAACACCGTGCCATCAATTGCGCATCGCAGTAAGTGAGCCTGATGAAGAAAACCGCATTCTCGTGGATGTTTATTCTGTGTCCGATCCGGAACAGGTTTGCATTCAGGTGACGGAACCTTTGGATGTAACCTACAGTCTGGGATCATTTTCCGGCGGCAGTTACACGGTAATCGTTAACGGTGAAGAAGTAGGTCAATTCGACGCATAAGTTTTCCTCCCCATCTTACTTAATGAGGCAGTCCCTGTCCTGAAGCAGGGGCTGCCTGCGTTTCAGCGAATAGGGTTTTTATTCCCCGGATTCTGCTTAACTTTTTTCGAGAAGTGAGATAGAATTATTCGGGCAGGTCGTGGAATCGCGGAACAGCGAATGCCCCGAACCTGCTTTTTTATAAATAGGTGTGGTTTTGAGGAGGTGTTCTGATGAGCGAATTTATCTTGCCATTTGATTTTTCGGAAGATGATCCCGGTCGCTCCGCTGGTCAGGTAACACTGAAAGAGCCGCTTCCCTACCCCATCGGTCAACAGGGAAGCGGCTTTTACCGTCCCGGCCGGATGATTCTGCACAACGGAACTTCCATTGATCTGGTACTCTACCATAACCCCGCCACAGCCCGTTTCATATATACCCATACCACCAGCCCCAATCCTCATCTGCTGGCTCTGACCGGTTTGAAAGCCGAAGAAATTCAATCCATCCAGACTTTATCCCTGCCCGGCCAGTTGATTATGGGATCTCAGCGTTCCTTTTTGATCAGTCAGGCCATTCAGGCAATCATGGCCTCCCCCATTTTTCAAAATTTATTTGCCAGCCAGCAGCAGACTCAAATAGCCGTCTTCCCCATTGCCCGCGAAGGATTGAAATATCAGGTTACCGAGGCTATTTACGCCAATTCCGGCTATTTATGCGATGAGGTCATTCTGGATGCTCACCATGTCTTCGACAGCAGTGTGCCGGTGTTCAGCCGCAAAGTCGAGATGACCCTCTTTAAAGACAAAGACCTCAACAAAATCCAGCACGAGCATATCACGGTGGCTTTCATAGCCGATAGCATTGCCAGCGGGCTGGTGATGCGCGAGGTGATCAACAAAATCAAAGAGCGTTTCCCGCGCATCCAGTGGGTGGAGGTGATCGCTCCGTTTGCCACACTGCGCGGCCTGTGTCGCATAACCGAATGTGACGGCAGTGAGAATATTCACATCCGCGTGCACAGTTTCGAAACCTTGCTCAACGCCCTGCCGCCGGATTACTACTACTCAGCCCACATCAATACCCCTGAACTCCATATCCGCCCCGAACTGGAACAGGCTTACCGCCTGTGGTGGGGGCAGGATGATGCCGGCAACTGGATTGCCGATACGGCCTGCGCCGGCTACGGGTGGAGCGAGGTGTTTTACTCACCCCGCAAACAAATCGAGATGATCAACCAGCAATTGACCGAACGGCACAACTTGACCATTGCCGATATTTTACGGCGCAACCTGTTTGCATCAAGCAGTTCTGTTGCGCTCGTACAGCAAACGCAGGCCAATCAGGGCTAGGTTGGGCTCCACCACTTCAATGGTCTGACTTTCCGGGGCAATCAATTCTGCCAGCCCGCCGGTGGCAACCACCCGCGCCTGCCCGCCCAGTTCCCCGCGGATGCGCCGCACCATGCCATCCACCAGTTCAGCAAAGCCAAATACAATCCCGGCGCGCATGGATTGAATTGTATTCCTGCCAATCGCCGCCACAGGATGAGCCAGCGCCACCTGCGGCAGGGTTGCCGTGGCCCTGAAAAGGGAATCACTGCTCGTGAGTATCCCCGGTGCAATGGCAACACCTTCAAAATCTCCCGCCGCCGAAACCGCCGAGAGCGTGGTTGCCGTGCCAAAGCCAACCACAATTACCGGTGTGCCGTACAGATGTCGCGCCGCCAGCGCATTGACGATTAAATCGGTGCCGACTTCCTGAGGATATTCGGTGTTGATGCGCATGCCCACATCCACACCAGCGGCGATCATCAACGCTTCCTGATGAAGGTAACGGCGGGAAATATCCTCAAACACCTGCGTTAGCGCCGGCACCACCGAAGAAACTGCAATTCCCTCCACGTCCGCAGCGGTAAGGCCGGAAGTGGATAACAAATTGAGCAGTAAAACCGCATATTCATCCGCCAGCCGGTTACGGTCGGTGGCAATCCGCCAGTGGCAGCACATCCGCTCGCCATCGAACAAACCAAATTTAATATTCGTATTGCCGATATCAATGCACAGAAGCATGAGCGTACTCCCGGTGAGTTTTTAACCAGCCATGGTTTTAGTTTAACATGAATTTTACTACCCTCACACCATTCAAATTTCAACTTCATCGGCCCTTTGTGATAAACTTGGCGTTGTTAAAATCCAAACTTCTTTTCCCAAAGGAAACTTATGTGCGGAATTTTTGGCATCGTAACTGAAAAAGAGCAGCCACTTGGCCCGATTTTGATTGAAGCCGCCCGCCGGCTGACCTACCGTGGCTACGACTCGGTGGGTGCGGCCACCATCTCCGGCAGCCGCATTGATTTACGCAAGGATGTCGGCAAAGTGGATGAAGTGGCCCAAAAATACAATTTCGCCGAAATGATCGGCAGCCGCGGCATCACCCAGTTACGCTGGGCAACCTTCGGCGCACCATCCCAACTCAACGCTCAGCCGCACCTCGATTCGGATGGCGATCTGGTCGGCGCCCACAACGGCAATGTGGTCAATAATGTGGAACTGCGCCAGCAGTTCATGGCAGAAGGCATGACGGTTCGCTCGCACAACGATGGTGAGTCGTGTGTTCATGCAGTCGAACGCTATATTGACCGCGGTTGTGATTTCATCGAGGCCATTCGCCGCGCCTATCAGGATTTACAGGGCGATTACGCCTACGTCATCGGACGTATCAATGATGACAAATTGTATGCCATCAAAAAAGGGAGCGGTCTGGTTGTAGGCATCGGCGAAGGCTTTACCTGCGTTTCCTCGGATCTGCCCTCCATCCTGCCCCTCACCCGCAAAATCCTGCGCATTCAAGATGGCGAAATCATCACCCTGTGGGCAGACCGAGTCGAATTGCGCTCTGTAGCCGACGGTCGGTTAATCGAACGGCAACCCGAACTGGTAACCGAGACCATGGAAACCGTCCAGAAAGGCGGTTACGCCCACTTCATGCTGAAAGAAATTCACGAACAACCGCAGGTTGCCCGCGAGGTTCTGCACATGCTGGCGGGCAGCGCGGAAGTGGAGCAGGTGCTGGATGCCATCCGCAACGCCCGTCAGGTGTACTTTATCGGCTGCGGCACAAGTTACCACGCCTGTCTGGCAGGTTCGGTTTATTTCGCTCAACTGGCCGGCAGGGCGGTCATTCCGGTGCTTGCCCCTCAATTCATTCCGCAATACCTCCCGGCAGTCAACCAGCAGGATGTGGGTATTTTCGTCAGCCAGTCGGGAGAAACCAAAGATGTGTTGAATGCCCTGCAAGCCGCCGAAGCCCGCGGCATGACCTGCCTCGGGCTGGCCAATGTGATCGGCTCGACCCTCACCAAAGCAACCGCCAGCTGGCTGCCCCTCTGCTGCGGCTACGAAATCAGCGTACCGGCCACCAAGACCTTTACCAATCAGGTGGTTACTTTCTTATATCTGGCTTATCGTCTTGCCGGTAAAGATACCCGTCCTCTGGAACAGATTCCAGCGCTGATGGAAGAAACACTGGCCATGACCGAAGCCCAGATTCAAGCCATAACGCCGGACATCAACCGCTGGAACGACCTGTATTGTCTGGGTTACGGCGCCACCTACCCAATGGCGCTCGAAGGGGCGCTCAAACTCAAGGAAATTACCTACGCTCATTGCGAAGGCATGTTATCCACCGAGTTCAAGCACGGCCCGCTTTCTGCGGTGACAGAGGGTTTTCCGGTGCTCTTTGTCGCCGGGCCGGATGATGTGCCTTTGATTGTCAGCGGTATCAACGAAGTTACCTGCCGCGGCGGACGTGCCGTTGCCATTGGACAGGAAGATGTCCGCCTGCGCGCCAACGCCAGCGATGTGATCACCCTGCCGGCAGCCACCTCCGAAATCTCGTCCCTGCTCAGTGTTCTTCCCTTGCAAATGCTGGCCTATCAGATGTCGGTTGCCCGTGGCTATGATCCTGATTTTCCGCGTAACCTGAGCAAAACGCTGACGGTGGACTGAAAAGACAATCATCTTTCAAGCGGGTTTGATGACATTTGTCCGCTTGACATTCCGGTTGGATGTTTTACAATTACATTCAAGGAATTGAATGTCATGATGAACAACCCCGTTGAACGTTTTGAGTCCCCTGCTCAATTGTTTAAAGCCCTTGCCCACCCGGCTCGTCTGGCAATATTAACTGTGCTGGGCAAGGGAGAAGAATGTGTCTGCCATCTCGAAGCCGTGCTCGGTTTTCGTCAGGCTTACCTCTCTCAACAGCTGGCCGTGCTGCGTGAAGCGGGCATCATTCAGGACCGTCGCCAAGGATGGAACATTTACTATCGGATTGTGCGAGAGGATGTTCTGGATATTTTGAACACTGTTTACTCTTCACTGCCAGATCAGGCGCAACAGACGGAAGGGGCTGAACCACATGAATGCGACTGCCCCAAATGCAAACGGAAATCCTCAATCGAAGCGGGCACGAGCAGTTTTGTTATGAAAAACCTGTACTCATATTGACGAATTTCAGGCCGGCATCAGCCCGTGCCTTTTTTATGTGCAGGTAACATTCAAAATTTTGCATACAAAAAGGAATTGCCGACAGGATTATGGACTCGATACTCAACACGATTTCATCCCTGCTTTTTGCCGGTTTGAGCAGTCTGCTGGATTATCTTGCGGCTCATGTATTGCTCTGCCTTGTTCCCGCTTTCATCATTGCCGGTTACATGAGTTCGATGATCCCCAAAGAGGCCATCACCCGTTACCTCGGACCAAAAGCCTCGAAATGGATCAGTTATCCGGCATCGGCTTTTGGCGGGTTTATTCTGGCGGTTTGTTCCTGCACCATACTGCCACTGTTTGCCGGCATCTGGAAGCGCGGCGCGGGTTTGGGGCCGGCAATTACCTTCCTGTTCGTTGGCCCGGCGATAAACATTCTCGCCATCACCTACACCGGCACCGCCATCGGTTTTGATGTGGCCATTGCGCGCCTTATTCTCTCTATCTCCTTTGGCATCCTCATCGGTCTGGTAATGGCGTGGATTTTCCGCAAAGAAGAAGCCGCTCGAACCGTGCAAATGAACGAAGCCGGCATGTTCGATCAGGTGGTTCAAGTCAAACCGGCAGTCTGGGTGGTCTTTATCCTGCTCGTAGCCGTGCTGATCATTGGGACGCTGCAGATCGATCTACTGACGAAGGTCTATGCCGAAATCAAACTGCCTTATAATGTCACGCCGCCATTACGGGAGAGTTTGCAAGCCGTGAACCTGACCTTACAGGGCTTGCTGCTGATCGTCCTTCTCGTATTTATCGGTCTGGCAGCCTGGAAAGGATTTGAAAATATCTTTTCCGGCTTCAACCGCTGGACTTACGCCGCTATCGGGCTGATTGCCGTGACCATTTTAGTCGCAGCCCCCAGGGAAGAAACCGGTTCGGTCATCATTGGCCTGAACGGCCGCTTTATCGGCGAGGTGATCGTCCTTACCGCGCTGGGATGGGTAGCGGCACGTTCGTTCACGGGAGATGAATTAAGCGGCTGGATCTGGGAAACGTGGAAATTCGTCAAGCAAATCTTCCCGTTGTTGATTGTGGGTGTTTTCCTTGCCGGTATTGCCAGACAAATCATACCGCCAGCGTGGGTGCAAGCCATCGCCGGCCGAAATACCCTGCTTGCCAATCTGGTAGGCGTGTTATTCGGGGTGTTCATGTACTTCCCTACGCTGGTGGAGGTGCCGGTTGCCAGAATGTTCCTCGATTTGGGCATGGCCCGCGGCCCCTTGCTGGCTTACCTGCTGGCCGACCCGGAACTTTCCCTGCAATCCATTCTGGTGCTTGGCGGCGTGATGGGTAAGAAGAAAACCGCAATATATGTTTCACTGGTAGCCATTTTGAGTATGACCGCCGGTTACCTTTTCGGAATTTTCCTGACGGCGATTTAAGGGTAAGTGTATAAATAAGGGGCAATCCCTGTGATGGGGTTGCCCCGCTTATACAAAACACCACGTTTAGCCGAAAATTTTTGCTAAGGCTGTCTCTCGGTCCGGCACAAAGAATACATCCTTGCCGCGATTGCTTTCGCGGATAAATGCCTGCAAACTTTTGCTGGTGTATTTCTCGAATTGACCGACCACCGCCATTTTGACTCTGTAATTGGAAAACTTCAACAAAATTTCACCCGCCACTCCGCTCCGCAAGTCAAAAAAATCCGGCGCTAAATTTTCTTCCTTCAAAATGACACCACTTGCCTCGTAATAACCCGCTTCCGCAATCAGGTCGAGAGCGTCCTGCGGGGTGGTAATAACAAAATCGGCGGAGATAACTTCCGCAATGCGTTGATTGTTTTTTTCGATGATTTTCAATTCCATTTTTTCCTCATCTAAACGAACAAAGATTGTATAGTTATCCGTTGATCCACACAGTAACTTCCGGTTAAGAAATCCACCCCGTCAACCAATGGGCCGTTTCGGTTCAACCTGGGGGTATTTCCCTTTTGTAGCCAATCCGCATACCCAGCGTAATCACCAGCGCCGGGAAGAAGCCGATCAGAACGGCCAGCGGGATCGGCATTGGCGAAAGGAAAATGAACTGATAAACCAAAGGTACTACCGTATCAATAAGCCAGAAAAGAAGGAAAACCTGCCACAGCACAATTTTACGGTTCATCCACCATCGGGAAACAACGATGATGAAAATTACATTGAACACAAGAGCAACCACAAACATGATCTGGGTCTTCCAATCGGCGGCCGCCGATTCCATGTCAATATTCACTCTGGCAAGAACCGCACTGAGAATGCTGCCGACCGCATACCCCATATAGGCAAAACAAGCCAGCATCACCGCCTTCAAAATATCGGCCGGCAAAGCACTTACCTTGCGGGGCTGGCCCGCCTGGAAGCGCCTTTTTTCCCACCATACCAGCACAATTGAGAAAGTCAACGTCTGCAATAAAATTTCCGGCAAACCGAGCAGGTGATACCACAGTGGTAATCTGGAGTAAATCACTCCCTCCAGCGAGGAAGGCGCAGCTGCCGGTGTGCCCAGAATGCCGAACATCACAAATAAACCCCACAAGATGAGCCAGCCGCGCTTGCTTTCCACAATGGTTTTACGGAGTGGCCATAAACCAACCGCAAAAAGAAGCGCCCTGACCGGCTGGAGAATCGGTCCTAAAAAAACCGATGTAGAGCCCATGGGGCGCATAAAATCGCGGATGATTTCCTGCTGAAAGATGTTGCCGTAATCAAACACGTTTGACATGATCAGGCCAAACAAGAAGTAAGTAACCGTATGAACAACAATGACCTTTCCCGAAAAGGCCAGAAACTGTTTAAAATGGTTTTCTTCTGCGGCTTGTTTCATTTCTTTCCTCCCCAAGGTAAAAAAACGAAAAAAATTTCTCCTTTCATCACCCAAAGCAGCAGCTTCGGTCACCGGGGAGGAGATTATAAGCCATGTCTTAAAAACCGCCCCTCGGAGATAATCCCCTGTACCGGTCAAAGGTATTCAATTTGTTTTCATTACTATAACATAATCCGGTGGGCTTGAAAATCATCTTGAGAAAATAGGCGGTTCCGCTTCAAAAAGAACTGCCTCTAAACTCGAATGGAAACCCATAACAAATGACTGAAAACCGGCTGAAGAAAGTGACTGAACTTATGTTCCGGCTGAATTTGAAGGATGTCGGATCGGGAACGGGTATGTTTTATAATAGAATCACAGCGTGCCGGGGACGCCGACCCCGGCACGCTTTTTAAGGAGGAGAAGAAGAGAAGTCGCCCTTTTCGATTACAATAATACAGGAAACTTTGTTCCACTGCTTGACGCAATACCTACGCTTGACCTACGCTAGCCTTACAAGCACTTAACGAAATCGGTTCGAATCGGAGAAAATTCCATGAGTCAACCTCTGGCAGTCAAAACAGAAAACCTCGGGCGTATCTACAAAATCCGCAATAACCGAAAGGAAAAACAGCGCGAACTGGTCGCTCTGGAAAATGTCAACCTTGAAATTCGCGAAGGCGAATTGTTTGGTCTGCTCGGGCCGAACGGTGCCGGCAAGACCACGCTGATTAAAATCCTCACCACCCTACTTTCACCGACCAGCGGCAGAGCGTGGGTAGCGGGGCTGGATGTCACTCAACAACCGGGCGAGGTGCGCAAACGCATCAACATGGTTTCCGGCGGCGAGACTTCCGGCTACGGCCTGCTGACCGTGCGGGAAAATTTATGGATGTTTGCTCAGTTCTACGGCATTCCCAGCGCCGAAGCCAACCGCCGCATCAAAACTCTGGCGGAAATTCTTGGCATAACCGACCGCCTCAACACCAAATCCTCCGATCTTTCCACCGGTTTGCGCCAGAAAATGAATATCATCCGCGGCTTCCTCACAGATCCGGAAGTGCTCTTCCTCGATGAACCCACCCTCGGTCTGGATGTCGGCGCATCGCGGGATGTGCGTTCCTTCATCCGCCGCTGGATGGATGAAAATCCGCACCGCACCCTGCTGCTCACCACCCACTACATGGTGGAAGCGGAAGAACTCTGCGACCGTGTGGCCATCATCAATCAGGGTCGGGTACTGGCCTGCGATACGCCCGCCCGGCTCAAACAAAACCTGCGGCACGAAATTTTCTTTCAAGTGTGGGTGGCCGCTTCCCAATTGCTGGATGAATACCCCTTCCTTCAGATAAAAGGACTGCAACACTTCCACCAGTTCCCGGAGGAAGACTCATTGCGGTTGGAAATCACGCTGGATGAAGAAGCCGTACTTTCCGAAGTCATCCATGAACTCGCCGCCCAGTCGGCTCGCATTTTACGGCTGGAAAAACGCGAACCCACGCTGGAAGATGTCTTCGTTCAACTGGTTGGCCAGCGCATGGAGGAGGTGGAACATGTCTCTGTACCGGCCGATTGAGCATAAACGCAGCGGTTGGCGGTTGTTTCTGATGACGGTCATCGGGCGCTCCTATCCGCGCGTGGTGGGTATGCAGCGCGAGCGTTCGTGGATGTTCTTCGATATATTCCTCCCGCTCCTCAGTGTTGCGGCTTATGTGTTCGTCTATCGCGCCATCGGCGCCCCGGAAGATTATGTCGGGTTTGTGGTCATCGGTGGGGCAATGACCGCCTTCTGGATGAATGTGCTGTGGAGCATGTCCAGCCAGTTGTACTGGGAAAAAGAGCAGGGAAATCTGGCCCTGTATATCATCTCCCCTGCGCCGATGATGGCCATCCTGCTCGGCATGGCGGTGGGCGGCTTGTTTGCCACTCTGCTGCGCGCCATTGCCATCATCGCCGTCGGCAGCCTGATCTTCAATGTGAGTTATGCGGTTTCATCTTTCTGGCAGTTGATTGCCGTGTTTTCGCTCAGCATGGTCGCCCTCTACGGTCTGGGGATGATGAGTGCCTCCATTTTCCTCCTGCTCAGCCGCGAAGCGTGGCATCTGGCCAATTTAGCTCAGGAACCCATTTATCTGATTTCCGGCATGTACTTTCCGGTCAAGAACCTTGGCTTTTGGGCGGCGGCTGCCGCTTCGGTCGTACCCCTCACGCTTGGGCTGGATGCCATGCGCCAGCTGGTCTTCGCCAGCGGCCCGACTCTGGGTTTTTTGAGTGTGGAAACCGAAATCCTGATTTTAATCATCCTTTCGGTGGTTTTCATCACCGCTGCTCGTTACCTGCTGGCTTATATTGAGCGTTTAGCCGTCCGCGAGGGTCGCCTGACCGAAAACCGCCGATGAAAGGTACTGCCATGCAAAAATCCGTCAATTTACGCTCTTTCCTGACCGCTTCGTGGCTGGGCTGGCAAATCGAATCCAACTGGACGGATCCGTTTCTGTTTGCCACCTATTCCATCATCAAGCCAGTGGCTGGCGCGGCCATTCTGGTGTTGATGTATTCCATTGTCACACAGGGCAATTTCGATTCCCCTGTGTTTGCTTACCTCTACCTCGGCAATGCATTTTACCAGTACGTACCGGCTGTGCTTACCGGCGTTTCATGGACGATTATTGACGACCGCGAGCACTACCGCACCCTTAAATACATCTACACCGCGCCGGTGAACATCCCCTTTTATCTGTTCGGGCGGGCGGTTGCCAAATTCATTGTGGGCACTTTTGGGGTGGTCATCACCATCGCCGCCGGTGTTTTATTCCTCAATGTTTCGCTAGACTGGTCGCGTGTAAACTGGCCGCTCTTTCTGGCAGCACTTTTTCTCGGCATCATCATGCTGGCAGTCAGCGGCCTGATTCTGGCAGGCATCACCCTGATGACTGCCCGTCACACCTATTACATCGGAGATGTGGTGGCGGGCGGTTTGTTCCTCTTTACCGGGGCAATTTTTCCGCTGGAGGTTTTACCGGGCTGGCTGCGGCCGGTGGGTTATTTCCTGCCCATCACCTACTGGCTGGAATTGATCCGCCGTTCGCTGGTTGGAGCAGTGGCTGAGGCATTTCCCACCTTTACAGTATTAAGCAATGGTGATTTACTGCTCATTCTGATTGGCTCCTCTCTCCTGTTTGGAATTGCCAGCATCTTTATCTTCCGCTATTGCGATCATCAGGCGCGTGAAAGAGGGTTGATTGACCAGACCACCAACTACTGAGGAGCAGCCTCGTGTCCCTGAAATCATGGCTTAAGTTCATCTATCTGGGAGTGGTGTGGGGCGCCACATTTTTATGGATCAAAATCGGTCTGGAAGAATTGACGCCCCTCACTTTCACCGCCCTGCGGTTGAGCGTATCGCTGGCAGGATTGTTTATTCTCCTGCTGATCACCCGCCCTCGTTTACCATCCCGCTCCAACGGCTGGGATTTTCTCGTTCTAGGCATTTTCAATATTGCCCTGCCGTTCCTGCTGATCACCTGGAGTGAGCAGCATGTAACTTCGGGTATGGCTGCCATTCTCAACTCAACCGCCCCGCTGTTTACGATGCTGCTGGCGCAAATCTTTGTCCGCGATGACCGTGTCACCATTCCACGTCTCTTAGGGCTTCTGGCAGGGTTTGCCGGGGTGGTTGTGCTGGTTGGCGACGAATTGGGGGGAGGAATGACCGGTCAACGTTGGGGGCAAATCGGCGTGCTGGCTGCTTCCCTGTCTTATTCCATTGCTATCATCTTTGCCCGCCGGCGCACCTTTGATCTTGCCCCGGTAGTTCAGGCTCTGGGTCAGAATTTCTTTGCCAATTTAACCGTCTGGGGTCTGGCGCTGGGCGTGGAAGGCAACCTGAAACTGCCGCACCTGCCGATGACCTGGCTGGCAATCCTCTGGCTGGGCATCATGGCAACCTGCATCGGCACTGTGCTATACTATGGCTTGCTGAAAGAGGTCGGCCCAACCCGCACCACGCTGGTCACCTACCTCTTTCCATTGGTAGGTGTGGTTTTAGGCGTCATCTTCCTGCAAGAATCGCTGGAATGGCGCGTGCTGCTGGGAGGCGGGCTGATCATCAGCGGGGTTGCCATCGTCAATTCGCGAGTCATGCAAAGGGTCAGGCAGTCAGAGGCGATAAAAAATGAATGAACTTTCTCCTCCTTCTTTCCGTGCCGGCTATGTGGCTCTGATCGGCCGTCCCAATGTGGGTAAATCCACCCTGATGAACGCGTTTTTGGGACAGAAAATCGCCGCAGTTTCGCCCCGGCCTCAAACAACCCGCCAGCGCCAGCTGGGCATTTTAACCCTGCCAGATGCCCAACTGGTCTTTATGGATACCCCTGGTATGCACAAACCGGTGCATAAACTGGGCGAGTACATGAATCAGGTTGCCGAAGATGCCCTCAAAGATGGCGATGTAATTCTCTGGCTGGTGGATGCCTCCGTTGCTCCAACGCCGGAAGACCATCTCATCGCCGAGCGTTTGAAATCCATAAAGGGGTTACCCCCCGTTCTGCTCGGACTGAACAAGGTTGACCTCGTCCAGAGCGATTTGCTGGCTGAGCGCACCGGCCAGTACCGCTCCCTGCATTCATTTGAAGAAGTGATTCCATTTTCAGCCACTCGCGGAGACGGCAGAGACAGGCTCATGCAGGCCCTGCTTTCTCGTTTACCGGCCGGTGAACCGCTCTTTGACCCCGACCAGATCACCGATTTATACGAAAGAGAAATTGCCGCCGACCTCATCCGCGAGGCTGCTCTGTTACACCTGCGGGATGAAGTCCCTCATGCGATTGCTGTTCGAATTGATGAATACACCGAGCGCGGAGAAGAAGGCGCTTATATACACGCCACCCTTTTCGTAGAACGCGAATCTCATAAAGGCATCGTCATCGGCAAGGGGGGAGAAATGCTTAAAAAGATCGGCAGCAGTGCCCGGCAGGAAATCGAAGCGATGAGCGGCAGGCGGGTTTACCTTGAATTGAAAGTCAAAGTCAACCCCAACTGGCGTAACAAGCCCGATGCCTTGCGCTGGTTGGGCTATTACCGCAAGAGGGATTGAAATGGGCGGTTTCACCGGCGCGCTGATTCTTGCAGTAGTGGATTGGCTGGCGGTTTACTTCAATAAACTCAACTGGCGCTGGTTAACCAAAACCGGCGTCATGCTTTGTTTGGTCGCCGCTTACCTCGCCTCTGGCGGCTGGCAGATTTCCTTCTGGTTTGGATTGGGGCTGGTCTTTTCCCTGGCGGGTGATGTTTTTCTGCTCCTCCCGCGCCGATACTTCCCTGCCGGTTTGTTCTCTTTTTTAATGGCTCATATTGCTTATATCATCGCACTCAATCAACCGCCGCCGCCTCAACACCCCGCCGCATTTCTCAGCGCCGCTGTTTTGCTGGCAACTGCCTTTTCGGCCTTTCGGCACATATCGTCCGCCCTGCAAACCTATCCCTCCGGCAGGTGGCTTACTCGGGCTGTCTTGACCTACATACTGGTCATCAGCGCTATGGTTTATTCTGCCTTTTCCACTCTCTGGAATCCGGCGTGGGATTTTCGAGCCGCTTTGATGGCATCCTCAGGCGCACTGCTCTTTTATCTTTCCGATTGGACTCTGGCAAGGCAGCGCTTCATCCGCTCAACGCAGAGCGGGCGGACGCTGGTCATGGTCACTTATCACCTTGCCCAGTTCGGGCTGACGGTCTCATTTTTACTGCGCCGATAAAGTTATTCTTTCACCAGCGGGCGAAAGCCCTCGCCCAGCGCTTCATGTGCCTGTCCAATGACCATGAAAGCGCGCGGGTCAATTTCACGCACCAGTTCTTTGAGGGGGTTCACTTCCGAACGGGTTATCACGCAATACAGTACCGGACGCGCAGCCCCCGTATATGCCCCCGTTCCCGGCAAAATGGTCACACCCCGCTCCAGCACAGTCATAATCGAGTGGGTTACTTCATCCGGTTTCTGGGTGATAATCAGTACCGTGCGAAATACGCCGGAACCTTCCGAAACCGCCTCGGCAGCCAGACCGGAAACATAAATCACCAGCAGACCATACAGCGCCTTTTCCCACGAGAAAGCGAAACCGCCGCCCAGCACCACAAGGGTATCGGTGATCAGGTAAGCCTGCGAAATCGAAATAC
This sequence comes from Chloroflexota bacterium, assembly GCA_040754815.1. Taxonomy (GTDB): domain Bacteria; phylum Chloroflexota; class Anaerolineae; order Anaerolineales; family Anaerolineaceae; genus Bellilinea. The sequence goes on from JBFMBX010000002.1 coordinate 461,508, forward strand.
CCAGACGGTGATTCAGAATGCGCCCCAGAATGTCACTGCCGCCGCTGGTACCCTGACCGCGGTAAACCAAACCCAGCCCAATGCCCAGCAAAATACCGCCGTACAGACAATCCAGCACAATATCACTGGTCACCCCCTCCGCCGGAATGAACCAGACCAGCACATCGGTGAACAGCGAAAACAATGCAATTGCCAGCGCCGTACGTTTGGCAAACCGCGCTCCCCCTAAATACTGCCAGCCCAAAATGAAAAGAGGCACGTTACCGATGAACACCATCAGGCCAATCGGCCAGTTGGTGAAGAAGTTGATAATTTGTGCCATGCCGCTCACCCCGCCGCTGACCAGCTGCGCCGGCACCAGAAACAGGCGCATGGAAAGAGCCTGCACAAATGCACCTAAAATGACAAAACCGTATTCCTGAAGTGTTTTGCGCGAAAAATCCAACGGGCTGAACAATGCCCGCAACATCTGAAGCGGAGAGATTTTTGGAGAAGTGGAATACTGCATCTTGACCTCACACCAAATCGAACAGGTTTGAAAGCGGAATAATTATATGGATTCCGCCTCTTTCTGGATAGCCTGAATCACTCTTAAGATTGTGGACATTCTTCCTCTTTTTACGACAAACCTCTTCGGTATGTGACTTTTGACACTAATCAGGGATTTTGTCAAACTTCTATAATAAAGTGAACAGGGCATCCTTTTCCGGTAAATAGATGCACCAGCAGATCCTCAGGAGGTACAAAATGGGAACCAAAGGACGTGAAATTGTCGGCATGAATGTGGATGAATTGCTCAGGCTCTTGAACAAAGCCTATGCTGACGAATGGCTGGCTTATTACCAGTACTGGATTGGCGCAAAAATCGTCAGAGGGCCGATGAAAGACGCCATCGCTTCGGAATTGCTCTTACACGCCAACGAAGAACTGGCTCATGCAGATATGCTTGCCATGCGCATCATCCAACTGGGCGGCACCCCGCTCATCAACCCCGAAGAATGGTTCAAAGAATCCAATTGCGGCTATGATGCCCCCGCCGATCCGTTCGTCAAAAAGATTCTGGCGCAAAACATTCACGGCGAACAATGCGCCATCAGCGTATATACCAAACTGTTGGAAATTGTCAAAGACAAAGACCCCGTTACCTACAACATGGTGCTGACCATTCTGGCACAAGAAGTTGAACACGAGGAAGATTTGCAGGCGCTGGATGAAGATCTGGAAGCCTTGATGATGCGTTATCAGTAATTTTGCGGCCTTAAAATTCCCGCCCTGCCTGATGATACCATAGTCAGGCAGGGCTTTTTCGTTTATACTGGACTAAAACTATCCAAATAAATCTATTGGGAATAAATACGTCCATGAATACCTTATTACAAAATAACACCGGCACGTATACCATCCATCCGCTTACCCGCATCGGCAGAGTAGCGCTGGTGGTCAACGACCTGCAAGGTCAGATTGATTTTTACCGGCAAGTGCTGAATTTAAAGGTACACTGGCAAACGGAAAGCGAGGCCGGTTTAGGTGCCGGCGGAGAAGATTTTTTGCATCTGACCCAAAACCCAACCGCCCGCCGCTATCCCCGCACAAGCGGTCTGTACCATTTTGCGGTGCTTTTCCCCAATCAACGCGAACTGGCACGGGCAATCGCCCGGCTGTTTACCTTGCGCTATCCGAACTATCCCACCGACCACATCATGACCAAAACCACTTACCTGAGTGACCCCGAAGGCAACGGCATTGAACTGTATGCAGAATCGCCGGAAGACGGTTACTGGACACTTGCCGAGGGGCATTACATCACCCGCCGTAAGGATGGCAGCCTGAGCAGCGGGCGCGAGCCGCTGGATGTGGAAAAATTGTTTTCCCTCTTAAGCCCGCAAGACAAACTGGAAAACCCTCTGCCAGCCGAGACTCGTATTGGACACATCCACCTTCATGTGAGCAGCCTTGACCCGGCGGTTGACTTTTACCACCGCTTCCTCGGTTTTGACCTGATGGGACAGGATCAATCCATTCGCATGGCGTTTGTTTCGGCAGGCGGATACCACCACCACATCGGCCTGAACACCTGGCAGGGCGAGGGCGCACCCCCGCCCCCCGCCGATGCAGCCGGTTTGCAGTACTTCGCCATCCAGCTGCCAGAGCGGGAGGAAGTGGAACGACTGAAACGCCACCTCATTTCCCATACCCTTCCCATTCAGGAGGTGGATAATGGCTTTATGGTGCGCGACCCCTCTCAAAACCGGATTTTGCTGACCGCCGCCCGGTAAACAGCATGAGCGGCGGTCATTGTTGAACTTCACGCGGCTGAAGTTTCCAGTTCCAGCGGTTCAAACTGGCTGTTATACAATTCGGCGTAGAAACCGCCTTTCGCCATTAACTCATCGTGACTGCCCTGTTCAACGATATTGCCATCGCGCATGACGAGAATCAAATCGGCGTTGCGGATGGTGGAAAGCCGGTGGGCAATGATAAAACTGGTGCGTCCCCGCATCAGCGCATCCATCGCCTTTTGAATTAACAACTCGGTATGCGTATCCACCGAACTGGTGGCCTCATCCAGAATCAGCATCGCCGGATCTGCCAGAATAGCGCGTGCAATGGTCAGCAGTTGCTTCTGGCCTTGTGAGATATTGGTCACTTCCTCGTTGATGACCATGTGATAGCCTTCCGGCAGTGTGCGGACGAAATGATCCACGTGTGCCGCTTTGGCAGCGCGAATCACCTCCTCCTCGCTCGCATCCTCACGCCCGTAGCGGATGTTTTCTAGGATGGTGCCGTTGAACAGCCAGGTATCCTGCAGCACCATTCCAAACATACGCCGCAGGTCTTCACGGCTAAAGCGGCGGACATCCACACCGTCAATCAGGATCTCACCTTCCTGAACATCGTAAAAGCGCATCAGCAGTTTGACGATGGTGGTCTTGCCGGCGCCGGTTGGGCCGACGATGGCAACTTTCTGCCCCGGTTGAATGTGCGCCGAGAAACCGCGAATCACCGGCTTTTCGGGCAGATAACCAAAATGCACGTTGCGGAACTCCACCTCACCGCGCACTTTTTCAAGCCTCACCGGGGAGGTTGTTTCGGCAATTTCTTCTTCCTCTTCCAAAAATTCAAATACCCGTTCGGCTGCCGCAACGGTTTGTTGAAGCACATTGGAGGTATTGGCCAGTTGGGTAATGGGTTGAGTGAAGGAACGCACGTATTGAATAAACGCCTGAATATCTCCCACCGTAATCGAACCGCGAATAACCAGCCAGCCGCCTAAAATCGTCACCCCGACATAGCCCAGATTTCCGATGAAGGCCATGATCGGCATCATAATACCGGAAAAGAATTGCGCCTTCCATGCAGCCCCGTACAACTTTTCGTTGTATTCTGCCATTTTGCGGATGCTCTTTTCCTCGCCGTTAAAGGCTTTGACGACCACATGCCCGCCGAACATCTCCTCCACATGGCTGTTGACATTCCCCAGATATTCCTGCTGATGAGTAAAGAAACGCTGGGAATTGCGCACGATGAGCATGACGACCACAAAAGAAAGGGGCACAATGAGCAGTGCTACCAGCGTCATCTGCCACGAAATGGTCAGCATCATCACCAGCACGCCCACCACCGTTACAATCGAGGTGATGATTTGAGTCAAACTTTGATTAAGGGTCTGGTTCACCGTATCTACATCGTTGGTCAGGCGTGAAAGTACCTCCCCATGAGTGGTGCCGTCAAAATAGCGGAACGGCATGCGGTTGATTTTCGCCATAATTTCCCGGCGCAGACGATAGGTGACGGTGATGGCCACATCCGTCATCATCCAGCCTTGCAGATAACTGAGCAACGATGAAAAAACATACAACCCCAGCACTCTCAGCAATATCTGACCGATGGCTTCAAAATCAATGGAGCCGCTACCGCTTAATTGAGCCACCAGCCCCTCAAACAGCGTGGTGGTTGCCGTACCAAGGATTTTCGGGCCAAGGATGGAAAACACGGTTGAGCCGGCCGCCAGAATCAGCACCACCAGAATGGTGACCTTGAAGGGGTCAAGGTAGTGGAGCAATTTACGCAACGTTCCGCGAAAATCCTTTGCCTTTTCGGCTTTCCCCATCATCATGTGGCCGCCGAACGGCCCCCTTCCGCCCATCGGGCCGCGCCCCGGCCCTGTCGGACGAATACCAGAAGTTTCGGCGTTCCGGGATTTTCCGTTGTCTCGTTGAGAATTCATGGATTGATTCATGCCAGCACCTCCTCTCTCTTTAACTGGGAGAGGGCAATTTCTCGATAAACTTCACACTTTTCCATCAACTCTTTATGTGTGCCTTTACAGATGATCTCGCCCTGATCCAGCACAATGATTTGATCGGCATCTTTGATGGTAGCCACTCGCTGAGAAACGATGATGACGGTACTGCCTTTCAGGTATTCCCTCAGTGCTCGCCTCAGACGGGCATCGGTGCGATAATCCAACGCCGAAAAGCTATCGTCAAAGATATAAATGGGTGCTTTTTTGACAAGCGCCCGGGCAATACTCAGACGTTGTTTTTGGCCGCCGGAAAAATTAACCCCACCCTGTGAAACGGGGGTTTGCAGCCGTTCCTCATTGTTCAGCACAAAATCACTGGCCTGCGCCACAACCAACGCCTGTTCCAAAACTTCCTCCCCGGCCTGTTCATCGGCATAACGCAAATTATTTTCAATCGTCCCGCTGAACAGGTTGCTTTGTTGGGGGATGAAACCAATTTTTTCGCGCAGTTCACTCAACCGCACTTCACGAATATCCACCCCATCAATCAGGATAGCGCCGTCGCTGACATCGTAAAAACGCGGAATCAGATTCACTACGGTGGACTTACCCGAACCGGTAGTGCCGATGATCGCCGTTACCTGACCGGCCTCGGCAACAAAATTCAAACCGCACAGCACATTTTCCTCCGCATCCGGGTATCGGAAGGAAACATTCCTGAACTCTACCCGTCCACGGAATGGCTGAGGGAAGGATTTTGGTTGTGGCGGATCGGTGATGCTGATTTCGGTTTCCAAAACATCTGCTACGCGGTTGGCCGATACATCGGCGCGCGGAAACAGAATGAACAGGAAGGAAAGCATCATAAAAGCAAAAACGATCTGCATGGCATACTGCATAAACGCCATCATATCCCCTACCTGCATGGAAGATTGCGCCACCTGATGCGAACCAATCCACAGGATTAAAACCGAAATCCCGTTGAGCAGAATCATCATGAACGGCATAACCATGACAAACACACGGTTGACGAACAAACTGGTGCGGGTCAAATCCTGATTTGCCTGTTCAAAGCGCTGTTCCTCGTGCTTTTGACGGTTGAAAGCGCGTACAACCATCATGCCGGTCAGGTTTTCTCGGGCAATCAGGTTGAGGCGATCCACCAGACTCTGGATGATCTTAAACTTAGGGGTAGCAACGGCAAATACCACCGCAATCATTCCCATCAAGGCAATCACGGCCACAGCGATGATCCACCACATATCCGGGCTTTTATTAATCGCCCGAATGATTCCGCCAATGCCGATGATGGGTGCGTAGAACACCATCCGAATCAGGATCATCATCACCATTTGAATCTGGGTAATGTCATTCGTTGAACGGGTGATTAAAGAAGCAGTGGAGAACTTTTCAATCTCTGCACCGGAAAAACGCATCACCCGCTCGAACAACAGATGACGCAGATTGCGCGCCAGACCGGCAGCCACCCGGGAAGCCAGAAAGCCGACCAGAATGATTGCCACGGCAGAAAGCAGCGAAATCAGCAGCATTTGTCCGCCCACCCGTAAAATGTAAGCGGTTTGCAATTGGGCAGTATCCATACCCAGCGCTTCATATTCGTTTTTGACCAGGCGCGCCGCTGCCTGAAGAAGCGCACGCTCGCCGCCCATTGTTTCGAAACGCTGGGCAACCGCCCCGCGGATTTCATTACGCTGGGCCGGCGGTAAATTATTGAGCAGTGTAAACACATCCACGCCGGCCGGCAAACGGGAAAGATCAAAAGTCATTCCCGGCATGAGCGTTTGGCCCTGTTGCGGATTTTCCAGCACCTGTTCGATGCCGGCGGTAATTAATATTCCTTCCGCCACGGGAAGTTCAATGGCTTTGACCAACGCTTCGTCACTCACGCTCAATACATAAATGGGTTCTTGCGCCAGTACCGGATAGGTTTTCACCAGCGAGACGTAATCCGGCGAGGTTCGATCCACCTTGCGGTAAGCGGCAAGAACCTGCTCCTTTTCTTCCGCCGTCAAAAACAAACCCAGATGCTCCATCGTCGTCTGGCGCATGGCTTGCGGCAGGCCGCTTTCCACGCCGCCCTGTTGAATTCCCACATTCACAATTCGAGAGAGATAGTCCGGTAATGCCAGATCGGCGTTTGCCTGCACGAAGAGTAACAGAATCGCCAGTATCAACGGCAAAGCAAACGGACGTAAGTATTTAAGAATACGAAACATTAATTATTCCTCCTGTAAAACGAGTTCAAAGAAGGCAGCTAAGCCGTCTCACCTTCCGCCATCCGTTCCGTGATCAGTTCCAAAGCCCGGATGATTTGCTCCATTTCCTCATCCGACAAACGATTGACCAGTTCATAGAGCCATTGTTGACGGGCAACCGTGCTTTCGGTGAGGATTTGCCTGCCCTTTTCGGTCAAAACCAGCTGTTTGTTGCGCCTGTCGTTTGGATTTTCGCGGCGGGCAACCAGTCCCTGCTGCACCAGACGGTCAAGCAGCTGACTCGAAGCGGCGGCAGTCACCCCCAGTTCCTCGCTGATTTGGGAAATATTGCAATCCTCGTTGTGATGAATGTGGCGCAGTGCCACCATTTGGGTCATCGAAAGCCCCTGCTCTTTGGCATACTGCCAGAAAGAGCGCATTGAACGCTGCATGATCTGCCCCATGGTATTTTCAAAAACCTGCAAATACTTTTTTTGAAGTTCATTCATAATGGTTCATTTCCTTAAAAAGTTAAGCGATGTTGAATATTAATCCTTTTTTACAATTTGTCAATAGTCAGAAGCATTTTAAGATGAAACAGCCGCCTCTCAAATCGGAGAGGTGGCTGCCGGAAATTTCGTTGAAATGATCGTCTTTTTACCGCAGGCCGGTGTCCACAAAATCCTTGAGCGGATTATTCGGATCGGCGTATTCTTTGAGCACTTCCTCGTATGTTTTCAAACCCATTGGGCGGCGTTGCTCGCCTTGTTGATGCGCTTTCAAACCCAACAATGTCTCGATTTCATCGCGCAGTTCATCAATATGGGCTGCCTGTTGTTCAAAGGGTGAATGACGCAAGCGGTGCGGCAGGGCAAATTCGGCCGCAATGGCAATATCTTGCCGGTTGATTTTGCTGCGCTCCTCAAAAGCGGCCTGCGCGCGCGCCGCCTTGAGAATGACCATATCAGGACGATGACCATCCACTTCGAAATGAGCCGTCAATTGAGTGATGATCATCAAATCATCCCGGCTATATTCCACCTGCTGTACCAGCCGACGCGCCTGTTGAATTTTGAAGCCCAATTCGCGCTCTCGTTCCTGCCACGCTTTGCAAAAAGCCTCGGCGTTCTCTTCATAAGCCAGCCGGCGTTTCATAATCGCCACTCGTTCAAGGGCATTGCGCAGCCCCTGCACCTGAACGGATAGCCCAAAGCGATCCAGTAACTGCGGGCGCAGGTCACCCTCTTCCGGATTCATCGTACCCACCAGAATGAACCGCGCCGGGTGACTGAAGGATACCCCTTCGCGTTCGACAATGTTTACCCCCATTGCCGCCGAGTCAAGCAGCACATCCACCACATGGTCATCCAGCAGATTGACTTCATCAATGTACAGCAAACCACGGTTGGCTGCCGCCAGCACACCCGGCTCAAAGGCTTTTTCACCTTTCTGGATGGCTTTTTCAATATCCAGCGTTCCCACCACGCGGTCCTCGGTAGCCGAGATGGGCAAATTGACAAACGGCGTTGGGCGAGTGATGACGGGCGGCTTTGCACCGCCCGGAAACCGCTGACGGCACTCGGTACACCACTCCATCGGTCGGTCAGGGTCGCAACCGAAGCGGCAACCTTCGATGACGCGTAAATCCGGCAGCAAAGCCGCCAGCGCCCGCGCCGCCGTGGATTTAGCCGTGCCGCGTTCCCCGCGAATCAAAACACCGCCGATGCGCGAATCGATGGCGTTCAAAATCAGGGCGCGCTGCATGCGTTCCTGACCAACAATGGCAGTGAAGGGAAAATTATAAGCAAAATATTGCATCGGTTTTCCGTCCTATGCTTTGATCTTATCCAACCGACGCAATTTGATGTGGTCTGTGTCCAAAGTTTTCCGGTGTCGGCAGGCAATCACTTCGGCTAAAATCGCCACCGCAATTTCCTGCGGCGTAACACCGCCAAGGTCAAGGCCAATAGGGGCATAAACCCGCTCCAACTGCTGAGGGGTGAAACCGTCGGCCAGTAAATGCTCACGAATGGTGCAGCATTTTGCCAGGCTGCCAATCATGCCGATGTAAGGCGCTGGCGTAGTCAGCGCATAGCGCAAGGCAGCCTCATCCGAAATATGATCGGTGGTAATCAGCACCACATACGAATCTTCGCCAAGTTTCACCTGCGCCAGTTCCGGCACGGTCGCCAGACCCGGTTGAACATCTACGACCACCACGTCGAAGCCGGCTGCCTCACCCATCACTTTAAGCGGGCGGCCGATATGCCCGCCGCCGACGATGACTAACTGGGGTGCAGGCAGAAAGGGTTGAATGAAAACGGTCACCTCCCCGCCGCACAGTGTGCCGATTGCATCCTGCCCCTTTTCGGTCAGCTTGTAGTGGAACAAACCGGCCTGATGCTGACTGATCACCTTTTTTGCATCTTCAAGAATGGCGGCTTCCAGTTTTCCTCCGCCAACCGTGCCGGCAGTTTTGCCATCCGCAAACAGGACAATGTGCGCCCCCACTTTGGCAGGGGATGCGCCCTGTACTTCAACCACTGTGGCTAACACAGCCGGTTGGCGATTTTCAATCGCCTGAGCCAATTGCTGAATGGCATTGGACATTTCACTTTCCTCAGTTAGCCTGAACGGCCTCTTTTAACCATTTCTCAATTTCAATTTTTGAGGGAATCCTGCCGTAAGAAACCACCTTTCCCTGAATCACCAGCCCGGGCGTTGCCAGAATGGGGTACTGCATAATTTCGGTATGGCTGGTTACTTTTTCAAATTCCGCTTCGATGCCTAATGATTCAACAACTTCGCGGGTAACGGCTTCCAGACGTTTGCAGTTGGCACAGCCGGAACCTAAAATCTTAATATTCACCATATTGTTTCACCTCTTTGCAAAGAAAAACAAAAAATATTCGATTAGATGAATATAATTATAATGGACGCTTTTCCTGCCGAAAGTGACAAGTGTATGAGTTTTTCGGGATGTGTTTCACCGATTCAATTCTCCATCTTTGCTCAAACTTAATTCCGTCTCTGCGTATTCGGGTTATAATCAAAATATCCATAATTTTCACCCAAGGAAAAATTCTTGAACCCCATAACTGAAGCAGAATTAAAAGAAATTGTTTTGCGGGTCATTCAGCAGTCTGCCACGGTAAAAATGGCAGAAAGAGATACCACACCTGCGGCAAGCGCCGCGTCAGCCGATGTGAACAAAACCGTGGCAATCGGCGCCGACCATGGCGGTTATGAGCTGAAAGAAATCCTGAAAAAAGAGCTGATCGAAGCCGGTTATCAAGTCCTCGACAGCGGCACCCACAGCAAAGAGCCGGTGGATTATCCCGACTTTGCCCATGCGGTTGCCTCGCGGGTGGCCAGTGGTCAGGCGTGGCGAGGGGTCATCATTGACGGCGCCGGTATCGGTTCCTGCATGGTTGCCAATAAAGTTCCCGGCATTCGGGCGGCGCTGGCTTACGATATATCCTCCGCCGTCAACAGCCGGGAACACAACGATGCAAATGTCCTCACTCTGGGTGCCGGGCTGATCGGCGTCAACCTGGCCCGGCAAATCCTCAAAACATGGTTAGAAACCCCCTTTGCCGGCGGCCGCCACAGCCGCAGGGTAGAAAAAATCGTTGCCATCGAACAAAAGTATCTCAAGGGAGGGTAAATCCACATGAATACCGACCCGAAAACCATCGCCTCACTGGTCGAAATCATCACCCGCGAAGTGCTGACCACGCTGAGCCAGCGTCAGAGCCCCCCTGAAGAAAAGGAAAATGGCTGCAAGTTTTCTTGCGCGGAAGGTATTTGCGTTCAAACCTGTTTCGATAAAATCGGGCAAGTCATTCACGCCGGTGCGGAGAGAGTTTCCAATGGACTGGGCGGCGTCCCCCACGATATGAAAATTGCCGGCATGATTGATCACACGCTGCTCAAACCGGAGGCAACGCAGGAACAAATTGCCCAGTTGTGTTTTGAAGCCAAACGCTACGGGTTCGCCTCGGTGTGCGTCAACCCGACGTGGATTGAATTGTGCAGCAAACTCTTGCAGGGATCAGCCGCAAAGGTCTGCACGGTCATCGGTTTTCCGCTGGGCGCCACCACCCCGGAGGTAAAAGCCTTCGAAACCGCACAGGCCATTCAACTCGGCGCTCAGGAAGTGGATATGGTGATCAATATCGGCGCGCTCAAATCGCGAGATTTACAACTGGTTGCCCGCGATATTCGCGGTGTGGTCAAAACCGCCCATGAAAAAGGCGTGCTGGTGAAGGTCATCATCGAAACCGCTTTGCTGACGGATGAAGAAAAAGTGATTGCCTGCCTGATTGCCAAAGAAGTAGGGGCCGATTTTGTCAAAACCTCCACCGGTTTTGCGGGCGGCGGTGCAACCGTTCACGATGTCGCCCTCATGCGCCGCGTGGTCGGCCCGCAGGTTGGCGTCAAAGCCTCCGGCGGTGTCCGCACCTATGAAGATGCCGAACAGATGGTGAAGGCTGGCGCAAATCGCATCGGTGCCAGCGCCAGTGTAAAAATCATCAGTGGTGTGCAGGCAAAAGACTCGCCTGTTTCAAGTCCAGAACCCGCCCTGCAAAAAAGTTACTGAGTGGAGTAGAAAATATGCTCATCGCCAGAGTGATCGGCACCACCGTGGCAACCATCAAGGATGAAAAACTGGCCGGGCGAAAATTGCTGGTAGTCCGTCCCGCCGATGAATTTGGGAACCCCAGCGGTAAACCTTTCGTTGCCATAGATACTGTAGATGCCGGTATCGGTGATCTGGTCTTGACCTGCGCCGGCTCCTCTGCCCGTCAAACCACGCTGACCAAAGATACACCCGTAGATGCAGTCATCATGGCCATTATTGACACGCTGGAAGTCGAAGGCAAAATTACCTTTCAGAAAGCCCCCTGAGGCCTGAAAAATCCTTATGTTACTCGGCATTGTAAAAGGGAATGCAGTATGTACCATCAAGTACCCCGGCACACAGGGGTTGAAGTTGCTGGTGGTGCAACCGGTCAATAAACATCTTCAACCCATCGGGGGATTACAGGTAGCCGCCGACATCGTCCACGCCGGTGAGGGCAACCTGTGTGTGATGGTGCGCGCTCGCGAAGCCGCTCTGGCCATGCCGGGTGAAAAATTCGTCCCCATTGATCTGGCGTTGGTTGGGGTTGTGGACGAATTGGACGTAAGAAGCGATGATTCCTTCAACCTCACCCTCCTGCGGGGGTGGAATCCTTATTCTTAAGACAATCTCATGATTCTTGCAAAAGTGGTCGGTACCGTCGTCACTACCATCAGCCATCCCGATTATAAAAATCGGCGGCTGCTGGTGATACAGCCGCTCGGTCTGGAAGATGAATCCCCCGATGCGGATTTCATCGCGCTGGACAATACCCACGCCGGCATTGGGGATACCGTGCTGGTCAACCGCGAAGGGAACGGCGCCCGTCAGGTTCTAAAAAATCCCAATGCCTGCGTGATTTCTGTGATTGTCGGTATTGTTGACTCCGTTTATATCGAAGAATAATTCTTCTCATTTCAAAACATTTCTTCCAAAATCTCACCTTTTCTCGAAAAGCGGGCTAAATACCACAGGTGTTCTTCATTTAGCAGTTCTACCCCCATGAGGGTGATGGTTTGCTGCGTTTGCGCATCCAGCTGCAGAGAAAATTCAAACACTTCAATCAGCCTTTGCGCATCATCATCGGCTGCCAGCCGATTGATTGACACAGCGCCGCATTCGGTACACCGGTGAACCAGCATCAACTCACCCTGCACCGCACCGCGGTATCTTTTCCGCTCGCGTTTGAAAGTCAGGCCAACGGGCGCCATGCCGCCCTTGCATGCACTCATGCGGTCACCTGCCGCGTACCAGTCCACATGGCGCGACCACAGGCAGTAAGGGCAGTGGTTGCGGTTACGCACACCGCTGAAGAGGGGATTCACCGAAACCCAGTTTCCGCAATGCCGGCACACAAAATCGTTCTGAGGGGGGTAAAACTGCTTCTTCATGGCTCACCCCTCAAATGAAGATAACTGCGGTAACGGCGCGGGTGAATGTGTCCTTCCATCACCGCCTTGCGGACGGCGCAACCGGGTTCTTCATCATGGGCACAATCCACGCCAAAGCGGCACTTGCCCAGGTAAGGGCGCATTTCCGGAAAGTCGTTTGCAAGTTCTTCGGCTGGTATTTTCCACAATCCGAATTCACGCATCCCCGGCGTATCAATCACTGCCCCGCTGCCGTCCAGCGGGAACATTTCCGGACTGGTGGTGGTGTGGCGACCCTTACCGGTAGAAGGATTGACGGTGTTAACTTTCAATTCTTTTCCCGGCAGCAGTTGGTTCAACAGCGATGATTTTCCCACTCCCGACTTGCCGATGACCAGCGAAATCCGCCCGCTTAACAGGCAGCGCAATTCCTCCATACCCTCACCCGTTCGCGTACTGGTAAACTGAACGGCATAGCCAATCCGCTGAAAATCTTTCAGAATTTCCACCGCTTCTCGCTGAAAATCGCTACTGAGGGTTTCGAATAAATCCATTTTGGTGATGCAAATCACCGCCGCCAAACCCGAATCTTCCGCCGCCACAAGATAGCGGTCGAGCAGATTCCAATGCGGGGCCGGATTCGTAATCGAAAAGACGGCGATCAACTGATCCACGTTGGCGGCAATGACCTGTTCGTGAGGGTGCTTATCCGGCATCGGCAATGCCGAACGCCTGCCGAACTTACTGCGCCGCGGCAGCACTTCTTTGATGACTCCCTTTTGAGAGTCGATCACCTGCACCCGCACCTCATCCCCTACGGTGAGTGAGGAAATCCAATCATTCTTCTGAGAATTGGATTTCTTCGGTTGTTTGGGCTCTTTCAGGTTACCAGCCACAGAGCAATGAAGGATGCGGTGGTCGGCGCTCACCTCAAAAGTTGTGTTCAATTTTTTCGTGATCAGCCCTAAAAATTCCTGTTCATATTCATGATGAAACATGGTTGCATTTCCTTACATTTACACACAAAAAACGCCAGTCCGGGGTTATTCCCGTGGCTGGCGGTAAATTTTTTTCACTTTTGACCGATTTCGGTCAGAAAACCTCATGTGCCATGCCGCACCAAAGCCGTTCGGCAAAGTTGCTCACGAGCACAAGGTAATAAAAAGCCACGGGCACATGCACGCCCGCGGCTGGAATTATTCCCGAATGATGAGTTACCGGAATAAACAGAACTTCCCGAAAGGCAGGCGCGCATATACGGCTTGATTGCAGGCAAGCACCGATTTTGTATTCAACATAAAACGCCTCTCCTTTCGTAAATTTAGTTTGATAGAGTGTTTATATCATCCCCGTGAGGGTCTGTCAAGGTATTATTTTTTGCGGCAGCAATTCCCTGATAAAAACAGGCCAGATCATGACCTGCATCGGCAAAAACCCGCACGGCCTGACCGTTGGGGAAGATCCGGTAATGCGGTTGAAACGCCTCCAATACAAGACCGGAAGCAAGACGGATTTTATAGACATTCATCACCCCTTTAAAAATCCGGGAGAGAATGACGCCGTTCGCCTCCCCATCTACCCGAAAACCAATATCATCCGCCCGCACGGCCAGTTCAACTTTGCTGCCGCTCGGCAAAGAAACCCGTTGCGGAATCAGCCCGATTTCTGTTTCGATGCCCTGTTCCACTACCCTGCCGGACAGAAAACTGGCATTCCCCATAAACTCTGCCACAAAACGGTTGGCCGGTTGAGAAAATATCATTTCCGGTTCATCCAGTTGCTGAACCATTCCCCGATTCATCACCGCCAGCCGGTCACCCATGAACAGGGCTTCTTCCTGATCATGGGTAACAAACACGGCCGTTAGACGGATCTGCTTGAGCAGGGAACGCACTTCTTCACGCAATTTCAACCGCAAGTCCAGATCCAGACTGGAGAAAGGTTCATCCAGCAGCAAAACTTTGGGCTGGGGTGCCAGGGCGCGCGCCAGCGCAACCCGCTGGCGCTCACCGCCGGAAAGTTCATGCGGCATTCTTCCGCCCATCCCGCTCAAACCCACCAGTTCCAGCATGGCTTCTACCCGTTGGCGAAGGATTGAATGAGATTGTTTACGCAGCCCGAAGGCAACATTTTCAAAAACCGAAAGGTGCGGAAACAGGGCATAATCCTGAAACACCACCCCAATGTTCCGCTTTTCGGGGGGGATGAATACATCTTGCCGGCTGAGCGGTTTTCCTTCCATCCAGACTTCACCTCTATCGGGCCTTTCAAATCCGGCAATCAAGCGCAAGGTGGTGGTCTTTCCGCAGCCGCTTGGGCCAACCAGTGCCAGAATTTCGCCCTCTTTCACTTGCAGGTCAACGCCGCGGAGTGCGGCTTGATTCTGATAGGCTTTCTCCAGATGGTAACATTCGATAAAGATATCCTTCATTGTCACTGAGATGATCCTGATTGTGTGGAATGATGATTAATCAAATACATTGATACTGAGGAAGCAAGGATTAAAATAAGTGCCGGTGCGGCGGCGCGGGCAAAATATGCCTCCGAAACGGCTGCCCACACCTGTGTTGCAAGGGTGGAAAAACCAATCGGCGCCAGCAAGAGGGTCGCCGGCAATTCCTTCATCGTGGTGAGGAAGACCAGCGCAGCCGCGCTGGCCACGCCCGGCATCATCAACGGCAATGTCACCCGTTGAAACACACGCAGTGGATTTTCGCCAAGACTGGCCGCTGCTTCTTCTAAACTCCGCTGCACCTGCCGCAAAGAAGCCTGCAAAGTACCCATCGCCTGCGGCAGGAACAAAATCATATAAGCAAACAAGAGCATGGCAAGCGTTTGATACAATGCCGGCAGGTAATTTGCGCCAAAAAAGACCAGCGCCAGTGCCACCACAACACCGGGCACGGCATAGCCGAGATAGCTCCATTTTTCCAGCACTTTATTGAACCAACCAGAACGGCGCACGGTTAAAATGGAAACCGGCAGCGCAGCCAGACTCGTGATCAGGGCTGCCAACCCCGCCGCGCTCAACGATCCCACCAACGGCCGCAGCCAGCCGCTCAATTGCTCCCCGGCCGCCACTCCCCGCACCAGCCAGTAAAACAACACGCCGGCGGGAAGAACCAGACCGATCAGTAAAATTAAATTGACCGCGAATAAAGCCGGTACCTGCCCCCCACCCAGCCGGATCGGCCCGGCCGGGCGGACGGCTGTATGGGGATGTTCCGCAGCCGAATGCCTGAATTGCTGTTCTGCGGCTAAGAAACCAATCGTAATCAATATCAATACCAGTGAAAGTAGCGCGGCCGCCGAACGGTCAATCGAAGATTGATATTGCAGATAAATAGCACGGGTAAAAGTGGTAAATCGCAGAATGGAAACTGCCCCAAAATCCCGCAGCACATACAAACCCACCAGCAGGCCGCTGGCCGCCAGCGCAGGTTGAAGTTGAGGTAAGGTTACTTTAAGAAAGGTTTGCAGCGGAGAATACCCCAAACTTCGCGCTGCTTCTTCCAGCGAGCGGTCACTCCGGCTGAGAACTGCCCTGACAGCCAGAAAGACATACGGATAAGTCAGCAAAGTCAATACCAGCCACGTGCCCCAAAAACCATAAATCGAGGGCAAACGATCCACACCAAACCAGGTTTGCAGCAGGGTTTGCAGCAAACCGCGCGGCGAAAAAAACGAGACGAACAGGTAAGCACCCACATAACTGGGAATCACGAGCGGCAAAGGCAGCAAAGCAGCCCACAGTTTCCGACCAATCAAATCTGTGCGTGTTACCAGCCAGGCCAGCAAAACCCCAAAAAACATTGCGGAAACCATGACCGTGACGGCCAGCAGCAAACTTTGCCCCATGATTTGCAAAGTTTGAACGCGCAGCAGCCAGCTCCACACCGATTGGTCGGCACTGCTGGCTCGAATGATCAAATAAATCAGCGGCACCGTCATTCCAAGCGCCACCAGCACGGCAGGCAGGTACAACCATGACCCCCGCGCTGGTGGCGAGGAAATCGTCCCGAACCGCCCGGACAGGATGAAATCTCTACTCATTCTCAGGGAACAACGCCCGCTTCCCTCAGTAAATTCAGCGTACCTTCCAGATCGGCCAGCTGATCCACGGTAATATCGGCAGCATTCAAATTCTCCAATGGGGTCAGGCCCGCTTGAATTTGAACACCTGCCACCAGCGGATATTCCGAGGTCTGACTGGCAAAATATTGTTGAGCAACCGGTGAAAGAAGAAAGTTGATGAATTTCAAGGCGTTTTCCTCATTCTTGCCGGCTGCCAGCCGGGCAACTCCCGAAACCATCACCAGCGAATCCGGCCCGCCGTTGTTCATAAAGTGATTGCGCGCCGGAAAAGAATCACCCTGTTCCCTCAAAAAGCGGTAAAGATAATAATGATTGACAAAACCCACTTCGATTTCCCCTCTTCCCACGGCTTCTACAATTGCCGTATTACCGTCAAACACCACCGGCTGGTTTGCCAGAATGCCCAGCAGCCATTCTCTGGTTCTTTCTTCACCCCACATCTGGCGCATCGCCGTCACCATGGCCTGAAACGAGGCATTGGTCGGCGCCCAGCCAATCTTGCCTTTCCAGCGCGGATCGGTGAAACCGAACAAATCGGCGGGCAAATCTTCCGGCTGGAGGGATTGAGTGTTATACACCACCACCCGAATGCGGCCGGAAACCCCCACCCACAACCCCTCGGCGGAACGATAACGGCTGTCCACTTTCGTTAAGGTTTCTTCGGGTAATGGGGCCAGCAAACCCGCGTTGGCAACGGCGCCAAGTCCGCCGGGGTCCTGAGCATAAAACACATCGGCGGGAGAATTTTCTCCCTCTTCCAAAAGCGTTGCGGCAAGTTCGGAGGTATTCCCGTAACGCACTTCCACCTTAACGCCGCTTGCCTGTGAAAATTGTTCGATCACCGGTGCTACCAAACTTTCACTGCGCCCGGAATAAATGACCAGCTTTCCGGCATCTTCGGCTTGAGAAGAAGCGGAAAAAGAAGCACAGCCTGTCAGAAAAACAGCCCCAAGCAGCAAGATCAACCAGTATTGTTTCTTGAACATTGAAGCACTCCTGAAAGTGGTAAGATTGGGTTGGGACGGGCAATTTATACCCAATAAGGTAAATTTTGTCAATATTTTATACAAAATTCATATAAATTACTTTACGATCAAAAAACTCAAAGGAAAAAAGATTTTCTTGCGAAAAGACGGGGAACCTTTTGTAACCATCGGCGTCTTATTATTACGCTTTGCTTCTTTGCTTCTAAATTTAACTTATAGATTGGAGGTCTATTGGATATGATTACTCGAAGAATAGCAATCGTCCTTGTTGCCGGTTTGTTGATGATTTCCGCCTGTGCGCCGCTCACTCCCACTGCACAACCCTCTCCCTCTTCATCTGAACAAAACCAATCACCGGTCGTCGAAGAACAAACTCCCCCTCCTTCCGTCGGTAAAACCCCCCTTCCCTCGTCAAATGAGGAAATTCCCCAGCCAACCCGTGGAATTTTGATTCCTCAGGAAGAAGCCCCGATGATATTCGAGAAAATACAATCTTTCGTAGCCGACCACTTGAAGGTTTCCCCGGACTCAATCACCCTGCTGGAATTGGAAGAGGTTGAATGGTCAGATGGCTGTCTTGGGCTGGGTGGACCCGCCGAGTCATGTATTCAGGTCATTACCCCCGGTTACCGGGCATTGGTGGAGGTCAACGGGAGCACGCTGGAGGTGCGTACCGATCAGGACGCCAGTCAGATACGCCTGAACCGTGGACTGAACACTCCAGAAGAAAATGAAACCGAAGAGGAACTGGATTACTAGCATTATGCCAGCAGACAGCCACGAAGAATAGGTACTCAAATTGTATTAAATTATCTCGGCTATGCGAAGTATTTATCGTTGCCTTCACCTCCCTCCCCTGAGACGTGAAGACGCCCTCCCGTCGTAACGACGGGAGGGTCGTTTTTCTTATAGATCGGGAATTATCTCGCGCAGCCTTGCCAGCGTAACGCCGTTCAGGTCCGGTAAATGAAAATCGGCTGAGCCAACCCGCTCAATCGGCCCCAAACCCAGCGTGCGCATACCGGCTGCTTTGCCGGCCACAATGCCCGCTTCTGCATCTTCAATGACCAGACACTCGGCAGGCTCAACACCCAGACGCCCGGCCGCCAGCAGAAACAAATCCGGTGCCGGTTTGCTGCGTGCCGGAGCATTTCCATCCACTACCGCATCCAGCCACTCCCCAATTTGCAGCCGCTCTAAAACCAGCGGCGTATTCTTGCTGGACGAGACGATTGCCACCTTGTAACCGCCCTGATGCAGTTCTTTCAGCAGTTCCAACGCCCCCGGCAAAAGATTGGCAGGGGTCATTCTGGAAACATACTCGATGTAATAGCGATTCTTGCGCTCCATCCACTCTTCCATTTGTTCTTCGCCGGCCGGACGGCCATTCAGCAATAAAAGGAGCGATTCGCGGCGGGAAACACCGCGCAAGGCTTCATTCTTCTCACGGTCAAACGGCAGACCCAACTCATCTGCCAGCCGCTTCCACGCCAGATAATGGAATTCGGAGGTGTCGGTCAATACCCCATCGAGATCGAACAAAAAAGCGCGAATCATGCCTGACACCCCCCTTATGGGTTACGCAGGTCAAATTCACAGGCCTGCCCGCGATACTTTACGCGAAAAGCCAGCCGTTTCCAGTGGCGGGGCAGGCAGGAGTGAGTTTTCACTCCCTCAGGTTCGAACCTCAGCCCGCCGAAACCAAATACAACCGCCTGCCAGATGCCCCCCGCCGAAGCGGCGTGGATGCCATCCCCCGCATTACCGCGCACATCCTCTAAATCGGCCAACGCCGCGCGCATGAAGTGCTCATAAGCCTCATCCGGCTTGCCCACCCGGCAGGCGATGATGGCATGAATTGCCGGACCAAGCGAAGAACCAAAGGTATGATCGGTGCGCGCCGTGTAGTACTCGTAGTTTGCCCGCAGCGTTTTTTCATCGAATAGCTCGGGCAGCAAATAAGCCAGCATGACCACATCCGGCTGCTTGAGAATATTGGCTTCGCTGGCGCCTTCGATACCCAGCAGGGATTGGATGGACTGCGTGCGCGGTTCAAGGGCCTGCAAATCAATCTGCTTGCGCTGGAAATATCCCTCAAACTGTTCAATCAAGCCGCTGGATTCGTCCTGTTTCCAGTAAATTTTTTCCGCTACCTCACGCCAGTGTCTCAGTTCCTTTTCATCCAGTTCCAGCGAGCGGCGCAACTCTGCAGCCCGCTGCGGATCGCGTCCTTCCAGCCATGACAGGACAGCCAGCGCAGTTTTCAAATTCCAGCGTGCCAGCGCATTGGTGTAGGCATTGTTGTCCACGTGGTCGTGATATTCATCCGGGCCGATCACATCGTTAAATTCGTAACAACCGGTTTCTGCATTCCACTCCGCCCGGCTGGCCCAAAAACGAGCCACATCGAAGAAAATTTCCGCCCCGCGCTGAATCATAAAATCATCATCGCCGGTGATCTGCCAGTACTGCCAGATGGCATAACACACATCTGCCGAGATATGAATTTGAATATCCCCCGTCCAGATGCGAATCAATTTCGTCCGGTCGGTTGGATGAGGCACCCACGTAGGGGTGACCTCCTCGCCCGTTGCGGCACTTTCCCACGCAAACTGCGCCCCTTTAAAGCCATTCTGACGGGCCTTCAGACGCGCCCCTTCCAGCGTATGATAGCGGTAAGAAAGCAGATTACGGGCAATTTCCGGGCGGGTGCAGGTAAAAAACGGCAGCATGAAGATTTCCGTATCCCAAAAAACATGACCGCGGTAACCATAACCGGAAAGTGCCTTGGCACCGATGCTCACCCGTTCATCCTGCCGCGGCGCGGCCGCCAGTAACTGAAATAGACTGAAGCGTACCGCCAGATGAGCCCGGTCATCCCCCTCGATGAGCACATCACAGGCTTCCCACTCCCGCTGCCAGGCGCGGGCATGATTCTCCCACATGGCTTCCCACGCCCGTTGAGGGAGGGTTTCCAGCACCCGCCGGGCAGCCCCTTGCGGATCGTTGGTCTCTCGTGAGGTGTAAAAAGCGGTAATTTTTTCTATTTCCACCGTCTCACCACTTTTGAGTGCGAAGGTGGTCACCAGCGTCGGGCCGTTGCGGGCATCCCAGCCGGTCTGCTGAATGGTCTGCCCGCCGTAAACCGTCAGGCGTGTGGCGGCACCCAGTTCGATACCCGATGTACGGGTTCGCAGATGCAGCCAGGCAGTATCCCTGCCGATTCCCTGACCAATCCATTCCCAATGTTTGTAATTCAGGTTATCCGTATCCCCGCTCAGCATGGCACGCACTTCCACAACGCCATCCTGAAGAGAGCGAACCTGGACCCGCTGGCAAAGCAGATGAGGATTGGCAAGACTGGCAAACCGTTCAAAGGTCAACTCCCAGCGTAAACCGTGCGGACTGCGCCAAACAACCTCACGGGTCAACAGCCCGTTGCGCAAATCCAGCTGACGCCGGTAAGACAGCACTTCCCCCTCCGTCAATGAAAACCATTCCCCGGCGAGGCACAGGTTCAAATCCAGCCAGTCCGGCGCGTTGACCAGTTCGGTAAATACAATGGGCACATCGTCGAACACGCCGTGGATGAAAGTCGTCCGTTCCTCACCCGGATAACGTTCTTCGTGGGCACCGCGCGTGCCGAGGTAACCATTTCCAATGGTAAAAATCGTTTCCGCATGATTCTGGCGTTTGAGATCAAAGCAATTTTCAGTAACAATCCAGTTGCGTTCGTTAAGCATAAACATCATCCTCGAAATTCGATAATTGATCTTAAAATCAACCCTCTTTCAAACCCGTACCGGCAATGCTTTGGGTGAAGTAACGTTGGAAGATGAAGAAAATAATCAAAATCGGTAAGGTATTGAACAATGACCCCGCCAGCACTTTGGAAATCAAGGTGTAATACTCACCGCGGAACCAGTTCAGGCCAATAGGCAGAGTAAAGTTTTCCGGCGTGCGCAGAATGGTCAACGGCCACATAAAACTGTTCCACTCCCCCTGAAAGGTGAGTAAAGCCAGTGTCAGCAATTGGGTGGTGCTGATGGGTAAAACAATGCGGAAAAAGATGCCAAAGCGTCCCAACCCGTCAATCATGGCGGCTTCTTCCAGTTCTTTGGGGATGCTTTTGTAAAACTGAGTCATCATAAAGATACCAAAAGCCGCCACAATACCCGGCAGAATCACGCCGCCGAGGTTATCCATCAATCCAAAGCCGGTGGGGATGGTCAGGTCGCCGATCTTCAAACCACCGCGGATGATGCCCGGCCCGACCACCAGAAAGTTGGGGATTAAGGTAACCTGACCGGGAATCATCATGGAAATCAGCAAAGCGGTGAATAGAAATTTCTTGAGCGGAAACTCCATGCGGGCAAAAGCATAGCCCGCCATGGCACAAAACAGCACCCGAAACGCCGTCACCACCACCGAAATAATGGTGCTGTTCAGCAGCCAGCGCGGAAAGAGCGGCAAAGCCCCAATCACATCGCGGAAGTTTTCCAGACTGAACGGAATCGGCCAGAACAGCGGCGGGTCATACACATTGGCAACCGGCTTGAGACTGAAAACAAGCGTGAAATACAACGGCGCAATGCACAAAATCGCCCAGCCGATCAAAATGGCGTAAAACACCGGTGTTTTGAGACGGTCAACAATCGCAATCAGCGAATCAGAAAAAGTTGCTTTTTTTGAAACCGGTTGTGTAACAGTGGCCATCATTCCACCTCCCTTATGCCGAACCCACGCTGCCGCTGCCTTCAATGATGCGCCGCTGAATGAGCGTAAACACTAGGATGATCAGCGCCAGAATAAACGATAGAGCCGCCGCCTGACCCATCTTGACGGTGGTATCGCGGAATGCCCATTTGTAAATCAGGTAGGCAACGGTGGTTGTCGAATCCAGCGGCCCGCCCGAGGTCATTACATAAATCTGGTCGAACACCTGAAAACAGCCGATCAACCCTACGGTAACCACAAAAAACACCACCGGGCGCAGCATTGGGATGGTGATGTACCGTAATACTTGAAATTTGTTAGCACCGTCTATGGAGGCCGCTTCGTAAATTGCCGTTGGAATATCCTGCAAACCGGCCAGAAAGATGAGCATCAGCGTGCCGCTGGTGGTAAAAACATTTAAAATCATGATCGTGTAAAAGGCATAACGCGGATCGTTCAGCCAGTTGATGTCGAGATTAAAAATTTGATTGACAATCCCCAAGGGGCTGAACAACCAGACAAAGATCAATGAAATAACGACCGAAGAAGTGACCGATGGCAGATAATAGATGGTGCGGAACAATCGCCTGAAACGCAGTTTCTGATCCATGGCAAACGCCAGAATCAGACTCAAAACCGTTTGGACAGGCACCACGATTAAGGTGTACTTGACGGTATTGGGCAGTGCTTTTTTGATGAACAAATCATCGCACGCCAGCGGTGGGGCGTCCTCGCCGCGCGGGAGAAGTGATTCAAGGCACAACACACGGCGGTAGCCTTCCAACCCCCACCATTCCGGCGGACGCAGCAGGTTATACCGCGTGAAAGACAGGTAAAAAGCATAGCCGATGGAGAAAACTGTGAAGGTGAGGAAAATGAACAAATAAGGCAGCAAGAAAACATAAGCAGTCAGGGCTTCACTGCGTTTTTTACGCTTTTCGGGGTTATTCCCCCCTCGAAACAAACCTGCCGGACGGTTGGACACCATTTCTGCCATCTTTCCATCTCCTGTCTCTTACAAAGAGGGTCAGCCGTTGCTGGCTGACCCTCTCCAGCAAAACCATCCTATTGCGTTTCCGCAATCTTCTGGCGGATTGCCTCCGCTGCCTGTTTCAGAGCCTCATCCACCGGTTGATTTTCCAGATAGATACGCTCCAAGGCCTTGCTCATTTGATCGTTGACATCCGAACCTACCAGACCCCAGACGAACGGGCGCGCGCCTTCCAAGGCACCCCGGAAAATGGCGTTGGAAGCGGGGTTGGTCTTCAGATATTCGCTTTCCTGCAGAGAAAGACGTGTGGGCAGAGCAAAGCCGCTTTCCAAAACTTTGGTTTGCGCCTCTACGCTGGTCAAGTAATTAATCACGCGCATGGCTGCTTCGGGATTCTTGCAGTTGCGCGAGATCACATAGGCTACGGTGAAGATCAGGTTACCCTCGCCTTTCGGGCCGGCCGGCGGAGTGACCACACCGTAATTAATGTTGGGGAATTGCTGCTTGAGGTAGGGAATCAGCCAGCCGCCTTCATAGACCATCGCAAACTGCCCCTTACCAAAGACCGTTCCCTGCCAGCCTTCGCCCACATCCGCCGGAATTGCGCCGATCTGATTCTTGCGGAAGTCGGTGTAGAAGGTAGCCGCTTCGATGGCTTCCGGTGAATCGAGCAGCGTATCGCTGTAATCCTCGGTCATGATGTCGCCGCCGTTCTGGAACACGAAAATCGGGAAGCGGCCGGCATCGGCTGGAACACCCAGCCCGAAGACATTATTGGCAGGGTCAGAAAGTGCCTCGGCAGCCGCCTGTAAATCTTCCCACGTCCAGTCATTGGTGGGTTCGGCAATACCCGCCTGCGCGAACATGTCTTTGTTATAGAACAGGCCAAGCGTGTTGAAGTCCTTGGGGATGCCGTAAGTAACACCATCTGCCGAGAAGGCATCAATCAACGAGGGGATGAAATCATCGCGCTTGATACCCTCATTGGCCATCAGGTCGTCTATCGGCAGCAAAACTTCATCACGCACAAAGGCGGGGAACTGGAAGATATCCATGTAGAAGACATCCGGTTCAACGCCAGAGGCAATCGAGGTTTTCAACTGCTGCCAGTAATCGCCGGTAATGGGTTCATACTTGACCACAATATCCGGATTCGCTACGGTGAAATCCAGCAAAAGGGATTGCAGCAAAGCGGTTTCTTCCGGGCTTGCCGCCCAACCGGAAAGCCGCACAACGGCACGTTCGGCCGGCTTTTCAACTTCCACCGTTTTGATGACCTCTTTTTCCTTTTCCACCGTGACCGTTTCGATCACTTTTTCGGGGGTGGGGGTAGCCGCCGGCTGACAGGCCGCCAGCAGCAGGCTGAGAACCATCAACGGGACGAACCATTTTAACAGGGTTTTCATGACCTTTCTCCTCCTGAATCTGGTTAGGAAAAATCAGATTTTCCTCAAAAAGTGTGTGATATACTCAAACGCGGGTGGGCCGACAAAGCCGCCCCGTCGAAGCCACCTCGACTCAATCCCTGGCAGGAGCACGGAGAGGTGGCTTCATTTGTCGCCAGATGTGCAGTTTGTAACTCGCTTTGATTCTTTTTTATGGATTGCTCATCACCTCCTTCCGAGCGAACACTCCGCTCTCCAAAGTTTGACTGGAAGCCCGGATGACCAGTTCGGGCTGTACGAGGATCGTCTCGTAATCGGTCGCGAGGTTCTTGGCTTCCAGAATATTCAACAACAGGGCAATCAGTCTTTCGCCAATCTCCCACACCGGCTGGCGCACAGAAGTCAGCGGCGGAGTCAGATATTGAGCAATGGGGGTATCATCAAAACCGGTTACGGCAATCTGACGGCCCACCATCAAACCGGCATCCTGAACAGCCTTGACCGCCCCAACCGCCATGTAATCGTTCAGACACACCATCGCAGTAGGGCGCATGGATTCCGGGAGCTGCAGTAAGCGGGTGGCCGCCTGATAGCCGAAGGCAAAACGGCCTTCGCCGCGTTGAATCCACTCCGCCGGTGGTGTAATTCCGGCGGCATGCAGGGCAGTAAAATAACCCTCCATGCGGTTGTTCCCCACCCGCGAATCTTCCGGCCAGGCCAGTGCTGCAATGCGGCGATGACCCTGCGCCAGCAGGTGTTCTGTCGCCAGCCTCAAACCATGCCCGCCGTCCACATCAATGGAGGGGAAGCGCAGTTCTGGGTTGGAACGTCCGAATGCCACAAAAGGAAATTTTTGTTCGAGCAGGAATAACACGCGCGGGTCGTTATACTCCACACCGGAGAGGACAAAACCATCCACACGGCGGGTATCCATCAATTCGCGGTACGATTCGATTTGCCGCTGAGTATCGGAATGATAGGGGAAACAGAGGAGGTAATAACCACGCTGCTCGGCAGCGTGGAACATGCTTTGCAAAAAAGTATCCAGAATCGGATTGGCCTGTTCAGGGGGAGAAGGCCGCCACGAGTAGCCAATGGTGAAACTGCGCTGAGCGCGTAAACTGCGGGCAGTGTAGTTCGGTCGGTAGTTCAATTCCCGCACAGCCTGCCAGATGCGCTCTTCTGTTTCGGCAGCAACCCGCACTTGACCGTTAATTACCTTCGAGACGGTCTGGTAACTCACACCGGAGCGGGTGGCAACTTCTTTCAGGGTAACTCGGCGGGGCATTTTAATCCGGAAAAAAGATCAAAACAGGGTGCTCATTTGCGAACGTTCGTGCGAACGTTCGCATTATCAGTATAGAAAATTTCAACCCTTTTGTCAAGTACTGTTTTTCGGGAAAATCGCTTCCCGAAAGAAGAATCCTCAGGAAATCATGATATACTATTAAACGAACGGTCAGTAAGCAATTTCGGAGTGCCGCCTTATGCAAAAAGATACCTCGCAACGCAACCGTATTCTCACCCTGCTCTTTTTCGGTGTACTGATGGGCGCGCTGGATATTGCCGTCCTCGGCCCTGCCCTGCCCTCCATCCGTGCCGAATTTTCGATTGATGAACGCGCTCTTTCATGGATCTTCAACAGTTATGTGCTCTTCAACTTAATCAGTACACCGTTGATGGCAAAACTTTCCGATCTTTACGGACGGCGCTGGGTGTATATTTTGGATATTGCTCTCTTTGCCGTTGGTTCTTTGCTGGTAGCCACCTCCCCCACCTTCAACGGCATTCTGATCGGCCGCGCCGTGCAGGGCTTTGGCGCAGGGGGTATTTTTCCGGTCGCCAGTGCCGTCATCGGCGACACTTTCCCGCCCGAAAAACGCGGCAGTGCGCTGGGGATGATCGGCGCGGTTTTTGGCGTTGCCTTCCTCATCGGGCCGCTGCTCGGTGGAGTTATTCTGGCAATTGCCAGCTGGCAATGGCTGTTCCTCATCAATCTGCCCATTGCAGTTTTGATCATTCTCTTCAGCCTGCGGCTGCTGCCCGCCGCCCGCCCGGCAACCAGCCGCCGGCTGGATCTGGCCGGTATTGTGTTGCTTTCTTTCTTCCTCACCGCCCTGTCCTTTGCTTTGAACCAGCTCGATCCCGCTAACCTGACCGTCAGCCTGCTCAGCCCGGCGGTGGGAGGGGGATTGCTGGCGGCACTTCTCTTTTTAATCCTGCTCATTCAGGCCGAAAAAAAAGTCGTCCACCCCATGCTGCCCGCCCATTTGTTCAACCGCCGTCAGTTGGGGCTGGCCTATTTGCTTTCTGCCGGGGCAGGCATGGCAGAAGCCAGTCTGGTTTTCGTGCCGCTCATGGCAGTTAGCGGGCTTGGCAGTCAGGGAATCAACGAGAAAAACGCCACCTGGCTGCTGATACCGGCCATTCTGGCCATGGCGGTTGGTTCGCCGCTTGCCGGACGTCTGCTCGACCGTCTTGGCTCGCGCAATGTGATCATGAGTGGTACGGCTCTACAAACTGCCGGCTTCCTCATGCTCAGCCTGCTGGGCGGAAATTTGATTTTTTTCCTGCTCTCGGGAGTGCTGATCGGCGGCGGATTGACCGCCTTGCTGGGTGCGCCAATCCGATATATCATGTTAGGCGAAGCATCTGCCGGCGAGCGGTCAATTGCTCAGGGTTTGGTGACACTCTTCACCAGCATCGGTCAAATCATCGGCAGCGCAGTGATTGGGGCAATGACTGCATCCTTTGGGGAAGCCAATCCTTTCAATGGCTATCAAGCGGCTTTTTTCTTTATCACCGCCATCGGTTTCCTTCTCTTTGCTGCATCCACCCGATTGAAAACCCGGACAATTGAATTGGAGACTCACAAAAGGAATGAAGCCTACGGTCAAGGTTAATTCGACTTCTTCCATGCGAGAAAAAATTCTGCTGGAAAGTACCCGCCTGTTCGTCGAGCGCGGTTACGACGGGGTCTCGATCCGCGAAATCGCCGAAGCCTGCAACATCACCAAAGCCGCGCTCTATTATCACTTTCTGGATAAAGAACAG
Source organism: Chloroflexota bacterium (assembly GCA_040754815.1). Classification (GTDB taxonomy): domain Bacteria; phylum Chloroflexota; class Anaerolineae; order Anaerolineales; family Anaerolineaceae; genus Bellilinea. The sequence goes on from JBFMBX010000002.1 coordinate 489,191, forward strand.
CTGCTGATCGAAATTCTTGAAGCCGGTCTGGCCGTCTTTCAGCAGTTGATCCGCCACGCGGTGCAAAATTCCAACACCGCCAGAGACCGCATTAAGGACTTTGTGTTTTCGCTTTTTACTCAATTGCCGCCCGAAAACCGCGCCGTGATTCGCCTTGCCACTCAGGAAATGGGAAAATTACAGCCCGAACTGCGCAGCCGATTTGCCCAACATTATCGCGAAAAATTTTTACAACCGCTGATGGATATTTTCATCGAAGGGCAAAAGTCCGGTGAACTGCGCCCTCTTTCCCCCGATGTGGTGGTATGGGCTTTACTGGGAATGTTATATCCATTTATGAGCAAAGAGTCCGCCATTCGAGAGGAAGTAACCCACCAGCAATTAGAGCAATTGCTGGATTTATTCTGGCGGGGAGTCACAGTCTCTTCACCGGATAAGTCGCCTTAAGCCCGGCGGAGTACTGCTATAATCAGGGTATGCCCCCGCTGGTCTGGACGAAATTCAACATTCCGCCCATCCGCACGAAAAGCGTACTGCGTCCCCGCCTTTTGGAAAAACTCAACGAGGGCCTGTCAGGCCGTCTGATTCTGATCTCCGCCCCTGCCGGTTTTGGTAAAACCACCCTCGTCGTGCAATGGTTGCAAACTATTTCCCTTCCCGCCCTATGGATTACGCTGGAAGAGGGCGATGACGACCCTGCCCGTTTTTTCAACGCGTGGGTCGTCTGCCTGAAACGGATTGATTCCTCTTATTGTGAGGATATATTCCGGACTTTGAACACGGCTCAACTGCCGCCCACCGAAATACTCACCACCGAATTGATCAACGGTCTTACCGCCATACCCACGCCGTTTCTAATTGTGCTGGATGATTTTCAATTTATTTCAAATCCCCTGATCACACAGTTTATCCAATTCTCCATCACCCATCTGCCGCCTCATATTCATCTCGTGATTCTCACCCGCGAAGATCCGCCTCTCCCCTTAACGCGTTTGCGCTTGCAAAAAGAATTAACCGAAATTCGCACCCGTGATTTGAGATTTGAAAACCACGAAAGTCAGCAACTCTTTCAGGATGTTTTGGGCATCTCCCTTGAAGCAAAACTCATTACAGCCCTAACCGAACGGACGGAGGGCTGGGCTGCCGGCTTGCAACTGGCGGCTCTTTCCCTGCAGGAAAGCCCTCAACCGGCTCAATTACTGGAAGATTTTTCTGGCAATCGTTTTATGCTGAATTATTTAGCCGAAGAGGTATTGAATAAACAGCCGCCCCATATACAGGATTTTTTGCTCAAGACTTCCATTCTTTCCACCTTAACACCCGAAGCCTGCAATCTGCTTACCAGCCGCGAGGATAGCGCCGACCTGCTGGAAAAATTATTCAAAAGCAATTTGTTCATCCAACCGCTGGATGAACAATTTCGCTACTATCGCTATCATTCGTTATTTGCGGAATTATTGCGCAACAGGTTAAATCGACTGCCGCTCGCCGAAATACAAAAACTTCATCTGCTGGCCGCTGAAGCCTGCCAAAAGGAAGGCTTTCTACAACAAAGTCTTCAACACTTGTTAACTGCCAGGAATTATCACGCCGTTCTGGATTTGCTGGTGGAAAACATCTGGCACTGGATTAATCACACCCCCCCAGCCGATATCGAGGGGTGGTTAGCCCAACTTCCACCGGAACTACAAAATTCCCAACCGCGTCTGCTGCTCGGTTTGGGGTGGTTGTACCTGATGCGAGGTAATTTCGCCCGCCTGAATTCGATTATCCGCCTTTTGCAAACGATTTTAGCCGATAGTGAATCCACCAGTGCCGAATGGGTTGCTCTCAAAGCCGAATTTTTTGCCCTGCAGGCCAATTTCTTGCAGGTCCAACAGCAATATCAGCAAGCCACCCAGCTGGCAGAACATTCTTTAAGGCTCATTCAGAACGGGAATGAGCGCATCGCCGCACTGGCGTATCTGGCACTCGGCGCAGGTCATCGGCAGGCGGGCAATTATGAAATGGCGAGGATGGCTTTGGAAAAAGCCATTTCCCTCAGTCGCAAGCTGGATGATTCGGTCACCGACATTCTGGCCGTTTCCCACTTAACCCTGATGGCACTCGAACACGGCCAGCTGGAACTGGCAGCCACCACGGCCCAACAGGCCATTCAACATCTTGAACAACACCCACACGGTTATCCGCCGGTTTTGGGTGCAGTGTACGGGGCACTGGGATGGGTCTATTATCATCGCGCCGAAATGGACAGGGCTATCCAGTACTTCCAGCGCGGCATCTACCTCGCTTCGCTGAGCGGGCATAACGCCTCGGCGGTGTACTCACTGGTTGGGCTGGCGCGCTTATGGCTCAGCCGCCACATGCTCACACAGGCCGACGAGCACCTGCAAAAGGCTCAAGATTTCTTACAAAAAGGTGCTCCCGGCTGGGTCATTCCCGAGCTGATTTTCTGCAAGTGCCGTTTAGCCATTGCAAAAGGAAATCCCGCAGAAGCGGAAGCGATACTTTCCGCTTCGGGGATAAGCGGCGATTCACCTGTATCGCCGTTTTCCGAAGCCATCCACCTTGGCTGGTTGTCATTTTATACCCACTCCGATCAGCCCCACCACTGGCGGCAAGGTACTGCTCTGGCGGAACGGCTGGTAGAGTTCACCCGCCCTCACCATCGCGATCACACTTTGTTACAGGCTCTCGTGCTCGGGGCAATCCTTATGCAACGGGTTGGCAACCCCGCTCAAGCCCAAATCTGGCTGGAGGAGGCCGTTCACTTAGCCGGGCGGAACGGTTATAAAAGCATTTTTATCGAACAACGCCACCATTTAACCCCTCTGCTGATCAAAATTGCTCCCCTATCTAAAAACAAAACCCTGCTTCAATATGTGGCCGAACAGGAAGCCGCTCTTTCTCCCGATACGCCCGTCCTCAAAAAAGAAGCCGCTTACAACCCCCTCAGCGAACGAGAACTCGAAGTTCTACGCCTGCTGGCCGAAGGGTTGACCTACCATCAAATTGCCGGACGACTGGTGGTCAGCCTGAATACGGTGCGTTTTCATGTCAAGGGTATTTACGGAAAACTGGGGGTCAACCGCCTCGGTCAGGCCGTCAGCGAAGCCCGCCGCCGCGGTTTGATTTAACCCCCTTCAACCCCGCATTTTTAAGCAGGTAAATTCCCTCTCTACAGCCATAAAAACCACATTCATCAATCTCTGCGGACTACATACTCATGTAGTCCTTTTTTATCTCAAAACGGATAAACTGGAAGCATGAATAAGACAGAAATAAATCCACCGCAAGTCACCCGATACACCCTCGTCTTTCGAGGGATGCTGGACGAGGAACTACTGCGCGAGTACTGTTTGCCCGGTTTCATTCTAACCAGTGAAGCAAATCATTTCGTTCTATCCAACCTGCAACTCGATCAAGCCGGGCTGCTGGGATTGATACGCCAGTTGCACAACCTGGGTTGTACGGTGCTTTCCGTGAATCTCCACTTAGAAATGGATGATGAAAATGAGTGAAAGAAAAGTCAGCCGTCGTGAATTTTTGAAAATGGCCGGTATTGGGCTTGCAGCCACTGCTTTCACCTGCTCCGCTTTGGGATACGCAGCTACCCGCCAGTCGCAAATTGATTTACCCACCATGAATTCAGGAAAGGAAAATGCCATGAAGAAAATTTTAGTTACCTACTCAACCCGTGCCGGCTCAACGGCTGAAATCGCCGTTACCATCGGTCAAACGCTCTCCCAACGCGGTTTCAGCGTGGATGTTTTACCGGTCAAGAAGCAGCCCAACCCCGCGGACTATCAGGCTATCGTTCTGGGCAGCCCCATCCGCATGGGCAGCTGGCTGCCGGAAATGATTGATTTCCTCAAGCAAAACCGCAGCCTGCTGGAGCAGTTGCCGGTTGCCGCCTTTACCGTCCATATGTTGAACGGCGGGAACGATGAGCAAAGCCGCACTAACCGTCAGGCCTATTTAAACGGCGTTCATGAGTACATTACCCCCGTAGAAGAAGTTTTCTTTCTCGGCAAAATGGAACTTTCGAAACTCTCTTTTCTTGACCGATTCATCTCCAATGTCATGAAAGCCAGAGATGAAGACCTGCGCGACTGGAACGCCATTCACACCTTTGCCAGCACAGTTTTTAATAAGGCTTGAAAGAGGAGTAAGAAGTTGAACCGCGCTTTACGCATTCTCGTGCCATTAATCATGCTGTTTGCCCTGGTTGCTGCCGTTGGCGGGCTGTACCCTGCCGAAGGCGAACCTTTCTCTCTGGTTAATTTCCGCGGTGAAGAAGTGATCATCAACGCTCGCGGACTGTACTACTGGGATACGGTCAGCTCTGCCGCCCAAATGCAGGCTAATGATGTAATCACTCTTTTCCTCGCTTTGCCTTTACTGGGGGTATCTTACCGGCTTACGCAAAGGGGTTCTCTGCGGGGCAGGCTTCTTCTGACCGGTACACTCGGCTTTATTCTCTACACTTACATCACGATGTGTTTCGGGGCAGCCTACAACCCCTTTTTTCTAATCTATGTTGCTCTTTTCAGCCTCAGCCTGTTTGCTTTCGTTTTGAGTATGATGTCCTTCCATGTGAATGACTTACCGGTACATTTTTCCAAGAAACTGCCTCGCAAATGGATTGCCGGTTTATTGTTCTTTGCTGCGGCCTTTCTTTCACTGGCATGGCTGGGACGCATTGCCCAAACATTTGCCCCCGGCGCTGTCCCCGTCCTTGAAAACACCACCAGTATGTTCATTCAGGCAATGGATCTGGGCATCGTTGTGCCGGTATGTGTCCTTTCTGCCGTATTGTTATTGCGGCGCAGCGCATGGGGTTATCTGCTGGCGTCCGTTGGGCTGGTCAAATTTTTGACGCTTGGCACCGCCGTTAGCCTGATGGGGCTGAACATGGCCCGTCTCGGTTTACCGATCAGCCCATTGGAACTGCTGATCTTCAGCGGTATGGCGCTTGCCGGCATCATCACTGCCATCATTCTGCTTAAGAATGTAGTGGATTAAGAGTTAATCATGCTTAAACAACATTTAACACGGTCGTACATCATGCTGGTTTTGCTGGGAATTGGCTCAATTCCAATAAACCCAGACCCTGCCACAAGAAAACCGGCCGGCTCATAACCACGTTAATCGTGCTTCATTTTCCTTTGACATTCTTGCCTCGCAAAGATAAAATGAAATCAGCATCCATACTATTTCAAACCAAACAGGAGACAGGGTGAGCCACTGGGCGGGTAAGTATGTCATCGGTCTGACCGGTAATATCGGCACAGGGAAAAGCGTTGTGCGCCGCATGTTGGAGCATCTCGGTGCTTATGGCATTGATGCCGATGCCCTGGCGCATCGCGTGATTGCTAAGGGCGCGCCGGGCTACGCGCCGGTGGTGGATTACTTCGGCAAATACATCCTCAAACCAGACGGCGAGATTGACCGCGCCCGTTTGGGCCGCATTGTGTTCGGCGATGCCGAAGCGCTGGCAAAACTGGAAAGTATCATCCACCCGCTGGTGCGTCAGGCGAGCGATTTTCTGATTCGGCGGGCTACCCAACCGGTAATCGTTGTGGAAGCCATTAAACTAATCGAATCGGGCATGGCAAAGCAGTGCGACAGCCTGTGGGTGGTCTATGCCCCGCCGGATATTCAACTGGCGCGCCTGATGAAGAACCGCGGCATGAGCGAAAAAGATGCCCGCCAGCGCATTGCCAGTCAGCCGCCGCAGGAAGAGAAAATTGCCGCCGCCGATGTGGTAATTCGCAACGCCGGCACGTTTGACGAAACCTGGAAACAGGTCGTTACGGCGTGGCGCAAGTACGTGCCCCTCATCGAAGAAGCGCCCCCTCAACCGGTGGAAGCGCCCGCCGTCAAAGGGCAACTGCAAATTGAGCGCGGCCGTCCGCGCCATTCGGCCGAAATTGCCGAGTTACTCAACCGGCTGAGCAAGAAAGACAAGCCAATGAGCAGTGAAGACATCATGGCCGCATTCGGCGAAAAAGCCTTTCTCCTGCTGCGTCTCGACCAGCAATTGAAAGGGCTGCTCGGCTGGCAGGTAGAAAATCTGGTTGCCCGCACGACCGATATTCACCTCGACCCGTCTTTGCCGGTTGCAGAGACCCTGCCGGCCCTGATTCACGAAATGGAAAAGGCATCCAGCGATCTTCAATGCGAGGCTTCCCTGATCTTCGTTCCGCCCTCACTGGCAAGACACGACGGCCTGTGGCAAAAAATGGGTTATCAGCGCACCTCATCCGATGCTCTGGAAGTACAGGCCTGGCAAGACGCCGCGCGCGAATCTATGCCCGCCGGTACAGTTCTACTCTTTAAAAAATTACGAGAGGATCGCGTTTTACGTCCCATTTAAACTTCCCGGCCGGGGATTATCAGCGTGACCGAATTATTAAACGAACTTTCGTTCATTTTACAGCGGTTCAACTGGTTGAGTGCACTCGACCTGTTTCTGGTCACCATGGTTTTCTTCGGTATTCTGCTGCTGGTGCGCGATACGCAGGCAATGGTGCTGCTGCGCGGTGTTTTGCTGGTGGTGGTGGCACTCAGTCTCTTGACCAGCCTGGTTAATCTGCCGGCTTTTTCATGGCTGATTCAAACCATTGCCCCAACACTGGTGCTGGCCATTCCGGTCATTTTCGCACCGGAAATCCGCCGCGGGCTGGAGCGCCTGGGGCGGGCCGGCTCGACCACCAGCATTTTCTGGCAGCCCAGCGAAAAAGATATCGAAACCATGCGCCAGACGATTCAAGCGGTGGTGAGTGCCTGCGCCCGGCTTTCTGCCCGTCAGCATGGGGCTTTGATCATTCTCCAGCGCGGGGATAGTTTACAGGAATACATCCGCACCGGCGTGCGCCTGAACGCGCGGGTTACCCCCGAATTGCTTCTGCAAATTTTCTACCCCAATACCCCGCTGCACGATGGCGCCGCGATCATTGTGCGGGATGAAGTAGCGGCAGCCGCCTGTGTCATGCCGCTCTCTGCCAGCGGTATCCTCAATCGTTCTCCCGAGCGGCAGATGGGTTTGCGCCACCGCGCCGCCTTAGGTACCTCGGAGGCCAGTGATGCCATTGCCGTCGTTGTTTCGGAAGAAACGGGTTCAATTTCAATTGCGCACGGCGGCAGAATGATCCGCCGCCTTGACAGCGAACGGCTTGAAAATATCCTCATGGCATTCTACCAGCCGCCCCCCAAAACCCATGGTTTGAAAGACTGGTTCAAGAAAAACCGCAAACCGCCGGTTTTCCATTCCGGCATGGAGGATGGAGAACGATGATTCAGTTTCTCCGCCGCCTTCTGCGTTTATTACCTTCCCTGCTCACCGCCTTTGCTCTGGCGCTTGCCGTGTGGATTTCGGCGGTCAGTTCCAGCGACCCGCTCAATGAACGCACTTACCCCAACCCCCTTCCCATTGAAATTATCGGGCAGGATCCGGGACTGGTGATCACTTCCAGCATACCCCCATCGGTCACAGTGGTGCTCAGTGCACCGCAATCCATCTGGAATCAACTGACCACCGAACCCGGATTGGTGCGCGCTTTTTTAGATCTTTCCGGTCTGGGGGCCGGCACTCATACGGTTCCGGTCTCAATTCAAATTGCTGCCCGGCCGGTGCGTAAGATTGCTCAATCACCACAGACGATTACCGTCACACTGGAACGTCTGGCCTCGCAGGAATTTCCGATTCGGGTGGTCACGCGCGGCACACCCGCCGTAGGCTACACGGCAGATACCCCGACCCTCAGCCAGACTCTTGTAACCGTTTCGGGCCCGGAATCTCAGGTCAGCAGAGTGGCAGAGGTTCAGGCAATTCTGGATATCAGTCAGGCAACCGAAACCATCAACCGCACCGTCAATCTGATTGCGGTGGATGTTAACGACAACCCCATCAATGGCCTCACACTGTTACCCGACCGGGTCACCATCCGGCAAAATATATCTCAGCGTTTTGGCTACCGCAATGTAGTGGTCAAGGTGGTGGTTACCGGTCAGGTGGCCAGCGGTTACCGCCTGACGAACATTTCCGTTTTTCCCCCCGCCGTCACGGTTTTTTCGGCAGATCCACAAATCGTCAGTGATCTACCTGGTTTCATCGAAACTGAACCGCTTAATATTGAAGGTTTGAAGGATGATCTGGATATTTCCCTGCGCCTCAATTTGCCCGAGGGAATTTCCGTTGTGGAAGATCAAACCGAAGTACTGGTTAGAGTAGGGATTGCCGCCATCGAAAGCAGCCTGACTCTCCCCAATATACCGGTTGAGATTACCGGCTTGCAGCCGGGCTTGAGCGCCCAAATCTCGCCTGAAACCGTCACAGTCATCATCGCAGGCCCGGTGGCTTTGCTGGATCGTCTGCGTGCCAGTGATGTTCGTGCCGTTGTGGATTTAACCAGTTTAAGTGAAGGAACGTATCAAATCCAACCGGAGGTTGAAATCCTCATCTCGGAACTCAGGACCGAATCGCTTTTACCGGAAAATGTAGAGGTAATCATTTCGCGGACAAGCCGTTCAAGCGGTGGTACAATCAGCCCCTGAGGTGAAAGATGCGCAAACCAATCGTGGCACTGGTAGGGCGCCCCAATGTGGGGAAAAGTACCCTGTTCAACCGGCTGGCCGGCGAGCCGCTGGCCATTGTGGATAACACCCCCGGCACGACCCGCGACCGTCTGATGGCCGAAGCGGAGTGGAACGGCCGCTTTTTCCACATCGTGGACACCGGCGGCATTGACCCCACTACCGGCGGCAAAGAGGCTCTGTCCATCGCCTCGGCTGATTACATTGCCCAAATCCGCACTCAGGCGGAAATGGCCATTCGCGAAGCAGATGTAGTTCTATTTTTGACCGATGCCACCAGCGGCGTTACTCCCGCCGATCAGGAAGTTGCCCAGATTTTGCGCCGCAACCAGAAAATCATAGAAGGGAAGCCTCACCCGCCCGTGCTGCTAGTGGTCAATAAGGCCGATAATCAAACTTTTCGTGACCGCGCAGCCGAGTTTTACGAATTGGGCATCGGTGAGCCGTACCCCATTTCTGCTCTGCACGGCACAGGCACGGGGGATTTACTGGATGATCTGGTGGCCTCCTTCCCCGCCGAACCGGAAGAGGAAGAGGATGACTCGGTCAAAATTGCCATTGTGGGCAAACCCAATGTGGGAAAATCCAGTCTCTTAAACCGGCTGGTGGGTGAAGAGCGCGCCATCGTCAGCCCCATTGCCGGCACCACCCGCGATGCGGTGGATACAAAAATCATGTATGAAGGTATCGAAATTACCCTGATTGATACGGCCGGCATCCGTCGGCGGGGAAAGATCGAACCCGGTGTGGAAAAATACAGCGTCATTCGTTCGATGCGCGCCATCGAACGAGCCGATGTGGCCCTGCTGATGATTGACGCCACCACAGGCATAACCGCACAGGATGCTCACATTGCCGGTTACATTTTGGAAGCGCAGAAAAGCACGGTTGTGCTGGTCAATAAATGGGATGCGGTTGAAAAAGATAACTTTACCATGCAAAATTTCACCAGCCGCATCCGGCAGGAATTGAATTTTATTGATTATGTGCCGATACTGTTCATATCGGCCAAAACCGGCCAGCGGGTTGATCAGGTTCTGCCGCTGGCTCTGAAGGTTCAGGAAGAACGGCTGGCCCGCCTGACCACCGCTCAATTGAACCGCATCCTGCACAACGCACAGGATGCCCACCACGCTACCTCGCGCAGCGGCAAATCCCTGCGTATTTATTACGGCACGCAGGTGCGCAGTGACCCGCCGACCTTTCTGATTTACGTCAACGACCCCAAGCTGGCGCACTTCACTTACCTGCGCTATCTGGAAAATGCCATCCGCAAAGAATACCCTTTCACCGGCACGCCCATTCGGCTGGTTTTGAAGCCGCGGCGTTAGAAACAGGTTAGAAATCCGGCGGGGAGGGTTGACGATCCGGCAAGGTGTGGTAAAATACAGGACACGATGCGGGGTAGAGCAGAGGTAGCTCGTCGGGCTCATAACCCGGAGGTCAGTGGTTCGAATCCACTCCCCGCTACCTGAAATCACAGACACCTCCTCAGGTGTCTTTTTTTATCCGAGCGGTTCGAACCCCCACAAGGGGACACTGTCCACTCCCCGCTACCTGAAATCACAGACACCTCATCAGGTGTCTTTTTTTATCCGAGCGGTTCGAATCCCCACGAAGAGCATGCTGTTCGCTTCGCGCTCTTAAATTGGACGCCCCCATTTCAAAATCTACGAATGCTCAAAGACTGCGTTTTACTTTTCAAATAACGAGAACGAATTGAAAAGAATATTCTTGTTATTTTAATAGACGCTCCAAAGCGGGAGTCGGATGGCGGGCAATTCGGGCAAGGGCAGAAAATTCATCGGCGAGTTGTTTCATCTCATCGCGCGCAGCCAGACTGTGACGCAAGACCAGAGTCTTGAAATGAGTGGTACGTGCGTACATCGCCAGACTCTCCACAAGCAACCATTCCGGCAGGCGTTTCCAGAACATCAGCATCGGCGGTGTGATCGGGATGCCCAATTTTCCCAAAACATCGAAAGACTCACGGATCGCTTCTACGGTTAATTTCAAAATATATTTGGATGAACTCAACGGCACTCCCTCCCTTTCAGCCCGGTAAATTGACTGTGCCAGCGGACTGACCCATGCCACGTGGGTCTTTTGCCATGCGTCCATGTTGGCAGTGACCGCAACGGGGAACCCCGCTTGCTTGAAAATCTGTTTAATCTCTTTCAAACGCGCACTTTCGCGGCCGTCCAACTCGGCAAGAGTGGTAGGCTGGAAGAAGGCCGGCGCAAGGGCATACGTCACAACGCCGTTTTCAATTGCCCCGCCCGCTCCGGCAAATCCCAGCATCAACCGCTCGCGGCCTACAGCCTCAATCCAGCTTTGATATCCAGAGGCATTATTGACCATGATGACGACATTGGTCGTCTTTTCATTTTTGCCCACAATTTTAAGCACACCCTCCAATTGATTCTTTCGGACCAGAACGATGATGTAATCATAATTATCTGAGGGCGTCAAAGCTTCAACCGCCTGCACACGGGAAACAATCCGTTTTCCGGATAGTGCATGTTGCAATACTATTCCCTGCGAACGAATTTCTTGCAAACGCCTTCCGCGCGCCAGAATGCGAACCTCGAACCCCCTCTCATGAAAAAAGGCTGAATACAGGCTACCCAATACCCCTGCACCAAAAGCCAGAATTTTTTGGGACATATCCACTCCTCTCGATGTTTCCGAGATGATAAAACCATTCCGATATCCACACATTAGCCAATCAGAGAAATTGACACCTGGTCGGTAGAGGAGTTATTTTCCTGATATTTCATCCATAACCATAATTTAACGATATGGAATTAAACCGCAATGGGCGGCACACGGCAAGATCGAACCTCATCATTCGGTAGTCTTTGGAGGAAAAAATTGAATTGTGGAAGTTGTTCCGTGAAGAAAGCCAATTTCATCCCGTTAGGGACAATTTATTCCATTGATATCCTTGCCTGGCATGTCTTTTTTGGTCTCGCCTTTATCTTTTCAGGACTTTCACTAAAAGGAATAAAAGAACTTTCCGCCCCCCGTTTGCTGATGATTTTTTCTGGAATACTGGCATTGCTGGGATTGATTGCATTGCCGCTGAATAATATGAATCTCCGGTTTATCGGAATTTTCGGATATACGGTAATGCCAATCATTTCAACATTGTTTTTGCTGAGCAAAATAGAAAAAATAAAAGGGAAATCGTAGCGCCGCCGCAACCCCAAATACCAGACATGCATGGCTTTTTCGGTTCATCATCATGAAGTTAATCGAATGGGATCGGTTTTTAAATTAACTTACCAGATCAATTCTTCGCAGCCAGTCCAATCAATCATTATAAATTCAATCAATAAATATCTATATATTGACTTAGTAAATAAACGACATATAATTAAATATAACCATACAAAGTACGAGATATTTTGCCTGAAATGTACTTATTTGGTCCAGTAGGATAAGTGGATGCGATGATCCGATAATTTGCACAGGTCGCGAGCCTTTACACTGGGGCGAGATTATCGGGGAGCTAAAGCGATACCGGCCACGCAGGCCGGTTTTTTGTTAGGCGGTCGGTGGGCAGACAGGCTGGGAATCTCTAAAGTACTTCTTCTTTCTATCAATTCATCTGCAACATTCCATTTTCGACATCGGTGGGTTTGCAAAGTCGCATTTACTGGGGAGTGATTAACGATTCTGTGGTGGACGGTTTTTTTATCGGTAGAGTGTGCTGACATCTACCCTTTCGACATTTCTTAATGTCGAAAGGGCGGAGCGTTGATGAAAACCAACCCTTGAAAAGGAAGAACCAAATGGACGCTCTGACCGAGATCAATTTCATGTGGTTTGTGCAGGTTCTCAAGCGCCGCTTGCGATTAATCGCCACTTTTTTTGTGCTGGTGATAGTGGTGGTTGTTATTTTGATGCAAATTACCCCGCCTTCTTATCGGGCTACCACCACACTCATGATCCTGCCGGCCAGCACGGAGCAAACCGGTGACTTAAACACCCTGCTGGCAGGGGAAAGACTGGCCCTAACTTACAGTCAGTTAATTACCAGCCGGCCAATCCTTGAAGAAGTCATTTCACAAAACGGGCTGAGTCTTTCTCTTGACGAATTGGAAGAGAGCATTGCCGTCGAAACCATCCGCGATACTCAACTCATCCGTGTTTCTATAACCGCTTCCTCCCCTTCGCTTGCTCAACAAATTTCCAATTCCGTAGCCGCAACCTTCGTTTCTTATGTTCAGAACCTTGCCAATCACCAATACCAGCGTGCCATTGAAGAAACTCAACAGAAAATCGAAGCAAAAAGAAAAGAAATTCTCGAAATTGAAACTGAACTGGATGATCAAAATCAGAAGCGGGTTGAATACGAAGTCGAATTGTTGCGGGCAAACACGCAACTCACCGAAAACAGAACCACCTATCAAAACCTGCAAAAAACGATGCAGGATTTGCAATTATCCGTTGAAGAAGTATCCGGTCAGGTCAAACTTGTCGAATCACCCCGACTTCTCGAAACCATCAACCCGCCCCCCTATTCCGCTGTAGCAACCATTTTATACGATGAGGCCATTTTCGCCGGCGGCGGAGGTTTTTCCAATCCACAAAGCGGGGTGATGCGTTTAGCCGATGGCTCGTTGCAGATTCGCGAATCGCTGCTTGCCAGCACTATCGAAAAACTGGAACTGGAAACCACGCCGCAGGAACTGCAAACCCAAATTTTATTAACCCCTCTTACCGGCACTCAATTGATTCGATTGCGCGTGAAAGAGGAAACCCCGGAACAAGCCCTGCTGTTGTGCGATACGCTGGCGGAAGAATTAATTACGCACACCCAAAACCTGCTGAGTGAACCGTATCTTAATCGAATGAACAGCATCGAAAATGAACTGGTAATACTGAATCGGGAATTTGAGGACATCCAAAATGAAATAAAAAACTGGACACAAATGAAAACTCAGAACGAATTAACCTCAAACTCGCTTGAAAATGAATTGAACACCAAAAATCAAGAAATTCGCGATTTGCTGAACAATCAAGAACAACTTGTTTTTGAAGCAAGCAGGGCGGCTAATCTGGTTTCCATCGCCGAACCGGCTAGCCTGCCGGCAGAACCGACCCGGAACTGGATTCTTTATGGCGCTCTGGCAAGCGTTGTAACCCTGTTCATTGCCATTGGTCTGGCAATATTTCTCGAACTTTCCGGCGAACAGGTAATCACTCCACAAAATGTAAACAGCCTGCTGAATGACGAGCCGCTCGCCATCATCGGTCATAACCCTGAAAGCCAAGAGAAAATCGTCGTCGGAACACAGCATTCTCCCGAAATTACCGAAGATTTCAAAAAACTGGCCGCTCAAATAAAAATTGCCGCTCAAAGAATACCCCTGCACACGATTTTAATTACCAGTCCCACCCCGCAGGAAGGCAAAACATTCGTCACAGCCAACCTCGGACTGGCACTCTCGCGGGCCGGCATCGGTGTCATACTCATTGATGCCGACCTTCATCTGCCTCAACTTCATCGCCTGTTCAAGGTTGAAAAGTCCATTGGTCTTACCGATGCTCTCAGTCACCCCAATCACGCCGAGTGGCTCAAATCCGTTCATGATCACAATCTCAAACTTCTCACCAGCGGGGATGCAATCGCCGATCCGGTTGAACTGCTCAGTTCATCCCGTCTTCAGGAAATTCTCAACCGCCTTTCCAAAGAGAACAATCTGGTGCTGATTGACTGCCCTCCCATGTTAACCCTGGCAGATGCTTCCTACCTTTCGGTTCTGGTGGACGGCATAATACTGGTGCTGCGCAGCGGGAAAACCTGTCTGAAAGACGCCAGAAAGGCTTTTTCCCTCCTTCAAAAATTGAACAAAAAATATCTTGGAATTGTACTCAACGACGAAGCCACTCACACCCACCGTTATTACCTGCATTACGAGGATAGTGTGAAAACCGGCTAGACTCCTGCAAATCGAAACTTTGAAAACCCGATTGTCCGTTAACCAAATTACGATAATCCTGCTGGCAGCATTTATGTTTGCTGTTGCCCTGTGGCAATGCAGACCAAAGGCCTATTCGATCATCGCGGAAACTGCTACGAATACTTCCCACTCCCCGACAGAAATTTCAATTCTGCAGTCCTCTCATTTGATTTACTTGCCCTTCATCGCGAACACCAGCCTGACCGTTTATTATGTTTCTCCCACCGGTTCAGATTCCAACAACGGCTCATTTACCCAACCGTGGCGCACTCTCAATAAAGCCGCGCGCTCTGTAAAGGCGGGGGACATTGTTTATATACGGGGCGGCACATATATTGAAGCGGTGGAAATTACCACCTCAGGCACGGCTGATTCCCCCATTCAATTTCTTGCCTATCCCGGTGAACAGGTCATCCTCGATGGCAATTATCGTTTACCGACCTCTTACACTGCTTTGCTAATGCTGCGAGGTTCGTGGATAAAAGTGGAAGGGTTGGAGGTGAGGAATTCACAATACATGGGGGTGGGTTTGTTTGGTACACATGACTGGGCAACCAACCTCAATGTCCATCACAGCCAGCATGGCGGGGTCATCATCAGCGGCGATTACGGCCTTGTTGAAAACAGCCGAATTTGGAGAAATTCGCTGGATAACGAATTTGATCAAGCCGCAATCCACGACTCGGGTATCAGTGCCGCTCGCGACCAGACCGACCAGTTGACCGAATATGCCATCATTCGGGGAAATACCGTATGGGAAAACTGGGGAGAGGGCATTTCCACCTTCGAAGCCAGTCACACCACCATTGAAAATAATATCTCGCACGATAATCTCACCGCCAACATTTACATCTCGGATGCGACTTATGTGGAATGCAGCCGCAATTTTGTGTACATGAACAGCGAGAGTTATATCTTCGGCTACGATGCCCATGTCGGCATCATGCTTGGAGATGAAAAATACCGTCCCCCTTCGGCTCATATCAAAATTCTCAATAATATTGCCTACCACAATCACCGCAATTTTTACTGGTGGCTCGGTGAACAGGGCGGGGGGATGAACGATGTACTCATCGCTTACAACACCTTTGTCAATTCTTTTGACACCGCGGGAGTCATGATCGGAAACGGCAGCCACACGAACGTGCGCTTTTACAATAACCTTACCCAACAGGATGGAAATCTGCCGATAATCATTGCCTCTCCCAGCGCGGGAATCAGTTATTCTCACAACGTCTGGTCCAAGCCCCCCCCGGCCCACATAATCAGCGGCAACGATTTCATCGGCGATCCGTTATTGAAAAAGAGCGGCTCTCCCTTTGAACCGGCATGGTTTCAACCGAATCAAACTTCCCCGGCCATCGACAAGGGCAGCCCCCTTACTGAGGTGACTCGCGATTTTTACAACCACCCACGCGGTTCAAATCCGGATATTGGGGCAATCGAATACCTGCCTTAACCTGACAAATGACCCACAAACTGCTTCTGTCAAATCCTCCCAGACCCAAACCCCCCGCCGGAAAAGGAATTGCCGGCATTACGGCTCACTTTGCCGAAATTCCTCTATCTGCCGAAAATCACCTCGTCAGCAATGTGTTCTCGAACGTGCTTTACACCTTCGTTGCAGCACTGGTCAACCTTTGGCTCACCCCTTTCTTGATTTCCACTATCGGTATAGCGGCCTTTGGGATGATTCCCCTGACCAATTCAATTGTGGCTTATGCAGCCATTTTCACTACCGCAATCTACAATTCCGTCAGCCGATTTTTAGCCATCGAACTTGAAAACAAAAACTCCCAAAATGCGAATAAAGTATTCAATACGGCAATGTTCTCGCTGGCAGGTATCATCTTCGTTCTCGTCCCTGCCGTGGTGATCGTGGCCATCTACTTCCCAACCCTGTTTCATGTGCCGGTCGGCTGGGAAGTCGATTCTGCATGGTTATTCATCCTTACTGCCGCCACCTTTTTCATCACCTTAATTGGCAGCGTTTTTTCCATCTCGCCATTTCTACAAAGTCAATTTGTCCCAATTAATACCGTCAACTTTGTTGGCCTGGGGGTCAAATTCGGCCTGATCGTGCTGGTTTATTCTCTTCTATCAAAGCATCTCTGGTACGTCGGAGCGGCGTCTCTGGTGGGGGCAGCCGTCACGTTAGCGGGTTTTGTGCTTCTCTGGCAGCGTTTTACCCCTCAACTCAGGCTGAATTTGCACGATTTTGAGAAAAGTCAGCTGGCCGCCATGGGGAGTATGGCCGGCTGGGTTACCGTCAACATGGCGGGGGCAATGCTGCTCAGCCGCGCCGACCTGCTGATCATCAATAATTATTTCGGTGCTATGATCACCGGCGGCTACGCCTCGATGGTGCAACTATCCATGCTGCTCGATTACGCCGTCAATGCAGCCAGCATCGTATTACGGCCAATTTTGCTGACGCAATACGCACACCGAGATTATGACGGTATTCAGCAGACCGCGTACATCTCGATGAAAATTTTAGGGTTGTTGATGGCTGTGCCGGTAGGTTTGTTATGCGGGTTTGCTTCTCCGCTGATCCGTTTCTGGCTTGGGGAGGAATATACTTTCCTTGCCCCGATATTGATTCTGGTTGTTTTTTATCAGGGCCTCAGTTTATCGGCTCGCCCGCTCTTGTTCGTTCAGAATGCGTATGATCGGGTCAAATGGCCCGGCATCATCACACTCATCAGCGGGGTCGGCGCAATTTTGCTGGCAATTGCCTTATGCCTGTGGGGCAGGTGGGGTTATGCCGGCGTCCCACTTGCCATCGCGCTGGTTATGATCCTCAAAAATGGTCTGTATATGCCCCTTTACACTGCCCATCTCTTAAACCGTCCCGGATGGGTCTTTTTGCCCGCCTTCCTGCCCGGTGTTATTTACTCCATTCTGGTAGGTGCTGGCGCTTTTCTGCTGGACACTTACCTGCCCCCGCAGAACTGGCTGGGACTGGCATTTTATTCACTGGCAATCACGGCATTCTTTGCAATTGCCGCATGGTTCACTGCCCTGAAACCGACCGAAAAACAATTTCTGAAAAACAATTTACATTTTGGCTGGTAATTTTTCATGAAGTCACCTCAAAAGTTACGCTTGCTCTGTATTGGTGATGTGGCTATCTGTGAAGACCTATCTACCACAAAGAGGTGGCCGCCGCCTGCCGATTTGAAACCCGATGAAACCAGCCACATTCTGTTTAATTTTGAATTACCAGTGGGTTCAAAACTCAATCCCGCGCCGCGCAACAGCGGGCCGCGCTTTTTAGCCCATCCCGCCGCTGTGGATATTTTGAAAAACTGGGCACCCGGTTTTGCAACTCTGGCAAACAACCACATTCTGGATGGGGAGGCAGAAGGTTTGAAAACCACTTACGACCAACTTTCCAGAGCGAGTTTTAAGCCAATCGGCGCAGGTTTCAGGGGAGAGAGCCACCGCGAACTGCGAGTTTGGGAAACTGCTTTGGGTTCACTGGCAATATTGAACTGGGTCTTTCCGGAAACTCACCCCGACTGGGATAAAAACCCCGGCGCAAACTGCTGGCAGGGGCTGGAACACAGCCGCAGAATGATTTTTAACCTGAAAAAAGAAGTGGATTGGATACTGGTCGTCCTTCACTGGAGCGATGAACTCTTTGCTTTCCCCCGTCCAGAGGATCGCCTGACTGCGGCCGCACTGGCAGAACAAGGCGCCGGCATCATCGTTGGTCATCATCCTCATGTGGTGCGCGGCTGGGAAATGATGGGCAATTGTCCGGTTTTTTACAGTCTGGGCGATTTCTACTTTTCGAACATCCGCGCGTCGGACGGAAAATGGCTGTCGAAGGAAGCCCCTCTGAACCGCGAAAGTTTGGGAGTTGAGCTGCTCTTCTGCCGCGGAGAAAAGCCTCAAATACGGCTTCATTCTTTCTGGCAGGTTGAGCGGCGGACGATTTCAGATCCCCTCCGCCGTGCAGAACGGCGACTGGCCCACCTTAGCCACCCATTGCATAACCTTCGGGTAGAAGAGTATCCCATCTGGTACCATAAAAAACGCCGCTGGTTCGACCAGGTTGGTTACCGCCTCCACTTCCGCAGATACCAGATCACGACAAATGAAATGATGCAGATAATTGTGCGAAACATGCGCCGCATGTTCACCTTATCCACCAAGTAAATTTGGTTACTGGTCACACTCCAACAGATGCAAAGAAATCAGAAGGTGGAACATCACCCATGAAATTGCACGAGCGCATCAGCGAATGGCTGTATTTCACGCTGTTTGCTTTACGCGGTTACAAAATCGGCAGCACCTATCGGCACTTCCTTTCCCAATATCAAAATGGCATTCCGGCAGAACTGCTTAAAAATCGCCTGATAAGGCTGCTCGACCATGTAAAACACCATGTTCCGTATTACGCAAAGATCATGGCTCGATTGGGGGATGGGTTTTATCACGATCCCTTTGCCTACCTAAGCCGTTTCCCGCCCCTCTGCAAAGAAATCCTTCGACGCCACTCTGATCTGTTAACCTCTGATGACATCTCCCGGCGAAGATGCAAAGTCAATTTTTCCGGTGGTTCAACGGGTGAACCGGTTCGCTTTTTGCAGGATGCCCAATTCTACACGACCTCCCGTGCAATTTTCCTGTTCTTTTCCAAAATGATCGGCATAGAACCCGGCGAGTCAAAAATCTACCTCTGGGGTTCAGAACGGGATATTCTTCAAGGCACGAAACAAAGGACATCCCGGCTGATTACCCGCCTGACCAATACCGAATTCATCAACGCATATCGTATGAGCCCATCAGTTCTCGTTCATTTTTCCAACCTGATGGAACAAAAACGCCCCAGCCTGATCGTGGCTTACGCCGAATCGATTTACGAAGCCGCTAATTTCTTCGAAAAAAATGGGCTGCCGGTTTTTCCACCACGGGCAATTATTACCTCTGCCGGCACTTTGTTCCCTTCTATGAGAGATAAGATCAGTCAGGTTTTTAGGTGCAGGGTCTATAACCACTACGGTTCGCGCGAAACCGGTGCAATTGCCTGTGAACTACCCGGTCACAAAGGCTTATGGGTTGCGCCGTGGGGAAATTACCTGGAAGTAATTGATCAAAGCGGTAATCCTTTGCCCTCCCTTTCCCGTGGTGAAATTCTGATCACTTGTCTCTCCAATTATGCCATGCCGCTCATTCGCTATCGTATTGGAGATATCGGCATCCTCGGCGAAACCGATAAACCCTCCGCACAGGTTCTGATATCGCTGAACGGCAGAATCAACCAGCACTTCAAGATGAGAGATGGGACGCTCATTGACCCCGGCTTTTTTGAGTATTTGCTTTACGCCAAACCCTGGATACGAAAATTTCAGATCGTCCAAAAAGATTACTCCCTGTTGATATTCCGGTTAGTTCCAACCGATTACCTGAATTATGAGGCTGATCTGGCAGAGATCCGCCAGAAAACTCAAACCTTGATGGGGAAAGACTGTCAGGTAGTATTTGAATTTTTCGAGGAACTCCCTCCCACACCTTCTGGCAAGTTTTTATATATGTACTCCGAGATTGCCAATCATTAGTGTTTGGCTGAAAACGGTGTTTTTTCCAAATGAAAATAGAGCAATATTTCTCACGGATGCTTATCTTCACCCCCCAAACCATTGCGACTGCGGTGGCAGTATTGCTGGTAGTTGCCACCGGTGCGATTGGCCTGCTCTTGCCCGGCAATTATGCGCCCCTTTACGTTGCCGCCGCCGTACTTTCGGTGTTGCTGATGATCGGTGGGGTCAAAAGACCTTTGCTCGGTTTCCTGACCGCTATCTGGCTGGTTTTCCTGCCTTTGGGGCTGATCCCTGCCGAAATCCACTCCTTCCTCAACCGCTTGGCAACCATAGGGGCTGTGGCTGCGTGGTGTTTTACCGCCGTCTCCAAACCTCAAAAAATCGCGCTCAACCCTGCCATCCTCATCATGGCCGCATTTCTGGTTTGGGGATTGATGACCGCCGGCTGGTCGTCATCACCTTCACAAACCTTTTACCAGCTTCAAATTTATGCTCTGCGCTGGTTGCTGTTTTTGTGTCTGGGAACAAATTTTCTGAATGAGAGCAAAACTCAAATGACCTTCATGAGGGTAATCGCACTCAACGGCTGGATTCTGATGGGTGCATTCATCTTTACCCTTTTAACCACCGGCTTTACCCCCGGTGCAAGGCTTAAAATCGCCGCCATGAATGAAAACGAAAGCGCGGTGTATGCTTTGCTTTTCATACCCGCTATTTTGTGGAGCACACTGTCGGTTCAGAAAAAAGTTCAACTTCGCCAGCGATTGCCGTCCATTTTATATATGGCGCTCACCTCACTCATAGCCGTGATGAGCGCATCGCGAGGCAGTATCCTCTCTCTGGTCATCCTGATGCTGGGTTTTCTGTTCATTCGAGAAACCCGTCTTTATCCTCTGTTAGCAATCGGCGCGACCGCGCTGGTGGTTATATTCTTCCCTCAGGTTTTTTCCACTCTGCTTTACCGGTTGACGATTGAGAGCAGCGAATCCCTGCTGGGAGGTAGAGAAGCCATCTGGAAAGCGGCCATGAGGCTGATCTCCGAGCATGGGTGGGTGGGTGTGGGGCTGGGAAATGCACCCACAGAAATCATCCGTTATTTGCGCTATTTCTCCCCTATCTACACCGATAGAGTCGCCTTACATAATCCGCTTTTGACCATTTGGGCTGAATCCGGCCTGATCGGTTTGATTCTTTACAGCGGGGTACTCGGCAGTTCTATTTTGATCTTTGCTTTGCGGTTTGTGCGAGCGCTCCATCAAGTCCGCTCCAACTCAGTTGCCGTGTATGGGGTAATCGGTGTAACCGTTCTTGCATATCTGGTCTCGTGGTTCAAAGGTGGTGGCTCTGAATCGGAATTCGCCTTTTTCCTTGCCCTTGCTATGCTTAACCTGCCTTTGGAATTTTCTCCCCCCGCACCCGGCCGAGCCGCCAGATGGGAAAGAAAACCAGCCTGAATGAGCAATGCAATCAGGACAAACCATAAATTTCTCTTCATAATTGACAATCTCAGTACGGGCGGTTCTCAACGTCAGATGGTCAATCTGGCCACTGGATTGAAAAAGCGCGGCTATCAGATCGAATTATTTTGCTACGCCCCGGGCGATTTGCTGGCCAAACCTCTCTATGAACAGCAAATCCCCGTTCACTGGCACATCAAAAAAGGCCGTTATTCACCGGATGTCATTTTTCATCTCAGCCGCTTGATCAAAAATGGGGAATATGATCTGTTCCTCTCCTTCCTGACCACACCTAACTTTTATACCATCCTCGCAGCCCTGCTGAGTGGAAAATGGAAAACCCCCATCATCGTCTCAGAACGCTCCTACGACTATCCCGGCTGGGTGAGCCGAAAAGAAATCCTTATCCGCCACCTCTACCGCTTTTCATCGTTTGTCGTGACCAATTCTCATCACCAGCGCGAACGACTGGCAAAACAATATCCTTTTCTCATCAATCGTCTGCGCACAATTTATAACGGTTACGATTTGCATTATTTCTATCCTGCAGAAAAGGAACCCGAAAACAATCCTCCCCGCTTGCTGGTCATTGCCAGTGTGTCCCATTTCAAGAACAGCAGTTGTTTGATTCGGGCAGTAAAAATCTTGCGGGATCGGCATCACATATTCCTCCATGTGGATTGGGTTGGTCAAAGAGAGGTTAGCGGACACCGTTTGGAAGCTTTGAAGCAGATGGAAAAAGAAATTCAGGATTACGGTTTGGAAGAACAATGGCACTGGCTGGGTCAGCGCACCGATATCATTCAACAATTGCATCAGCATGAAGTACTGGTACACCCCTCCTACGTAGAGGGTTTGCCGAACGTGGTCTGTGAAGCCCTTGCCTGTGGAAGGCCAGTGATCGTCAGCAATGCGCTGGATCACCCCAATCTGGTTCAGGATGGCGTGAGTGGTTTTCTGTTTGACTGGAGAAGCGCCGAGCAGCTGGCGGAAAAAATTTTGAGATTTATTGAAATGCCGGCAGCGGAACGCCACAAAATGGGCAGCAACGGCCGCGCCTTTGCAGAAAAGCACCTCGGGCTGGATCGGTATGTGGATGAGTTCGAAGACCTAATCCGGTTCAGTTTGAACAAGAAGAAAAGATGAATCTGCCCCAATTGTTTTCTCGCGGATTGATATTCACCCGCCTTGCATGGCGGCGTTTTTGGATGATCTTATTACGGCCTGCTTTTCGAAAATGCGGGAGACATCTGCTCTTCGACCCTGCCGACCATTTCAACTTTCAAAATGTCGAACTGGGTGACGATGTTTCTATCGGCAAAGGTGCAACCTTTCTGGCTACCGAAAGCCGCATCATTCTGGGGAATAAAGTCTTGCTTGGCCCCAATGTAACCATCATCGGGGGAAATCACAATACCTCGGTGGTGGGCAAATATATGTATGATGTTCTTGAAAAGCGCCCTGAGGACGATCAGGATGTGGTTATCGAAGAGGATGTCTGGGTTGGAGCCAATGCCATCATTCTCAAAGGAGTGAGAATTCAGCGCGGGGCGATAGTTGCCGCCGGTGCGCTGGTGAACAAAGATGTGCCGCCCTATGCCATTGTTGCCGGTGTGCCGGCACGGGTCATCGCCGTGCGTTTTGGCGATATGCAAACCATCCTCGAACATGAGAAAATTCTCTATCCACCCGAAAAACGCCTCAGCCCTGAACAATTGAGTGCTTCTTTTCAGGCTGCTTATGCAAAGTTACGAACCTGAAAATAAATTGAGGGTATTACTCGCCGGTCATCTGCATCCGCCAGTGGGTGGAATTTCGGCTTACTGTGCCTCGCTGATGAATTCCTCCCTCTCTCAGAGGGTAGATCTGCGCTTTGTCCAAACCACTTCCCCCAGCCGCCCTTTCACCCGTGCCGGCAAATTGACCTTCGCGAATCTTTTTTCTGCAGCGGGTGACTGCTGGAGATTCAACCGCGCAGTGGCTGAGTTCCACCCCCAAATCGTTCATATTGCCACCGCTTTCGGCTGGTCTTTTCTCAAACACAGTTTGTGTATGCTCGTTGCAAAACTGGCGGGCTGTCGCGTCTTACTTCATCCCCATTGCAGTTTTCAGGCATTTTATACGGAACAATCCCCGTTCATAAAAATAATTCTCCATTTATGTATCCGCCTTGCAGATGCCATCCTTGTGCTATCCTCCGAGTGGCTGCCATTAAAGCAGATCCTCCCCTCCCGTCCTATCTATTTACTTTACAACGCCATTGATTTGCAGCCCTATTTAAAGGCCGCCGCAAAACGCAATCTCCCTAATTTCCACTTCCCGTTTCAAATTCTCTACCTTGGTCACATTGGAAAAGCCAAGGGTTCCTTTTTGCTGGTTGAAGCGGCAAAACTGCTGCAACAGCAAGGTGAAAAAGCCATCATCCGACTGGTGGGAGCAGAACTAACCGCCGGAGAAATTGCCGCCCTCCGGCGGGAGATCGAGGAAAACCACTTGCAGGAAAGCGTCATTATCCATTCGCCCGTGTTTGGCGAGGAAAAAATAAACCTGTTCGAGCAGGCGGATATCTTCGTGTATCCCTCATTCCACGAAGGCATCCCCATCGCCGTGATTGAGGCAATGGCTTGCGGGCTGCCCATTATTGCTACTGCAGTAGGCGGACTGCCCGATCTGGTTCAAGACGGCATCAACGGGTTGTTGATTACCGCCGGTAAGGCCGAAGAGCTGGCCGGTGCAATTACCCATCTGATCAACAACGAACCCCTGCGCCGTAGCATGGAAAAGGAAAGCATCCGCCGGGCAGTCGAACAATTCGAAATCGAGAATCACGTTCAAGATCTGGTCAGCATCTACTACACTCTCTTGTGAAAGAACTTCTGACCCGCAATGAAGGATAAGCGTTGAAAATTTTGCTGATTGTTCCTCATTATCAACCGGATCTGGGCCCAAGCGCGCCTTTGTTTACCCTTTTGAGCGAAGAATTCATCCGCCGCGGCCACCGGGTTTGTGTCTTAACCACCGTTCCGCATTATCCCAGCGGAATTGTCCCGCCGCTCTTTCGGCGTAAGTGGATTCAACACTCCATCGAAAATGGCGTGGAAATTTATCGCGTGCGCGTCCCCTCGCTCAACCGTTCCAATCTGGCCGCGCGATTTCTTCAATTTCTTGTTTATCAATTGGGGGCAAGCTGGCAGGGTTTGTTTTTGGATTATGAGGTTGTTTTCGTGGCAAATCCTGCTTTATGGGTCTGGTTGCCATTCATTTTACTGGTTGTCCTTCGTCGCAAACCCGCCGTGTTTTCCATTTATGATCTCTATCCGGATGTAGGTGTCAGGCTGGGTATCTTCCGCAGCCCGCTCATCTACCATCTCGTTCGGACTTTGGAAAAATTTTGCCTGCATCACGCCGCCAAAGTCCGCTTGATTTCGGAATCGTTCAGAAACGGCATCCACCAATTGGGGGTTCCCGATGCAAAAATCTGCCTGATTCCGGATTGGGTGGATGCTCATTTCATCCGTCCATTACCCCGTCAAAACTCATTCAGCAGAGAATACGGTCTGGAAGGGCATTTTGTCATTCAATATGCCGGCAATATGGGCTTTTCTCAACCACTGGAACTCATTCTGGAAGCCGCACAGGCTTTGGTGAACGAACCTGATTTCCTCTTCGTGTTGATCGGTGATGGAAGTAAACGCGAACAACTGGTTCAAATCGTCACTGAGCAGCGAATTGAAAACGTCCGCTTCATCCCCTTTCAGCCGCGGGAACGTCTGCCCGAAGTGCTGGCAGCCGCAGATATTGCGCTGGTGATTCTCAAACAGGGAATGGCCTATACCGCCATGCCTTCGAAAATCCTTTCCATACTTGCCGCGGGAAAACCGCTGATTGCCTGCATGGATAGGGAATGTGAAACCTGGAACTTCATCCGGCAGACAGGTGCCGGCATCTGTGTACAGGCCGAAGATAAAAACGAACTGGTCAACGCCATCTTAACCCTGCGTGCCGACCCTTTGCTTTGCCAGCGCATGGCTGAAAACGGGCGAAAATGGATTTTACAGCATCATACTCCCCAGATTGCCGCAGAGAAGATGGAAAGCCTGTTGCTTTCGCTGCTCCCCAATTTTAAAACCGCCTCGAAAACCATGTCATCCTGAGAAGGCCGCTCTCTCTATATTTCTCATCACCCGCCATTGAAAATCAACCGCTCCGCTCACTCGTTCCGTTTGCTTGCTTTGGGATCAATTCTTTTACTCACAGCAATGGCGGCCATTTTTTACCCCTATCTTCTGATGGCAATTGGACAATTTCTGATCATCCGCGATCCGCTGCAACATTCGGATGTGATTCATGTCATTGCCGGTGAAGACTACCGCACCGATTACGCCATTCGGCTTTATCTGCAAGGCTATGCGGATTATTTGTTCTTTACCGGCGGGTGGTGCGAAGAACACCAATGGGAACACGGCGCTCATGCGCGCCAGTTGGCCATATCACAGGGGGTTTCTCCGCTGGCTATCGGTGTGGATGATTCACCGGTAATGAACACGTATTCAGAAGTGATGAACCTGAAAAAATGGATCGAAGCCAATCAAGGGGATATCCATTCCATTATGGTGGTAAGTGATCCTTACCACATGCGGAGGGCAAGATGGACTTACCGTTTCGTCCTGGGCGGGGAATACACCATCCGTATGGCGCCGGTACCTATGGAACAGACCCCCTTTCTGGAAGAATGGTGGAAGGATGCCGTTACTGCCGATTTTGTGACCGAGGAATACATCAAATTGTTCTATTACTTGCTGCGGTATGGTTTGTCCATTCACTGGTTGGAAATTTTCGACACGGAATGAGTCCGGCAGTGGATCCATTTGACCTGAAAAACTAAAATGAACGCAACCGTATTTGCCGAGTGGCTGAAACGACAGGGACACTGCATTTACCAGACTGCCAGTGGATACTGGTATGATGCCGGCCCAAGGGTTTTGCAATTCTTCCCCTATCACTGGCTCATCCAGCCCAGTGAAGCAGAAATTCATGACCTTTTGTGGAAGAAGAACAATCTGGCCTTGCGCTATTCTTCTCCGCTTGATTCAACCAAAGGCATGGTCAGTTATCATGTCGTCCTCGAAGATCGAGGCTATTGCATGGAAAAACTGAAACCGCAGGCGCGTAACGGCATTCGCCGTGGACTGGAGAATTGCCGTGTAGAAACCATTACCTTTGAACGGCTGGCAGAAGAGGGTTGGAAACTGCAAAAAGATACTCTCGAACGACAAAACCGGCTTACCAGCATGAACGAACGGGAGTGGCAAAGGATTTGCTTATCTGCAATCGGGTTGCCCTCCTTGACGGCATGGGCAGCACTGGTGGGTGAGCAATTGGCAGCAGCGCTGATTACCTGTCAGATAGATGATAAAGGGTATGTGCCATTTGCCTTAAGCCGCACGGAATTTTTAGGGTTGCACGTCAATCAGGCTTTGTTTTACTCCGTCTGCCTTCAGTTCCTTTCTCAACCCCGCATCACCGGCATTTTCTTCAGCCTTCAATCACTGGATGCTCCCGAAAGTGTGGATGAATTCAAATTTCGATTGGGTTATTCCGCCAAACCGGTCCGCCAGCGGGTTCATTTTCATCCTTTATTAAAACCATTTGTCAATGAATTCGTTTACCGTCAGGTCGTATCCCGCATTCAAAAAAAACCTCAAGATACCTTTCTGAGAAAAGCAGAAGGAATGATGCGGTTTTACCTTCGCGGTAATCAGCCTTTATCTGAGCAAGTGTGGCCGGAGTGTCTTAAAAATCGAAAAAGCGAAGAATTTTTCATTTCAGGAAATCCCCAATCACCTCATACAGGTTCAATTCCGAAAAAAAAAATGAACAGAAGTGAGAATCCGCTTTACGGTTGTCAGATCCCCAATTTACCCGGCCTTTCTGAAGGGGAACAGAAAGATAGCGGGCTCCCCTTCCCCACCTTCTTCAAACGAAAATTTGCGAAATTGTGGAATTATTCGGTCAAGAGGAATTTAAAAAAAATGCAAAAGATGTTTTCCAAACCTTTCCAACACAAAAGCCCGCCCGTCAATCTTTCTGCCGGCCCGGTGATTAAACTGCAAGCCGGTGATTGGGTGCGGGTGCGCTCCGCTGAAGAAATTCAAGCAACGCTGGATAACTGGCAGGAATTGAAAGGTTGTGCTTTCCTACCCGAAATGTGGCAGTACTGCGGTACAACCCGGCGGGTTCTGGTGCGCATGGAAAGATTCCTCGATGAAAGAGATTACAAAGTAAAAAAATGCAGCGGCATCGTCCTGCTGGAAGGATTGATGTGTACAGGCACGCCCGTCTTTGGTCGTTGTGATCGGCGTTGTCATTTTTTCTGGCGGGAAGAGTGGTTGGAAAAAATCTCCGCTGAAAACCTCAACGAGGAATCCACAACCTGATCAGAGGTCGAAAAATTTTGCGGCAACCTTCCTGCTCAATCCCTGCCTTGTTCAACCACCCTTCTCCCCCTGTCGGACTTACTTTGGGGATGCTTTTCCAGTTCATCAATAGATGAGGAATCAAATGAAAGGCAAAGTTTACCGGGACCTGATTAAAAGATGGATGGACATTCTCGCCGCAAGCCTCGGTTTGCTGCTGCTTTGGCCTTTCTTCCTCTTCATTGCAGCGCTCATTAAACGAGATTCGGAGGGGCCGGTGTTCTTCTGGTGCAACCGCGCCGGCCGGTTCGGGAAACCGTTTCGTATGCTTAAATTCCGCACGATGTACGAAACGCCGGGCAGCTACGCCGGGCCACCCATCACTTCCCGCGATGATGACCGCATTACGCCGGTGGGGCGCTGGCTGCGCGATTCGAAAATCAACGAATTGCCGCAGTTATGGAACGTACTCAAGGGGGAAATGAGTCTGGTCGGCCCGCGTCCCGAGGACATTCACGTGGTTGACCAGTGGCCGGCCGAGGCAAAAGCCGAAATCCTCTCCGTTCGTCCGGGAATAACCAGTCCGGCCAGCATCATTTATCATGATGAAGAGAATCGCCTGAGCCGCAACAATGTGATGAATGAATATCTGCGGCAAATCCTGCCGGACAAAATGCGGCTTGACCAGTTATACGTCCGTAATCAATCCCTCACAGCAGATCTGGATATTATTTTTTGGACACTGGCAATTTTTATCCCTATTGTTGCCCGGGCAAAAATACCCGAAAATCTGCTCTTTTTTGGCCCCCTCTCGCGCCTCGTGCACCGCTATCTGAACTGGTTTGTGATTGACCTGATCGTTTCCCTGTTCGCTTTTACGCTGGTCGGCTTTATTGCCCGGCATCAACTGCCGCCCTACTGGGACACCCGTCAGTTATTCATGCTGGCAGTATTCATGGCGCTGATCTTCAGCGGCATCAACTTTTTGCTGGGATTCAACCGCATCCTCTGGAGGTATGCCACCGTCAATGATGGCATCAATCTGCTTGTTGCCACCTCCATGCTTTCCGTCCTGGTCCTGATTTTCAATCACTTGCAGGGAGTTTTCCGCTGGTTTGCTTTTCCGGCTCTGCCGCCCCAATGGATTCTGCTCATGTGCTTGCTGGCTCAAATCGGTTTGCTGGTCAATCGTTACCGCCTGCGTTTGATTTCTTCAATTTCAAGCCGCTGGTTGAAGTGGCGCAGATATGCCGCCGGTGTGGGTGAAAAAGTGTTGATTGTTGGAGTGGGTGAAAGTTTTCAGACCCTCGTTCAACTGTTGAAAAGCCAGCAATTCCGCTATCTCTTCCAAATCGTCGGCGTGGTGGATGACACCGATACCTCGCAAATTGGCCTGTTCATTGAGGAATGCCGAATCCTGGGCAGGACTTCCGATATTCCCGATCTGGTTGCCAGGTACGATGTGGGAGTTTTATTTTTTACCAGCAGCCACATTCCTTCTGATTTAAAACAGATGGTCTGTCAGCTTCGCCGAAGTAAGGAGCATTTAAGGATTGCCCTCGTTCCTCAAATCCTGCGCAGTCTTGAACAACAAATGACCTCAGGCAACAACCACCTCCCCGATTCATTGATGTGGTCGCCCGACTCGGCCTATTACTACACCCTGCACGACCCAGAAACCGATTTACCCAACCGGTATCTTTTCTGCGAACAGCTTCACCATGCCCTCGCCTTTGCTTCCCGCTACAACACCAAAGTTGCCGTTCTAATGGTGGATTTAACCCCCGCCCAGCCGGAAGATATCTGCCTCTCCAGGTCAGAACTATCGTTGTTGATGAAGCAGGCAGCCCGCCGGCTGCTTTCGCTCAAGCGCAAAAGTGATGTGCTGGCTCTTCTGGAAAACTCTCAATTTGGCTTAATCCTCGAAAATCTCAGCAGGGATGAAGACCTCATCCTGATTGCCAATCGAATTCATGAGACGTTATCTCAGCCCTTCTCAATAAATCACAACGCCGTTCAACTCCATGCGGAAATCAGCGTTTGTTCCAGTTTTGGTTCGGCAGAAAACGCGGAATTTCCCCAGCAAAAAATGGACTGGCTGATGACCCACCGCGTACCACTCACGTTGATGCAGGGAGGTGTTTATGAAATGGGACGATAAACCTGTGCTGGTCACAGGGGCAGGCGGCTTTATTGGCAGTCATCTGGTGGAAACACTGGCAAAACAAGGTGCTTCCGTCCGCGCATGGGTGCGCTATACCTCGCGTGCCGAAATGGGATTGTTGAAATTCCTCCCTGCCGAAATCCTTTCGAAAATTGAAATTTTTTCCGGTGATTTACTCGACCCACAAACGGCTTTCGAGGCTGTGGAAGGCTGTGGGCTGGTTTTTCACCTCGGCGCGTTGATTTCCATCCCCTACTCCTATCTTCACCCTCGCGAAGTGGCTGCGACCAATTTTCTGGGAACTTTGAATATTTTGATGGCATGTAAAAACACTCGCATTGAGAGGCTGATTCACACCTCGACCAGCGAGGTGTACGGCACTGCCCGGCAGGTGCCAATTCGTGAAGATCACCCCCTGCAGGCCCAATCGCCGTACGCTGCCAGCAAAATTGGGGCCGATAAACTGGTTGAAAGTTTTTACCGCGCTTTCAATCTGCCGGTAATAACCGTGCGCCCTTTTAACACCTATGGGCCGCGGCAATCGGCACGGGCCGTGATTCCGGCCATCATCACTCAGGCGCTGGTCAATAAAACGGTCTTTCTTGGAAATTTGGAAACGACCCGCGATTTCACCTTTGTTTCCGATACGGTAGCTGGATTTATCGGAGCGGCAAAAACCGGCGGCATTGAAGGGAGGGTGCTAAACCTCGGCTCCGGGCAGGAAATTCGCATTGCCGATTTAGCCGAGTTAATCATCCAGAAAATTGATCCGTCCATCAAACTGGCCGTGGACCCGAACCGTCTGCGTCCCGCCGGTTCAGAAGTGTATCGCCTGATTTCCGATAATTCATTAGCCCGCCGTTTACTGGGATGGCAACCGAAAATTCCTCTCAATGATGGAATTGCGCTAACGATTGATTGGATCAAAAACCACTTGAATCTTTACCGGGCTGGACAGTATGAAGTCTAGAGGTGATTTATGAAAGCCGTCATTCTGGCCGGTGGGAAGGGCACGCGCCTGGCCCCTTACACCAAAATTCTGCCAAAGCCGTTGATGCCCATCGGCGATATGCCCATTTTGGAAGTCATCCTGCGTCAGTTGAAAGCCGCCGGTATTTGCGATGTGGTGCTGACCGTGGGGCATCTTTCGGAATTATTGCGGGCTTTCTTTCAGGACGGCAGCCGGCTGGGCATTCGCATCGGTTACTCCTATGAAGAACACCCTCTCGGTACTGCCGGCCCGCTTGCACTGGTGGACGGACTGGATGAGACTTTTCTGGTTTGTAACGGCGATGTATTGACCAATTTGAATATCTGTCATCTGATTCGGTTTCACAAACAAGAAAATGCACTGGCCACCATTGCCGTCCACCACCGGCAGGTGCGGATTGATTTTGGCGTGATCGAATGGAATCAAAAGCCGCACATCGCTCGCTACATCGAAAAGCCGACCATTGATTACATGGTCAGCATGGGAATATACGTTTTTGAACCACAGGTGTTGAGATATATCCCCAAAGGAAAGTACCTTGACTTTCCCGATCTGGTCAGGATTCTGCTCGATGCCGGAGAACGGGTGGTGGGCTTTCTTTTCGAGGGGTACTGGCAGGACCTCGGCAGAGCAGATGATTACGAACACGCCACACTCGACTTTGAGAAAATGTATTCTGAATTCTTCCACGAGGAAACTTAAATGGACTGGAAAATTCCACTGGCCGATCTGGATATTGGAGCAGATGAAATTAAAGCCGTAGAGGCCGTGCTGGAAAGCCGCTGGCTGACAATGGGGGCAGTCACCCGGCAATTCGAGCGTGAGTTTGCTGCGTTCCTTGGAGTAAAACATGCCTTTGCGGTGGCCAACGGCACGGCTGCCTTACACCTTGCCTGTCTGGCTCTGGAACTGGGTGCAGGGGATGAGGTTATTGTCCCTTCGCTGACCTTCGTAGCCTCGGCAAATGCCATTCGTTATACCGGCGCGCTACCGGTCTTTGCGGATATCGTCAGCCTTGATGACCTGAATATCTGCCCTTCTGCCATTGAACATTGCATCAGCAAACGCACCAGAGCCATCATGGTGGTGCATTACGGCGGTTTTGCCTGCGACATGCCCGCCATCAAAACACTGGCTGAGCAATACAACCTGAAAATCATCGAAGACGCCGCTCACGCCATCGGCGGGGAGCTGGATCAAATTCCGCTGGGCTGCTGGGGAGAGATCGGCTGTTTCAGTTTCTTTTCCAATAAAAACATGACCACCGGCGAGGGAGGCATGGTCGTCACCAATGATGATGAAACCGCCAACCGCCTGCGCTTATTGCGCTCGCACGGCATGACCACCCTCACATGGGACCGCCATCAGGGGCGCGCCAGCGAGTACGATGTGGTCATGCTCGGCTACAATTATCGGCTGGATGAAATCCGTGCCGCCATCGGACTGGTTCAACTGAAAAAACTGGAATTCAACAATCAGCGCCGCCGCCACTTGAGCCGGCTTTATGATTCACTGCTCCTGCAAGAAAACCTGCCCGTGATTTTGCCCTTTCAGAATTACCGCGGTAAATCGGCTGCCCATCTTTACCCCATTCTGCTGCCGGCCGAAATCAACCGCCGACAGGTGATGGAGATGCTCAAAGCCAGAGGAATTCAAACCAGCATTCACTATCCACCGATTCACCTTTTTTCGATATATAACAGCGGGGATAAGAAAGTTTCCCATTCCTTACCGCTGACGGAAGAAGCCTGCCGGCGGGAACTGACCTTACCTCTCTTTCCGGGAATGAAAGAAGAGGATGTTTCTTTTGTGGTTTCTGCCCTTAAGGAAGCCTTAGAGGGAATTCTATAAGTTGACTTCTTAATCTCAATCGCACTCAGCGCGCCCGTTACCAGGCGCGTTTTTTAATTTTTTGCTCCTCAAAAACCGAAAGGTTGGCGTTATTGTTGCACCTGTGATAAAGTTGATAAATTTCAGAATAATTGCACTCAGGTCGGAACGGATTTTTAAATGCGCCTCCCTCGTCAATTCCTTATCCTCTTTGCGGTCAGCATTCTGCTGATCTTGCCGGCTCAGCAACAGCCTCCGCTCCTGCCAGCACCGGCGGCTGTCCAGACTGAACTCTGGTCGGCCTTTACCGAACGGCTGGAAGAAGATCCAACCGCCAGACCGCTGGCTTTCGAACTCTTCACCCCGGAACTGGACACGGCGTTCCTCACCGCCGATGGAAAAACCGCCGTTCTGTGGCTGGCACTGCGTGATGATTACGACCGGCGGCTGGCAACCGAACCCGGCATTGTCCTTGCGCGCCAGACTTCTGCCGGCTGGCAGGTCGTGCTGCCCGGCGATTCGGCGTGGGAGGAAACCTTTGCTTCACTGCCGGCCGAATCGCTTCCCGCCGAGCTTCAACCCCCGCCCGCTCAGCTGCAAAATGAAGAAGCGGTCATCAACGCCCCCCTGACCGGCTATTACCTGCCCTACGCCGCCGGCACGGCCCGATGGCTGGAAGGCTCCATCAGTCATTTTCATTCCATCCCCCAATTGGGATATCCTTCCTGTCGGATTGATTATTGCCGCTACGCCTACGATTTCACCGATGTTCACTCCTTTCCCTTGCTGGCTTCCAAAGAAGGTTACGTTGTAAATTCTCGCGATTCCTGCCCGAATGGCAGCCCGACCTGCACCAATTACATCACTCTTCACAATCCCGCCGAAGACACCTATCAGATTTACCTGCACCTCGCCCACGGCACCATCCCGGACAAGCTGACCCCCGGCACGTTCGTTCAGCGCGACCAGTACATCGGCGACAGCGACGATACCGGTTACAGCACTTCCCAGCATGTTCACTTCATGGTCGTTCGTGGAGAAAGTTTATATTTTAGTAATAGCGGTTATTACTGGGGCGAATCCATAGATATCCGCTTTGCGGATGTGCCGATTAACAACGGCATCCCGCGCAATTGTTACGAGGTAACCACTTTCTCGATCTACGACGGGGCAACCGAATGTTTGGGCAACAAGCTCGACCCGCGCAACCCCGCTAACGACTGGTACGTATCCGGCAATGTGGGCGCCTTTCCGCCGAGTGGCAGCCTTATCCGTCCGGCGGGTGGAGCGGTACTGTTGCAGGGTACCACTTCGGTAATTGATGTTACCGCCTCCGCCAGCGATGATGTGCGTGTAACCGGCGTCCAGCTGCTGGTAAAAGTCAACGGTGAATGGGTTGCAGCCGGCCCCAAAATTACCACACTCTCTCAGAACGGTAACTACGATGGGGATGTGAATTTATGTTCCGTCGGCCCGCTGCATGGCGCCGTAGAACTTGCCCTGCGGGTGTGGGATCACGAGGGGAATGTATCTTCCACACTCAGTCCGCGCACCGTGCAGGTGCAGCACGCCTGCCCGCCTTCTGCCAGCCAGTTGCATCCCGCCGAAGTTTTCGCTTCAACCGCCGTGCGCCTGAGCTGGGACGGTGTGGACAACGGCGCGGGTTTTGGCGCATTCGAACTGCAATGGCGGCCAGAGCCGGGTACATGGCAGGATGGCGGAACAATCTCCATCCCCCCTTACCGGCATTCAACCTGGTTTGTCGGCGAGCCGGGTAAGAGGTACGCCTTCCGCCTGCGCGCACTCGATATCAACGGCCAGCCGGAAGAATGGCCTGCCGGGGAGGCTGCCGAAACCTTCGCCGCGCTCCCCTCAACCTGTGAGCCGGATGAGTACGAACCGGACGACACCCCTGCACAGGCCAGACCCCTGAATCTCGGCGGATCGGCCGCGGGCAGCCTGTGCGCCCAGAACAATGCCGATTGGTTTCGCCTCTCCGTCAGTCAGCCGGGTAATTACTTGTTCAGTGCCTTTTCCCACAGCGGTGGCGCGGCTGTGCGCTTGCGCCTGTACGCCGAAGATGCCGTCACCGAATTGCGCTCTGCTGAATCACCCGCGGCGGGTGAAAATGCTTATCTGCGCTTCCAGCCATCAGCCGCCGGAGTGTATTACCTGAAAGTCGAACCGCTCCAGCCGGTCCTGATGGGCACCGACGCCGCCTATCAACTCAACTGGTGGGAAGTGGAAGATACTTTTCTGCCGCTTATTTCGCGATAATTGTTCTCACCCCCAAACAATATTCCCGCGCTCACAGCCGCGCGGGAATATCTTTTTTTTTCCGATTCACCGGGCAAATGCGAAAGGATATTTTACGGAATCTGGAACAGGCCCAGTTCCTTCACTTCCTCTTCGGTGGCTTCGGGCAAGCCTAAAATCACATCCACCTGCCGGTCGAAAGTATCCGGCAGTTTGTATTTCAGGTAATCGGCCGTCATGATCACGGCTTTGCGGGCGGTTTCTTCGGAAATGCCCAGTTTTTCGGACATCCGCTTAATCAATTCCTCCATTTTTCGTACCTCCTTTCAGCCAACCCGATTGTTGACTATACAAAGGATAGCACGAAAGTGTTAGATTTTCGTTAATCATCCATGTGATGAATCACCGCATCACCAAACTCCGAGCATTTGAGCAGGGTTGCGCCTTCCATCAAACGGTGAAAATCGTAGGTCACCGTTTTGGCGCTGATGGCGCCTTCCATGCCGCGGATGATCAGGTCGGCAGCCTCGTTCCAACCCATATAACGCAGCATCATTTCACCGGAGAGAATGACCGAACCGGGATTAACCATGTCCTTATCGGCGTATTTTGGCGCCGTACCGTGCGTGGCTTCAAATACAGCATGGCCGGTATCGTAGTTGATGTTGCCGCCGGGAGCAATGCCAATACCGCCAACCTGCGCCGCCAGCGCATCCGAAAGATAATCGCCATTGAGGTTCATGGTCGCCAGCACATCGAAATCCCGAGCGCGGGTGATGGTTTGCTGAAAGACAATATCGGCAATCACATCTTTCACCAGCAATTTACCGGCTTTCAGAGCCGCATCCTGCTCGGCATTGGCGGCTTCTTCGCCTTTGGCGGCTTTGGTGCGTTCCCACTGCGACCAGGTGTAAACCTGTTCCCCAAATTCCTGCTCGGCCAGTTCATAACCCCAGTTGCGGAATGCCCCCTCCGTAAACTTCATAATATTCCCCTTATGCACCAGCGTCACACTGCGCCGTTTGTACTGCAACGCATAGCGCAGCGCCGCCCGCACGAGGCGGAATGTGCCTTCCTTGGAAATCGGCTTCAGGCTGAATGCCGCCGTTTGCGGAAAGCGGATTTTCTGATACTCCTGCGGAAATGCTTCTTTCAAAAACGCTTTAAAGCGTTCGTTGGCCTCTGTTCCCAGTTCGAATTCGATACCGGTGTAAATATCTTCCGTATTCTCGCGGAAGATGACCATATCCACATCCTCAGGCCGGCGCACCGGCGAAGGCACGCCCTTGAAGTAACGCACCGGCCGCAGACACACGTATAAATCCAATGCCTTGCGCAATGCCACATTGAGGGATCGAATCCCGCCGCCCACCGGCGTTGTGAGAGGTCCCTTGATGCCCACCAGATACTCGCGAAAGGCGGTCAGGGTTTCCTCCGGCAGCCAGTTGCCGGTTTGTTCAAAGGCTTTTTCGCCCGCCAGCACTTCCAGCCAGTGGATTTTGCGCCTGCTGCCGTAGGCTTTTTCCACCGCCGCATCGAACACCCGCCGCGAGGCGCGCCAGATATCCCTGCCCGTGCCATCCCCTTCAACAAAGGGGATGACCGGCTGATCCGGAACAACCAGTCTGCCCTCCACCATGCGAATTTTCTCACCGCTTGAATTGCTTTGTGCCGCGCTCATCCGCTTTCCTCCCGTAAAAATCAACATACTTTATGATGAATAATCTCGATTATATCAAAATTAAAAATCTCGCCGAAATGAAAGTGTATCGCTCGTTTTGGCTATAATTGATTCATCCTTTTACCTTCCAGCGTAATCATGACAAAAAAAACCCCCCATTTCATCGCCGCCTTCACGGCATTCCTCGTTCCCGTTCTGGTCATTGCCGGTTATTATGTAACCCACAAGCCCTTCGATGCGTCTTTTGCGCTTTCCTTTGCGCTCATCCTCTGGCGAACCCTGCTCACCGCTTTGATTTTCGGTTTAGCCGGCGGTATGGGCGTGCGCCTTTTACCGCAACTTCCCCTTCACCCGCTGGCCGCGCTCACCATTCAGGCCGCCTTTGGATTGGGGCTGATGGCCGTGGTGATTCTCATCACCGGTGCGTTGGTCGGGACACACGGCTGGTTGTTCGCCGTTCTCGTCGCCGGTTTGCTCCTTCTGCTGCGCCGCTCCGTGCGCCTCTGGTTTTTACAATGGCGCGCCGTGCGTGAGGTCGTTCAAGCCAGCAGCACCGCCGAACGCTGGGCAGGGATTTTGATCCTGATCGCCCTTTTTGCGGCTTTGTGGACGGCACTTGCCCCTCCGGTCAGGTATGATGCGCTGGTCTATCACCTGACCCTCCCGCAGGCTTACCTTGCCACAGGCAAAATTACCCACATCGGCTGGTTGATGATGAGCGGTTATCCCCAAAGTGCGGAAATGCTTTACCTGCTGGCCATGGCGCTGGGGGGTGCTCCCGCGGCGGCTGTGCTGGGCTGGGGTTTTGCGGTATTGGGATGGAGCGGTTTGCTGGGCTGGCTTTATGCGCAGTGGGGCAGCCGGGCGGCATGGGCAGGCTGCGCCGCTCTGTTTGCCGGTTCGACGCTCGTCCTTTCCAGCGGTTGGGGTTATGCGGACTGGGCGGGTCTGTTATTCGGATTGGGTTCTCTCATCTCCCTTGACTTGTGGCGGAAAGAATCGCACTCCAGCCGTTACCTGCTGATGGCGGGTATCTTCACCGGTATGGCCATCGGCACCAAATATCCCTTTGCCCTTTTAGCCCTGGTCAATTTGTTGGTGATTGCCTTCCTCTCCCGTTCTTCGGCAAAGCAACTCGTTCAGCGCGGATTTCAATTTTCAACAGCGGTCCTTCTCTTCACCCTGCCGTGGCTGGTCAAGAACTTCCTCTTTACCGGCAGTCCGGTGTATCCTTTTTTCTTCCCGGCAGCGGAGATGGATGACATTCGCATCTCAATTTATTTCGAGGATGAACCCTACGGCGACTGGCGGGATGTTTTGCTGCTGCCCGTGCGGGCTACCATCTGGGGGGTTGAAGGCGGGCCGGGTTATGGAGCCTCCATCGGGCCGCTGCTGCTGGCCTTTGGATTGCTGGCGGGGCTCAACCGGCATCAATGGAATGACGCTCAAAGGCAGACCCTCAGCCTGACGGCGCTGTTCGCCCTTGCCACATGGTTTTGCTGGGCACTTGCCGGCCGCTTGACCGGTTACTACCTCCAGACGCGCATGTTCTACCCCATGCTGCCCGCCTTTGCAGCACTGGCAGGTACAGGTTTTCTGGCCGCCAGTTCCATACAGCTCGGCACCGTTCGTCTGCAGCGTGTGCTTTCGGCCATGGTCATCATGGTGCTGGTTTTTACCGCACTGGAAGCAAACCTGGATGCACTTCGAAACGCCGCGCCGCAGGCGGCGCTCGGCCTGCTGGATGCCGAAAGCTACCTGAAGGCAAACACCGGCTGGTATCAACCGGCAATGGACACAATCCGCAGCCTGCCGCGGGGCAGCCAGACCCTGCTGATTTACGAACCACGCGCATTTTATTGCCGCCCCGCCTGTAAACCGGATGAAAACCTCGACCGCTGGCGGCGGGACTGGACCCGCTACGGCAATTTTTCCGAAATTCAGCAAAACTGGCAAGCCGAAGGCTTCAGCCATCTCCTTGTCTTTCGAGCCGGTGTAGAATTTATGAAAGAAAACCCCGACCCCAAGCATCCCCTCGAAAGCCTGCTGGCGCTGGAGGAATTTCTGGCAACTCTGCCCGTTTTGGAGGATTTTGGGGGCGTGTATCAGTTATACTTATTGAAATAAAAGCAGAGGAGGGTTTTGGCGATGGCTCTTTCTAGGGATGGGTTATTTTATCTCGGCAAGCAATACGATCCGGTAGAGAAAAAACTGCTCGACCAACCGGTTCTTTACGATCCGGCCGATTTAACCACCCATGCTGTCGTAACCGGCATGACCGGTTCGGGTAAAACCGGCTTGTGTGTGGGTCTGCTGGAAGAAGCCGCATTGGAAGGTATTCCCGCCATTATCATTGACCCAAAAGGCGATCTGACCAACCTGCTCCTGCACTTCCCCGACCTGCTGCCGGCCGACTTTGAGCCGTGGATTGACCCCGAAAACGCCCGCCGCGAGGGCAAAACAACCCTGCAGCTGGCCGAAGAAACCGCCGAACGCTGGAAAAACGGCCTCGCCGAGTGGGGACTGGGCGCAGAGCAGATTCGCGAATTGAAAGATGCCGTTGACTTTGGCCTGTATTCCCCGGGCTCATCGGCGGCAACGCCGGTCAACATCCTTTCCTCGTTCGAATCCCCCGACTTGCCGTGGAACGAGAACCGCGAAATTCTGCGTGAAAAAATCTCCACGATCATCACCGCTTTGCTGGGGCTGATTGGGTTCAACGACATTGACCCCTTGCGCTCCCGCGAACACATCCTCCTCTCTAACATCCTTGAACATGCGTGGAGCAGCGGTAAATCCCTCGACCTCACCGAACTGATTTTGCAAACCCAAAAACCCCCTTTTGACCGGCTGGGGGCCTTTCCGGTGGATAACTTTTTTCCCGAAAAAGAGCGCCTTTCGCTGGCCATGCTGCTCAACAACTTCCTTGCCTCGCCGTCGTTTGAAATCTGGCGGGAAGGACAGCCGCTGAACATTGAAAGGCTGCTCTACAGTCCCACCGGCAAGGCCCGCCATAACATCTTTTATCTGGCTCACCTCAGCGAAAGTGAGCGCATGTTCTTCGTCACCCTGCTGTTCGCCTCCATCGAATCATGGATGCGCAACCAGCGCGGCACCGGTAACCTGCGCGCCATCATTTACATGGATGAAATCTTCGGTTATCTGCCGCCGCTGGGTAATCCGCCCTCCAAAACCATCATGCTGCGCATGTTGAAACAGGCGCGCGCTTTTGGCATTGGCCTGCTGCTGGCCACCCAAAACCCGGTGGATGTGGATTACAAAGGTCTCTCCAATGCCGGCACATGGATGATCGGCCGTTTGCAAACCGATCAGGATAAACAGCGTCTGCTGGATGGGCTGGACTCGGCCGGCGGCGGCGTTGACCGGCAGGAGATGGACCGCCTGATTTCCTCACTGGGCAAGCGCGTGTTCATCCTCCACAGTGTTCACGCCAAAAAACCGCTCCTCTTCCAGACCCGCTGGGTATTAAATTTCCTTGCCGGACCGTTGACCCGTGCTCAACTGCCCGCCCTGATGCCGTTGACCACCACCCTCCCCGCCCAAATTTCATCCACTCCTCAAGCGGCGGGAGAAGCCACCACCGCAGGACCAGCCACCCCCTCGGCCGGCACCCCAATCTATACAACCGTGCATCCGCCCATCCCCGCCGGCGTGGAAGAGTATTTCCTGCCCGCCGACCTTCCCCTTTCGCAAGCCATCCAGCAGGCGGGCATCCCGGCCAGTGCAAAGGTCGAGCAAAGCGGATTTGTTTATCATCCGGCTTTGTTTGCTCAGGCAAGCATCAACTACCCGGCCCGCAAGTACAACCTTGAAATCAACCGGCGGGTTGCCGTGCTGGCACACCAGCCGCGCGGACGCTCAATTGAGTGGGACGACTGCCGCTGGCGCAGTTTCGAACGAGATGAAATCACTGCGCCGCCGCTGCCCTCCGCTCAGTACGCTCCCCTGCCGGGCTGGTTGGCCGATGCCCGCCTGTTGGCCGCCTACCAGCAGGATTTCATCGAATGGGTCTATCGTAATGCCGCCATCCGCCTGCGCGCCAACGAAAAACTCAAAGTCTATGCCCCGCCGGAGGTTTCCACCGCCGAATTTCGTGAGCAATGCGCTCAGGCCGCCCGCCTCGCCATGCAAGACGAAATTCAAAAAGTAGAAATCACCTATCAGAAGAAAATCGAAGATTTGAACCGTAAAATCGAGCGGCAAAAAAGCGATGTAGAGGACAAAGAAAACACCTACAAACAGCGTCAGATGGAAGAACTGGCCACTCACGGACAGTCGCTGTTGAATTTGTTTGGCAAACGCCGGGCTTCTCTCTCCAGCTCGATGACCAAACGCCGTCTGACCAGCGAAGCCAAAGACCGGCTGGAAAAAGCTCAACTTGAACTTGAACAGCTGCAAAAACAGCTCAAAGAATTCGAAGAAGAGAAAAACCGCGCCGTCAAAGAGATACAGGAACGCTGGGCAGGTGTAGTCAACGATGAAGCGGAAATCCCGCTCACCCCCTACAAAAAAGATATTTTTGTCGAACAATATGGTATCATCTGGGTACCTTATTACGCACTGATTGTAGAGCAGCAGGTTCGTGAAGTTCCCGCCTTTCGCAGCCCTGCATGAAGTTTATCCACAATCTTCGTGAATTTAGAGGTAACCTCATGCCACCTGAAGTAACTCGCGACCGGGTTGACCCCGAAAAGTTTGATACCACACCGTTGCGCCGCCCGTCGTGGATTCGCGTACGCGCTCCCAGCGGCGAAACTTTTGAGCAATTACAACAACTGATGCGCCGTAAGGCCCTGCACACGGTTTGTGAAGAAGCCGGCTGCCCCAATATGGGCGAATGCTGGGGGGCCGGCACGGCCACTTTCCTGATGTTGGGCGATATTTGCACCCGCACCTGCGGATTTTGTGACATCAAACGCGGCCGCCCCCAGGCACTGGACTGGCTGGAGCCGGAACGAGTGGCACAGGCCGTCAAAGCCATGAACCTCCAGCACGCCGTGATTACCTCGGTCAACCGCGATGACCGCAAAGACGGCGGCGCGCCGATTTTTGCCATGGTCATCCGCCGCATCCGCCAGATTCACCCCGGCTGTTCCATCGAGGTACTCATCCCCGATTTCAAGGGCAGCATAGAAGCGTTGCGCATCGTCATGGATGCGCGCCCGGAAATTCTCAATCACAATGTCGAAACTGTCCCGCGCCTGTTCAAACTGGTGCAGCCGCAGGACCGTTACGAATGGGCAAAAGCCACGTTAAGCAATGCCAAAAAACTTGACCCCGATGTGTTGACCAAATCCGGCATCATGGTGGGACTGGGGGAAACGATAGATGAGGTCAAAGCCGTAATGGAAGACCTGCGAACGTGGGGCGTTGAAATTCTGACCATTGGTCAGTACCTGCAGCCCAGCCGCAAGCACCTGCCCATTGCCCGTTATTACACACCGGAAGAGTTCGAGCACCTGCGCGAATTCGGCCTGCAAATCGGCTTCAAATGGGTGGAAAGCGGTCCGCTGGTGCGTTCTTCTTACCATGCGGCAGAACAGGTACGCGCCCTCAGCGTGGTTCACCGTCAGTTATACGGCGAACCGGCAAACCAGTAGGCTATACGCAGCACTTTCAGACAGCACGCCGATAAATGCCGATCTCACGCGCCGCCGCGCTGACAGGCAGCGCGGCGATTTTTTTTCATATTCCAAATCCAGCCAACTCAAAATGACCTTATACAGGTGTTATTCCACTCAGTCATCCCGGCATATAATGCAGGTAACCATAAGCCAATGGATTAACTCCCCATGACGCTCACTATCTGGTGGATACGCCGCGACTTGCGGCTGAAAGATAACCCCGCCCTTCACGGTGCACTGGTCCACGGCGGCACTGTGCTGCCGGTGTTCATCCTCGACCCCCGCCTGCTCTCAAAGCCGGCCGAAAACCGGTGGCGGTTTCTACTCAACGGTTTGCGCCGGTTGGATGAGGATTTGCGTTCACGCGGAAGTTACCTGCTCCTCCGCCGCGGCCTGCCGGAAGAAGTGCTGCCCGCGCTGTTGGCCGAAAGCAGGGCCGAGGCTGTATTTACCGAGGAAGATTACACCCCCTTTGCCATTCAGCGCGATGAGAAACTGGCAAAATTTATTCCTCTCCACCGCGTTGTCGGCGTGACCGTCCATCATCCTGCGGCTGTCGTCAAGCCGGATGGCAGCCCCTATACCGTCTTTACTCCTTTCAGCAAGGCGTGGAAAGCCCTGCCCCTGCCAAAACCGCTGCCCCCCATCCCTGCACGGCTGCCACCACCGCCTTTGCTCCCCGGTGAACCCTTCCCCTTGGCGGAAGAGAACTCCCATTTTCCGGCTGGTGAATTCGAAGCCGAGCGCCGCTTAATGGCATTTCTCGATGGACCTCTCTCCTCTTATGCCGACGACCGCAATCGTCTGGATGTGGACGGCACATCCAGACTCTCCCCTTACCTTCGATTCGGGATGATTTCAGCACGCCGGGTTGCCGCTCTGACGGTTGAAAAAATTGTGCAATCCGATGATCCCATTTACCGCAAAAATGCGGAAACCTTCCTCAATGAACTCATCTGGCGGGAATTTTACAACGCAATCCTGTATCACTTCCCCCACGTTCTGCAAATGGCTTTCAACCCCGCCTTACGGCGCATCGAATGGCGCAACGCGCCCGATGATTTGATCGCCTGGCAGCAAGGCCTGACCGGTATACCGGTGGTGGATGCCTGTATGCGTCAGTTGCTGGCAACGGGATGGATGCACAATCGCGGGCGGATGATTGTGGCCTCTTTTCTGGTCAAAGACCTGCTGATCAACTGGCAGGAAGGGGAAGCGTGGTTCATGCGTCAACTGGTGGATGGCGACCCCGCCGCCAACAATGGCGGCTGGCAGTGGACGGCCGGCACCGGTACGGATGCCGCCCCTTACTTCCGCATCTTCAATCCCATCCTGCAAAGTAAGAAGTTCGACCCGCACGGTCACTTCATCCGCCGCTGGCTGCCCGAACTGGGCAACCTGCCGGCAGAATACCTGCACGAGCCGTGGCTCTTGCCCGCCGACCTTCAGCGCAAGACGGGTTTCAAACCCGGCCGTGATTATCCGCTGCCTCTCGTAGATCACGCATCGGTAAAGGAACGTACCCTGCGTGCTTACCAGAAATCCAGATAAGAGGAGGAAATATGATTCAAAATCAGTGGTACGCTGTTTTGGAATCCAGAGAGGTGCCGCGAGGAAAACCCGTAGGGGTAACCCGCATGGGGGAAAAATTGGTTTTCTGGCGCGATCGTCAAGGTAAAGTCATTTGCATGAGCGACCGCTGCGCTCACCTGAGTGCCAGATTAAGTCAGGGTAAAATCTCCCCGCAAGATAGGTTGGCCTGCCCTTTTCACGCTTTTGAATATGACTCCAGTGGTCAATGTCGCTATATTCCGGCTCTTGGCCGCAACGGCGAGCCGCCTAAGGCGATGCGCGTGGCGGTTTACCCCACTTACGAGGCACATGATTTGATCTGGATCTGGTGGGGCGAACCCCGAACCGATCTTAAACCACCGCGTTGGTTCGATATTGACGAAACTTTTTCATATAGCGGATATCACGAGCAGTGGCCGGTACACTACTCACGCATGGTCGAAAACCAGATGGATGTGATGCACCTGCCGCATGTTCATTACAACACCATCGGGCGGGGCAAACGGGTGGTCGTGGACGGCCCGATTGTAACCCTCGAGGATGACATCATCCGTATGTGGGTTTATAACCACATAGATGACGGCACCCCGCCGCGTAAGCCTGAAGAATTACCCGCTCCTCAACGCCCTCCGTTCCTGGAATTCATTTTTCCCAACATCTGGCAGAACCGTATCAGCGACGATCTTCGTATCTTTGTAGCCTTTGCGCCGGTAGATGAAGAAAATGGAA
The DNA here is from genome assembly GCA_040754815.1 of Chloroflexota bacterium. Lineage (GTDB taxonomy): Bacteria > Chloroflexota > Anaerolineae > Anaerolineales > Anaerolineaceae > Bellilinea. Next base: position 534,054 of record JBFMBX010000002.1, read on the forward strand.
TGTTTTATCTTCGCTACTATCAGCGAATGGTGCGTGTGCCAGTGTTGAAGAATCTTTTTAATTGGGCAGGAGTGTTGGGCAGTCGCTACATCGCCAATCAGGATAAGCGGGTAGTCAGTCAGCAGGATCCTAAAAAGTCCTCGCTGCGCAATGGAGAGAAATTCATACAGGGTGACCGCATCATCCTTACCTACCGCCGCAGACGCGAAGAACTGATAGCAGAAAACAACCGTTCCTCTGCCCGGATATGAAATCCATTTTTTCATCATAATCTGCAGTCTGTTGCTGACTGAACCGCGAAATTACCACAGGACTCAGCCCGTAACTTGGAGAAAAATAACCCAAACGAGACACCTTGCCGTTGTACGGCAAGAAGAGGGTGCCGCGCGTGGTTTCCTTTTACAGCGGCAGGTGAGTTGCAATTGCGTTGCAAGTACCAGAAAACGACCAAAACGACTTGATTTTTAAAGGCAAACCGGTATAATAAACAATGTCAATCGCCTGGGTGCCCCCCTCACCCCGGCGATTGATGTTTAGCGGTACTTTTACCGGTTGACAAAGCAACCTTTAATTGGAGCCAGTATTTCGACTGGCTCTTTTTTTATTTGTGTTTTGGTTGCAAAGTATTCATAAAAAATTGGGATACTTTCTGCCGCACCAGACGGCGCTGGCGCAAGTCCTTGCGGTGTTTCCAAACCGAAAGCAGGAAGAAAATAACCCACACCGCCTTTAGCAGAACGTCCGGGTGGTACAACCATAAAAATACGCCCAGCACGGCCTCGGAGAAAATCACCACCCAGCCGCTGTTTTCCAGAATCAGGTAAAAAGCCGCCATGGAGACGCCCAGTATCAGCGGTGCTTCAAAAAGAGTCAGCCCTGTCCACACCCCAAAAATGGAGGCAATCCCCTTGCCGCCCTTGCCACGCAGGAACGGCGACCAGGCGTGTCCCAATACGGGAGCGGCAGCAATGACAACCATCCACAACATCGAAGGGCGATCATACCAGTACGCCACCCCCACCGGTATGGCAGATTTCAAGCCGTCCAGCAAAATTGCCGGCGCGCCCCACCATCCGCCCCCGGCGCGGATGAGATTGGTCGCTCCGGGGTTGCCGTCCCCATAAAGGCGAATATCCCGTTTGAGCAGGACTTTACCCAAAATCAAAGAGTATGGCACACTGCCCGAAAGAAAGGCAACAGCCAGCCAGACCCATTCGTTCATGGTTGTTCACGCCTGTACTTCAGGCGGTGGTTCAAGGCGTAATACCTTCCACAAGATAGACGGCAGGAGCAAAATTTTCTGCAATGCAGTGGTGTGAGCGCGCTGCTTATATACATTGTAATTCAGAGCCTCAATTTCGTCCAAAATTGCAGCGTAGAGCAATGCCGCCACACCCACCGCCGGTCGAGCCGCTGGTGAAAGCAAAGCAATGCCGGGCAAGGCTTCAGCATACAGGCGCCGCGCTCGTTCGACTTCGAACTTCATCAACGCCACAAATCGTTCATCATAAACCTGATTGCAAATGTCCTGCATGGTCAGGCCAAAGCGATGCAAATCTTCTTGGGGAAAGTAAACCCGGCCGCGCAGCGCATCTTCCCCCACATCCCGCAGAATGTTGGTCATTTGCAAAGCAATTCCCAATTGAATGGCGTAAGGAGCGGCCTGCTCAAAAGTTACCCCTCGCGCCAGTCCAATAATCGGCATAGAAAGCAGCCCCACCGTAGAAGCCACGCGGTAGCAGTAAACCCGCAATTCCTCCCATGTGGCATAGGGTTTGAAATGGACATCCATACACACGCCATCAATCAATTCGCGTTCATACTGTAAATTGACTCCGTACCGCTGGCGGGTGAGTGCCCACGTCAATAAGACGGCATGGGTTTGTTGTTCGGGCGGCAGAGCGGTTTGCGCCCGCCAGTTTTCAATATCGGTAAGCGTGGCCTGATCGGAGTCAACCAGATCATCGGTTGCCCGGCAAAAAGCATACAACGAACGGATGGCGCGGCGCATACCTGCCGGCAACAGGCCGGTGGCGAAGTAAAAGGTTTTGGAATGCTCCCGAATCACCTGCTCGGTGGTACGAAAAGCCGCCTGCAAATTGGGCACACTTAAGTGAAGTTCAGCAGATTGCCATGACATTCGGGAGCCTCCCATTGGATTAAGGTATTAACCCGCCAGACATCACGCCGTTTCGCGGATGAGATTCTCGGCAATCTTTGCCGAAGAAAGCACACCCGGCAGCCCCGCGCCCGGATGCGTGCCGGCCCCCACAAAGTAGAGGTTATCGAATTCCTCCGAGCGGTTATGCGGACGGAACCACGCCGACTGGGTCAGAATCGGTTCCACCGAGAACGCCGAACCCAGATAGCTGTTCAGGGTATCGCGGAAATGCAAGGGGTCAATATAATGTTCGGCAACGATGTTGGCGCGCAAATCGGGCAGGTAATTTTCCTCCAGAAATTCCATAATTCGGTCGCGGTATGGGCGGGCTTCCTTCGTCCAGTCAATGCCGGAGCCAAGATGCGGCACAGGCGAGAGGACATAGAAGGCTTCCATTCCCTCTGGCGCCATGCTGGGATCGGTAAGGGTGGGCATGTGTAAATATAATGAGAAATCATCCGCCAGCACCTTCTTGTGGAAAATATCATCCAGCAAAGGTTTATAACGGCTGCTGAGGATGATGTTATGGTGCGCTAATCGCGAGTCCAAATAGCGCCGTTTAGTTCCAAAATAAATGACAAACAGGGACATCGAATAACGCATGCGCTCGATGCGCCGGTTGGTGTATTTGCGCCGATACATTTCTGGAATCATGGATCGGTAGGTACTGGCAACATCCGCATTGGAAACAATGATATCCGCCGGGTAAAACTCACCGTTGCGCAGGCGGATGCCGTTGACCCTGCGGTTTTGTACGCTGATTTCTGCCACATCGGCGTTGAGGTGAACTTTTCCACCCAATTCAACGAACAGCCGACCCAGCGCATCCACAATAGCCCCCGTCCCGCCCAGCGCATAATGCACCCCCCACTGACGTTCAAGGTAATGAATCAAAGTGTAAATGCTGGTGGTATCAAATGGGTTGCCACCTACCAGCAATGGGTGGAACGAAAAAACCTGCCGGAGGAAATCGTTTTTCACAAACTGGGATACATATTGATACACGGTTTTGTACGATTGCAGACGAATCAGATCGGGCGCAATCCTGAGCATATCGGTCAGTTTGAGAAAAGGCTTGTCGGCCAGTTCCACAAAACCTTTCTGGAAGATGGCGCGTGTCGTTTCGATGAATCGCTGGTAACCTGCTTTATCTTCCGGATTCCACAGGTCAATTTGCGAGAGGATGAACTGCGGATCGTTGTTGTAATCGAAACATTTTCCTTCGTGATCAAAAATACGATAAAAAGGATCAACCGGAACCATCTGGAAGTAATCTTCGCGCCTGCGTCCGGCCATTTCAAAGATTTCATCGAACATGAACGGCGCGGTGATGACGGTTGGGCCGCCATCGAATTTAAAACCGTTGATCTCATAAACATAACCCCTGCCCCCCAGTTTATCGCGCCTTTCAAAGATCTCCACATCAAAGCCGCTGGCTGCCAGCCGCACGGCTGCCGCCAGCCCCCCAAAACCGGCGCCGATCACAATGATTTTCTTTGCCATATTCCCTCCGGAAATTTTTTTTTGCTGAAGCGGATGAATGACCGCCCTCGTTATAAAGAATATTACACAATGTTTCGGCTGGCTACAATTGATTGTATAACCTGTGTAGAAGGAGGGTGAATCAAACAACAGGGTAATTTGAAAAGATTTCACCCCCGTCCGAGAAAAAAATCGAATACTTGCTGAACCAGCCGCAAAACGCCCCTTGCTGCCCCCGCGGAGGACTGGCCTGAAAAGATTAAATCGTCCACCGGTTAAATGTGGCACGAAACTATCCGCCAGACTCATTCGATGGGTTACTTAAATCTGCTCCACCGGCGCAGGGCGTGTGTTTAAAAGCAGCCGCTGAAAAAATAATCCATCTAGAATGAAGGGTAAAAATGGCGCATGGCATCCCCTCAGCGCAGAGAGGGTGTTGCCGCCGCTGCCACCGGAGCAGAGCGAAAAATGTAGCGGTACACATAGGTGGCAAGCCAGATCAAGATCAAGGCAGAAAAAACACCCGGCGCCCATGTGCCCAGCGTATCCAGCAACAGACCGCCCAGCGTGGGCGAGAACACGCGGGTCAGGCTTTCCAGTGAAGCCGCCAGCCCAAGCGTGCCGCCGACCTCCACTGGAGTGACGGATTTGCTGATTGCGCTGTTGATGACCGTATTCAAAATACCGCCCGCCAGAGCAATGGGAATTAAATCCAGAAGCAAAGTTTGCACGCTGGAAACCAGCGCCCAACCCAGCAAACCGACGGCCATCAGTACGGTTGCTGAAAAGATGAGGAAAGGTTCGCTGAAACGGCGCGTCAGCCGCCCGATCAGAAAACCCTGCACAAAGGTGGAAAGAAAACCCACATAAGTAAGCAGATAACCGGTTGTCTGGGCGGTCAGGTTCAACCTTTGCAACCCCCACAGGGCAAAGATGGTTTGAAAAGTGGAAAAAGCGATGGCAAAAAAGAAACGGGTGTGCAGTAAAGGTCCAACCACCGGTTTTCGCAAAACAGCCAGCAGGGCTTGCAGGTTAAAGGGCGGGCGTTTCCCCTGAGCCAGCGATGCTCGCCGCTCGGCGGTAAGCGATTCGGGCAGCCAGAACAACACCATCAGGAAATTCAAGGCAGAAAGCACAGCAGCCGCAAAGGAAGGCACGGCAAAACCGAAACGGCTCAACAAGCCGCCAATGGCCGGCCCCAAAATAAAACCAAGCCCAAAAGCCGCACCAATCAACCCCAGCCCGCGAGCGCGGCTGCTCTCGTCGGTCACATCCGTGATATAGGCCTGCGCCACACTGATATTGCTGCCGATGATGCCCGCCAGAACGCGGGCGGCAAACAACATCCACAGGTTGGCTGCCAACCCAAGGAATATAAAACTGAGGATGTTTCCAAGCAGGCTGAGCAACAGGACAGGCCGTCTGCCGTAACGGTCCGAGAACCGTCCAAAAATCGGCGCCGCAATAAATTGCGCCAGCGCATAGACCGCCACCAGCAGCCCGGTTTCAAAGGAAGTGGCATTGAACTGTCTGGCATAGTAAGGGAGCAACGGCAAAATCAGGCTGAAGCCCAACAGGTCAATGAAAATAATCAAAAATACGGTCGAAAGCGCCCTGTTCTTGAACATGGATAAAAAATCCTCTAATGCAGCAAAGTTTTTCCATAAAATTACGCCTGATGAAAGATCAGGCGCGGGCAATGATTGTAAAATGAGATCTCTTTCTTTTCATTCACCCATCATCAATTGTTCGATGCGCGTCACGATTTCTGCGGGTGTGCCGTTCAAATACACGGCCGGAACATTCTCCGGCAGCTGGTGATCGAGGAATGCCCTGCCGCCCAGAACCACAATGGGGTGAGGTTCGGGAAAGAGTTTGAGAATTTCTGGCAAGCGGCCCAATTGAACTGCCGATTCCCGGCGGGTGGCGGTGAACAGCAACAGGCGCGGGCGCAGCGGCAGCAGTGCCTCTTCCAGCCGTTCGAGGGGTAAATCCTGTCCAAAGTACTTGACATCCCAGCCCCGCCAGCGCAGCATCACCACCAGCATGAGCAGGCCGATTTGATGCAGCTCACCCGGCGCACAGGCAGCCACAATCACACCGGGACGGGCAGGAGGCGCAGAAGCGGATAACATGCTCATCAGGTATTGCATACAGAATTGAGTGGCATAATGCTCAACCGCAATCGGTAATTCGCCGCTGTGCCAGCGTTCCCCAATTTCTACCAGTGCCGGGGTGATGATGTGAACGAGCACCTGATCTACCGAATAAAGCGAAAAAGAACGGCGTAAAATCTCGGTCGCTTCATCCTCATGGAAGTTTTGTAAATTGTGCAAAAACTGCCGGGAGAGCGTTTCCAGTGAAGCAGGTCGTTCCGGTTGGGTAACGGTCTCTTCACGGAGCGGATCCTTACCCATCGAGCGCAATTCGTGAAGATAATCCACCGCCCGGCCGATACTCATTCCCGCATCCACATGCTGCTTCAGCCATTGCAACAGGCGCAGATCATACTCCGAATACAGGCGGTAACCCTGATCACCCCGGGTGGGACGCGGCATACCATAGCGGCGTTCCCACGCCCGCAGCGTAACCGGCAAAAGCCCCACCAGCCGCGATACTGCCTTGATGTTATACACCGGTACATGATGAGGATCATTCAATGCCGGATCATCCATGCTGTAACCTGTTCTTTCTTTTTCCACTTTTCTTACCCATTCTACCCATAATACTCAATCCGCCTTAGCATATCAAAGGAGATTGAAGGTTTGTATAACCCCTGCAATTGCTTATTAAGTCGTCTGAGCAACCACGCTGCGGCTGCTTACCTTTCTTCCATGAGAAAGCAATTCACCCACTCTTTCAACAGCCTGATCGAGCGTTTCTCCAAGAAAGATGCCGGGAATCTGCTTTCTGAGTTCCGGTTTGATGTTGAAAGCCATGCCGCCATAGCCGAATATTGGAGTTGGGCGCAGGCGGTTGACCTTTTCCTGCATTCGCCGCAGTTCAATGGCTGCCGATTCCATGCTGGCACTCAAGATGATCATGTTCGGCTTTTCGTAGCGGGCATAGTCCACCAGATCTTCCAAAGGAATATCCGGGCCGAGGTACTCCACCCGGTAACCCTCGCTGCGCAGTAACAGCGCCATCATCAACGCGCCAATTTCATGCTGTTCGGTAGGTGCTCCGCCAATCAACAAATGGGGAGCGCCACGCCGGCTGGGATACGACTGCATCAGAGCCAGCAGTTTTCCGCGCAGGTAAGAGCTGGCAAAATGTTCGGTAGTAATCCGTATATCACCGCGGTACCATGCTTCGCCAATTTCCACCAGAGTCGGCACCAGAATCTGAGTGCAAACGGTAATCAGATCGTAACCCGCCAGCACCTCTTTGAGAATATCTCCGCTGCGCACTTCGTCATGTTTGATCAGTGCCCTGAACAACTGCTCAGCATACATCTGCGGCGGATTTTCCGGTTTTACCCGCCCCATAGCCGGCGCTTCCGGCACGGCTTCGGGCCAGGCACCGTTGCGGGTCATGCTGCGCAATTCGCTGATGGCGTTACTGATGGAAACACCTTCATCTATGCGTTTTTTCAACCAGCGCAAAATGGCCACATCGCGGTCGGAGTAAAGACGGTAGCGGTTATCCGAGCGATGAGGAGTCAACACTTCGTGACGCCGTTCCCATGCCCGCAAAGTGACCGGTCGAATTCCAGTTTGAGCAGCCACTGCTTTGATGGTGTATTTGGGATCATCGGAGAAATCGGTGATTGTTTTCATGCCAGTTTCCTTTCTTTGGATGAGGCATCCTCATCGCCAGAATAGATTGTACCAACCTTATACACTCTACTACTATAGCAGGTTTTATAAGGTTTGTACAGTACCCTTGTACAATTCTAATACAACTCTTAACTTTATACTTCCCGCAAATACATCGGTAAACCGTGGCGAGGACGAAGTGTCACCAGTGGGTCAACCTTTACCGGTTTGCTCTCATCGAGTTCAAGCCGGAAACGCCGCGTAACAGCCGCAAGGATCAATACCCCCTCGATCATCGCAAAATGGTTGCCAATGCACAGGCGCGGCCCGCCACCGAATGGAATATACACAAAACGAGGAATTTTCCGCTCATTGCCGCCGGTAAACCGGTGGGGAACGAATTTTTCCGGTTCATCCCAGAATTGGGGGTGGCGGTGAATGACATACGGACTGACGACGATCAATGAACCGGCCGGCACTGCCTCTCCATGCAACTCGTCGGCCTCAACGGCCTTGCGGGTAATCAGCCACGCTGGCGGGTAAAGGCGCAGGGCCTCCGAAAACACCGCGGCGGTCAACGGCAAGCACTCCAGATCCGCAACCTGCAGCATTCGGCCGGCCGGCAGTTTTTCTACCTCCCGGCGCATTTCTTCCCAAACCGCAGGATGTTGTGCCAGCAAGTACCATGACCAGGTCAGCGCACTGGCAACGGTTTCGTGACCGGCGATCAATAAGGTGATGATTTCATCGCGAATCTGCTGTTCGGTCAATGCCGCTCCGCCGCTTTCTTCATCGCGCGCATCCATCAACATCCCTAACAGGTCATCATACTTTTCACCGCTGCGCCGGCGGTTTTCCATGATCTCGAAAACCGCCTCGTCCAGTTGGCGGAGTGCCTTGCGGAAAGAAAGATTTTGGGGAATGGGCAGCCAGTCCGGCGGAGCAAACGGGTTTTGGGCGCGGTAGATCACATGATCGAGGGCCGTCAGCACCGCCCCGGTCAGACGCGGCGCGTTCTGGCGCAGGTCAATCGAAAAGAGCGCCTGACCCACAATTTCCAGTGTCAACGCCATCATCTCGCGGTCCACATCCAGCACCTCACCGTCCGCAAGTCTGCCCCAGCGTTCCAGCATGGCGTCAACCGCCGGTGTAATCACCCGGTCCAGATTCGCCAGCCGTGGACGGGCAAAAGCCGGTTGTTCCATCCGCCGGTGACGCAGCCATTCCTCGCCGTCACTGGTCAGCAACCCCCTGCCCGTAATCGTTGCCAGCGTGTTGTACTGAATGGTGTCTTTGGAGTAGTTGCGGTGATGATCCTGCAAGACATGCCGAATCAGGTCGGGATGGTTGATGAAAAAAACGCGCGTTTTGCCAACCTTGAAACCCACCAGATCACCATAACGCCGGGCGCATTCCAGCAGGAAGCCCGGCGTATCTTTACGAATTTTAGCAAGATGAGGAAGAAGATCTCTTCCGCTTAGGACCTGCACAAATCACCTCTACGGGGTGGGATTTTCCCAATATCTTACCTGATCTACTTTGATTGTGAAATCTTCTGTATCACGTGCGCCCACAAACACCCCGAAGTAACCTTTGGTGAAGGTGTCATCGCGCACCTCGCCGATCAGTTCACCGTTGACGTATATAATCAGGCGGTCGCCGATGGCCATCACGCCCAATCGATTGGTCTGATTTGCACCGGCCTTCACGGCGGATTTGGCGGTCCATGGAATCAGGTTGGCCATCTCACCCTTCGCGCCAACGGTGGCATCCCAACGGCGCAGGGAGACTTTTCCATCACAGGTTAACCCAACCAGATAGCCGCGATTGGGGTTGCGGCTTTCCGGAACGCGCACGATCATGCCGTAGCGGTCGTTGCCGCTGCAATTGCCGGTTTGAAAAGTGGTTTCCAGGTAAAAGTTGGTCAATTCCGGCCAGGTCAAACGCCAGCCGTCGGTGGTGGTCAGACCGGTCAAAAACATTACCCCGTCACTGAAAGAAATATCGGTGTACTGATCAGCGCCGGTAGGCCAGTTATTATCGTTGTCCATGTTATCCGTCCAGTCGGCTGAACCCAAACGCGCAACGGGGTCGTTTGGCGAAGGCGTAAAGGCAATCGTGGCCGTGGGCTGGGTTGTTGCGGTTGGGCTGGGTTGTGCGGTTTCGGTTGGGGTGGAAACCGGCTGAGTTGGAGAAGGACTCGCCTCCGTTGGCTGGCGCGTTTCGGTTGGCGGCGGAGGGGTTTGGGTAGGGGGAATGGTGGGCAACGGCTGGGTGGGCTGCAGGCCGGCTTCATCGGTTGCGGTGGGCATGGTCGTCAATATGGCCGCCACCTGCGTGGCAATGGTGTTTTCATCCGGTGTCGGCATGGGCTGAAACACACCGCCGCAACCAGTCAGCAAAAACAAAGCAAAGATGGCAGCAATCCATTTTTTCATTTTTTACAACATCCTTCCCATTTCAAAATGGTTCGACAAGATATTTTAAAGACGACTCTCAAACCGCAGCGGTTCCCCAACCATTCCAGATCATAAACCTAGGCGGCTTTATAGCCGATCTGGCGCAAAAAGTTTTTCCGCCAGGCAATATCCTCCTCACCCTCAATGCCCTTTGGACTGAATCCGTCAATCACACCAAGAATGCCGCGCCCTTGCTCGCTCTGGGCGATAATCACCTGAGTGGGGTTGGCCGTTGCGCAGAAGATTCGGCACACCTCCGGCACATTGCGCAGCACATTCAATACGTTGATGGGGTAAAATCCGCTGCCGAGGAAGAGGATGAAAGAATGTCCGGCGGCAATTTTTTGGGCGTTTTTCTGGGCCAGTTCAATCATCTGCCCGTCCGTACCGCTCCAGCGAATCAGACATTTGCCGGAGGCTTCGCAAAACGCCAGCCCAAAGCGGATGCCCGGCACGGTGCTCACTAACGCCTCGTGGATATCTTCAACCGTCTTGATGAAATGGGATTGTCCCAAAACGAAATTAATTTCTTCCGGTTTTTCAATGCTGACCAGTTCCAGTTCCATGGCTGAATCTCCTTTCTGTGCTTAATTTTACATATAAATGGTAGAATTACCGGCGTCAGGCGCTTGAATTCCTGACGGAAACCAGTTTGAGTTGGAAGTGATACAGGATTACATGCAAAACGAAACCAACCGCACCTATCGTTACTTTGACTGGGTGATGGCCCTGTTCGTCACCGTCTTGATCATCAGCAACATAGCCTCTTCGGCAAAAATCATTGACTGGGGAGTTTCAATTGCCGGTTTACGGCTGGCCTTCGATGGCGGCACGATACTCTTCCCTATCTCCTACATCTTTGGAGATGTGTTAACGGAAGTATACGGCTTCCGGCGCGCCCGGCGCGTGATCTGGACGGGTTTCGCCATGCTGGGGCTGACGGCGCTCGTCCTCTGGCTGGTGCGCATCATGCCGGGAGAAGCCACCTGGCAGGAATACGCCGGACAGACGGCGTATGAAGCCATTTTGGGCGGCATCAGCAGCGGGGGCATTGTGGTGGCGTCACTGGTTGCCTATCTGGCCGGTTCGTTCAGCAATTCCATTGTACTGGCCCGCATGAAGGTACTCACCCGCGGGCGGTTTTTGTGGATGCGCACCATCGGCAGCACACTGGTCGGTGAGGGAGTAGATACGCTGGTCTTCATTTTTGTCGCTACGCTGGCAGGCGTCTTCCCGTGGGAATTATTCGCCACACTGACCTTTACCAATTACATTTTCAAAGTCAGCATCGAAGCGATTATGACCCCCATCACCTACCAGATCGTGAATGCGCTGAAACGTGCAGAAAACGAAGATTACTTCGATACCCACACCCGTTTTACGCCGTTTGCGGTGCAGTAGGCTTGCCGGCAATCACCACCACATATTCACCGCGAATCGGCTCTTTTTTGAATAGCTCCACCAGTTCCGCCAGCGGGGCGCGGTAAACCGTCTCGAACATCTTGGTCAGGTCGTTAGCCACCGCCGCCGGTCGGTTGCCATAAACTTCCAGCGCATCCGCCAGAAAAGCCTGCAGGCGGTAGGGACTTTCGTAAAAAATGAGTGTGTGAGGACTGTCCTGATCCACCATCAGGAAACGCCGGCGCGCACCCGGTTTGCGCGGCGGAAAACCCCGAAAGGTGAAACTGTGCACCGGCAGGCCGGAAAGTACCAGCGCGGCAATCAGTGCCGTCGGGCCGGGGATGACCGTGAGGGGAATTTTTTCCTCGATCACCCGCCGCACCAGCAAATAGCCGGGGTCAGAAATCGCCGGCGTGCCGGCATCCGTCACCAGCGCAAGTGAGTTTCCCTCTTTCAGCAGTTCCAGCAGGCGCGGCAGGGCGCGTTCTTCGTTATCTTCACGGAAGGAAATCTGCCGCTTGTGAAGGTCAAAATGCTTGAGCAGCAGACCGGTTTTACGCGTATCCTCGCTGACCACATAATCTACCTGCTGCAGCGTTTCCAGCGCCCGCTGACTGATATCGCCCAAATTGCCTATCGGCGTCGAGACCAGATACAACACAGAAAAATCACCTCACCCGGTCGTTTTAAACAATCACAACCTGACTCAAATCGTCTTTCGGCTGGGGATATTCCATCTTCAACCCTTTGAGCGCATCCACCAGCACGCTGGCAACCACCAGATTGCGGTACCACTTTTTATTGGACGGAACAATAAACCATGGGGCATAATCGGTGCTGGTTTTGTTCAACACATCCTCATACGCCTGCATATACTCCGCCCAGCGGGCGCGTTCTTTCAGGTCGCCCACACTGAACTTCCAGTGCTTGGTTGGGTCATCCAGACGCGCCTGCAGCCGTTCTTTTTGCTCTTGTAAATCGATGTGCAGGTAGAATTTAAGAATCAACGTGCCTTCTTCGGCGAGCAAACGCTCAAAATCGTTGATCTGAGCGTAACGCCGTTTCCAGATTTCTTCCGGCACCAAACCGTGAACCCTGACCACCAGCACATCCTCATAATGGCTGCGGTTGAAAATGACCATTTCTCCCCTGCCCGGTGTCTGGCGGTGTACCCGCCACAGGTAGTCGTGATCCAATTCTTCGGGAGTAGGTACTTTGAAATTGGCAACCCTCACCCCTTGCGGATTCACTCCCTCAAATACATGTCGGATGACGCCGTCTTTACCGCTGGTGTCCATCCCTTGCAGGACGATTAAGACTTTATGCTTATGTTCGGCATATAACAATTCCTGCAACTCTTCCAACTCGCGGTTCAATTCCTGCAAACGTTCTCTGCCCTCATCTTTTCCGCCGTTGAAACCATCGGTTTCGCCTGCATCCCACTCCTTCAAATGGATTTTCATCCCCGGTTTGACGCGATATTTGTCCATTTTCGCAGCCCCTGACTTGAAATTTAACTTGATTATAGCCTCAATCGGCTCCAATTCCGAACAGAAACAGGATGGAACTCATCGTCCCATCCCGTTTTTTCGTGCTTATCATATTTACAGTAAAGACATCCTCAAGGTCTGGCGACAAAGTCGAATGTCAATTTAACCTCGTCCTCCGTGTTCAATACTCCTAGAATGGAAATCGGCCCGACGCCAAAATCACTCATCAAAATGGTGGTCGTTGCCTGACCGGTCAGGGTATCACCCTGCAACTGGGCGGTAATATCGAACGCTACTTCACGGGTCACATCTTTGACCGTCAAATTGCCAATCACCCGAAAGGCATAGGGCGTGGCCTCGCTGTATGCTTCCGGCAAGCCCTCGATGCGCAGAGGTTCAAATCGGGCAATCGGATAGCGCGATGATTCCAGAAACTGGTTGCGAATCATGCCATCCCGCCGGGAAGAATCGGACTCAAACTGGCTGATATCCACCTCAATGACGCTGATACTGCTTTGGGGCGGGTTTGCCAGATTGGCATAGACCTCACCACGCACTTCGGTGGTTACCCCCACCGCCACAGAAAAACGGTTATTCTGGTTCAGGAACGTTTCACCTACCTCGTAGGTCACCTTCGATTCACCCGGCACGATTTTGAAAACTCTGGTTTCCGCCGCTTCAGAGGCAGTGGGTTCGGTTGTCGGCACTGCCGTTTCCTGCGTTTCGGCGGGTAGGGCAGTGGGTTCGCCGGTTGGTGTCGCTGCCGGTGAATCGGTCGGCAGAGGGGTTTCAAGCGCCGCCGTGGGTGTGGTTGTGGCTGCCGGCGCGCAGGCCGTCAAAATCAACAACAATATAACCCAGAGCAATGACTGGTTTTTCATCTTCTCACTCCTTATCGAATTGGGCAACTCAACGCTGCGGTGGAATCTCAAATTGAATAAAACAAAGTTTATCCTATTTGTATTAATTCAATATGAAAATATACTGAATTTCGGCGGTTTATTGGGACAGCCGTTCAGCGGAGGGTAAAATCATGAATCGTCCAGCACACCGGCGTACCAAAAAAGCACCTGCTTCCCCCTGTATTTTTATGCCCACCTCTGGCTCAGGTGAAAAGGCTGCCTTATTTCGGATGGCGTTTGCCCGCTGGTGAGCAGATGTTCCTCCGTCAGGAACCCAATTCCTGCCTGCCCGCCAGAGCCCGCAGCAAGGTGTTCTGGTCGGCATATTCCAGATCGCCTCCCACCGGCAAACCGCGTGCCAGCCGGGTGATGCGCACCCCTGTTCCGGCCAGTTGCTGCTGGATATAAAGCGCGGTGGCATCCCCCTCCATGCTGGGATTGGTGGCCAGAATTACCTCTTTGACTTTGCCGCCCCTCACCCGCTCCAGCAATGGTTTGATTCGCAAATCGTCCGGTCCAATCCCCTCGATGGGAGAAAGCACACCGTGCAAGACGTGGTAGCGTCCAAAATAGCCCGCCGTGCGTTCCAGTGCCAGCACATCCAGCGGTTCTTCCACCACGCAAATGACCCCCTCATCGCGCTGCGGGCTGGCGCAAATATCGCAAATTTCCTGTCCGGCGCGGGTGATATTGAAGCAAATCTGGCATGTGCCGGTTTCGCTCTTAAGCGCCAGCAGAGCCTCTGCCAGCGCGCGAGAAACTTCCTCTGGCGCGCGCAGCAGGTAAAAGGTCAGCCGTGAGGCGGTTTTTGGCCCAATGCCCGGCAAACGCTCAAAGGCCAGCGTCAGGTTTTGTACGGCATCCGGTAAGATTGGCATCCCGTCCGCTCAATTAAAGGCCCAAACCCGAAAGCCCGCCCGCCAGCGGCCCCATCCGTTCTTCCGCCAGTTTGCGGGATTGCTCCAGCGCCAGATTGACGCCGCTCAACAATAAGTCCTGAAGCATCTCGGCATCGGCATCTTTGAGCAGTTCGGGGTCAATTTCAATCGCTTTACACACCTGTGCGCCGGTCATGGTTACTTTGACCGCTCCGCCTCCCACCGAGGCGGTCACCGTTTCAACTTCCAGTTGAGCCTGCGCGGCTTCCATTTGCTCCTGCAATTTGCGAATCTGGGCCATCATGCCGCCACCCATACCACCCATCGGGGCAGCCGCGCGGTTAAAACCTTTTCCTTTTCCCATCATCTACCTCCTGATTTTAACTTCGTCATTCTCTCTACTCTTTATGGACAATTTTACCGCCAAGCCGCAGGGCAGTACTGACCATGCCATCCGCCTCGATATCGGCGTCAAGTTGTACGGCACTGCCTTTGCCCCGCACCACCACACAGGCCACCTTGATTTCCACCCCCAGCACTTCTCGGATGGCTTTTTGGGTAATTTTGAGGTTGTTGCCTTTCTCCATCATGCCTTTCAGCACATCGCTGCCAAAGCCCAGCTGCAGCACGCCGTTCCGCAAGGTGATGGACTTGCAGGAATTGAGCAATCCATCGGCCGGTGAACTTTGCGCCTTGACCCGCTGGCGGATTTTCTGCCAGTTTTCCAGAATGGTTTGCAGCTCAACAGGTGGCGAAGAGGAAGAAGCAGAGTCTCCCTCGGCCGGGGGCTGCTCCGCAGCTGCTTCGGCGGAAGTTTGCACCGCCGGTGAAATATCACCGCCGGAAGTGGGCGGTTCGCTGCTTTGCGGTTTTGGTTCCACCGTGGGTGGCTGGGCAGCCTTTCGCCCAGCCGTTACCGCCGGCCGGGTCTGCGCTTCACCGGTTGCAGGTGAAGCCGCCGCAACCGCAGGGCGTTCAATGACCAGCTGCGCCAGCGCCAGTTCCAGCGGCAGCGCCGGCTGCCACGCGCTGCGCTGATCGCTGGCTGCCGTGTTGAAGGCCTGAATGGTCTCCAACAGAGCCGGGGTAGTAAAACGCCGGGCATGGTCGCTCATTTGAGCCTGTTGTTCGGGTGTGGCCTCGATCATTTCCCCATTGCCCATGCGAATCAGCAGCAAATTACGGCAGTAATCCACCATCTGGCGGGAAAACTGACGCGGGTCACTACCGCCGTCCAGTGCGGTGTGGATGGCGTTCAACCCCGCGGCTGCATCGCGTTGAAGCAGGGCCTCCACCAGCGCAATCACCGACTCGCTGGCAGCCGTCCCAAGCACCTGTTGAGCATCCGTCAGACGGATGGAAGCGCCGCTGGATGCCAGTTGATCGAGCAGGGAGGTGGCATCCCGCAGACTGCCGGTGGCCTGCCGGGCGATGAGTGTCAGGGTTTCATCGTCCACATCAATGTTTTCCTGTGCGCACAGGTGGCGCAACTGCTGAACGATCAGCCTGACCGGAATGCGGCGGAACTCGTGCCGCTGGCAGCGCGAGAGTACGGTGGCCGGAATCTTATGGATTTCGGTGGTCGCCAGGATAAAGATGGCATGAGGCGGGGGTTCTTCCAGCGTCTTGAGCAGGGCATTGAAGGCCGCCGTCGAAAGCATGTGAACTTCATCAATGATATACACTTTGAACCTGCCCTGCGTCGGCGCAAAATTGATCTTATCGCGCAGATCGCGCACATCATCCACACTGGTGTTCGAGGCAGCGTCAATTTCGATGAGGTCGAGGAAGCGCCCGTTATTGACCGCCTGACAATGCTCACAACGGTCACACGGCCGCTCTGCCGGTGATTCGGCAAGGCAGTTGACCGCTTTGGCCAGTAGCCGCGCGGTAGTGGTCTTTCCCGTACCCCGCGGCCCGGCAAACAGGTAAGCATGCCCTACCCGCTGACTGCGAATCGCATTTTGCAGGGTCTGCACTACATGATCCTGCCCGACAACCTCTTGCCACAAACGCGGCCGCCATTTTCGATACAACGCTTGAGACATGTTGACCTGTTCTTAATCAGAATTTTCTGGTCTGTTCAGTTCCTTTTCCACATTCAACGGCATGAGTTGAAAGTGAACAGAGGGAACCTCTAAATTGTACCGGAAAATCCGCCGGTTCAAAGAGTGAATCTGCTGTTCCAGCCAAACTTTGATTGCCGAAGAATCTCCACTTGCACAAGCCTGAGCCGCGCGCGCTCGCAGGGCTTCAATCTCCTGCTCAATTTCTTTGCGTTCTTCCATCCACGGCAGGCTGAACCCCTGATTGCGCAGCAGAGAAAACGCCATCCTCCATTCGGGCGGTTCGTAGGGATTTTCCTGCCACTGCAACGGCTTGCCCTTGCCCGGCAGGTGATCCCATTCCCCGCTCTCTATCGCCGAACGAATTTTATCTTCGGCAATCCACTCAAAAATGTTCATCCCGCCTCAACCTTCCCCTGACCGGTCAGGGCAGCGTGTAACTGGCGCGCGGATTTCCCTGCCAGTCATACAAGGTGACGGTATCGCCGCTGCGGAAAACCGCCTGTTCCGCCCCCCAGAACAACTCCATGACGGTATTATTCCCCGCGCGAGTGTAAAGGCGAACTGCTCCGTTTTTGTTCAAAACCAGATAAGGAAAAACGAATTCAGCGCCCCGTCCGTTACTGATCTTCCAGTTGGTCAGCAGCAACTCCCCCTCGCCCACCCGCCGCAGCAGTACCGCTTCATTTTGTAAATCACCTGCGCCGATGACCGTTTCAATCAGTATAACCGGTTCATCCAGCGGCGGTAGGGTTGCTTCCACCGTCAGAGCGGGCTGTACCTCACCATTTGCGGCGGGGATACCGCCGCTGCCGCCTGCGCTGGGCGGTAATGACTGTGCCGGACGAATGGTTCGATCCCACAGCACTAGAACGGTGAAGGTGGTTGCAGCCGAGATGATGATATTTAAAATCAGGAATGGAATAACTCGTTTCCAGTTTCTCATACGCTGAAACAGTTTGTGGCAGGTGAATTTAACAATATTCGTTGATTTGAATCATAGCACACTTTTCCGGTAAAATGAGAGCAAAAGGATAAAAGAATGCCTTATCTGGTAGATGGTCACAACCTGATTCCGCGAGTGAGCGGCCTGCGGCTGGATAACCCCGATGATGAAATGCGCTTAATACGGCTGCTGCAGGCATTTGCCTCCACACGCCGTCAACGAATTGAAGTTTATTTTGACCGGGCCATGCTGGCGAAAGCCGGGGCACAGTCTTTCGGACAGGTGACCGCTCATTTTGTGGTGCAGGGTTCCAGCGCCGATACGGCCATCAAACTGCACTTGAAGCGGCTGGGAAAAAACGCCGCCGGCTGGACGGTAGTCAGTTCGGATCGTGAGGTGCAGGCCGCTGCCCGCAGCGCCGGTGCCCAAATCCTCCCCAGCGAAGAATTTGCCGCGCAATTGCTCAACAGCCAGCGCCGCTCAGCCGGTCAGGAAAAACCACAACCCACCCCCGCCGAAGTGGAAGAAATGCTGCGCCTGTTTAAGCAGAAAGGCCGGCGAAAATCGGATTGAATTATAAGAAAACTCTTATAGATTTTTAATACAAATTGGACAATAATAGTGTATATTAGCAATGACACCAACACTTACTGGTATATGGTGTCAATCCACCAGAAAGGTGGTTCAGCGTGTCCCCCCCACGGTGAACGAGAAACCTGAGGTGGAGTTCCCTCCCTGAGGATCGGCAGGCGTGTCCCCCCCACGCCTGCCGGTTCGTTTACCGCTATGCGCGCAATCTCCAATCTCTTGCCTCTCTAAATTGCCAATGCTATAATCCGAGCAGCGCACGCGCCCCCGTAGCTCAAAAGGACAGAGCGAGGCACTCCTAACGCCGAGGTTGTGGGTTCGACTCCCGCCGGGGGCACCAGAAACAAAAAACCCCGCCTGCAAGCGGGGTTGGGGGTCTAATTTTCCGAGCGTTTTTTCAACTAATTACCGAACTCGCCGCCCTCTTCGTCATCATCGAGGTCAATTTCGATTTCGGTTTCCTCGTGCTTGCGGCGCACCCACAGAATCAGCACCTGCCCTTGCTCGGTTTCCACCGATTGCGCCGCCATGATCGGCACACGTTCTTCCAGCCCCAGCGGATTGCGGTAGTGCAGGTAGATGTTATTTTGTTTGTGCCACGCACGGTGACAGCGTTCAACCAGCGCCGGCCCGTTGAAGGTGCGCAGCCGTGTCAACGCCAGATCATACAAAGACGGGCTTTCATTCAAACCCAGTGCCCACCCGTCATCAATCGTTTCGAAATCGGGGGGCGGGCCTTCGATAATGGTGATTCGATCGTCCATAGGTTCACTTACTCCGATGCGTTATCATACCACACTTTCAGGTAAGAGTGTTTTCAATTTTATAAGGTATTCTCTGAAAATCCATTCTGTTTATAAAAGTTTTACATTATTCTAATTCAAAATCAATAAAGAACACCTAAAATCAAAGCATAACCGAATGGTTGCTATTCTATCAGGAGGATGATCATGAGTATCTACTGGATTAACCCTTATGCCCGCCGCATGGCGCGCCGTCACTGGATGCAGCGATTAAGCGAGGAGTGGCCCTCCGAGCAGGGCGAAGTAATCTTCCCCGTGGATGTACTGGCCAGCGAAAACGGCTACACCATCACCGCTTTGCTACCCGGAGTTAAAGCCGAAGACCTCAACATTCAGGTGGTGGACAACCGCGTTTCCATTCAAGGCACGCTCAAAATCGAACGCGATGAGAAAGCCGAATATCTGCTCGCCGAACTCCCCAGCGGACGCTTCTGCAAGACGATTGACCTGCCCGAAGCGGTGGATTCCAGCAAAGCCGAAGCCAGCCTGAAAGACGGCGTTTTGACCCTTTCCATCCCCAAAGCCGAACACGTCCGCCCCAAGACTATCAAAGTCACAGCGCACTGATTCACCCACAAATAAAAAATGCCGCCTCCATCACATGCCAGGAGGCGGCATTTTGATTTTGAATTCGGTTTAAGTAGTTAATGATCCACAAACGGTAACTCGCTGAGTGCTTTCAACACATCGGGGGCAGGGTGCAGCCTTTCTTTGGGGGGAAGAAGATATTTCATCATCACATAATAGAGGGCTGCCCCGCCGTTTTCACTACCGTATTTTTCTGCTTGTTCTCTGTTCACAGCCAGCCCCGAATTTTTATCGCTTTGCATGAGGATTATTCGTTCCATCTTTTGAAGAAAGACAATGCTCATATAGAGTACAATTAAAACATGAGCGAAAAGGAATTAGCCAGGGCAATTCACGGCTTGCCGCTTCCCGAAGTGCGGTTTTACCATGAAACCGGCTCTACCAATCAGGACGCGCTGAATTGGGCCGCGCAAGGCGCACCGGATTTAGCCCTGATCGTCGCCGACCATCAAACCGCCGGGCGCGGGCGGCTTGGACGGCAGTGGTTCACCCCTGCCGGCGCGGCGCTGGCGTTCAGTCTGGTGCTTCGCCCGGCTCGACTATCCTTTGAACAGATTCCCCTTTACTCGCCGCTGGGTGCTTTGAGCGTGGCGCTGGCGCTGGAAAGCGCGTTCAATCTGCAGCCGCGCATCAAATGGCCGAACGATGTTTTGCTGAACAACCGCAAGGTTTGCGGCGTACTGGCCGAGGCACTCTGGCAGGGTGATGCCCTGCAAGCGGTTGTGCTGGGCATCGGCATTAATGTTGCACCCTCTTCTGTGCCGCCCGACGATCAGGTACTTTTCCCGGCCACCTGTGTGGAAGAGGCCGCGGGCAAAACGATCAACCGCTGGCAGTTGCTGGCGGAGGTGCTGAAAAAACTGCTGGACTGGCGTAATCAATTGACCGCCAGCGCATTTTTACAGGCCTGGCAGGAACGTCTCGCTTTTCAGGGTCAACCGGTGCGCCTAGAAAACCCCGGCGGTGAGACCTTCGAGGGCATTTTGCTCGGTATCACCCCGCAGGGACATTTGCGCCTGCAATTCCATGACGGCAGCGAACGCGCCTTTATGATCGGCGATTTAAAGCTGAGACCGCTTCGGTAATTGCCCTTCCATTCTGGAGGTTGAAATGTTAGACGATTTGCGTAATTCCGCTTTTCAAGAACTACCAGAGGAAGAAACCACCCCTCTGCTGGATCAGATTCGGCCCGGCCGCACCTTTGCAGCACGCCGCACATTTCTAGGCATGACCGCCCCCCAGCGTTTTGTCATCGCCGTTTTATTGCTGTTGATGACCTGTGTGCTGGGGGTGCTTTGTCTGGTTCTGACCGGCCGGGTTTGGATTTAAACGGTTCGGCCCTTTCAGGATTTTCCGTTTTCCTCTTCTGTCGTTTGCAAATCGCGGGCTGAAATACGCGCCACCGAGGCAACACTGTCATCCTCTGCCAGACCCATCAGGCGCACACCCCGCGTTGCCCTTCCCGTCCGGCTGATGTTGCGTACCGTCATGCGAATGATCAGCCCAATGGCAGAAACCAGTGTGATGTCGTCATTTTCTTCCACCACCCGAACGGCAGCAATTTTGCCGATTTTGCCCAAATTCTTTTGATCAATCGTCGTAACTCCACTGGTGTTACGGCTGGTAGTTGAGTACTCACTCAACGGCGTGCGTTTGCCAAAGCCCCGCTCGGTCACCACCAGCAGGTCGGCTTCGGGCTTAACCACTTCCATGCCCGCCAGTTGATCACCCTTCCCAAGGCGTATACCGCTGACGCCGGCCGCCTGACGGCCCATGGCGCGGATTTCATTTTCGTTGAAGCGCACCGCCTTACCCATGGCTGTTACCAGAATGATCTCGTCATTTCCGCTGGTAATCCGCGCCCACCCCAGCGTATCACTCTCCTCCAGCCCGATGGCAATCAGCCCGGAAGGCCGCACGCTGGCGAATTCCGCCAGTGCCACCCGCTTGACGCGCCCTTTGACCGTTGCCATGGTGCAGTACTGAGCCGCTTCGAAGTTCGGCACGGCCACCGCCGCGGTGATCTTTTCATTGGCATCCAGGGAAAGTACGTTGACAATCGGGATACCGCGATCGGTGCGGCCGGCATCCGGCAGTTGATAGACCTTTTCGGAATATACTTTACCTTTATCGGAGAAGAAGAGAACCGAATGCAGCGTGCGTGCCGGGATAACCATCAGAGTTTCGTCTTCCTCTTTGAGGTTTTGGCCGGTCACACCGCGGCCGCCGCGGGTTTGCGTGCGGAAGGCACGTGCCGCCACTCGTTTGATGTAACCGTGCTGAGTAATCATAATCAGCACCGATTCATCGGCTACCAGATCTTCCTCGTTCAGGGTCTCATTTGCCTCGGCAAGAATATGCGTACGGCGGGCATCGGCATATTTTTCACTGACTTCCTGCAAATCGGCCTTGATCACATCCAGAATTTTGTTTGGTGAGGCCAGCAAATCTTCCAGAAATGCTATCCGCTCCAGCAGAGTGCGGTGCTCCTCTTCGATCTTCTGCCGTTCCAGAGCAGCCAAGCGACGCAATTGCATATCCAGAATTGCCTGTGCCTGAACTTCCGTGAGTTTAAAGCGTGTGATAAGGCGTTCACGCGCCGTTTCCGCATCCGGCGATTGGCGGATGGTTTGAATCACCTCATCCAGATTGGCCAGCGCAATCAATAGTCCTTCGAGGATATGCGCCCGCTGGCGGGCTTTATCCAGTTCGTATTGCGAACGGCGGGTGATGACTTCAATGCGGTGTTCGATGTAGATCTGCAAGGCGCGTTTGAGAGTCAGCAGACGCGGCTCGTTATCCACCAGCGCCAGCAAGTGCGCCCCAAAGGTGGTTTGCAGCGGCGTGTACTTGTATAACTGGTTGAGCACCTTACGCGGCTGTGCGCCGCGGCGCAGCTCAATGACAATGCTCATGCCGCGCCGGTCCGATTCATCGCGTAAATCCGAAATGGCATCCAGCCGGCCTTCACGCGCCAGATCGGCAATTCGTTCGATCAGGCTGGTTTTGTTAACCTGAAAGGGAATTTCGGTAATAACGATTTGATACCGCCCGCCGCGCATTTCCTCGATGTGCGCCTGGCCGCGCACGGTGAGACGGCCGCGCCCGGTGGTGTACATCTGCCGGATGGTTTCCTGACCGACAATCACCCCCCCGGTTGGAAAATCCGGCCCCGGCAGGTACCGCATCAGGTCTTCGATGCTGACCTCATCCAGTTGATCGTAATGATCAATCAGGTAAATGAGAGCATCGGCCAGTTCTCGTAAATTGTGCGGCGGGATATTGGTGGCCATACCCACCGCAATGCCGGCCGAACCGTTCAGCAGCAGGTTGGGTAAACGCGCCGGTAATACCACCGGTTCGCGCAGGGAACCGTCGAAATTATCGGTAAAATCCACCGTGTCTTTGTCAATATCGGCCAGCATTTCCTCTGCCATGGCGTTGAGGCGTGCTTCAGTGTAGCGCATTGCCGCCGGTGCATCACCATCAATTGAACCAAAGTTGCCTTGTCCATCCACCAGCGGGTAGCGCATGGAAAAATCCTGAGCCATGCGCGCCATGGCATCATAAACTGCCATATCACCATGAGGGTGATATTTACCCAGCACTTCACCGACAATACGGGCAGATTTTTTGTACGCGCTGTTGGCCCTCAGCCCTAATTCCTGCATGGCGTAGAGAATGCGGCGGTGAACCGGTTTGAGGCCATCCCTTGCATCGGGTAATGCCCGCGCCACAATCACGCTCATGGCGTAATCCAGATACGCCGAGCGCATCTGCTCATCAATATCTACGGGTTGCACCGTACCGATATCCATATCCCGTTCCTTCTATAACTTCAGAATGATAACCCCCTAATTATACCGCATCGAGTCCATTTTTCGCGGCAGGCATTTTTCACTCACCCAAACCATTCCCTTCCGTGTGACAAGTTTCCTGAAAACAGATGATTAAATTTATTTCGATGGTTAATTTTCATTGAACATTCTCGTTTATAATTTACTCAGGTATGAATAGTAAATTGCTTTGCATCATCACTTCCCTGATCATCCTCTGGCTGACGGCATGCACCGCCAGCAGTGCTGAGCAAACCCCCGCCCCATCTACTTACATCCAAAATAAAGGTTCCGATACCATTGTCAATCTGGCGCTGGCCTGGGCTGAAGAATATCAAAAACTTCACCCAGAGATACGGATTTCGGTTACCGGCGGCGGCAGCGGCACCGGCATTACGGCCATGATCAGCGGCACAGTGGATATTGCCAATGCCTCACGTGCAATAAAAGAAGAAGAATTGCAGGCCGCGTTGGCCAACGGCATTGAGCCGGTTGAGCATGTCGTAGCCAGAGATGCAATTGCGGTCATCGTTCATCCCGATAACCCGGTTGATCACCTTACCATTGATCAAATATCCTTGATTTATCAGGGTATCATCAATAACTGGAAAGAAGTCGGCGGAGAAGACCGCCCCATCGTTCGTCTTTCACGCGAAACCAATTCGGGCACTCATGTGTATTTTCTCGAAGAAGTGATTCGCAAAGGCGATGCCGAAAACAAAGTCATTTTTTCAGCAGACACTTTATTATTACCCTCTTCGGAGGGGATCATTGCCGAAGTGAGTGATAACCCCAATGCCATTGGCTATGATGGTCTTGGTTATGTAACCGAACATGTCAAAGTGCTGGCCATTGGCATACAACCGGAAGGGCCGTTCACCTTGCCTTCCATTGAAACCGTTAATAGCGGCGCCTATCCAATATCCCG
The DNA here is from genome assembly GCA_040754815.1 of Chloroflexota bacterium. Classification (GTDB taxonomy): domain Bacteria; phylum Chloroflexota; class Anaerolineae; order Anaerolineales; family Anaerolineaceae; genus Bellilinea. The sequence continues at coordinate 558,340 of JBFMBX010000002.1, forward strand.
CGACCTGTATATGTACACTCGCCGGGATGCGCCCTCGCTGGTTGATGAATATCTGAATTGGATTCTCAGCCCAGAGGCCCAGCAAATTGTCAGCCGGTTGGGTTTTGTGCCGATTATTGCGCAAAGCGCGGGAAAATGAGCCATGAAAGTCAGCCGCAAATCTTTTAATGAAAGTATCATCAATTCTCTGATCAAGCTGGCCGGATATTCCAGCATCCTGTTCGTTACTCTCATCCTCATTTTCCTTGTCCGTGAAGGATTGCCGGCGCTCAAGGATGTTCCATTAAAGGATTTGTTCAGCAGCCGCTGGTATCCAATTGAAAAATATTTTGGTATTCTTCCCCTGATCAGCGGTTCTATGTTGGTCACAGTCGGCGCAATACTGATTGCAGTGCCTTTGGGAATTGGAACGGCTGTGTTTCTTTCGGAGTTTTCACCCGCCTGGCTGCGGAATCTTCTCAAGCCTATCATCGAAATTCTAGCAGGCTTGCCTTCGGTCGTTTTGGGTTTTCTCGGTATTCAAATTGTCGCTCCTTTCTTTCGCCGGTTTTTGGATCTGCCTACCGGCTTGACGGCCTTTACGGGAGCCGTGCTTCTGGCTTTGATTTCCATCCCCACCATTGTTTCGATTGCCGAAGATGCGCTGAATACCGTGCCGCCAGCCTACCGGCAAGGGGCGCTGGCACTGGGAGCAACCGGTTGGCAAACGGCCTGGGGGGTGACCGTGCCGGCCGCTCGATCCGGCCTGTTAACTGCCCTGATGCTGGGAATCGGCCGCTCCATTGGCGAAACCATGGCGGTGATGATGGTCACCGGCAATGCGCCGGTTCTGCCTTCCGGGCTGAATGCGCTTTTCCAACCGGCACGTACCATGACCGCTACCATCGCTTCCGAAATGGGCGAAGTCGCTGTTGGTTCAGCACATTACCACGTGCTGTTTTTCATCGGCATTATCCTGTTCCTGATCTCGCTGATAGTCAACATCACCGCCTCTTCGCTCACCCTGCAGCGAAAAAAACGCGCGGAACGTCTCTTATCTTAAGGATTCTAAATGAACCTCCATGACTATTCTCGCAAAATGAAACGGGTTGAAGGGTTGGGAATCAACCTGCTCCGACTGATCACTCTCATCACTGCGCTGCCGGTCATTGGGGTTATCATTTTCATTCTAATTCGAGGCTTACCGGCCATTTCGTGGGAATTCCTGAGCCAGATGCCGCGCGATGGGATGCGGGCAGGGGGCATCTTTCCGGCGATCATCGGCACATTTTACCTGACCCTCGGCACAGCCGTCTTTTCAGTACCTTTGGGTGTTGCGGCAGGCATTTATCTGGCCGAATATGCCAGCGACAATACCGTCACCCGCCTGATTCGGATTGCCATCATCAATCTGGCCGGCATTCCATCGGTCGTTTATGGGTTGTTTGGTTTGGGTCTATTCGTCCTCTTTCTGCGTTTAGGCACCAGCATCCTGGCCGCCTCGCTGACACTCTCCATCATGACCTTGCCGGTGATCATCAGCACCACCGAAGAAGCCTTGCGTTCGGTGCCCAACGCATTCCGTGTGGTCAGCACTTCGCTGGGGGGCACACGCTGGCAAACGACCTGGCGCATCACCCTTCCGCAAGCCATGCCGGGAGTGATTACCGGTATCATTCTGGGGCTGGAACGGGCAGCCGGCGAAACTGCACCCATCCTGTTCACCGGCGCGGCTTTCTTCCTGCCTCGCCTGCCATCTTCTCCAATGGATGCCACCATGGCACTTCCTTATCACATTTTCGTAATTTCCACCTCCGTGCCGGGCATGCCGCTGCAAATTCAATACGGCACGGTGCTGGTTCTTCTGGTTTTTGTGCTGGGAATGAATCTGCTGGCTACTTTAATCCGCAACCGCGCCCGGGCGCGCCGACAATGGTAAACCCTATGGAAAGCAAGATTTCCGTCCAACATCTCAATTTAATCTATTCGGATGGCGTGGAAAGCCTGATGGATGTCAGTGTGGAGGTGATAGCCAACGCCATCAATGTATTTTTTGGGCCGGCCGGCGGCGGTAAATCTTCCCTCTTGCGTGCTTTCAACCGTTTGAATGACCTTGCCGATGTGCGCCACCTGAGCGGGCAGATCTGGTTCAACGGCAGGAATATTCTCGACCCCGATACCGATGTGATTGAACTGCGCCGTAAAATCGGCATGGTTTTCTCCCGCCCCGTGCCGTTACCGTTGACGCTGTGGGAAAATGTTGCCTACGGTTTAATGTTGGCCGGAGAAAAACGCAAAAGCCGGCTGGACGAAGCGGTGGAAAAAGCACTGCACCTTGCTGCGCTGTGGGATGAGGTCAAAGACCGGCTGAACGACCCTGCCAGCGCCATTTCAGGTGGTCAGCAGCAACGGTTATGCCTGGCGCGCGTGCTGGCGCTTGAACCGGAAGTAATCCTTCTGGATGAGCCAACCTCAGCGCTGGATCCGGTTTCCACCGCCAAGATCGAGTATTCGCTGATGGAGTTGAAAGAAAAATATACGATTGTATTAGTACCCCACAATGTTCAACAGGCAGCCCGAGTTGCGGATTTTGCAGCCTTCTTCCTGCAAGGGCGGCTCGTTGAATACGGGGTCGGTAAACAATTGTTCGTTTCTCCCAAAGTCAAAGAAACCGAAGATTATGTCACCGGCAGATTCGGATAAGTCAAAAATCTTGCCTGTGGTGCAAAATCCTGCTATAATCAGGGCTGTTCAGGGCGCGTAGCTCAGTTGGTCAGAGCGCACGGTTCACATCCGTGAGGTTCGGGGGTTCGAGACCCTCCGCGCCCACTTCCACAGGGATTCCATCCCTGTCCCCCGCAAAGCGCCCGATGGATCCCGTGGGCGCTTTGCGTGTATCTGGATTAAAGATTCAGTCCCGGGCGGTTACCGGGACTGAAGAAAGGAAATTATGAAAATCGAAAATCTTGCAACGGTTGCAATTGTAATAGCAGGTGCAGTAATTGGTCAAGCTTTTTTGGATCGTTTTCCGGTTCTTTCCCAGTCGCCGTTGATTGCTTTGGCGATTGGGATTGGAGTTTCAGCCATTTTAGGCGTTGTCCTGTCTTCTTTGCTGAAAAGCAAATCGTAGCACATTAAAAAGCAACCCGGAGACCCACCCGGTCTCCGGTTGCCAAAGCCTGATCTGTCCGTGTCCTCCCTCAGCCGACCCGGCTGATGCTGCTTGGGGACGTCAGGCCCGCGCGGCAGATTGTTTTGAGGCGACCCGGGACCGGGGGATGACCTGTCGAGGATCCGCCCCGACCACCCGTTGGGGCTGTGCGCTGATAGGCCGGTGGCTGCCCGCCGACCGGTGATCCTCGCCCGCGGAGAGGGTCGTTGTCCCCCGGCTCCGGGCTACCTCGCAAGGAAAAGTGCACATGGTCACACTCCCCACATTTCTACCACTTTCGGAAGCCGCCCGCAAGTCAAGGCAGGTTGACCTGCAAACGGGCATAGAGGCGAGTATGCAGGGCGCGGAAATCTTCGAGATGTTCTTTGGTCAGGGCAGGCCAGAAGAGAAAGAGGGAAAGG